>NZ_CP054587.1:0-1452287 GCF_002025255.2 Halolamina sp. CBA1230
CCCGGCCGGTTGGACGTGCTGGCGGTGCTCCCCTACGTCGGCGACGCGCTCGCCGGCCTGTTCGTCGTCGAGACGGGCAGCCCCGCGCTGATCGTCGGACTGTTCGGCGGCGTCACCCTCTGGCTGGTCTCCTTCCCGGCGGCGCTGGTCCAGGCCGGCCGCCGGGTGGACTCGTTCGCCCCCGCGGTCGCGGCCGTGAGCGCGCTCGTGCTCGGCGGGTTCGGCGTCAGCTTCCTGTTCGAAGCCTGGCGCACTCTCGGCTGACGGCGCCGACTGACGAACCGCTTTTCACCCGCGCACTCGACCACCGGAGCATGTTCGACAAATCGTCGTGGATCCGGCTCCCACGGAACGTGCTCATCGGCCACGGGATGCTCGACGAGCTCGGCGACGCCGTCGGGGAGCTCTACCTCTCCGGGACGCCGCTGATCGTCACCAGCCCCTCTCCCGAGGAGATCGTCGGTGACCAGGTCCGCGAGCAGCTCCCGACCGCGGAGACGGTGATCGTCGCGGAAGCGGGGTTCGACCAGGTCCAGAACGTGATCGACGCCGCCCGGGAGGTCGACGCGGGCTACCTCGTCGGCCTCGGCGGCGGCAAACCCATCGACACCGCGAAGATGGCCAGCGACGAGCTCGACGTCGGGTTCGTCTCCGTCCCAACCGCAGCGAGCCACGACGGCATCGTCTCCGGCCGGGGGTCGATCCCGGAGGGGGACACCCGCCACTCCGTCGCCGCCGAGCCGCCGCTGGCGGTCGTCGCCGACACCGAGGTGATCGCTGACGCGCCGTGGGAGCTGACGACCGCCGGCTGTGCGGACATCATCTCGAACTACACCGCGGTCGCGGACTGGCAGCTCGCCCAGCGGCTCAAGGGCGTGGAGTACTCGGAGTACGGCGGCGCGCTCTCCCAGATGACCGCGGAGATGCTGGTCGACAACGCCGACCTGATCCGGCCGGGGCTGGAGGAGTCGGCGTGGATCGTCGTGAAGGCGCTGGTCTCCTCGGGCGTCGCGATGTCCATCGCCGGCTCCTCGCGCCCCGCCTCCGGCGCGGAGCATCTGTTCTCCCACCAGCTCGACCGGATCGCGCCAGGCCGTGCGCTCCACGGCCATCAGGTCGGCGTGGGGTCGATCATGACCGCGTACCTCCACGACGGACCCGACGGGCTCTGGCAGGACATCCGGACCGCGCTGGAGAGCCTGGACGCGCCGACGACGGCCGAGGACTTGGGACTGAGCGAGGAGGAACTGCTGGAGGCGCTCACGACCGCCCACGAGATCCGGGACCGCTACACGGTGCTCGGCGACGGGATCACCGAGAAGGCGGCGCGGGACGTGGCGGAGACGACCGGGGTTATCTAAACCGACCTTTTGCTGCGCTCGCTCGTTCCACTCGCTCGCTGGCAAAAGCTCGAGCATCACCAGAAGCCTGCGGCTTCTGGTCGGTAGACGAGAGCTCCGCTCTCGTCGACATCACCGGAACGCAAAGCGTTCCGGTTGGCAGCCAGAAATCGGAGATTTCTGGCGACAAAAGCCTGCGTCAGGGGCTTCGCCCCTTCCTTGGCCTCGCGCTCACGTCCGTTCGCGCGAGTGAACCGGCAACCGTCCGGGTCCTTCGGACCACTCACTCGTCGGACAACTCGAAAGTCAGGTCATCTGATCGCGATCTCCACGAAGAGTTCGGTATCGATGTCGATGCCGGCCGTTGGGGAGAAAGAACCGCGTCGCTCGTCGGCGTGAGAACGTCCCCGAGCGGGGAGCGAGCGCTCGGGGACGAAGGAACGCCGTGCGGCCTGTCCTGGACCGCGCGGCGAGAGTGGTCGGGCGGGCCGGTGGCGCCAGTCCGCCGCGCCGTGGGGGCCACCCCGTCGCGGCGGGAGTCGGCCCGTCCGACCGAGGACGGGTGCGTCGCCATCACCCGTACTCACCACTTCCGCGTCATCACTGATAAACATCGGTGTATCGTCCCGAGGTCACTCACTCGCGTCCCGGACCCGCGCGGCGAGGTCGGTGGCGTCGTCGTGATCGAGTTGGTTCCGGCCGAGCGCGAGCGAGACGTCGTCGCCATCGTCGCGGGGCACCACGTGGACGTACGCGTGGCGGACCGATCCCACCAGCGGGCCGGAGGTGTAGAACACGCTGAACCCGTCGGGGTCGAGCGTCTCCCGGAGCGCCCCGGCGACGGCGTCGACCGCGCGGAACACCGATTTCCCCGCCTCGTCCGTCCCCAGCAGCTCCTCGCGGTGGGTTTTCGGGAGTACGACCGTGTGCCCCTCCCTGGTGGGGGTGTCGTCGAGGACAGCAAGTGTGTGGTCGTCGTCGTACACGACGTGGGCGCCCCGGGCGCCGTCGGCGATGGCACAGAACTCACAGCCGTACATGTTGGTTAGTTAACTCCCTTCCACCAAAACTTCTCGGGCCGGAACCCGAACCGCCTTGGCGTTCCGGATCTTGCTCCCGGGTATGCTGGACTCCCTCCGATCGCGCGCGCGGAACCGCCCGCGGGAGACCGTCGCGGTGCTCTCGGTGCTGGGCTACGCGCTGGTCATCGGGACGTTCGCGGGCGCGCTCCCCGTCTACCCCGATCTCACGAACGCGCAGGTGAACCTGTTCTCCCACGCGATCGCCGGGATCAACACCACGGCGACGCTGTTGCTCGTGCTCGGCTGGAAGTGGATCCGCGAGGGGGAGGTCGAGAACCACCGTAAGGCGATGGGGAGCGCGTTCGGGCTCATCATGGTCTTTCTCGTGCTCTACCTCTGGAAGATCGGCGGCGGCGGGACGAAGGAGATCGTCGGCGCGCCCGACCCCGTCTACTACGCCTACCTGCTGATGCTCGCGGTCCACATCGTCCTCTCGGTCGTCGCCGTCCCGGTCGTGCTGTATGCGCTGGTGCTCGGGCTGACCCACTCGCCGCGGGAGCTCCGCGAGGAGACGCCCCACAAGCGCGTCGGCCGTGTCGCCGCCGGCTCGTGGATCCTCTCGCTGTCGATGGGTGTGCTGACGTACGTGCTGCTCAACTGGGTGTACAGCTACGAGTTCACCGCCGGCACCGGGATGTAGCGCACGTCGACGACCGTCGCCCGCGACCGAACCGTTCAACCCCGGGCGAGCGAAACGCCGGGGTATGGGCGACCCACTCGAACCACGCCGCGAACAGGCGGCCGAAGTGATCGACCGCCTCGAAGCCGAGTACCCCGACTCCACCATCTCGCTGAACTTCGAGACGCGACTCGAGCTCCTGATCGCGGTCGTGCTCTCGGCGCAGTGTACCGACGAGCGCGTGAACGAGGTGACCGAAGAGCTGTTCGAGAAGTACGGCTCCGCCGAGGCGTTCGCGAACGCCGACGAGGCGGAACTGGCCGACGACATCTACGGCATCACGTTCCACAACAGCAAGGCGGGCTACCTCCACAGCATCGGCGAGACGCTCGTCGAGGAACACGACGGCGAAGTGCCGGACACGATGGACGAACTCACCGAACTCTCCGGCGTCGGCCGGAAAACCGCGAACGTCGTGCTCCAGCACGCCCACGACGTGGTCGAGGGGATCGTCGTCGACACGCACGTCCAGCGGATCAGCCGCCGGCTCGGGCTGACCGAGGAGGAACGCCCGGAACCCATCGAGGAAGACCTCCTCGACGTGGTGCCCGAGGCGCACTGGCAGCAGTTCACCCACCTGCTGATCGACCACGGGCGCGCGGTCTGCACTGCCCGGAACCCCGACTGCGGGGAGTGCGTGCTGGCGGACATCTGTCCCTCGGAGAAAGGCGACAGCGAGGTCGATCTCGCCAGCGGCGAGGCGTGGTAGGGCCAACGAGCATCGAGGGGGCGGCCACCACCGTTTTTGCTCGAACGCCGCAACGTGAAGGTATGAGTGAGGACGACCACGGGATCGACGTCGAGGAGGACACCGACCTGGACACCGCCGCCGACGACGAGCAGGCGGCGCCCGAGGAGGTCGAGGAGGAGAACCCGGACCGCGAGGCCGGGCGGGAGGACGCCGACAGCCAGGTCCGGGAGACCGACGCCGAACAGCAGGAGAACCCCGACAACCACCGAGACGAGGAGCCGTTCGAGAGCTAGCACGCTCGTTTTTCAGACCACGTAGTCGATCAGGTACCGATAGATCCCGACCAGGTACGCCAGGATCCAGAGGATCAGGTAGCCGAACACGCCGACCCGGAGTCGGCGGCGCCACGCGCCCATGTTCTCGTGGAGTTCGCCGATGTCGGCGTCGGGATCGGGGTTGCGGTAGAGGTCGGCCCGCCGTTTGGCCTGGAAGATGCGGACGATCCCCGTCAGCGCGAGGATCAGCAGCGCGTACGCCTGCAGGCCGAGGAACGCGTGGACGACCGCGAGCCCGCCGAACTGATCCATCAGTCGCGGGATCATCCACAGCACCATCGGCACGGTCGTCAGGACCAGCCCCGTGACGACGAACTTCAGGTGGTACAGCAGCCGGTCCCACGTCATCACCTCCGTGTCGATGGCGTACCACGCGCCGTAGAGGAAGAAGGGGAAGCTGATCGTGACCGACAGCGCCGCGAGCGTCGCGGCCGTCGAATCGGAGACCATCCTGTCGACGTTCGCGGCGGGAGCGCCTAAAGGGAGCGACTCCGGCGTGCCGCTCGCGGGGCGTTCGCGAAGCGCTTAACGGCGCGCCAGTCCAACGTCCGCTATGGCCGACCCCTCCGACGACGACGAGGCCCCGGGGCGGGCACGCGCGGACGCCGACACGGGCGACGCCGCCGAGACGACGGACCTCGAATCGCTGCGCGAGGAGGTCGAACAGAAGTACGACTTCGACGATTTCGGCCCCGCCGACATGGCGGAGATGGAGCGCGAGGAGTGGGAGGCGGCGTTCGACCCCGACACCTGGATCACGGGCGCCGAGCTGATCGACCGTGTCGAGCAGGACCTCCAGAACCGGATCGCCACTCGCGAGGTGTTCGCGCGACTCGAGCGCCACCCCGGCCCCGAGGGCGACCGGCTGCTCGCCTACTCCGACGAGGGGTACGCCATCGTCAACCCCGACGGGAGCGTCGAGGGCGAGGGGACCGTGCTCCGGGACGTCGAGCCGTCGGTGGCGCTGTGCTCGATGGAGAAGTACGAGGTCCCCACCCCGCCGGAGAACCCGAGCCTGCCCGACCCCGAGGACGTCGAGTCCGGGTCGGGCGAGCTCGGCAACACGATGCTACAGCTGGTCGCGGCCGCACAGATCCTCGCGGGGATCGGGCTGGTGATCGGCTCGCTCCTCTTCGACCTCCAGCCGGAGGTGCCACAGGGCGGCGTGATCGCCCCAGTGGTCGGCATCCTGTTCGCCCTGATCGGCGTGTTCCTGTTCACCGTCGTCGCCAACGCCCGGCTCTCGGATCGGTTCCGTGCCGAGGAGTACCGCGACCGGCTCCGGGCCGTCGAGGAGGCGGGCGAGCGCCCGGAGTTCGTCCCGCAGTTGAGCGACGACGCCGACGAGGATCGCGTCGACTGAGACCCCCGTTCGCGGCTGCATCGCGGCCCCGTCGACGCGCTCGAGGGTGGTTCGAAACGGAGGGTTTAAGCGCCGGCCGTCCCACGTTTTGGCCGTATGAAGAGGCGGGATTTTCTCCGAGCGACTGGCGGCTCCGGCGGAGCCGTCGCCCTCGGCTCGGGGGTCGCGGCCGGCCAGGAAGGGACCGGCACGACCACCGGCACCGAGGGCGGCGGAGGCGGCGGGGGCGGCGGCCCGACGGAAGAAGTGGTCGTCGGCCCCGGCGGGGACCTCACGTTCGAACCGGCCGATCTGACTGTCGCCACCGGAACGACGGTGCGCTGGGTCTGGGACAGCAACAACCACAACGTCTACCCCGAGAGCATTCCCGAAGGCGCCGAATGGGATGGCGAAGGTGAACCGGGGACGACGTTCAACGCCGGCCACGAGTACTCCCACACGTTCACGACCACGGGCACCTACGAGTACGTCTGCACTCCCCACGAGTCCGCGGGCATGGTCGGCTCCATCGAGGTCGTCGAGGAGCTGCCGGCCGGCGGCGCTGGCGGCGGCGAGAAGGAGCTCCACGAGATCGGTGCCCCGATCCACCCCCACTGGGTGGGCGCGGCGACCATCCTGATGATGTTCGTCAGCATCGTGTTCACGTTCTACGTGCTCAAGTACGGCGAGTCGCCCAACACCGGCAACACCGGGGGTGGTGAGTGATGTCCACGTCGGGATCCACCTACGGCGACATCCACCGCTACGAGCCGGCACGTGAGAGCACGGCCGCGGCGATCGCGATCGTGCTGCTGACGCTGCTGGAGATAGTCTTCGTGTTCATGTTCACCTGGGGGCTGGTCTCCGGCTGGGGGCTGACCGCCGACGGGAACATGTTCCTCGGTGGCCTGCTCGCCATCGTGTTCATCGACCTCGCCTTCATCCTCGCGCTGTACCGCAAGGAGTTCCTCCCCGACGTGATGGTGGTCAAGAAGCGCCGCCGCAAGTGGGAGGACCTGTACATCCGCGGCGACCAGGCCGACGGCGAGGAGCTCGAGGGTGCCGGCGTCTGGGACCAGATCAAGCGCGCGGTGTACCCCTACTACAAGCGATAACCAATGAGCCTCAAAGAGAAAGACGAACACGACCATCTCGGCTGGATGGAGGAGAAGCAGCTCTCCCCCATCGAGAAAGGGTATCTGTTCACCCTCATCTGGCTCGACAAGCGGTTCCGCATCGTCGACTACCTGGAGCTGCTGGAGACGATGTACTACCGCGTCAACCTCCAGATGCCCAAGAGCCACACCGAACAGTACAACCTCGACAACAAGTTCTGGTACTGGTACCCGCTGTACGCGCTGGGGTCGTTCTCGACGCTCGCGTACGTCGTCGCGGCGCTGTCCGGCGCCTTACTGGGGTTCTACTACGCCCCGTCGGCGGCCGCTGCGGAGCCGGGTACCGTCGCGTACTCCCAGATCGCGATGATCATGCAGGACCTCCAGTTCGGCTTCATGCTGCGCTCGATCCACCGCTGGTCGGCGCAGGTGATGACTGCGGCGGTGTTCCTCCACATGCTCCGGGTGTACTTCACCGGCGCGTACAAGGAGCCTCGCGAGCTGAACTGGCTGCTCGGGATCGTCCTGATCAGCCTCACGATGGGATTCGGGTACACGGGCTACCTGCTGCCGTGGGACCAGCTCGCCTACTGGGCGGGACAGATCGGCGTCGAGATGGCGCTGTCGATCCCCGTCGTCGGCGAGTGGGTCGCCCAGCTGGTGTTCGGCGGCTTCTCGCTCGGCGCACCGACGCTCCAGCGGATGTACTTCCTCCACGTGTTCCTGCTCCCGTTCGTGGTGACCGCGCTGATCGGGATCCACATCGCTATCGTCTGGATGCAGGGCATCGCGGAACCCCACTGATACCATGAGCGACGACACCAACTCCGACGCACGAACCGACGGCGGGACGGGGATCGTCCCCCCGGACGACGACACGCCCACCTGGAGTGAGCGGAAGAGTCGTCGGGCCGGACTCCCCCGTCTCACCTACGAGTACTTCGAGCGGGCCCGCCGCGAGGATCAGGACCTGCGCGAGGAGTCGACGTACGTCGAGCGCGACGTGCTCGGCTTCCCGACGTGGCCCCACGAGCTGATCCGCAACCTCGCGCTGACCTGCTTCTTCGTCGGCATGCTGCTGCTGCTGTCGGCGACGCTGCCGCCCCACATCGGCGCGCCGGCGAACCCGAGTTCGACGCCGTCGATCATCCTGCCGGACTGGTACCTCTACTGGTCGTTCGGCCTGCTGAAGCTGGGTGACCTCAACCCCGCTATCTCGCTGCTGGGCGGCCAGAAGCTGATGGCCGACCGGACGTACGGCGTGATGGCGAACGTCGTGATCGTCGGCGCGATCGCGATCGTCCCGTTCCTCAACAAGGGGAGCGCCCGGCGTCCCGTCGAGCAGCCGTTCTGGGCGGCCGTCGGCGTCGGCGGGCTGACGTTCGCGTTCACCATCTCGCTGCTGTCGATCCAGAACATCATGCCGATGAACGTCACCCTCCTGTTCGACCTGACGTTCCTCGTGCCGATCGTGATGGCCGGGATCACCTACGCGGTGCTGAAAACGATGCGGGAGGGGTACATGTACGACCTCAACCGCCGCTACTACCGGCTGCGGCCCCCGAAGTAGGCCGTGGCCGACGACGATCGCCGAACCGAGGGCCGTGACGGGCGCGACGTTGAGGTGCCCATGCGGCTCTACAAGACCGTCACCGTCTTCTCCACGCTGATCGCGGTGTTCGCCGTCGTGTTCGGCTTCCTGCTCTTAGACGCCGCCGCGCTCGGCACCGGACTGCTCCGCCGGTTCGTCCGTTCGATACTCGCCGCGCTCTCGCTTTCGGTTTCGGACTCGCTGCTCTCGGGCGCCTTCGCCGTCGCCGGACTGCTCTCGATCGCGACCGGTGCCGCCGTCTACGTGCTCGGGACTCGGTTCAAGGCGCCGGAGATGGACGACGAGTCGGCGTAGTCGCCGACGGGATGGGAAACGCTGAAGAGGGCTCGCGGCCCAGTTTCCGATAATGGCTGACGAGTTCATGAAGGGGTTCGCGCTGTTCAGCGTGGCCTCCCTCGTGTGGATGATCTCCGCGGCGTGGTACCGCACGCCCAGTTTCGATAGCACCCGCCAGCTGGTGGCGGCACCGCCCGAGGATCCCGGCACGGTGTTCGACTCGCTGGGGATCTTCCTGGGTGACCTGATGTTCTGGACCGCCCTGATCGGCGCGTTCACGTTTTGGGTGATCATCCCCGCGGGCAGGCAGGCCCGCGAGGCACTGGTCGTCGACGAGTAGCGCTTCCCTATTTCTCCCGCCAACGCCCGCACCTACAGCTGTCGCTCTCTCGACGATCTCCACGTCGACGCAGTCTCCACAGCGGACAGACTACGGCGCCGTCCCTGCGCGTGTGGTGGCGAGCCGTGAGCCATCGAACGTCCCCTCCGGAGTCACTGCCGACGTGCGTCGCTCCTCGACTGCGAGAGTGTCCGAAGGCGAACTCCGTAGTACTTCCCGGCGTTGAAGGAGCGGCGACGGCGCTGGCCGGAAGATGCGGCGGAGAAAGCAGTGCGCGCGTCAGCGCTCGAACGTCGTCGGCGGCGTCGTTAGATGATCGCTTCCCACGGCCCCTGAATCACCCAGAACAGGGCCAGGTAGGCGGCGTACAGCAGGGCGAGGATCGACAACGTGATCGCACCCTTGGGTCGCTCGACGTCGAGGTTGTTCCGGGCCTCGACGTTCCGGGCCTCGAACTCGAAGAGGTCGGCGACGACTGTCCCGATCGCGAGCACGGAGATCACCATCCCCGAGTGGGGTTCGATCACCAGATAGAGCAGACAGACGAGCACGAGCACGGCAGAAACGACGACGTGGGGCGTGTAGCGGTCCAGCGTGTCGGCGCCGTCGTTGGCAGCGCGCTTGTAGCTGCTGAACGCGCGGTGCCGCGTGGCGAAGTTGACCAGTACGAGCGCCAGAATCACGTAGGGGAGCGCTCCGGAGACCGACTCGAGCGCCCCGACCGGGACGGCGAACTGCAGTGGGGTCATACCCGCATATCGGCACAGGACGGTTTAGTGCTTTTCCAATTCCGGCGGCTACTCGACCAGCGGTCGGAGGCAGGTGAACTCGGAGATTACGGCGATCTCGACGGGGTCGTCAGGTCCGACCCGGCGGCGCTCGTCGCCGTCGACGAACAGCGACACGTCGCCCTCGTCGCGCTCGACGCTCAGGGTGAGCGGGCCGGGCACGACCCACGGGCTCACGCGGGTCGAGAACGGGGCGACGGGAACGACCGAGAGGCCGCCGCCGGGGGTGACCACCGGTCCGCCGGCCGCGCGACCGTAGCCGGCCGACCCCAGCGGCGTCGAGACGACGACGCCGTCAGCGCGCACGTCGAACAGGGGCTCGTCCTCGACCGAGAGCGCGTACTCGGAGATCCGGGCGGGCTCGCTGGTCATCAGCGTGGCGTCGAACACCGCGCGGCCGATACGGTCGCCGTTCACGTCGACGCCGAGCACTGGGTGGCTGACGCTACGGTAGGCTCCGTTGGCGAGTGCTGTGGCGGCGGCGTCGAGTCGGTCGCGTGTCGCCCCGTGACGGCCGTCTTGGGCGTCGACGGCGAGGATCGGCAGCCCGTCGTCACCGAGGGCGGCGCGTTCGACCGCGTCCTGGCCGACGGCGACGATCGCGTCGGCGTCGTCGTCGTCGAGCGAAAGCGAGGGGAGGTCGGCGTCCGCCCCACGCAGGCTGACCCGACTGATCGGCGTCGGCTGGGTCATGCTCGCGTCGTCGGGCGGGCCGGGTAAAACGACGGTGGTCTGTGTGTCGTTCGTGGGTCGAGTTGGCTCGTTCGATGTCTCTGTTGACAGTATCGCTCTTCGGTATCAGCGACTGCCTCTCGATCGTTAGCCACTGAGACAGCGACCGCGACAGCAACGGTGTCTCGTTCGTAGACTACTTGCGACCGCAGCATGGAGTCCCCACCCCTCCCCCCGCGCTCGCCAACGTGGCGAGCGCGAGGCGTCCACCGCCACCGCACCGCCGTGGCTGTCGGCGCGAAACGCGAGTCCCTCCGTGGACGAGCCAGCGCGAGGGACGAGTGAACGGACGTGAGCGAGTCGGTTGGGGAGGTGTGAGGGCTGTGCGGGGCGGTGCGGTCACAAGTGGCCAACGATTGAGCTGCTCTCGCGGTTGTTGTCGCAGGCGAAACCACCGTCTCAGTACCCGCCCCATCGAGCACTCCTCCCGAAAACGACCGAGAACCGTTACTCGAACTCGTACGGCCAGTCGCCCGTTTTCTTCATCCCGATCGCCTGGTCCTCCTCCTTCAGGTAGCCGGCCATCGTCTCCGCGTCGGCGTGCTCGATCGTCACCTCGCTGTCCGCCACCTCCACCACAAGTTCCGTGAGCAGGATCGCCTGTTCACGCAACGTCCGACTCTCCAGTTTGTCGAGCGTGTCGGCCTCGGTGTGCCCCCAGCCACGGCCCGCGGAGTCGGACACGCTCGACACCGTGTACCCCGGAACGCCCCAGCGCACGAACGGCCAGTGGTCCGAGTGGGGTACCATCCGCGGCACCGTCGATATCGGGTGGTCGAACCGCTCGCTCACCCGCTCGGCGGCGGCAGCGAGCTCGTCGAAGCGGTGGGTGGTGAGTTCGAGCGTCCGGCTCCCCATGTTGGAGTCGACGTTGACGGTCGCTCGGATCGCGTCGCGGTCGGCGGTCTCCGACGCCAGCTCCGACCCCACGAGGCCGACCTCCTCGGCGCCGTAGGCGATACACTTCACCCGCGTGTCGAGGTCGTCCTCGCGCGCGGCGAGTGCCTTCGCGATCTCGACGATCGTCGCCGTGCCGGCGCCGTTGTCCCGCGCGCCCTCCGCGATGTCGTGGGCGTCGACGTGGCTGGAGAGGATCACCACCTCCTCCGTGTCGGGACCGAGCTCGGCGACCGCGTTGCCCGACTCGGTTTCGGGCGTCTCACACTCGACGGCAACCGTCACCTCGTCGCCGTCGAAGCGCCGAGCGAGGCGCGCGCCGGTCTCCGCGGAGACACCGACTGCCGGGATGTCGCCGTACGGGTCGCCGTCGCTGCCGCCGACGCTGCCCGTGGGCGGGAGTTCGCCGGGGACGTGGTTGGCGTAGATGAAGGCCGCCGCGCCGCCCTCGACGGCGTACTGGTACTTCTCGGTCCGGTGGATGTAGCGGTCGAAGTACTCCGGCACGTCCGAGGTGGCGAGGACGACCTTCCCCTCGACGTCGTGCGCCTCGAAATCCGCAGGGAGCCCCGCCCCGAGGTCGATCAGCTCCGCGTCGACTTCGCCCGCCGGCCCGCGCGGGAGCGCGATGGACTCCTCGACGGTCTCGGGGGTCGCGATGGAGCTGTCGCCCCGGACCCACCCCGCGAGGTCGAACGTCTCCACACGGGCGTCGCGGGCGCCCGCCGTCGCGAACGCGCCGCGCGTGGCCTCGAGTCCCTCCATCTCCCCCGGCTGCCCCGCCATGCGGTTGCCGATGTCGACGAGCCTTTCGAGGTGGTTCCAGCCCGTGTCGCTGCGGAACGTCTCCGCGATCCAGTCTGCCATACTCCTTCGGTCGCGTGGCGAGGGCTATCACCTGTCGGCTCCGGCCGGGTTCGCCGCTTCCGCGGGCGGCGGACGGGGACCACCAGTCGAACGACGGGACGAGCGACGCGCTGTCGGAAGCGGGCACGAGACCCGGCCACGGCGTACAGGGAGGCCGGTGTTTATGTAGACCCCGGACGACGCTTTGCCCATGAGCGACGCGCTGGCGGACAAACGCACTGCGAGCCGCTTTCGCATCCTCGCGGAGATCGCCGACCGGCAGCCGGCGGTGAGCCAGGGCGAGATCGCCGACGCCGTCGGCGTCACGAGCCAGGCGGTCAGCGAGTACATCCGCGAACTCGTCGACGACGGGCTGGTCGAGAAGGAGGGCCGCTCGCGCTACCGCGTCACCAAGGAGGGCGTCGACTGGCTGTTCCGCGAGGCCAAGTCGCTGCGGCGGTACGTCGACCACGTCACCGACGACGTGCTGGAGAGCCTGCAGGAGGACGCCGCCATCGCGGTCGAGGACGTCGAAGCCGGCGACACGGTCTCGCTCTCGATCCGGAACGGGCTACTTCACGCGACGCCGGGCGAGGAGGGAGCGGCAACCGGCGTCGCGACGACCGACGCCGAGGCGGGCACCGACGTGGGCGTCACGGGGTTCGAGGGCGTCATCGACATGGCGCCCGGCACGGTTACCGTCTACCAGGTGCCGCCGGTGCGGGCCGGCGGGAGCCGGGGGGTCGACGCCGACGCGCTCGCAGCGGCCTGCGAGTCCGCGGAGCTGGTGCTCGCCAGCGGTATCGAGGCGGTCGTCGCGCTCCGGCGGATCGACTACCCGCCCGCCGTCGCCGCCGGCGCGGGCGAGGTGGCCGCCGAGGCCGCGGCTCGGGGACAGGAGGTCGTGGTCGCGGTCACTCGCGACGAGGTCGGCCGAGTGACGGACACGCTGCGGGACGGCGACACCGAGTACGTCGTCGAGGGTGGCTGATCACTCGATCTGCAGCTCGCCGCCGCTCTCGCTCCCGGTTTCGCCCTCGGTCCACTCCAGTTCGAACTCGATGCTCTTCTCCGGCCGGTCGGCCGGCCCCTCGCGTTCGACTTTCACTTCGAACGTCGGCCGTTCCGGGGGGTTGAGGCTGACCGACTCGCTGCCGGCCTGGAGGCTGATCTCCCCGCCGCCGTCCAGCGAGTCCGCCACCTGCCGGAGGTAGTCGGCGATCTCGCTCCGGCTCCTGCTACTTTCGGTTTTGAACAGCACTTCTTCTGCCATACCCCGAGGGAGGGTGCCCACGACCATAAGTCGTCCGTGGCGTCAGCTGGCGTACTCCTTCGCGGTGGTGTACGCCTCCTGCAGTCGCTTGAACTCCTCCTCGCTGCCGCCCTGGTCCGGGTGGAGATCCTTCACCTGCTCGCGGTAGGCCGACTGCACCTCGTCGGCGTCGGCGTCGCGCTCCAGTTCGAGGAACTCGAACGCGTCGCCCACCGGATCGCCGCGGCCGGGGGCTGCACCAGGAGCCCCGCCCGGCCCCGCACGGGCACGAGCGCCGCGCGGCCCCGAGCGCCCGCCGCGTGGCCCGGCACCGGTCGCCCGCGAGCGCGCGTCGACGCCGAGGTCGAACGGGAGGCGGTGGGCGATCGTGGCGCCCGGCACCTCGTGTTCACACAGCACGACGTGTGTGGGGCCGTCGACCAGCCGGAGGTACGCCCGCGGGTCGAACGTGATCGCGACGTCCCGGTCCGGGAGGTAGAACGCGACCGTGGTGGTGCCGAGCTCGTAGTCCTCGAGGAACGGCTCGTCGGCGGCGTCGAACACGGCGCGGATCTCGGCTCGCTGCCGGCCGGGCCCGCCGACGCGGCGCCCGCTCCGCTCCGGGTCGGGGATGTACCGCTCGCCCAGCGCGAACACGACGGCGACGACGACGGAGGCGGCGACGCCGAGCAGCAGGCCCGAGACCAGCCACGACGGCAGCGTGGTGGGGACGGCGGGGAGCACGCCCCCCCGTAGGGTCGGCAGCCTCTTCAACGGCTCGCCGGCGGCGCATTGCTCCCGCCGGCGCGGCCCCAGCGGGGTGCCCGCGACCCGAACTACCTTTGCCCCACACCGCGAACCGACGAGTCGTGACAACGTACGACATCGAACGGTACCTCAACGTCCGGAGCGCGTACGGCGGCTCGTTCGGCCCCGACGGCGAGCGGCTGGCGTTCCTGATGGACACGACCGGCACCGCACAGATCTGGACCGTCGACGGCCCGGGCGAGTGGCCCGTCCAGCGCACGTTCTACGACGACCGCGTCACGTTCGTCGACTACTCGCCCGAGCGCCAGGAGTTCGCGTTCGGGAAGGATCAGGGCGGCGACGAGCGCGCCCAGCTGTACACGCTCGACGCCGCGACCGGGGAGATCACCAACCGCACGCGGCGCCCCGACGCGAAACATCGCTGGGGCGGCTGGGACAGCGACGGCGAGCGCTTCGCGTTCGCCTCGAACCGCCGGGACCACACGGTGTTCGACATCTACGTACAGGACCGCGAGGGCGTGGGTGCGGACGCCGAGCTCGTCCACGAGGGCGACGGTTGGCTCTCGCTGTCGGGCTGGTCGCCCGACGACGACCGCCTGCTCGTCCACGAAGCCCACTCCAGCTTCGACCACGACGTGCACGTGCTCGACGTGAGCGACGGCGGGATCAGCCACGTCACGCCCCACGAGGGGCGTGCGCGGTTCAGCAGCGTCGAGTGGGGGCCCGAGGGCGACTCGCTGTACATGGTCACGGACCACGACTCCGACACCCTCCGGCTCGAACGACTGGACCTCTCGGAGGGCGAGTTCACGGTCGTTGAGGACGGGGGCGAGTGGAACGTCGACGGCGTCTCGATCCACGAGGAGAGCCGCCGCGTCGTGTACACCCGGAACGTCGACGGCTACACCGACCTCTCGGTCGGCGAGCTGGTCGACGCCGACCGCATCGACCCGGCCGAGGACACGTCGTTCCCCGAGGGTGTCGTCGCGGGCGTCGACTGGGGCCCGGACGGTGACCGGTACGCCGTGACGGTCACCGCCAGCGCCGACAACACGAACGTCCACGTCGCCGACGTGCTCTCCGGCGAGAGCGAGCGCTGGACGAACGCCGCGACGGCGGGGATCCCCCGCGACACGTTCGTCGAACCGCAGCTGGTCCACGTGCCCACGTTCGACGGTCGGGAGATCCCCGGCTTCTTCTCGGTGCCGGAGGACGCCGAGGGCGAACGTCCGGTCATCGTCGACATCCACGGCGGCCCGGAGAGCCAGCGCCGCCCCTCGTTCCACGCGGTGAAGCAGTACTTCCTCAACAACGGGTACGCGGTGTTCGAGCCGAACGTCCGGGGCTCCTCGGGGTACGGGAAGGAGTACGCCGGACTCGACGACGTGCGCAACCGCATGGACTCGGTGAAGGACCTCAAGGCAGGGGTGGAGTGGCTGCAGGACCACCCCGACGCCGACGCGGACCGCATCGTCGCCTACGGCGGCTCCTACGGTGGGTTCATGGTGCTCTCGGCGCTGACGGAGTACCCCGACCTCTGGGCCGCGGGCGTCGACGTGGTGGGGATCGCGAACTTCGTCACGTTCCTCGAGAACACCAGCGACTGGCGGCGCTCGCTGCGCGAGGCGGAGTACGGCAGCCTCGACGACGACCGAGAGTTCCTGGAGGAAATCTCGCCGACCAACAACATCGAGAACATCGAGGCGCCGCTGTTCGTGCTCCACGGCGAGAACGACCCGCGCGTGCCCGTGAGCGAGGCCGAAGGGATCGTCGAGGACGCCCGCGACCAGGGCGTTCCGGTCCGGAAGCTGATCTTCCCCGACGAGGGCCACGGGTTCGCCAAACTGGAGAACCGTATCGAGGCGTACTCCGCGGTGGTGGAGTTCCTCGACGAGCACGTCTGAGCCGTCGCGGCCCAGCCCGTCGCTGCCGTTTCCGGACCAGCCTCCATCCGGATCGTGACCCGTTCGCTCCCAGTCGGTGGGACCGCAGCGAGCGCCTTTCACGTCGCGGCACCTACAGGAGGGCATGAGCACAGACCACCCCAACGAGATGACCGACGAGGAGCGGGACGCGTTCCTCGGAACGGGGGGGACGGGCGTCCTCTCGCTGAACACCTCGAACGACGAACCACCTTTCTCCGTGCCGGTGTCTTACGGCTACGACGACTCGACGGGGACGTTCTACTTCCGGCTCGCGGCGGGCAGCGACAGCCGGAAGGGCGATCTCGCGGACCGCCCGGTGACGTTCGTCGCGTACGGCAGTCCCGAGGACCGATGGCAGAGCGTCGTCGCGCAGGGACGACTGGAGCCCACGACGGCGGATTCGGTCGCGATCGAGAGCCTCGAAGGGCTCCGACGCGTCGACCTCCAGTACGTCGACATCTTCGACCAGCCGCTCGAGACGGTCGAGTTCGAGTTCTACCGACTGGCCCCGGAGCGGATCGGGACCCGTCGGGAGTCCCACACCGGCGTCTACGGTCCCTCGTAGACTACAGCCTACGCGTCGGTCCCAATCAGGGAAACTGTTAAGTCAGTATCGAGAGGCTTTCAGCCGTATATGCTCGAAGAAGGTCTCTCGTACCCGTTGGAGGGTGACAGCGCGCTCGGACGAGTCCTCATCGGTGGACTGCTGGGGTTCGGTAGCTTCCTGATCATCCCGGCGTTCGCGCTGCTGGGCTATCTGGTCTGGGTGCTCGGCGACGCCGCCCGCGGCGAGGAGGAGCCCCCGGCGTTCGAGAACTGGGGTGAGATGATCGTCGACGGCCTGAAAGCGACGGCCGTGGGGATCGTCTACGGTATCCTCCCGTTCGTGCTGGTGTTCGTCAGCATCGTCGTCGCCGGGAGTGGCGGGACCACCGGGAGCGACACCGCCGCGGGAATCCTCGGCAGTATCGGGCTGCTGGGGCTGCTCGTGAGTTTCGTCGCGATGTTCGTGCTCTACTACCTGATCCCGGCGGCGCTGACGAACATGGCGCTCGAGGACTCCTTCAGCGCCGCGTTCGACTTCGGCACGATCAAGCAGGTGATCCTCACGGGCGACTACCTCGTCGCGTGGCTGATCCCGTTCGTGCTCGCGGCCGGGGTCCAGATCCTCTTCTCGGCGCTGACACTCGTCCTAGTGCTGTCGGTCGTCGGGATACTTGCTCTCCCGCTGTTGTTCCTCGTCGGCCCGATCGTCCAGTTCTACGTGCAGGTCGCCGCGTTCTACATGTTCGGCGCCGCCTTCGGCAAGGTCGCCGACACCGATAACGCCGTTAATACCGATTACGGGAACTTAACGGCGTAAGAAGCTGCCTCGTTCGTTTTCTCTCGGCAGTGAGAACTCTCAGGTGAATCCTCTTTAGAGATGCTGTATTGACCTGTGATTGCTCGATAATCGAATATTTAAAAGTATATAAAGTAGCAATATTCTTAAATGTATTCTCAAACTTTATGTTCCGACTGGTATACCTTCGCTTGACATGAGTTCTGACGGAAAAGTTCCTGAATTCACTCGCCAAGAGCTCCGAGAAGCCGATACTTTCGTTGAAGGCGATTACAGCGGAGTCAATCCTCGTGGTTTCTATCGGAAACTGAAACGACGCCTCGAAGAGGTGCAGACGGATTTCGGATTCAAATACCACATTCAGGGTCACCAAGACACTGATCTCACTATCGACAAGGAAAGTGTTGGACAGAAGACAGGGACGATCACTGGAAGGCTGAAAGCGTACTCCGACTGGGAACCCCTCGGATTCAGTACGTTGACGTATCGTCCCTACGCTGGATACGGGATTATCAGCATCCTCCTCGGTGTGATATTCCTGCTTCAGATCTCGAACAGCCTCCCGATCGGATTCCTGGGGCTCGTTCTTATCGGTGCAGGGATCTACGGATACATGCAGACCAAGCGAGGAGAATTCCCGATCACGGAACGAAGTGAGATCCGTGTCCTCCTCAGCGGGGAGGTCAGCGAACGGAAAGTCACTGACGACGGTGTCGAGAAGACGAACATGCACAGCGAGATGTCCGTCGTTTTCGCCGGTGAAACGTTCGTGCGGGTGGATACTGCACAGCTACGGGATCTGCACTGGGCACTACGACGGGAACTCGTCGAGGAAGTCAAACGGTGGAACAACGACATCGCTCAGGACCCGAATAACCGAGTCGAGGTGTCAAGCGGTCTTATTTGGCATCTCCGTGGCGTTGTCGACCGGAGTCTGAAAGACCACCGGGACGAGATTGACAGGATTCAGGGACGCTGGTGGAACGCCGGGTTCGAGGAGCGAATCGCATTCAACGAGAAGGTGAAAGAGCAGCTCACCCAGGAGAACCGCGAGAAAGTGGAGACCCACGAGGAAAACGTCATCCTCGAACTGGAAGATCTCGCCGAGGATCTGGACATCTTCATCGAGCGGGAAGGATACGACGAGGTAGAGAACATTCAGCGGGACCAGGAACGGAACCCGGAACTCGAATCGGGCGATCGGTAGCGAGCGGCTGCCCTGTTTTCTGAAAAGCAGTCTCCCACCGTGTCGAGCACCGTTCAGCGAAGTACGACATCAACGGTGTTGAAAACGTTCCTGTGGTTCTCCGCCCACTTTCTCACTTCGCTTCGACGACCACCGTCTCCGCGGCCAGATCACCGACGCGCTGCCCGCGATCGGTGACGACGATCAGCACCGCGCCGAGGAGAAAGAACGCCGGCAACGCGTCGACGACCCGGAGCACGTTCCGGACCAGCGCGTCGCCGTAGCCGATCGGCTCGCCGTCCTCGGTCACGACCACGAGTCCCACTGCACGCTTGCCGAGCGTCTGGCCGTACGCACCCTCCGTGTAGACGAAGTACGCCAGCCCGACGACAGTGGTGACTGACTGGAGTACGAGAACGGCAACCTCGACCGCGAGCGGGCTCGTCGGATCCGCGACGAGCACGAACGCGAGTGCAGTGGCCAGCCCGGCAACGACGCCGAACGTCACACCGACCAGCAGGAGGTCGAGGAGCAACGCGCCGACGCGCTGGCCGAACGTCTTCCCCTCGGTGCCGAGGCGGGGGGCGGGCCGATCCATGGGGCGAGATGGTGGCCCGGTTCCTTCACCGTTGTGCCAGAAACCGCCGGCAACCGCACTCACTCAGCCCGGGCTTTCGAGAGGTTCTCGACCGGTCCGCCACACTCCGGACAGACGCTGATCCTGTCGGAACTGGTGTGGTGGCCGAGGCAGTCCGAACACTCGTACAGTTTCTCGCCGCTACTGTGCTCGATCCACGAGTCGTCCATTGTTGCGTGTTACCAATGGTCACTATCTATCTTCAATCCTTCGGTGGTATGCGAACAGTTGGACAGTCGTGCAGTCGGGACAGTCGACGGCGACCGCCCGGCACTGCCGACCCGTTAGAGTGAAACCGCCGCCGGGCGAAGTAGCCCCCAATGAGCGCAGATCAGGAGCAACGAACCATCCGCTGTCTCGTCGCCAAAGTCGGGCTGGACGGCCACGACCGTGGCGCCCACGTGATCGCGCGGGCGTTCCGCGACGCCGGCTTCGAGGTGATCTACTCCGGGCTCCACCGCGCGCCCGAGGAGATCGTCCAGGCGGCGGTCCAGGAGGACGTCGACGTGCTCGGGATCTCGATCCTCTCGGGCGCGCACAACACGCTGGTCCCCAAGGTGATCGAGGGGCTGAAGGAGTACGACGCGTTCGACGACACGCTCGTGCTCGTCGGGGGGATCATCCCCGACGAGGACAAGGAGGAGCTGCTGGAGATGGGCGTCGCCGAGGTGTTCGGCCCCGGCACGCCGATGGAGGAGACCGTCGAGTTCGTCGAGGCGCACGCGCCCGAGCGATGAACGCGGCCGTCGAGACCGAGCTGGTCGACGAGCTCCTCGCGGGCAAACACCGCGCGCTGGCCCGCGTCATTTCCAAAGTCGAGAACCGCGCGCCGGGGTACCGCGATATCGTCTCACAGCTGCACGAGCACACCGGCCACGCCGACGTGATCGGCGTCACCGGCTCCCCCGGCGCGGGGAAGTCGACGCTTGTGGACAAGCTCGCGAAGCAGTACCGCGACCGCGGGGAGACCGTCGGCGTGATCGCGGTCGACCCCTCGTCGCCGTACACCGGCGGTGCCGTGCTCGGCGACCGCATCCGGATGGCGAGCAACGTCGGCGACATGGACGTGTTCTTCCGGTCGATGTCCGCCCGCGGCACGCTCGGCGGGCTCTCGACGGCCACCTCCGACGCGATCAAGGCGCTCGACGCGTTCGGCAAGGACCGCATCATCGTCGAGACGGTCGGCGCCGGCCAGAACGAGGTCGACATCGTCCGCACCGCCGACACCGTCGTGGTACTCGTCCAGCCCGGCTCGGGCGACGACGTACAGATGCTCAAAGCCGGCATCCTCGAGATCGGCGATATCTTCGTGGTCAACAAGGCCGACATGGACGGCGCGAGCCAGACCGTGGCCGACCTGGAGGAGATGCTCCACATGGAGCGCGACCCGACGGCGAAGCTCGACACGGGCGGGTTCGAGAAGCCGGACCACCCGGACGAGGAGTCGATGGCCGGCGACGGGACCGAGTCCGCCGACGAGGAGGAGATCTGGGAGCCGATGGTGCTCGAGACGGTCGCGAAGTCGGGCGAGGGCGTCGACGAACTGCTCGAGACGCTCGACGACCACTCGGCGTGGCTCGACGAGACGGGCCGCCGGGAGACGAAGGCGAAGCAGCGCTACGCCGCCGAGATCCGACAGCTGCTCCGGGCCGACGCGGCGGACCTGATCGACAGCGAACTGGATCGTCGTGGGGGAGTGGAGGCGATGGCCGAGCGCGTGTTGGATCGGGAAAGCGACCCGTACACGGTGGCGGACGAGGTGCTCGGTCCGATCGAGGAGTGTGTCGACGAGCAGCGGGAGTAGGTCGTTTTTCGTGTTTTCGAGGTGAGTGACGGTTGTTCGATGAGGGGTGTTCGACAGTGATCGCGAGGACATCTCGTTCGTTGGCTACTGGGACAGCAACCGCAACAGCATCTCGACGCATGACCACTTGTGACCGCAGTGTGTCGGGCACGAGGCCCGACACAGCGCCGAGTCCCCACCCCTCCCCACTCGGGCGCGACCATCGCGCCCGCGAGGCGTCCACCGGCACTGCACCGCGGTCGCTGTCGGCGCGAAGCGCACGCGGCCTCGTGGCGCGTGTCGGAGTGGGACCGAAGGTCCCACAGGCCGTACGGGCGACGCACGGGTCGCCCGTACGACAGCGCGAGGGACGACTGACTGAACGCAGTGAGGGAAGGAGTCGGCTGGGGAGGTGTGAGGGCTGTGCGGGGCGGTTCGGTCGCAAGTGGTCTACGATCGAAGTGCTGTCGCGGCAGAGCAAGCGTTCCTGAACCCCTCGCTTACCGCTACCGAGCCGCCTCGATAACGCGCTCCTCCGTCTCCCGATCAGGCCCGTTTTCGGCGCCATCACGACCCTCCTCCCGATGCGCACGTGCCGTCCTCGCAACCGCCTCTGCCGGATCGGTCGATTCCCATCCCAGCGCGGCCAGCTTCCCCGTCGCCGCCAGCGCAGGCTGGGGAGTGTACAGCGGGAAGTCGGTGGCGTCGACGCCCGCCGCATCGAGATCACTCGGCCCCGTCCGGACGATCTCCACGTCGGTATCCAGCCCCGCCGCAGCGAGTTCGAGCGAGCGCGAGAGCGAGAACGTGTTCCGGTCCGCGACGTTGTACGCTTCCCCCGCGTCCCCACGTTCTGCGACGATCCGGAGCGCACTGGCCACGTCCTCGACGTAGGAACGGTGGAGGAGGCTGTCGCCGTCGAACGGGACGACCACTTCGTCGTACTCCGCGACGCGGTCGGTCCAGTAGGCGAACCGCTCGGTGTAGTCGTGCGGGCCGTAGACGAGCATCGGGCGGACCGCCATCGCGTTCACGCCCTGCTCGGCCGCGCGGGCGACGACGCGGTCGCCCTCGGCTTTCCGCGGCCCGTAGCTCTCCATCGAGTCGTCGGTCGCCTGCTCGGGCGTACAGTCGTGGAGCGCGGTCCCGTCCTCGCGCAGCGGCACGTCCGGCGCGTCGTAGGCGGAGCCGGAGGAGACGTACACGTACGCTTCGGCGTCGGCGAACACCTCCGTCGCGGTCTCCACGTCGCCGGGGTGGTACGCGCAGGTGTCGATCACGATCTCGGGGTCGACCGCGTCGCGGGCGTCCTCGAGCGCGGAGCGGTCCGTCCGGTCGCCGTGGACCGACTCGACGGGCTCCCGATCCGCGAACGGGTTCTCGGACTCCCCGCGGGTGAACGTCGTGACGTGGTAGTCGTTGGTGAGCAGCTCCTCGACGGTGTGGCGGCCGACGAAGCGGGTGCCGCCGACGACGAGCGCGGTGTCGGGCATGGATGGGCGTGTGGCGCCGCCGGCAAAAACACGCGCACCGCGGCAGTCGAGGCGCTACGTCTCGGGCGTCGCGACGCGCTCCCGGAGCCAGTCGACCCCCTCGGCGACGGCGTCAGGGTCGCTCCCGGTGACTTTGAGCCGGTTCCGCCCCGAACGGGAGGGGTAGCTGCCGACGACGAGGTCGAACTGCTCGCGGAACTGATCGAGCGTGTCGGTCAGCGACCCCTCAGGTGCCGTGGTCTCGAACGTCTCGCTGACCGCGTCGCCGCCGAACGCCTCGGCGACCAGGTCGAACATCGCCTCGAACTCCGCGGGCGGGCCGGGGAACACGTAGACGTTCTCGACGACAGCGCCCGGACAGAGCCCCACGGGGTTGAGAAGCGGTCGCGCGCCGGCCGGCGTCGCGCCCCAGGCTTCGAGATCCAGGTCGACCTCCGCGGGATCGAGATCGTCGGGATCGACGCCCTCGTAGTCGGCCATGTGCTCGATCAGGTCCTCACGAACCTCCGCCTCCAGCACGAGTTCGCGGCCGAACGCGTCGGCGACGGCGGCCATCGTCACGTCGTCGTGCGTGCCGCCGAGGCCGCCGCCGACGATCACGGCGTCGAACTGCCGGCGCCAGTCGTCGACGATCCCGGCGATCAGTTCGCGGTCGTCGGGGATCGTGAGCATCCGGGCGACGGTCGCGCCGCGTTCGTCGAGCCGGCGCGCGAGCCGCTCGGCGTTCGTGTTCCGCGTGTCGCCGGCGAGGATCTCGTCGCCGACGGTGACGATGGCCACCTCCATGCGACCCTGGAGGGCTGCCAGCCCCGTGAGTCGTTCGGCTCCGGCGCGGGCGATCACGGGAGCTATGGCCCCGGATCGTCCAGCCACGGGTATGGCGTGGTACCTCCTGCTCGCGGCAGGGCTGTTCGAGATCGCGTGGGCGATCGGACTCGAGTACTCCGACGGGCTCACGGAGCCGTTGCCGACCGCCGGCACGGTCGTCGCGCTCGTGGCGTCGATGATCCTGCTCGCGAAAGCCGTCCAGCAGCTCCCCGTGGGGACCGCTTACGCGGTCTGGACCGGGATCGGCGCCGTCGGGACGGCCTCGCTGGGCGTGGTGCTGTTCGACGAGTCCGCCAGCCCCGAGCGGTTGGCGTTCATCGGCGTGATCGTGGTTGGGATCGTCGGGCTCCACATGACCTCCACGTAACGGGTGACGACCGGCTCGGCGGGCGGTCCGAATCAGGGGACGATCACCGACCGGAACCGCACGTCACCCTCGTGCATGGCTTCGAACGCGGCCGCGGCCTCGTCGAGCGGGAACGTCTCGACCATCGGCGTCACGTCCCGCAACGCACTGAACTCCAAGGTATCCTGCGAGTCGCGTGCGGTCCCCGACGCCCACCCATTCACGCTGCTGCGCCCGTCGATGAGCGATCCGACGGGGAGCTCGACGGGCTCCTCCGGCCCCGCGACGAGGACGAGCTGGCCGTTCGGGCCGAGGCCGCCGACGACCGACTCGATGGCCGCCTTCGACGGCGCCGTGCCGAAGACGACGCGGGCGCCGCCGAGCTCCCGCAGCGCCGCGGCGGGGTCCTCGGCCTCGCTGTCGACGAAGTGGTCCGCGCCGAGCTCCCGCGCCAACTCCGCCTTCTCGGTCCCCCGCGAGACGGCGACCGTCTCGAAGCCGGCGTGGCTGGCGAACTGCAGCCCGAGGTGGCCGAGGCCGCCGATACCCAGCACGGCGACGAGATCGCCGGGACCCGCGCCGGTGTTCCGGAGGCCGTTGAACGTCGTTACGCCCGCACAGAGCAACGGGGCGGCCGCCACGGCGTCGAGCTCCTCCGGAACGGCAGCGAGGGCCTCCCGCGGAGCGGTCATGTACTCCGCGTAGCCGCCGTCGGTGTGGATCCCGGTGATGGTCTGGTGCTCGCAGTTGATGAAGTCGCCCCGTCGACACGGCTCACAGGCGAAACAGTGGCCGCCGTGCCAGCCGACGCCGACGCGGTCGCCGACCGACCACGCCGTGACGTCCTCGCCGACCGCGTCGATCCGTCCCGCAACCTCGTGGCCCGGCGTCCGCGGGTAGTCGATTCCGGGGTAGCTACCCGCCTCCACGAAGCTGTCGCTGTGGCAGACCCCGCAGGCGTCGACGCCGATCCGCACCGCCTCGGGACCCGGCGCGGGAACCTCTCGTTCGACGAGTTCGAACCCGCCACCCGGTTCGGGGACCTGCACCGCACGCATCGTTCCGTTGCTGTTCATACGATACGTGTTAGCACGCTTCGACGTATAGTGGTTCCCGATTCCGACCGGACAACCAACTACGCGGGCTAATCGAGGGCCGGGGAGAGCGTCCGGCGACTCGCCGTCGGTCCCGGGTGTGCCGATGGAAACGGGACCGGTCGCGGTTCGGGCTCCGAAACCGGCAGCCGACGTTCAGTAGGACTTCGCGAAGTAGGCGGTCTCCTCGGCGTCGTCGCCACAGACGGCACACTCGGCGTCGCCCGCGAGCACGTCGTCGTGGTGTTTCTCCTCGTCGTCGGGGAACGGCACCATCACGATCTCGGCGGCCATCTGGTCGCCGATCTCCTCCTCGCAGGCCTCGTCACCGCACCACGGCGTCCGGACGTAGCCGCCGTGCTGGCCGAGCGTCCCGAGGATGCCGGCACGGTCGTCGGCGTCGCGGACGTTCGCCTCGATGTTCTCCTCGGCGTCGGCGTAGAGCTTCGCGTAGACAGTGTCCAGTTCCTCCTGTGCCGCGTCGGCGACGCCGTCGCGGTCGATGGTGACCTCCTCGCCGTCGGGGCGGTGGACCGCCGTGATCTCGCCGTCCTCGACCTCGTGGGGGCCGATCTCGAAGCGAACGGGGACGCCTTTCAGCTCCCACTCGTTGAACTTGAACCCGGGGTTGCGCTCGTCGCGGTCGTCGAGTTCGACGCGGACGCCGGCGTCCTCGAGCTCGTCGGCGATCCCGTCGGCGTAGTCAAGCACTTCCTCCTTGGTGTCGGACTGGTAGATGGGGACGATCACGACCTGCTCGGGGGCGAGCGTCGGGGGGAGGACGAGCCCCTGATCGTCGGAGTGGGTCATGATCAGCGCGCCCAGCGAGCGCCAGGAGAACCCCCAGGAGGTGGTGTGGGCGACGCGCTCCTCCTCGTCCTCGTCGCTGTAGGTGATGTCGAACGCCTCCGCGAACGACTGGCCGAGGTGGTGGGATGTCGCGCCCTGCACGGATTTCCCGTCGGGCATCAGCGCCTCGACCGTCGTGGTCGTGTCGGCGCCGGGGAACTTGTCGTGCTCGGGCTTCTGGCCGCGCATCACGGGGATCGCGAGCACGTCCTCGTACACCTCCTCGTACTGGTCGAGGCGGAGCAGCGTCTCCTCCCACGCGTCCTCGCTGGTCTCGTGGGCGGTGTGACCCTCCTGCCAGAGGAACTCCTTGGTTCGGAAGAACGGCTTCGTCTCCGTCGCCTCCCAGCGCACGACGGAGGCCCACTGGTTCACGCGGAGGGGGAGGTCACGGTGGCTCCGGATCCACTGGGACATGTACGGCGCGATGATGGACTCGGAGGTGGGCCGGACCGCCAGTCGTTCCTCGAGCTCGTCGTGGCCGCCGTGGGTGACCCACGCGACCTCGGGGTCGAACCCCTCGACGATCTCCTTCTCGCGTTCGAGGTAGGACTCGGGGATAAAGAGGGGGAAGTAGGCGTTCTGGACGCCGGTGTCCTTGAACCGGGCGTCGAGTTCGCCCTGCACGCGCTCCCAGAGGCCGTAGGCGCGCGGGCGGGCGACGATGAACCCCGACATCCCCTCGGGGCCGTAGTTGGTCAGCCCCGCCTTCTGACAGACTTCGGCGTACCAGTCGCCGGTGGCGTACTCCTTCGACTCGGTGATCCCGAGCGTCTGGTCGTCGTCGCTCATACCGCGACGAAGTGGTGGTCGCGGCTTAAAACGTCCGAAGGTGTGTTCCTCACTCGCTCGCGAGCGTCACACCCTGTTCGACCCGGACCGTCTCCGGTTCGCCGTCGCTGTAGACGAACCGCCCGCGGAACGTCCCGCCGTCGAGCACGATGGGGAGCCACTCGCGGTCGGTCTGCCACATCTCGGAGAAGGGGAGATCGTCGACGGGGAACCACGCGGGGTCGGCCTCCGCGCTCTCCTCCGGCGTTCCCTCGTACTCGGTCGCGCGGAACACGTGGACGACGGCGTCCCAGCCGTCCGAGCGGTAGACGAACACGCCGGCCTTCTCGGGATCCAGCACGTCGATGCCGACCTCCTCGCGCACCTCGCGGACCACGCACTCCCGGGGCGTCTCGCCGGGTTCGACCTTGCCGCCGGGGCCGACCCACTGCCCGCTGCCGACGCCGCGTTTCTTGTGGATGAGTAGGGTCTCCTCCTCACCGTCGTCCCCGTCCACGAGGTGACACAGCGTCGCCGCCGGCAGTTCCTCGACGGGGTCGTCCTCGAACACGGTCGTCGGTTCGCCGGCGCGGGAAAAAGCGTGTCGGCCCGCTATCGGTTTGGGAAGGCTTTTACTGCCGCGCGGAAATACCTCCGGGTAAGCGGGTTCTCGCCGTACTTTCCCGCGCGGCTACACCGGAGAGAATTACCGCCACTCTCGCGTCGGGCACGCTGTCGACGCGAGCGTCTTCGACACATGAGTCAAGTAGATACGCAACTCGAGGAGTTGAAAAGTGAGATCGAGGCAGAGATCCCGTCCACGATCTCCATCACCGACGTGAAGTACGAGGGGCCGGAGCTGGTCGTCTACACCCGAGACCCCAAGGAGTTCGCGGGCGACGGCAACCTCGTCCGCGAACTCGCCTCCAAGCTTCGCAAGCGCATCACGGTCCGCCCCGATCCCGACGTGCTCTCCCGCCCCGCGGAGGCCCGGGAGAAGGTGATGGACGTGATCCCGGAGGAAGCCGGCGTCCAGGATCTGGACTTCCACGAGGACACCGGCGAGGTCGTCATCGAGGCCGAGAAGCCCGGCATGGTGATCGGCCGCCACGGCTCCACGCTCCGGGAGATCACCCGCGAGGTGGGCTGGACGCCCGAGGTCGTCCGCACGCCGCCGATCGAGTCCTCCACCGTCTCGAACGTCCGGAACTTCCTGAAGCAGGAACGGCAGGAGCGTCGGGAGATCCTCGAACGCGTCGGGCGGCAGATCCACCGCGAGGAGATGCAGGACGAGCAGTGGGTCCGGATCACCACGCTCGGCTGCTGTCGCGAGGTCGGTCGCGCCGCGTTCATCCTCAACACCGCGGAGACGCGCGTGCTGGTCGACTGCGGCGACAAGCCCGGCGCCGAGGGCGAGGTTCCCTATCTTCAGATCCCGGAGGCGCTGGGCGCCGGCGCCCAGAACCTCGACGCGGTCGTGCTGACCCACGCCCACCTCGACCACTCCGCGCTGATTCCGCTCCTGTTCAAGTACGGGTACGACGGCCCGATCTACTGCACGGAGCCGACCCGGGACCTGATGGGGCTGCTCACGCTCGACTACCTCGACGTCGCCACGAAGGAGGGGCG
This sequence comes from Halolamina sp. CBA1230, assembly GCF_002025255.2. Taxonomy (GTDB): domain Archaea; phylum Halobacteriota; class Halobacteria; order Halobacteriales; family Haloferacaceae; genus Halolamina. Next base: position 27,979 of record NZ_CP054587.1, read on the forward strand.
GACGCCCCCCTACGAGTCCGCGCAGGTCCGCGAGGCGATCAAGCACTGCATCCCCCTCGAGTACGGCGACGTGACCGACATCGCGCCCGATCTCAAGCTCACGTTCCACAACGCGGGCCACATCCTCGGCTCCGCAGTCTCCCATTTCCACGTCGGCGACGGGCTGTACAACGTGGCGTTCTCGGGCGACATCCACTACGACGACACCCGGCTGTTCAACGGCGCCGTCAACGACTTCCCCAGAGTCGAGGCGCTGGTGATGGAGTCCACTTACGGCGGCCGGAACGACTACCAGACCGATCAGGAGGACTCCGAGCGCAGACTCATCGAGGTGATCAACGAAACCCACGAGGAGGGCGGGAAGGTACTCATCCCGGCGTTCGCCGTCGGGCGCTCCCAGGAGATGATGCTCGTCATCGAGGAGGCGATGCGCAACGGGAAGATCCCGGAGATGCCGGTCCACCTCGACGGGATGATCTGGGAGGCGACCGCGATCCACACCACCTACCCCGAGTACCTGCGTGACGACCTGCAGGACCGCATCTTCCACGAGGACGAGAACCCGTTCCTCGCCGAGCAGTTCAACCACATCGACGGCGGCGAGGACGAGCGCCAGGAGGTCGTCGACGGCGGGCCGGCGATCATCCTCTCGACCTCCGGGATGGTCACCGGCGGCCCGATCATGTCCTGGCTGCGCCACCTCGGCAGCCACGAGGACTCCACGCTCACCTTCGTCGGCTACCAGGCCCAGGGGACGCTCGGCCGACGCATCCAGAACGGCTGGGACGAGATCCCGGTCTCGGACTTCGGTTCGAACCGCGACGGCCGCACCTCGACGCTCACGCTGGAGATGGACGTCGAGACCGTCGACGGGTTCTCCGGCCACGCCGACCGCGAGGGGCTGATGAACTTCGTGCGCAACATGAGCCCGCGCCCGGAGAAGGTGCTCTGTGTCCACGGCGACGAGAGCTCGGTGCAGGACTTCTCCTCGGCGCTGTACCACGAGTTCAACATGCGCACGTTCGCGCCGAAGAACCTCGAGACGTTCCGATTTAAATAGCGAACGGGCTACCCTCTTCTCTCCCGAGCGCCTGAAAGCATATACCGCGTCCGACGCCAGTTCGGGATGATGCCCTCCGTCGACCGTGACCGCCGAGCGCTGCTCATCGGCCTGGGCGGCGCCGTCGTTCTCGCCGGCTGTCAGACCGGCGACGATCAGTCCGACACCGACTCGCCGTCGTCGACCGGCTCCGAGACGGCGACGACAACGCAGTCGCCCACGCCGTCGGGACAGTTCTCGCTCACGCCAACCGACCCAAGAGCAGCAGAGGAGCCGGTGACGGTGCTCCCCGCGGACCTCCCGGCGTGGCTCCGCGACGTGGCGACCGCCGACACGACGGTCCGTGAGCACGCCGGGGTCGACTTCGCCCCGGCCGTACAGGCGTACGAACCGATCCCGCCGCTGCCGGTGTTCGACCGCGTCGAGATCGACGATCCGGGCGGCGACGCGGGCGGGCGGTACGATTTCGACGCCGAGGGCGGCGTTCGCTACGACCTGCTCGTCGGCGCGGAGGCGGTGTCACCACCGGAGGACGCCGAGGTGACGCCGATCTCGGAGCTGTCGGGGGAGCGCCGAGAGATCGCGCTCGCGGCCGTCGGTGCCGAGAGCGATCGGGACCGACGGGTGTACCCCGAGACGGAACTCGGCTCGTGGGCCAGAACGGCGTTTTTCGGCGGCTACTACCGATACGACGGAACCACCTACCGCGGCAACGAGGTACAGCAGACCGACGCGGCGTTCTTCTCGAAGCGGATCTGGTACGTGATCTCGGCGTCAGAGACGGACGCCGAGGCGTCGGTGACACTCGCGCTCGACGAGGTGGATTCGCGGGTTCGAGCGGTCGTCGACGAACTGCGCGGCGAACACGAGACGATCGAACCGATGGCACGCCGTGTCGAGGGGGAGACGGCCGCCGTGCTGGCAGCGTTCGCGGAGGGGGGAACGCTGCTGCTGACCCACGAGGCGGTCTACCGGGCCGCGTTCGAGGATTAGTCGTCCGCGACGACCTCAGAGGGATCAACGACCTCTCCGGAGAGTTCGTCGACGCCCACCTGGTCGCAGTACTCCACCAGCGGGCACGCCTCCGGGCCATCGAGACACGCCGGCTCGCGGGCGGTACAGTACTCCCGCCCGAACTGGATCATTGCGGTGTGACCGAACCCACATTTCTCCCCGGGGACGGCGGCCTCCATCGCCTGTCGGACCTGCTCGTGGTCGGCGTCGGCGGGCGCGAGGCCCATCCGGCGGGCGATCCGGTGGACGTGCGTGTCCACTGGGAAGACGCCGTTGCGACCGCCCGCGAACAGCAGTACGCAGTCGGCGGTCTTCGGGCCGACGCCCTTCATCTCGAGGAGTGCGTCCCGAACCTCGTCCGGATCGCCGGACTTCACGAACTCGTCGAAACCGTCCTCGCCGCCGTACTCGTCGACGATGTGGTTCGCGAGGCGGACGATGGTCTCCGACTTCTGGTTGTACAGCCCTGCCGAGGCGATTGTCTCGGCGAGTTCGTCCTGAGCGGCGTCGGCGAGCGATTCGGCGAGGTCGGTCTCGTCACCGCCATACCGACTCATCAGGCTGTCGTGGGCCGGCTGGCTGGCTTTGTCGCTCGTGTTCTGGCTGAGGATCGTCCGAACCAGACACTCGAAGGCGTCCTGCCCGCCGTAGGCTTTCTGCCAGTACATCTCCCCGAGTTCGTCGACGACCGCTTCGGCGCGGCTCTCGGCGCTCTCGGCGTCGCCGGGGACCACCGACTCGCCGCCGCCGTCGGGGCCGCCGCTGATGTTCTCGGCTGGCTCCGCGGGCCGGTCGTCGGCGTCGTCGCTCATACCCGTCCTTGGCGCGGCTGCTGCAAAAAGCGCCCGGCAGCAGTGGCGGGCTACGCCTCGACTGTCAGCGTCAGCGTGAGCTCCGCGCCGGCCGCGAGCGCGTCGATCAGTTCGCGGTCCAGATCCGCCGCAGCCCCGTCGGCGCCGACGAACACGGTCCTGCCGTCGACGTACTCGCTCGTTCTGCCCACGAGGCTCCGATCGCCGTCGAACGTGAGCTCCGGATCGCCGCGGCCGGTGATCGTGTCCGTCAGCGCTCCGTCGGCCGTCTCGACGGCGAACTCGGCGCTGATCGTCGCGTCGGCCGACCGGCAGGCGTCGACGAACGCGTCGTCGAACGCCTCGGGGGTCGTGTCGGCTTCGACGCCGACGATACAGTCGCCGGCGGGGGTGAGCCAGTCGTCGCTGGTCACCTCGACGGTGCTCCCGTGCTCGCCGGTGACGTTCTCGTGGCCCCGGGCGTGGATCCGCTCGACGTGGGTCGTTCCGTTCCCGCCTCCGCTGGCGCTCGCGTCCGCGTCGGTCATGTCTCGTGGTCGGCGACGCCCCGGGAAGTGGTTGCCGGACCGGGTCGACCTCCGAGGGGGTGTGAGACAGCGTGACGGGCGGTAGAGGCCGTGTGACGCAATTACACCCGTGAATCACCGAAGAATTTAACTACTCGAGTACCATACGCTCAGGTACCAGAACGCCTCCGGCGCTGGTGGCACCGCACGCAGAATGATCGGGAACTCTTATCCACGATTTACTGCGGTCCCGCGAGCGTCCGCTGTGTCCGGAGGGCGGATGGTACAGAGGTTCGATTAGCATGGTAACGAAACAGGACGTACTCGAGAAGTACGACATCGAAGCACTGAGCGAAGAGGACAACGTCGATCTCCCCGAGGAGAAGCTGGAAGACGGCTCCAAGGGTGAGCTGATCAAGCTCGCCGGCCAGCTCCGCGATCGGCGGAACGACCTGAACCAGATCGCTTCCGAGCGCGCCTCCAAGCGCGACGACCTGAACGCGGAGACCCGCGAGAAGGTCGACGAGGCACAGGAGCACCGCGAGAAGCGTGACGACCTGAACGAGCAGGTCCAAGAGCACAAGGAGAAGCGCAACGAGCTCAACGCCGAGGCGAACGAGCTGTTCGACGAGGTCGAGGAGATGAAGGAGGACCTCGAGCTCGACGACGGCAAGGACGCCGAGGAGCTCCGCGAGGAGATCGAGGACCTCGAGTTCAAACAGCAGACCGAGGTGCTCTCCGCCGAGGAGGAGCGCGAACTCATCGAGAAGATCGAGGACAAGCGCGAGCAGCTCGCCGAGCGCGAGGAGAAGGTCGACCAGAGCGACGAGCTCGAGGAGAAGATCGAGAAGGCCGAGGAGGTTCGCTCGGAGGCCAGCCAGCACCACCAGAAGGTGACGGAGCTGGCGGACAAGGCCCAGGAGCACCACAACGAGATGATCGAGGCCTACCGCGAGGCCGACGAGATCCGTGACGAGGCCGACGAGATGCACGAGCTGTTCGTCGAGGCCCAGGAGGCGGCCGACCGCCACCACGAGGACTTCGTGCGCGTCCAGAAGCGCCTGCGCGAACTCGACAAGGAGGAAGAGGAGGAGCGCAAGGACGAGCGCGAGCAGAAGATGGAAGAGGAGAAGGAGGAGGCCGAGGAGATCTACCAGAAGTTCAAGGAGGGCGAGACCCTCGACACCGAGGACCTGATGAAGCTGCAGAAGACCGGCCTGCTGTAACCTTTCTGAGAAACGTTCCCGTTTTTGCGTGACGCCGCGTCCGCCAGCGACGGCGCCCTCGACACGGGTCGACGCGGCCACCCTTTTTGTACTATCGCGACCCAGTACCCCGCATGTCCGACAGTTCCGACCGACTGGGGCGCCTGCTGGTGATCGCGGGCGTGACCCTCCTCTCGCTGCTCGCGGGCTGGGCGCTGTTCGTCGAGTACGCGGCCGACCTCGCGGACCTGCTGGGGATCCTGCTCGTGTTCGCGCTCGGAGCCGCCGCCGTCCGGACGGGGGCGAGCATCGCCGCGAGCCAGTTCCCGGGGTACAACGTCGCGGAGGTCGGCGTCGAGGGGCCGATCACCCGCGACGGCGGCGGCAACCCTCCGATCCCGACCGGTCCCGTGGGGGCGACTGCCGACGAGATCGCCGACCAGATCGACCTCGCGGACGACGATCCCGCGGTCGACGCGCTGCTGGTCAAACTCAACACCCCGGGCGGCGAAGTAGTCCCGAGCGAGGACATCCGCAACGCCGCGGAGCGCTTCGACGGGCCGACGATCGCGTACGCGACCGACGTGTGTGCAAGCGGCGGCTACTGGATCGCCTCCGGCTGTGACGAGATCTGGGCGCGCGAGCCCTCGATCGTCGGCTCGATCGGCGTGATCGGCTCTCGCCCGAACGTCGCCGACCTCGCGGATCGGCTGGGGGTCAGCTACGAGCAGTTCACCGCCGGCGAGTACAAGGACGCCGGCACGCCGCTGAAGGAGATCGAGGAGGACGAACGCGAGTACCTCCAGAGCCTGATCGACGGGCTGTACGACCGGTTCGTCGACCGCGTCGCCGAGGGGCGGGAGCTGAGCGAGGGGGAGATCCGGGAGACGGAGGCACGGATCTACCTCGGCACCGAGGCCGCGGAGATGGGGCTGGTCGACGAGATCGGCACTCGCGAGGACGTCACCGACCGCCTGGAGGACGAGCTCGGTGAGGACGTGTCGGTCCGCGAGTTCGAACCCCAGCGCGGCCCGCTGGCCCGCGTCGGCATGGGCGCTCGTTCGGCCGCCTACGCGTTCGGCGCCGGCCTCGCCAGCCGCGTGACCGGCGAGGACGGCGGGACCGACGTCCGGTTTCGCGTCTGATGGCGCCTGACGCGACTGGACAAGTGTCCGACCACGGGGTCCCGACCCGAAGCTTAACGTCCCGGGGCACGTCCCACCGCCCGTGAGCACGCTGGTCCTCTGTGTGGACCGCTCGAACGACGTCGGCGCCAAGACGGGTGCGGCGATGCCCGTCGCCGGCTGGGAGGCGGTGCGCTCGCTGGTGACCGACGTCGGGCTCGCCGACCCCGAGGACGCGAGCGTCAACTGCCTGCTCGAAGCCCTCCGCGTTAGCCGGGACCTGACCGACGACGGCGACGACGCCACCGTCGCGGTCGTCTCCGGCGGCGCCGACTCGCGGGTGAACGCCGACCGTGCGATCGCCCGCCAGATCGACGAGCTGATCGAGCGCTACGACCCCGAATCCGCGATCGTCGTCGTCGACAGCGCCGAGGACGAGCGCGTGGTGCCGATCGTCGAGTCACGCGTCGGCGTCGACGGCGTCGACCGCGTGGTCGTCCGGCAGGCCCGGGATATCGAGTCCACCTACTACCTGCTCAAGCAGTTCCTCGGCGACGAGGAGATGCGCGAGACCGTCCTGGTGCCGCTTGGCGTCGCCCTCCTCGTGCTGCCCGCCTTGGCGATCCGGTTCTCGCCGGAGATCGCGATGGCCGGCCTCGCGTCGCTGCTCGGCGCGGTGTTGCTGTACAAGGGGCTCGCGATCGACGACCGGCTCGAGAACACGCCCGAACAGGTGCGCGAGGCGCTGTACTCCGGGCAGGTGTCGGTCGTCACGTACGCCGTCGGCGTCGGGCTGGCGCTGGTGGGCGCGTTCCTCGGCGGGCTCTCGGCGACCGAGGCCGGCGCCGAGCCGCCGCTGATCCAGTTCGTGTTGTTCGTCTACGACGCGGTGCCGTGGCTGGCGCTGGCGGCGCTGACGGCCTCCGCGGGCCGGCTGATCGACGAGCGAATCCGCGACGAGGGGCTCTCCTCGCCCGTGCTGAACCTCCCGTTCGGCGTCGTCGCTGTCGGGCTGGTGATCCGCGGCTTCGCGGGCTATTTCCTCGAACAGCAGGCCGACGTCTCCCACCTGACGCTCTCGTTGTGGACCGTCGAGATCACGTTCCAGCCGGGCCAGCGGCTGCTGGGCTTCATCGTCGCCGGCATCGTCGTCTCACTGATCGGCGTCCGGGTCGCCTCCCGGGTCACCGACGAGGTCGAAGAGGAGAGCGTCGCTACCGAGGAGTCCGAGCTCGAACAGTCCTAGAACTGTCCCGGGCTGCCCGAGCGGCTTCGGCTCTTCTGCTTCGGCCGGATCACGTCGGCCAGCGCGACCACGGCGCCGAGCAGCCAGCCCAGCGGGACCGCGATCCCGAACCACATCGCCACGTAGGCGGGCCCTTCGAGCGCGAAGTTCTGCCGGATGATCTCGTTCAGCCCGCCCACGGTCAGCACGTTGTCGAGGATCCAGATCGCGAGGTTGGTGCTCCCGGTGAGCACGCCCGCCAGCGCCGGGGAGTAGAGCGCCGCCACGACCGGCGGGAGGAACAGCGCGGTCATCGCCGCCGGGTACGCGAACAGCACGCTCGTCAGCCGGCCGCCGCGCCGGGAGAGCACGACCGACAGCCCCGCGGAGACGGTGGCGACCCCGCCAGCGGCGGCGACGGCGATCAGCCCGTTCGTCGAGAACTGCCGGACCCACGCGCCGACGGTCAGCAGCCCCCACGCGACCGCGGCGAGACCGACGACGCCGACGATCCCCAGCCGGGTGGTCGCGGAGTCGAGCTTGCCCGCGTAGTACCGCGTCGCGAAGCCGAGCAGGAGGAGGGGGTAGCCGATCACCACCAGCGGGACCCCAAGCGCGGCCCAGGCGTAGTAGGCGGCCTTCTGGCCTCCGGTTTCGGGCTCCCAGCGGCCGAGCACGCTGCTGGGGTCGAGCTGTCGCGGGAACACCAGCTCCATCCACGTCGCGTGGAGGCGGGCGACGTCGATGCGGATGGCGTCGATCAGTCCGGTTCGCTGCCCTTGCATTGGGCGAGAAGAGCAGTCCCGCCGAAGTGAAAGTTGCGGTGCGAACGGAAAGCGTCAGAGTCGGCTCGATAGCCGGTTCAGCGGTTCCACGGGGCGAAATCCGGATCGACCATCCGCCGGCCGTCCTCGAGCGCGTCGATCCGTTCGAGCTCGCCGTCGTCGAGCTGGAGCGAGAGCGACGCCCAGTTGTCGTGGAGATGCTCCTCGCTCGAGGCTTTCGGGATCGCGGTGATCCCCTGCTCGCGGAGCCACGCCAGACACACCTGCGCCTCGGTGACGTTGTGGACGCCCGCGATGTCGCTGACGACTTCGTGGCCGAACATCTCGCCGCGGGCCAGCGGGGAGTAGGCGACCGGCTCGATGTCGTGTTCCTCGGTCGCCTCGATCACTGCCTCCTGCTGGAGCAGGGGGTGACACTCGAACTGGTGGGCGAAGATCTCGTGGTCGGCGGCGGCCTGTGCTTCCTCGATCTGCTCGGGCTCGAAGTTGGAGATGCCGATGCGGTCGGTGACGCCCTCCTCGACCAGTTCGTCCAACGCGCGGAACGTCTCCGAGGGGTCGTACGCTCCGGCCGGCCAGTGGACGTACAGCAGGTCGACCGAGTCGACGCCGAGGTTGTCGACGGCGTCGTAGGCGGCGTCGACCGCGTCGTCGTACCCCAGATCCGAGTTCCAGATCTTCGTCGCGAGGAAGATATCCTCCCGGTCGACGTCGCTGCGGGCGATCCCGTCGCCGACCAAGTGTTCGTTGCCGTACGCCTGTGCCGTGTCGACGTGGCGGTACCCCATCTCCAGCGCGGTCGCGACCGCCTCGGGACAGGTCGCCTCGTCGGTCAGCTCCCAGGTCCCCATCCCGAGCATCGGCATGCCGCTCGCGCGCGGACAGTCCTCGGCTGTCGCGATCCGATCGGCAGCGGGCTTCTCGCTCATGCGTTCGGACGGTGGGTTTTGCGAGGAAAAGTCATTGCGGCCGGGGCAGTCGCGGTATCGACCCCCCAGCGCCGTCGGGCGCTACAGCGAGTAGTCGTGCCCGCCGTCCTCGCTCTCGAGGAACGCGGTCAGCAGGTCGATCGTCGCGCGGATGTCGTCGCCGTTGGCGGTCTCGGTGACCGTGTGGAGGTAGCGCGTCGGGATCGAGATGGCGCCGACGGGCTTGGCGCCGTTGGTGTTCTGGAACCCGGCCGTGTCGGTGCCGCCGGAGGGGAGTACCTCGATCTGGTGGTCGATCCCCTCCTCTTCGGCGACCGCCTTGATGCGCTTGTGGACTTTCGGCGTCGTGATCACAGAGCTGTCCTTCAGCTTGATCGCGGCGCCGTCGCCGAGTTCCGTGACGTGCTTGTCCTCGCTGACGCCCGGGATGTCGCTCGCGATGGTCACGTCGAGTGCGATCGCGAGGTCCGGATCGACGTCGACGCCGAGCGCCGTCGCGCCGCGCAGACCGACTTCCTCCTGCACCGTGGCACAGAAGTGAATCGTCACGTCGGGGTTCTCGATCGCGCGGGCGGCTTCGAGCATCGCGAACAGGCAGACGCGGTCGTCGAGCGCCTTGCCCGTGACCGAGTCACCCATCTGCACCGTCGTCTGATCCATCGTGACCAGATCGCCGACGCTCACGAGCTCCTCGACCTCCTCGGCGTCCCGGCCGAGATCGACGACGCGGTCGCCGACCTCCTCCTCGCCGTCGGGCTCCTCGTCGAGCGTGTGGGGCGGGACGGAGCCGATCACGCCGGTGACGTCCTCCTCGCCGTGGACGGTCACGCGCTGGGCGCGCAGCACGCGGGCGTCCCAGCCGCCGAGGGCGTCGATCTTGACGAACCCGTCGTCGGTGACGTGTTTGACCATGAAGCCGATCTCGTCCATGTGGGCTGCGACGGCGACGGAGTAGTCGGAGTCGCCCTCAACGGTCCCGACCACGTTGCCCATCGCGTCGGTCCGGACGCGATCGGTGTTGGCTTCCAGTTCCTCTCGCACGAGGTCGCGGACGCGGTCCTCGTAGCCGGGGACGCCCCGCTCCTCGGTCAGCCGCTTCAGCAGGTCGAAGTCGAACTCGAACGCCATACTCGGTAGCTCCGGCCGAACCGTCTAAAACGGGGCGGTTCCGGCCAGCGGTCGGGGGTTCCCGGGCGCCGTGAGAACCCGCCGTGCGTTCTCCTGCGTTTCGGAAACGCTTATCCGGCGTTCGGCGGCATTGGCGTGTATGGCCGACGAGGAAACCGAACGCGAACTCCGTGCACAGCTCACCGACGCCTTCGAGAGCGCCGACTTCCCGGTCGACAGCCAGATGGATCTCGTGCCCGCGCTCCCCGAGGGGCCGAGCACGCGGTTCGAGGCCGGCGACGTGTCGTTCACCGCGATGGAGCTGGCCGCCAAGCTCGGCGGGCAGCAGGAGTTCCCCTACAGTGACGTGGAGTCGCTCGTCGACGACGTGATGGAGGGGCTGGAAGCCGAGGGGATGCTCTGACCGCTACGGCGAGATCACTGCCGGAGCCTGCGTGCTCCGGCGACGGATACTCCGCAGTGGTCGTGTTGTAACCGATACGGCGAAATCCCTGCCGGAGCCTGCGTGCTCCGGCGACGGATACTCCGCCGTGGTCGTGTCGTAACCAAAACGGCGAAATCCCTGCTGGAGCCTCCGTGCTCCGGCGAAGAACGCTCCTAGATGAAGAAGATCATCAGTACGCCGCCGCCCAGCACCAGCACCAGCCAGAGGAACGTGATGAGCAGGAGGCGGTTGGCGTAGTACTGCTCCTCGTCCGTCGTGCCGCTGGACTGGTCGTCCTCCGGAGTCGAGTTTGCCATTACCCGTAATACCCGTTCGTCCCTTACTTAGCTACCGGTGGCGAACGGCGGTGCGACCGCCAAAACGAGTCGGGGCTGTTTTTACCCCCCGGGAAGCTACCCCACGCCGTGCACGTCGCGTTCGTCTCCATGGAGACCGCCCACAGCAGCGACCGCCGGGGGCTGGAGCGAGCGCGTCGAACCGCCCGCCTGCTCGCCGACCACGGGCACGACGTGACGTATCTCTGTTCGCAGTGGTGGGGCGGCGACGCCGTCCCGACGTTCGATCACGAGGGAGTCGAGTACCGCCGCGTGACCCACGAGCCCGCGACGGGGGCGTTCACCGCGAAGCTCCCGGCCGCGCTGTGGCGCACCGGCGCCGACGTCGTCCACGCGGTTCACGGGCCGCCGCGCCACGTCGCCGTCGCCGAGAAAGTCGGCACGCTGCTCCGGACTCCCGTCCTCGTCGACTGGTTCGGCGACGGCGCGGCCGAGCCGGGCAGTCAGGAACGCGCCGCGAACGGGGGGGATCTCGTCGCGACGCCCTCGGAGCTGGTCCGAACGCGGGTCAGGGAGCACGGCGCGAACGACGGCTCAGTGCGGGTGGTCCCGGAGAGCATCGACCTCGAGCCGGTCCGCGAGGCACCCGTCGACGACCGCTTCGACGTGGTGTACGCCCGCCGGCTGGACGAACACGCCAACGTCGGGACGCTGCTGCTCGCACTCGCGGAGCGTCGCCGCCGGGACTGGTCGGCGGCGATCGTCGGCGACGGCCCGGAACGCGAGGCCGTCGAGACCGCCGCACGGGACCTCCGTATCGACGACCGAATCACGTTCACCGGATCGCTTCCGGAGCGCGAGCGGGTGAGTATCTACAAGGGTGCCCACGTGTTCGCCCAGACCGCGAGCGCGGAGCCGTTCGCGACGGAACTCCTCCGCGCGCTCGCGTGTGGCTGTCTCGGCGTGGTCGAGTACCAGGCCGGCTCCAGCGCCCACGAACTGGTTGAGGGCGTCGACCGCGGCCGGCGGGTCACCAGCCCGGAGGAGTTGGCCGACGTGATCACGGAGGCCGGGAACGTGCCACGGCGCGAGTACAACGAGTCGTTCGAGCGGTTCGACCACGACGCCGTGCTCGACACGTACGTCGACTGTTACGAGGGGATCCGGGGAAGCGGGCTGTTGTAGCCTACTCCTCGGAGTCGTGTCCGGGGCTGTCGCCGCCGAACTGAAGGAAGAAGTACGCGATCAGCAGCGTCGCGACCATCGCGAACGCCGCGCCGACGCCGAGCGTCTTGGCGCTGTCGGGCACCGCCGGGCCGGTCGGTGCGGGCGTCTCGATGTTCTCGACGACCTCGATCGCGCCGACCATACCGGCGGACTCGTGGGGCGTACAGACGTAGTCGTAGGTCCCGGTGGTGTTGAACGTGTGGGAGTACTCGTGGCCGGCGTTGAACGTCGTCCCGGGTTCTCCCTCACCCTCCCAGTTCGCGCCGTCGGGCTGACTCTGGGGGACGACGTTGTGGTTGTCGCTGTCCCAGACCCAGCGTACGGTCGTCCCGGTTTCGATCGTCAGCTCTTCGGGGGCGAACGTGAGGTTACCACCCGGACCGACCGTCACTTCCTCCGTCGGGCCGCCCCCGCCGCCACCGCCGCCCGCGGTGCCCGTGGCGGTCCCATTGCCGGTTCCGGTCGCGGTGCCGTTCCCAGAGGGTGTGCCGGTCGCGGTGCCGTTCCCCGACGGCGTGGCCGTCGCCGTCCCGTTCCCGGTTTCGGTGGCCGTCGCAGTCCCGTTCTCGGTCCCCTCCTGTGCCGCCGCGGTCCCGACCGCCATCGTCGCGGCGGCGCCGGCGGTGCCCGCGCGAATGAACGAGCGGCGAGAAAGGGCGTCGTCGTTCTCCATACCCCGGGCTTGTGGACGCCCGATAGTGAATACTTTGGTTCGGGCCGGATATGACGGCGCGTCGAGCAGGGCGGACGGGCATCACCGTGGGCCTAGTGCGGTTGCTGTCTCAGTTGCCAACGACAGAGACGCTGTTGCGGTCACCGACGAGGAGAGATGCTGATACTGTCGAGAGTGTGCTTCAGCAGTCGACGTTCGCTCGCCGTGACCGGTGCCTACACAGCCGCGGCATCCCGCTCCGAAGTGCCGACACGGAGGTCGGCACAGGTCACGCGCCGTGACCGGTGTCTACACAGCCGCGGCATCCCGCTCCGAAGTGCCGACACGGAGGTCGGCACAGGTCACGCGCCGCGGCTGGTGCTACCCGAAGCTCTCGACTTTCGCCCCGTCCGGATCGACACCCGCACGCTCGATCGCGTCGGTCGCCGCCTCCACGAACTCGGCGAAGCCGTAGACGAACACGCCTTCGCCGTCCGCGCCCGTCACGACCGCGTCGACCGCCGCGTCGAACTCCTGCCCGTCCGCCTCCCCACCCAGCAGCGTCACGTCGGCGCCGGCGTCGACCAGCGCGTCGAGGCGCTCCTCGTGGGCCGGTTCGCCCTCGTAGCGGTACACGACCGCCGCCTCGGCGTCGTTCGCGACCGCGGCCTCGGCGATGGCGACGGCGGCGCCGATTCCGGGACCGCCCGCGAGCACCACCGCGCGTGCCTCACCGTCGTAGTACTCGTCGCCGAACGGGCCGGCGACCGGGACCTCGTCGCCGGCGGCGAGATCGGCGAGGTAGTCGCTGAACGGGCCGCTCTCCTCGGCGACCTCGACGGTGATCTCGAACGTCCCCTCGGTGTCGGGCGAGGAGAGCGTGTAGAAGCGAGCGTACTCCTCGCCGTCGATCTCGCCGGCGAGTCGAACGAACTGGCCGGCGACCCCCTCGAACCCGTCGGGGGTGTCGAACGTGAGCGTGAACGTGTTCGGGCCGACCGACTCGCGGTCGACGACGGTCGCATCCATACTGCCGGCTTCCGTCGCCGCGCTAAAGCCGCTTTCCTTCGCGGCCGCCGGGGCTCGGCGGAACGAACGGTCAGTTTCGCCGGTTCTACACGGACGTAACTGACCGTTCGACCCGGCGGTTCAGAAGGCTTTTGCAGGGGCCGTTGGTAGTTCGTGCCAGCATGCCTGCGGACTTCAACTGGGCCATCGGTGGCGAAGCCGGCGATGGCATCGACTCCACCGGGAAGATCTTCGCGAGAGCGCTCTCCCGGGCCGGTCGACACGTGTTCACCTCGAAGGATTTCGCCTCCCGTATCCGAGGTGGGTACACGGCGTACAAAGTTCGGACCGCCATCGACCAAGTAGAGAGCACCGTCGACCGTCTCGACGTGCTGATCGCGCTGACCCAGCGCACCGTCGACGAGAACATCGACGAGCTCCACGAGGGGTCGGTGATCATCTACGACGGCGAGCGCACGTCGATGCAGGATCTCGAGATCCCGGAGGGGATGATCGGGATGGACATCCCCCTCAAGTCGCTGGCCGAGGACGCCGGCGGCGCGATCATGCGCAACATCGTCGCGCTGGGCGCCGCGTGTGAGGTGACGGAGTTCCCGATCGAACATCTCGGCTCCTCGCTGGAGAAACGCTTCAGCGACAAGGGCCAGTCGATCGTCGAGAACAACAAGACCGCCGCCGACCTCGGCGCCGAGTACGTCCAGGACAACTACGAGACCGAGAGCGCCGAGTTCGAGTACGAGCTCGAGACCACCGACGAGGACTACGTCCTGATCAACGGCGACGAGGCGATCGGGATGGGCGCCATCGCCGCCGGCTGCCGGTTCTACTCGGGCTACCCCATCACGCCCGCGACCGACGTGATGGAGTACCTCACCGGCCGGCTGGAGCGCTACGGCGGCCACGTCGTGCAGGCCGAGGACGAGCTCTCGGCGATCAACATGGCACTCGGTGCCGCCCGGGCCGGCGCGCGGTCGATGACCGCCACCTCCGGCCCCGGGATCGACCTGATGGCCGAGACGTTCGGCCTCGTCGCCCAGAGCGAGACGCCGCTGGTGATCTGTGACGTGATGCGTTCGGGCCCCTCGACGGGGATGCCGACCAAGCAGGAGCAGGGCGACCTCAACATGACGCTGTTCGGCGGCCACGGCGAGATCCCGCGGTTCGTGGTCGCGCCGACGACCATCTCGGAGTGTTTCTGGAAAACTGTCGAGGCGTTCAACCTCGCCGAGAAGTACCAGACGCCCGTCTACCTGGTTTCGGACCTCGAGATGGCGGTGACCGAGCAGACGTTCCCGCCGGAGGCGTTCGACATGGACGACGTCGAGATCGACCGCGGGAAGATCGTCGACGAGGACGAGGTCGAGGAGTGGCTCGACGACGAGGGTCGCTTCCGGGCCCACGCCGACACCGAGGACGGCGTCAGCCCGCGCGCGCTGCCGGGGACGACCGACGGCGCCCACATGTCCACGGGGCTGGAACACAACGAGCTCGGCCGCCGGACCGAGGACACGGATATCCGCGTCGAGCAGGTCCAGAAGCGCCAGCGAAAGGCCGAGACCGCCGAGGCGGAGGAGGACTGGAGCCCCCGCGAGTTCGGCAACGCCGACTCCGACAACCTCGTCGTCTCCTGGGGGTCGAACGAGGGGACCATCGTCGAGGCGATGGACCACCTCGACGAGGACGACCCGGACTTCCAGTTCCTCTCGGTGCCGTACCTGTTCCCGCGGCCGGACCTGACCGAGGCGGTCGAGGACGCCGAGCAGGTGGTCGTCGTCGAGTGTAACGCGACCGGGCAGTTCGCGGACGTGCTCGAGCACGACACGCTCGAGCGCGTGGATCGAGTGAACAAGTACAACGGCGTCGGCTTCAAGGCCGACGAACTGGCCGCGGAGATCACGGAGGTGCTCCAATGAGCAGCGACGTTCAATTCATCGACTTCAAATCCGACAAGCAGCCCACCTGGTGTCCCGGATGCGGCGACTTCGGGACGATGAACGGCATGATGAAGGCGCTGGCGAACACGGGGAACGACCCCGACAACACGTTCGTCGTCGCCGGCATCGGCTGTTCGGGCAAGATCGGCACGTACATGCACAGCTACGCGCTCCACGGCGTCCACGGCCGCGCGCTACCCGTGGGCACGGGCGTGAAGATGGCCAACCCCGACCTCGAAGTGATGGTCGCGGGCGGCGACGGCGACGGCTACTCCATCGGTGCCGGCCACTTCGTCCACGCGGTGCGGCGCAACGTGGACATGAGCTACATCGTGATGGACAACCGCATCTACGGCCTCACCAAGGGCCAGGCCTCGCCGACCAGCCGCGAGGACTTCGAGACGGCGACGACGCCCGAGGGGCCGAAGCAGCCGCCGGTCAACCCCCTCGCGCTCGCGCTGTCGGCGGGCGGGACGTTCATCGCCCAGTCGTTCGCCTCCGACTCCCAGCGCCACACGGAGCTGGTCCAGGAGGCCATCGAGCACGACGGGTTCGGCTTCGTCAACGTGTTCTCGCCGTGTGTCACGTTCAACGACACGGACACGTACGACTACTTCCGCGACAACCTCACGGATCTCGCGGAGACCGACCACGACCCGAACGACTTCGACGAGGCCAAAGACCGGATCATGGACCCCGACGGCGAGTACCAGGGGATCCTCTATCAGGACGAGAGCTCGACGCCGTACCACGAGGCCCACGGCGTCACCGAGGACATGACCGAGATCCCCGACGGCGCACCCGAGAACGCGACCGACCTCGTCCGGGAGTTCTACTGAACGCCGCGCCGCCTCGTTTTTCGCGGACTAAGTGTTCCGACCCCGCTCGAACGACGGAATCCGACGGACTGCGCTACGTACTCGCAGGATTCGCTGCGAAGTTAGCAACACTCATAACGCACACGGCGTTTCGTGTGTGCATGTCCGACCGTTTTGACGTGGTCGTCGCGGGTGCGGGACCCGCGGGCGCGCAGTGTGCCCGCGACCTCGCCCAGCGAGGCTACGACGCCGTCCTCCTGGAACTGGAGTCGGAGGACGAGTTCCCGCGTCAGAGCAACAAGTCGACCGCCGGCACGTTCCCGTCGATGATGGCCGCCTTCGGCGTCCCCGACGACGTGGTGATGAACTACACCGACGACGTGGTGCTGGAGTCGCCCAACGACCACTACGTCCAGAACCAGCCCGGCGCCGTGCTCGAGTTCGCGGAGTTCAAGCAGTGGCTGGTCGCCGACGCCCGCGAGAAGGGCGCCGAGGTGTGGTTCGACGCTCGCGTCTCCCGGCCGATCACGGAGGGTGACACGCCCGTCGGCGTTCGGTACAACGGCGACGAGGAGGTGTACGCCGACATCATCGTCGACGCCACCGGCCCTGCGGCGCCGCTGGCGAAGGATCTGGGCGTCAGTGAGCTCAAACGCGAGAAGCAGGCTATCGGCGTCGAGTACGAGATGGAGGGGATCGAGATCGACCACCCCGAGTACGCGGATCTGACGGACTCGATGATGCTCCGTCTGGACCACGACCTCGCGCCCGGCGGCTACTCGTGGATCTTCCACACCGGCGGCGACGAGGCGAAAGTCGGGATCTGTTACATCCAGAACGACAGCCACCAGCGTCACGGCAAGGAGGGGATGGGGATCGACGACTACCTCCAGTACTGGCTCGACACCGACCCCCGCTTCGAGAACGCCGAGCGTCTGGAGGGGAAGGTCCACCGCGGCTCGGCCCACATCCAGACGCCGGGCGACCTGAGCACTGACAGCTTCATGGCGATCGGCGACACCGTTCCCAGCGTCGACCCGCTCTGGGGCGAGGGGATCCACAAGGGGATGCAGTCCGGCCGCGCGGCGGCGACGGTCGCCGACCGATGTCTCACGCCCGAGGAGCCCGACACCTCCGCGTCGGCGATGGCGGTGTACAACAAGCTCTGGCACAGCGAGGTCGCGCCGCGGATGCGCGAGCGCCTGCTGATGACCGAACTGCTGTACCTCGCGCCCAACTCCCGCTACGACAAGCTGATGGCCGACCTGAACGACACCGAGGAGGAGACGCTGGCGAAAGTCAACGCCGGCAACCTCGGCGCGATGCGGAAGCTCCTGCACCTCGGCGACGTGCCGCTGCTCGCGAAGTTCGCGCGCGAGCGACTCTCCGAGTAGCACGACATCGACGACTTCCGCGGGCTCGTTCCTACACGGTGGGAGTTACCGACACCGACTCCTAAGAGGAAACCTCTTTCTCGGGTAGGGTCGAACCACGACTACCCCGGCACGAGTGACCGATCGATGAAGGAGTACGAGTACGTCTGTCAGGAATGCGGGCAGCAGATCGAGGTCAACGGACCGATGCGTGAGGCGATCCTGAACAACGGCTGCCCGGTCTGTTCGGCATCCGCCCGGTCCGACGACTTCTCCGAGGCGTAGTCAGGCGTCGCGCTCGACTTCGGTTCGGCGCCCGGTCACGTTCGTCGTCTCGAACTCGTAGAGCCGGATGTCCAGTTCCTCTTTGGACTCCCCCCAGATCTCGAACAGCGGGCGCTTCGCCTCCCCGTACTGCTCGATCTGATCGACGGAGAGCTCCGAAGGGTCGATCTCCGAGAGCGTGCCCGCAGCGACGACGCTGCGGTACACTTCCTCGGGGCCCGCCCCCTCGTCGCCGTAGACGACGAACCGCGCGCTGGTGCTGGCTTTCAGGAAGCGGCGCTTCTCGCTCTCGGGCGTCGAGACGAGTCGGAAGAAGAACGAGCGCTTCTCGGGATCGTAGCCGTACGAGACCGGCGCGGCGTAGGGGTCGTCGGCCTCGGCGAGCGAGAGCACTCCCGTCTCGTTCTCACCGAGGAACGCGTCCGTCTCCTCCCGCGTCATCTCGGTCTCTCGGGCGAGTGGCATGCGTACTCCGACCCAACGGAGCGTCGGGTTAAGCGGTTACGGTTGAGTCGATCGCCGGGACCACGAGCGCCTACCCGTCGTCGAACACGTCCGCGAACAGCTTCCGCTGGGCGGCGACGAGATGCTCGGTGAACGTCGACTGGGAGATGCCCAACTGTTCGGCGAGCTCGGTGGCGTTCGCCCCGCGCGGACGTTCGAAGTACCCCTCGCGGTAGGCGGTTCGGAGCACCTCCAGCTGTCGGTCGGTGAGCTTCCCGCGGTTGACGAACCGCTGGTCGTCCGGGCTCCCCGACAGCGGCGGCTGGAGGAGCTGCTGGACGTCCGCCGACGGGAACCGTTCGCGTAACGTCCCCATCACCGACTGCAGCTGGTCGAACGTCTCGGCGTGGAACACGACGGTGAGCTCCCCGCCGTCCGCGAGGTACCGGTGGATCGGGCAGTCGAACTCCCCCAGACAGGTACACGGGCAGTCGCCCGCGTGCTCGACCCGGTAGACGTCGGCGCTGCCGTAGGAGAACACCGGCTCGGCGTCGGTGACCGTCCTGGCGGCGTCGATCAGGAACTCCGTCATCGGCGCCCCGTCGGCGGAGACGCTGGTGGCGACGCTGTCGATCGCCACGTCGGCCGCCGCGGCGAGTCGGGCGACCGGACAGCCCGCCGGGCTCTCGAACGTCACCGTCGCCCGGATGCCGGTGCTCATCGTCCGGCCCCGAGTCGGACTCGAACCACCTTGAGTGCGGTGGTCCCATGGAGGCCCGCGGGATCGCACTTAAACCACCCACGATATCCGTGCTCCACGCTTGTGGGGGAGACGATCCCACTGTGAACCATGAGCTACGCCATCACTGGATCACAGTCCCGGCGTCCGAACGGGGACTCGGCGGAGGTTTTCAGCACCGAGCGCGAGATCACCGATCTCCTCGGCGCCCTCGACGACCCGGACTGCCGTGCCGTGCTCGAAGTCACCGGCGACCAGCCCCTGTCCGCCAAGGAGATCGTGGAACGGTGTGAGATCCCCTCCTCGACGGCGTACCGCAAGATCGACCGACTCGTCGAGGTCGGCCTCCTCCGTGAGGGGGTCCGGATCCGGAGCTCGGGCAAACACGCCAGCGAGTACCGTCGCGACGTCGAGACCGTCTCGCTGTCCATCGGCGACGACGGCACCGAGGTGCGCGTCGTGAACTGCGACGAGTCGTGAACGCCCGGGCGATTCTGTATCGCGAGAAACGATTCATTAGTCGTGTTCGCCGGGGTGGATCCGATTCGCTACCCGAACCCTTCATAATCGTTCCGGCGAAACAGGAAGCTATGTACGACGAGGAGGATCTCGCGGAGATCCGCGAGAGCCGCGAGGAGTGGGAAGAGGAGACGCTCGACCCGACCCTCGACGCCTACGGCGAACGCAAGGATCGGTTCGCGACGGTGTCGAACCTCGAGATCGACCGGCTGTACGATCCGACCGACGTGGCCGACCTCGACTACGAGGAGGATCTGGGCAACCCCGGCGAGTTCCCCTACACCCGCGGTCCGTACCCGACGATGTACCGCGGGCGGACGTGGACGATGCGACAGTTCGCCGGCTTCGGCTCCGCGGAGGACACCAACGAGCGCTTCCACTACCTGATCGAGGAGGGTCAGACCGGGCTCTCGACGGCGTTCGACATGCCGTCGTTGATGGGGATCGACTCCGACGACCCGATGGCTCTCGGGGAAGTGGGGAAAGAGGGCGTCGCCGTCGACACGCTCCGGGACATGGAGATCCTGTTCGACGGGATCGACATCGGCGAGGTGTCGACCTCGTTCACGATCAACCCCTCCGCGCCGGTGATCTACGCGATGTACCTCGCGCTGGCCGACCAGCAGGGCGTCCCCCGCGAGGAGGTGCGTGGGACCCTCCAGAACGACATGCTGAAGGAGTTCATCGCCCAGAAGGAATGGGTGATCCCCCCGGAGCCGTCGCTGGATATCGTCACGGACACGATCGAGTTCGCGACCCAGGAGACGCCGAAGTTCAACCCCGTCTCCATCTCCGGCTACCACATCCGGGAGGCCGGCTCGACGGCGGTCCAGGAGCTCGCCTTCACCCTCGCGGACGGGTTCGCGTACGTCGAGGACTGTCGCGAGCGTGGGATGGACACCGACGAGTTCGCCCCCCAGCTCAGCTTCTTCTTCAACTCCCACAACTCCATCTTCGAGGAGGTGGCGAAGTTCCGCGCCGCGCGGCGCATCTACGCCCGCGTGATGGACGAGTGGTACGACGCCGAGAACGAGGACTCGAAGAAACTCAAGTTCCACACCCAGACGGCGGGCCAGTCGCTGACCGCCCAGCAGCCGCTCAACAACATCGTCCGCGTGACGATCCAGGCGCTGGCGGGCGTGTTCGGCGGCAGCCAGAGCCTCCACACCAACTCCTACGACGAGGCGCTGGCGCTGCCCAGCGAGGAGGCGGTCCGGGTCGCGCTGCGCACTCAGCAGATCATCGCCGAGGAGTCCGGCGCCGCCGACAGCGTCGACCCGCTCGCGGGCTCGTTCATGGTCGAGAGCCTCACCGACGAGGTTGAGGAGGAGGCCATGGAGTACATCGAGTCGATCAAGGAGATGGGCGACGGCTCGGTGCGTGACGGCGTGCTGACGGGGATCGAGGAGGGCTTCTTCCACCGTGAGATCCAAGAAGCCTCCTACGAGTACCAGGAGCGCGTCGAGGACGAGGAGGAGGTCGTCGTCGGCGTCAACGAGTACGTCTCCGACGAGGACACCTCGCCGGAGGTGCTCAAAGTCGACGAGGAGGTCGCCGAACACCAGCGCGAACGCCTCGAGTCGGTCAAGGAGGAACGCGACGACGACGCCGTCGAGGCCGCGCTCGACGACCTGCGCGAGGCCGTGGAGAACGACGAGAACGTGATGCCGTACATCGTCACCGCGGTCAAGGCGTACGCGACGATGGGCGAGATCATGGACGTGTTCGAGGCCGAGCACGGCGGGTACCGCGAGAAGATCGGGCTGGCTTGATCGGTCGCGGTCTCTCGGTTTTCGGTCGCGTTGTAGGTGGGTTTATGTCCGCTCCGACCCACAGTATCCCTGACTATGTCGGACGATGATTCCGAACTGGAAGCGCGACTCGAGGCCCAGGACAGCTTCGAGCCGCCGGAGTCGTTCGTCGAGCAGGCGAACGTCTCGGACCCGGAGATCTACGATGAGTTCGAGGAGAACTGGCCGGAGTGTTGGCAGGCGGCGGCCGACATGCTCGACTGGGAGAGCGAGTACGACACCGTACTCGACGACTCGAACCCACCGTTCTACGAGTGGTTCACGGGCGGGGAGCTCAACGCTTCCGCGAACTGTCTCGACCGGCATCTCGACGAGCGTGGGGACGAGGTCGCGATCGAGTGGGTGGGTGAACCCACCGATGAAGCCAACCGCACGTACACGTACGAGGACCTCCACCGCGAGGTGAACGAGGCCGCCGCGGCGCTGCGGGAGATGGGAGTCGGCGAGGGCGACGTGGTGACGATGTACATGCCGATGATCCCGGAGCTGCCGATCGCGATGCTGGCCTGTGCCCGTATCGGTGCGCCGCACTCGGTCGTGTTCGCGGGGTTCTCCGCGGACGCGCTCGCCACCCGGATGAACGCCGCCGACTCCGAGTATCTGATCACCTGCGACGGCTACTACCGCCGTGGTGATCCCCTCGACCACCTCGAGAAGGCCAACGAGGGGCTCGACGGCGTCGACCACGACACCGAGACCGTCGTCGTCGAACGCCTCCCCGAGGCCGACGCGTTCGGCCACGATCTCCGCGACGATCAGCGCCGTTGGGTCGACGCTGTCCACGCCCACGCGGGCGCGGAGGTCGAGCCGGTCGCCCGCGATGCGGAGGACATGCTGTTCCTGATGTACACCTCCGGTACCACGGGCGAGCCGAAGGGGGTGAAACACACGACGGGCGGCTATCTCGCCTGGTCCGCGTGGACCTCCCAGGCCGTGTTGGACGTCAAGCCCGAGGACACGTACTTCTGCTCGGCCGACATCGGCTGGATCACCGGCCACTCCTACATCGTCTACGGCCCGCTCGCGCTCGGCACGACGACGATGATGTACGAGGGGACGCCGGACCACCCCGAGCGTGATCGGCTCTGGGAGATCATCGAGGAGTACGAGGCGACCCAACTGTACACCGCGCCCACCGCCATTCGCGCGTTCATGAAGTGGGGCGAGGAGTTCCCCAACAGTCACGACCTCTCCAGTCTGCGTCTCCTAGGGACCGTGGGCGAACCGATCAACCCCCGGGCCTGGAAGTGGTACTACAAGCACATCGGGAACGAGTCCTGCCCGATCGTCGACACCTGGTGGCAGACCGAGACGGGCGGGATGATGGTCACGACGCTGCCGGGGATCAAGGACATGAAGCCCGGCTCCGCGGGCCCGGCGCTGCCGGGCGTCGACGCCGAAATCCTCGACACCAACGGCGAGGAGATCGAGGCCGGCCGCGCGGGCTACCTGACGATCCAGAAGCCGTGGCCGGGGATGCTGCGCACGCTGTACCAGAACGACGAGCGGTTCATCGACGAGTACTGGCGGGAGTACTCCGACACGGATTCGGACGACCCGGAGGACTGGGTGTACTTCCCCGAAGACGGCGCGAAGATCGACGAGGACGGCTACATCACCGTGCTCGGCCGGGTGGACGACGTGCTCAACGTCTCGGGCCACCGCCTCGGAACGATGGAGATCGAGAGCGCGATCGTCAGCGTCGAGGGCGTCGCCGAAGCTGCTGTGGTCGGCGGCGACCACGAGGTGAAAGGCGAAGCCGTCTACGCCTACGTCATCACCGAGGACGGCCACGAGGGCGACGACGAACTCCGGGACGCCATCGTCCAGAGCGTCGAGGATGCCATCGGCCCGATCGCTCGCCCCGAACAGGTGATCTTCACGCCCGAACTCCCCAAAACCCGCTCGGGCAAGATCATGCGCCGCCTGCTCGAAGACATCGCCAACGGCGACGAACTCGGGGATACCTCCACCCTGCGCAACCCTGACGTGGTGGCGTCGATCCAGGAACAGGCCGGAGAATAAATCGGATAGAACGATACGAAAGCTGGCGAGTCAGTCGTTCGGGGAGCCGCCCCGGGTATTTTTGGCGGCGCAGTGTCACGGGCTACCCTGACGTGGACGACCCGACCCAGCCGTCGGTCGAGCAGTTGACCCAGTCGGTCGAGACGGGCGCGTACGACGACGCGACCGCGTCCCTTCGGCGGTTCGAGACGGCGTCCGCCGACACACGGAAGGCGGCGGTCCGGGCGGTCCGACGCCTCGCGAACGAGCGTCCGGTCGCGGTGGGGCAGCTGCTCCCCGCGCTCGCGCCGTTTCTGACGGACGACGACCGTTCGGTCCGGCTGACGACGTCGAAACTGTTCGTCGCCGTCGCCCGCGAGTCACCGTCGGCAGTCGTCCCCCACATCGACGATCTCGCCGCCCGATTGGCCGACGAGGCGGAGTTCTACTACGTCCGGGCGCGCGCCGCCGAGGCGCTGGGCTACGTCGCGCTCGACTACCCCGAGGAGGTGGCGTCGCCGGCGTTGCTAGCCGACCTGCGGGTCGGGCTCTCGTTCGACGAGCCCGAGGTCAGGGAGAAGCTCGCGAAGGCGCTGGCCTCGCTCGCGATCGGCGACCCCGACCGCCTCAGCCACCAGACCTCGAATCTCGGGGAGCGTCTCGACGACGACAACGATCTCGTTCGGTACCACCTCTGTACCGCACTCACCGTGATCGGTACTGCGTTCCCGTCGGCGCTCGCGTCCGTGACGGGGCCGCTGGCGGAGCGCCTGACCGACGACTGCCCGTACGTCCGCGGGCGGGCCGCCGAGGCGCTCGGGGTGGTCGTCCGGACGGAGCCGGTGGCGGCGACGTTCGCGGACAGCCTGTCCGAGGGTGCCAACGAGTTCGAGGCCGAACGGGTCCAGTTCGTGCGTGCGGCGCTCGCGGGGGACGATCCGGCACCCGACCGCGTAGCCAGCGCCGACGCGATCCGTGAGACGACCGACGAGATCGCGACGGCGGTCGCGACGCCCGATTCGGCGCACGACTGCCCCCGCTGCGGGCTCTCGCTCCCGGACGGGGGGCCGCCGACGTGCCCCGGATGTGGCGTTCCCCGGTAGCTTCGACGCCGGTCCGCCACGAACCCAACGATCGAAACGGCTTTATTCGTTTAGGCGGGCCTAATCTACATGGACGACGAGACAGGGGGGACGCCGTCCGACCACGACGTCGCGATCGTCGGCGGCGGCCCCGCCGGCTGTTCGGCGGGCGTGTTCACCGCCCGCGCCGGGCTCGATACGGTGATATTCGACCGCGGCCGCTCGTCGATCCAACGGTGTGCCCACCTGGAGAACTACCTCGGCTTCCCGGGCGGCGTCGACATCGGGACGTTCTACGACCTGCTGCACGACCACGTCGCGGACGCGGGCGGAGAGGTCGTCCCGGATCTCGTCGAGTCGGTCGAACACGGCGACGAGGCCCGTTTCCGCGTCGAGCGCCAGTCCGGCGAGACCGTGACGGCCCGCCGGGTGATCGCCGCCACGCGCTACGACGCCGGCGAGTACCTGCGCGGCCTCGATGACGCGATGTTCGTGACCACGGAGTACGACGGGGAGACGCGGGAGCAGTTCGACGACGAGTACGCCGACGCGGACGGCTCGACGCCGGTCGAGGGGCTATTCGTCGCCTCCCCGTCCGGCCCGACCAGCCAGCAGGCGATCATGGCCGCGGGCCGCGGTGCCCGGGTCGGCGTCGCCGTGGTCGAGGCGGCTCGGCGCGAACGGGAGTACCCCGAGCCCCTCGCCGACTACTACGACTGGGTGCGCGCCGAGAGCGAGCGCACCGGTGAGTGGAGCGAGCGCGACCGCTGGCGGGAGTTCTACGACGGGCGCTTCCCCGACGACCACGACCTCTCCCCGGATCGGGTCGAGGAGATCCGCGAGCGGGAGATCGACCGACGGCTCGACCAGTACGTGGGCGACGAGACGATCGAGCGCCGTTCGAACGCGGGGCAACGCCGGCTGCTCGACCACGTCGACGACGACCTCGTGCTCGAAGCCGCCCGCGAGATCGAGGCCGAACGCGGGACGACGGAACCGGACGACTGACACACGCGATCCAACCATGAACGACGATCACGATCTGACGCGGCGCGAGTATCTCACCTACGGAAGCGCGATCGGCGCGAGCGCCCTGCTCGCCGGCTGTGCCGGCGGCGACGGCACGGCGACGCCGACTGGGGGCGACGGCGACGATCCGACCGAGGCCAGCGAATCGACCGAGCCTGCCGAGGGGACCGAAACGTCCAGCGGCTACACGGCGTCGATGGCGCCCGTCGGCGACGTCGAGTTCGACTCGGTGCCCGAGAGCGTGATGGTGTACAGCCTGCTGTACGCCGACATGGCCGTCGCGTACGGCCACGGCGACGCGGTGAACTCGCTGGGGTTCAGCGCCCAGGCCGGCGGGAACACGCTCGACGCCTACTACGAGCGGCTCCCGGGCGTCTCGTTCGATCACGAGGGTATCGAGCAGCTCAACACCGGCAACAGCGGCGTCAACATCGACAGGGAGCTGTTCTACGAACTGAACTCCGACCTCCACCTGGTCGATCCGGCGCTGGTGCTGGGGTTCGACGGCTGGGCGGAGGACGACGTCGAGGAGATCCGCGAGAACGTCGCGCCGTGGTTCGGCAACGTCCTCAGCCGGCGCAACAGCGAGCCGCCGGCGGCGTACGCCGACGAGTACGAGTACTACACGCTGTGGGAGATCGCGGATCGCACCGCGGACGTGTTCCGCGCCGGCTCGACGTACGAGGAACTCGCCGCGGTCCACGCCGACCTGCTCGCGACGATCGAGGCCGACCTCCCGCCCGAGAGCGAGCGACCCACGGTCGCCTCGGTGATCTTCATGGACGGGACGTTCTACCCCTCCCGCGTCGACACCGCGGGGTTCAGCAACGCCCACATCCGCCCGCTCGCGCCGGCCGACGCGTTCGCCGCCGACGACGTGAGCTTCGAGACGTCCTACGACTACGAGCGGCTGCTGGAGGTCGACCCCGACGTGATCCTCCACCGCTACGGCATCAACGCCTACTACGACGTGGGGGCGATCCGCGACAGTATCGCCTCGGACCCGGTCGGCGAGGAGCTCTCGGCCGTCCAGAACGGCCGCGTCTACGCCGGCGCCCACCCGGTGCAGGGGCCGCTGATGAACCTGTTCCAGATCGAGATGACCGCCAAGCAGCTCTACCCCGAGCAGTTCGGCGAGTGGCCGGGGTACGAGCAGGGTGATCCGTACCCGGAGATCCCCGAGGACGAACGGCTGTTCGACCGCGGGCGCGTGGCCGACATCGTCGGCGGCGAGTAGGGTCGTCGCGTTCTCACGCCGTCACGTCGTCGTGCGTCGAGAAATCGGCGAGGGTGGTTACTCTTCGCGTTCCGGTGCCGCTTCCGCAGGAGCGTCCTCCTCGAGCAGCTCGCTTTCCTCGCCCTCGTACAGCTCCCGCAGATCCTTCTTGGAGAACTTTCCGGTGGCCGTCTTCGGGATCTCGTCGATGAACTCGAACCCGTCCGGGATCCACCATTTCGGATACTCCTCGCGGAGCATCTCCCGGAGCTCCGCGGTCAGCCGGTCGTGGTCGGTCCCCTCGGGCGCGACGACCATCGCCACGGGTCGTTCCTGCCAGCGCTCGTGTGGCACGCCGATGACCGCCGCCTCGCTGACGTCGTCGTGGGCCATGATCGCGTTCTCGAGTTCCTGTGAGGAGATCCACTCGCCGCCGGACTTGATCACGTCGTCGGCTCGATCGACGATCTCGATGTACCCGTCCGCGTCGACGGTGACGATGTCACCGGTGCGGAGCCACGACCCCTCGAACTCCTCCTCGTTGGCTTCCGGCCGGTTGAAGTACTCCATCGTCACCCACGGACCGCGGACGAGCAACTCGCCGAACGCCTCGCCGTTCCAGTCGATCTCGTCGCCGTCGTCGCCGACCACCCTGAACTCGAGGCCGGGAACGATCAGCCCCTGTTTCGACTTCACGTTGAACTGCTGCTCTTTCGGGGCGTCGACGAGGTCGTGTTTCAAGTTCGCGACCGTCCCGATCGGTGACGTCTCGGTCATCCCCCACGCGTGAAGGACCTCCACGCCGAGTTCGTCGAACTGCTCGATCAGCGCTTCCGGGGCCGCCGCCCCGCCGACGACGATCCGTTCGAGCGAGGAGAGGTCGACGTCGTTGTCCTCCATGTACTCGAGGAGGCCGAGCCAGACCGTCGGGACGCCCGCAGTCAGCGTCACTCCCTCCTCCTCGATGAGTCGGGCGATGTCTTCCGGTTCTGGCGACGGTCCGGGGAAGACCTGCTTGGCCCCGGCAGCAGCCGCCGAAAACGGGATCCCCCACGCGTTGACGTGGAACATCGGAACGACCGGCATCACCACGTCCGAGTCGTCGATGCCCAGCGCCTGCGGGACCATCGTCGCCATCGTGTGGGCGTGGAGCATCTTGTGGGTGTACTCGACGCCCTTCGGCATTCCAGTCGTCCCCGACGTGTAACACATCCCCGCGGGCTGTTCGTCGTCGAGTTCCGGGAACTCGTACGTCGTCGACTGGTCGCCGATGAACGACTCGTAGTCGGTGACGGGTTCGAACGGCAGGTCGGGAACCTCCGCGCCCATGACGACGAACTGCTCGACGCTCTCGAAGGCGTCGGGCTCGTACGCCGAGGCGAGCTTCTCGGCCAGCGACGGATCGACGAAGATCACCCGGTCCTCGGCGTCGTCGACGATGTGCTGGATGTGTCCGTCAGGTAACAACGGATTGATCGTGTGGAGCTGCGCCCCACAGTTCGGGACCGCAAAATACGTCTCGAAATGTCGGTCGGTGTTCCAGCAGATCGTCCCGACGCGATCCCCCGTTTCGACGCCACTCTGTTCGAGGGCGTTCGCCAACTGCCGAACGCGGTCACCGTACTCGGCGTAGGTGTACCGCTTCGTCCCCTCGTGTGTCCGTGCGACGATCTCCCGATCCGGGGTGATGTTTTCAGCACGCCACAGGAACGGCTTCAGCGTCTGTTGGTACCCAGTCACACCTCGTGTTGTGGTAACATCTGTAATAGTTTTTTGTCGGTTTTGCTGAGTAGTTCGCTCGTTGTGTCTCCGCCAGTGGGTTTCGCAGGGCCGCAGTACCCTCTCGGCGGCTACCGGTACGCGTCGAACTCCCGCCCGAACGCGAGGAAGTAGCCCGTGCCGGCGACGCCGACCGCGGCCGCGATCGTGAACGCCAGCTCCGGGCTCACGTACTGCCAGAGGTACCCCCCAAGCGCCGCGCTCGGGATCACGACCGTGTTCCGGAGAAGGTAGTACGTCCCCGTGACGCGCCCGCCGGCGTCCTGCTCGGCCGGGCCGACGATCAGCGCCTTGTGGGAGGGCAGCCCCGCAAAGCGCAGTCCCGAGAACGCGAACAGCAGCACCAGCGCCCACTGGAGCGACATCACTGGTTCGAGCACTTCCGGCCCGTAGATTAGCACGACCGGGAACGTCCCGTACACTAGGAACCCGAGGCCGACGACGGGTTTGAGGCCGACGCGTTCGGCCAGCTTCGCGGCGGGCATCATCGTC
Organism: Halolamina sp. CBA1230; assembly: GCF_002025255.2. Lineage (GTDB taxonomy): Archaea > Halobacteriota > Halobacteria > Halobacteriales > Haloferacaceae > Halolamina. Next base: position 56,920 of record NZ_CP054587.1, read on the forward strand.
GCCAGCGCGACCAGCATCTCGACGCCCAGCAGGTAGCCGAAAAAGGCCGCCGGCGAGAGCGAGACGGCGTAGGACCCCCCCAAAAGCGGGAGCGAGGCGTTGAACCCCACCTCGTAGAACTGCGTGATCACGAGTACGAAGAACACGTACACCATCCCGTTGGCGAACCGCACCAGCGTGTCGCCGATCAGGAGCGGTCGGAGTTCGCTCGGCATCTCCCGCAGGTCCGCCCGTACCTGTGCCAGCCCGGAGAAGGAATCGCCGATGCTGTCGCCCTCGGAGTCGTAGAGGAAATGCTGGACGACCGTGCCGACGGCACCGAAGGCTACGGCGACCGCGAGCACGTACTGGAAGCTCACGGTGAACTGCGGGTGAAGGCCGATCAGCGCCGCCGCGAGCACGGGCCCCGTGAAGAAGGCGGTCCGGCGGAACGTCTCGGTGCTGGCGAACCCGGCCGCCAGCTTCGAGGGGTCGGTCGCCTGCTTCACGACGGCGAACGTCGCGCCCAGCCCGAACGACTTCCAGGCCTGAGCCAGCAACAGGCCGACGAAGACCCAGAACCAGGGCTCGATCGTGATCCCGGCCACCTCGACCGTGCCGACGGTCGGCGCGACCAGCCAGACGCCGAACCCGAGCGTCGACAGCAGACCGAACGCCGTGAGCGCGTACCGCGAGCCCAGTCGGTCCGATATCGCACCCCCCGGGTAGGGGTAGACTGCCGAGATCACGTTGCCGACCGTCCCGTAGAGGCCGATCACGAACCCCGAGGCGCCGAGGGCGGTCATGTACTCGGGGAGGTAGCGACTGGTCATCTGGAACCCCAGGCTGAACGCGAACATCGCGAGCGAGAGCACCAGCACGTCCCGCTCCAGCGCGAAGAACTGGCGGAACTGGTCGCGGACCGTCGGCTCCTCGTCGGCGGCCATCGGCCGACGCTTGGATCGCCCCCGGCGAATAGCTACCGATGGCTCAGAACGCCGCCCGAACGATCGTCAGTCCGACCGAGGAGACCGCGAGCAGCGTGACCAGCACGGCGAGCACCGGCCGGTAGCCCGTCGCCCGGAGCTCGTCGAGTCGGATCTCCATCCCCAGCCCAACGAAGGCCAGCAGGAACAGCCAGTCGGCGGCGTTCGCGAGCGACGTGATCTCCCGTCCGTCGAGCAGCCCCAAGTTCGCAATGGCGACGACCGCGACGAAGCCGACGACGAACTTCGGGAACGGCGCCCAGAGCCGGGCGAGGAGGCCACGGTCGCGCCCGTCCCGCGTCGCGTTCGTCCCCTTTCGAACCGCGTTCGCGCCTGCTCGGGTGCTCGCGTACACGCCAGCGTAGGCGACCGCCACCAGCCCGATCGCGGCGTTCCGGGTCAGCTTCACCAGCACCGCCCACTCCCCCGCGGTTTCCGAGACGGCGAACCCGGCGGCCGTCACTGGGCCGGTGCTGAACATCGTGAGGCCGGCCCAGATCCCGAAGACCCGGTCGGGGAGCCCGATCGCCGCAGCCACGGCCGGGTAGGTCGCGAGCGTCACCGCGTCGAACAGGAGGATCGTGGTGGCGGCGTAGGCGACCGCCGTCTCGTCGGCGTCGATGCTCTCGGCGACGGCGACGACCGCCGAGACGCCACAGATCCCGGAGCCCGCCGCGAGCAGCGATCCAGTCTCGTCGTCGATCCGGAACGCCAGCCGAGCGAGCGCCTCGACGAGCAGGATCGTCACGGTCACCGCGCCGGCGATCAGCAGCAGCAGTCGCGGGCCGGCGGCGACCACGCGGTCGAGCGCGACGCTCGCGCCCGTGAGCACGATCCCCGTCTTGAGCCAGAGCTTGTGCGTCCCGACGCCTGCGCGGACGAGGTCGGGAACGCCGAGCGTGTTCCCGACCGCCAGTCCGAGCAGGATCGCGAGCAGGAGGTGGTTCAGCGGGAGAACGCCGGCGAACAGGCGCGCGCCGAGCCCCAGCGCGAGGAGGAGCGCCAGACCAGGGAGGAGCGACCGGGGCATAGTCACCACGGGACCGAGAGCCCGAGCCGGACAGCGGCGACGAGCAGCAGCCCCAGTAGGACTGCCTGCCACCCCTCACCGAGCTCCATCCAACGGCGCGCGGCGTCGATCACGGCCGGTTCTGGGTGGGTAAGCGGTAAACGGTTTGTGCTGTCGGCCAGCCGCGCCGGGTTAGCCGCCGTAGACGGCGTCCCAGCGCATCGCGCGCCGACGGTTATCGCAGTCGTTACAGACGAACTCGTCCATCGAGCCGACGCTCACGTCGAAGCTGTTACAGTTCCCGCAGTACCAGCCGTACTGCTCGTCGCGGTCGTCAGCGAGGTAGGTCGGGTGGAACGCCCCCTCCGACCCACGCTCGCTCTGGTCGTACGCGACCACGACCGACTCGCCGTCGTCGGTCTCGTAGGTTTCGTTGCTCGGCTCGGTGCCGTCGCCGGGGATGTCGTCCTCGCCGATCAGCGTCAGTTCGGCGACGCGGTTGCCCGCGATGCGGACCTGCCGGGTGTGGTCGTGGTCGTAGCCGTGCTCCTCGTAGAACGCGCGGCCGGCCTCGTTCTCCTCGATCACGCTGGCCTCGATCCGGTCGGCGCCGCGGTCGGCGAGTTCGGACTCGATGCGGTCGAGCAGCTGGCTCGCAGCCCCCTCCCCTCGGCGGTCAGGGCTGACGTGGAGCCACTCGATCCGGCCCACAGTTGGCTGCTCGCCCGAGAGGAACGCCTGCGCGAAGCCGACGATATCGTCGTCATCCTCGGCGACGATCACGACCGTCCGGCCGTCGACGATCTCCTCCGCCAGCGCCCCGGCCGAGACGTCGTCGGTGCCGTACCACGACTCGACCGCCTGCTGTCGTGTCTCGGCGTCGAGCACGTCGTCGTACGACGCGGCGAGCGAGCGGTTGGCGACGTCCCTGATCCCGGGGATGTCCGTCTCTCTGGCGACTCGTAGGTTCATACGTCCCCGTAGGCTGCGACGCTTGTTCAATCTACGGGCGGCTCTCGCTCAGCCCCCGAGGCGGCCGCGACGGGCGCTAGGCGGTATCAGCTTTCACGAGTTCGACGACGAACACCGCCCCCCGCGGGTCGTTGTCCTCGATCCATACGTCGCCGCCGAACTGGTCGGTCAGCGTGTGGACCAGATAGAGGCCGATCCCCGAGCCCGGGCTGTCGAGCCCCTTCTCGCCCCTGCCGAACACTCGTTCCTTCTGCTCGTCGGGGATACCGGGGCCGTTGTCGGCGATCCGGACACGGACGGTGTCGTCGGTTTCGGCCGTATCGACGGTGATCTCGGGCGTCTCGCTGTCGTTGTGGCGGACGGCGTTCTCGAGGAGGTTCCGGAACGTCGAGGCGAGCATCTCGTTTGCCAGCACCGAAACGGCGAGGACCTCGCCGTCGACCCGGAACTCGGCGTCGGGGAACGTCCCCTGGACGGCCTCGAGTTCGGTCTCGAGGTGGCGGCGCAGCTCCGTGGGCCGCGGCTCGATCGCCTCGCCGGAGAGCGACTCGGCGAACTCCCGGGCGGTCTCGGTGAGTTCGATCACGTGCTCGGACTTCCGGAGGACCCGCTCCAACGCGTCCTGCCCCGCCTCGTCGACGTGGGGCGAGAGCGTCTCGGCCCATCCGCGGACGACGGTCATGTCGTTCCGGATGTCGTGGCGGACCACGCGGTTGAGCGCCTCGAGCTGCTCGGTCTTCTCCTCCAGCCGTCGGCGGTACGTCTCCCGTTCGGTCACGTCGCTGACCGTCACCAGCCGCCCGGTCGTCACGCCGCCGGCGGTGAACGGGGAGACGGAGAGTTCGTAGTACTGCCGGTCGTCGCCGTCACCGTGGGCGAACACGCCCGGCTCGTCGAGGTGGTCCGCGAACACGGGGGTGACTTCCTCGACTGGCTCCCCGATCGAGTCCCGGAGCGCCGGGAACAGGTCGGCCGCCGCGCGGTTGTAGTCCCGGACGCAGTCCTCCCGGTCGAGGAAGACGGTTGGATCGTCGCTCTCGCCGGTGAACTGGACGGCTTCGAACTGCCGGACGTAGACGAACAGGGTGCCGACCGCGAACACGGCGACGCCCGGCGGCTCGTACATCAGCGGCAGCAGCCAGCCGACCTCCGTGGCGACGACGGTCGCGAGCGCCGGCACGCCGGTCACTCCAGCCAGCACGGCGAGTGGCCGGCTGTCGCTCCCGGTGTGGTAGAACTGTTCGATCAGCATGAAGAAGCCGACCGCGGTGACCGCGTAGGAGAGCCCCAACAGCAGCCAGTAGAGCACTTCGAGGTGGATCGCGAGGTGGGGGAACGGCTCGGTCGTCCACGCGGTCGTGAAGTAGAGGTTGTGCAGGGGGTTGGTGAGCTTGAGCAGGACGAACAGGAGGAACACGCCGACAACGACCCGTCGGTACGGCGCCTGGCTGGGTGGTCGCCCCGTGTAGGCGGCACAGAAGTAGATCCACGCTGCGACGGCGACGAACGCGAACACGTAGCCGCCGGTGTACGACGCCACCCGGAGGGCGTCGGTCGGCGCGAGCAGGTAGCCGACGTACCCGAGCGACCACAGCGTGACCGAGAGCAGCAGGGCGACCAGTCCCTCGCGAGTGCCGGGGTGTTTGATCCGCCACGCCCGGGGGAGACAGAGCAGACAGGCGACCGCGGAGACCACAAAGACCCCGACGTGAGCCAGGAGAATGAGGTCCATCGCGTGTGGCTCTCCGCCTCGCGCGCATAACTGCTTTGAATCGGGAGCGGGGCGTCGACGCGTGGTTTGAACGTAGCACGCGAGCTCCGTGGTGCCGGCACGGAGGCCGTCGTGGGTCGCGAGCCGTGTTGGGTTGGACACAGTCACGGCGTAGACTCCGCGCTCGCGGCACGGAGGCCGTCGTCGGTCGCGAGCCGTGACTGGTTTGGAACACAGCCGCGGCATCTAGCTCCGTAGCCGCGCGACGGAGCGCGCGGCAGTTCGCTCGCCGCGGCTGGTTGGAAGGAACAGCTTTAACGACGCCCACGGCGGATTTTCGGCCGATGGGACTCGAGGAGGAGATCGAGGAACTCCGCGAGGAGATCGCCGAGACGCCCTACAACAAGTCCACCGAGAGCCACATCGGGCGGCTGAAAGCGAAGCTCGCGGAGAAGAAGGAGAAGCTGGAGAACCAGTCCTCCTCCGGCGGCGGCCACGGCTACGCCGTCGAGAAAACCGGCGACGCGACGGTCGCGCTGGTCGGGTTCCCCAGCGTCGGCAAGTCGACGCTGATCAACGCGCTCACCAACGCCGAGAGCGAGACCGGCGAGTACGAGTTCACCACGCTCGACGTCAACCCCGGGATGCTCAAGCATCGCGGCGCGAACATCCAGATCCTCGACGTGCCGGGGCTGATCGAGGGCGCCGCCAGCGGCCGCGGCGGCGGGCAGGAGGTGCTCTCGGTCGTCCGGACTGCGGACCTGGTGGTGTTCATGCTCTCGGTGTTCGAGATCGACCAGTACGAGCGGCTGGCCCACGAGCTCTACGAGAACAAGATCCGGCTGGACACCGAGCCGGCGAGTGTCTCGATCAGTAAGGGCCACACCGGCGGGCTGCAGGTCACCCTCAGCGACTCGGTGTCGATGGACAAGGAGACGATCAAGGACGTGCTGCGCGAGCACGGCTACGTCAACGCCGAGGTGACCGTCCGCGGCGACCCCTCCATCGACGAACTGATCGACGCGATCATGGACAACCGCGTCTACCTCCCGTCGATCGTCACGGTCAACAAAGCCGACCTGATCGATCAGGACTACCTCCCGACGGTGAAGGAGAACCTCCGGAGCCACGACATCGACCCCGAGGAGGCGATCTTCATCTCCGCCGAGGAGGAGCGCGGGCTCGACGGGCTGAAAGAACGCATCTGGGAGGAGCTGGGCCTGATCCGGGTGTACATGGACAAGCCCGGCCGCGGCGTCGACTACGAGGAGCCGCTCGTTTTGCCGCCGGAGTCGACCGTCGAGGACGCCTGCCTCGACATCGGCGGCGACGAGTTCCTCGATCGCTTCCGGTTCGGACGGGTGAGCGGGCCGTCCGCGAAACACGACGACCAGCAGGTGGGGAAGGACCACGAGCTGGCGGACGAGGACGAACTGCGGATTATTACTCGGAAGTAGTCGTTTTACTGGAACCGCGAACAGCAATAGCGGCTGGATCGTCGACCACTGAGACGGCAACCGCGACAGCGACGGTATCTCGAAGCATGTCCACTTGTGACCGCAGTGCGCCGGACACGAGGTCCGTCATCAGAAATCAAAGATTTCTGATTGGCAGACGAGAATCTTCGATTCTCGTCGACGGCGCTGGATGGAGTCCCCACCCCTCCCCCCGCGGGCGCGACCGTCGCGCCCGCGAGGCGTCCACCGCGACCGCACCGCTGTGGCTGTCGGCGCGAAGCGTCGGCGCCTCCGGGCGCCGACCGAGCGCGAGGTCCTCGCGAGTGAAACGAGCGAGGGCACGAGGGAGCTTCGCTCCCTCGGAGGACGAACGAGCGAAGTTCTCGTGAACGAAGTGAACGAGAGCACGGCAGAGCTTCGCTCTGCCGGAGCGAGTGAGTCGGCTGGGGAGGTCTGTGGGCTGTGCGGGGCGGTTGCGGTCACCAGTGGTCATGCTCACTCCGCGGTACTGTTCGCGGTCGAAATAGCGATTTCTGCGGTGGCGTTCACAGTCGAAACAGCGATCTCCTCGGTCGCGTTCGCGGTCGGGCTATCGATCTCGTTTCAACATCGCGCATGCCCACGCGAGCAAGAGACAAAACCCCCGACTAAACCCCTCGATTCGACAACCCACCACCGGCTTCGGTACGCTTTTCGCTCCCACGAACCAAACCCCGCCCGTATGAGCCACGAACTTGACCACGTGATGATGCGGGTCGAGGACCTCGACGAGTCGCTCGACTGGTACACCACCCATCTCGACTACGAGGAGAAGGGGCGCTGGGAGGCCGACACGTTCACGAACGTCTTCCTCGGGCCCGGGGATGTCCACGACGACGGCGCGCTGCTCGAGCTCACCTACAACCACGACGGGCGCTCCTACGACATGGGCGACGCGTGGGGCCACATCGCCGTCCGCGTCGAGGACGTCGAGGAGGCGTACGCCGAGCTGATGGACGAGGGCGTCGAGGACTACCGCCCGCCGGAGGAGAACCCCGGCTACGCGTTCGTGAAGGATCCCGACGGCCACGAGATCGAGATCGTCGAACGCGACCACGGCGCGCGGTGGAGTCTCGACCACACGATGATCCGCGTCGAGGACGCCGACGCCTCGATCGGCTGGTGGAGCCGGAAGATGGGGTACGAGCCGGCCGGGCGCTGGGAGGCCGACACGTTCGCGAACTACTTCCTCGCGCCCGCGGACGCCGCCGAGGAGGCGATGACCGTCGAACTCACGTACAACTACGACGGCAGCACGTACGACCAGGGCGACGCGTGGGGCCACCTCGCGGTCGCGTGTGACGATCTGGAGGGGTTCTGGGAGACGCTGCAGACCCGGGAGGCCGAGGACTACCGCGATCCGGAGTCGTGTGACTACAACTACGCGTTCACGAAGACGTTCGACGGCCACGAAGTGGAAGTGGTGACGCGGGAATAACTGGGCGCAACGATCTGCGCCGGTGTATTCACGTACGGCGCGGATCCGGGCTCATAAGCGACGACGCCGCCGGCGTTGAGGCGTGGAAGCGGGCGACGGCGTTCGACCGCGTTCGGTCGGTCGCGACAGCCACGAGCGGCCCGCGAACCGTCGCGAGGATTCCGGTCGACGCCGCGGCGGTGAGTGGTTCCTCGTCGCGGTCCCCCTGTCACGCGGTTTCTGCGACGACGTCCTCGATACGTTCGAGCAGTTGGTGTTCCGTGGTCCACCGCTCCAGTCGGTCGTTCTCCGCCATCACGTCGAACAGGGTCCCCATCATCGCGTCGAACTTCTCGTACTCGACGTCGCGCTCGATGGAGACCTCGGCGTAGTCGCGCTTCAACACGTAGGTGTCCGCGAGCGGAACGCGACCCAGCTCTAACTCGTGCCCGCCGTCGTTGTCCTCCGCGGCGAGGAGGACGTAGTCCGTCCCGATCAGCGCGTAGCGGAACTTGAGGTAGAAGTTCGACCAGTGCTCGTTCGCCTCGTCCAGTTCCCCCAGCAGGAACGCACTCGCTGGATGTGGGTGTTGGTTGATGGTGTCCCGAACGGCCTCGAGACGGTCTTTCGGTCCACGCCGATCCTCGAAGGAGTCGTAGCTGCCGAGCACGAAGTAGCGCGTGTGGGTCGTCGCCGCCATCGCGTCCAGTTCGTGGAACAGTTTCGTCGCGGCGTCGTGGATATCGGACACTCTCGCGCCACTGTACCCTTCGTAGAGGAAGTCGGCATCCGTGAGCCGTGGGAGGTCGCGGATGTGGGCGGGCGTGTCGGGCGCCATATCGTGGCTCCCGTGATGCCTGACACGGATATACGTCCGTGATCTGTCCTTGTCGACGACCGTCGCAAAAGATATACTGGTGAGGGACCAACGACTGGGTATGTCCCACGAGATCGTCACCACGTCAGTCGGCGATGGAGACGCCGCGGACGCGGCTGGGCACGACGTGGACGGCAGCCTGATCGACGATCTCCGCGCGATCCTGGGCGAGACGAAGATCCGGCTCCTCCAGCAGATCCTCGCCAGCCCGACCGGCGCGTTGAGTGCGGTCGAGCTGGCTGCACGGAACTCGATCACGGAGAGCACGATCCGCGACCACCTGCGCGAACTCGCGGAGCGGGAGGAGCCGATCGTGACGACGCTCGACGCCGAGACCGACGAGCCGGTCCCCAACGGTGTCCCGCGGAAGTACTACGCCGTCACCGAGCACGGGATCGACCTCCTGAAGCGGGTCGGGCTGTACGAGCAGATCGGCATCCTCTACGACATGTACGAGGCTGCCGACCTCCGGCTCCCCGACGCGGAGGACCGACCAGTCAGTATCGAGCGTATCGAGGCGTACGAACACCGTCCGTCGCCGGACTGGCTCTAGGTTCGCGCTCTGGTCGACTGGAACACGGCGGACGAAGTGCTGTACGCGATCGACGCCTTCGAGCGAACGAACGAGTCCCGCGAGCTCGGCCGATACCGCGACGTGTGGGGATCGTGGCGGGACGAAGCGTGAAACGGCGGTACTGCCGTACAGTGTGGTTCCTTTGCTCGATCCTCCGGAGGACCCCCACCGTTACATCTAAACCGTAACGTAACGTTGGTTCTCGTAACGATGAAGACGGTCACAACTCGGATCCCCGAAGACGACGAGGAAGCGTTGGCAGAACTCGAAGCAGAGATGACGGCGGACCGGTCGGAGGTGCTTCGTCGTCTCATCCGGCAAGGACTCGCGGACTGGCGGACGGAGCAGGCGCTCGAACGACTTCGAGAACACGAGATAACCATCCGTCGTGCGGCAGAGATCGCCGACGTGTCGTACGTCGAGATGCTCACCCTCGCCGCCGAGGAGGGTATCGACGCCGGATACACGACTGACGAACTCGAACGTGACCTCGGGCGTATTTGATGGTCGTCGTGGATTCCTCCGCGTTGATCCCGCTCGCGTGGGTTGGTCGTCTCGACCTCGTTTCGGCGACCTTCGACGAGATACGGACTACTGAGGCAGTGAGAGACGAAGTTCTCACGGAAGGAAAACCAGGAACTGCGTCGCTCAGGTCGTTCCTCGACGATGTTCCGATTCATGAGACGCCCCCCGAAGCCGAGGAGATCGCATCGTTGGAGGGGATCGCGGTTGCGGATGCGTCCGTGATCCTGCTGGCGGACGACGGGGAGGAGGTGCTTCTCGCGAACGACAAGGGGCTCATCACGGTGGCCCGGAGCCACGACGTCGAATGTTGGTGGGTGACAACCGTGTTACTCAGCTGTACGAAAGACGGGGTGGTGACTGCCTCGGAAGCGATGGATATCCTGTACGACCTCGTGGATGCAGGGATGAATCTACAGCCGAAAGTGTACGCGCAAGTTCAGCGGAAACTCCGAGAGCTCGGGGAGTGAAACGACCTCCGAAACGGTCCTGCCAACTACTGTGACAGCCACGGCGGGTATTTCGCCTGGCATACCGAGCCGAACCCCAACGTCGAGGGGTGGGGGCAGTTCCGGCGACGGGAGGAGGCGTACAGCTACGAGTCGTACTCGTTCGGCTCGCTTTCGCCGGCGCGGGTCGTCTGGGAGCTGCTGGCTCGGTTGGCGGAGCGGCTGGACGCGTAAGGAACTGCAGGGTTTGGGCGGGACAATCGGCGGTGTTGGGAGCAGCTACCGGTCGTAGACGCGATCGCGTTTGTCGATACGGCGGACTCGCAACACGTCCGCATCCTTGTCCCAGTCGATGATGACCCGGTAGTCGCCGACACGGAGTCGATAAAGGGTCGATCCGGAGGGTAGTGGTCCGGGAAGTCGGTGATCGAGCGAAGCTTTTCAGTAATACGTTCGCGCACGTCCGGTTCGGCGTCGGCGAGCCAGTCGGCCGCTCGTTCGGAGATCACTACCTCCGTCATTCGTCGAGCTGCTCGTCCAGCTCGTCCATCGAGAGGTAGCGCTCCTCGTCAGCGGTCGCGTCGAGTTCGTCTTTCAGCTCCGGGTCGAGTTCCGGGGCGACCTCGGCCCACCAGACCACACGGTTGCCGAAGTCCTTCTTCCCCAGATCGCCGTCGCGGTACATCTTCTCGAGTCGTTCGTGAAGTGCCCGTCGCCCGATTGGGAGTTCCTCGGCGACTTCCGCGGTGGTGAGTGGCTCCTCGTCGGCGAGTCGGTCGAAGACGAGCAGTATCTCTTGCCGGCTGACGGACTCGCTGAACTCGCCGCCGCTCTCCCGGGCGTACTCGTCGCTGGACATACAGACGCGTACTGGCGCGAACCACTTGACGGTTTCCTACGTAGGAGATGACCTGCGTCGTTACCCCGGCGACACGCCTTTCCGTACCCTGCACGTACCACGCGCTATGAGCGCGGAGACAGAGGACGGCGACGACGAGATGGTGAAGCTCAACGTGAAAGTTCCGAAGCGACTTCTGGCGGAACTCGACGAACTCGCCGAGGAGTTGGAGTACCCCAACCGCTCGGAGTTCGTTCGCGAAGTGCTGCGGGACACTGCCGAGCCGGTGCTGACGTCGGGTGCCGAGGAGGGGATCACGGAGGGGTACGCGGACGTCGCCGCCGGGCGAACGATGTCCACTGCTGAGGCCCGCGAGCGACTGGGAATCGACGAGAATCAAAGATTCTCGTCTGCCAATCGGACGCAGTCCGATGACGTCGACGAGGAGTGAGTCGACGGTGGTACACGACATCGTTCTCACCGAAACGCTCGTCAGTTCTCTCGAACAGTACGAGTCGGAGGATGCCGACCGAATCGTCTCTAAGTTGGAGGAGATCACGACGTTCCCGGACCACTTTCTCGATCGACTGAAGAGCCATCCGGGGTACAAGCTCCGCGTGGGGGATTTCCGCGTTCTGGTCGACTGGGACAAGGAGGACGAGGTACTGTACGCGATCGACGCCTTCGAACGGAAGAACGAGTACCGCGAGCTCGGTCGGTACCGCGAAGTGTGGGGATCGTGGCGGGACGAGGAGTGAGGCGCGATCAGGGCTCTCGAACAGCGTCGTTAGCACGCGAGAGCTTTTGCCGGAGGACGCACAACGTCGCACCATGAGTAGCGAGAGAACCCGCGACGATGCGGGGCGGTACGTCTCGGAGGTTTCCGTCGGGGACGTGCTGGGCGTGTTCGACACCGTCGACGGGCCGACGATTACCACGACTGACGTGGTGGACGCGCTGGGGTGCTCGCGGGCGGTCGCCCGGAGTCGGCTCTCGACGCTAGCCGAGCGCGGGCTGGTCGAGCGTCGCAAGTCGGGCCAGGTCGTGCTCTGGTGGCGGGTCGACAGCGGTGAGAGCGCCTATCTGCAGGGGTTCGGCGCGCTCGCCGACACGGACGTTCCGGAGGGGATGCGAGCGGAGCGGCAGCGAGCCAGAGCGGAGTGGGGGGAGGATGGCGACGATCTGTCTTGACAACACGTTCGTCAGCGACTACCTGAACGGAGCGCAGTACACGGCGGCGTTCCTCCGCGAGTTCGGGCCAACGGACACCGTACTGGTCCCGGATATCGTCCGGTTCGAGGCGTTCGTTCCCGCGTTTCGATCAGGGAGCGAACGAACAGCGACGGACGTACGACAGGCGCTCGGCGGCTTCCAGTCGGCCGCGTTCGACAGCGACGTCGCCGAAGCGGCCGCCGAAATACGTAGCGATCTCCTGGACGTCGGTGCCCCGGTCGGCTCGCCCGATGTCCTGATCGCCGGGACGGCTCGCGCACACGGCGCGGATCTCGTGACCGACGACAGGGCGTTCTCCCGGGTCGACGGCCTCACGGTTCGGAACCCGAAACGGGACGAGGAGTGAGACGCTACTCGGGTCCCCGCATCTCCCGGACCTCGACGGAGTCGACGTCGATGTCCTCGAACCGCCCGCGCAGCCGCGTTCCGAGGGGCTCGTCCCGCGTGTCGTCGGGATCATTCCCACGGATGAACGGTTCCATACGCCCAGCAATGATTCCCATACTTCTCGTTTAGGCGTGTTTCCGCATAAGGGGTCGGTCGATCGAACTTCCGGCAGTGTACTCCTTACCCCCCCACGTCGATGGATAGGACAGCTCCAGCAACGGGAGGAGGCGTACAGCGACGAAGCGTACTCGTTCGGCTCGGGTCGTCCGGAGAGTGCTGGCCGATCGGGGGAACGACTCGAAGTGTCGGTGCGTCGCGGTGGAACTCGACATGGCCCCGGACCACGCTCCCGACGCAGTCGGCGACAGCGATCCCGCTGTCGGCGCTCGATCGCGACGCACGAGCCGTCGACGCAGTCGCGGGGTAACGTCCGCGTGCCCGCGCGACCCCCAGCGGCGGGCTGCGTCGACGCCGCGCTCGACGGCCCACCACTGACGGATAAACCCCGGGGGTGGACCCACAGAAGATACTTAACGGAGAAACCTCGCAGAATCGCTCTCGCGCCCGTTAGCGGGGTTGTGATGGTGTAACACGCCACTCGACTACCCACAAGACATTTATAATCAGGTGCGTTTGTTTCGAATACCCCTACCCATGGTGGCAACAGTGAGTATCGCCGTTCCGTTCGGCGAGGAAATTGGGGCCGCCGGTTGCGGTGCAGAACCCTAACACAACAATGACAGACAACTCAGACAAGATCCGCAGCATCGTTCTGGCTGCGCTGATGGTTTTCTCCGTCTTCGCGGGGACCATCGCGCTGTCCGGAGGCGCTGCTGCGGCAACCGCTACGACATGGTCGACCACGTCGGCCGACAATGTCGCAATTGGCGAGAGTAGTACCACTCAGGAACTAACCGTTGACTTCGAAATCGACAACCAGGGAATCGAAAACGTCACGCTGGACCTGAGCGGTTATCAGGACGAGATTGACGTCAGTTCGGCTACTGCGTCGACGGACAACACTAATGTGACTGTTGAGGACACGAACCTGGACACGGCGAACGACGAGTACACGTTCGACCTCAACAACTCCGAGTCCTCGGCCCAGGCAGGCACCCTGACCATCGAGCTAACCCTCGACACTACCGGAGCTTCCACGAACTCCGGCACTAGCCTGACTGTCACTGCCGAGGACGCTGGTAGCGACGGTCAGTTCCAGTTCGACGTACTCAACGCTGGATCTGACTACGACGGTGTGGTCTCCGACGACCAGACCGGCAACAACTCCATCGTCTTCGCTGGCGAGACCGTCGTCTTCGACGCCGACTCCGACGAGGAGAACGGCAACGAGGGCGACTACGTCCTCCGAAGCGGTCAGCCGGACGGGGACAACGAACCCGAGTCGACGCTGAGCATCAACCAGACTACCGGTGTCGTTAATGTGGACACTAGCGACCTCAGCACGGGTAGCTACTACATCACGAACGACGGTACGGACCAGGCCGACCTCATCTTCGAGGTCATCGAGATGGACTTCGGTGCGGAGTTCACCGACAGCACTGTCGGTAACCTCGGTGCCGAGTCCAACACGACCGTCGAATTCACGTCCGACAACCGTGGCGGTGAAGCCTTCTCCGTCTACGTGACCTCGGACGAGTTCGACGATGAGGAGCTCGAGGACATCTTCCCGTCCGCTAGCGATATTGACCCCGCTGAGGAGGACGGCGTCGAGATCACTGGCGTTAACGCCGGTGAGGAGTTCGACGTGACGTTCGCCGGCTACGAAGCGGGTAACTACTCGTTCGACTTCACCGTCGCTGACACGAGTGCGACCGCGGAAGACTCGATCGAAGTCACCGAGACTGGCGAAGGCGCTGCTACCTTCACCAACACCTCCGTGACGGAGGAGCAGGGTGACATCGTCGAGCAGACGGTCGAACTCCAAGGCGCTTCCAACACGGCGAGTGTCGTCATCGGCGACCTCGGCGACACGGGTTACCAGGGTAACTTCACCCTCCTCGACGACGACGACGACGGTGAGGTGACCTTCTACTTCAACACGTACACGGCCGGTACGGCCCCCGACAACGAAGTAGTCACGCTGGGCGAGGACACTGAGTTCGCCGAGGACGGCGAGTTCGAGGAACCGCAGGGTCTCAACGACCTCCTCGACACCGGCGACTACGACATGTACGCGATGGCGGGCGATCAGAGTAACGACTACTCTGAAGTGCTCAACAGCTACGACTCGGTCGCCACCATCTACCTCCAGGAGCGCTCCACGAACTCGATGACGCTCTGGACGGCGAGCGAAGAGACGACTCTGGATTCGGTCGATGCCATCTCCTCGGCGGTCGAGGACGATGCCCTGACCGAGAGCCAGGAGATCGCCATGGAGGATCTGATGGTTCACGAGGTTGACGCGACTGGTCTCAGCGGCGCCTTCGGCGTCGAGGAGAGCGGTGTCGTGACCGAGAGCTTCCTTGACGGGCTCGACACTGGTGCGTACAACCTCACGATGGAGCAGGAGAACCCCGCTCCGAACCGAGAAGCGAAGACGCTCAACACGTCCAGCCTGGACGACAGCTCCGTTACGGTGATCGCCAACGCTGAGAGCGACACCTACTACATCGCGCTGGACACGCAGCACATCGAGTTCCAGCGTAACGGCAACACGTTCAGCGGCGACGAAGTGGTCGGCGAGGAGTACACTACGGTCTTCTCCGTGCAGGATCCGGCCCTGCTCGGCATGGACCGTGAGGCGACTCCCGAATCTGACGAGTACGAGACCGTGAACTCGACGGTCACGTTCGCTGACCGCGAGATCACGTTCGACGAGGATCCGATCACGGTCGGCGCTGCCTCCGAACAGACGATCTCGGGCACGACGACTGTCGCGCCCGGTTCGGAGATCAGCTTCCGCGTGAGCGCAACTGAAGACACGCAGCCGCGCTTCGTGAAGAACGCTGACGCGACTGTGCAGGCTGACGGCACCTGGTCGGTGACCTTCGACTTCTCCGACCAGAGCGTCGACGACACGTTCAACGTGAACGCTCGCGGCGCAGTCCCGTCCACGGACATGGCCGGCTCGGTCGTCGAGAGTCCGACGACCGACACGCCGACGGAGGGCACGGATACGCCGTCCGAAGGCACTGAGACGGGTACGCCGTCCGAAGGCACGGCCACGCCGTCCGAAGGCACGGCTACGCCGTCCGACGGCACCGACGAGCCTGACGAGGAGACCACCACGACGACGACGCCCGGCTTCGGCGTCGCTGTCGCGCTGGTCGCCCTGCTCGCCGCTGCCATGCTGGCCGGTCGCCGAGAGTAACTGACTCTCGCGACTCCCAGTAGCTAACCACCGGCTCACGCCGGACTTCCCGTTTTCCACTTCTTTCGAGCGCTCAACCGAGTAGCGGCGGCTGTGCCCCCACAACGGTAAGGGATTTACCCGCGGGTCGTGTTTCTCAGATATGGCCGGTATCGCGGGCGCCGTTCCGCCGTGGCTGCTCTCCGTCACCGACGTGCTGGCGTGGGTGGTCATCGGCGCGTTCAGCCTCGGCGCGGCGCTCGAGATCCTCGCACGGCGCCGTGACCGCGACACAGCCGACGGCTCGCTTGCGGCCGCCGTCGACGCCGGGCGCGAGCAGCTGGCGTACGCCCGCGCCGCCTCGGCGTCGGGCTGGGCGCTGTTCGCGCTGTTCTGGCTGCTGCTGTTCCCCCACTTCGCGTTCGTCCACAAGAGCTACGTCGAGGGCGTGCTCGCGGCGGTCGCCGTCCCCGCCTGCCTCTACGCGGGCTACCTGCTCTGGACGGGCCGGGACACGCTGTTCCTGCTCTCCCGCGCGACGGCGATCATGGGGCTGATCTATCTCCCGTTCGAGACGATCCCCGCCGTCGACGTCGCCGGGGTCCGGATCCCCGCGCCGCGGGAGCTGCTGATCGAGGTCGTCGCCGCCCAGACGGGCTTCTTCATGAGCCTGCTGGGCTCGAACCCAGAACTGATCGCGGGCCCACAGGGGTACATGAACACCTACGAGTTCGTCGCCAGCGACGGGCAGATCCTCCAGTTCTCGGTCGTGCTCGCCTGCACGGGGCTGGGGAGCATCGCCATCTTCGCGGGGCTGATCGCCGCCGTGCGGGCGCCGCTGGGCCGGAAGCTCCGCGCGCTGGGCGTCGCCGTCCCGATCATCTACGGGCTGAACCTCGTCCGGACGACGTTCATCGGCATCGCCTTCGGCGAGCAGCTGCTCCAGATCTACCCCGACCTGGTGCTGTCGATGTTCGGCGGCTCGGACCCGTACCGCGTCTCGTGGTACGTCTCCGACCGCATCATCAGCCAGCTGCTCGCGGTGGTCGCGCTGGTCGGCGTCACCTACCTCGTGGTGCGTGAGCTCCCGGAGATCCTGACGATCATCGAGGACGTGCTGTTCATGGTGACTGGCGACGAGTACGACCTCTCGAACACGCTCGACCTGCCGCGCAGTCAGGTCCGAACGCAGCCCCCCGAGTCCGGCGACGACTGAGTCAGTCGCTCCAGAGGGTCGCGATCCGTTCTTCGATCTCGTCGAGCACGAGCGCCACGACGTCGCGATGGTCAGTCGGCCACGACGTGTCCTCGCCGGGCGTCGAAGCGGCAGGCGGGGGGTGGAAGTGGTTCCGCGTGTTGTGCGGGTTCGGGTGTCGATCCCATCGGCACTCCCAGGCGTGATCCGTGTGACGCTCCCGATAGTTGATTTTGAAGTCGTCGTTCGTGTACCACCGAACCGTCAACTGCGCGTCGTCGACGGCGTCCGGGTAGTACGACTGCGACATGTCGACCTGCAGCACCAGGTGACCGCTGGCGTCCGTGACGGTCGCCCCGGAGATCTGTCTCGTGGCCTGGAGTCGTGTCTGGACGAACTCGAGGACCGGACGGTCGATGGGTGCCGGGCTCCCGCCGTCGTCTGTCGGTGGCGCCATCGAGCGAACTACCCGGACGTTCGGTCGCGCTGGGCGCCGGCGTGTTGCTGACGGGCACGTTCGTAGCGCTCGCGTTCCTCGCGTGCAGTCGCCCAGTCCGCGAGGTCTTCGTACACGTCGTCGATAGGGCGCTCCTCGGCGGCGGCCACCGCGTCCACTGCAGCCGGGGATCGGGCGTCGTACGTGGCCTCGTACTCGTCGATGCGCGTCGTCAGCTCACGAACGCGTGCCTGCAGTTCCTCGACGGTGTACTCGGCTGCGAGCTGGTTGATGCGTCGCCACTCGAAGTACGAATCGTTTCGCTCGTAGGTGACCGGACGACCGTCGTGTCTAGTGACGATACCCAGGTCGTCGAACCACTCCAGATACTTGCGAGCGGTTTTGGGGTCACAGTCGGCGGCGTCGGCGATCGCGCTCGCCGCCGTCGGCTCACGAGTCTGCAGGATCGTACCGTAGACCCGCTGTTCGACGTCGTCGCCGGTGAACGGCTCGTCGAACGGCGGTGGCCCATCGGCACCGTCTGTCCCGGCCATAGCTGAACCTGGCCCTGTACGGAGTTAATTCTTTCTTCGCGGAATAATTTCCTGCACGCGACACCCGTGGTGGTTTTCCCCGGCAGTACCGGCCGGATCAGGTTTCGTCGAGGAGTTCGTCGGGCGCGCCCGCGAGCGACGCCAGCGCCTCAGCTTCGAGGTGGTGCGGTTCCGCGGGCACCACCAGCAGGTGGAGCGGCCCGCCGAACTCACGATCGGCCAGCTCGGAGAGCCGGTCCGCCGCCACGACCGGCTCGTCGCTGCCCGCGCGGGCGACGACGACCGCGAGCTCGTCGGCCCAGTTCGCCGCGAGCAGTTTCGCCGCGAAATCGCCGGTCATGAACCGC
Organism: Halolamina sp. CBA1230; assembly: GCF_002025255.2. Classification (GTDB taxonomy): domain Archaea; phylum Halobacteriota; class Halobacteria; order Halobacteriales; family Haloferacaceae; genus Halolamina. Next base: position 75,212 of record NZ_CP054587.1, read on the forward strand.
TCGTCCGCCCCCAGCCCGGCCGCGTCCGCGGTGGGGTCGTCGACCTTGATGTCCAGGTAGACCAGCGTGTGGAGGTCGCGTTCGCGGTTCGCCTCGATCGTCTCGATCACGCTGTCGGGGACGTCGCCGCCGCCGTGGGCGCTCGGGAACGGCAGCGTCGTCGCCTTCCCGAAGCGGTAGTTCTGGAGTCCCGTCAGCCCCGCGGCGGCCGACTGGGCGGAGACGCCGTGGATCACGCGCGTCTCGATCCCACGCTCGTGGGCGCGCAGGCGCAGATCCACGTGCGTGGTCGAGATCATCGTATCACCCGCAGTGAGAAAGGCGACGTCCTCCTCCGCGGCGGCGTCGAGGATCGGTTCGGGGTCGCGCTCGACGCCCGCGCGGTCCCGCACCTCGATCTCGGTGTCGTGGTACGCTTCCAGCTCCGCGACGCTCGTGCCGACGAGCCGGCTGGTGTAGAACTCCGCGAACGCCCGGTCCGCGTCGGCGAGCGCCTCGGTCCCGGCGACCGTGATCGAGCGCTCGTCGTACAGTCCGAGTCCGATGAACGTGAGCATACCCGGAGTCGGCGCGCCCGGCCCAAAGCGGTGTCCATCGACCGCGATCGGGGGTGTCGCGGCGGTAAGGAATACGTAGCTCGGGCGTGCAGGCACAGCCATGACGAACTCAGATCCCGTCGAGGAGTCCGCGGGGGACGGTCGCGACCTGTACGATATCGCGACCTGGGAGCCCCGGACCGTCCTCGACCGGACGGCGGTCAAGCTCCACAGCGCGCTCGCCGGCGCTGCCCGGATATCGGTCGTCCTGCTCGCGGCGGTCGTGTTCCTCGCACAGGTGGGCGGAGTGGTCTGGCTGGCGAGCCAGCGGGCGACACTCGGCGCCGTCGCCCTGCTGTCGGCGGTGCCGGCGTTCCTGTTCGTCGCGTTCGTCTGGCGGCAGGACGTCGTCGAGAAGGAGCCGATCGACACGCTGGCGGTGACGTTCGTGCTCTCGGTACTGTTCGCCAGCTTCGCGGCGACGGCGAACACGCTGCTGCAGGGCCGGTTCCAGTCGATCCCCCTGATCGGGATGGCGCTGTTTTTCTTCATCGTCGTCGCGCCCGTCGAGGAGGCGGTGAAGTGGCTCGCGGTCCGGCTCCACGCCTACCGCCAGCCGGAGTTCGACGCCGTGATCGACGGCGCGGTGTACGGCGCCGTCGCCGGTCTCGGCTTCGCGACCATCGAGAACACCCTCTACGTCGTCCAGGGGTTCCTGCGCGCACAGGAGGCCGGCGCGAGCCAGGCGATCGGCGCCGCGCTCGGCACCGCCACCTCGCGGGCGCTCGCGGGGCCGGGCCACGTCATCTACTCGGCGTGGGCGGGCTACTACCTCGGCCTCGCGAAGTTCAACCGCGAACACCGCGGCCCCCTCGTGGTGAAGGGGCTGCTGATCGCCGCGCTGCTCCACGGCGCCTACAACACGACCGTCACCTACGTCCCCGCGCTGTTCTCGCTGCCGAACTGGTGGTATCTCGTCTTCGTCGTCGCCTTCGACGGCACGTTCTTCTACCTGCTCTACCGCAAGCTGGCGCGCTACCGGGACAACTACGCCGACACGGTCGGTGAGGAGGCCGACAGCGACGACGCCGCCGACGGGTCGACGGCTGCCACGGCCGACGGTATCGAGTCGGACGAGGTGTCGGTCGACGACCGCGGTCCCGTCTGGGACGCGCCGGAGAGCTCGACCGCGGAAGATGCGGACGAGGACGCCGACCGCGAGCAGTGACTACGCGACGGGGTTGACCCGCGGGTCGACGTACTCGTAGTAGGCGTCCTGCAGGACGTTCACCGTGACCACTAGCGCGACCGGGAGCAACACCACGCCGAAGATCAGGCCGGGCACCCGGCTGCCGACCGCGTCGATCGTGAGCGTCCCGAACCCGGGGGTGCGGGTGACCCACTCCACGACGTACAGGCCGACGAGCACGATCCCGAGCATCTCGGAACACAGAAGCGTCGCCAGTCGTGCGGCGGAGTGGGGGAACACGTGCCGGCAGATCCCCAGCAGCCCAACCCCTTTCGCGCGGGCGGTCTTGACGAACGGCTCGTTGGCGTACTGCTCCAGATCCGTCCCGGCCGCCCGGAGCTGGATCGCGAACAGGTAGAACGTCATCGTCAGGAACGGCCACAGCGTCGCCCCGAGGTTCTGGGGCGCGAACAGCCCCTTCGACGTGTCATACCCCAGCTCCACGATCGAGTCGGCCAGTTCGAACACGACGATGGGGAGGTAGATGTGGACCAGGTACGCGAACAGGAACACCGGGGTCGCGACCGCCGCCGCCCCGAGCAGCGTCGTCTTCCGCGTCAGGTCGCCACGCTCGATCGCGACCGCGAGGAGCTGGACCAGGGTGCCGCCGACGACGGCGATGACCGTCGCCGGGACGAGATAGAACAGCGTGATCGTGACCGAGTCGACCAGCAACGCGGTGACGCTGACCACGCCCTCGCCGGTCTCGACGCTGCCCAGATCCAGCGTGAGCAGCCGCACCGCCCAGTCCAGATACTGGGAGAGCAACGGCTCGGCCTGGGCGGCGAACCGCAGCTCCGGGTTCGTGGAGCGGAACGACCGCGGGAGATAGGCTTGCGACAGCGTGTGGGGGTTCTTCGTGTACGCCATCGCCAGGAACGCGACGGTGTAGGCGACGACCATCGAGAACACCCCACGCCCGACGCGGCGCAGCAGGGCGGCGGCGCTACCCATCGTGCCGGTCGCGCTGTCGCCTGGTGGTGACCGCTCGCTGTACGCTCGGGGAGTGGAGGGCTGCTCGCTGGCGGGACATCCGTGTGCCGTGTCAGAAACACCCAAGCTATTAGTCGTGTCGGCTCGGTGACGCCGATGCCCTCCACATGAGCGACGAGTCCGCCACCGACACCGGACGGTTCGAGACGATCGACTGGAACGAGTTCGATCCGGACGACGCAACGGTCGGCACCCCGACGTGGCTGCCCGCGACGGCGGCAGTGCTCCTGCTCGCGTTCTGTTACGACTACCTCACGGCCGAGGGGCTCCCCGTCGAGATCACCGGCCTCGACTGGCTGCTGATCGCGGGGCTGTTCGTCGTCGGCTCGCTGGTCGTGCTGCCGGTAATGGAGAACCCCGAGCAGATCCGGACGTACTGGGAGGGGTTCCGCGAGGACCGCCTCGCGGTCGCCTGCCTGGCGTATCTGGGGCTGTTCCTCGCCGTCGGGCTGGTCGGCCCGTTCTACTTCAACGACCCGCGGCTCCACATCCTCTACTCCTCCCAGCCGCCGATCTGGGGGAGCATCGACCCGATCTACGTCCCACGATGTTACGGCCCCGTCGTCGACGGGCGATGCCAGGGGACGTGGACGTTCCCGCTGGGCACCAACGCCATCGCGGGGAAGAACGTCGTGACGCTGCTCGTCCTGGGGACGCGGACCAGCCTGAGCGTCGTCCTCGGCGCGGCGGCGATCGTCGTCCCGACGGGCGTCGGCGTCGGCGTGGCGGCGGCGGAGATCGGCGGTCGCGTGGAGACGGCGCTGATGTGGCTGGCCGAACAGCTCCAGACGTTCCCCGCGATCCTGATCTACTTCCTGCTGTTCTGGTGGATCGTCGAGGGGCGGCTCCGTCTGCTGATCGCGGTGCTCGGCCTGGTGAGCTGGGGCGGGCTGGCCAGGCTCGTCAGGAACGAGATCCGGGTGCGCCGGAGCAAGCAGTACGTCCAGGCCGCCCACCTCGGCGGTGTCGGCGACCGACGGCTGCTCGTGCGCCACCTCCTCCCCAACGTCGCGCCGTCGGTGCTGACGAACGTCACGCTCCAGGTACCGCTGTTCGTGCTCGTCGAGGTGTCGGTGTCGTTCGTCCAGATCTCGCTCGCGGGCGGCACGTCGACGCTGGGCGACCCGACCAACTACTCGTGGGGCGAGCAGATCTACGACTCGCTGTTCACGGTCGGCGCGCCGGCGGCGTGGTGGCTTGCGGGGTTCCCCCTCGCCATGCTGTTCCTGACGGTGTTCGCGTTCAACGTCGTCGGCGACGCGATGGTCGACGCGCTGGAGCCACGGAGCGACTAGCTGCCGGGGGTCGTCTCCACCCGCGGGTCGACCACCTCGTAGTAGGCGTCCTGTAGCGCGTTGACCGCGGTCACGACCAGCACCGGCAGCAACACGACGGCGAAGATCAGGCCGGGGATCCGGCTCCCGGCGGCGTCGATGGTGAGCGTGCCGAACCCGGGCGTCTCGGTGACCCACTCGACCGCGTACAGGCCGACGAGCACGACCCCGAGCATCTCCGAGGAGAGCAGCGTCAGCAGCCGCGCGGCGGAGTGGGGGAACACGTGCCGGCAGATCCCCAGCAGCCCCACCCCTTTCGCGCGGGCGGTCTTGACGAACGGCTCGTTGGCGTACTGTTCGAGGTCGGTGCCGGCGACCCGGAGCTGGATCGCGAACAGGTACAGCCCCATCGTCAGGCTCGGCCAGACCGCCGCCCGGAGGTTCTTCGGCGCGAACGGCCCCGCCGTCTCGTCGTACCCCATGTCGGCGATCTCGCCGGAGACGTCGATCACCAGCACCGGGAGGTACACCTGCAGCAGGTACGCGACCAGGAACACCGGCACCGAGATGGCGGCCGCGCCGAGCAGCTTGGTTTTCGCGCTCGCGTCGCCGTACTCGACGGCGACGGCCAGCAGCTGGACCAGCGTCCCGAGCACGACTGCGATCACCATCGCGGGGACGAGGTGGATCAGCGTGACCGTTGCCGCCTCGGCGACGATATCGGTGACGACGACGGTCCGCTCCCCGAACCCGACCCGGCCGAGATCCAGCGTGAGCACGCGGCCGATCCAGTCGACGTACTGGGCGAACAGCGGCTCCGATCGCGCGGCCAACCGAGGCTGGCGCGAGATGGCCTCGAACAGCCGCGGCCGGTAGGCCACCCGTAGCCGGTGTGGGTTCGGCACGAACGCGAGCGCGACGAACACACCCGTGAACACGAGCCACAGCGTCACCACGAGCCGGGCGAGACGGCCGGCCAGCGCCACGAGGAGGCTACGCATCGCCGGGTGGTCGCCGTCGGTTGGGGGGCGTCGCGGTCGCGTGGTGGGGAGCCGTCCGGAGCATCGCTCGGCTGTGACACATGGTCACAAGCTATTAGGTTTTGCTCACCACTGTTGCTCGTAGCCCCGCTATGAGCGAGCCCTCCCCGCCCGACGCCGGCCGTTTCGCGACGGTCGACTGGACCGAGTTCGACGAGGACGCGGCCGCGCCGGCGCTGCCCCGCTGGCTCCCGATCAGCGCCGTGGCCGTCCTCGCGGCGTTCTGTTACGACTACGTCGCGGGGTTCCCGTTCCCGATGACCGGCCTCGACTGGCTGCTGATCGTAGGGCTGTACATGTTCGGCTCCTTCGGACTGGCGGCGCTGCTCGGCGCGCCGAAACAGGTCGCCCACTACTTGGACCAGTTCCGCACCGACCCCATCGCGGTCGCGTGTCTGGGCTTCCTGACCCTGTTCGTCGGCGTCGGGCTGGTCGGCCCGTTCCTCGTCAGCGAGCCGGAGGTGAACATCCTCTACTCCTCCCAGCCGCCGATATGGGGGAGCATCGACACCACGTTCGTTCCGCAGTGTCACGGTCCGGTCGTCGACGGTCGGTGTCACGGCTCGTGGCGCTACCCGCTCGGGACGACCGCCATCGGCGGGAAGGACCTGCTCGTACTGCTGGTGCTGGGGACGCGGACGAGCCTGAGCGTCGCGGTCGGCGCCGCGGCGCTGATCGTCCCCGCCGGCGTCGGGGTCGGCGTCGTTGCCGCCACGGTCGGCGGCCGCGTCGAGACGGCGCTGATGTGGCTGGCCGAGCAGCTCCAGTCGGTGCCCGCGATCCTGATCTACCTGGTGCTGTTCTACTGGCTGGTCGAGGGACGGCTCCGCCTCCTGATCGGCGCGCTCGGGCTGGTCAGCTGGGGCGGGCTCGCGCGGATGGTCCGCGACGAGATCAGGGTGCAGCAGAACGAACAGTACGTGCACGCGGCCCAGATCGGCGGCGTGGGCGATCGGCGGCTGGTGGGCCGGCACCTGCTGCCGAACGTTGTCCCGTCGGTGCTGTCGAACGTGACCCTGCAGATCCCGCTGTTCGTCCTGATCGAGGCGACGATCTCGTTCATCCAGATCCCGGTGACGACCGGGCCGTCGTCGCTGGGCGACCCCAGCCACTTCTCGTGGGGCCAGCAGATCTACAACTCGCTGTTCACGGTCGGGCTCCCCGCCGCGTGGTGGCTCGCCGGCCTGCCGCTGCTGCTGCTGTCGGTGACGGTGTTCGCGTTCACGGTCGTCGGCGACGCGATGGTCGAGGCGCTGGAGCCGCGTGGCGGCTGACGCTTCCGACACCGCCTTTTCGCTCCGGCCCCTGGAACGGCCGTGACCGAACGGATCGAGGCCGAAGTGATCCACGCCGTGGCGCCCGAAGAGTTCGGCGAGCACGATCTCGACCCCGAACTCGAGTCGCTGGCCGACTCCCGGCACGTCGTCGTCTGTCGGCGCGGCGGCCACCCGTCGATCTTCGAACTCGCGTGGGCGATGCTCCGCCGGAAGCCGATCGAGCCGGTGACGCTGCTCAGCGAGAACCGGGTAGCGGAGGGCGAGATCGTCGACGTCGCGGTCGAGGAGACGTCGATCGCGGGCGTCTACCGCGTGGTGTAGCGCCGGAGCGGCCGCGCGGCGAGGAGCCACGCCGCCAGGACGTACGCGGCCGTCCCGAGCAGGTACGTCCCGCCGCCGACGCTGAGCCCCACCCCCGCGCCGCCCAGCGCGCCCGCGAGGCTCCCGAGCAGCGGGAGCGCACAGCCCGCACACGACCCCAGCGCGACGATCCCCCCGACGCCCGCCGAGAGCCCTTCTTCGAGGACGTTCCGGGCCGCGAGCGAGACCAGATACGCCAGCGCGAGCACGCCGACCGCACGGTACGGGACGAGCGTGAACGCGACCCCGGCGCCGCTGAACCGCACGACTGGCCCCCACCCTGGCGGCAGGAAGACGAGATCGACGCCGGCCCCACCCATCGCGGGGCCGACGACGCCGATCAGCCACGCGAGGGCGAGCGCGTACAGGATGCCGACGCCTCTGCCGAGCCAGCGGCTCGCCCGGCCGACTGCGGGCCGTTCCGCGTGCCGGACCGCGACCGCGGCGGCGGTGAGCCAGATGAACGGCACCGCGAGCATCGACGGCGCCGCCAGCCCCGCGTCGGTGGCGAGCAGGTAGGCCAGCGCCAGCGCGGACTGGGCACCGAGCGCGAGCACGGCAGTCCGGACCGGCCCGGGGATCGACCGCGAACGCACCCCAGCTACGACGCTCACTCCCGTTCACCCCCGTCGGCGACCGCGGCGTTTCGACGGTCGGTGCGCTCGGTCGCCGACGGATCGAGGTCGTCCTCGGACCCGAGCGGTCGCGTCGTGTTCCCCACGACGAGCAGGCTCGACGCCGCCATCGCGACCGCGGCGATCAGCGGCGTGATGACCCCAAGCGCCGCGGCTGGCACCGCGACCGCGTTGTAGCAGAACGCCCACGCGAGGTTCTCACGGACGCGCCGGCGCGTGGCCGCGAGCGTCGCGAGCGCGCGGTCGACGGCCGCGAGATCCCGACCCACCAGCACCGCGTCGGCCGCGTCGGCGGCGAGCTCGGTCCCCGACGCGACCGCGATCCCCAGATCCGCCGCGGCGAGTGCGGGCGCGTCGTTGCTCCCGTCGCCGACCATCGCGACGGTCCCCTCGCTCCGGAGGCGGCGGACCGTCTCGGTCTTCCCGGCGGGCGGGAGCCCGGCGTACACCTCGTCGATCCCCGGCACCTCGCGGAAGCGGTCGGCGGCGGGCCCCTCGTCACCCGTGAGAACGACCACGCGGCGGTCGTCGCTCAGTTTCTCGACCGCCTCGCGCCAGCCGGGCCGGGGGTCGTCACCGGCGACGATGACGCCCCGGACTGCGCCGTCCCAGCCGACGTACGCCGCGAGGTGGCCCGAGGCCTCGGCGTCGGCGTAGCGCTCGCGCAGTTCCGCGGGGATCTCGCCGTCCGCGAACAGCGACTCGTCGCCGACGGTCACCCGCGACTCCCCGGCCACTCGTCCCGAGACACCGCGACCAGGGTGTGCCTCGTACTCGGTGACGGTGGAGTCGGGGCCGATCCTGGTGTCGATCTCGTCCGCGGCGTCGACGACCGCGTCGGCGACAGGGTGGTCCGAACGTGCTTCGACTGCCGCCGCGCGGCCGAGAAGTGCTCCGCGGTCAGTTCCGTCGGCACGCTCGACGTCCAGCAGCGCCATCGAGCCCGTCGTGAGCGTGCCGGTCTTGTCGAGCGCGACCACATCGACTTCCTGGGCCGTCTCGACGGCGCTCCCGTCGGTGAGCACGACGCCGTCTTCGAGCAGCGACCGCGTGCCTGCCGCGATCGCCAGCGGCGTCGCGAGCCCCAGCGCGCAGGGACAGGAGACCACGAGCACCGTCAACCCCGTCAGCAGCGCCGCGGTCGGGGACGCACCGAGCAGCAGGTGGGCGACGAACGCGAGCGTTCCGAGCACGAGCACCGCGGGGACGAAGATCGTCGCCAGCGCGTCGGCAAGCCGCTGGGGTGCGCCCTCCCCGCGCACGTCCCAGAGCAGCGAGACCACGCGGTCGAGCGTGCGTTCGGCGCCGTCGGCCGCGCGGACCACCAGCCGACCGTCCGAGACGACCGTCCCGCCGCGGAGTTCGTCGCCCTCGCCGCGTCGGACGGGCAGGGACTCGCCGGTCACGAGCGACTCGTCGACCGCCGCGGTTCCCTCCAGCACCTCGCCGTCGACGGGGACGCGTTCGCCCGAGCGGACGATCAGTTCGTCGCCGCCCTCGACAGCCTCGACGGGGACGGTATCGGTCCCATCGAGCGTGCGGATCCGGGCTTCCTCGACGCGGTCGCGCGTGAGGTCGGTGAGTTTGCCGACCGCCTGCTGCTTGATCCGCTCCTCGTAGTAGCTCCCGACCGTGACCGCGAGCACGACGACGATGGTCACGTCGAAGTACACCTCGATCCGCCCCGTGAACACCGCCAGCCCGCTGTACAGGTAGGCGGTCGTCGCGGCGAGGGTGACGAGTAGGTCCATGTTGGGCTGGCGCGTTCGGACGGCGACGTAGGCGCCCCGGAGCAGCGGCGCGCCGGTGTAGCCGAGCACGACCGTCGCCGAGAGCCAGACGTTGGCGAGCAGAAATCGCCCGGCGCCGTCGCGCAGATCGAACAGCAGCGCCTCCGGTGGCAGCCCGAAGTAGACAGGGTAGAGAAACAGGACGTACCACAGCATCGCCATCATCCCGAAGAAGCCGCCGACGAGCAGGCGCCCGACCGTGCCGTCGTCGGTCCGCTCCTCGGTCGACGGCGCGGCCGTGTAGCCGACGCCCGAGACAGCCTCGGCGATCGATTCGGGGCCGGTCGCGTCGGGGTCGTACTGGACCCGCATCGCGTCGGCCGGGAAGTTCGCGTCCGCCGCGGCGACGCCGTCGGTCCCGGTCGCGCGGCGTTCGAGGAACGCCTCACAGCTGGCGCAGTGCATCCCGTCGACCTGGAGGTACGCGGTCTCGGCGTCGTCGGGAACGGACGCGTCGTCCCCTCGAACCGCGTCGCGGGCCGTCTCAGCGTCGGCTGTCGTCGGATCGTCGAGGCTCCGGGCGACTTCGAGACAGCCCCGACAGCAGAACACGCCGTCGACGGCGTCGGCCGTCACCGGGGGGTCCGGCGTCGCGAGCCCACAGAGCGTGCAGTCGTCGCTCATGGCGGGAACACCTCCTGCCGGGTCGACGACCCAACTCCGGCCATGCTCAGACGCCGCCCACAGCGGTCTCGTCCTCGTCGTGGGGGCCGAACATCATGTACAGCCCGGCGACGATCAGCAGCACGCAGGTGGTCGACGCCAGCGCGACGCCGACACCGCCGCTGACGCCCAGAGCGTACAGCCACACCGGGACGATCGCTGCGAGCGCGATGGCGATCAGCTTCCGTGCGGATACGGACATACCTCGCTGTACGGTGTGATCCACGTAGGGCGCTCCGCCGATTCCTACGCCGTGGGAACTGGCGGGCCGGGTTAATCAGTCGGGGCGTAAGACCCCCCTATGGCACCGAACGCGGACAGCCAACCACGGCCGACACGGCGACGGCTCCTCGCCGCCGGCGGCGCGGCGGCGACCGGCGCGCTGCTCGGCGCGGCCGGCCCCGCGGCGGCCCAGTCGTCGTTCGACGGCTGGTTCGACGGCGTCTCGAACTACGACGGCGTCGCGGACCGCACCGGCGAGTCGGAGGTGACCGTCGAGGTCGGCGTCGACAACGGCGGGCAGCCGTACGGGTTCGGCCCGGCGGCGGTCAGGGTCGACCCGGGGACGACGGTCGTCTGGGAGTGGACCGGGCGGGGTGGATCGCACAACGTCGTCGCAGAGAACGGCGCCTTCGAGTCGGAGATGTCCTCGGAGGAGGGACACACGTTCAGCCACACGTTCGAGGAGGAGGGGACGTTCAGGTACGTCTGCACCCCCCACCAGTCACTCGGGATGAAGGCGGCCGTCGTCGTCGGCTCCGGCGGCGGCGTCTCCGAGCCCGACTACGGCGGCTGGTTCGACGGCGTTTCCAACTACGACGAGACCGTCGACGAGCGCGGAAGCTCGGAGGTGACCGTCGAGGTCGGCGTCGACAACGGCGGACAGCCGTACGGGTTCGGCCCGGCGGCGGTCCGGATCGACCCGGGGACGACGGTCGTCTGGGAGTGGACCGGCCGCGGCGGGTCGCACAACGTCGTCGCACAGGACGGATCGTTCGAGTCCGACCTCTCCTCGGAAGGGGGGCACACGTTCAGCCACACGTTCGAGGAGGAGGGCGTCTACCGCTACGTCTGCACGCCCCACCAGTCACTCGGGATGAAGGGCGCCATCGTCGTCGGGGACGTGAGCGGCGGTGGCGGGGACGGCGGCGAGGAAACCGAGGGCGGTGGAGAGGAAGCCGGCGGCAGCCTGCTCCCGATGCCTTCGGACTTCGTCGGCTGGCTGGCGCTGCTGATGGGCGGCGGCGGCGGGCTCGCGGTGTCGATGGTGCTCGGTGCCGAGTCCTACGCCGCCTACCGCGAGCACGAACGGGCCGAGCGGAGCTACGTCGGCGAACAGGCCACGGAGGCCGTCGGAACCGAGCCGGTCGAGGAGATCGACGACGGGTACGATCCGGTCGGGACGGCCGCGCTCGTCACGGGCTACTTCGTCCTGATCGCGCTGCTGTGGGTGTTCATGTACTTCGTCGAGTTCATCGGCGGGCCGACGATCACGGGGTAACTCATGCACGTACATCGATTCGAGAGACTCTGGTTCGGCGCATCGCTCGTCCTGATCGTGGCGTTCATCGGGACCATCGTCTACGGCGCGGTCGGCCCCGGGGTGGCGATGGTCGACGACAGCGGCGGCACGGTCGAACCGTCGGTGATCGCCGACGGGAACTACGACCAAGTGGACAACTTCCGCGAGCCGGGCGTGTACGACACCGACGACGGGGTCGAGGTGTACGTCGTCGCCCGGCAGTACCTGTTCCAGCCCGGCACCTCCGAGGCGATCGAGGTGCCCGCGGGCGAACCGGTGACGTTCCACGTCACCTCGCCCGACGTGACACACGGGTTCAACCTCGCGGGCACGAACGTGAACTCGATGGTGATCCCCGGCCAGATCGCGGAGTTCACCGTCACGTTCGACGAACCCGGCGAGCACGGCATCGTCTGCCACGAGTACTGCGGCGACGGCCACCACACGATGGAGGGACAGGTCGTCGTCGTCGAGGAGTCGCAGTTCGACGGGGGTGACAGCTGATGGCGACTGAACACGGCAGCGAAACCGGGTTCGAAACGGAGCAGGAGTACGTGGAGACCGACGACGGGACGCGCCGACGGCTGGCGTTCGTCGATCGGTACCCCGCGGCGGCCCGGACCGCCCGGATCTGTCTCTGGATCGCCTTTGCGGCGTTCGGCGTCGGCGCGCTGTTCGGCCTGATTCAGGCGCTCCACCGCACGAACACGCTGCGGATCATCCCCTCGGCGGACTACTACACGATCCTGACCGGCCACGGGGTGCTGCTGGGGCTGGTGTTCACCACGTTCGGCATCGCCGGCCTGTTCCACTGGGCGAACACGCGGAGCTTGGGCGTCGCACCGACGAACGAGCGGCTGACGCAGGGCTGGCTGTGGACGATGACGATCGGCACCGTGCTCGCCGCGGCGACGATCCTCGCCGGCCTGTTCGACTGGATCCCGGCGAGCGCGGACGTGCTGTACACCTTCTACGCGCCGCTGGAGGCGCATCCGCTGTTCTACATCGGCGCCGCGCTGCTGATCGTCGGCTCGTGGGGCGCGGGGCTCGACTGGTTCCTCCAGTACCGCGAGTGGCGCGAGTCGAACCCGGACGCGCGCATCCCGCTGCAGTCCTTCATGGTGCTGACGACGATGCTGATGTGGTACCTCTGCTCGCTGGGCGTGGCGATCGAGGTCGTCGTGTTCCTGATCCCGTGGTCGCTCGGCCTGATCAGTCAGGTCGACCCGCTGCTGACCCGGACGCTGTTCTGGTACTTCGGCCACCCCGTGGTGTACTTCTGGCTGCTGCCGGCGTACCTCGTCTGGTACACCGTGCTCCCGAAGCTCTCGGGCGGCCGGCTGTTCAGCGACCCGCTCGCGCGGGTGACGTTCGTCCTCTTCCTGCTGCTGTCGACGCCGGTGGGGTTCCACCACCAGTACACCGACCCCGGGATCGCCTCGGGGTACAAGCTGGTGGCGATGACGAACACGTTCTTCCTGCTGTTGCCGTCGTTACTGACGCTGTTCACCGTCGTCGCGAGCATGGAACACGGCGCGCGACAGCAGGGCGCGGGCGGTCGGCTCGCCTGGCTGACGAATCTCCCGTGGGAGCGCCCGGAGTTCTCCGGCGTCGCACTCGCGGGGATCATGTTCGCCGCCGGCGGGTTCTCGGGGATGATCAACGCCGGGATGAACATCAACTACCTCATCCACAACACCATCTGGGTGCCGGGCCACTTCCACCTCACCGTCGGGACGGCGTACGCGCTGACGCTGATGGCGATCTCCTACTGGCTGATCCCGCAGCTCACGGGCAAACGCCTCCAGTTCCGCGGGCTGGCGGCGATCCAGCCGTTCGTCTGGTTCGTCGGCATGGTGCTGATGTCGAACGCGATGCACCGCGGCGGCCTCGCGGGGATCCCGCGGCGCACCGCCGAACCGCAGTACGAGCAGGTCAGCTTCGACGCCGTCGTCGGGACGGTCGGCGAGATGCGGATCCAGATCGCGATCGGCGGGACGCTGCTGTTCCTCGGCGCGGTGATGTTCCTTGCGGTGATGTTCGGGACGTGGGCGCTCGGGAAACCCGACAGCCAGCTCCGGGTCAACGGCTCGATCCCCGAGCCGCTCTCCGGGGCCGAGGAGTCACCGCGCGTGCTCGACAACCTCGTGCTCTGGACCGCCATCGCGGTCGCGCTGGTGCTGCTTGCCTACGGCGTCCCGCTGTACGACATGGTCGCCGACGGGATCCACTTCCCCGGGAGCGCACCGTTCCCGGAGTAGCCCTCTCCCGTCCCCTCTATGACTGACTCACCGGCCGACACCGACGGACCACCTGCCGCAGCCGAGGACGACGAGATCGACCGCCGGCGGCTGATCCGTTGGATCGCGCTGCTGGCGTTCGGCGTCCCGGTCGTCGTCGAGGCGCTGACGTTCGGTAACATCATCGGCGACGAACTGCTCGGCGGCGGCGAGAACGAGGCGGCCGCGACCGACGACGGGACCGACACGGCGACGGACCACGCCGACGCGGTCGGTGTCGACGACGAACTCCTCCCGGGGACGGCGGCGTCGGAGACCGTCACGACCTCCGAAGTCCGGCAGTCCGATGACGGCCGGACGTACGTGTTCGGCGTCGACGTCGAGAACGACACCGACGCGACGGTCGAACTCCGGACCCGCCGGCTGCGGCTGCGCGACGACTCGGCCGTCGACGGCGTGTCGAGCACGGGGCCGATCGACCCCGGCGGGTCGGGGATGATGACCGCCGCGTGGGAGTTCGAGCAGGGTGCGATGCCCGAGTCCGTGGAGTGTGTGGCGCTGCGTGGCGGGGAGACCGTGTTCGAGGGGTTCGTGGCCGTGGAGCGGCCGCCGGTGGTCGGCTAAGAAAAAAGCGGGGCGGGGCGTCAGTTCCCGCGCCGGAGCGCGAGAACGACCGCGATCAGCGCGAGAAGCGCGGCGCCGACGCCGAACCCGGGCGCAGTGGTCGCCGTCTCGATGCCCGGGCCCTCGGCTCGAACCGTCGTCCCTGCGGAGGTGGTCGGCCGCTCCGTGGACGCGCTGGTCGCCGCCGGGGTCGAACCCTGCCGCGCCGTATCGGCGGCGGCGTCCGTCCCGGTACTTTCCTCGTCGACGGTACTCTCGTCAGCAGTGTTCCCGTCGCCGTCCGTTGTCTCGACGGCGTCCCCGTCGCTGTCCCCGCTAGTCGCGCCGTCGTCGTTGCTGCCGCTCTGTTGGCCGCCGTCGCCGCCGCTCTGTTGACCGCCGTCGGGCGCCGCGGTGGGCGTCCCGTCGTCGCCGGTGTCGGTCGAACTCTCGGCTTCGAGGACGGTCACCTCCGTCCCCTGAGCGGTCGTCGTGTAGCTGTGCCCCTGCTCGTCGCCGAGTGCGGTCACCGTCAGATCGAGGTCGGCCGACCCCGCCGCCTCACCGCGAAGCGTGACGGTCGCGATCCGGACGTTCCCGGAGTCGGCGGTGTCCGCCATCGCCACGATCATCGTCGCCGCCGACCCCTCGGAGCCGATCTCCACCTGGGACGTCTCGGCGGGCGGATCGCCGTGGAGTTCGACGTCGACGATCTCCGCGGCGCCGGGCTCGAAGTCGGTGAACTCGATCGTCAACACGTCGTACCCGTCCGAGCCGTTCACGCCGTTGTGGGGCTGGCTGAACACGTCGGCGTCGTCGGTGCTGACGACACCGACGCCGTCACCGGTCTGGGAGTCGATGTTCAGCCCCTTCGCGGCCGAGTCGCCAGCGGTCCCTTCGGGATCGAACACCACGTCGGGCATCGCCGACGACGAGAGGTCGAAGCTCACCGACGTATCTGCTGCTCGCCGGTGTTCTCGACCGTGAACGATCCGCCAGTGTAGGTGCTGGCCTCGGTGCCGGTGTCGGGCGTCAGTTCGACCGTGGCGGAACCGGGCTGCTGGTCGCCGTAGCGTTCGGTCTGGAACACGTCCGCGGGCGTGCCGGACGGGGCCGACCCGTCGAGCGTGATCGAGTCGCCCGTGTCGTAGCTCTGGTCGCTCCCGCTCACCGAGACGCCGCTCGTCGATCCCGGTGGTGTCCAGTCGGGGCCGCCATCGACGGCCATGACCGTCGATCCGCCTGCGTTCACTCGATACTGTACGTCCTGACTCGTCTGTGCTTCGACGGTCCCCGCTCCGAGCGCGACCGTGGTCACGCCGACGGACGTGACCATCAGTAGCGCGAAGAGAACCGCGAACGCTTTCCTCGCTCGTGTCGGTGGCATGGTGGTTGCCACTGCCGACCGCTCCGTGACCACGCTCTGGCCGCCGGCCGGTCGAACGACAAGTCAACTGACTAACGACACCGCCTGTAACAATGAGTCGACTAACCGGGACGTAAGATACTGAATAACGACGGTTATTTATACATAACTATCCTCAGACGGCTACCTCTCGTTCAGTAGTCTGTCGTGAAAAGGCGAACAGACGGGCTCGTGGGAAGCTAGTAGCGGATTCGAACCACGGTCGGACGTGCTCGGCTCGCTCGCTGCAAGCGCGACCTCCCTGATTCAGATCCAACGTGCGGCTCTTCGTCTCACTTCGTTCGACAGAAGAGCCGAGGAGAGTCGTGAACCACGGTCAGGAAGTACTCCTGAGTCGTTCGCACATGCTGCAGGGCACCTTGTTCCGTTCCTGGGCCTCCTCGATCGTCATCACCTCCAGGTCCCCCGTCTGTGGTCGGCAACGGGGCGACCCATCGGCTGTGAGGTCGTGATAGGCGTAGCCGTAGTTGGCGCTGCCGCGTGAGTCAGCTAACACGCCCGTGTCGTCAGATCTCTCTTCGGAACGCTGCAACCGATCTCGTTCGCGCCGACCCGGCCGACCGTTTTGGGCCATACGACCCGCTTCTACACGTGCACAGAAACTTATCCACCATATAACTCCGGGGCGGCCGGAGCTACGGACGAGCTAGCCCGTTTGGAGACGTGATCGCGTCGTGATCGTTTCCCAGCTCTAGCTACCGAGTAAGTAAGTCAAAGCTGGGCAAACAATCGGCAGTGAGTGTTCGAGACGCGCTGATAGGCTGGCTCACGGATGTCGCCAACCTCGCGATCGAGAAATTTGACTCGACGCGGGGGTGGCTACTGCTGGCGGTTAGTGCCGGTCTAGTCGTCCATCTCTCCTACCTGCAAACACACGCTCATCCTGCGTACGAGGGCGGACTGTTCCTTCAGATCGCCGAGGTGATCCGGGCGGAAACCCCTCGGCTCCCGGAATCGATCCCGTACTACACTGCGAACGGAGTTCCGTTCGCGTATCCGCCGCTCATGTTCTATGTTACTGCACTGTTCCTGACACTGGTACCCGTCGACCCAGTCACGTTCTCCCTCGTGGCACCTGGCCTGGTCGTGGTGGCCACCACGGTGCCGTATTTTGGGCTCACACGGCGATTGCTCCCCTCGACTCGTCAAGCAGGGCTGGCGACAACGCTGTACACTGTCGCGCCGCCGGTGCTGAAGTGGCACATCTCCGCTGGTGGTGTGGTCCGTGCCCCCGCTGCTGCGCTGACAGTTGTCGGTCTCTACACCGGCTTACGCACGTTCGAATCGCACGAGTGGCGCTGGACGCTGGCAACGGCTGTCCTGTTCGCTCTGGTCGTTCTCTCCCATCCGGTGTATCCGGTGTTTTTCGGGACGACGTGTCTCCTGTTCTACGCGGCGAAAGACCGCTCGGTCCGTGGGTTCGTTCTCGGCTCGGTTGTCGTCGTCGTCGCGTTCGTGCTGACAGCACCGTGGTGGCTGCAGGTCGCCGCCACGCACGGCTTCGATATCTTCCTCGGCGCGGCCGGGACGCGGACGACACTGGGTGGAGGCCACTCCCGGTTTATGGTGCAGTTCGTCCAACCGATAACGCGGTTCGAGCCCGTCACGTTCTTCTACGTCCTCGCGTTCGCTGGGGCCCTCTACGGGGTAGCGAAACGGCGCTTCCTCCTTCCTGTGTGGCTCGTCGTGTCCAGTTATCTACTCGGCGAACAGCGGTTCACGTTCGTCGCTGGAGCGATGCTGAGTGCCGTGCTCGTGTTCGAGGTTCTCGTTCCCGCGTTGCGGGGCGACGGTGGGGGGGCGGACGGAACCGATGCGAGTACGTCGCCGACGCTCGGGTCCGCGACGGCACGCGGCTCGTCGTCGGAACGCGTTCGAGCGGTTCTCGTCGTTGCGGTCGTCGTCATCTCGGCGGTGGTCGTCGGTACGGCTTTCGCCGGCAGCGCACTACAGACCACACACCAGGCAAGTACGACGCTCCCACAGACGGTGGACGCGGCAGACCAGGATGCGATGGCGTGGGTACAGGCGAACACCGACGAGGGCGCGGAATTCGTGGTGCTTGGCGATGCTGCTGAGTGGGTTCCGTACTACACGCAACGGACCATCCTCGTGACGCCCTGGGGAACAGAGTGGGAGGGGCAGCAACGGTTCCACTACCACCTGGACCGGTATACGGAACTCTCGGAGTGTCCGGATGCGACCTGTCTCGACCGGGAGCTCTCCGCAGTCGAGACCCAGCCCGACTATCTCTACATCCCGAAAGGCGAATACACGATTCGCGGCGCCGAGTCTCATCAGTCTGCCCGGATGCGACGGTCGTTGATAGAGTCGCGGCGCTACGACATCGTCTTCGAAAATGACGGTGTGATTATCGTCCGCGTCTACCCGTCTTCTACTGTCCGGTCGAGCCACCGACCTGAGTCAGCTCCCTCTCCAGGATCTTTTGGGCACGGCGTGTGACTCCGCTTTCCGAAGACTGAGGCGGGATTGTGAACTACGCCCGAACTCGCTTCACTCGTCCGGTCTCGTTCAAATCCCACGTGCCGCTCTTCGTCTCACTTCGTTCGACAGAAGAGCCGGAGGAGGGATTTGAACCCTCGACCTATTCCTTACGAAGGAATCGCTCTGCCAGCTGAGCTACTCCGGCGCGTCCACCCCCACGTACCGGCAAGGCGGACATAAGGGTTCCGAAACCCGGTGCAGTCAGTCGATCCGGTCGAGCCGCGCGTCCAGACAGACGTTCACCTCGTGGGGCGCGTACGACCGCACGACGCGCTCCTCCAGCGTCGTCACCTCGTACTCGTCGCCGGCCGCGTCCGAAAGCGCCGTCCGCCCGCGCTCGAACGGGTCGTCCTCGTGCTGGATGTCGTAGAGGTGGACCACGCAGGAGTCCCCGGCGAACGCCACCGCCGCGTCGGCGAACTCCGCCGCCGTGTGGGGGAGGTTCATCACCAGCCGATCCGCCCAGTCGGCGTACTCCTCGGTCAGCTCCCGCACGTCGCCGACGTGGGTGGTGATCCGGTCCTCGACGCCGTTGCGCCGGGCGTTCTCCTCCAGATACCTGATCGCGTCGGGGTTGAGGTCACAGGCGACTACCTCCGCGCCCGCGTCGGCCATGGGGATCGCGTACGGGCCGACGCCGGCGAACATGTCGAGGACGTGCTCGCCGGGTTCGACCTGCTCGACGACGCGGTGGCGTTCGGTCGCGAGTCGCGGGGAGAAGTACACTTCGGCGACGTCGACGGCGAACTCGTGGCCGTACTCGCGGTGGACCGTCTCAGTGGGGGGCTGGTCCTCCTCGCCCTCGTCGGCCAGCACCTTCCAGTCCCGGACGCGCGTCTCGCCTTTCACTTTCGAGTCCCGATTGAGCACGCTCCGGACGGGGATGTCCGACGCGACGACCGCCTCGGCGATCTCCGTCGCTCGTTCGGGGTCGTCCTCGTCGACGAGCACCACGTCGCCCAGTCGCTCGTACGTCGGCTCGTCGCCGAGCAGGTCCGCGGGCGTTCGCTGGGGGGTGCGCGCGGGGACGTCCCGACGCACGAGATCCAGGTCCTCGGGGACTGCGTCAGGGTCGGTAACGGGGATGTGCAGGTCGCCGTCGGAGACTTCGATGCCGAACTCCTCGTCGATCAGGTCCGCCTCGGCGAGACGCTGTCGTGTCGCCTCGCCGTCCTCGCGGGCGACGACGACGCAGGGCCGCTCCATACCGGCGTTCGGCGCCCGGCGGGAGTAAGCATGACGGATGGCGTTTCGGCCCTCACCGTCCGCCCAGCGCCGGCGAGCACTACGCCCACGCCGGCCGACCAGCGCCGGCGAGCACTACGCCCACACCGGCAGACCATCGCCGGCGAGCACTACGCCAGCGCGTCCAGCAGCTCCGGCGTCGACGCCGCAACGTCCGCGTCACCGACGCGGAGTCGCTTGTACGCCTCGGCGGCCTCCTCCGACACCGTCCGGTCGCCCACCGAACGCTCCTCGACGCAGTACACGGGCTTCTCGGTCTCCGCGACCGCCGAGAGCACCGGCGTCACCCCGACGGTGAGATCGATGTCGGCGACGACGACCGCGTCGGCGCGCTCGATCAGCGTTCTGGTCCGGTCGAGTACGGCGGTGTCGACGTCGTCGAGCGCACCGATTTCGAGCGTCTCCATCCCCAGCGTGTCGGCGACCGCGGCGTCGGTGTCGCCCGCCTGGAGAGGACCGACGGAGGCCTCGACGCCGGCGCGGTCGAGTCGCGTCAGCAGGGGACCTGCGCGGCCGCCGCCGGCGACGACATGGACGCGGTCGACCGGCGGGATCTCGGGGTCGTCCCCGAGGTCGTCCGGGAGCGCGGTCACGCGCGGGCGCTGAGTGACCGGGTCGTCGGTGACCACCGCATCGACGTCGAACGCGTGCCCGATCGTCGCGCCCGTCAGGACGGACTCCGGCGGGCCGTCGGCGACGATCCCGCCGTCCGCGACGACGACGATCCGGTCGCAGTACCGCGCCGCCGTGTCGAGGTCGTGGATCGCCGCGACCGCGGCCCGCCCCTCGTCGACCAGCGCCGAGACCGTCTCGAACGTCCGCAGTCGGTGGTTCGGGTCGAGGCTCGCGGTCGGTTCGTCGAGGAGGAGCAACGGAGTGTCCTGGGCGAGCGCGCGGGCGAGCAGCACCCGCGAGCGCTCGCCGCCGGAGATCTCGGTCACGGGACGGTCCGCGAACTCGGTGACTTCGGTGCGTTCCATCGCACGCTCGACGGCCGCGTGGTCGGCCTCGTCCATCGCGCCGAACCGCGGGACGTGGGGCGTCCGACCCATCTCGACGATCTCCCGGACGGAGAAGGAGAAGGAGATCGAGGTGTCCTGTGGCACCGTCGCGACCCGCCGGCCGATCTCTTTCGCCGAGAGGTCGTCGACGGCCTCACCTTCGATCCTGACCTGTCCCGAATCCGGGGCGAGCGTCCCGCGAGCGTTCCGGAGCAGCGTCGTCTTCCCCGCGCCGTTCGGGCCGACGAGGCCAACGAGCTCCCCGCGTTCCACGTCGAGGCTCACGCCCGCAAGCACGTCGGTCTCCCCCAGGGTGACCGAGAGGTCGGCGATCGACAGCACTGGTCCGTCGGTCGCGATGTCGCTGTCGGTTTCGGTGGCGTGGTGGCGGCTCATAGCTCGTGGACCCTCCGTTTGCGCAGCAGGAACAGGAAGAACGGTGCGCCGACGGCCGCGGTCACGATCCCCACCGGGAGCTCCTGGGGGGCGCTCCGGGCCGCGGTGTCCGCGGCGACGAGAAACGCCGAGCCAGTCAGCGCGGCCGTCGGCAGCAGGATCCGGTGGTCCGGCCCGACCACCAGCCGCATGACGTGGGGGACGATCAGGCCGACGAAGCCGATCACGCCCGACACCGCGACGCCGGCGCCGGTGATCACTGCCGAGATCGCGAGCAGCAGGCGCTTGGTGCGTTCGACCTCGATCCCGAGCCCGCCGGCCTCCTCCTCGCCCAGCAGCAGGACGTTCAGATCCCGCGCGTAAGCCAGCAGAACGAGGAAACAGCAGAGCACGAACAGCGGGAGCAGCGGCACGCCGGCGACGGGGACGAAGTCGCTCCAGCTCGCGTTGTCGAGGTGGCCCATCAGCCAGTAGACGACCCGGCGCATGCTCTCGCCGGACTGCAGCAGGAGAAACGAGGTGACCGCCCCCAGCAGCGTCTGGACCGCGACGCCCGCGAGCAGCAGCGTCGCCACCGGCGTCCTCCCACCCTCGGTCGCGACGGCGTAGACGCCGAACGCCGTGATCAGCGCGCCCGCGAACGCCGCGGGTTCGAGCCCCAGCCCGAACGGGATCGCCGCCGGCGCGACGATCGAGGCGACCGCCCCCACCGCCGCACCGGAGGAGACGCCGATGATCGACGGGTCGGCCATCGGGTTCCGGAAAAAGCCCTGCATCACCGTTCCGGCGGCGCCGAGCGCGAACCCCACGAGCGCGCCGAGGGCGATCCGGGGTAGCCGGATGCGCATCACGATCGCGCGGTGGGAGTCACGCAGCGGGAACGCGAGCGGGTGGCGCCAGGCAAGCTCGCCGCCGACGAGGGTCGGCACCGCGATCGCCTCCAGCACGGCTTTGACGACCGTCTCGGCGGGCACCGACACCGGGCCGATCCCGGCGCTGACGACCATCACGCCGGCGAGTGCTGCCGCCAGCCCCGCCGACCAGCCGGTCGCGCGTCGTGCCACGCTCATACACACAAAGCTGAGTTGGGTTAGACAAATACTTGTTGCACTAGCCGCCAGATGCAGTCGATGCGAACGCGCACGACGCTGTTGATCGTACTGTGTACACTGCTTGCGGGCGTCGCGCCCGCCGGCGCGGTCGGCGCCGAGGCGCCGACGACCCACGCCGTCGACGACGCGGCGTTCCAGCAGGAGGCGCCGGAGTGTTCCTACCCGTTTACGGCGACCGACGCCACCGGGACCGAGGTGACCGTCGAGGAGGCGCCCGAGACGGTGACGACGCTGGGACCGAGCGAAGCCCAGACCATGTGGGAGATCGGCGGGAAGGAGCAGGTCGTCGGCCTGGGCAGTAACGCCGACTACCTCGCCGGCGCCGACAGCCGGACCAACGTCTCCGCCAGCGGCTTCGGTTACAGCACCGAGGTCGTCGTCGGCACCGAAGCGGATCTGGTGCTCGCGGCCAACATCGTCCCACCGGAGACCGTGACCGCGCTGCGGGACGCCGGGATGACGGTGTACAAGTTCCGTGCCGCCTCCTCGATCGAGGACGTGGCGAACAAGACGACGTTGGTCGGCCAGCTCACCGGCAACTGTGAGGGCGCAGCCGAGACCAACGAGTGGATGACCGCGAACGTCGAGACCGCACAGGATGTGACCGCCGACGTGGACCGCCCCGAACTGCTGGTCCCGCTGGGCGCCTCCTCGCTCGCGGGCGGGGGCACGTTCATCAACTCGATGGTCGAGGCCGCAGGCGGCACCAACCTCGCCGTCGAGGCGTTCAACAGCTCCTACCCCTACCAGGTCTCCGACGAGACCATCGTCGAACTGAACCCCGAGATGCTCGTGCTGCAGGAGGGCTCCGAGGACCTGATCGATCAGCAGCCCTACTCCGTGACGACCGCCGGCGAGAACGACGCCAGCGTGATCGTGAACGGTGACTACCTGAGCCAGCCCGCCCCGCGCTCGGTGGTGTACACCACCCGGAACCTGACTGAAGGGTTCCATCCCGACGCGGCCGCGAGCGCGGAGTGGACGACGCGGAGCGACGTGAGCGTCGAGTCCGGGACGGCGACTGCGACGGCAACGGCGACCGCGACGGGAGCGGTGACCGAGACGACCGAGGCCACGCAGACGACCCCCGAGACGAACACGACGACCGAGGCGCCCGGCTTCGGTGCGGGTGCTGCCGTCGCCGCCCTCGGTGCGGGCGCGGCGCTACTCGCCCGACGCGACTGAGCGGCACCAAAACCGCTTTCCCGGCCGACGGCTTCTTCTCTCGCATGATCGAGAACGTCGTCTACCCCGCGTACCTCGACGCGGCGTACAGTCGCTCGGAGGGCCGGCGCGTGCCCGAGGGCGAGGCGGTCGAGGACCCCACCGTCGACGAGATCGCGAAGGCGGTCCAGCAGGTGGGGTACGACGCGGTCGTCGAGCGGGACAAAACCTACTCCCGGGAGTACGAACAGCGCGGACGCGTGCTCGTCCAGGGCGCCGACGACGCGTCGAAGAACGATCTCGTGCAGGCGATCGCGGCGTACGTCGCGATCCTGCGGGACTGATGGAGCGAGTCGGTACGGTCTCCCGGACCGCACAGGGGCTCGCGATCGCGCGCTGTCCGGACGCTGACCATCCCCCGATCGGCCGCACGGTCGTCGACGAGAGCCTCGACACGGTCGGGCGCGTCGTCGACGTGTTCGGTCCCGTCGACCAGCCGTACGTCGCCGTGACGCCGAACGACCGCTCGGGGCTGGCCGCGCTCGTGGGCCAGAAGCTGTACGCCCGCTGACGCGGCGGGACCACAACGGCCAAACGGCTCCCGGGAGAACTGCGGGCAATGAGTTCCCGTGCGTTCCGTGGGACGGCCGCTGCCGCCCTCGTCTTCCTGCTCGTCCAGCTGGGCGCGCTGGCGCTGGTGCCCTCCTTCGAGGCCAGCGGCTATCAGCAGTTCGAGAACCCACAGGACCCGACGAACAGCCTCGTCTACATCCTGCTGATCCTGGTGATGACCGGGCTGATGCTCGCGGCGTTCAAGTACGACTTCGACTGGGTCGTCCGCGCCTTTGTCGTGTTCACGAGCGGCCTGCTGGGCTGGTACGTGCTGGGGGTGTTCCTCCCCGACGTCGTCGCGATCCCGCTGTCGGCGCTGATCGCGGTCGCGCTCTGGGTGTACCCGGAGTGGTACGTCATCGACGCCGCCGGGGTGGTGATGGGCGCCGGCGCGGCCGGGCTGTTCGGCATCAGCTTCGGCATCCTCCCGGCGATCCTCCTGCTCGCGGTGCTGGCGGTGTACGACGCCGTCTCGGTGTACGGCACCGAGCACATGCTCGACCTCGCTGAGGGCGTGATGGATCTCCGGATCCCGGTGGTGCTGGTGATCCCGCTCACGCTGGGGTTCTCGATCCTGCCCGAGGACGGCGACGGCGCCGAGAGCGACGGCGGGACCGAGGAGGGCGACCGGAGCGACGACGAGGGAAGCGAGGTCCAGGAGGCTGTCTCCGACGAGTCAGCCGTCGAGGGCGAGGCGCCGGACGTGGCCGACCGCGACGCCTTCTTCATCGGTCTCGGCGACGCCGTGATGCCGACGGTGCTCGTCGCTAGCGCCGCGCACTTCTCGCCCGCTGCGCCCCTGGATCTCGGGATCGACTTCGCGCTCAACCTCCCCGCGCTGACCGCGATGGTCGGGACGTTCCTCGGCCTGTTCGTCCTCCTGCGGATGGTGTTCGCGGGTCGCGCCCACGCGGGCCTGCCGTTGCTGAACGGCGGCGCCATCGGTGGTTACCTGCTCGGCTCGGTCGCTGCGGGTGTTCCGATTCTGACAGCGCTTGGACTGTGAGAGATTTCTAGAAATTGTTGAGTGGGCGCGAAACGCGAGCGCCTCCGTGCGCGAGCAAGCGCGAGGGACGACCGACTGAGCGAAGCGAAGGAGGGAGTCGGTTGGGGAGGCGTGTGGGCTGTACGGGCGGGTGGGACTGAAAGGGGCTGCCCGCTCGGCGAAGGCGGCCGAAGTAAGCACCGCAGGGAGCGAAGCGACCGAGGAGCACAGCGATGCCCCCGAGCCGAGCGGGCAGGGGCTTTCACGGTGTTGTTGACACCAATATCGACGCAAACATCGATCTACCGAACGAACAGAACGAACCCTACGAAGAATCCACGTACTCCTCGACGCCCTCCCGGACCATCACCGCCATCCCCGTAGAGAAGTCGAGTATCTCCGAGGCCGACAGCTCCGCCCGGCCCACGCCCAACAACTCCCCCCCCTCGTGGACTACCATCACCTCGTCGCCCGCCCGGATCTCCCCACCACACTCACCCACGAACTTCGCGAACGTGTTCTCCCCCTCCCGCACGAACGGTTCGGACTCGTCGCCGACGAACACGCGATAGGCCGGTGCGTCCAGATGATCGTGCAACCGCCGCCCGCCCGCGAAACCCAGCGTAAAGCGGCCGTCGGTGCCCATCGACGCCAGCCGGCCGTCCGGGGCGTGGATCTGGCTCGGCCGGCCGCCGGTGGAGTAGTCGATCTCCAGATGCGCTTCCGCGGGGAACAACGCCTCGCCGGCGCCGCGGCCGAACTGGTAGTCGGCCGTGGTCCGCAGGTCCGCACGCGAGGTCTTGGCCATAATCGAGTAGGCGGCGGCTCCGGGGAAAAGCGTCTCGAAGCCCCCTTCGGACGGGCGTGGCTCGACCACGCCGTCGGCGGCTCAGTCGTCAGCCCCGGATAGCGTGAACCAGACGTCGACGGTGATGCTGTCGGTCTGTACCTCGTTCCCGGTCGATCCGGGGAGGCGGTACTCGACGACCAGTTCGACCCGTTCGTCCGACGCCAGCCGGCCGAGCGAGAGGGGGCCGTCAGCGAGCGCGCCGATGGGGCGGAACGCCGTCCCGTCGCCGAACACCCACACCCGGCTGCCGTCGGCACGCTCGATCGACAGCCGGAGTTCGAGGGCGTTCTGGAGCTCACCCGCCCCGCGGCCGGGATCGCCGCCCGTGGCGTCGACCGCCGACTCCGGGCCGGTGCGCCCGTTCTCGAAGGAGAGGATCGAGACGCTCGACAGCGACAGTGTGCCTGACCCCGAGCCACGGTTCCTGATGGGGACGGTGTTCGTCCCGCTCGATCCCGGTTCGATCGCCCCCGGCCCCCCGTCCGCGGTGCCGTCGCCCGATCGCAGGCCGTCGGTGCCGAACAGCGACCCCGCTGCCGCGCCGTCGCCGAGCACCAGATCACCCGACGGGGCGGCGAGGTTCGTGACGCGCAGCGTGTAGCCGTCAGTCGCCGACAGGCGCCCGATCTCCTGCCCGCCGTCGAACATCACCGCGGTCACCGACACCCGTCCCCGGAACGCCGCGGTCGTGCCGTCGTTGGGGTTGTCGAAGCCGGCGGCCCGACCGTTGGCGGCGAGCACGACCTCGCCGAACAGGTCGCCCAGCGAGACCGTGTCGCCCGTCGATCGGGACGTCGACGTGACCTCCGCCCAGCCGTGTCCCGGCACCCACGACTGGACCACGACGACGACCGAGTCCGCACGGCCGTCCGCGGTGACGTTCCCGGTCAGGGCCGCGGATACGGTCGTCGGGCGGCCGTCCCGCTGGCGCACCGCCGCGGGGTCCGCGACCGATACGTCGATACTTCCCTCCGAAGCTCGTGTCGTCTCGGGCGTTCCCGATCCGTCCACCGGCGGCGTCGCCGTCACCGGTAGCGGGGGTGTCGGTGTCGACGGCGGCGTGTACTCGCCCGGGGTCGCCCCGACGAGGCTCGCATCCGTCGTGGCGTCGCTGTCGTCGGGGTCGAACCCACTGATCCCCGCGCCGACGAGCGCCAACACGAGCACGAGCGCCAGAACGGCCGAGCGGGGGAGCCTGTCGGCGGGTACCAACGACTGAAGCCACGGAACGAGCGCCGAACGGCCGACGCGAACGACGACTGGCGCGTTCCGGAGCGTCTCGTCGGCGCGAGTTCGCCCGCCGATGCGTGCCGGTCGGCGGTCGCCGTCCGCGTCCTCGAGAACTGCATCTCCGTGAGTCGGCGCAGCCACGCCGGCGAGATCCGCCGCCGACAGCGTCGCGTTCGCTATCCGACCGTCGACGCCCACTCGCCCGCCGGGCAGCACGAGCACGTGATCACCCTGCGAGAGGGCCGACCGATCGACGGACTCGGTCCGCAGCGGGGACGCGTTCGGGTCCTCGACGCGACGCAGGCTCACGGCCTCGCTCATTCCCGCGCCTCGCGTCGGCCCGGGCCGGGGAGCCGTCCGGGCCCCGTCGTTCGTCCCTGTTTCATGAGGTATGTATACCGGTAGGAAGCGTAAAGCTACCGTGAGATACTCTATCTCGTGTGAAACAACGCGCCTCCGATGACGCCGCTCACGGCACCGAGATCGACTCGGCGCCCTGCACCGTTTTCCCGGCCGACGCTACAGGAGGAACTCCTCCTCGCGCTCGGCCATGTCGTGGAACGCGTCGGCGGCGTCGATCAGCTCCTCCGCGGTCGAACTCTCGAAGCAGAACACCTCGACGCGGACCCCTTCGTGGCGCAGGTGTGAGCAGAGGCGGGCGAAGTCGCCGTCGCCGCTGGCGAGCACCAGTGTGTCCACCTTCTCCGCCAGCGTCACGGCGTCGAGCACGATCCCCACGTCCCAGTCGGCCTTCTGGGAGCCGTCGCCGAACGTCTTGATCTCCTTGATCTTGCGCTCGAAGCCGATCTCCTCCAGCGCGTCGAAGAAGGACTCCTCCTCCGGGGAGTCCGCGCGGATCACGTACGCCAGCGCACGGACGAGTTCGCGGTCCATCACCGACTTCTCCAGCAGCGCCGAGTAGTCGATGTTCCGGGAGTAGAGGCTCTGGGCCGTGTGGTAGAGGTTCTGCGCGTCGGCGAGCACTGCGACGCGCTGGCCCTCGTGGATCTCGGTCATTGTCCGTTCCTCGCTCGGCATCCGTTAAAAAATGCCGTCTCCCGGGCCGGCCGGAGTCAGAACCGTTATGGTCGTCGGCGCTCCCGTACCAGCCGTGACGCGACCGCCGGCGATCGACGGCGCCGCCGCCCGCCGAGCCCCGGCTGTCGCACCCCGCCGCAGCAAACGCGACAAACGCTGATTTCTCCCGCTCTCGGCCGGGTAGCGTCCGGTCGTTGGCGACTTTCGATCGTACCGTGAAGCGACTGCTACACGCCACAGCCGACCACACCCAATGAGCACACCGTTCGGCGGGGTCTACCCCGCCATGACCACTCCCTTCCGGGAGGACCGAAGCATCGACCACGACCGCCTTGCTGCCGACGCCCAGCGCCTCGAAGCCGCCGGCGTCGACGGCCTCGTCCCCGTCGGCTCCACGGGCGAGTCCGCGACGCTGACCCACGACGAGCACGCACAGGTCGTCGAAACCGTCGTCGACGCCGTCGAGGACGTACCCGTTATCGCCGGTGCAGGGTCGAACGCGACCCACGAGGCCATCAGTCTCGCCGAGGACGCCGAAGCGGCCGGCGCCGACGCCATCCTGCTGATCTCGCCGTACTACAACAAGCCCGAGGCTGAGGGGTACATCGATCACTACCGCACCATCGCCGACAGCGTCGACCTGCCGGGGATCGTCTACAACGTTCCCTCGCGCACGGGCCGGAACGTCCCCGTCGACGTGGTGGCCGAACTCGCCGAGCACCCCAACGTCCAGGGGTACAAGGCCGCCAGCGGCGACCTCGGCCGCGTCTCCGAGGTGATCGAACGCACCCGCCACGAGGCGTTCTCGGTGCTCTCCGGCGACGACGGGCTCACACTGCCCATCTGCTCGCTGGGTGGCACGGGGACGATCAGCGTCGTCGCCAACCTCGAACCCGAGCGCACCGGCGCGATGGTCGGCGCCGCGACGGCCGACGACATGGGCCGCGCCCGCGACCTCCACTACGAACTCGCGCCGCTGGTCCGCGAGCTGTTCACCGAGACCAACCCCATCCCCGTGACGGAGGCGATGGCGATCCGCGAGGACCACCCGCCGTACGTTCGATCGCCGCTGACGCGGCTCTCGGAGGACTACCGCGAGCAACTCCGCGAGGTGCTGGCCGACCTCGCTGGCGACGCGCCGGAGGTGACCGCCTGATGTCGACCACCGCCGACCCGACACGGATCGTCGTCACCGGTGCGACCGGCCGGATGGGCGAGGAACTGCTCGACGCTGCGGGCGACCGGGCCGACGTTCTGGTCGTCGCCGCCGTCTCCCGGACGCCCGGGTCCGTCACTGCCGAAGCCGCGGTCGGAACGCACCTCGACGCGACGCTTTCCGACGAGGAGCACGTCGACGCTGTCGTCGACTTCACCGCGCCGGAAGCGACGGCCGAGTACGCCGAGGTCGCCGCCGACCACGGCGTCGCGTTCGTCACCGGCACGACGGGGCTGGAGGGCCACGACGCCGACCCGCTCGGTGCGCTCGACGCTGCGAGCGAGTCGGTGGCGGTGCTCCACGCCAGCAACTTCTCGCGAGGGATCGCCGTGCTCCGGGGAGCGATCCGGGAGGCTGCGGCCTCGCTGCCGGGGTACGACGTGGAGGTCACGGAGACCCACCACGACGGCAAGCGCGACGCGCCCAGCGGCACCGCACGCACGCTCGTCGAAGACGTTCAGGACGAACGCCCGGATCTGACCGAGCGCCAGCACGGCCGCGAGGGCGAGCAGCCCCGCGACGCCGACGAGATCGGCGTCCACGCCCGCCGCGCCGGCGACGTGACCGGCGAGCACGAAGTGCTGTTCGCGGGCAACCGCGAGACCCTCTCGCTGTCGCACTCGGCGGGCGACCGCGGCGTGTTCGCCGAGGGGGCGCTCGACGCCGCCGTCGCCCTCGTGGATCGTGAGCCCGGCCGCTACCAGTTCGCTGAACTACTGGGGGAGTAACCACGCTACCAATGAGCCTCGAAACCGAGATCTCGGAGCTGTGGAACCGCTACGAAGACGGACTGACCGCTGAGGAGGCGGGCAGCAGCGAACTGGAGACGCTCGACGCGTTCCTCGCCGCGCTCGAAGCGGGGGAGTACCGCGCCGCCGAGAAAGTCGGGCCCGCGGAGTGGGAGGCCGTCGAGTGGGTGAAGCGCGGCGTCCTGCTCAACTTCGGCCTGCGCGAGACCACGCCCCGGACGTACGGCGGCGTCGACTACTACGACGTGCTCCCGCTGCGCTCGACCGACGACCTCGCGGACCGCAGCGCGCGCAACACGCCGGACGGAACGGTCCTCCGCCCGGGATCCTACCTCGGCGAGGACGTGATCATGATGTCGCCCAGCTTCGTCAACATCGGCGCGTACGTCGGCGACGACAGCCTCGTCGACTCCAACGACGTGGTGGGCTCCTGCGCCCAGATCGGCGACGGTGTCAAGATCGGCGCCAACACGCTGATCGGCGGCGTGCTCGAACCCGTCGAGGACGCGCCGGTGGTCGTCGAGGACGGCGTCTCGCTCGGCGCCGGCTGTCGGGTCACCTCGGGGTTCGTCGTCGGCGAGAACGCCGTCGTCGGCGAAGACACGCTGCTGACCCCGCGGATTCCGGTTTACGACCTCGTCGAGGAGGAGGTCCACTACGGCCGGCTGCCGCCGGAGCGCCGTGCGTTCCAGCGCTACGTCGAGTCCTCCGTCTCCGAGGAGGCGCTGATCCCCGGGAAGGCGTACAAGCCCGCGGTCGTCGCCACGAGTCTTGAGGAGGAGACGCTGGAGGCGACCCAGCGCGAAGGAGCGCTCCGGGAATGAGCTCTGACGAGCGCACGGACGAAACCGACGGCGGTCCGGCAGTCCGCCGGCTCACGGACTGGGACGGCGACCGCCTCGACGAACTGGCTGACGAGTACGGGACGCCGCTGTACGTGTTCGACCCCGTACGGGTCCGCGAGAACTGCCGGCGGCTCCGGGCGGCGTTCCCCGACGCCGAGATCCAGTACGCCGCGAAGGCTCACACCGCCCGCGAGACGCTCCGGACCGTCCACGACGAGGGGCTGGCGATCGAGTGCGCCTCGGCGGGTGAGGTCCGGCGCGCGCTCGATGCGGGCGTTCCCGGCCGGGACGTGACCTACACCGCGGTCAACCCACCTGCCCGCGACCTCGAGGTGGTGGTCGACGCGTGGCGGTCGAACCCGGAGCTCACGATCACCGCCGGCGCCGCGAACACGGTCGACCGCCTCGAAGAACGGGGGTTCGACGGCCGCCTGCGTCTCCGCGTCAACCCCGGCGTCGGCGCCGGCCACCACGAGAAGGTGGTGACGGGCGGCCACCCCAAGTTCGGCGTCGGGCTCGACCGCGCGCCGGCGCTCGCGGCGCGTGCGGCCGACACCTTCGAGTTCGCGGGGATCCACGCCCACGCCGGCTCCGGGATCTCGGGTGAGGACCTCGCGGACCACCGCGAACTGGTCCGCCGGCTGGGCGACCTCGCCCGCGACCTCGAAGCGGACGGGATCCCTGTCGAGACGGTCGACGTCGGCGGCGGCTTCGGCGTCCCGTACCGCGAGGAGGCGCCGGCGCTGGACCTCGACGCGGTCGCAGAGGCGACCCGCGAGGCGCTCGGGGAGATCGACGGTCGACTCGCGGTCGAACCCGGCCGCTACGTCGTCGCCGACGCGGGGGTCCTGCTGACTCGGGTGAACACCGTGAAGGAGGCGCCGTCGACCGTCGTCGCGGGCGTCGACGCCGGGATGACGACGCTGCTGCGCCCGGCGATGTACGACGCCTACCACGCGGTTCGGAACCCGGACGCAATAGGCCAGGAACGTGACACGGTCGGCGTCACGATCGCCGGCCCGGTGTGTGAGACCGCCGACCTGCTCTGTGAGAACCGGCCGCTGCCCAGGCCCGAACGCGGCGACCTGCTCGCGGTCGGCAACGCCGGCGCGTACGGCTACGAGATGGCCTCGACGTACAACTCCCGCCCTAGGCCAGCGGAGGTGACGCTCGACGGCGAGCTGCTCCGCCGGCGCGAGACGCTCGCGGACGTGAGCCGGTTCGACCGGGCGAAAGACTCGACCCCGCGGCGCCCGGAGGAGGAGCCATGAGCGCGGTCGCTTTCGAGAAGTACGACGGCGCGGGCAACGACTTCGTGGTGGTTGACGTCGACGGCGATTCGGTCGAGGACCGTGCCGCGTTCGCCCGCGTCCACTGCGACCGCGAGCTCGGCGTCGCGGACGACTCCGGCACGCGCCACGGCGCCGACGGCGTCCTCTTCCTTTCGCTCGAGGAGGGCGCCGACCCGTCGCGGGTGACGATGACGCTGATCCAGCCCGACGGCTCGATCGCGGAGATGTGCGGCAACGGTGCGCGCTGTGTGGCCGCGTGGGCCGCCGACCGATCCGGGGAGTCGACGTTCGACATCGAGACGCCCGCCGGCACTCGCCGCGCGGTCGTCGACGACGACACAGTCGCCGTGGAGATGGGCGTGCCGACGGTCGCCCCCGAGGACGTCCCGCTCGCGGGTGACGAACCGCTGATCGACGACACGCTCGACGAACTCGACGGGACGCCTGCCGTGAATCTCGACGTGACGGCGGTGAACACCGGCGTCCCCCACGCGGTCGCCTTCGTCGACGACGTGGACGACGTGGCGATCGACGCCGTCGCGCCGCCGATCCGCCACGCCGAGGCGTTCCCGGAGGGTGCGAACGTGACGTTCGCCTCGCCCGACGACGATGGGTTCCGCCAGCGCACCTACGAGCGCGGCGTCGAAGGGGAGACTCGGGCCTGCGGCACGGGCGCGGTCGCGGTCGCCGCGGCGGCGAAGCGGCTCGGCCGCCTCGGGACCGACGAGGAGTGGATCACCGTCACCCCGCCGGGCGGCGATCTCGCCGTCTCGGTGCCCGACGACCGCCCGGCACGGCTGCGTGGCCCCGCCGAGAAGCGGTTCGCGGGGGAGCTACCCGTCCCCGAGGACGACCGCCTCGCCGGCATTACCGGCGAGGCCGCGCTCGGCGCGGACCGCGTCGACGACGCATCGAGCGGGGGGGCCGAGCAGTGAGTTTCGACCCCGTCACGTTCCTCGAACGGGCCGTACAGGACGACTCGACCGAGGGGGTGAGCGGCACCCGCGACCTGCTGATCGACACACTCCGTGAGGCGGGACACGACCCACGGGTCGACGCCGCCGGGAACGTCCGGGCCAGCCGTGGCTCCGGATCACCCCACCTCGTCTTCAACACCCACGTCGACACTGTCGCACCGCACCTCCCTTTCGAGCGTGAGGGTGACAGGATCCGCGGGCGCGGCGCCTGCGATGCGAAGGGGCCGCTGGCCGCGCTGCTGTCGGGCTTTCTCGACGCCGAGATCGGGCAGGGAACGCTCACGCTCGCGGTCACGCCCGACGAGGAGACGCTCTCGACCGGCGCGCACGCGCTGCTGACCGGCGAAGTGGTCCCCGGCGGCCCGGGCGAGACGGGCGAGAGCGTCGATCCACTCCCGGCGGCCGACCCCGAACCGGACGCCTACGTCGTCGGCGAGCCGACGGGGCTCGACGTCTGCACCGCCGCACGCGGGCGGTTCGAGGGGACGGTGACCGTCGAGGGTGTCGCGGCCCACGCCGCCAGCCCCGGTTCGGGCGTGAACGCCGTCTCGGCGGCTGGTCGGCTGCTGGGAGCGCTGGAGTCGTTCGAGAACGTCGACGCTCACCCGCAGTTGGGCGCGGCGACGCTAGTCCCCACGGGGATCGACGGTGGCGAGTCGTCGAACCAGGTGCCCGCCCGCTGTGCGATCACGATCGACCGACGGAGCGTTCCCCCGGAGACGGCCGAGGGGTTCCGTGCAGCGCTCGAAACACACCTCTCGGGCGTGCTCGGCGGCGACGCCGCCGAGCTGTCGGTATCGCTGACCGAGCGGGAGACGCCGTTCCTCGAAGCGTTCGCGACCGACACCGACGAGCCGGTCGTCGACGCCATCGCGGATGCGGCCGCGAGCGCGAGCGAGGCGGCGGGGCTGGGCGAACGCGGCGAGGTCCGGCCGTTCGGCGCGGCGACGGAGGCGTCGTACTTCGCGCCCGCCCCGACGGTGGTGTTCGGTCCCGGCCACCTCGCGGACGACGACGGGGCGGTCGCCCACGCGGAACGGGAGTACGTCGACGCCGCGTCGGTGCGGGCGGCGGCGACGGCGGTTCGGGAAGCGGCGGAGCGGCTGCTGGACGGCGGCGGGTAGTTCTCACCCCGACGGCGACGGAATCGAGCGTCACACGCGGGTTTTTGTCCGAGCCCTGTGTTCCCTAGGGCGTGACTCGGTTCGTCGACGGCACCCGACTGGGCCGGGTGCTCGCGCTGGTGGTCGCCTCGACGCTCGCGCTGACCGCGAGCTTCGTGGGTATCGTCGCGCTGGTCCGCGGCGAGGTCCGGGGGATGGGCGGGCGCCTGCCGATCTACGCGGCGACGACAGCGCTCGTGTTCGTCGGCGGGGTGGTCGGGTTCGAGCCCCGCTATCGGGGGACGCGCTCGCTCAGTTCGGCCACCGTTGTCGCGGTCGCCGCGCTGCTGGTCACCGGGCTCGGGAGTGAGGGGCTCGTCTACGCGTGGGACCACCCCGCCGACGTGTTCGAGATCCAGCTGCTGGGCTACCTGCTGTCGGCGGCGCTGATGGGCACGGGGGTCGGCTACTGGTCGGTTCGGAACCTCGACGTGCTGCGGGCAGGTGGGCTGAGGGACGCGCTGTGACCGCCAACGCCCGAAATTGGTGGAATTTCTGGCCTGTGCCCGTCGTGGAGGATTCACTGCGAGTGGCTTATGTGGATGGGGCAAAACGCTACCCGTATGAGTGAGGATGGGACCCCGAACGGGCGGCCAGTGCTGGGGACGCTGCTCGACCCGTCGGGCGACTCACAGGCACGCGAACTCTCGCTGGCGCTGGCGCGGGAGGCGGGCGAGCCCGTCCGCTTCCTCTCACCGCTTCGTGCCCCCGACACACAGGGGGTATCAGCGCCCGCGACGCCGGCCGACGGTCCGCCGGTTCGGTTCGCGTGCACCGAACGCACGGCCGGGACGGGGCGATCGCCGGCCGACATCGTCGCGGCGGACGCGACCGAAGTGGGCGCCGACGTCGTGACGCTCGAACGCCCGGCCTCGGAGTCCTCCGGCGCGGGGATCCGCCGCGGGACGACCGACCGGATCGTCGCCAACAGCCCGGTCGACACCGTCGTCGCCAACGGCTGTGGCGACCTGGAGGGGCTGGCGTCGATCCTCGTCCCCGTCTCCGGCGGCCCCCACACCGAACTCACGGTGCGGGTGGCCCGGGCGCTGGCCGAGCACGAGAACGCCTGGATCGAACTGTTCACGGTCGTTCCCGAGGACGCCGACGCGGACCAGCGCTCCGAGGGCGCGGAGCATCTCGCGGAAGCGCGCCGCTGTCTCGGCGAGTTCGAGGAGTTCGACACGTGGCTGTATGAGGCCGACGACCCCGCGGCCGCGATCGCCGAGCAGTCGGCGTACTACGACGCCGTCGTGATCGGCGCGCCGACGGAGAGCCGGCTGAAGCGGATCGTGTTCGGCTCGACGCCCGACAGCGTCGACGAACGCGTCGATATCCCCGTGATCACCGCGGCCTCGAAGTAGCTACCCGAGGAACAGGTCGACCATGTTCCCCGAACTAGTCCCCTTGTACAGCTCCGAGTAGCCACAGTTCGAGCAGGTCACCACCTTGAAGCTGCGGTTCTGGACGTCGAACATCTTCGAGAGCCCCGTCCCACTGGTGGCGATCTCGTCGATCTCCGTCTCGCTGTGACCACATTTCGGGCAGCCGCTCTCGTCGTCGCCGAGGTCGTCGGTCGGAGGGCACATACGACCCCTCGTTAGACCGAGGCCAGCAAAAAACTACCCCAGACGCCGAAACCGATTTCGGGAGCGCGCCCCGTCCTCGAACCATGCCCGCCGCTGGAGCGCTGTTCGCCCTCCTGCTCGTCGCGTCGATCGCTGGGACGATCGGGCTCTGGTACGTGATCGACCGCGAGACCGACGACAACCCGCGGATGGATTGGTCCGACGCCGAACGCGCGGTGCGCCAGGACACCGACGAGAGTGGCGAGAGCGACGCCCGAACCGACGTTGGTGACGACTGGGGGAGTGACGCGGAGTGGGGTGTCGAAACGGACGATCGGCGGTAGCGCAGGCGGCTACCCGTCCAGTTCGTCGACCAGGTCGTCGGCGACGCCGGTGTAGCCCGCGGGCGTGAGGTCGCGGAGCTCCTGCCGAACGTCCTCGTCGACGTCGAGGTCGTCGAACAGCTCCCGGAAGTCGGCGAGCGTCACCCGGCGGCCGCGGGTGAGCTCCTTCACGCGCTCGTACGCCTCGGTGTCGCCCTCGCGGCGGAGGATCGTCTGGACCGCCTCGCCGATGATCTCGGGGGTGTTCTCGAGCTCCTCGCGCATCACCTGCTCGTTGGGGACGACTTTCCCGAGCCCGGCGGCGGTCTTCCGGTAGCCGAGCAGGCAGTGGGCGAACGAGGCGCCGACGTTGCGCTTCACGGTGGAGTCCGAGAGGTCGCGCTGGAGCCGGGAGGAGGTGACGTAGTCACGGAGGAAGGTGAGGTCCGAGTTCGCCTTCGAGAGGTTCCCCTCGCTGTTCTCGAAGTCGATGGGGTTCACCTTGTGGGGCATCGTCGACGACCCCGTCTCGGAGTTCTCGCTCTCCTGGCCGAGGTAGCGGTCCGACACGTAGCGCCAGATATCCCGGTCGAGGTCGAGCAGGACGTTGTTCACGCCCGAGAGCGCGTCGAACAGCGCCGCGAGATCGTCACAGGGGTTGATCTGCGTGGCCAGCGGTGTGTGCTCGAGGCCGAGACTGTGGACGAACGCCGTCGAGAACGCGCGCCAGTCGATGTCGGGGTAGGCGGCGACGTGGGCGGCGTACGTTCCCGAGGCGCCGGCGAGCTTCCCGGAGAGCTCGTCGGCTGCCTCTCGGACGCGTGCCTCCGCGCGGCCGAGGCGGGCGGCGAACACGGCCATCTCCTTGCCGAACGTCGTCGGCGTCGCGGGCTGGCCGTGGGTGCGCGCGAGCATCGGCACGTCGCGGTGGTCGCGGGCCATCGCAGTCAGCGATTCTCGCACGTCCTCGATCGCGGGCAGGAGTACGTCCTCGACGGCACCTTTCGCGTTCAGTCGGTGGGCGAGGTTGTTCACGTCCTCGCTGGTGAGCCCGAAGTGGATCCACGGGTGGAGGCGCTCGGGCGTCTCGGTCCGGAGGAAGTACTCGACCGCTTTCACGTCGTGGTTGGTCGCCGCGAACTCGTCGGTGCCCTCCGTCTCGATCCGTTTCACCCGCGCGGCGTCGTCGGCGTCGAACTCGTCGACGACGTCACAGAGGTGGCTGCGATCGGCAGTACTGACCTCGCAGTCGACGCCGTCGCGATCCGTCAGGGCGAGCAGGTACTCCACCTCGACGCGCAGGCGGGCCTCGATCAGTGCGGCCTCGCCCGCGTACGGCACCAGATCCGCGGTCTTGCCGGCGTACCGGCCGTCGAGCGGCGAGACGGCCGCCAGCGGCGACTCCCGGGGGAGATCGTGCATGGCGAACGCTCGCCCGGGCAGTCACAAAACCCTGCCGGAGCACCGCCGCCCGTGTCGCACTTCCGTGCATACGTGTGGCGCTCGACGGACGAATCACCTCCGAATCTATGCTCGAACGTGGTTATCGTCGCTCGCACGATCGCAACGCTCTTTGCGCGTTCGGCCCCGGAGACGCACATGAAGATCGCCGGCATCGCGGGCAACCGTGGTCGAAACCTCCTGCACATTGCGGACATCGCGCCCGGCGGCGCCGAGCTCTCGGTCGTCGTCGCGAACGGCGAGGACGCGCCGGTGCTGGACGGCGCACAAGAGCGCGACATCCCGAACGTCGCGGTCGAGCGCGGGCCCGACGAGTCCCGCGAATCCCACGAGGAGCGCATCCTCGACGTCCTGGCGGAGCACGAGTTCGACCTCGTCTGCCTGGACGGGTTCATGCGGATCCTGAGTCCGGAATTTCTGGACAGTGTGAACACTGTGCTCAACGTCCACCCGTCGTTGCTGCCGGCGTTCCCCGGCGCCGACGCCCACGGGCAGGTGATCGACGCGGACGTCCGGACGGCCGGCGCGACGGTCCACGTCGCCACCGAGGCGCTCGACGAGGGGCCGATCGTCACCCAGGAGTCCGTGCCGGTGTTCGAGGACGACGACGAAGGCTCGCTGAAGGAGCGGGTGCTGTACGAGGCGGAGTTCGAGGCGTACCCTCGGGCGATCCGGTGGTTCGCCGAGGGGAAGGTCGAAATCCAGCGCAACGAACAGGGCGACCCCGTCGACGTCGACATCGCGAGCGACACGAAGGGTGACCTCCCGACGCGCCGGACGGTCTCGAACCGCCGCGAGGACACGCTGCGCTACGGCGAGAACCCCCATCAGGACGCCGCGGTGTACGCAAGCGACGCGAGCGAGGAGCCGAGCGTCGTCCACGCAGCACAGCGCAACGAGGGCGCGAAGGATCTCTCCTACAACAACTACAACGACGCCGACGCCGCGCTGAGCCTCGTCAAGGAGTTCGAGGCGCCCGCGGCGGCGGTGATCAAACACACCAACCCCGCGGGCTGTGCGACCGCCGACTCGCTGGCCGAGGCGTACCGCGACGCGCTCTCGACCGACGCGAAGTCCGCCTTCGGCGGCATCGTCGCGCTCAACCGCGAGTGCGACGCCGAGACGGCCGCGGCGGTCGCCGACTCGTTCAAGGAGGTCGTCGTCGCGCCGGGGTACACCGACGACGCGCTCGACGCGCTGACCGAGAAGGAGAACCTCCGTGTGCTCGACGTCGGGAACCGCGCCGAGAACGGCCGACTTGGCCCCGAGGACCGCACCGAGCGCTTCAGCGAGAAGGCGCTCGTCGGCGGGCGACTCGTCCAAGAGCGCGATCGGTCGACGCTGACCCGCGATGATCTGGAGGTCGTCACGGAGCGCGAACCCACCGACGAGCAGATCGAGACGATGCTGTTCGCCTGGAAGACGCTCAAACACGTCAAGTCCAACGGCATCCTGATCGCCGACGGCACCGAGACCGTCGGCGTCGGGATGGGACAGGTGTCCCGCGTCGACGCGGTGACGCTGGCGGCGATGAAAGCCGAGAACGACGCCGAGGGGAAATCCGCCGAGGGCGCGGTCGTCGCCTCGGACGCGTTCTTCCCGTTCCCCGACGCCGTCGAGGAGGCCGCGGAAGCGGGCGTCGAGGCGGTGATCCAGCCCGGCGGCTCGGTGAACGACGACGACGTGATCGAGGCCGCGAACGAACTGGGGCTGGCGATGGTGTTCACGGGCCAGCGCGCGTTCCGGCACGACTGACCGGCCGCGTCCGAAACGGCCAAACGCCCACCGGCCGCAACGTCGACCATGCAGTACCACGAGGCCGCGAACTTCCTGTTCGACCTCCGGCGGTTCGGGGTGGACCCCGGGGTCGAGGCGGTGCAGGACCTCCTCGCGGCGGTGGACGTCGATACAGGCTCGCCGGCAACGGGAGCCGGCGAGGACCACGAGGCCGAGGGTTCGGGCCCCGCCTACGTCCAGGTCGCCGGCACCAACGGGAAAGGGAGCACCGCCCGCATGGTCGAGTCGGCGCTGCGGGAGGCCGGGCTCTCCGTCGGCCTGTACACCTCCCCGCATCTCGAAGCGCTCACCGAGCGCGTCCGGATCGACGGCCGGGAGATGCCCCGTTCTGCGGTCGCCGAGTTCGTCGAGGGGGCCAAACCGTGGCTGGTCGACCGCGCGGCCGACGGCGCGCCGCTCACCTTCTTCGAGGTCGTCACGGGGATGGGCATCTGGCAGTTCGAGCGATCCGACGTGGACGTGGCCGTCCTCGAAGTCGGCCTCGGCGGCGAACTCGACGCCACTTCCGCGGTCGACCCCGTCGCCAGCGCGGTCACGAACGTCTCGCTGGAGCACACGGGCGTGCTGGGCGAGACGGTCGAGGAGATCGCGGCGACGAAGGCACACGTCGCCCCGGAGGGCCGGCGACTCGTCACGGGCACGCAGGGCGCAGCGCTGTCGACGGTCCGTGACGTGGCGGGACAAGTCGATGCGAGCGGCGTGATCACTGTCGGCGACGACCAGTGGAAAGGTGAGGGTGCGACCGAGAGCGACGGCCACGCTGGCGGCGACGCTGCCGCCAGCGGCGCGCATCCTGACGTGACCGTGAGCTACGACGGCCGCGTCACCCACCAGCAGGCAGCGGTCAGCGTGGCGGCCGACGACTGGGCCGTCGACGCCGAGATCCCGCTGCTCGGCGAGCATCAAGCAGAGAACGCCGGGATCGCCTGCGTACTCGCGCGACAGGTCGGCGACGAACTCGGCGTCGACGTGGACCGGACCGCGCTGGAGCGCGGGCTCGCACGCGCGGACTGGCCCGCCCGGTTCGAGGTGATGGCGCAGTCGCCGCTGACGGTGCTCGACGGCGCGCACAACCCCGAGGCCTGCGGAACCGTGACGGCGACGCTGTCGACGTTCGACTACGACGACTGCCACCTCGTCGTCGCGGCGATGCACGACAAGGACACCGCCGAGATGGCCGCCGCGCTGCCCGACGGCGCGCGAGTGACCACCTGCGCGCCAGCGACCGACCGCGCGGAGGACCCCGAGGTGCTCGCCCGCACGTTCGAGGAGGCGGGGTACGACGACGTGCGCTCGACAGGCTCCGTGGCGAACGCGCTCTCGCTGGCCCGCGAGGACGCCGACGAGGGTGACGCGCTGCTGGTGACTGGCTCGCTGTACGCCGTCGCGGAGGCGCGAGCGACGTGGACCAGACTCCAGATTCCCAAACGTGTCGACTCGATCGACGAGGCCGAGACCGTCCTCCGCGACGCGCAGGTCTCCGAACCCGGCATCTGGCGGATGCGCGGGAAGGCCGACCACCGCGTGCTGCACACCCGCGTCCAGCAGCGCCAGGCCGAGTACCTCAAACAGGAGATGCTCTCGCTCGACGGGGAGTGCTCCGCCTCCGCGCTGCGCGCCGGCGGCGAACTCCACGACGTGGTGCTCTCGGGGACGATGGCGCAGTTCAAGCGCCTCGGCGAGAAGCTTCAGGGCCAGCCGTGGGGACTCTCCGAACTGGGCGCGGAGATCCGCGAGTCGCTGGGGATCCAGCACAGTCCGCCCGAGCGCGACCTCCCGTGGCCCCAGGACCGAACGGCGGTGATGGGTGTGCTGAACGTCACGCCGGACTCGTTCCACGACGGCGGCAAGCACTACGACGTCGAGGACGCGGTGGAACAGGCCGAGGCGATGGCTGAGGCCGGCGCCGACGTGATCGACGTGGGTGGGGAGAGCACCCGCCCCGGCGCTGACCCCGTCGAGATCGAGGAGGAACTGGATCGCGTGCTGCCGGTCGTCGAGGAACTGGCCGGACTCGACGTACCGATCTCGGTCGACACGCGCCGGCCCGAGGTGGCCCGCGCGGTCGTCGACGCCGGCGCCGACGTGCTCAACGACGTGGAGGGGCTACAGGACCCCGAGATGCGCCGCGTGGTCGCCGAGACGGGGGTGCCGGTCGTGCTGATGCACTCCATTGAGGCGCCCGTGGACCCGAGCACGGAGGTCCACTACGACGACGTGGTCGAGGAGACGATCCGTGCGCTGGGTGACCGGCTGCTGGCCGCCGAGAAGGCCGGCGTCGACCGCGAGCAGGTGATCGTCGACCCCGGGATCGGCTTCGGGAAGACGGCGCGGGAGTCGTTCGAACTGCTCGATCGCCTGGGGGAGTTCGAGGCGCTGGGCTGTCCGCTGCTGTTCGGCCACTCCCACAAGTCGATGTTCGAACTGACCGGCGAGGAAGCGGGCGACGCGCCGCACTCCACGGTCGCCGCGACGGCACTCGCGGCCCGGAACGGCGCGGATATCGTCCGCGTCCACGACGTGGCCGAGAACGTCGCTGCGGTGAACGTCGCCGACGCCGCCGATGATCCGGAGGGGTTCGAGCCGTGAGCGACGGTTCCGGCGACGGCGAAGTCGGGAACGAGAGCGACGACGAGTTCGGCCCCTACGAGGCGGTGTACGCTCACCCCGAGGGCGACTCGACGGTCGCTCGACAGGTCAAGACCGCCGCGGAGTACGGGTTCGAGGGGGTGGTCGTCCGCACGCGCGAGGCCGAGTACGATCCGGGGACGCTGGCCGAGCGCCACGGGATCGACGTGGTTCGCGGGGTCGAGATCGACGCCGAGGACCCGCAGGGCGCCAGCGGCGCAGTCGGCAACCATCGGGGCGACTGCACCGTCCTGCTGGTCCGCGGCGGGACGGACGCGCTCAACCGCTTCGCGGTCGAGCAGAACCGCGTCGACGTGCTGACCCGGCCGTTCGACGGCGAGGGCGACGTGAACCACGTGCTCGTGAAGGCGGCGATCGACCACGACGTCCGGATCGAGTTCGACCTCGGCGCCGTGCTCCGCGACGACGGCGGGACACGGGTCCGACGGCTCAGAAAACTCCGGAAACTCCGCGAACTGGTGGAGTACTTCGACGCGCCGTACGTCGTGAGCGCGACGCCGACTTCCCACCTCCGACTGCGCGCGCCGCGGGAGCTCGCGGCAGTGGGCGAGCAGATCGGCCTCGGTGCCGAGGCGGTCCGCGACGGGCTGGCGGAGTGGGGTCGGATGGCGGCACGGAACCGCGAACGCACGTCCGATTCCTTCATCTCTCCGGGGGTCCGACGTGGGAGGCACGAGGAATGAAACGCTCTATCGAGGAACACGCCGAGCGGTTCTCCGCCGCGGCCGCGGAGTACGACGAACAGCAGGACAGCGAGGAGTACGGCGCCTGTGCGTCGATGGTGATCGAGGCTGCCAACCCCGGGCCCGAGGAGACGGTGCTCGACCTCGGGACTGGCACGGGCGCGATCGCGCTCGCGCTGGCGTCCGACGCCGGGCGCGTGCTCGGCCGGGACATCAGCGAGGGGATGCTCGCCGAAGCCCGGGGGAAGGCCGAGGAGGCCGGCCACGAGAACGTCGCGTTCGGCGAGGGCCGGTTCCGTGAGCCGAACGTCGACGACCCGATCGACGTGGTCGTCTCGAACTTCGCGATGCACCACCTCGCCGACGAGGAGAAGCGCGAGGCGATCCAGGTCATCGCCGACCTCGAGCCGCGGCGGTTCGTGCTCGGCGACGTGATGCTCTCGGCGGCGATCCCCGATGGCGAGGAGGCGTACTCGCCGGAGGTCGACGACCCCGCGACCGTCGGCGTGCTGGTCGAGGCGCTGACCGACGCCGGGTTCACCGTCGCCGACGCGACGCTCGTGAGCGACCAGTACGGGGTGCTCGTCGCCGAACGATGAAACACCTCCCCAAACACCTCCAGCCGCGCTGGCGCTACCTCGCAGTGGCGATCGAGACGTGGCCCGACGCCGAGGTCGGGCGACGCTCGTTCCAGCGCGAACTCTGGTACGCGGGCCAGAACCTGCTGGGCGACCCGGGCAGCGCCGACGCCGATCTGCGGCTGCTGCGCTACGACGTGGCCGAGGGCAGCGGCGGCGCGATCGTCCGCGTCCGGCGTGGCGAGGTCGACGCCGCGCGGGCGGCGATCGCCTGCGTCGACGAGGTGAACGGCCATCCGATCGGCCTGCGCGTCACCGGCGTCTCGGGCAGCGTCGACGCGGCTTCGGAAAGCTATTTAGGCGATCCAGCCGGCAGTTCCACACAGAGAGAGGTCGCGTTCGAGGGTGCCGACTACCCGGCCCGGATCCGCAACGGCGTCGTCGACGTCGAGGCCGAGGCGGGCCCCATCGGCGCGACCGTTCACGATATCGAGTGACCATGCAAGGACAACAACAGCAGGCCTACGACCGCGGTATCACCATCTTCTCGCCCGACGGGCGCCTCTACCAGGTCGAGTACGCCCGCGAGGCGGTCAAACGCGGGACGCCGAGCGTCGGCGTCCGAACGCCGGAGGGCGTCGTGCTCGCGGCGGACAAGCGCCGCCGCTCGAAGATGATCGAGCCGGATTCGGTCGAGAAGCTCCACAAGGCCGACGAGCACATCGGCATCGCCAGCGCCGGCCACGTCGCCGACGCGCGCAAACTCATCGACGTCGCCCGCCGGGAGGCACAGGTCAACCGCCTGCGCTACGGCGAGCCGATCACCGTCGAGACCCTCGCGAAGACGGTGACGGACTTCATCCAGCAGTACACGCAGTACGGCGGCGCCCGCCCGTTCGGCGTCTCGCTGATCGTCGGCGGCGTGACGAACGGCCGCCCGCGCCTGTTCGAGTGCGACCCCAGCGGCACCCCCTACGAGTGGCAGGCGCTCTCCGTCGGCGCGAACCGCACGGACATCCGCGACCACCTCGAAGCCGAGTACGAGGACGACATGACGCTCTCGGAGGGCGTCGACCTCGCGCTCTCGGCGCTGTCGGTCCACGACGACGAGGAGATGACCCCCGAGGGCGTCGACCTCGCGACCATCGACGCCGACACCGAGGAGTACGTCCACCTGCCGCCCG
Organism: Halolamina sp. CBA1230; assembly: GCF_002025255.2. Classification (GTDB taxonomy): domain Archaea; phylum Halobacteriota; class Halobacteria; order Halobacteriales; family Haloferacaceae; genus Halolamina. The sequence goes on from NZ_CP054587.1 coordinate 119,440, forward strand.
AGGAGGTCCAGACCCATCTCGCCGAGCGGGATCTGCTGGCCGAGGACGTCGACGACGAGGAGCCGGACGACGACGCGGCCGAGTAACGCCGCGATGGCGTACGAACCCGCGAATCGCCCCCGACGGTCGACCGTTTTCTGGAGCTCCGCGACGCCGCCGAGATGGCCGAACGCTCGCGCGAGGCAGTCGAACGTGGACTCCCGAACAGCCTCTACGCCGTGACGGTCGTCGACGACGTGGGCGAGACGGTGGGGATGGCCCGGATCGTCGGCGACAGGGGGAGCGTGTTCCACGTCTGCGACATGGCGGTCCATCCGGACCACCAGCGACAGAGGCTGGGGAGCCGGATGATGGATGCGCTGATGGACTGGATCGACGAGAACGCACCCCCGACGGCGTACGTGAACCTCATGGCTGACGTCGACGGCTTCTACGAGCAGTGGGGGTTCGAGCGGACGGCGCCCGCCTCCAAGGGGATGTACTACCGCGTTCCCGGGGAGTAGCGTCGGCGTACGGCGGGCTGTCGAGGTTCTCTTTGGCGCGTCCGTGATCGGCCAGAACACGATCGCGGCGTGGCGCTCGTTGACGGCGGTACAGAGACCGCCGTGGCTCGCGAGCCGCGATCTATCAGTACACGATCACGGCATGGGTTCTGTCGTCGCACGCCGGAGCGCGCGACAGGTCACGCGCCGTGATCGGTTAGTAACACGACCGCGGCGGAGACTCCGTGTTCGCGACACGGAGGTCGCTCACGGTCGTTCGCCGCGGTCTATCAGAACACGATCACGGCATGGGCTCCGTCGTCGCACGGCGGAGCGCGCGACAGGTCACGCGCCGCGATCGGTCAGAAACACGATCACGGCATTGGTTCGGTCACGGCGACACGGGGGTCGCCGTAGCTCACGCGCCGCGATCGGTTAATACTCCTCGTACGCGAGGTTCATCAACCACTGCGAGAACGCGTCGGACTGCTCGTCGATCTCCTCCTCGCCGATGAACGGGGTGAGCATATCCCCGGCCATCAGCAGCGAGAAGTCCAGATCCCGCGTGCGTGGCTTGAGGAGGTACGTGTTGTGCCCGTCGTACACCGCTTCCTCGCGCTGGATCAGCTCCTCCTCGGCGAGCCCCTCCGCGATGCGGCTCCCCTTCCGGGAGGAGATGTCCAGTTCCTTCCAGAAGTCGCTCTGGTAGATGCCGCCGGAGTCACGGATCAGCTCCAGGGCCCGCCGCTCGTCTTCGCTGAGGTCGTACTCGGCCGCGCTCATGTGTGTCCCGGTTCACGGGCCGGAGGTTAAAGGCTACCGTCCCCACGGCGCAACCGTTATCCGAGCCAGCCTCCTACCTTGTACCGAAATGAGCTCCCAGAGCGAACTCACCGAGGAGGAGGTCCGCGAACGGGTCGAGGAGGTCCTCGACGAGAACGAGGTCGTCCTGTTCATGAAGGGGAACCGCCTGATGCCCCAGTGTGGCTACTCTCAGCGCGCGGTCCAGCTGCTCTCGCAGCACCGCGCGGAGTTCGAGACCATCGACGTGCTGCCCGCGCTCCCGCAGTATCGGGCCGTGCTCGAGGAGAAGTCCAGCTGGGAGACCATCCCGCAGACGTTCGTCGACGGCGAGTTCGTCGGCGGCAGCGACATCCTCGCCGAACTCGACGAGCGCGACGAGCTCGCCGAGACGGTCAACGCTAGCGCCTGAACGCGCGCAACAACAGCTAAAAGGCTAGACGGCCTAGCAACCGGCGTACTCGCCCGGTTTCGCCGCTCGCCGGCCATCGAACTCCCACACCAAACCCATCCCACACCCACAAATGACTGGTCGCGTATTTCGACTCCACTCGACCCTCGAACTGCCACTCGAAGACCTCGAAGAGTTCCTCGAAGACCCGGATCTTCCACCTGAACTCGACGACGTCGAACTGACCCGCAGGAACAACACCCTGATCCTGAAAGCCGTCGCGGAGGACGCGGACATCGGGAAGTACACCCCGACCGCACAGCTGAAAGCCAGCGTCTCCGAGACGCGTGTCTACGAGGAGGAGCCGCCCAAAACCGCCCCGACGTGGGGCCAGGAGGAGGAGGAGGAGGAGATCCCCTCCGAGCTCGTCGAGTTCGCCTGCTTCAAGGGCGACCGCGAGACGGTGCTCCAGAACAGCGCGCTGCGGTTCCCGATGTTCCTCGTGCTGCGGGAGCTCGCGCTCATCTCCGAGAAGGGGACCCTCACCGCCGTGCTCGAGAAGGACGACGACCTCCAGGCGGTCCGCATCGTCGAAGGCGAGGAGCGCCCCGCGAGCGTCGAAGTCGTCGAGAACCCACGCCAGGGCAACGGCGAGGACGGCGGCGTCAACTGGCGGGACAACGAGTTCATCAGCTAACGCGGCGACTTTTCCTCCGGCTCGGCGGGCCGTATCGAACACAAGAGCTTTCAGCGCCCCGCTAATTAGATGTAATTACCGATGAGCGAGTTCCCCGACTACCTGGACGTCGATTACACCGACGGCGAGGGTGAGTCCCCCGAGGACTACCCGAGCCTCGAGCACAAGATCGAGAAGGCTATCGAGGTCACCCGGCAGGGGCTGGAGCAGTACGAGAACCCCGCGATCATGTGGACCGGCGGGAAGGACTCAACGCTCACGCTGTACTTCGTGAAGGAGGTCGCCGAGCGCCACGACCTCGAAGTGCCGCCCGCCGTCTTCCTCGACCACTACCAGCATTTCGACGAACTCATCGACTTCGTCGAGCGCTGGGCCGACGAGTGGGATCTCGACGTCTACTTCGCCCGGAACGAGGATATCGGCGAGTACGTCGACGAGCACGGCCTCGAGCCCGGCGACGACATCGATATCTCGGAGCTCAACGAGCAGAACCGCCACCACGTCGAGAACATCCTCGAGTACGAGGAGGAGACGTTCCCGTTCCTGCTCGACACGTACGTCGGCAACCACCTGCTGAAGACGGTGCCGCTGAACAACGCGATCGAGGACCTGGAGATCGACGGCATCGTCTCGGGCGTGCGCTGGGACGAGCAGGAGGCCCGCGCCGACGAGACGTTCTTCAGCCCGCGCCACGACCCCGACATCTACCCGCCCCACGACCGCATCCAGCCGATCCTCCAGTTCGACGAGCGCGCCGTCTGGGACTGTTTCTGGCACTACGTCGTGCCCGACACCGTCGAGGACTACCCCGACGAGGGGCACGTCCCCGACGACGCCGACGACCTGCCCAACGGACTCACGCAGGACGACATCCCGGTCTCGCCCAAGTACTTCGCCGGCTTCCGCTCGCTGGGCTCGGAGATCTCGACCGAGAAGAGCGAGGAGGAGCCCGCGTGGCATCAGGACCTCGAGAACACGACCGAACGCGCCGGCCGCGCCCAGGACAAGGAGGACCTCATGGAGCGCCTCCGCGACCTGGGCTACATGTAACGCCGGCGGCGCCACCTGCCGCCGTCAGCCGCTGGAACTATCTTTTTCGCGCCCGTGGGTGGAGTATTTTTGCTACATTACTACCTACCTGAATGTTTAAGATATATTTTTGTTAGAATAGATACAGTAATGAAACATGGAATCAAACAGTTCCAGCGTGGCGGCGTACCTGGCGGAGCACCCGAAGATGGCGGGCGTCCTGTTCACGGCGACGCTCCTGCTCTCACAGGCGGGGACTGCCGTGGCGGGAACTGGGGGGACGACGAACGGGCCGTAGTTCCGGAAATGTGAGGCGAAAGCCTCGGCTTCAGCGCGGGAGCTATGTCAAAAGAGCGGGTCCGGCGTCGCCGGCGGCGTCCGCTTGTGCTCGCTCTCCTCGTGCATCTGTACGACGTACTCGACGTCATCAAGCGCGGTGTCGGTGAGTCGCGCGGTCGCCTCGGCGGGGACGCCGCCGTCGACGTGGAGCGCGAGGATGGCGTCGAGCGTGTCGTAGTCGACACCGAACTCCTCCTCGTCGGTCCCGTAGTCGACCATCCCACCGGTCGGCGTCTTCTGGACGAGGTCCGTGTCGACGCCGAGGTGGGCGGCGACCTGCCGCACCTGCTGTTTGTAGAGGTTACCGAGCGGGTTGCAGTCGACGCCGCCGTCGCCGTACTTCGTCACGTAGCCGGTCCCGAGCTCGGCGCGGTTGCCCGTGCCGAGGACGAGTTTGTTCTCGAAGTTGCCGACGAGGTAGTTGAGCGTCATCCGGACGCGAGCGCTCGTGTTGCCGACGTAGCGCCCCTCCCAGCGTCCCTCGGACTCGTCGTCGTGTTCGGCGTCGTACGTGTCCAGGATTTCCTCGACGATCGAGTCGACTCCGAGGACGTCGTAGGTGATGCCGAGGTCCTGGGCGACCTGCTCGGCGTCGCTCATGTTCTCCTCCTCGTTGACCTCCTTCGGGAGGAGCAGCCCGTGAACGGCGTCGGCACCGAGCGCCTCGACCGCGAGGTGAGCGGTCGTCGTGCTGTCGATCCCACCCGAGAGGGCGATGAGCGCACCGTCGACGTCCGCCATCTCGACCCGCTCGCGGATGAACGCGGTGAGGTGGTCGACGCGCGCTTCGATCTCCTCCTCGGAGAACCGGAGGTCGATCGGCTCGATCTCGTCTTGGGTCTGCTCGTAGAGATTCGCCATCGATTCAGGGAGGAACACTTCACGACGGAAAAGCCGTACGAAAACGCGACCCCTCCTCCCGACCAGTCGTGAGAGACAGCCCTCGAGGGGTCAGGGGAAGCGGTCGTAGGTGTCCGTCCACTGGAGCCCCTCGTCGACGAGGAGGGGCGCGCGCTCGTTTTCGAACGTCTCCGCGAACTCCTCCCTGCTGAGCGTGTAGCTACCGAGCTCCCCGACCGTGATCCGCTGTTTCCCCCCGTCGGAGGCGTACGTTCTGCCGATCGAGCCGATGTCGTACGCCCGAGTGGGGTACACCGTACAGTCGAACGAGATCGAATCCTCGTCCACGTCGGTCACCTCGTATATGTACAGCGCGCCGGCGTCGGACTGTGAGACCGTCACCCGGCCGTCGCCGACGACGACGTAGTTCTGTCGCGAGATCCGTATCCGCCGGATCACGTCGAGCGCGCCGTGGAAGTCGAAGCCGATGTCGAGCAGCTGTGCCAGATGCCGGCCGGTCTCCGTGGCTTTCGCGTTGCTCACGCTGGTGAGCGTTACCACCCCACCGAACGCGCCGGCGTCGACCAGCGCCTGCCCCTGCTCGTAGGAGGTACAGCCGTTGAGCAGGAACGCGTCCACCCCCGTCCCCGAGAGCGTCCGCAGATCGAGGTAGCCGTCCGCACACTGCACCCCCTCGTCCTCGACGTGGCCGACGTAGTGGAGGAAGCTCGTCTCCTCACGCAGGACCTCCCGGAGTTCGGCCGTCGTCAGGTCGTGGTGGCTCCGGATCTCGAACCGGAGCATATCGAAGAACCCGTACAGCCCCTCGTCCATCTCTTCGAGCATCTCCTCGTCGTTGCAGACGAGCGTCACCGTCGTCGTGCTGTCGTCGGCCGGCTGGCGGTCCAGCCGTCGCTCGTACGCCTCCACGGTCGGCTTCGACGCACCCATCGGGAACTGCTCGCCCACCCAGACGTGGCCGTACGTCTCGGTGTCGATCGGGGAGCGCACCGACTCGCCGAGCGCGTCGGCGTTCTGGGTGGTCCGGGTCGACCGGAGCAGCCCCCGTGGCTCGTCGGTTCGGAAGAACTCCTCGAGCTCGTCGGGTTCGGCCGGCGCGTCCCCCCGGTCGGCGATCGGCGTCGGCGACCGAACGATCGCGAGGTCGTCGACGACGAACGGGAGTATCTCCGCGTTCCGGGCGGTCGGCTCGACGTCCGCGGTGAGATGCCACTCCAACAGGTCGTCGGTGGCGTCCCGCGGCACCGAGAGGTACGCCGCCGTCCGGCGGTCAACGGGCATCTCGTACCAGCGCTCGGGGGCGATCGCCGTCCGCTCGGCCAGCAGCTCACGTTCGTGGAGTTGGACGGAGTAGAGCCCTTCCGTTCGGGTGACGCAGTCGAGCAGGAGGCAGTGCGTTAGCGTGTCGGCGGTGGCCTCGCGCAGGTCGCCCGAAAGCGGGAACGACTCGCCGTCGGCGACCAGGTGTGGCGTCTCGGCGCCGGTGTGGACGGCAGCACCCAGGTAGTACGACAGCGGCGCGACGGTGAACACGCTGCTGTACTCCTCGGGGACGTGGATCTCGATCCCCGTCGCCGGCCGTTCGAGCCCGTCGGCGTCGAACGTGTCGCCGAACTCGAGCAGGGGTGGGTGGCCACGGAGCGTGGGGAACGCTCGCTCGGGCGAGGTGGTCTTGAGCGCCGACGCGAACAGCGAGACCCCCCGTGCGACGCCGGCCGGGGTCTCCGGGACGGTGACGGTGCCGGCCGGCTGCTGGTGGAGCGAACGGGCACCGACGACGACTGACGACCCCTCCTCGACGCTGATCCGGGTACCGTGCTTGGCCTCCGTGATCGTCGCGGGCCCGTCGAAGCGGAGGTAGAGCTTCATCGGGGTGTTGGTCGCCTCGAGAACCGTGCTCCCGGTCACCGACTGCTCGTCGCCCGCCATCAGCTGTCGCTCCCCGTCCTTTCGGAGGTGGTAGTCGATCACCGTCGGGAGGTAGAGCCGGCCGGCCCGGATCCGTGCGGCGTCGTCGACGGGCACGGGGAACGGCTCGATCGACGCCGGCTCGGGAGTGACGGGGGCGGCCTCGACGACGTACTCGACCTCCTCGATCGTGTCGACCACGCGGAGTCCGCGGTCGACGGCGTCGAACTCGATCACGGCTCACCGAACCTGAGTTGGTTCGTGGGGATCGCTCCCGGGAGGTCTGCCCCGTTTCCCGCGTCGACAGCGCGAACGTCGCCGGTCGCACTCCCGCGGCCCTGCCGCTCGTCGCTCGTCGGATCGCCGTCGTGACGGCGCGATGCGACCGAACTACTCATGAATTCCAGTGGAATCTCTCCGATGAAAAAACTTCGCGGTGGAACCGTTCCCGAACCGGTGGCGGTATGTTCCCGCCCCGATTCCCGATGAGTATGAGTTGGGTGAGCCTGTTCTCCGGCGGCAAGGACTCCTCGTGGGCGCTGTACCGCGCCCAGCAGGAGGGGCTGGACGTCGGCCGACTGCTGACCGTCCACCCGGCGGGGGACTCGTACATGTACCACACGCCCGCGACCCGCCTCGCGCGGCTGGCCGCCGAGAGCGTCGGCCTGCCGTTGACCGAGATCGAGCCGGACGACTTCGGCGCCGACGACGTCGAGGACGCGGGCGCACAGGGGGACGCCGAGATCGAACCGCTGGAGGCCGCGCTGGCCGACATCGCGGCCGACGCCGACCTGACGGGCGTCACCGCCGGCGCCGTCGAGAGCGAGTACCAGACCTCCCGGATCGAGGCGCTCTGTGACCGCCTCGAGATCGACCTGTTCGCGCCGCTGTGGCAGCGCGACCCCGAGACCCTCGCGACCGAGATGCTCGATGCGGGGTTCGAGATCACGATCGTCCAGGTCGCGGCCGCCGGCCTCGACGAGTCCTGGCTCGGCCGCACGCTCGACGCCGACGCGCTCGCGGAGCTTCAGGAACTCCACGACGAGTACGGCGTCCACGTGCTAGGTGAGGGCGGCGAGTTCGAGACGTTCGTGGTCGACGGCCCCCACATGGACCGCCGGATCGATCTGGCCCTCAGCACTCGCTGGGAGGGGACTCGAGGTCACGTCGTGGTCGACGACGCGTCACTGGAGTGAACGGATCGGCCGATTCACTGCTTTTACTACCGGGTTATCACTCCCGAACGCCACTCTCGGTACCGGAGGGTTTATAGTGGCTTACTCGTCAGAGACTATTCGTCGCGGTGGAAGGTAACACATGACACTACCGTCATCCTCGACAGTCGACGTCCGAGCCGGGTATCGTTCCAGAGCCAGCCGTCCACGTGTGGGTTACCGAGGTGGTGAGCGCGATGCTTGAACTCGGCGCGGTAGCCCTACCGCTTCAGGCCGAGACCTCCGAGTTCGGGATGCTCTCGCTGCTTCCGCCGCTACTGGCCATCTTCCTGGCGATGATCACCCGCCGGGCCATCCTCTCGCTGTTCCTGGGGGTCTGGTCCGGGGCGGTCATCTACACCGGGGGCCACGGGTTCGTCACGACGCTGACCTGGACCGCCCAGTCCATCGGCGAGAGCCTGTTCAACGCGAAGATCCTGATGATCGTGATGTTCTTGGGGGCAGGGGTCGCCATGATCTGGCGGCTCGGGGGGGCGCTCGCGATCGCCAACGCCGCCACGTCGCGGCTCGACTCACAGCGGAAGGTCGGGCTGGCGACGTGGATTTTCGGGATGCTGTGGTTCTTCGGGGACTACTCCAACACCGCCATCGTCGGCACGACGATGCGCGACATGGCCGACGAGATGCGGATGTCCCGGGAGAAGCTCTCGTACATCATCGACTCCACCGCCGCGCCGGTGGCGACGTTCGGCATCTCCAGTTGGGTGGTGTACCAGCTGAGTATGATCGATCAGGGGTACGAGGCCGCGGGCATCACGGGCGAAGTACCCGGATCGTTCACCATCTTCCTCCAGAGCATCCCGTTCAACATGTACTGCATCTTCGCGGTCGTGATGGTCGGGATCATCGTCCTCACCCAGCGTGACTTCGGCGAGATGCTCGATGCCGAACACCGCTCGTGGAAGGAGGGGAAGGTGCTCCGCGACAACGCGACGCCGATGCAGAGCGCCGAGGACAGTCTGGGCGACGTCGTGACCGACACGCCCAGCCTGCGTTTCTTCCTCATCCCCGTCGGCTCGCTGATCACCGTCGTGTTCGTGGGTGCGGCGTTCACCGGCTACACCGGCGCGGGTGCGGGCGCCTCGTTCATCGACATCGTCGACAACGCGGCGTTCGTCGACGCGCTGCTGTGGGGCTCGTTCACGATGGTCTCGATGGGGATCATCTCGGGCACCATCGCGGGCCTGATGGACTTAGAGGAGGCGATGGAGACGGTGATCGACGGGTTCGGGATGATGCTGACCGCCGCGTCGATCCTGATCATGGCGTGGACCATCGGCGGCGTCACGACAACCCTGGAGACGGGGCTCTACGTGACGAACACCGCCCAGGCGTTCATCAGTCCGACGCTGCTGCCCATCGTGATCCTGTTCGCCGCGGCGGTGATCGCGTTCTCCACCGGTACCTCGTGGGGGACGATGGCGATCGTGACGCCGATCGCGATCCCGCTGGCCTGGAACATCGGCGGCTCGACGCCGGAGCTCCTGCCGGTCGCGGTCGGGACGGTGTTCAGCGGCGCCATCTTCGGCGACCACTGCTCGCCCATCTCGGACACGACGATCCTCTCCTCGACGTTCACGGGGGCGGATCACATCGACCACGTCCGGACCCAGATCTACTACGCGATGACGGTGATCACCGTCGCCGCGGTGATGCTGCTGGTCTGGGGCGCGACCCGGATCACGCCGCTGATCCTGCTCCCGATCGGCGTGGGCCTGCTGTACGGCGTCGTCTACGCGCTCTCGGAGTGGGACTCCAGCCGGAAGGGGATCGAACCGAAGGCATCGACGACCGAACAGACAGTAGCGCCGTCGGACGACTGAGGTGCGACGACGGTCAGTCGCACCTCTGTGACGACTGATCGACTCGGCCGTCCTTTTTTCAGTCGACTTCCTTTTCCGGCGTTGTGCGGGGACGTTTCGGTGGTTCTCTCGTCGACTACTGGAACCGCGACAGCAACCGCATCTCGATGCCTGACCACTTGCGACTGCAGTGCACCGGACACGGTGACGCAGCACTCCCCACACCTCGCGGGTCGCTTGCGAGACTGCAGCGTCCACCGCCACTGCACCGCTGTGGCTGTCGGCGCGAAGCGCTCGCGGCTCCGTCCGCGAGCCAAGCGCGAGGGACGACTGACCGAGTGAAACGAGGGAAGGAGTCGGTTGGGGAGGTTCGTGGGCTGTGCGGGGCAGTGCGGTCACAAGTGGCCAACGATCGGGATGCCGTTGCTGTCAGGGGAGCGGACGACTGAGAGCTGCCGTTGCTGTCGAGGTCCTCAGAAACGGCAGGAAAAGCTACCCGTCACTCCCGGTAAACGGACGGGAGACCACCGAACACCCGACTACCCGTCCGAGTCGCTCTGATACAGCGGCGACCCCGTATCGGTACACTCCGAACTACCACAGACGCCCGCCTCGTCGCCCGCGCGTTCGACGCCGTCGGCGAGCGAGCCGACCGCCCACGTCGGGTCGTGGCCGGTTTCGACGCGGTGCTGTTTGACGAGCTCGCGGGCTGCCCCTAGCGAGTCGAACGACTCGGACAGCGCACACGCCGGACAGGAGACGGTCACGTCGCCGGCCATCACTCCCCGCAGTCGTTGATCTCGGAGTGGGCGCCGATCAGCGCGCCCGAGAGGTCCAGCCCCGCGACGTAGCTCGACGTGTCGACGATGGAGTCCTCGAGACAGGAGTCCACGATCGCGGCGTCCTCGAAGACGACGCTCCGGTCGAGGTGGCTGTTCTCGACGGTCGCGCCCGACATCACGTGGACGTTCTCCCCGAGCTCGGCGTCGACGGTCGCGTCGTCGGCGATGATGTTCTCGCCGTCGAGCTTCCACTCGACGGCGTCGAGGTAGCTCTCGGGCGTGCCGATGTCGAACCACGCGCCGTCGAACGTGAACGCGTGGACGGGCTCGCGGGACTGGAGCCACTGGAGGAACCACCCCGGCTCGTCGGGGTTGTTCTCGCCGGCGAGGTACTCGTCGAACTTCGGCAGCGTCTCCTCGGGGAACGCGTAGCAGGCGATGGAGACCAGCGTGCTGTTGGGCTGATCGGGCTTCTCCTGGAAGTCGACGATGCGGTCACCGTCCAGCTCCACGAGCCCGTACGAACTGGCCCGTTCCTTCGACCCCACGTCGTAGGCGGCCAGACAGGGCGTCCCCTTCCCCTCGAAGAAGTCGCCGAACTCCGCGAGGTCGAACGAGATGAGGTTGTCGCCGGCGACCACGAGCAGGTCGTCGTCGATCCCCTCGCGGTCGATCAGTTGGGCCAGCGCGCCCACGACGCCGAACTTCTCCTCCTCGTCGACGGTCTCCTCGACGGAGACGACGGGTTTCTCGAACTCGCTGTCAGCGAGGTACTCGTGGAAGTCGTCGGCGAAGCGCTCGTTGGTCGAGACGTACACCTCCTCGACGCGGTCGTCGGCCTCCAGATCCGCGAACACGTCGTCGATGACCGTCCCGTCCCCGACGGGGAGGAACATCTTCGGTCGGTTACGGGTGATCGGCCAGAGCCGGGTGGCGTAGCCGCCCGCGAGAACGATAGCCTTCATGACACCGTGGTCGGGGGGGAGACGGTAAACGCTTTTTCCATTTCCCCCGCCAGAAAGCGGAAAGGCGTTTGTTCCTGTCCGTCGATGGAGACCTATGGAGGAGACGACCACCCGCCAGCGGATCGTCGACGCGCTCCGCGAGGAACCGGCGACGCCGCGGGAGCTCTCGAAGCGAGTCGGCGTCCCCACGAGCGTCGTGTACGACCACGCACGGCACGTCGCGAAGAGCCTGGAGAACGACGACGAACGGCTGCTCGTCGCGCCGCCGGAGTGCAAGGAGTGTGGGTTCGCCGGGTTCGACGACCCGCTTTCGGCGCCGAGTCGGTGTCCGAAGTGTAACTGCGAGCGGATCACCGAGCCCCAGCTGGTGGTGGAACCGGCGGAGCGCTGAGCGTCTCGCCGCCCGTCACCTCGGGACGGTAAGGCTTTCCCGCACTCACCTACTGCCACAGATATGGTCACCCGGCTGGTGCTGGGCTGTGGCGCGGTCGGCTTCGACCTCCTCCAACAGCTACCCGATGGGGATACGACCGTCGTCACCGACGACGAACCCCGTGCCGAGAGCCTCCGCGAGGCCAGCATCGCCGCCGTCGAGGGCGACCCCACCGACCCGGCGACACACGCCCCCGACGCCGACGTCGTGCTCGTCGCCAGCGACGACCCCGAGCGCAACCGCACGGTCGCCGCGGCGGCCCGGGAGACGTTCCCCGACGCGATGCTGGTCGCCTACGCCGGCGAGGGCGCACTGCCCGAGACCGTCGACGCGATCCGCGAGACGGTCGACCGCCTGATCGATCCGACCGAGGTGCTGGCCGACAACGTACTCGACCGCGCGGCCGGCTTCGAGAGCGAGCGCGCCCGCGGGCTCCACCGCGCGCTACGGGCCGCCGAGGAGCCGATCGCCGTCGTCGCCCACGACAACCCCGACCCCGACGCGATCGCGAGCGCGGTCGCGCTCTGTCGGCTGGCCGACCGGATCGGCGTCGAGGCCGAAGCCTGCTACTACGGCGAGATCAGCCACCAGGAGAACCGCGCGCTGGTGAACCTGCTCGACCTGCCGTTGGTCCGGCTCGAACCCGGGGAGATCGAGGAGTACGGCGGCGTCGCGCTGGTCGATCACTCCCGCCCGGGCGTCAACGACAGCCTGCCTGAAGACACGGAGATCGACGTCGTGATCGACCACCACCCGCCGCGGGGCGCGGTCGACGGGGAGTTCGTCGATCTCCGCAGCGGCGTCGGCGCGACGAGCACGCTGCTGACGGAGTATCTCGACCGGTTCGACGTCCCCGCGGACACCACGACCGCGACCGCGCTGCTGTACGGTATCCAGATCGACACCAAGGAGTTCACCCGCGAGGTGTCGAAAGCCGACTTCGCGGCCGCCGCGTCGCTGATCCCCGACGTCGACGCCGACACGCTCTCGCGGGTGGAGTCGCCCAGCCTCTCGATCGAGACGGTGTCGGTGCTCGCGTCGGCGATCGAGAACCGCACCGTCCGGGACGGCGCGCTCTCGACCTGTGTCGGGGAGATCCGGGACCGCGACGCGCTGGCACAGGCCGCCGAGCGCCTGCTGGACATGGAGGGGGTCCAGATCACGCTCGCCTACGGGTTCATGGACGACACGATCTACGTCTCGGGCCGGGCCCGGGGGTCGGAGCTCGATCTCGGAGAGACGCTGCGGGACGCGTTCGGCGCCATCGGCGACGCCGGCGGCCACGCCGACATGGCGGGCGCCCAGATACCGCTCGGAATCCTCGGGGAGACCGGCTCGGAACAGGCCGGCTCGCTGGCCGAGATCGTCCGGGAGGTCGTCGAGGAGCGGTTCTTCGACGCGCTCTCGGACGCGCCCGACGCCCCCTCGCCCGACGACGGGCTCGAGTACGAGTACGCGCCGGAGGGCGCGGCGTCGATGGCCCACCCCTACGAGTCGGGGCGGGACGACACCGAGGACGACGCCTGAGCCTGTCCCTTTTTCGTTGGCGGGCCCCAACGGCGAACGATGAGTACGAGAGCGCGGGTCAAGGAGTACATGACCCGGGACGTGGCGACGGTCGACGCCGACGACACGGTCGCCGACGTGGCCCGACGGATCGCCGAGAGCGACCACAACGGGTTCCCGGTGACCGACGGCCGGAAAGTCGAGGGGTTCGTCTCCGCGCGGGATCTCCTCCTGGCGGACGAGGACGCCCCAGTCTTCACCGTGATGGTCGAGGACATCGTCGTCGCCCATCCCGAGATGGACGTGATCGACGCCGCGCGGGTGATCCTGCGTTCGGGGATCCAGAAGCTCCCGGTCGTCGACGACGCGGGCAACCTCACGGGGATCATCTCCAACACCGACGTGGTGCGCAGCCAGATCGAGCGCGCCACCCCCGAGAAGGTAGGCGAACTGATGGAGACCCTGCAGCACATCCACGACGTGGAGGTCCACGAGGAGCGCCGGCAGGTCCGCCTCGACGACCTCGTCCCCACGCAGGGCCGGGTGTACGCCGACGAGCTCGAGGGCCGGCGCTACGAACTCGAACACGGGCTGGCCGAGCCGCTAGTCGTGATCGCCAACGCGACCGGCGACAAGGAGCTGCTCCTGCTGACCGACGGCCACCACCGCGCGCTGGCGGCCGACCGCCTGGATATCGAGGAGATGGACGCCTACGTCATCGTCGTCGAGGCCGACGAGCCGGTGACGCTGGGGATGGAGCGAACCGCCGAGAAGGAGGGGCTCGCCTCCATCGACGACGTGGCGGTCGTCGACTACGCCCGCCACCCGCTGATCGAGACGACCAAACGGCTGCAGTGATCGGGGCGCTGCGTCCCAGCCGGCAGCTATTCCTCCCCGCCGGCGTACCCTGCCCACGTGACTACCGACGTCGACACCTTCCGCCGCCGGACCAGCGACGCCCAGCAGCGGCTCCGCGAGCGCGGCAGCGACGGCCTCGTCCTGTTCCCCAGCCGGAACCTCCGCTACCTCGCGGGCTACTCGGAGGAGCCCGGCGAGCGCCACTTCCTGCTGTTCGTCCCCGCCGAGGGCGAGGCGGTCTTTTTCGTCCCCGCGCTCTCGGGCGACCAGATCCGCGAGGCGTCGTGGGTCGACGACGTGCGGACGTGGAACGACGCCGAGGACCCGGTGCCGCGGATCGCCGACATCGCCGCCGAACTCGACCTCGCGGCGGGCCATCTGCTCGTCGACGACACGATGTGGGCGCTGTTCACCCAGGACCTCCGGGACGCACTGCCCGACGCGACGTTCGGCCTCGCGAGCGAGGTGCTGGGCGACCTGCGGGTCCGGAAGGACGACGCCGAACTCGACGCAATGCGCCGGGCTGGCGCGGTCGCCGACGAGACGGTCCGTGACCTCCGGGCGATGGGCGAGGAAGCGCTCGGGCTGAGCGAGGCCGAACTCGCCGCCGAGATCGAGGAACTGCTGGAGTCGAACGGCGGCACCGGCGTCGCCTTCGAGACGATCGTCGGCGCGGGGCCGAACGGCGCGAAACCGCACCACCACCACGGCGACCGCGAGATCACGCCCGGCGAGCCGGTCGTGCTCGACTTCGGCACGCGGGTGGACGGCTACCCTTCCGACCAGACGCGGACGCTCGTGTTCGGCGGCGAGCCGAGCGAGCGGTTCCGCGAAGTTCACGAGATCGTCCGGGAGGCCCAGCAGGCCGGCGTGGATGCGGTGGAACCCGGGGTGACCGCGGAGTCCGTCGACGACGCCACCCGAGAGGTGATCGAGGACGCGGGCTACGGCGACGAGTTCATCCACCGCACGGGCCACGGCGTCGGCCTCGACGTCCACGAGGAGCCGTACATCGTCGAGGGGAACGAGCGCGAACTCCAGCCGGGGATGGTGTTCAGCGTCGAGCCTGGGATCTACCTCCTCGGGGAGTTCGGCGTCCGGATCGAGGATCTGGTGGTCGTTACCGAGGAGGGCTGTGAGCGGCTGAACGACACCGACCGCGGTTGGGCGTGCTGAGCTAGATCAGGTCGTCGGGGTCGTGCTGGGCGGCCATGCGCTCGGCCTCGTCGGCGTACTGCTCGCGTTTCTCGTCGTCGGTTCGCCCGAGGTTCCCGGGATCGGCGTCGATGGCTGCGGTCGTGTCTCGCTCGTCACCGAAGGAAGTGAGCGCGCGCTCCTTCCGGAGGTAGCGCTCGCCGTCGGGCGTCGCGTAGACGAGGATGACGATGTTCTGCTCGTCGTCGGAGTAGGTTCGTTCGACGAGCCAGACGCGAACCTCGTCGCTCTCGGTGGGCATGATCGACTCCACGGTGGGTGGGGTGAAAACGCTTCAGGCCACGCGTGGGACGCGGGCGACTACTCCTCGTCGACGGGCTCCCGCGGGACGATCGTGGGTCCTTCCGGACCGAACCCGACCTCGGCCTCGACGCCGAACACGTCCTCCAGTAGCTCCGGCGTGACCACCTCGTCGGGCGGCCCCCACTCGTAGGGTGTGCCCTCCTTGAGCGCGATGAGGTTGTCCGCGAAGCGGGCGGCCTGCCCGATGTCGTGGAGCACGACACAGACCGTGACGCCGCGCTCCTCGTTGAGTTCGCGGGCCGCACGCAGCACCCGGAGCTGGTGGTGGAGGTCGAGGAACGTCGTCGGCTCGTCGAGCAACAGCGCGTCGGTCTCCTGGGCGAACGTCATCGCGAGCCAGGCGAGCTGTTGCTGCCCGCCCGAGAGCCCGCCGACCTGCCGGTCCGCGAGGTGGGAGACGCCGACGCGTTCGAGCGCGCGGTCGATCGCCCGGTGGTCTTCCTCGCTCAACGACTCGAAGAACCCGCGATGGGGGTAGCGCCCGTGGGCCGCGAGCTCGCGTACCGTCGTCGACGCCGGCGCGGAGTTCTGCTGGGAGAGCAGCCCCAGCTTCCGGGCGAGTTCGGTGGTGTCGTACCCCTCGACGTCGCGTCCGTCGAAGTACACCGTCCCCTGCTCCGGCGGGAGTTCGGCGTTCATCGACTTCAGCAGCGTCGACTTCCCGCTGCCGTTCGGGCCGACCAGCGCGGTCACCTCGCCGGCGGGCACGGTCAGCCGGTCGAGTTCGACCACCGGCTCGCCCGGCTCGTAGGCGAGGCTGAGATCGTTCGCCTCGATCCCGGGCGGCGTTTCGTCGCCGTCGGGAGTCGTCTCACCGCTCGGTCCGACAGTGCTGTCCGCGTCCGCGGTGTCGTGTTTGCTCATAGTTGACCGACCTCCGTGCGGCGCATCAGGTAGAGGAAGTACGGGCCGCCGACCAGCCCCGTGACGATCCCCACGGGGAGCTGAGTGCCCGGTATCGCCAGCCGCGCGCCCACGTCGGCGACGACGACCAGCGCGGGCCCGGCGAACGTGCTGCCAAGCACCACGCGCTTGTAGTCCGAGCCCACCAGCTGGCGGACCATGTGCGGGACGATCAGGCCGACGAAGCTCACGATCCCCGCGACGGCGATGGCGGTCCCCGCAGCGAGCACGGCGACCCCCGAGAGCAGGAACCGCACGCGCTCGACGGACATCCCCAGCGACCGCGCGGTGCGCTCGCCGAGCAGCAGGACGTTCAGCTGGCGCGCGCCGGCGAGCGTGATCGGCACCGTCGCGATCGTCCACGGGAGCGCGATCCGGACCTGCTCCCAGTCGACGCCGGTCAGCGAGCCGGTCGTCCAGGAGATCGCCGACTGGACGACGCCGAGATCCTCCGTGAAGAAGAACAGTCCCGTCTGGAGCGAGCCGAACACCGTCGAGACGATCACGCCCGCGAGCACCAGCCGGACGGGGTTCGTGCCGCCTTTCCACGCGATGGCGTAGACGAGGCCGAACGCGACCGCGCCACCGCCGGCCGCGATCAGCGGGAGGAACGGCGCGAGCCCGGCGAACACGACCAGCGTGAGCAGGATCGCCAGCCCCGCGCCCGCGGAGACGCCGAGGATGAACGGCGAGGCGAGTTCGTTGCGCGTGACCGCCTGGAACACCGCCCCCGAGATCGCGAGGTTCGTGCCGACCAGCACTGCCACGAGCACCCGCGGCAGGCGGATCCCCCAGACGATCAGCGTCTCCCGGCCGAGATCGACCTCGGCGGTGGAGAACCCGAACGCCTCCGCGGCCCGGGTCCCCAGCCCGTCGCCGAGCAGCAGTCGGAGCGGGTACTGGGGGTTGGTCCAGACCGCCGGATCGAACACGGCACGCCACGCGTCGAGGATCGACATCGTGTACGTCCCGAAACTCACCTGCACCAGCCCGCCGGCGGCAACGATCGCACAGCTCCCGAACACCAGCGCCGCCAGCCGGGCGTCGACCCACGAGACCGCGGCGCGGAGCTCCGGGACGATCTCCCCCGTCTCACTCGCCACCGCGATCACCCGCGCGTTGCATAGGCTTTAGGCAGCCCTAAATACTGATAAGGGTAGCGGTCCGTGACTGTCGGCCGACGACTACTCGGTGAACTCGACGACTTCCCCGTCGGTCACTTCACGGAGGCGCTCGGGGTCGATCTCCCACACCGACGTGGGCGTCCCCGCGGCGGCCCAGACGGAGTCGTACGCGCCCAGCGCGGGGTCGAACAGCGTCGGGAGCTCCTGCTCGTGGCAGATCGGCGGGACGCCGCCGATGGCCCACCCCGTCGCCTCCCGGACGAGGTCGGGCGACGCCATCGAGACGGCGTCCTCGTCCACGCCAGCCCACTCCGCGATGGCGGCCTCGTCGGCGTGTTCCGCGCCGGAGGTAAGACAGAGGACGGGGTCGTCATCCACCGAAAAAACCAGGCTCTTCACGATCTGTCCGACCTCGCAGCCGACCGCGTCGGCGGCGTCTTCCGCGGTCGGCGTCCCCGCCTCGGGGAACTCCACCGGCTCGACCGCCAGTCCGTAGCGATCCTGGGCGACCTCCGCGAACTCCGTGGCGCGTGCGTGCATACACCGTGGCTTGCCCCCGTGGTGTATGTGTCTGTCGGGTGATCCGCCGGTAGATTGATAATCGTGTGCATTGTTAATGAGGAACATGGAACGATCGGTGGACAACCCGACCGACCAGCGGCTGAGCGCCCTCGAACACGCCTGTCGGGGCGTCGTCGGCGACCGACTCCGGAGCGTCAGCGTCGACGGCCCCGAGTACAGCGGGACGCTCTACCGCCGGAGCGATCTCGCGCCCGGCGTCGACGGGCCGGTCCACGAGGCGATGGCGGCGGGCGCCTCGTGTGAGGTGTTCGCCGACGGCGGCAGATCGGTGTCGCCGTCCGATGAAGCCGACGGCGGCCGGCCCGAAGCGGCGGACGGTCGATCGTCGCCGCCGACCGCCGCTGCCGACGGCCGTCGGACGGTCTGTGCGTTCGACCGCGGCTACGTCACGCGGATCCGGGTCGGCGACACCAGCGTCGTCGCCACCAGCGACGGGATCAAGATGGATCGGGACACGGAGCTCTCGACGGCGGTGCGGCGCGTGATCGGCGAGTAAAAGGGCGGCGCGGTCAGACGAACAGCGCCGTCGCGGCTTCCTGTGCGGTCTCGATCACCGGCCCGAACCCGGGCAGCAGCAGCACCGTCCCGATCAGCGCGATCGCCAGCGCGGCGTACAGCGCGTTCGGGGTGGCGCCGAGGTCGTGCTCGCCCTCCTCGAACCACATCGCCCGCACGACGCGGGAGTAGTAGTACAGCGAGAGCGAGCTGTTGATCACCGCGATCACGACCAGCCACCAGAGGCCGGCCTCGACAGCGCCCGCAAAGAGGAACAGCTTCGAGAAGAAGCCCCCCAGCGGCGGGACGCCCGCCAGCGAGAACAGGAACGCCGTCATCGCCACCGCGGCGAACGGCTTCTCGGCGCCCAACCCGTTGTAATCCTCGAACCGGCGGCCGACGCCCCAGTTCTCGGCCAGCGCCACGAACAGGAACGCGCCCGTGTTCATGAAGCCGTAGACGAACAGGTGGGCCATCGCGGCGCCCATCACGTCGCCGTTCGTGGTCGCCTCCGCCGAGACGGCGGCGAGGCCGATCAGCACGTAGCCGGCGTGCCCGATCGAGGAGTACGCCAGCATGCGCTTGACTTTCTCCTGGGTGGCCGCGGCGAAGTTACCGAGCACCATCGTCGCCACCGCGAGCACCTGGAACAGCAGCGCCCAGTCGATGCCGGCGCCCGTCGCAGCCCCGATCGGGAAGCCGACCACGAACACGCGAAAGGCGAGCGCGAAGCCGGCGGCCTTCGAGGCCGAGGAGAGGTACGCCGAGACGGGCGCGGGTGCGCCCTCGTACGCCTCGGGCGCCCAGAAGTGGAACGGCACCGAGGCCGTCTTGAACGCGAACCCGCCGGCGACCATCAGCACGCCGACGCCGGCGATGCCCGCACGGCCGCCGAGGCCGGCCTCGAACGCCGCCGCGACGTCGGGCAGCAGTAGCGAGCCCGTGGCGCCGTAGATCAGCGAGACGCCGAACACGAAGATCGCCGAGGAGAGCGCGCCGATCAGGAAGTACTTCAGGCCGGCCTCGCTGCTCCCGCGGTTGTCTTTCAGGAACGCGACCAGCGCGTACGACGGGAGGCTGACCAGTTCCAACGCGACGAACGCGGTCGCCAGCGAGTTCGCGCTCGCCATCAGCGACATCCCCGTCGTCGCCAGCAGCACCAGCCCGTACAGCTCGCCGCGGTTGCCGCCGTCGAAGTAGTCGTACGAGGCGAGCGCGACCAGGACCGTCACCGCGGCGAACAGTGCGGTGAAGAACAGCGACATCCCGTCGACGACGATCGCGTCGGCGTACAGCGAGACGCCGTCGGTCGCCATCCCGGTGCCGGCAGTGAGGAACCAGCCCGCGGCCCCCAGCGACGCCAGCGAGCCGACGACGGAGATCCCCGTCAGGACGCTCGCGTCGCTGGATTCGGGCCACACGCTGTCGTAGAGCAACACCGCAAGCGCCGTGAGCCCCAGCAGGAAGGTCGGCGTCAGCGGCGGTGCCGTCACCATCAGGCACCACCTCCGACGAGCGGGGCGATCGCGTTCTTGATCATGTCGAGGAACAGCTCAGGGGCGACGCCGAGCGCGATGACTGCCAGCAGCAGCACAGCCAGCGGCGCCACGTCGTGGAACGGGGCCGGGCCGACCTCGTAGTCGGCGTCGAGGCTGAACGGCCCGAACAGGGTGCGCTGCATCGCGAGCAGCAGGTAGCCCGCCACGATCACGATGCCGAACATCGCCGCCGCAGTGAAAAGCGGCGCGCTCGGGATCACCGTGGAGTGGAACGAGCCGACGAAGATGTAGAACTCCCCGGCGAAGCCGGCCATCAGGGGGAGCCCCATGTAGCCGAACGCGCCGGCGATGAAGATGCCCACCGTGACGGGCATCCGGTCGGCCAGCCCGGACATGTCGCCCACCATCCGGGTGTGGGTGGTGTTGTAGATGACGCCGACGGCCATGAACATCAGCCCCGAGATCAGGCCGTGGGCGATCATCTGGAACGTTGCGCCCGCGACGCCGAACTCGGTGAACGCGATGAGCCCGAGCAGCACGTAGCCCATCGACGAGACAGAGGAGTACGCAACGATGCGCTTGAGGTCCTCCTGTGCCAGCGCGAGGACGGCGCCGTAGATCACCGAGAACGCGCCGAGGGCGGCGATCGGGATCGCCAGCTGGGACGCGATGTCGGGCAGCATGGTGAAGTTGAACCGCAGCATCGCGTACGTCCCCATCTTCAGCAGCACCCCCGCCAGCATCACCGACGCCGGCGTGGGCGCCTCGACGTGGGCATCCGGTAGCCACGTGTGTAACGGCGCGACGGGCACCTTCACCGCGAACCCGACGAACATCGCGAGGAACGCCACGAGTTTCAGCCCGTCCGGGGCGAGCCCCATGAACGAACTCACGTTGCCGCCCGCGTTCAGCGCCATCGCGACCTCCGGCAGCGCCAGCGTGTCGATGCTGTCGCCGAGACCGCCGAAGGCGAGCGCGACGAAGCCGACGAACATCAGCAGGCTCGCCACGTTCGTGTAGACGAAGAACTTGATCGCGGCGTACTTCCGGCGCGGGCCGCCCCAGACGCCGATCAGGAAGTACATCGGCAGCAGGGTGGCCTCCCAGAAGACGAACCAGACGAAGAAGTCCAGCGCGGTGAACATCCCCAGCAGGTTCGCCTCCATGAACAGCATCAGCCCGTAGAACTGCGACTGGCGCTCGTCGATCGGCGTCCACGCGCTCACGATCGCGAGCGTGGTGAGGAACGCCGTCAGCACCACCAGCGGCAGGCTGATCCCGTCGACCCCGGTGAACCACTGCACCTGGTAGCCCGACAGCGTCAGCAGGTCGAACGTCGTCTCGAACGCGAGCTCGCCGCCCGTGAGGGCGTTGCCGCTCCCGTCGAACTGTGTCCACATCCAGAGCGTCCCGACGAGCGGGACGAGGCTCAGCGCCGCGCCGACGCGGCCGGCCACCTCGTCGGGCACGAGGAACGTGACCAGCGCGGCGACGAACGCGAAGCCGATGAGCGTCTCGATGATCATTCAGAACCACCCTCCGTAGATCGCGAACCCGACGAGTAGCACGGTCAGCCCGAGGGTGAGCATCGCGGCGTAGTGGGTAACGAGCCCGTCCTGGATCCGCTTGATCCGGGAGCCGCCGAACAGGCTCACGCTGGAGACGCCGTCGACCACGCCGTCGACGACCGCCTGGTCGAACGTGTCGGCGGCCTTCGACAGCGGGACCACGACGCGCTCGGCGAGCCAGACCTGGTACTCGTCCTGGTAGTAGTTGTTGTACAGCACCTCACGCAGGCTCCCCAGCTTCTCGGTGTGGGGCTCGGGGTCGTCCCCGCCGTAGAGCACGTACGCCGAGCCGGCGCCGAACAGCGCCAGCGCCAGCGACAGCAGGCCGACGAGATACGACGGCAGGTCCGCCGCCGCCATGCCGGCGCCGTAGTCGGCGAACAGCAGGTGGTGGTAGTGGTAGCCGCTGGTGCCGAGCGTCTCGGCCCAGCCGGCGCCCTCGGTCCCGTAGAGCCACTTGTGCAGGAAGTCGATATCCCGACCGGTCAGATCCTTCACCGGGACCATGTTGACGAACCCGACGGTCGTCGCCAGGATCCCGAGCACGGTCAGCGGGAGCTTCACGTTCCAGCCGGGCTCCGTGGCCTCGCGGGCCGTCTCGGTGCGTGGCTCACCGTGGAAGGTGAGCATCACCATCCGGAACGTGTAGAACCCGGTGAACAGCACCGCGATCAGCCCCATGCCGTAGGCGACCAGCAGCGCGGTGCCCAGCCCGCTCGTCGTGCCCAGGCCGTGGACGAGCGCCTCGTACAGCACCTCGTCCTTCGACCAGAAGCCGGCGAACGGGACGATGCCCGCGAGCGCGAGCGAGCCCGCGAGGAACGTGTAGTAGGTGACGGGCATCTTCTCCTTCAGCCCGCCCATCTCCCACATGTCCTCCTCGTGGTGCATCGCGATGATCACCGAGCCGGCGCCGAGGAACAGCAGCGCCTTGAAGAAGGCGTGGGTGAGCAGGTGGAACGTGCCGGCGACGTAGCCGCCGGCGCCCAGCCCCAGCATGATGTAGCCGTACTGGGAGATGGTGGAGTACGCGAGCACCTGCTTGATCTCGTTTTTCACCAGCCCCATCGTCGCCGCGAACAGGGCGGTGAACGCGCCGACCAGCGCGACCACCGCGAGCGCGGTCGGCGAGAGCGCGTAGAACCCGTACATCCGGGCGACGAGGTAGACGCCGGCCGCGACCATCGTCGCCGCGTGGATCAGCGCCGAGACGGGAGTGGGGCCCTCCATCGCGTCGGGCAGCCACGTGTGCAGCGGGAACTGGGCGGACTTGCCGATCACGCCACCCAGCACCAGCAGCCCGATGACGGTGAACCACGCCGTCGGCTCGAGGCCGAGGAACGTGTTTACCGTCGCCTCGCCGTTGATCGCCTGTTCGGCGAGGCGGGGGAAGCTCCCCTCGCCCGCGAACTGTGCGGTGCCGAACGTCGCGAACGTCGCGACGACGCCGATCAGGAAGAAGTAGTCACCGAATCGGGTGACCAGGAACGCCTTCTTCGCGGCGCTGGGCGGGCCGGCCTGGCGGAACCAGAAGCCGATCAGGAGGTACGAGCAGAGCCCGACCAGTTCGAAGAACATGAACGCCATCAGGAGGTTGTCGGCGACGACAAACCCCAGCATGGAGGCGGTGAACAGGCCCAGCCCGGCGTAGTAGCGGGGGAGGCCCGTCTCGCCCTCGTCGTTCATGTAGCCGAGTGAGAACACGTGGACCAGCAGCGCGACCAGCGAGACGATGAGCAGCATCATCGCCGACAGCGGATCGAGCAGCAGGCCGAACGTGAGTTCGAGCGGCTGGCTCAGGCTACCGGTCGCCTCGGTGCCCGCGGCCCACGTGTAGATCGTCTCGTTGTACGTCTCGCCGCGGCTGACGGTGAGGAACACCCACGCGGAGAGCAGCAGCGAGCCGGCTGTCGCCGCGATCCCCGGGAGGGCGCCGCCTTTCGGCAGCAGGTCCCGCCCGGAGAGGGCGACACCGACCGCGAGACAGAACGAGAGGAACGGTAGCAGTACGATCGCCGGTGCGTAGTCGAATGCTCCTACCATCTTACCACCTCATCGACTGCGGAACAGTCACGTCGACGTCCTGGAAGTTGCGGTACAGCACGAGGATGATGCCGATGCCGACGGCCACTTCGGCCGCCGCCAGGCCGATGACGAACAGGCTCATCACCTGGCCGGTGAGGTTCCCCCACTGGAGGCTGAACGCCACGAAGTTGATGTTCGCGGCGTTGAGCATCAGCTCGACCGACATCAGGAACAGCAGGGCGTTCTCGCGGGTCAGCAGGCCGTAGAGGCCGATGGAGAACACGGCCGCCGAGAGCACGAGGTAGTACTCGATCGGGACCATCAGTCCTCCACCTCCTCACTGCTTTCCCCGCTCCCACCGTCGGTGAGTGCGGTCACGTACGAGCCCTCGGTCTCCCGACTGGCCAGCGTCACCGCGGCGACGGTCGCGACCACCAGCACGAGGCCGGCGATCTCGAACGTCATCAGGAACCCCTCGACGGCGACCGCCGACGCGCTCTGTAAGTCCATCAGCGCGTAGCCGATCCCCGCGACCAGCGAGGCGTCCTCGGCGAAGCCGGCGGGCTCGCCGAAACTCGACGTGAGGAACACCGCGACGAGTACGACGAACAGCACCGACGCCGCCAGCCCGTTGACGTAGTTGGCGTCCTCCTTCAGTTCTGGTCGCGTGACCATCTAGCTGTACACCTCCGATTTCGGCTGTTCGGTTCGCGTGAGCATGACGGCGAACGTGATCAGCACGAGCACGCCCCCGACGTAGACGAGGATCTGCATCGTCGCCGGGAACGTGGCCTGTAACATCACGTAGTGGACCGCCAGGCTCGACAGTGCGCCGCCGAGCAGGAGGGCTGCGTGCCAGGGATCCTTCACGAGGACGACCCCCAGCGCACACCCCACCGTCACGGCGGCGAACAGCGCGAACGTGATTGTCTCGATCATTGTGTTTACTGGTAGTCGACCTCGCCCGCCCCCTCGCCGACCCACGCGGATCGGTCGGGATTGCGGGCTTCGAGGGGGTCGCTCCCCTTGTACCACGGCACGTTCTTCAACTGTTCCTTGTTGTAGACGAGCTCGTCTTTGGTGTCCGCCGTGAACTCGAAGTTCTGGGTCAGGATGATTGCGTCGGTCGGGCAGACCTCCTCACACAGCCGGCAGTAGATACACTGGCCGACGTGGAGGTTGTACTCCTCCCCGTTGCGCTGGTCGTCCATCACGATCTGGATCGTGTCGTTCGGACAGACGTTCTCACACTGCCGACACCAGATACAGCGCTCCTGACTGAACTTGTGGACCCCGCGGAACCGCGGGCTGACTTCCGGCGCCACCTCCGGGTACTCCACCGTGAAGGTGTTGCCGTCCAGTGCGTGCTTCATCGTCGTCGCCATGCCTTTCAGAATTCCGATCATACAACCACCCCCACGATCAGGGCCGTGAGCACCAGGTTCAGGAAGGAGAGTTCGAGCATCCCCTTCCAACCGATCTCGATCAGCTGGTCGATACGCAGGCGCGGCGCCGCCGAGCGCAGCCACTGGGTGAACAGGAAGAAGCCCCAGATCTTCACCACGAACCAGAGGAAGCCGATGCTCTCCGGGCCGGGGCCGGCCGCGCCGCCGAGGAACAGCACCGCGGTGATGGCGCCGCCGAGGAAGATATGCAGGAACTCACCCAGGTACAGCAGCACGAAGTACACCGAGGAGTACTCGGTCTGGAACCCCGCGACGATCTCCGTCGGCGCCTCCGGGATGTCGAACGGGTTCCGTCCGACCTCCGCCACGTTCGCGGCGACGAACAGGACGAAGGCGAACGGATTGACGATCGCGAACCACGACGGGATCGCGACGCCGCCGAGCGTCACCAGCGTCTCCTGCTGGACGGCGACGATCTCGCTCATCCGGAGCGACCCCGTGAACAGCACTACCGAGAGCCCCGTCACGACGAGGGGGATCTCGTAGGCGAGGTTCTGGGCGACCGCGCGCAGCGCACCAAGCATCGAGTACTTGTTGTTCGACGCGTACCCCGCCATCACCAGCCCGAGGCTGGCGATCGAGGCGACGGCGAACACGTACGCCAGGCCGACCTCGGGGTCGGCGAGCTGGATGCCGCTCCCCATCGGGATCACCGCGAAGCCGAGCATCGCCGAGCCGGCGACGATCAGCGGCGCGATGTCCCACGCCGGGCGGTCCGCGCCCTCCGGAACGATCAGCTCCTTCGCCAGCAGCCGGACCGCGTCCGCGGGGATCGTCCCGATCCCGGCGGGGCCGATCCGGTTGGCGGCGATGCGGTCGGTGAACTTCGCCGTGATCTTTCGCTTCGCCCACGGGCCGGCGACGCCGGTCATCGCGAGCATCACGTTGCCGACGAGGAACGCCGCGATCAGCGCGGCGACGAACTCGCCGACGACGCCGAAGCCGCCGAGCCCGAGCAGGTTCGCGAGCAGGTCCGGGAGCGGGCTCTCGGCCTGCAGCATCACCGGTCCACCTCCCCGAGCACGATGTCGAGGCTACCCAGCGCGGCGATCATGTCGGGGATGTACTCCCCGTTGCTCATCTCCGGCAGGGTCTGGAGGTTCGAGAAGCACGGGCTCCGGATCTTGAACCGGGCGGGCTTCTCGGTGCCGTCGGCGCGGATGTACACGCCGAGTTCGCCCTTCGCGCCCTCGACGGTGCGGTAGATCTCCTTGTCGTCCTCCGGGCGCAGCGTCCGCGGGACGTTAGCCTGGATGTTCCGCTCGTCCTCGGGCCAGTCCTCGAGGATGTCGACACACTGCTCGATGATCTTCGCGGACTCCTCGACCTCGCGCAGGCGGACGAGCAGGCGGCTGAAGTTGTCACAGCCGTCCTCGACGGGCACCTCCCAGTCGAGTTCGTCGTAGTAGCCGTACGGGTCGTCACGGCGCAGGTCGTAGTCGATGCCGGAGCCGCGGGCGACGGGTCCGGTCGCGCCGTAGTTCTTCGCGACCTCCGTCGGCAGGACCCCCGTGTCGACGGTCCGCATCTGGAGGATCTCGTTGCCCGTGATGAGGTCGTGGTACTCCTCGAGCAGGTCGGGCAGCTCGTCGACGAACTCGCGGGTCTTCTGGAAGAACTCGTCGCGGGGCTCGGGCAGGTCCCAGACGACCCCGCCGAGCCGGAAGTAGTTGAACATCAGCCGCTGGCCCGTCAGGTCCTCGAGGATGTTCTGGGCCTTCTCGCGGTCCCGGATCGCGTACATGAAGATCGCGGTGAAGTCGCCGTAGATGTCGAGCGCGAACGTCCCGACGGCGAGCATGTGGGCCGCGATCCGGCAGAGCTCCGCGCCCATGGTGCGGATGACCTGTGCGTACTCGGGCACCTGGATGTCCGCGAGGTCCTCGGCTGCGCGGGCGTACGCCCACTCGTTGAGCAGCCCCGCCGAGATGTAGTCCCAGCGGTCGGGGTACGGCATGATCTGGTGACGGTACGTGCCGTTCTGGGCCATCTGCTCCTCGTTACGGTGGAGGTAGCCGATGTCCGG
This sequence comes from Halolamina sp. CBA1230, assembly GCF_002025255.2. Classification (GTDB taxonomy): domain Archaea; phylum Halobacteriota; class Halobacteria; order Halobacteriales; family Haloferacaceae; genus Halolamina. Next base: position 146,735 of record NZ_CP054587.1, read on the forward strand.
CTCCACGTCGATCACCTGCTCGCCGTCGAGCGTGGTCTCGAGGTGGAGCACCCCGTGGGTCGCCGGGTGGTGCGGACCGATGTTGACGAACATCGTGTCCGAGTCGGCGTCGGAGCGCTGGTCCTCCTGCAGGGGGTTGGCGTGCTCCCGCAGCGGGACCATCTGTGGCCGGTCCTGATCGTAGTCACGGCTCATCGGGTGGCCCTGCCACGTCTCCGGCAGGAGGATCCGGCGCAGGTCCGGGTGGTCGTCGTACTCGATCCCCACCAGGTCGTACGCCTCGCGCTCGTGCCAGTCGGCGGTCCGGAACACCGGCTCCGCCGACTCGCTGACGGGGTTCTCCGCGTCGGTCGGAACGACGACGCTGACCTCGTCGGTCGGGTCGTCGAACTTCTTCAGGTGGTAGATCGACTCGTAGCGGTCGGGGTACTCCTCGGCGGTCACCAGCGAGAGGTGGTCGTACCCCGCCTCGTTCTTGAGCCGGCCGAGCGTCTCCTGCACCGAGTCGGGCCGGATCACGAACGCCGGCGCATTCATGTGGTCGTCGCGGTCGACGACGAGGTCGTCGAGCAGCGCCTCGAGCTCGCTCTCGTCGGCCTCGATCTCCGGCGTCTCCTCCTCCTGCAGGCTCATGGTGAATCAGCCCAGTTGTACCGCATCACGAGATCCTCCTCGTCGATCTCGGAGGCGAGCTCGTCCACGATCTCGTCGCGTTCGAGGTCGCCGAACTGTTCGAGCTCGTACGGCTTCACCGTCACCGGCGACGCCTCGCCGTTGGCGATCCGCTCCTGGAGCTTCGCGACGCCGTACACCAGCGCCTCGGGGCGGGGCGGGCAGCCCGGGACGTGGATGTCGACCGGGATGACCTCCTCGGCGCCCTTGATCACGTTGTACCCCTCCTGGAACGGGCCGCCGGAGATGGTACAGGAGCCCATCCCGACAACGAACTTGGGCTCGGGCATCTGGTCGTACACGCGCTTCATCCGCGGGGCGAACTTCGAGACGATCGTCCCCGGGACGATCATCACGTCGGCCTGCCGGGGCGATGCCCGCGGAACGCCGGCGTGGAAGCGGTCGAGGTCGTGCTTGACCGCGTACGTGTGCATCATCTCGATGCTGCAGCAGGCGATCCCGAACTGCAGCATGAACATCGACGAGCCCCGCACCCAGTTCATGAACTTGTCGAACTTCGTGAGGATGAACGGCGAGGAGCCGAACGCCTCGCGAAGCTTGGAGTTGAACCGGTCGCCCTGCCCGCTCATGCGGGCGTCGCGGGTGTCGGTCTGTACTTTCGCGTCGTCGGTTCGGAATAGTTCTCGTTCGCTGCTCATTGGTTGGCCTCCGTCTTCTCTTCGAGCGCGCGCGGGCTGGACACCCACTGCACGGCGCCCTGCCGCCACGCCCAGACGAGCCCGACGACCAGCACGGCGATGAACACGAGCATCGGCGCGAGCACCTCCATCATGGTGGCGCCCCCTTCGAGTGCCGGTCGGTAGATGACCGTCCACGGGAAGATGAGGACGGTCTCGATGTCGAAGACGACGAACAGCAGCGCAACCATGTAGTACTGGATGTTGAACCGGATGCGCGTCGTCCCCGTCGGGATCTCGCCGCTCTCGTAGACGGCGCTTTTCCCCTGTTCGGGCACGCTGGGACGAAGCAGCGCCGACACCACCATCATACCGATGGGGATGCCGACAGCCACGAGCGCCAGCGCGCCGATAGCTATCCATGGATTCATATCGGGTTCTCCGTAACGTTAGCGAGGTTCGACCCCACGGCTCTTAAGCGTTCATTTCCCCGCGCGGGCGAGCGTGTGGTTTCGTACCGCGGTAGCGGGGGTCTCGAACGGGGGGCCGACTACCGCTGTCGGAACTTCTCGACGCCCAGATCGTGCAACGCGGCGGACACGTCGCCGACGCCCTCCCGTCGTTCGTCGTGTAGGTCCACCAGCCGGTCCCGAATTTTGGGGTACTCACGCGCCAGGATCTGCGCGGCCGAGAGCGCGGCGTTGTACGATTTCCCGGCGTCGACGGCGGTGATCGGCGCGCCCGTGGGCATCCCGATCACGGAGTCGACGGACTTCTCCTGGACGGGCACGCCGATCACGGGCAGCGGGAACGCGATCGAGGCGGTCATGTTCGGCAGGTCCGCCGACTTCCCGCCCGCGCCCGCGATCACCACGTCCAGCCCGCGATCCTCGGCAGTCTCGGCGTAGGCGTACATGAGATCCGGCGTTCGATGAGCCGAGACGACGTAGGACTCGTAGCTGAACCGCCCCTCCGGGGGATCGGCGTGGTCGGTCTGCTCCGCGAAGTCCAGCGCGTCGAGCGCGTCGAACGCGCCCTGCATCGTGTCGAGGTCGGAGTCCGACCCCATGATGATCCCCACGTCGGGGGTCGTTTCGGCCGGCCGGTCGGCGGCGGCGTCCGATTCGAGGCGGTCGATCAGGTCGGTGACTGAAGCCATCATTACTGGAAGGTGAGTGAGTCGCGGAGCTGTTCGGCGGTCTCGAGCGCGCGTTCGGCGTTTTCGTCCGGACCGTTGGCCTCGGAGTCGACCACGGTCACGTGGCCCATCTTCCGCAGCGGCCGCGCCTCGCGCTTGCCGTACCAGTGGAGGCTGGCGTCCGGCGCATCGAGCACGGTCTCGACGCCCGAGAGGGTCGCCTCCTCGGGCGCCTGCACGTCACCCAGCACGTTCGACGACGCGGTCGGCGCGGCGCGCTCGACGGGGCCGAGCGGCCAGCCGAGCACGGCGCGGACGTGCTGCTCGAACTGCGAGGTCGCGGCGCCCTCGATCGTCCAGTGGCCCGAGTTGTGGGGACGCGGCGCGATCTCGTTGACGAGGATCTCCCCGTCCACGTCGAACAGTTCGACGCCGAACACGCCGCGGCCGTCGAGTTCGGCCAGCACGTCCGTGACGACGTCGCGGGCGCGCTCCCGCGTCGCGTCGTCGACACGCGGCGGCGACACCGTCCCGCGCAGGATCTCCTCGCGGTGGATCGTCTCCGTGATCGGGAACACGCGGGTCTCGTCGTCCGTCCCGCGAACGCCGATCGCGGCGAGCTCGCGGTCGAAGTCGAGCAGCTCCTCCGCGACCGCGTCGCCGCCGACGGTCGCCAGCGTTCGCTCGGCGGCGTCCGGGTCGGTCACTGGCTCGTTCCCGCGGCCGTCGTAGCCGCCCTCGCGGGCTTTCAGCATCGTCCCGCCGAAGCGGTCGACGGCGTTCTCGGCGGCGGCCGGACTGCCTGCAGGGACGAACTCCGGCACGGGGATGTCCGCGCCCGCGAGCATCTCCTTCTCCCGGAGCTTGTCGCCCGTGACCGCCAGCGTCTCGGGGTCGGGGTGAACGGGCGTCCCGGTCTCGGCGCGGACCTCCGCGAGCAGCTCGGGGTCGGCGGTCTCGATCTCGAAGGTGAGCACGTCCGCGCGTTCGGCGAGCTCGCGGACCGCGTCGGGGTCGTCGAGCTCGCCCTCGATCTGGTCGGCGACCCGCGCGGCCGGGCAGTCGGGTGTCGGGTCGAGCACGACCACGTCGACGCCCAGCGGCGACGCGGCCTCGGCGAGCATCCGGCCGAGCTGGCCGCCGCCGACGACGCCGAGCGTGGGTCCGGGCAGCGTGACGCTCATGCGCGACGCTTCCGGACGAGTGTGTATAAGGATTGCTGCATCGTGCTCGAGATAGACACGTTCGTGCTCACACGCTCGCCAGCGCGTCACGGTCGAGGAACACGACGATATCCTCGCCCCAGAGCTTGAAGCGGTGTTCGCGGACCGTATACCCGTCGAGCTCGGCCGCGACCTCGTTCCGTGCGTCGTCGTGGGCGATCACGACCGGCGGCGCGTCGGCGAGCGCCTCCTCAGGCGCCGTGTCCGGGTGGCTGGAACTGACGTTCGCGTCGGCGCGTTCGAGGTACCACGGGAGCGGCAGTCGGGAGTGCCAGGACGGCCCGCCCGGCGGCGGCTGGTCGAGGCTCGACTCGTTCGCGACGTGGAACTGCACCGCGCTCCCCGAGCCAGTGCCGTAGAACAGCACGTCCGTCCCCTCGTTCTCGGCGGCGATGGCAGCCACGTCGTCGACCGTATGCTGGAGGTCGTTCCCGGGCTGGGCCCACTGGAGCACCTGCTTGTCCTCCTGGTTCGCGCTGTTCCAGTAGTCGGCGTTCAGGCCGACCACGCCGACGCTGCCCGCCGAAAGCAGCAGCACCGCGACCAGCGCGGTCGTTCCCAGTTGGAGGCGTTCACCCCCGGCGACGCGTCCGAGCGCGTCGACGACCGACTCGTCTCGCGTGGTCAGCCCCCGTTCGACAGCGCCCACGAGTGCCGCAGTGCCGACCGCGGCCGGCACCGTCAGCGGCAGCACCGCGTGGGTGACGGCCCACGGCGCCTGGATGTCGGTCGCGATCGGGTAGCCGACGACGCTGGCGGCGGCCCAGTACAGACAGAACGAGACGAGCAGGCGACGGCGCGGTTCGTCGCGGTCCGTGAAGACGCCGTAGCCCTCCGCGAGCACGCCGATCACGGCGAAGGCGAGCACGACCGGCGCGCCGAACGCCAGCGTCTCCAGCGTGTCGTGGAAGAAGGCGAGGTAGGAGCGGTCGCCGCCGTCGCGCTCGAACCACGTCTCCACCAGTTCGGTCGCGGTGTCGACCAGCGCGGCGTCGAGCACGCCGAACAGGCTCCCGACCGACGAGAGCGCGCCCCAGATCTCGGGCCGTGGCGCGTACATCACCACCGTTACGGCGAGGAACGTCCCCGCAAGCGCCGCGAGCGCGCCCCCGAACCAGACGACAACCGGGAGCTCGCCCGAGCGGCGGTCGACCCACGCCTCGACCGCGGCGAGATCGGATCGAACGCGGCTCCACCCTCGCGATCCGTCGTCGGTCGCCGCGCGCACGAGTCGGTGGTCGTAGCACACCGCGGCGGCGCCGCCGAAGCAGGCCACGTAGAGGATCGCGTTCTCCTTGCTCGCGAACCCGAGCGCGAGCGCGGCGCTCGCGGCGACCGCGGGCGCGAGCCGGCGGGTGTCGAACGCCCGCACGAGCAGCGCGAACGCCGCGAACGCGAACGCGCCCACGAGCATGTCCGAGCGCATGAACCGCGAGTAGTAGAGCAGCAGCGGCTGGACGGTCAGCAGCGCGCCGAGCGCGACCATCTCGCGGTCGTCGAGGTGGCGCCGGAGCAGCCACGCCGTGAGGGGGAGCGCCGCGGTGACGACCGCGACGGGCACCCGCGCCCAGAAGTCGGTCGCCGGAACGACGTGGAACAGGAGCGCGTCGGCGTGCTGGACGAACGGGCCGTGGATGATCGGCCGGTAGTGGAACTGCCCGGTCTCGTGGTAGCGCAGGATCCAGTAGCCGACCCGGCCCTCGTCCCAGTGGAAGATCCGGCCGCCGAGATCGAACAGGCGGAGCGCGAGCGAGAGGGCGGCGAGAACGACAAGCGCGCCGAGCGTGCGACGACTCGCGCGGTCGGACTGGCTCGACCCCCGCGCCGTCGGTGACATGGCCGGGCGTTCCGCGGCGAGGTTTGAAGCTCTGTGGGTTTCAGGCCCAGCCGGTCGTGACTTCTCGGCTCAGTTGTCGCCCACCGTGATCACGGGCACCTCCGCCTGCCGGACGGTCTTCTCGGCGACGCTACCCAGCAGCACGCGGTCGAGCCCGTGGCGGCCGGTCGTCCCCATCACGACCGCGTCCAGCGCCTCCCGTTCGACGGTGCCGAGGATCTCGTCGTCGGGGTCGCCGGTCTCGACGTGAGTGGTTACGTTCTCGATCCCGCGTCGTTCGGCAGCTTCGACAACCTCGTCGACGGCTTCGCTCGAACTCGCCTCCTCGCCGCCGTCGAACGCGTCGGCGAGCAGCGAGTCGTCGGTCACCGTGAGGACGTGCACGTCGGCGTCGAGTTCAGCGGCGAAGTCGAGACCGTGTCGGGCCGCCCGGAGCGCCTCGTCGCTCCCGTCCGTGGGGAGCAGCATCCCCTCGTACGGGAACTCGAACCCCTCCTCCTCCAACGGGGCGGTGAGCACGGGCATCGGCGCCAGCCGGACCACCTTCCCGGTGACGCTGCCCAGCAGGTACCGGGAGAGCCCCTCGCGGCCGTGGGTCGGCATCGCGATCAAATCGTGGTCCTCGTGTTCGGCGTAGTCGACGATGGTCTTCGCGGGCGATCCCTGCTGGACGCTCGTGTCGTACTCGACACCCAGCGAGTCGAGCACGCCCGAGGCCTCGTCGACCACGTCCTCCCCCTCCCGGACCAGCGCATCGACCACGTCTCCCTCGCCGGAAACCGTCACGCTGTCCCGGCCGGTGTCCGCGACGTACAGCAGTTCGATGGTCGCGTCGTCCCAGTTGGCGAGCTCGGCGGCGTGGTAGAGCAGGCTGCTCTCGACGGCAGCCTCGTCGACGGGCAGGAGGATACTGTCGTACATGTCCCGGCGTTGGGGCGGGGGGTAAGTAAGCGCTGTTGCGGACGCCGGTCAGCCGTGACTCACGCCCTCGCGCTCGTCGGCGTCCTTCCGCCGGATCGCAGCCTGGGCGTTGCTGGCGTCGTAGCCGAAGAACACGTCGTTCCCGTAGCGCTCCGCGACCTCCGTCGCGTGGATCAGGTCGTCGACGTCCACCTCGACGGCGTACAGTTCGATCGAGAACGGCGTGCCGGCCTCGGGCGTCTCGGGCGACCAGCCCAGCAGGTCCTGAAAGCCCGAGGCGATCGTCTCCAGCCAGTACGTCGTCGCGTAGTGGATGTCGTACAGCGGGACGACGTACTCGTCGACGTACGCCGAGAGCATCGAGAGATCCAGCCCGGCCCGTTCGAACAGGTGGCCGGGATAGGGGTCGGGGTAGAGCGTGAGGTACGTTTTCCCGGGGATGCGCTCGCTCGCCTCGGCGACGAACTCGGTGATCACGCTCGCGCGCCAGTCGAACCGGTCGTCGTACTCGCTCTCTTCGAACAGCCGCTCACACCGATCGCACCGACAGTACTCCGCCCGCGGGAAGCCGACGTCGTCGAGGCGGACGTCCTCGTTGGCCGCGGCGCAGTCCGAAATCGTCTCCAGCAGCCCCTCGCGGTACTCCTCGTGGGTCGGGCAGATATACCCCCAGTCGAAGTAGGGCTGCTCGCGGGTCGCCTTGTTCCCCTCGTCGTCGACCGGGACGAGTTCGGGGCTCGACTTCCCGGCGGCGGTGTCGCCGAAACAGGACACCATGTTCACCGCGTTCGACAGCGGTTCGGCCGCCCGGCCGGTCACGTCCTTCACCTCGTAGAACCCGCGGTCGAACGCCGGCCACTCCACCTCCTCCTCGTTGCGCGTGACGACCCCGTACATGGTGGGAAAGAGGGCGCGGCGGCGGGTAAGTGGTTCGCTCCCGCCGGCCGCTCGTTTCGAAAAAGGCAGGTTACACGACCGCGGCATCACGTTCCGTGGCCGAGACACGGCGGTCTCGGCAGGTCACGCGCCGCGGTCGGCGTACAACACGATCGCGGCATCACGCTCCGTCGCCGAGGCACGGAGGCCTCGGCAGGTCACGCGCCGCGATCGGTGTTACTCCTCGGACTCGACTTCCACTTCGACGGGCTCTGCCTCGCTCCCGACGAGGAAGTAGACGAGCGTCACGAACGCGAGCACCAACAGCAGTTTGGCTTTCGTGGACATACGCGACCGTTCGGGCGTCCGCGACATAAAGCCGCCGACCCCGATTCAGAGCGATCGCCGGACGTAGTCGTCGACCGCCAGCGCCTCCTCGGGGCCGGAGGTGAAGAACCCGTCCCAGACGCCGTCGTCGTCCTGCACCGCGAGCAGCGCGAACGGGTCGGGTGTGCCGGGCTGCTCGGCCTCGGGGGGCCGGTAGATCACGAACCACGAGTCGCGGTAGTCCGGGGACTCGCCGGTGTGGACGGTCACCTCGAGCTCCGCCGACCAGTCGACGTCGCCGTCGTCGACGCCGTAGACGTGGGTGTCGACGTCGCTCTCGCCCAGGCGGCGGTAGACACGCTGGGTCCCCTGTTCGTCCACGATGCGGGAGAGTCGCTGGAACGAGGCGCGGTGGGTGCCGTCGTCGTGCGCCCACGCGGTCCGTTCGATCTGCCGGGAGACGGCGATCAACAGCAGCTTCTCCTTGTGGGAGCGTGGGAACCCCCGGAGCCGGAAGTTGACCCCTTCCAGTCCGCTGATCACGTCCGGGAGCTCGATCTCGTCGAGGCCGGTCGAGCCGGTGATGAACGCGTCGGAGTTGGTGAACAGCAGCGACGCCGAGACCGCGTCGAGCGGCGAGCGGGCGACCACGCTCCCCGTCCCGTCCAGCAGCAGCACGGTGTCGTCCGGGACGCCCTCGACGACGGCCTCGTCGACGCGCACCGACTGTCGCTCGAACACCCCCGCGAGCATCGACCGGAGCTGTTCGGGCTGACTCCGGTTCGCGAGCACGAGCGCCCGTTCGGCGCCCTCGTACCCGTCGACGAACCGCCGCAGCGACATGTTGGTTCCAGCGTTCGACGGTCGACAGTATATGCTCTTCGGCGGATCACTCCGGTAGTGTTCAGATAAGCTGGTTCCATGCGAAGGCGAACGCTTGAAGCCAATTTTCGACGGTGTTTGGTTCGGCGTGACTGAAACAGTTTGAGAACTGGTTGGTTCGTCGTTTTAGTTCTCGGAAGACACGTTCGACGCTGTTCCGATTACCGTGTTTCTCGTATCTGTAATCGAGGCCGTGTCGATGGAGTGCAGCTTTCAACCAGGCTGCAGAATCGACGAGAAAGAGTGCGTCATCAACGAGATGTTTGTCGCGGAGTTCAGCGAGGAACATCTCGGTAATCGCTTGATTTCTCGTCGGAGAGAGCTTGACGTGCAGCAAGCGGTTCGTTGCAGGATCGACTGCTGCGTACAGCCAGAACCGTTCGTCGTTGAGTTGGATCACGGTTTCGTCAACCGCGACGTGATCCGGGTTCGCACCGTCGAGGGGCTGTAGATCGGCCTTCTGCACCCAGTTGTGAACGGTCGTGCGACACCGTTCGACACCCAACATATCGAGAACCGAGATGGTATCCGAAAGTGATAGTCCAGCCAGATGGAGCCGGATACCGAGCTTCATCGCGGGCTCGGGTGTCGCCTCTCGCTCCAGAAAATCTAACTCGAAGCAGTCGCTACCTCCGTTGAGGCGGGCGATTTCGAGCATGAACCACTCAAAGATCGTCCCGCCTCACTCTTCATCCTTATCTGAACACCGCCGATCACTCCCGGGGCAAACGACTTGTCGACCGCCGCACGAACGACGGGTATGGCCCTCCAGCCGAACGCGTACACGGACGTTCTCCTCGGTCGTATCACCCTCGGCGTGTTCGCCGTGACGGGCGCGGCCGTCGCGCTCGCGGAGTGGGGGGTCCTCCCCCGGGAAGCGCTGCTCGTCGGCGCGCCCGCCATCGCCGCCGCGCTGCTGCTCGACACGTTCCTCTACAACGAGTTCCTGCTCGCCGGCGGCCCGCCGTGGCTCTGGGTCGAGATATACGCGTTCCTCTACGTGCAGGCGGTCGTCGTCGGTGCGGTCGGTCGCGGGCTCCGCATCTACTGGTCCGAGCCCGTGGAAGGCTGACTCCGATCGATCCGTCCTGCGACGGTCGGCTCCGCCGCGCTCACTCCGCCTCCAGCGCCGCGAGTATCGGCTCGAACTTCATCACGACCTCCTCCCACTCGGCCGCGGGGTCGCTGTCGGCGACGATGCCGTTGCCCCCGAACAGCGTCGCGCGTCGCCCCCCCGCGACGGCCGCCCGGATGGCGACCGCGAACTCCCCGTCGCCGTCGGCGTCGAACCACCCGACGGGGGAGGCGTACCACCCGCGTTCGAACGTCTCGGTCTCCCGGATCACGCGCTCCGCCGTCTCCGGCGGCATCCCACCCACGGCGGGCGTTGGGTGCAGCGCCTCGACGAGGTCGAGCACGTGTCGGTCGTCGTCGAGGTCGGCCTCGATCGGCGTGTGGAGATGCTGGACGGTCGCCAGCTTCCGGACGCCCTGTTCGCCGACGGACACCGCCCCCATCGGCGCGAGGTGGTCCTCGATCGCTTCCGCGACGAGCGCCTGCTCGTGCTGGAGCTTCTCGCTCGAACGCAGCGAGTCCGCGAGCGCGGCGTCCTCCTCGGGCGTCTCCCCGCGGGCGACCGTGCCCGCGAGCGCCTCCGTCCGGGCGTGCCGGCCGTCGAGGCGGACCAGCCGCTCGGGCGGGACGCCGAAGAAGCCCGCCTCGTCGGTCGGCTGGACCAGGAAGCGGAAGCAGTCGGGGTAGGAGCGCCGCAGCCGTTCGAGCGTGTCCGGGATGGTGACCGCCTCCTCCAGCGTGACCGCGAGCGCGACCGCCAGCACCACCTTCCGTAGCTCGCCGGCCTCGATGCGCTCGACCGCCGCCTCGATGCTTTCGGTCCACTCGGCCTCCGTCGTCGTCCGGCGGCTCGCGACCACGCCCGGCGGATCGCCCACGGGGCGCATCGCCGGCAGATCGGCGATATCCTCGGCGATACGGCCGATATCGTGTTCGAGCGCGTCCCTGTCGCCGTCGGCGCGGACGACCGTGAGCTGGGTGGCGTCGTCGGTGCGGACCAACTGTACTCGCGGGAGCACGAACGTCGCCGGCGGGAACCCCTCCCACGGCGACGCGGGCTCGTGGTCGTCGTGGAACGCGGCGCCGCCGAAGAAGCGGGGCCTGGCGGCGCCGTCGGGTATCGGCGCGTCGCCGAACGTCGCCTCGGCGGCGTCACGGACCGTCCCGAACCGTTCGCTTCCGTCGCCGTTCAGTCGGACGGCCTCGCCAGCGCCGACCACTTCCAGCCCGTCCGGGGCGGCCCAGTGGACACGGGGCGCTTCCCGACCGGCGAGGAACGCGCGGAACGAGGCGTCCGGCACCTCCCGGCTCTCGGCGACGAGCGTCGTCTCGGCCGGGTCGATGCCGGCCTGCCGCGGTGACTCCATCTGGCTCCCTTTCTCCCGGGTCGTCCCTAACTGTACCGCTCCTCGTTCCACGGGTTCGCGGAGTCGGAGTACCCCCGCTTCTCCCAGTAGCCCAGTTCGGGCTCGGTGAGGAACTCGACACCCTTCACCCACTTCGCGCCCTTGTAGGCGTACTTGTGCGGCGTGACTACCCGGAGGGGCCCGCCGTGCTCGGCGGGCAGGGGCTCGCCGTCGAACGCCCACGCGAACAGCACCTCTCGGCGGTTACAGTCCGCGAGCGGGAGGTCGGTCGTGTAGCCGTCGTGGGCGTGGAACATGACGTGCTCGGCCTCGTCCCGGACGCCGACCGCGTCGGCGAGTTCGGGGAACGGGAGCCCGGTGAACTCGCAGTCGAACTTCGACCAGCCGGTGACGCAGTGGAAGTCCTGGAGCTGGGTCTCGGGCGCGATGTCTTTGAACTCCGCGGCCGAGAACTCCCGCTCCGCCTCGACGGCGCCCGTGACGGTGAACGTCCAGTCGTCGTCGACGGCTGGCGTCTCCCCCTTCGAGAGCACCGGGAAGCTCTCGGTTTGCCGCTGGCCCGGCGGGAGGCGTTCGCCGCCGAACTCCTCGTGCAGCGCCGTCACGTCCGTAGGCATAGTCGAACACAGTGGACCCGTTCACCTATGGCTATCGGAATCGACGGGTCGCCGGCGATCGGACCCCCGCTCGGGAAACGGCTCGACGACACGTTCTCGCCGGGTGGCCCTCCGCCAACGAGCTTAAATACCCGCTCGGCCAAGCTCCTCTGACAGATGCCGAAGGTCGACCTCACCGTCCCCGAGCACCTCGAGATGCAGATCGCACAGCTCGTCGAGCAGGGCGAGTTCGTGGACCGAAACGAGGCCGTCGAGGAGCTGCTCTCGACGGGACTGAAAGCGTACAAGACCAGTGGCCCGATGGACGACGAGGAGCCCGAGTACGAGGAGGAGGGCATGATGGGCCACGAGGACGAGTACGTCTTCTAACCTCCTTTTTACGAGGCACGCCCGCACCGGGGAGCCGTGGCTGTCGCGTTCGCCCCGGTCCGTGTGAGGGATTCCCCAATAACGTTTAACCGCCGGAACCGCGTGGTTCGGGTATGCACAAGGACGAACTGCTCGAACTCCACGAACAGATGGTCATCATCATGGAGAACTTCCGGGATCGGGAGGACGTCGAGGACGGTACGTTCGACGAGTACGACCAGCTGGACGTCGACCCCTCCCACGTCCACAAATCCAAGAGCGAGCACAAACACGCCGTGTTCGTGCTGGGCAACGCGCTCGCGAGCGCGATGAGCGACGACGAGTTCTCCTCGGCCGGCCGGATCGGCAAGCGCATGCAGGAGCTCGCCGACGACGCCGAGAGCCGGCTGTAGATGGCCGAGCCGGCCCGGCTGGCTCGGGCCCGCGCGATTGCGGAGCTGCTGGACGCCGCGTTCACGCTCCCGATCGTCGGCGAGATCGGGTTCGACGGGATCGTCGGCCTCCTCCCGGTGGCCGGCGACTGGCTGATCGTCCTCCCGTCGACGTACATCGTCTACCAGGGGTACCGGCTGGGGGTGCCCAAACGTGTCTGCCTCTGGATGCTGCTGCTCGTCGCCGCCGAGGCCGTTCTCGGGAGCGTCCCGATCCTCGGCGACCTGTTCGACATCGCGTTCAAAGCCAACCGCCGGAACGTCGCCCGGATCGAACGGTACGTCGACGCCGACTGACCGCGGGACGGCAGGCGTTCACCCTCGAGAGGAACGTTTTTGCGAGTGAGGGGCGATCCGCGAGCCATGTCCTCACGCCGTGCCGGCCTCCGCGTCGCCCTCAACCGTCCCAGGGTTCTCGGCGTCGTCGCCGCGGCGTTCCTGCTCGAAGCGCTCCTCAGAGCGCCGCTGGCTGTCGTGAACCCGATCCTCGCGGTCGTCTGTCCACCGATCGCCGCCGTCCCGTTGCTCGGCGCCGCTGCACCCGCGTTCCGCATGGCGGTCGACGACCTCGAGACAGTCCCGGATTTACACCCCGAAACCCTCCGCGAACGGTTCGATCGACGCCTGCTCGCCGCGGCGGTCGTCGGCCACGCCGTCGCGCTTGCGCTCGGCGTCGCCGGCTTTCTGCTGATCGACACCCCGGTCCGCGCGACGGTGTACGCGCTCGGCGGCTCGGTCCCGCCGTTCGTCGTTCTGCTCGCGCCGCTACCCGGCGTCGCGGCCGCGATGATCGTCGCGTGGGGGCTGCTCGTGCCGGCGCTGTCGCGGCTGGCTGCCGGGGCGTCGACGGGGACAGCAGTTCGCGCGCCCTTGCGTGCGCTCGCTTCCCCCCGCGACCTCCTCGGATCGCTCTCGCTCCACGCCGCCTGTGGCCTGCTCGGCGCGGGCGTGTTCCTGACCGCGATGGTTCCTGTCACGAGACTCGTCGTCCAGCAGACGCCCGGGCATCCGGCCCCCGCGTTCGCGCTGACCGCGGGGCTGCTGACCGTGACTGCCGTGTTGCTGGGTGCGGTCGCGTACCCGGTTCAGGTCGCGCGGGCCGGATGGACTGCCTCCGTCGGCCCAGTGCCAGTCCGGCGGGTCGCACTCGCCGCGCTCGTCGTCTCCGGGCTCGTCGTCGGTGCGAGCGCGGTTCGTCTGACGGAGACGCGACCGACGCCCGACGCGGGCGTCGCCGACAACGCGGTCGATCTGCCCGCGGACGCGACGGCTGCCTACGCGACCGCCGTCGAGCGCACCAGCGCGGGCGACAGCCGCGTGGTCGCGGCGTACGACTCCGGGTTCCGTGCCGTCGCCGCGATCGACCGGGAGGAGCGTGCGTACCGGACGACCATCGACGACGCGGCAGGGAGAACCCACACCGCGTACGTCGACGCCGGCGTCGACTACTCCGCCGGCGTCAGGTGGGAACTGTACGCCCTCGGCGGGCGCGAAGTCGAGGAGCGATCCGTCCGCGCGGTGCCGGTGTACTGGCGCGTCGCCCCGGGGTACGACGTCAGCGGGGGGTTCGCCCCCCGCGTCCCCGCGACGACCGACGGGTGGCGGACCGTCGAGCGTGGGGACGGGACGATGACGGTCGAACTGACCGGCGGCGACGCCATCGCCCGCGCGACGGGGCTGCCACCCGCCGAGAACGGCAGCTACGAGGCGGCCTGGACGCGGATGCGGATCGACACTGACGAGGGGGTGCTGCTCGGCGGCGAGACACGGCTGAACGCGACCGGCGAGCGAGCGATCGACCGGCACGTCCGGTACGAGGTCCAGACCGGCGACGTGCGCGTCGAGCGCCCGGACGAGCTCGGTGACCGAACCCTCGGCGAGTGGCTCTGGACGCTGTTCGCGTACTGACGGCCCCGCAGTCGACCGATTTATGCCGGGGCACTCGCAACCGCCGCGCATGTCCTCCACCGGCGACCAACCGAGCGAACAGTTCCTCACGATGCTGGGTGTTGGCTCGGGCGTGATGCAGATCGTCGTGTTCACCGCGGTCGGCGTGATGACGCTCGACAGCGTCCCGTACGGTGTCGCGATCGGCGGCCTCTCCGGCCTCGGCACGTTCCTCTTCCTCCCGTGGTTCCTGAGTCTCTCGGCCGCCCAGGAGGAGGACGACGACGGGTTCGGCCCGGCGATGGAACGGATCTCCCGTGATACCGGCCCCGGCGTGTTCGGCCTGGGGCTGGAGATGGGGGCGATCGTCATGCTCGCCGTCGGGTTCGCCCGCGGGCCCGACCTCCTGCTGGGCGTCGCGATCGCCCTCGCGGTCGCCGTCGGCGTGTATCTGGTCGGCTCGTTCGTACTCGGCCGGCAGTCGTGACGGCGACATCGACGAGTACGAGCGCCGCGTCAAACGAACGGGGGTCTCGCTGATCGTGGCCGGGATGCTGCTCGCGCTCCCGCTGTCGCTGATACTCTCCGCGTGAAGTGATCTCGCTCCCCCGAAGCTAAACCCTCCCCGCGACAGGGACGACTATGGACGCCGCCCTCGTCAGCGAGAAAGTCGATCAGGCTCGCGCCGCCGTCGCCGACAGCGACGCCGACGCGTGGGTGATCTTCTGCCGGGAGACGACCGAGACCCGGGAGCCATCGCTCCCGTACGTGCTGGGGTTCGACGTCGTCTGGCCGACCGCGGTCGTGATCGGCCCCGAGGAGTCGACCGTGATCCTCGGCCGGCACGACGCCCCGACCGCGGAGGATCTCGGGGTCCACGAGGTCCGCCCGTACGACGAGTCGATCCGCGAGGACCTGCGGGACACGATCTCCCGGATGGACGCCGACCGGCTCGCGCTGAACTTCGACCGCGACGACCCCGTCGCCGACGGCCTGAGCCACGGGCTGTTCCTGAAGCTCGACGACCTGCTCCCGGACCGGGAGTTCGTCAGCGCGAGCGGGGTCGTCGCCGACGTGCGCGGGATCAAGTCCGAAACCGAGCACCGACGGATCGAGACAGCCGCGGACACGACGCTCGACCTCCTCCACGACGCCGCGGCGGAGTGGACCCCCGAGACGACCGAAGCCGAGCTGGCCGACTTCCTCCACGAACGGATGCGCGAGGCTGGATACGACAGCGCGTGGTCGTGGGAGTACTGCCCGACGGTCCACGCCGGCGGCGACGCCGAGGTGGGCCACACGCTCCCGGGCGACCGAACCGTCCCCGAGGGCGAACTGCTCCACGTCGACTTCGGCGTCGTCCGAAACGAGTACGCTGCGGATCTCCAGCGCGTCTGGGTTCGGGGCGAGCCGGCCGATGGGCTCGTCGAGGCGTTCGAGGACGTGCGCGCGGCCATCGACGCCGGGCGTGACGTGCTCGAACCCGGCGTCGTCGGCCACCGTGTCGACGCCCGCGCTCGCGCGGAACTGGTCGCGCGCGACCGTGACCTGTTCGACCACGCGCTCGGCCACCAGGTCGGCCGAACCGCCCACGACGGCGGTACGCTGCTGGGTCCCGAGTGGGACCGCTACGGCGAGGCCGTCGAGGGCGAGGTCCGCCCGGGCGAGGTGTACACGCTCGAACTCGGCCTCGACACCGAGTTGGGGTACGTCGGGCAGGAGGAGATGGTGCGCGTGACCGAGGACGGCACCGAGTTCGTGGTCGAGCCACAGACCGATCTCTGGCGACTGGACGAGTAGAGACCGTCGCCCACGCCGATGGGCGAGCTTTCAAGTCCGGTGACGGCAGTACTACGCCCATGCCCGTCTCGCCCGCCTTCCAGTTCGGAGCAGTGCCGTGGGGACTGCTCCAGCGCGCGTTCGTCGTCGTCGCGCTGCTGGGCGGCGCCGCAGTCGCACTCTGGCTCGACGACGGCCGTCTCCCGGCCCGCCTCCGCGATCGGTTCGTGCTCGGCGTGCCGTGGGGCACCGCCGTCACCGTCCTCGGCGTGCTCGCGGTGTACCTGTTCGTTCAGGGCGGCTACGCACACTGGTACCGGCCGGTCGTCATCCCGTTCCGCGCGTGGTCGTACTTCGAACCGCTGGGGATGCTCGTCGCGGGGTTCGCCCACGCCGGCCCGGGCCACCTGCTGGGGAACCTCTTCGGCGCGCTCACGCTCGCACCGATCGTGGAGTACGCCGTCGGTCACTACCCGCACGGTGCGGACCACCCCGGGGATCCCCAGCCGTCCACGCTCCGTGAACGACTCGCCGCACTCTGCCGGAGCCCCATCGCCCGCGCGTTTCTGCTGTTCCCGCTCGCGGTCGCCGTCGTCGGCGTCGTCCTCACGCTGTTCACGATCGGCGCCGTCATCGGGTTCTCGGGGGTCGTGTTCGCGTTCGCGGGGTTCGCGCTCGTGCGCTACCCGCTGGGGACGGTGCTGGCGCTGGTGGCGTCGGATCTGCTGAACCTCCTCTACAACGCGCTCCAGAACCCAACGATCACGGCCTCGGGGCGCTCGCGGTTCGTCACGCCCTGGTTCGCGGATATCGCGATCCAGGGGCACGCGATCGGCCTGCTCGTGGGCGTCGTGCTGAGCGCGCTACTACTGCGCCGCCGTAGCGGCGACCCCCCGTCGCCGGCACGGCTGTTCGCCGGCGCGCTCCTGCTCGCCAGCGCCCAGTCGCTCTGGGCGGTGTACTGGTACCGCGGCGGCACCGACTACGTGCTCTACCGCGCGGTCGGCCTCGGTCTCGTCGCGCTGTCGGCGACGCTGATCGTCGTCGCCGCCGCCGGGCCGGACCGCCGTCCGTTCGCGGGGGACGACGCAGGCGGCGACGACTCCTGGCGCGCGGCGCTCGCGTCGCTGTCGGTGCGCCAGGTCGCGATCGCCGCGATCGTGGTCGTGGCCGCCGCGTTCTCCGGCCCCGCGGTCGCGGTCAACCTCGTCTCCACCGAGGGCGACCTGCCGGGCGAGCCCGCGACCGTCCGCGGCTACGAGATCACCTACGCCGAGGGGGTCGAGAACGAGATGGTGTCGGCGGTCCCCGTCACCCTGTTCGGCGAGACCACACAGGTCACCACCTCGGGGGTGATCGTCTCGAACCCCGACAGGAAGATCTGGCTGTCGGTGGTCCCGCGGGGGCGACTCGCCGCCAACGGCCGGTCGACCGTCATCGTCGGCGGGGTCGGCTGGCGGGAGACGGTGACTGCGGTCCGGCGCGGGTGGAGCGCGGTCGGCGGTGGCACCGCCTACACCGTCGCGCTCGACGACGGCGGCGAGCGTCGGACCGTGTTCAGCTCCGCTCCCGCACACGCGGAGCCGAGGATCGCGAACCAGAACGTCTCCGTCGCCGCGGGCAACGAGTCGTTCCACCTCCTCGTGAGCGAGGGGAACGACACTATCCGGCGGCCGCTGCCGGCGACCAACGAGTCGGTGACCGTGCAGAACGTGACGTTTTACGGACAGAACGACCGCATCGTCGCGGTCCACGACGGGACTCGCGTGACGGTGCTGGAGGCAGAGACGTACAACTGACCGACTACTCGGCGTACAGCGCCGCCAGTTCGTCGAGGCGGTCGTGGCGTTCGACGGAGTGAGGCGCCGTCAGCGGCGAGACGCTGATCTCGCCGTCGACGACCGCGCGGCGGTCGGTGCCGTTCTCGTCGGGGATCTCGCCGGTCTGCATCCGCTGCCAGATGTTGTCCTCGAGCCGGATCGTCTCGCCGTCGAACTCGGCGCTCATCGCGTACAGCGGCGAGGGTTCGGTGACGGTCATCGGCGGCCGGCCGTCGTGCGCGTCGGGCGCGGGGGCGTTGACGTTGAGGTAGTCCGCCTCCGCGAACACGCCGGAGTCGAGCGACTCCTCGACCAGGTACGCCGCGGCGTCGCAGGCGTCGGTGTACGCCTCTTTCGGGGGCGAGATGCTCTCGAACTCCTCGCCGTCGGTGGTCGGAACGTACTGGGAGACGGCGATCGCCGGCACGTCGAAGAAGGTCGCCTCGACGGCCGCCGAGACGGTCCCGGACCGGCCCATCACGTACGAGCCGAGGTTCGCCCCCTTGTTGCAGCCGGCGACGACCACGTCCACGTCCGGGCAGAGCGCCTCGACGCCCGCGATCACGCAGTCGACGGGCGTCCCCTCGACGGCGTAGCCGAGTTCGTACTCGTGAACCGTCGCCTCGAACGACCGGGCGCGGCCGACGGCGCTCTGGTTCGAGTACGGCGCGACCGCGACCGGATCACCGACCGCCTCGAGCGCCTCGTACAGTGCCCGGAACCCCGGGCTCTCGATCCCGTCGTCGTTGGTCACCAGAATACGTGGCTCGCTCATGTCCGGCGATGCGGCGGAACCGCGGTTAAGCGGTTCGACTCCGACTCAGCCGTACCGTGATGCGTCCCCCTCGAGCACGGCGTCGATCCCCGAGAGGTCGTCGACGACGTGATCCGGCGTCACGGAGGAGCGCTCGATCCGCGCGTCGTCGGTCACGCCCGAGCGCACGAGCACGGTCGTCATCCCCGCGTCGGCGCCCAGCGCGATGTCGGTGTCCAGCCGGTCGCCGATCACCAGACAGTCCGCCGCGTCGCAGTCGAGCCGATCCAACGCCAACTCCCGGGTGATCGCGTGGGGTTTGCCGAGCACGGCCTCGGCCTCGCGCTCGACAGTGCCGGTGACGGCGGCGATCATCGCGCCCGACCCCGGCACGTCGCCCTCGGCGGCGGGGATCACCGCGTCGGGGTCGCTGCCGACGATCGGGAGCGCCTCGCTCCGGACCGTCCGCGCGGCGGTCGTGAGCGTGTCGTAGTCGAACTCCCGGTCGATCGAGACGACCGCCACGTCGACGCCGCGCTCGGGGTTGCCGTGTTTGCCCGCGACGACCACGTCGAACCCCGCGTTCTCCAGCTGTTCGCGCAGCCCGCGCTCGCCCACGAGATACACCGTCTCGCCGGCGTGGTGCCGGCCGAGGTAGGCGACCGTGCTCGCGCCGGCCGTGAGGATCTCGTCGGGTTCGGCGTCGATGCCCGCACGCCGGAGCGTCTCGGCGTACGCTGCGGGCGGTCTGGTGGGGTTGTTGGAGACGAACAGTCGGCGAACCCCCCGGGCGTCGAGGGTAGCGAGGCCGACGTCGGCGCCGGGGAGGGGCTCCTCGCCGCGGAGAATTGTGCCGTCCACGTCGAGGATGGCGCCGTGGTAGCTCATAGGGGGCAGAAGGGACGGCGGGGTCGAAAAGGCGCTGCTCGCGTTACTCCGGCTTCGTGACCGGGATCGTCACCGCGTCGTCGTCGGGCTCTTCCTCACCGAACAGATCGTCCATCGCGGCCTCGACGTTCCACTTGTTCGCCTTGAACACGGCGTCGAACGCCGGGCCGACGATCGGGATCGACCCACCGGCCATGTCGACGGTGATCCGGGCGAGCATCCCCAGCAGCGTGGTGAAGCTGACGCCCAGCCGGGCGGACTCGACGACGATGTACAGCGAGATCCCGGCGCTGAGCGCGTCGCCGACCCCGGGGATCATCGAGAGCAGCGGGTCGACACCGATCCGGTACTCGATCACGGGGATCTCGATCGACTCGTCGAGCACCATCGCGACGGTGCGCATCCGCTCCAGCGCCGCACGGTCGACCGATTCCGGAACGTCCTCCGGGTCGATGCCGTCGAACGCCGCCGCGATCTCGTCACTCATACTGTGTGGTTGGGTCCAGACGAGTGTAAGCCCTGCGGCGCTCCGGTGCCGCCGAGAGTTAAGCATCGTGAGAGCCAACGGGAGGTATGGCCACGCTCGACGTCGTCGATCGCTGGGAGGGCGGCATCAGCTGGACGCTCGCCGAGGAGGTCGACGAAATGCACCGCACCAGCCACGCGATCGAGACCGAGGCCGGGATCTGGGTGATCGACCCCGTCGACGCTCCCGGGCTCGACGACGAACTCGCGGCGTTGGGCGACGTGGCGGGGGTGACGCTCCTGCTCGACCGGCACAAACGCGACGCCGCTGCCGTGGCCGAGCGCCACGATGTCCCGGTGTCGCTGCCCGAACGGCTGTCGGGAGTTGCGGACGACCTCGACGCTGAGACCGAGGTGTACAGCCGCGCGCTGCCGGACACGGCGTTCCGAACGATCACGGTGATCGACAACCGCTTCTGGCACGAGGTGGCGCTGTACGACCGCGATCGTGGCACGCTGATCGTTCCCGAGGCCGTCGGCACGGTCGGCTTCTTCACCACCGACGTGGAGCGACTCGGCGTCCACCCGGCGCTGCGGCTGTTCCCGCCGCGGAAGGCGCTCGGTGATCTCTCCCCGGATCGCGTGCTCGTCGGCCACGGGGCGGGCGTGTTCGACGACGCCGCGAACGCGCTCCGGGTCGCGCTGGCCCGCTCCCGCAAGAGCGCGCCGAAGTACTACGCGGGGCTGCTCCGGACCGCACTGACGTAGCGTCTCGCATTCGGGAATACCAAACTACAACTGCCACAGCCAACCTACCTCGGGTACCGTGACTCGCCCGCAGCTCACCCACATCCAGATCGACAACTACGGCCCGTGGACCGTCGAGCCCGAACCGCGTCGGGAGATGGACCTTCAGACGCTGCAGTCCCGGCTGTTCGCGGACATCGCCCAGTTCGTCGGCTCCCGGGACGGGTACGCCTTCTTCACCCGGTTCGACAACATGGTCGCCGTGACGAACGGCCTCGACCGAGCCGATCACGAGCTCCTCCAGGAGTCGATCGGCAACCGCTACCCCATCTCGGTCAGCCTCGGGACCGCGATCGACCCCGTGCCGATCGAGGCGCTGGAGGGCGCGACCGAGCGCGTCCAGGATGCCGGCAGCGCACAGGACCGCGCGCGACGCGAGGTGCTCGGCGGCGAGTACCGCCCGCCCGAGGCCGAGGACGTATCGATCGCCCACTTCGACGTGAACGACGCCACCGGGAAGTACACCGACCGACTCAACGAGTTCGACTCGTTCATCCGGATCGAGCAGGCGTACGCCAGCCTGATGCGGTACATGCGGGAGGCCCACGGCGCGCTCTCCTTCTTCGTCGGCGGCGACAACGTGATCTCGGTCGTCCCGAAGATGTCCGAGGCGGAGTACGAGGCGGCGATCACCCACGTCAGCGACGACGCCGACGTGGAGCTCAAAGTCGGCGTCGGCAACGGCCCTACCCCCCACGACGCGGGGATCGACGCCAAACACGCGCTGGAGGACTGCCGCTACGACGGCACCCGCGTGGAGTTCGCCGGCGAGGACTGACCCGCCGCGTCGGGATCGGGGCTCGTCACATCCGAGTCAACAGCAGATACCCCACCACCGCCAGCCCGAGCAGCAGCCCCACCAGATACGCAACGAACCCCCGGTTCTCGCCGCCGAGCGCCGCGTCGAGCAGCACGCTGGCCGCCCCCCAGACCGCGAGGACGACGCCGACGAGCAGGACCGTTTCGGCGGGGCTGCCGTGGATCACGTCCGAGAGAGCGGGCCGCCGGGGTTTAGCGGTTGTGGCGCACCCCTTCCGCAACCGCTTTTTCCGTCGGCCCCGTCGGACTGGTAATGACCGAGCCGGTACCCGTCGCGGTTCCCCGGAAGGGGCGACCGCTGGAGGCGGTGCTGGAGCGGGTCGCCACCGT
The DNA here is from genome assembly GCF_002025255.2 of Halolamina sp. CBA1230. Classification (GTDB taxonomy): domain Archaea; phylum Halobacteriota; class Halobacteria; order Halobacteriales; family Haloferacaceae; genus Halolamina. Next base: position 168,656 of record NZ_CP054587.1, read on the forward strand.
CGCCGACGGCGCCGATGCCGAGGAGACGGTCGATCAGGTGACCTCCGTACTCCGGTACGAGAAGGCGATCACGAAAGACGAACAGCGCGCCGAGAAGGGGAGCTACGAGCGGCTGCTCGAGTACTCCGCGCCCGCCGGCCCCACTGGGCCGGAGTTCACACTACTGCGGGACGACCGTGAGGGGAAACCCCGCCGGATCGTGTTCGACAGCCTCACCGTCGACCTCGACGGGACGCCGGTGCATCTGGTCGGTCGCGAGGAGCCGTTCCGCGCACTTCGCACCCACGAGTTCGCGCTGGGCTTCGACGCCGCCGACCTGGTGCTGGAGGAGGTCGTCTCTCTCGGCCCCGAGGGGGTCGACAACCTCGCCGCCGTGAACGAACGCATCGACCCAACGGAGTCCGACGTGCGCGTCGTCACCGGGCTCGGGGATACGGTGTACCACACACTACTCGGCACGCCGGCAGTCGCCCCCTCGGGTGACGACCTCGACCGCGAGTTCCTCGACAACTACGGGGGGCCGCTCTGTATCTCGCCGCGCTACGAGCGACTTGTGGAGGCGGTGCTGGGGATGGACGCCGTCGAGGACGTCGAGTTCGTCTACCCCGAGAACGGGCAGGAGGAGGAGGCCGCGATCGAGGAGGCTGGGCTCGGCGTCTACCTCACCGTCACCGGGAACACTGCCCGCGACCACGGGCTCGTACTGGGCGAACAGCTGTTCCCCAGCGAGACCGTGCTGCTCGAGAACACCGCCGAGATCGACGCCGAGATCGCGGCCGTCCGGTCGATCGTCACCGGCGGGCTCCGTGAGGAGACCGAACTCTGGGCGTAGTCCGACAGCGCTGTTCTCCCGTCCCGAGTCGTCAGAGCTTACACCGCCCGAGCCGACTCCCGACCATGGATCTCGAAGCCACGTTCGGCCGACAGCAGCCGATAGTCGGGATGGTCCACCTCGACCCCCTGCCGGGTGCGCCGAAGTTCGACGGCGACCGCGACGCCGTGATCGAGCACGCACGTGCCGACGCCCGGGCGCTGGAAGCCGGCGGCGTCGACGCGGTGATGGTCGAGAACTTCGGGGACGCGCCGTTCTACCCCGACGACGTTCCGAAGCACGTCGTCGCCTCGGTGACCCACGCCGCGGGCGCGGTCGTCGACGAGGTCGACCTGCCGGTGGGCGTGAACGTGCTCCGGAACGATGCCGCCGCGGATCTCGCGGTCGCGCAGGCCGTCGGCGCCGAGTTCATGCGCGTGAACGTCCACACCGGCGCACGGGTAGCCGATCAGGGCATCATCGAGGGGAAGGCCTACGAGACGATGCGGGAGCGCGACCGGCTCGGGACCGACGTGGCGGTGTTCGCCGACCACGACGTGAAGCACTCCGCCCCGATCGCGTCCGAGGATTTCACCGCCGAATCGTTCGCCGACAACGTCGAGCGCGGGCTGGCCGACGCGGCGGTCGTCTCGGGGATGGGGACCGGCCACGCGGTCGACCGGGAGGAACTCCAGCGCGCCGCCGACCGCCGGGAGGAGTTCGGGCTGGACGTGCCGCTGTTCGTGGGCAGCGGCGTCACCACCGACACGGTCGGCGAGATCCTCTCGATCGCCGACGGCGTCATCGTCGGCACCGCGCTCAAGTCGGGGTCGGCCTCGGGCGACCCCGTGAGCGAGGAGCGAACCCGGGAGCTCGTCGCCGCCGCCGACGAGATCCGGGAGTAGACCGTCGCCGTCGACGTGGGCACTGCTGCCGGAGCGTAGCGAACAGGCGACCGCCGCGTCCCCGAGGCGTGTGGTCGCACACCCGCTGACGCCCCGGGGTAGTTCTCAACGCATCGACGGCTCTGGTCGCGTTCTCGGTCAAAAGGGTTCGCCCGCTCAGTCGAGGAGTTCGTCGAGAGCGTCGCGGACCCACTCCATCTCGTCCTCGTTCACCTGATGGCCGAGCCTCTCGTAGAGCCGCATCGTCACGTCGGCGCCGCGCTCGCGGTAGGCGTCGGTGGACTCGCGGACCCGGAACGCGGGGACGTGGGGGTCGTCCTCGTCGCAGCCGAAGAAGGCGGGCGTGCCGTCGAGGCTTTCCTCGGCGGCGTCAGGCCAGGTCGTGCCCTCGGGCCCGATCAGGCCACCGCTGAGTGCGGCCAGCCCGCCGTAGCGCTCGGGGTTCCGGTAGACGTACTCGCTGGCGAGACAGCCCCCCTGTGAGAAGCCGAGTACGATCACCTTCTCCCGCGGAACGCCGGCGTCGAGGGCCAGTTCGACGGCGTCGTCCACGGCGCGGAGCGCGGAGTCGAGGTGGGGCTGGTTCACCTCGCGTTCGGCCATGAACGAGTGTGGGAACCAGGTGTTGTGGTACGCTTCCGGCGCGATGTGGGTCACGCCGGAGTAGCCGAGTTCGTCGGCGAGGTCGAGCACGGTTCCGGGGCGAGCGCCGCGGCCGTGGAGGAGGACGAGCGCCGCCTCGGCAGCCGCTTTCGGTGCGCCGGCGGTCAGGATCGGCTGGCCCGCGTGGGGGCCGTCACCGCCGACGGTCGGCCCGGTGGTCATCGGTGTTCGTCCGGCACGTCTGCCGAATCGGTTTCTCGCGTGGCGTCGTCGCCGTCGTGACGTACCGGCTCGTCGAGCGGCGGGAGCTGCTGGCGGAGCATCGCCTCGTCATCCTGCAGCCACGGCGGCAGTCGGAGATCACTTCCGAGTTCGTCCGTAGGTTCGTCCCGAGCCAGTCCGGGCCCGTCGGTCGCGAGTTCGAACAGCACGCCGCCCGGGTCGCGGACGTACACCGAGTCGAAGTAGTAGCGCTCCCGGGGCCGAGAGGGGGAGAGCCCGGCGTCGACCAATCGGTCGTGCCACGCGTCGAGCGCCGCGCGGTCGGGCACCCGGAGCGCGACGTGGTGGCCCGTTCCGGCACCCTCCTTCCCCCACGGCTCCTCGCGAGCGTAGAGGTCGACGACGGTCCCAGGTGTGGGTGTTCGGGCGAGTTCGGTCGTGTCGGCGTCCAGACCCTCCGTCTCGACGCCGTCGGCGCCAGCGACGTAGCGAACGCGGTCGTCCTCCTGCCCGACGAGCCCGAACCCGAACAGCTCCAGCACGCGGCCGGTGACGTACGGGCTGTTCGAGCGCAGCGTGACCGAGTGGACGCCGCGGATCGCGCGTTCGGCCGGGAGTTCCTCGTCCCACGGGTCGACGGCGAGTTCGTCCGTCGCGAGGACGCCGGCCGACTCGCTCTCGACTAGCGCGAGGTCGAGGCCGTCCGGATCGGTGAACGTGAGGACGGGTTCGCCGAAGCGTTCACTCGGTTCGTCGACGGTGACGTCGTGGTCGGCGAGGCGGCTCTGCCAGTCGTCGAGCGTTCCGGGCGGGACCGCGAACACGGTCTCGCTGGGCTGGCCCGCACCGCGGCGCCCGCCGGGGTCGAGCGGGTAGGGGAACGCCGTGAACGTCGTTCCCGGCGTGCCCGCGCCGTCGCCGAAGTAGAGGTGGTGGACCGCCGGCTCGTCGTGGTTGACGGTGCGCTTGACGAGGCGGAGCCCCAGCACGTCGCGGTAGAACGTCAGCGTGCCGTGGGGATCGCCCGAGACGACGGAGACGTGGTGGATGCCGGGCGTGTCAGGAGCCTCGGAGTCCGGTTCGGTCCTGCCGTCGACGTCCGGCGCCAGCGTGTCGAGTTCGGGCTCCCGCTCGCTCACAGTCCCCCCGCCCCGGAGGACGCCGTCGTGGGGATCTCGATCTCCTCGATCGGGATCTCGAGCTCCTCCAGCGCGGCGCGCATGTGCTCGTCTTTCACGTACTCGGCGCCCTCGTTCACGCGGCGAGCGTGGGCGCGAGCCAGCACCTCGCCCCGGCGGTCGTCCGGGATCTCGAACTTGTCCGCCGCGAGTTCGATCGTCAGGCCGTTGTGGTCCCGGGTGTACAGCGAGTGGAACGCGCCGCGGTCGAACTCGTTGTAGCCGTAGCCGGCGTCCTCAAGCCCTTCCGCGATCTCGGCGAGGCGCTCGCCGTCGACGCTGAACGCGAGGTGGTGGACCCCACCCATCCCGACACGCTTCGGTCGGTCGTCCGATTGGCGGTCGTCCTTCACGAAGAACGTGATGATCCGGCCGTCGCCGGCGTCGAAAAAGAGGTGCGTGGCCTCGGGATCGTCGAGGTTCGGTTGGCGCAGCACCAGCGGCATCCCGAGGATGTCGCGGTAGTACTCCACGGTGTCCTCCTCGTTGCTGCCGATCAGCGTGATGTGGTCGACGCCGCTGACCCCGACGGGGCTGTCGGGCTTCTCGGCGGTCACGGGGATGTCGCTCTCGTCGGCCTGGGTGGGTGCGTCGGACATGGTTGTCTCGTGTTACTGGCTTGTCGCCCCGCCCCTAAAGCCGTTCGTGGACGCACACACCACCCGGTGACGCAAGTGTTAGTCGTGGACGACGAGGTGTCGAGGAGTCAGACCCCGAGCCAGTCGTCGTTTCGGATCTCGTGGCCGTGCTTCCGGGCGATCTTCGCGCCCTGCCGGCGCACGTCGCGGGAACGGGGGAGTTTGCCCTTCTCCTCGATGCGGTCGACGACCCACTCCCGGAGCGCGCGGACGCCGCTGTCCTCGTCGTCGGCGTCGATCGCCGCCATCGCCCGGAGGCTCTTCTCGTAGGCGTCCCGGGTCTTCGCGGGGAACTCGACGTTGGGGATCGTCTCGGCGGCCTCCACGACCTGCTTCATCGCCGACGCCACGCGTGGCCGACGCACCCGAACACGAACGATCTCGGGGCGCTCGAACCGCTCCACGTCGCTCTCGGCGATCAGCGCCTTGACCGCGTACCGATCCCCGCCGGCGGCGACCGATCGGTCACCGATCGCGTCGACGACGTCGGCGCCCGTCGCGGGGAACGGGACGTCCTCGAGCGCCGCGTCGATCCCGTCCAGGTCCGCCTCGTCGACCGGCGGTTCGGGCTCGTTCCGGCGCTCCAGCTCCGTCCGGAGCTCGCGTTCCCGCTGCCGCCGCTCGGCGTCGTGGGCCTGCTTGTCGCGACCCTGTTTGTCGTCAGCCATACACGCCCGTAGCGGACCGAGCCGAATAACGCTTCGCCGCGTCAGGCCCGAGCCGCGAGAAACGCCCGGACCGCCTCTTGGTCGGCGAGACCGCCGCGTGCCCCTTCGGCACGGCAGTTGAGTGCTGATGCGGCTGCCGCGAACCGGCCAGCTTGCTCGGCCTCGGCGTCCCCGAGGAGCCAGCGTTCGGCCAGCGCCGCGGTGAACGCGTCGCCCGCACCCGTCGTGTCCGTCGGGTCGACGTCGAACGCGGGGACCTGGGTCCGGTCGTCGCCGTCGAACAGCGTCGCGCCCTCGGTGCCGAACGTGACCGCGCCCCGGGAGCAGCCCCGGTCGCGGAGCGCGTCGACGGCCTCGTCGGCGGGGCAGTCGAGGTACGACTCCGCGGCCACTTCGGCGGTGACGAACAGCTCCGCGACCTCGACGACGCGGTCGATTGTCGGCCGTTCGGTGCCGCGGCCCCGGAGCTCCTCGATCGCCCCCGAGAGGTCGAACGCGAGCGCGGGGCCGTCGGGCTCGGCGGCGATATCGACGATCTCACGCGTTACGGGGTCGGGCGCGTACGCGGTGACGAACACGACGTCTGCGGCCCGCAGCACCGTGCGGTCGGTGTCGTCGAGGCGGAGTCGCACCGTCGAGTCGCCCGCGGTGACGATCATTCGTTCGCCCTCGGGGCCGCGGAGGATCACGCAGTGGGTCGTCGTGCCCGGGCCGCGCCGGATCAGCGCGGTCGAGACTGGGCCGGCTTCCAGATCCGCGAGCACGCGGTCGCCCACGTCGTCGTTCCCGAGCCGTCCGAGCAGGGCGGTGTCGCGCCCCAGCCGTGCGAGCCCCGTCGCGACGTTGGCACCGACGCCGCCGAAGCGCTCGGTGACCTCGCGGGCGAACGCGCCGCCGTCCGGCGTGGGGAGGTTCGTCACGTCGTGGAACCGATCGACCGTCGCGGCGCCGACGGCCACGACGTCGGGGGAGGGCGCGGAGTCGGGTGAGTCGGCCATACCCCGACTGGGTCGTGTCGGGGCATAAGTCCACGGCGCTCCGGGCGGCGTGTTCGCACCGAACTGACGGCGGGATGAACGGGACTAAGTCCGTGTCCCACTCAGTTCGACGCCATGAACGACGACGCGATCCGACGCGGGAGCCCGAATCGATCCGTCACCGAGGTGGGGCGATGACGGTCTCGCTCGACGACGTGCACGCGGCGCGGGAGCGTCTCGCCGCCGCCGAGGGGATCCGCGAGACGCCGGTGATGCACAACGAGACGCTGAGTGAGCGGGTCGGCGCGGACGTCTGGCTCAAACTGGAGCAGTTCCAGAAAACCGGCTCGTTCAAGCCACGCGGCGCGTACAACCGGATCAGCGAACTCGCCGAGGCGGGCGACGCCGAGAGAGTCGTCGCCGCGAGCGCGGGCAACCACGCACAGGGGGTCGCCTACGCCGCGGCCGAACGCGGCCTCGACTCGCTGGTGTTCATGCCCGAGACGGCGCCGCAGGCGAAGATCGACGCCACCGAAGGGTACGGCGCGACGGTCGAACTCCGGGGCGAGACGTTCGCGGAAGCGATGGCGGCCGCCCAGAACCGCGCGGACGACCCCGGCACCGCGTTCGTCCACGCCTACGACGATCCGGCCGTGATCGCCGGCCAGGGGACGCTCGGCCTCGAACTGCTGGAGCAGGTGCCCGACATCGACACCGTCGTCGTCCCGATCGGCGGCGGCGGGCTGGTCTCCGGCGTCGCGACGGCGATGCAGGCCGCGAAGCAGGACGTCCGCGTCGTCGGCGTGCAGGCCGAGGACGCCGCGACGGCGCCACAGAGCCTGCGGAAGGGTGAGCCCGTCGAGAACGAGAGTCCGGACACGATCGCCGACGGGATCGCGACGGGCAGCCTCTCGGATCGCACCTTCGAGATCATCGAGGAGCGCGTCGACGAGGTGGTGACCGTGAGCGACACCGAGATCGCCGCCGCGACGCTGTGGTTACTCGAACGAACGAAACAGCTCACGGAGGGCGCGGCCGCGGCCTCGGTCGCGCCGCTGCTCTCGGAGACCATCGAGGTCGAGGGCACGGTCGTCCCGCTGCTCTGTGGCGGCAACATCGACATCGCGACGCTACAGGACGTGCTCACCCGCGCGCTGGTCGACCGTCGCCAGTTCGTCACGCTCCGGGTCCGGATCGACGACCAGCCGGGGGTGCTCGGCGAACTCGCCTCGCTGATCGGCGAGCACGACACCAACATCCGCAGCGTGCGCCACGACCGCTCCGAGGAGGGGCTGCCCGTCGGCGAGGCGGATCTGGTGATCCGGCTGACGACGCCCGGCCAGGCCGCGATCGAAGGGATCATCGAGGAGATCGAGGCGGCGGGCTACCGTGTCCGGGACGTGGTTCCCTCGTAGCCCGGGTGTCGTGACTCGCCGGACCGAGACAGTTACTGTCGCAGTAGCTATATATCGGCGCGCTGTGAGTTACCGGGTATGACCGACGAAGACGTCGTTTTGGGCGATCTCGAACTGACCCGGTCGCTGACGATCCAGATGAGCGCGATCGGGACGCTCGGCTTCGTCGTCGCGGCGTCGCTGTTCGCGGTCCTGTTCCAGACGGTCACCGGCGCGCCACCGACGTTCCGGTTTGCACCCGACGTGGGCTGGTGGACTGGGGCGTTGAACGCTGTCCTGTTGATCGTACTGAGTACCGCGTTCGTGATCCCCCACGAACTGCTCCACGGGCTGGCGATCCGCTACTACGGCGGGAAGCCCCGCTACGGCGTCGGCGTCGCGCACTTCATCCTCCCCTACGCCTACGCGACGGCCGACGAGGAGTTCACCCGGAACCAGTTCGTCGTGATCCTGCTGACGCCGTTGGTGGTGCTCACCGCCGTCGGCGTGCCGCTGATGCTCGCACTGGAGTGGGGCTGGCTGCTCGTCCCGCTGGCGGCCAACGCCGCCGGCGCCGTCGCCGACGTGTGGATGACGCTGACGCTGTTGGGCTACCCCAAGCACGTTCGGATCGAGGACCACGAAACCGGCGTTCGCCTGATCGGCAAGGAGAGCGACCGCCCGCGCCCGCTCTCGGTGACCTCGTTGGTGTGGGACGCGCTCGCCGGCGCGGCGGTGTCGGCGTTCGGCGTGTTGGTGGTGCTAGCGGTCGCCGGACCGCTCGTGCTGTCAGCGATGGGGGTGGAGTCGATCACGATCGGCACCGAAGGAACGATCACCTACCTGTTCTCCTTCACGGAGACGGCCACCGAGATCTCGATGGGCGTCGGTCCGGCGGTACTGGTCGTCGGCGCGCTGTTGGGGCTGCTGTACGCGCTGATCCGGAGCTACTTCCGGGTCGTGCGGGCCTGAGTCGTCGTTCGGAATCCGCTCCGGCACGGCGGCCGGAGCAGGTCACGAGCCGTATTCGGGGACACACGATCACGGCAACAGGCTCCGAGGCGCCGACAGTCGTCGGCGCCCGGTCACGAGCCGTGATCGGTTACAGCACGAACGGCCCGCGCTGATCGATCGGCTCGTCGTGTGGCTCGCCCGCGACGGCGACGAGGCGGAGGTCCTCGCCTTCGACGGTGACACCGTCGGCGTCGGCCGACGGCAGCACGTCGCCCTCCCCGAACGCGTCGCCGTCGACGGTCCCCTCGCCCGAGACGCCGAAGAGGAACCCCGCCCAGCCCTCGGGTGCGGTCCACTCCCACGAGCCATCGACGCGCACGTCGTGGTACGTCATCGGCGTGTGCAGCGAGAGCGGCGACCCCTCGCCGACGACGGTGGTGATCGTCGCGCCCTCCACCTCCTCGGTCGGCAGTTCTCCACTGTCGGCGTCGGCGTAGTCGGCCTCTATCTCCTTCTGCTCCCGGGGGAGGTTCACCCAGAGCTGGAGGCCGTTACAGCCCGCGCCGTCGGCGGGCATCTCGGAGTGTTCGATTCCCTCGCCGGCCGTGATCCGCATCGCGTCGCCCGGGTAGGCGGTGTGGGTCACGCCCAGCGAGTCGCCGTGCTCCATCCCACCCTCCAGCATGTAGGAGACGATCTCGAACCCGCGGTGGGGGTGGGTCGGGAACCCGTCGTCCGGTTCGATGTAGAACCGCTCGAACAGCACGAACGGGTCGAGGTTGTGGGGGTAGCCGTCGGTGGGAAACGCGCGGGTGGAGTTGACGCCGGTCCCGTGGCGAACCGTCTCGCCGGGGACGGGGGCGTTTACCGCCTGGTCGAAAGACATGGTTCGTCGCAGTCGGCGGGGACGGTTAACGGTCACGACGGCGGAGCGGTGGAACGTTCTCCTTCTCGATATATCTATACCGTAGATGCGTATTCGGGGCGATGAACGTATTTTCACTCCTGAATCGCACCTCTCTGATCCCGGACTTGAATCGGTTTCAGGGAACGCTCTTACCGCCCCCGACCGTATGGTTCAGTGCATGTCTGATTACGAACTGCCGCCGCTTCCGTACGAGTACGACGCGCTGGAACCGCATATCTCCGAACAGGTGCTGACGTGGCATCACGACACGCACCACCAGGGGTACGTCAACGGCTGGAACAGCGCCGAGGAGACGCTGGCGGAGAACCGCGAGAACGGCGAGTTCGGCGACTCGCCGGGCGCGATCGGCGACGTGACCCACAACGGGTCGGGGCATATCCTGCACGACCTGTTCTGGCAGTCGATGAGCCCCGAGGGCGGCGACGAGCCGTCGGGTGCGCTCGCGGACCGCATCGCGGAGGACTTCGGCTCCTACGACGCCTGGAAGGGCGAGTTCGAGGCCGCTGCCGGCGCTGCCGGCGGCTGGGCGCTGCTGGTGTACGACTCCTACAGCAACCAACTGCGTAACGTCGTGGTCGACAAGCACGACCAGGGCGCGCTCTGGGGGAGCCACCCCATCCTGGCGCTGGACGTCTGGGAGCACTCCTACTACTACGACTACGGTCCCGCGCGTGGTGACTTCATCGACGCGTTCTTCGAGGTCGTCGACTGGGAGGAGCCCGCTGCCCGCTACGAGCAGGCCGTCGAACTGTTCGAGTAAACCAGTCACGTCGACGAGTGACCGGCAGCAGTCCTTGGACTGCTGCTCGGAACTCGGCGCTGCGATTGGCCCGCCCGCTTCGGCCCTCTCCGCGTTGCCCGGATCGACCCCCGGACGACGCGGGCACTCTCGACGCGCCTCGTGCGGCGAGGCGAACGACGGTTGGCACCCTCTCGCCGCCGGACGCGTCCTTCGTGGTATCGAGCTAGCTACCCGATCTTCCTGCGAGAGAGTTAATCGTCCGCCGTGTACGCGCCGCTCCGGTGTTCGATGTGGTGGATCTCGAGAACGTGGTCGTCGTGATCGAGGGTGCAGGCGAGTCGATACTGCCCGACCCGGAGCTTCTCGAACGGCCCGCCCGCGAGCGGTTCGAGGTAGTCCGTGGCTCGCGCCACTGGTCGTCGACGATCTCGTCCAGTTTCGAGACGATCCGGTCCTGAACGTGGTACTCCTGCTTCTCGAACTGCTCGGCGGCTCGCGGCGTGAACTTCCAGATCCAGCCCTCACTCCCCATCGTCGTCCATCATCGCGAGAACGTCCTCGCGGGAGACGAGTTCGGCCTCACCCGACCGGAGCTCGTGCTCGCTGGCCGCGATCTGCTTCCACCCCTCACGCGAGAATTCGGGATGCTTGACGGCATCACGGGCCGCGTACCGCAGGAACTCGCTTCGGGAGTTGAACCCCTGTTCCTTCCACGTCGTGTCGATGTCGTTGAGGAACGCTTCGGTGAGCCGGAGGTTCACCTGGACCGTCTCGGGTTCGTCGTCGGTGGGAGTATCCGCTTCGGACATATGTGTCTGCTTTACGCACGTATCCCAATAACCGTTTTCCCGGAGTCGGCTCCGATTTCGTGCTAGAACGAGAGATGTGAGGTCGAACTCGGTCCCTCGTCGTCGTCCAGTCCGCCGTCCTGCAGGTAGGTGTAGCCGTCGTCGACGAGGAACACGTCGCCGTCCTCGACCGCGACCTCGACCGGACGGAGCGACGAGCCCGCAGCGGGGCCGTTGCTGCAGTCGCCTTCGCAGGCGTCGAACAGCGACCCGTGTTTCGGGCAGATGATCTCGCCGGCGCGCAGCGCCGCGCCGTCGCCGCGGTCGAACCGCTGGTCCTCGTGGGGGCAGTTGTTGAGCCACGCCTCGACGCCGGGGTCGTCGTCGCAGGGCACGAGGATCGCCTCGCGCTCGTTGGTGAACGCGTCCTCGACGCTGAACAGGTACGAGCCGTTCTCGGGGATCGAATCCACGGACGTGACACGCGCTCCGTCGCTCATCGAGGAGGGGTCGCGGCGGTCGGCCAAAAGCATGGCGTCGTCGGACTCGATCGAGCCTCGCCGCCGAGGGTGATCGACCGTGATGGTTTAGGCCGACCGAAAAGAATATGATTGTTTAGGCGAGCCAAAAACCATGGTACGTCAACGGCCGACGAGGCGGGAGTACTTGACGATGGGCGGGGCAGTCACCGTCAGTGGACTACTCGCGGGCTGTAGCGGCGGCGACTCGACGCCGACCGGGGATGGCTCGTCCAGTGAAACGACGACCGGAACGGCGACGGCGGGGAGTGACGGGAGCTACACCGTGTCGATGGCGCCGATGGGTGCGGTCACCTTCGACGCCGTCCCGGAGACGGTGTTCACCCGGCTGACCCACCTCGCCGGCATGGCGTTCGCGCTCGGGAAAGGGAACGACGTGACTGCGATGCACGCACCGGGGTACTACGACGCGCTGTGGAACCAGTTCACCCCGCAGCTGCCGGGCGTGAAGCTCGACTGGTCGGGTAGGTACTCCTCGTGGGAACCCAGCAAGGAGAAGCTCTACGAGCTCGACAGCGACGTCCATCTCGCCGATCCGGCGAGCGTCGCGGCGACAGGCTGGAGCCGCGACGACCTCGAGGAGGTGGCGACGAACGTCGGCCCGTGGTTCGGCAACCAGTACAGCGACACCCACGCGACGCCGCCTGACGGCTGGGCCGACCAGTACGAGTACTACGACCTCTGGACGATGTTCGAGAAGGTCGCCGCCGTCTTCCGGGAGGAGGCACGCTACGAGTCGCTCGCTGCGATCCACGACGACCTGCTCGGGACGATCGAGGACGGGCTCCCCTCGTCGAGCCGGCGGCCGACCGTGACGCTCGCAGGGATGACCGACGTCGAAGCACCGTACGTCTACAAAACCGATCAGCCGGGGATCCTCTCCTCGCACGTTCGCCCGCTGGGTGCGCGCGGGGCGTTCGGCGACGACACCGAATCCGGCGCGCAGGTCGACCTCGAAGCGATGCTCGAAGCCGACCCGGACGTGATCCTCGCGCTGGGCGGGATGCATCCCGACACCGACGTCGTCGCGATCAGGGAGAACCTCGCGGAACACCCTGTTGGAGCCGAACTCACGGCCGTCCAGAACGACCGAGTGTACGCACAGGGCGCGCGCTATCAAGGGCCGATCCTGAACCTCTTCCAGCTGGAGATGACTGCGAAACAGATCTACCCCGAGGTGTTCGGCGAGTGGCCGACGTACGAGTCCGGGTCGTACCCCGAGATCCCCCGGGACGAACAGCTGTTCGACCGCGAGCAGGTCGCATCGGTTATCGTCGACGGCGCGGACGCGTAACGCCCGATCCGGAACTGCCGATGCGTTCGCCGTCGGTATCGCCCCCGACCACCGTCGCCGTTCCGCTTTTCCCTCCCTTGACCGTACAGTAAACCACCGATGACCGAGTTCTCCATCGACGCCGACTGGGCGACGCAGTACATCGATGGCGAGTTCGTCCCGAGCGAGAGCGGCGAGACGATCGACGTCGAGGACCCCTCGACCCGCGAGACCGTCACCGAGGTCCCCGCCGGCGTCGAGGCCGACGTCGACGCCGCCTACGAGGCCGCCGCCGAAGCGCAGGAGTCGTGGGCCGAACAGCCGCCCGCGCGGCGCGAGGAGGTGGTTCGGAACCTTCTCGACGCCATCGAGAACCACGAGGAGGAGATCACGTCGCTGCTGAGCCACGAGGTCGGCGGCTCGCCCGCGATGGGCCACACGTCGATCCAGATCGCCACCGACCACGCGAGCGAGGCGGCGACGCTCCCCCGGCGGATGAAGGGCGAGACCGCCGAGTCGAACGTCCCGGGGAAGGAGAACCGCCTCTACCGCGAGCCCGAGGGCGTGGTGACGGTGATCTCGCCGTGGAACTTCCCGCTGAACCTCTCGATGCGGGCGGTCGCGCCCGCCATCGCCGCCGGCAACAGCGTCGTGCTGAAACCCTCGACGAACTCCCCGATCACGGGCGGACTGCTGTTCGCGAAACTGTTCGAGGCGGCCGGCCTGCCCGAGGGCGTGCTGAACGTCGTCGTCGGCCGGGGGAGCGAGATCGGCGACCGCGTCGCCAGCCACCCCGAGAGCGACGTGGTGGCGTTCACCGGTTCGACCGAGGTTGGCCGCCACGTCGCCAGTCTCGCGGGCGAGAACCTCGCGGTGCCGGCGATGGAGTTGGGGGGCAACAACGCCCACGTCGTCACGGGCGACGCCGACCTCGACCGCGCGATCGACAGCGCGACCTTCGGCAGCTTCGTCCACCAGGGCCAGGTGTGTATCTCGATCAACCGCCACATGGTCCACGAGAGCATCTACGACGAGTACGTCGAGCGCCTGACCGAGCGCGCCGAGGAGCTGCCGGTCGGGAGCGCACACGAGGAAGACACCGTCGTCGGCCCGATCATCGACGAGTCCCAGCGCGAGGAGATGCTCGACTACGTCGAGCGGACTGTCGAGGCCGGGGCAACCCTCGAGACCGGCGGCGAGACAGTCGACATCGAGGGTGTCGACGACTCGCTGGTCGTCGCGCCGACGGTGCTCTCGGACGTGGAGAACGGGATGGCCGCGGCGTGTAACGAGCACTTCGGCCCCATCGCGCCCGTGATCCCGTTCTCGGACGTGGAGGAGGCGATCGAACTCGCGAACGACACGGAGTACGGGCTCTCGGGCTCGGTCCACGCCGGCGACCTCGCGGTCGCCGAGGAGATCGCTCACGGGATGGAGACCGGCAACGTCCACATCAACGACCAGCCGATCAACGACGAGGCCCACGTCCCCTTCAGCGGGATCGGCGCCTCCGGCGTCGGCGACTACAACAGCGACGCGTTCCTCGACGAGGTCACCCAGACGAAGTGGATCTCCGTCCAGAAGGAGCCCCGCGACTACCCGTTCTGAGGTCGGGGACGCGAAGCGTTCGGTAGCGTCGACGACCACCCGACTCTCGCCGCTAGAGAGGGAGAGGGACCACTGTTTCCGGTGCTCTCGCTCTCGTGGAGTGGACGGGCCGAGTCGACGGCGCGGTTCGCGCCCCGACTCAGGAAGGAAGACTGCCGTACGGACTTCCCGACCACACCCCTGATCAATCCGTCCGTATCCAACGGCCGTTCGCGCCGACATCCCCACCGCCCGCGGCGGGAAAGCACTGGAAACGCTGGTGTCTCTCTCCTCTCTCGCGACGGACTAACACCGTCTCTCCGTCTCGCTGGCTGAACCTCTCACACCGCCAACGTAATGGTGGGGCCGCCGTACTCTCCCGTCGATGAACGCCGACGACGCGGCCGCGACGGCGAGCGACGTGATCGACGAACTCGCCGCCGCGGTCGTCACCGACCGCTCGTTCCTCGAAACCGTGCTGACCGGCGTGCTCGCCCGCGGCCACGTCCTGCTCGAGGACGTCCCCGGCACCGGGAAGACGCTCGCGGCCCGGAGCCTCGCGGGCGCACTGAACCTCTCGTTCACCCGGATCCAGTTCACCCCCGACCTGCTGCCCGCGGACATCACCGGCTCGAACGTGTTCGACGAGGCCGCCGGCGAGTTCACGTTCGCCCGCGGGCCGGTGTTCGCGAACGTGGTGCTGGCCGACGAGATCAACCGCGCGCCGCCGAAAACGCAGGCCGCTCTCCTCGAAGCGATGGGCGAGGGCCAGGTCTCCGTCGACGGCGAGACGTACTCGCTGCCCGAGCCGTTCGTCGTTGTCGCGACCCAGAACCCCGTCGAGCAGGAGGGCACCTTCGGGCTGCCGGAGGCACAGCGCGACCGCTTCATCGTGAAAACGTCGATGGGCTACCCCGACTTCGACGGCGAGATGGAGCTGATCGACCGCCGTGCGGGCCGCACACAGTCCGTTCCGAGCGTCTCCCCCGTCGCCGACGAGGAGACGATTCGTGACCTCCGTTCGGTCCCCGAGACCGTCACCGCCGCTGACAACGTCCGGGAGTATCTCGTGAAGCTCGGCCGGGAAACCCGGGAACACCGGCACGTCTCCGTCGGCGTCTCGCCGCGGGGGATCCAGCACCTGTTCGAGGCCAGCCGCGCCTACGCCACCCTCCAGGGCCGGGAGTACGTCGTGCCGGACGACGTGAAACGCATCGTCGGCGACGTGTTCCCCCACCGGCTGGTGCTCACTGCGGAGGCCGAGATCGAGGGCGTCGAGCCGAGCGACGTGCTGGACGACGTGAAGCGACAGGTGCCCGTGCCCGCGATGGACGCCTGATCAGCGCGCGAGCGCCAGGCTCGCGAGCACCGCCACACCGATCGCGGCGAACAGCGCGAGCACGGCCGCCGTCTCGGCCGCCAGCGACACCGACGGGGTCCTCGACGTCGCGGCGAGCGCGGCGGCGACGGTCACCCCGCCGATCAGGGCGGCCGTGAGCGCCCGGACGAACTGCACGGCCAGCGACGGCGCCCGGCGCCCCACGTCCCGGCCGAGATCGACGCCGAACCCGCCGAGATCCCAGACGACGACGGCGCCGACGACGGCGCCCAGCGCCGGGAGCAGCGGCGCGCCGACGGCGGCCGCGAACCCGCCGGTCACGAGCAGGCCCGCGGCCGCGAGCGCGTGGCCGGTGTGCCGGCCGGGAACGACCCGGAACGCCATCCCGAGGCGGAGCAGCCCCAGCGTTATCACCGCGGCCACGCCGCCGAGCGCGATCAGCCCGACCGCGACGACCTCGCCGGAGTAGTAGTCGATAACCGTCCCAGCCTGTTCGAGGACGGTCGACGCGACCGAGGCGGGGAGGGTAGCCTCCAGGCGGCCGAGCACGACGTTCAGGATCGTCTCGTGAGCGACCCAGCCGACAGCGAGCGCCGCGCCGCCGCCGACAAGCGGCGCGACCCGGCTCAGATAGCGGCGAACGCCGGAGCGGTGGAGGCGGCGAAGCAGTTTCACCGCGACGACGACGGCGACACTCACGGCGATCAGTCGGAGCGAGAGCCGGCGGACGACCTCCGCGGTCGCGAACAGGCCCAGCAGGTCGGCCGCGACGGGCGGGAGCCGTCCCCAGAGCTCCGTCCACGCCGATCCGAGCAAGCGACGCGCGCCGAGGAGGACGATCCCGACGACGACGCCGATCTGGGCGGCGTTCAGCGCGGCGAGCAGGCGCTCGAACAACCGCAGTGCGATCTCGTCGTCGTCGCTCCGGTCGTCGAGCAGTTCGGCGATCGGGAGCGCGGTCAGGGCGGCCCGCAGCGCGAGCAGCGACAGCGAGCCGATCAGGAGAACCGTCCCCAGGGGCGGCGTCAGCGCGGTCTCGGGGAACAGCGACGGGAGCTCCTCGGGCAGCGGCAGCGCCGAGAGCGGCTCGAGCTCCTCCTCCTTCCGCACCGTGTTCCCCACGAGACCGCCGGCGACGACGACGAGCAGCAGCACGCCGACGGAGCTGCTCCGGGCGGCCGTCGTGACGCTCCCGCGGTCGACCGCGTCGCCCGGGATCGCGGCCGCGCCGAACGCCGCGAGCGCGACGCCGAGCCCGACGAACACCGCACCCTGCGGCGCGAAGCCGGCGAACTGCGCGACGCCGACGTAGCCGAGCCCGGCGACCAGCAGCACGCCGGAGAACGGGGCGACGACGACGCTCGCCAGCGTCCAAACCGGCGTGAACCGCTCACGGGTCGCCAGCCAGATCACGCCCGCGAAGCCGGCGGCGCCGACAGCGGCGATCGAGAGCGCGTCGAGCGAGCCGAGCGCGTCCGCGAGCAGCCAGCAGCCGACGGCGACGATCAGCACCGCGAGCGTGGCGCCGGCCCGGGGCGGCCGCCAGTTGCTCGCCGGCGGCGCGGCCGCCCACTCCTCCTCGACGGACGGCTCGTCGGCGTCGGAATCGACCGCCATCACCGGCCACCTCTCTCGATCGCGGCGGCGACGGCCGACAGCGACCGATCCGCCGGCCAGTCGATCACCCGATCACAGACGCCGCGGGCCTCCCTGAGCCGCGTCCGCCGGCGCGCGCCGGCGAGCCGACCGCCCGCACTCCCGTCGCCAGTCGGGTCCGGCGAGAGCAGCGTCGGCCCGTTGCCGAGCACTGCTGCGCGTTCGGCGTACGAGAGCGGGACGCGATCCACGAGCGGCGACACGACCAGTAGCTCCGCCCGTTCAGGGAACTGCGCGATCAGCGACGACACGGTCCGGTCGTCCACTTCGCTCTCGCCCTCGATCAGCGACTGTCGCCACGCGCGATCAGCTGCGGTCCGCTCCGCGGCCGTCTCGGCGGCGGCCTCGAACACGGCGTCGGCGGCGCGGCGCCCGGCCTCCGCCGCGGTGTTCTCGACCCAGATCGCGTCGCCGGCGGTCCGGACCGACACGTCCACGTGGCTCCCGTCGACGCCCAGCACTGCGAGTGAGACACGGTGGCCCAGCGCGCGGTAACGCTCCACCGCTGCCTCGGCCGCGTACGCCGCGTACTCCGCGCCCGTGGGGTGGGTCGGCGCCGCCGAGCGCCGCGTCGGCGGGCGGACGTCGAGCAGGACGACCTCCCGGGCCGCGCGCTCCTGGCGGAACTCGGTGGTGACGAGGTCGCCGGATTTGGCGTACTGGCGCCAGTTCACCCGGTTGCGGGCGTCGCCGGCCCGGTACTCGCGGGTGGAGTGGAACTCCAGCCCCTCGCCCGCCTGGTCGCTCGTCGTCACACCGGTCCGGAGTCGGGTCGCCCGATCCAGTCCGGCGAGCGCGGCCGGATCGGTGCAGTCGACCGAGTCCGCCCCGCCGACCGTCGCGGAGAGGGACGCGATGTCGGTGCCGAGCAGCGAGCGCGCGAGCAGGCGAGCGTCGCCGAACGCGAAGTCCCCGCGCTTGGCGACGACGGTGTAGGAGAACTCGGTGGTCGACCCCGGGCGGAGCGCCACCGACGCGCGGGGGGAGCCGTCGGTCACGGCCAGTTCTTCGGGCACGCCGTCGACGATCCGGAGGTCCGGCAGCACCGAGTCGCCGGTGTTCGTGACCGACACCGTCACCTCGACGGGGTCGCCCGGGGTGAGCCGGTGGTCGTCGACGCGGCGTTCCACGTCGACCGAGAGATCGCTCGGGAGGGTGGAGAGCGCCGCGTAGCCGACGTAGGCGAACGGGGCGGTCGCGGCGGCGACCAGCGCGGGGTCGGCGTAGAACAGCCCCAGCGCGAGCAGGAAAAAGCCGGCGAGCAGCCAGACGCTCCAGCGCGAGGCGCGGCCGACCCGGTGGCGGAGCGTGAGCGTGGAGTGGCTCGCCGTCTCCTCATCTGGCGACTCCGTGGCCGGTTCCGTTTCAGCCCCGGCGCGCTCGCCCCCGTCTGCCTCCGTCCCGTCGGCCGACCGCTCGGCTGCCTCACTCATCGTTGCCCTCCGTCGTCGTTTGGACGGCCTGTTCCGGCGCCGACGCCAGTTCGGCGACGGCGTCGACGCTCCGGCGCAGTCGGCGGCGCCCCTCCGCGCCCTCGTCGAGCCAGCCGCGTAGGCGGGCAAGCAGCGGAATCGGCGCTGCATCGCCGAGGAAGCCGGCCGCCAGGTCGTCGTCGGTCCACTCGCCCTGCTTGACTCGCTGTCGGGCGTCCTCGTGGCTCTCGCCGGCGACCCGGAGCGCGTCGACCGCGGTCTTTCGCAGGTCGTGCCGCAGGTCCCGCGCGCCGTCGAGCGACGCCACGTCACCGATGGATCGGTCGGCAGTGTACCCCGAGATGGTCGCGGGGTCGACGTTGGTCGCCTCCGGCGGACGCTCGTCGGCACCGACCAGTTCGGGCGCGCGGTCGCTGCTCGACTCCGCCCGGATCGCGACCACCAGCGCTGCGACCGCGGCGACCAGTCCGACGGCGAACAGGAGGAGCTGGTCGGTCTCGAACGACTCGACTACCTCGTAGACAGGCACGAGTGCTGCCTCCGCCGGCGCGAGCAGCTCCGGAGCCACCACCAGCGCGGCGGCGCCGGCCAGCACGGCAAGCAGCAGGGTACTGATCAGCCCGCGCCAGAGCAGGCGTCGCGTTCTCACGCCGACTCACCCCCGTCGCCGGCCTCGCTCCTCTCACGTTCGAGCGAGTCGACCGCCTCCTCGGCGGCCTCCTGCCGGCTCGCGGGGTCGGCGCCGCCGTAGGCCACCTCGCGGTAGGCGTCGCGCAGGCGCTCGACCGGGCCCGCCGGGAGGTTCACGTCATCGACAGCGATCCGGGCGACTTCCCCGGGTGTCAGCGTCCGCACCCGCCGGAGCGGGAGCATCGCGACGAACCGCCGCCACGCGTCGCGAACGCGTTCGCGCGCCGCCGCCGTCTCAGGGTCTTCGGGCGCCGATTCCGTCGAACCCTCGGTGTCGACGGCCGCCTCGGTGGCCCGGGAGGCGACCACCCACGCCCGGACTCTCCCCGGGAGCGCACGGACGCTCGCGACGACTCCCCGTGCCCACGCCGTGACAGCGTTTGCGACGATGCGGGCGACCTCCCCGGGCGTCTTGCTCCGGGCCCGGAGCTCGCGGGCGAGCTCGACGAGTCGTTCGGCGACACGCCTGACGCCGTCGACGACGGCGCCGACACCCCGGCTCAGCGTGTCCGCGATCGAGACCAGCCCGATCACGAGCAGCCGGTAGCTCCGGCCGAGCGTTCTCGCTGCGATCCCGAGCACGCTTCGGGGCGTGATCCCGCGCCGGTAGGCACCGCCGAACAGCGCGACGGCACCGACGAGCAGTCCGGCCACGATCCCGCCGAGCGTGGTGTACAGTCCGGTGATCTCCGTCTCGGCGCGCTGGCCGTGGGCCGTCGCCGTGAACGTCACCGCGTCCGCCAGCGGGAGGCGGCGGGTCGCCGTCCCGCCGACGCCGGTCGTGCCCGCGTCCTCGCCGCCGACAGCGAGGCTCGCGTTGCCCACCGACTCGCCGTCGAGCGTCGCGTTCAGCGTCACCGGCGCGTACGGCACCGCCACGGGCCAGCCGACGCTGGCGGTCAGATCGAGCGACCGGATCGTCACGGTCCGGTCGCCGCTGACGCTCCCGCGTTCGACGGCGTACTCGTACTCGCCGGGCTCGCTCGGGAGCCGGAGGTCGAACCGCCCGCGGTCGTCGGTGCGGCCGATCCGTTCGCCGTCCCGAAGCACCACCGCGTCGCGAACCGGCACGTCGTCGACGGTCGCGACCAGCGTCACCGCGGCGTCGCTGCGCAGCTCGCCGGCGAGCGAGACCGAGGCGTTGGTGTCCAGCGTGTAGCTGGTGTTCTCCGCCGTCTGGACGGTGTACCCGTCGATCGCGAAGCGGCCGTCGGCCAGCGACGGCACGCCGCCCGCCGAGTCGGTGCGGACGGTGACGTCGAGGCGGTCGGTGTAGGGGACCGTCCCGACGACGGTGCCGTTGGCGTCGGTGGTCCCGATCGAATCGCCGTTGAACAGCACCTCCGCGCCCTCGACCGGTTCGCCGTCGCGAGTGACCGTCAGTTCGACGGTCGCGCCGGGGACGGCACTCCGGTTGAGCGAGACGTCCAGCGACGGTTCGGTGGTCGTCGCCGTGGGCGTCGGTGTCGGCGTTGCGGTCTCGGTCCCCGTGGTGGTCTCAGTCTCGGTGCCCGTCCCCTCGACCGGGATCGCCGTCGAGGTTTTCGTCCCCTCGGCAGCCGTCGGCGCCGAGGTGGGCGTCCCTTCGGTCGGTGTTTCGCCGAGCGCCGCCTGCTCTGCCTCGGTCCGATCGTCAGCGGGGGTCGGATCGAACCGAACCCAGCCGACCTCGGGGAAGTACACTTCCACCCACGCGTGCGCGTGCATTCCCCGGACGGTGTACTCGTCGGGGCCGGTCTGCTCGCCGGTCGCGTAGCCGACGACGTAGCGGGCGGGGACGTCCTGGCTCCGGAGCATCGTCGTCATCGCGGTCGCGAAGTACTCGCAGTAGCCGCGGTCCATCTCGAACAGGAACTCCGAGGTGATCGTCCCCGCCTCGGGGTCGTGGCTCGCGTTCAGCGAGTACGACTTGTTGCGCTCCAGCCAGGCCTCGATCGTCGTCGCGGTCTCGTAGGGGGTGCTCGCGTTAGCGGTGAGTTCGTCGGTGAAGTTCGCGACCCGAGCGGTGTCCTCGCGGGTGGGGAGCGCGGCGTACGTCGACGCCACGTCCGCCGGGTAGTCGGTGCCCGCGGTTCGGAGTAGCGCCGGATCGTCCGGTGGCGCGACCGACTGGGCCGTGTAGCTGGTGCCCGCGGGAACGGGCTGGCTGCTCGAGATGGCCCGCTCCGGCCCCAGGCGGATCGCGTCGTCGTCGAGCGAAATGTCCGTCGGGCGCCAGACCGTCGGCAGCCCCGTCGCGGAGCGTTCGAGCGTCACCGCGTAGCCCACGCGCTCGCCCGCCGCGCCCTCGACCGGGATCGGCCCGTCCAGCGGCGTCGACTCGCCGGTCCGCTCCCAGCCCTGTCCGGTGTAGCTGTCGTACGCGCCGGTCCGCCAGTACGCCGGCGTGTCGCTCCGGACGGTGAAGTGGACCTCCCGGTTCAGACTGCTGTACGGGTTGGTCGGCGACCCCGGGGCGCCGCCGGCCTGGACCTGATCACCGGGTGAGAGGGCGCCGAGCCCGCCGAACCCGCCGATACCGCTTCCGCCGGCACCGCCTCCACCGCCCCCGCCGGCGCTCTCCCCCCCTTCGAGCGGCTGGTCGAGGTTGAACTGCGCGGCCGGCCCCGTCTCGCCGGCGAACGCCGGAAGTGCGACGCTGGCGACCAGAACGGCGGCGACACAGAACAGCGTCAGCAGCGCTCGCCACCAGCCACGCCCCGACCCCAGCTCGACGGCTCCGTCCTCGCTCACGTCTCTGCCACGATACATTAGCTCTCCCAACATGAATGATGCGGTGGGGGCTCCGGGGTACGTGCCAACCGTTGCCAATGTTGTTCGAGACGACTGCCGACGAGGCGATGCAGCGCGAGTAGCCGCACAGTCGAGCAACCCTTTTACTCGTGCCCGCCCTGGAATCCACAGATGCAACGGGAGTCGGTGCTTCGCGTCGATCTCACCCGCGGGGTGGCCGCCGAGGAGCCCGTGCCCGAGCAGTGGCGCCGGCGCTACCTCGGCGGGAAGGGGCTCGGCGCGCGCTACCTCTACGAGGAGCTGTCGGCCGACGCCGACCCGCTGGGGCCGGAGAACCGCCTCTGTTTCGCGCTCGGCCCGCTCTCGGGCTACCTCCCGGGCGAGACGCGCTACGCCGCGGTGACGAAGTCGCCGCTGACCGGGGGGTTCCTCGACTCCTACGCGGGCGGGCAGTTCCCGCTCGCGCTCGCCGGCGCGCTGCCGAACTGTCTGGCCGTGATCGTGCAGGGTGTCGCCGACGAGCCGACGACGCTCGTCGTCGAGGACGGCGAGGCCGAACTCGTGCCGGCCGAGAACTGGGGCGCCGACACCGTCGAGACGGCCGAGGCGTACCCCGACGCCAGCGTCGCCTGTATCGGCCCGGCCGGCGAGAACGAGGTCGCCTACGCGACCGTGGCCTCCGACGCCGGCGACCACCACGCGGGCCGCGGCGGCGTCGGCGCCGTGATGGGTGCGAAGCGGCTGAAGGCGGTCGTCGCCCGCGGCGATCGGCCCGAGATCCCGCCCGCGATCGAGGAGCTACGCGAGCGGACCGACGCCGAATACGCGGACCACGCGACCGGTCGCTGGCAGGCAGCGAGCGGAACGCTCGAGTCCGTCGAGTTCGCCGACGAGGTCGGCGCGCTCGCGACCGAGGGCTGGCAGGCCGGCCGGTTCGAGGGGAGCGAGGGCGTCGGTATCGGCGCCGCGCGCGACGCCGCCATCGAGCGCGAGCGCGAGGACGACCGCGTGCCCGGAGGGTTCCGGGTCGACACCGAGGAGGGCGAGAGCGTCCCCCGCGGTGCGGCGCCGATCAGCCTCGGCGCGGGGCTCGGCATCGACGACTTCGACGCCGTCGCGGCGCTGGGCGCGGCGTGTGACCGTCTCGGCGTCGACGTGATCGAGTCCGGCAGCGCCGTCTCCTGGACCGTCCTCGCGTCGGAGGCCGACGTCGTCGACGAGTCGGTCGAGTTCGGCGACGAGGACGCCGCACGCGACCTCGTCGAACGGATCGCCCGCCGGGAGGACCCCCTTGCTGACGCGCTCGCGGGGGGCGTGGCCGAGGCGGCCGATTTCGCAGGAAAGGACGGCGACAACAGTGCGGCCGACGAAGCCGAGGACGAGCTCTCGGGCGAGGAACTGGTGCCGACGGTGAAGGCGATGGCGCTGCCGGGGTACGACCCCCGCGGTGCCGAGGGGATGGCGCTGGCCTACGCTACCAGCGACCGCGGCGGCTGTCACCGCCGCGCCCGCCCCGTCGAGGAGGAGGTGTTCCACGACCGGACCCGCGAGGAGACCGTTCGCGAGGTCGCGGAGGCCCAGACCGCCCGCTCGGTGCTCTGGAGCCTCGTCGCCGACGACTTCCTGGGCGACGTGCTCCGGGAGGATCTCGGCGCGGAGTGGCTCCGCGCGGTCGGCATCGAGCACGACGCGGCGTCGCTGGCCCGGACCGGCGACCGGATCTGGACGCTGATCCGGCTGTTCAACGCCCGCGAGGGGTTCGACCGCGCGGACGACGAACTGCCCGCCCGCCTGCGACAGGCCCGCGAGGACGGCGCCGTGATCGACCCCGCGGAGTTCGAGCGCACGCTCGACGCCTACTACGAGTACCGCGGCTGGGGGCGTGACGGCCTCCCGACCCGCGAGTTGGTCGCGGCGCTCGATCTCGAAAGCGTGATCGACGCCGAGACGCCGCTCTCGACCGACGCCCCGGCGACGCCAGCCGGCGACGCGACAGCACCCGACGACACACAGACAGAATGACCGACAGGATCGATCTCGACGACGTCGAACAGTCCGACGAGGAGCGCGAGGAGGACCGGCCCAACCCGGGCGACTGGCTCTGGAAGGGCGAAGGGTCGCCCGACGACGAGCCAGAGGCCCCCGACCGGACGGTGGATATCGGCGCCGACGACTTCGACGCCGACGGCGCCGCGACGCCGCGCATCCCGCGGGAGAACGACGACAAGCCCGTCGGCGTCCCCGTCGAGGGCGGCGGCGCCGGCGGCGCCGCGGCGAGTTCGGGCGAGAAACCGACCGGTGGCGTGCCGTCGAACGATAGCGACGACGGGAGTGGGGAAAGCGATGGGAGCGATGAGAGCGACGACCCCGCGAACACCGGCGACACGCCCAGCCGCGCGTGGGGGGAGGCGGCGCAGGAGCACGGCGCCTCCGGCGACGCGACCGAAGCCGATGCCGATACCGCGAAGCCCGGAACGCCTGAGGGCGGCGACGGCCCGACCCCGAGCGCGAGTCGGACGAGCGCCGGCGGCCACTCCCGCGGGGAGGAGTGGGAGAACGCTCAGCCGGTCAAGCAGCCCGAATCGACGCCCGGCGCGGCCTCCCACGGCTCCGCGTCGACGGGGAGCGTGGACATGACGATGGCGTTCTCGTACCGTGCGATCCGGCGGTTCGAGAACGTCCACGCCGTGCTGGCCGACGCCGAGAACTGGACCGACTACCTCGGCATCGTCGGCGACGTGGACGCGACGGTGATCAACAAGTATCAGCGAGACAACACTCTGGATCTGGACTTCTTCAACGGCTCCGGCACGGGGCCGGCCGAACGGCTGGACGCCGTCGGGCCGAACTCGATGTTCTACGCCGAGCGGATGGTGCTCGTCGGCGTCGACGAGCGCGAGCAGGCGTGGGCCCAGGAGGCCGACTGGGAGTTCGTCCCGCTCGAGACTGCCGCCGAGGAGGCCGGCTGGGCGCTGGACGGGAACTGACCGCCGCCGACCCGTGGGTTTTTGGCCCGACGGATCGATGAACCCCGTATGAGCCTCAGAGAAGCGTTCGGGCAGTCGCAGTTCCTGACGGTGGTGATCCTGGCAGCGATCGCGTGGCTGCTGTTCAGCGTCAGCCGCGTGCTGGGTCAGTTCGACTTCTGGGGGAGTGAGACGGTCGGCATGACTCCCGGCGCGGGGATCGTCGGCGTGCTCGTGATGGTCGCCACGCTCGTGTTCACGGCCGCGCTGCTGGGCGCGTTCGGACACGACGAGCCGGCGCCGGACACCTGGCCGCCCGAAGACGCATAATGCAGTACGTCTGTACCGAGTGTGACTCCATGGCCCGGTTCGGCGCCGCGACCGGCTCCGTGGACACGGAGTGTCCGGTCTGTGAGGAAGTCACGCGCTGGGAGCCCGCCTTCGAGGGCGAGGCCCAGGGGGTGTCGTTCTGATGGCGCTGCAAGTGAGCATCGGCGATCGACTCGCCGACGCCGCGTCGGAGTGGGGCGACCAGCGAATGCTCGACGACGACGAGGCGCTGGAGCAGAAGCTCGAACAGGCGCTGCTGGAGGTCGAGCATCTCGCCTCCGGCACGACCGAGATCGAGTTCGAACTCGAGGAGCGGACGCTCCACTACGCGCCCAGCGACGAACTGGCGGAGCTGCTCGAGGAGCAGGCCGAGCGCGTCGACGCCGATCCGGCGGCGGTGCTCGAGCTCCATCTCGAACTGTTCGCCCGGACGTTCCTCCCGGACGACTCCGTCCAGCCCGGGGCCGGCCCGGGCGCGCCGGCCGATGACTGGTGAGGGAAAACGACTAAGCCCTCCCGGTTCCAGTGTCTCCCCATGGTTAACAGGGACAGCGGCTGGCGGCCGGACGGCGCGATGGACGCGTTCGGCGGCTACGAGATCTGGGAGTACAACGTCGGCCCTCACGAGGTCAACGTCGGCGAGGTCGACGGCTCGATCGACTTCGAGAAGTACGAGGGGGAGGACGAGTTCCCGACGTCGGTCGACGAACTCGACGACGACGACGAGTAACGCGGTCGATTTCTTTCGGTTTTCGGTTTCGTTTGGGTTGGGAGTGGCTTCTCTAGCGGTGTTTGGTTCTTCACCGGTAGATCGCTTCGGGGTGGTTGATCTGTTGGCTACTGGAACAGCGACTAGTGCTTGACCTCCACGGGTGCGGTGTGGCTGGGGTTTGATCCGTTGGTTACTGCAACAGCGACCGCGACAGCATCTCGAGGCTAGACCACTTGCGACCGCACTGCCCCGCACAGCCCTCACACCTCCCCAGCCGATTCGCTCGCTTTCGCTCGCTCATCCCTCGCGCGCTCGTTCGCGCACGGAGGCGCTCACGTCGCGCACCACCGCGGCTGCGGTGCGGTACGCGGTGGACGCCTCGCGCTCGCCAACGGTCGGCGAGGCGGGCGAGAGCCGCAGGCTCTCGCTGCTTCCCGCTTGCTTCGCTCGCGGGAACGCGGGGGGAGGGGTGGGGATTCCATGCTGCGCCGGGCCTCGTGCCCGGCGCCCTGCGGTCACAAGTGGTCATGCTTCGAGGCGCTGTCGCGGTCACGGTTGCTGTCTCAGAAGTCAACGATCGAGATGCTGTTGCCGTCGCGGTTGCTGTCTCAGTGATCTACGATCGAGATACCGTCGCTGTCGCGGGTACTGATCACGTTATCAACGATCAAACTGCGTACTCCTGATCCCACTCCCAGAAGCAACGCACGACGAAAAACCACGAAAACCCGACTTACAGCAACTGCGCGACGATCTCGTCCTCGAACGCCGCGGTCCCGGCGGCGATGCGCGCCCCGGCGATGAACAGCGGCTCGTCGGTCTCCTCGACGATGTGGTCGGTGAACGCCTCCAGCCACGTCAGCAGGTGCTCGTCGAGGAACACGCGCTCGAAGCCGACCGTCTCGTCCTGGCCGGCGCGCTGGCGCTCGATCAGGTTCCGCAGGAACGCGAACTCCACGGCGATGTGGTCGTTCTCCTCGCCGTACTCCTCCGGGGGGTTCCAGCCCGCGGCGTCGTAGCTGGCCTCCACGTCGGCTAGCCCCTCGCCGATGAAGTCGGTGCCGTCCCGGTAGTACGTCTCGTGGGGGAGCACCTCCGGCCGGGGGCCGACCATCACCGCAGTGTACTCCCGGGCGAGCTCGTCGACCACCTCGTCGACGTCGCGGCCCTGGTTCTGCTCGACGAACTCCTCCAGCGCGTCGAAACCGGCGTCGAGGTAGTCGTTGACCTCCTCGCCCGGCGTCTCGATCTCGCCCGCGAGCAGGCGCTCCACGAACGCCTCGTCGGGCGTGTCGTGGAACACTTCGATCACGAAGTCGACCAGTTCGATGCGTGCGTCGTAGACGGCGTTGTCGTCCATTAGTTACCCCTGGAAAACGATCTTCGCGCGGCACTCGTCGCAGTACTCGAAGATGCTGTGCTCGGTGTCGCCGGCGACGCCCTCGACGAGGTCGCCCACCTCGTCGCGGACTTTCTCCATCGACCCGCGGCTGGTAAAGGGCGTGCCACAGCGGACACACTCGAGCATCTCGCCCTCGAACACGGGCTCCCACTCCTCGCCGTCGCGGTTCTCCGGCAGGCGCGAGCGCTCGAGGCCGGCCTCGATGGTGATGGCCCCCTCGGGACAGCCGCTCTCACAGAGCCCGCAGTTCACGCAGTCCGCGTGGTTGAACTGGAGCTCCCCGTCGCTGGAACGCTGGATCGCGTCCGTGGGACAGAGCGCCGAACACGTCGGGGTGAGGTTGCAGTCGTCCGAGACTTCCATCCGGCCGAACGTGTCCAGCCCGCGGATCACGTCGCGTTCGGGCTCCGTCTCCTCGATGATGGCCCGCAGCGACTCCAGCGCCCAGTCGTGAGTGGTGAACGGCTCGCGGGGGGAGTCCGGCCGGCCCGTCCCAGTCGCCTCGTACTCGCCGGTCGGGAGCGGCGAGGGCTCAAGATCCTCGACGAACTCGTCCAGTTCGTCCGCGAAGGCGGTCGGATCGTCGCCCTCGGGGGCGAAGAAGGCGGTCCGCGAGCCGAGTTCGAGATCGCCGGTGGCGACGTTCATCCGGTCGACCAGTTCCGCCTTCGGGTCGGGGCCGGAGTGGAGACACGCGTCGCCACAGCCCACGATGGCGACGCCGTCGGCGCCCGCCGCGAGCGCGTGGAGCACCTGCGCCTCGCCTACCGTGTCCGTACAGTTCACGCGAACTGGGAGGATCGGTTGGTAGGCGACGTCCTCGCCGCGGCCGGCGCGGCGCCCGTAGCTCGAAAGCGCGTCGGCGGCCTGCTCCGAGCAGACGAACGCGATCACGGGCGAGTCGATGCCCGTGTCGCCGCCGAAGAAGTTCGAGAGCCGGCCGCCCTCCTCGATGTCCAGCAGCGACTCCACTTCCCGCGCCAGCCGCTTGTTCGTCGGCTCGCGGAGTTCGACCGCGCCCGTGGGACACGAGGAAGTACACGCCCCACAGTCCATGCAGGCGGTCTGGTCGAACTCGACTTCGTCCACCGATGGTCGGGAGACGGCTTCGTGCGGGCACGCGTCCGTACAACGCGTACAGCCCTCGACGCCGGAGTCGCCCGAGGCACAGAGATCCATGTCGATATCGAGGTGCTGGGGTTTGCTGATCCCGCCGAGCTGGCTCTCGACGGCCGCGGCGACGCCGCCGTCGAAGTGCGAGAAGTAGCCGAGTTGGCCGCCCCGCGCCCGCGTCGGGCCGCCGGGGTAGACGACCTGGTCGGCCTCGATCGTCCGCTCGACGCCCTCGGGTTCGATGGCGTCGACCGGACAGCAGTCGAGGTAGTCGCCGTCCGGCGCGTCCGGCGCGATGTCGACCGGGTAGGAGCTGACTACTCCGTCGGGCCCCTGCTTCACACACTCCATACAGCCGATACAGTCCTCGGTGACGCGGGTCTCGACGGCCAGTTCGAACTCGCCGAACGAGCCCGAGAGGTCACGGAGCCGGCCGCGTTCGACGTCGACGTCGTCGAGGTCGTGGTCCGGGTCGCCGAACTCCTTGCCGTTGGCGAGCAGCGTCACGTCGGCGCGTCC
The DNA here is from genome assembly GCF_002025255.2 of Halolamina sp. CBA1230. GTDB lineage: Archaea > Halobacteriota > Halobacteria > Halobacteriales > Haloferacaceae > Halolamina. Next base: position 197,756 of record NZ_CP054587.1, read on the forward strand.
CGAGAGCGACGCGGCGGCGGCGGCGTCGCCGACGACCACGACGTGGTCGCCGGCTTCCTTCGACACCGTCCGCGAGGGCGACTCCTCGCGCAGGCCGGCGACGGTCGCGTCGATGGTCCGGGCGGTCTTCTCGGTGGCTTCGGGGGTGTCGTGGACCCAGCCGGAGCCCTCGCGGTGGTCGACGAACGCGGTAGCGTCGGGGTGGAGCCCCTGCGCCTCGGCCATCTCGCGGATCCGCTGCTGGCAGCCGGCGTCGGGGGCGGTCGCCACCACGTGATCGAGGTCGTACTCCTCGACGACGGCCGCCGCTTTCCCGAGGCCGTCGCCACACAGGTGGCTCGCGCTGGCGACCACCTCGACGTCGTCGTCGCCGACGCCCTCCCTGACGCCCGCCGCGTCGATGGCGTCGGGGGCGCCGCAGTCGCAGACGAACGCGCCTACCTTCATCGTCCGAGCGCTTACCCACCCCTCCCAATAGGGCTTGCGACACGGGCAGTTTTACTTTTGGTAGACCGAAAAATAGTCGGACAGTTTACGGTATCGGTTTCGTCGAGTCGAGATATCGGATTCATGTTCGGTAATTCAGTTTCATTTCGGGCGCGAAACCCGTAGATACGCCCCGAAATCGCGGTACAGGCGTGCGATGGATTCAAGGAGTACCCGTCCGTGTTTCCGTTAATTCGTGCCAACACGTATCGTTGGCACGACATGATTCAACAATGAGTTCAGAACCAGTCTCCCTCGACCTGGACCGCAGGTCGTTCCTGAAGGCGAGCGCGTTGGCCGGCGCGGTTGCCCTCGGGGGCGGCGGCGCGGGACAGGCGCTCGCTCAAAGTGACGGGGAGGTCGACGGAACCGACGATGAGGGCGAACTCACGAAGACGGTCTGTAACTTCTGTGCCGTCGGCTGTGGGTTCCGGGGAGAACGGAAGGGGAACGCCTTCGTCGGGCAGGAGCCCTGGCACGAGAACCCGATAAACAACGGCTCGCTCTGCTCGAAGGGTGCCGCGATCTACGGCAGCGAGCACTCCGAGCGCCGACTCAAACACCCCCTCGTGAAGGAGGGGGACACGTCGTGGCGCAAGGTCGGCTGGAACGAGGCGCTCGACAAGGTCGCCGGCGAGATCGAGGAGATCCGGCAGGAGCACGGCCCCGACTCGGTGATGTGGATGGGGTCGGCCCACTTCTGCAACGAGGAGTCCTACGCGTTCCGGAAGCTCTCGAGCATCTTCGGAACCAACAACTGCGACCACCAGGCCCGGATCTGCCACTCCACCACCGTCGCCGGCCTCGCGAACACGTGGGGGTACGGGGCGATGACCAACACGATCAACGACTACCGCAACTTCGATCTCAACATCATCATCGGCCAGAACCCGGCCGAGGCCCACCCGATCGCGATGCAGCACATCCTCGAGGGCCAGAAGCGCGGCGGCACCATCGCCACCGTCGACCCGCGGTTCACAAAGACCGCGGCGAAAGGCGACTACTACTACCGGATGCGGCCCGGCACCGACGTCGCCCTGATGATGGGGCTGATGAAGTATCTCCGGGACGAGCAGAACCTCGACCGGGAGATGCTCGAGGAGCGGGTCATGGGCTGGCCCGACGTCGAGTCCGAACTCGACCAGTACGACCTCGAGACCGTCGAGGACATCACCTGGGTGAGCCAGGAGCAGATCCAGGAACTCGGCGATCTGATCGCCGAGAACGCGCCGAACGTCCAGATCGAGTGGGCGATGGGCGGCACCCAGCACAACAACGGGACCCAGAACATCCGCTCGTACGCGCTCACCTCGCTGGCCTCCGGGAGCGCCGCCCGATCCGGCGGCGGCCTGCAGGTCATGCGTGGCCACGCGAACGTCCAGGGGGCGACCGACCTCGCGGTCGCGAGCCACATCCTGCCGGGCTACTACGCGGTCGGCTCGCCCGGCTCCTGGCGCTACTGGAGCGAAGTGTGGTCGGAGAGCCCGTACACGAGCGGCGATATTTCCTTCGAGGAACTGTACGACCGCTACGACCTGATGCCGGAGGAGAAGTACACCCGGCAGTCGGGCGAGGGGGAAGTCGACGAGACGTTCCCGAACGACCGCTCGATGATGTTCCAGAAGGGGATGACCGTCGCCCGCTGGTTCGACGGCGGGCTCCCCCAGGAGGAGCGGCTCAACGAGACGCCGCTGTACCAGCCTGACGAGCTGAAAGCCGTCGTCATCTGGGGGCACTCCATCAACTCCATCTCGGAGATGCAGAAGATGAAGGACGCGATGGACCGGCTGGATCTGGTCGTCGTCGTCGACGTGTTCCCCTCCGTGGCGTCGGTGCTGTCGGATCAGGACAACGTCGTGATCCTCTCGGCGGCCTCGCAGTACGAGCACCACCGCTCGCTCACCAACTCCCACCGCTCGGTGCAGTGGTCCGAGCCGGTGCGGCCGCCCTCGCACAACACGAAGCCGGACCTCGAGATCATGCAGGAGCTCGCGGCCCGCTTCGGCTTCGGCGAGCACTTCGACTGGGGTTCGGGTCCCGGCCTCTACAACGGCAAGAGCACCTACGAGGAGGTGCTCCGGGAGGTCAACCTCGGCGTCCGAACGATCGGCTACCAGCAGGACCCACAGCGCCTGCAGGAACAGCAGGAGTACGACTACGCGTTCTCCACGGACAACCTCCGGTGTGAGGAGGAGGGGCTCCCCGTCTCCGGGGAGTTCTGGCAGCTCCCGTGGCCCTGCTGGGGCGAGGGCCACCCCGGGACGCCGATCATCTGGAACGACGACCTCGACCCACGGAACGGCGGGCAGGACTTCCGCGCCCGCTGGGGTGTCCAGGCGCCGACACCCGAGGAGTGGGAGGGGATGAACACGGGCGACAAGGAGTACCCGATGCAGGAGACGTACGACCAGGGCGGCGAGGAAGCCCTGAACCTCCTGCGTGACCCGTACACCCCCGACTGGGAGTCCGACTTCGACGGCGAGGTCAACGGCGTCCCGCAGTACCCCGGGTTCGCGACGACGCTGCCCGAGGACTACTCCAACCCCGATCAGCTCTCGCTCCCGTACGCGTACGCGCTCGACCCGGAGCAGTCCGTCTACGACACGGCGGTCGCGATGAACGAGCGCTACGGGACGGACTTCGACGAGGAGTTCTACCAGCAGTACGACTACGCGCAGCCCGACGCGCCGACGGGGCGTGGCCGCGCACGTGGGGTCACGTGGAACTTCATCGACACCGTCCCGGTCCACCGGGAGCCGGTCGAGAGCCCGCGTCCCGACCTGGTCGAGGAGTGGCCCGCGAACGGCCAGCAGACCAACTTCTACCGGCTCGACCAGAACAACGCGGCGGTCCAGGAGCGTGCGACCGCCGCCGCGAACGATCCGAGCGACGAAGAGGCGTTCAGCACGGTCATGACCACGGGCCGGCAGGTCGAGCACCAGGGTGGCGGGGCGGAGTCCCGCTCCAACGAGTACCTGGCCGACCTCCAGCCCCACATGTACGCCGAGATCCACCCGGAGATGGCCGACGAGATGGGGATCGACGGCGGCGACCTCGTCGTCGTCTCCACGACGGACCGTGGGTCGGTCCTGGTCAAGTCTCGCGTCACACCCCGTCCCGGCTACGGGCCCGAGGAGGAGGAGATCTTCCTTCCGTACCACTGGGGCGGGATCGCGAAGGGCGAGAGCCTGCTCGAGAAGTACCCCGACGGCAACGAGCCGTTCGCCATCGGCGACTCGGCGAACTTCATCACCTCGCGCGGGTACGACGTCGAGACTCAGATGCAGGAGACCAAGGCGGCGCTGGCGAAGGTCCGCCCAGCGACGCAGGAGCTGGTCGACGAGCTCAACATGAACGTCGACCTGGAGACGTTCTCGTTCCCGCAGGACGAGGCGGGCTTCGGCCAGCAGAAGGAGTTCGACACCCGCGACCACAAATCCACTCAGTAAGATGTCCACCAACGAATCAAACACCGAAATAATCGGCCAAGGGGTGATGAGCACCGGTGAGGATACGCGCATCTTCCCCGACGTGGCCGCGTGTATCGACTGTGGCGGCTGTGTAGTCGCCTGTAACCGAACGTGGGACACACCCCGCGACGAACAGCGCATCAGCATCTCGACGATGCTCGAGGGCGAGGAGGGTGCCGAGGGGCTCAACGCGAACCCCAATCAGGCGATGGCCCAGGGCGAGAAACCGGGCGAGACCAGCATCCCGATGCAGTGTTACCACTGCGAGAACGCGCCCTGCGTGTCGGTCTGTCCGGTCGACGCCCTCGTGAAGAAGGACGACGGGTTCGTCGACGTGCGTGACGACGTCTGTATCGGCTGCCAGTACTGCCTCTCGGCCTGCCCGTTCGGCGCCCCGCAGTTCCCGGGCGCGAACGACGGCTCGGCGGAGATATTCGGCACCGGCGGCACGATGGACAAGTGTACGATGTGCCAGGAGCGACAGGACGTCGGCAAGGGGCCGGCGTGTGCCGAGGAGTGTGCGACCGACGCTATCCTCGTGGGCACCTCCGACCAGATCGCGGACGAGCTCGACAAGCGTGACTCCGGAGCGTTCTTCAACGACGAGGCGATGGAGATCGTCTTCGGCGAAGACGACGCGGAGGCGTTCGGCGTATGAGCGACTCGACCGAGGAGGACGACGACGTCAGCAGCTACTCGGGGATCGTCGTCGCGGTCAACGCCGTGATCTCGGTAGCGGTCGCCCTCGGGCTGATCTGGGTCGTCAGCGGGTTCAACATCTTCTACGAGCGCCTGCAGCGCGTCCGGCCGACCGTCGAGGGAGGCGGGGTCGGCACCTCGTTCGCACAGGGCAACGAGATCGGCTGGCTCGTGTTCATGGTCGAAGCGATCCACGCGATCGACGTACTGATGGGACTGTTCATCCTGGTGATGGTGTTCGTCCACTGGGGCGCGTTCCGTCGCCTCGCAGCGCGGATGCGTCAGCCCGGCGAGTCCCGCGTCGCGACGGATGGTGGCTCGCCGGCACGGGGAGCCGGCGAGGACGGCGGTACTGCCGACGACGGAGGTGAGAGCCGATGACGAACCTCGACCACGGGAAGTTCACGCGCATGACGACGGTGTTCCACTCGCTGCTCGCCATGGACGTGTTCTTCCTGTTCTTCACGGGCTATGCCATCATGTTCAACGACGAGCTCTGGTGGATGCTCACCCTGATGGGTGGCTCCGGCTCGGTCGCCGCGCTCCACCGCGTGTTCGGCGTGGGGCTGCTCGCGCTGGTCGTGTTCTGGGTGCTAATGATGGTGACCACGGACACGGGCCGCTCGAACTTCCGTGAAGTGCTGCCGACGCCGGGCGACGCGAGGGCGTTCCTGCAGGACATCCAGTTCGTGCTGGGCAACGCCGACGAGCGCCACCCCAACGCCCGCCAGTTCGCCGGCGGCACCGCCGACGAGATCCCGCTGCTGAGCTACGTCGGCAAGGGCGTGATCTTCATCTTCGCGTTCGAGCTCACGCTGCTGTCGATCTCCGGGCTGCTCATCTGGAGCAAGACCGGGCTGATGCAGTACTTCGCGACCCAGACCGCGGCGATGGCCTTCGTCGTGTTCCACGGCCTGCTCGGGGTCGTGATGCTGATGGGGGTCATGTTCCACATCTTCGAGCACGGGTTCCACCCCGCGTTCTACCCGGTGGAGACGAAGGCGTTCATCCCGCGCTCGATGATCCCCGAGGAGCACAGCGACGACGACGATGACGACGACGGCACCGGCATCGAGCGCCTCCAGCTCTCCCCGGGCTGGGCGAGCGCGTCGAACCTCGCCGGCGCCGCAACGGTGATCGGGATCGTCAGCGTGCTGACCGCCAGCATCTTCGACACCGGCTACCCGGTGTCGCTCGAACTGCTGGTCGGCGGCGGCCCGACGAACCTGCTGCTGACCGTCGGCGTCAACATCGGCGTGCTCGTGCTGTTCCTCGGCATGGTGCTGTCGGTGTACGGTAACCTCGTGCGCATCCGCTGGGAGCAGCAGATGGCCGAGCAGGAGGCCGAGAGCGCCGACGCCGAAGCCGCGGACTGACGCCGCAGCTACCTTTCTTCGCTTTTTCGAACGGACAGTGACAGCCGTCGCTCGCGCGCGAGCGTCAAGGGACGGCGTTAGGAGACCAGCTCCGCGCTCTCCGTCGACAGTTCGACGGTCACGTCCTCGGTGGCGTGCTGCTGGATCTGGTCGATGTTCCGGGTGAGCACTTCGAGCACGTCCTCGGGTTCGGGGTAGACGAGCATGTTGCCGTCGTCGTCCTCCATCACCAGCTGCGTGTCCGAGAGCTGGATCTGGCCGTCCTCGATCGAGGCGACGATCGCCGGCAGCGCCTCCGAGCCGCCGGGCTCGCCCTCGACCACCTTGTTGATGTAGAGGGTGTCCATCCCGATCAGGTCCTTGTACTCCCGGACCCGTTCGGCACAGCTGACCATGTCACGGGTCACCGCGGTCTTCTCCGCGTTCCCGTGCTCACCCTCGTAGCAGTGTTTGCAGACCCGCAGTTCCATCCGCATACCCCGCCGTCGGGGATGGGGTCGGATATAGCTGTCCACCTCGGCCGAGCGGCTCGATGCAATTCGGCTCGCGTGAGCAGGGGGGCGGAGTGGCTAGCGTCCACCGGCATCGAAAAATATTCTCTGAGAGCCAGAACTAAAACATAGCGTGGCAAGTAGATACCTATGGATAGACGGTCGTATCTCGCCGCAGCCGGACTGGTACTCGCCGGGTGTTCCGGGACGCCAACGGATACCGCGACGCAGTCACCAACCGAAACCGCGATGTCGACCATGACCGCGACGGCGACTGACACGGCCACCCCAACTGACACAGAAACACCAAGCCCCACTTCAGAACCGACGCCGACGGCAACACCCGAACCCTCAGAAGTCGAACTTCAACTGCGGGCAGCAATCGAGGATCTTGACGCCGCTTTGGACGCGTTCGATCCTCTGAACGGGACGATCCTTGACGTCACGGCCACGTCTGTCCCGTTCTCCCAGCAAGAGGTCCGAAATGCCCTCAACCCCGCACAGGACCACCTCGATACCGCAGCGGACGAAATGACTGCGGAAACTCCCGACGAACTCCGAACCCAGCACCAACGCCTCACCGGTGTTCACTGGTACCTCTGGTGGGCGGCACCGGCACAAGTCGAAATCAAGAGCGCAGCAGAAGATCTGCTCACGATCGAGACGGCAGCCTATGCGGGAGCCGATCTCGAGATGGAGCAGTCGGCCGGACTTTTCGAGGACGATATCGACACAGTACAGACGAATCTGGAGAAACTTCGGCGTGACTCAGACCCCGAAGACGCGACTGCTCCAACTGAACTAACGGAGGAGCTCTACCGAGAGAAGCTGAATCAGTTCGAGGCCGAGATCGTCGATATGGAGGAGTTGGTCTCGTTTTTCAAGGAATTCCTCGAGATCGTAACCGATGTCGAGACGGCGATCGAAGACTACGAGGATCGAGCCTACGAGGAGGCTTCCTCGGGGTTCTACAGCGCCAGTTCGTCGTTCGAGACCCAAGCAGAGTCCCTCAACTCGGATGACTACCGGGACGAATTCAGCAGGATGATCGAGCGTACCATATGTGTCGCGGAGGCGATGGCCCAGGGCTGCAGCGAACTTGATGTCGCGGCGACGGCCGGGATGAACGGGAATGAATCGAAACAGGAGACGGCACGGGAAAACGCGAAGCGAGAGTTCGAGCAGTGCGATCTCGTGTTCGAACACATGGGGTTCCTCGCCGAATTCTTTGACGCCGATTCCCGCTCCTCGTTGGCAGGCGTCCTCGGAAAATTCAGCGCCTTACTGGGCAGTTAGGTACGCCATCCACTACCCCCGATAGCGCTGGCGTACTACAGAGGTTGAGGGATATTGAGATAGGAACATCATTCGCGAGCATCCCAACGAGATAGTCCACGCAGATGGAGCTGAATACCGAGCTTCATAAACTGAATCGGTATTGCTTCTCGCTCAAAAATATCTACTCTATCTCGCTCCAATATTCGTTGAACCAGGCAATTTGTAGCATAAAGCACCAGAAGATCGCTCCACCTCACTCTTTATCCTTATCTGAACACTGCTAACGGCTCGGACCGGGAAGTTATAGTGGCGGCGTTCGAACCGGGTGGTATGGCAAGTGAGCTGGTCAACATGGCGTACGCGTGGGCGGGCGTCGTCGTCGCGGTCGGCGGCGTGTTCGGAACGATGTTCCTGACTGACTCGCCGGGCGACGACGGTAGCACGACGTCCGGCGTGACGGCGATCGCGGTCTCGCTGTTCGTGATCGCGCTAGTGGCGTCGGTGACGCTGTAAGCCGGCGTCGCGACCGTTGACGGGGGATCGGGAGCGACTGCGGTAGCTCGGGCGAAGCGCAGTTCTCACGAGTTCTCCACGTTCTCCAGGGGCCGTGACGTCAAGCAACGGGGACGGATCGCTGGCGGCCGAGAAGCCGGACAGCTACCGCTGGCAGTTCCAGCGACGGTCGGCGAGCCGATCGAGCAGGTCGCGGACGTCGTCCTCCCCCGCGTCGACGGTGGTGCGCTCCTCGTGCGCACCCACGGTCGTCACTGTCGCAGTCACCGACTCCGGTCCCTGTCGCTCGAGGAGCCAGGCGTACGTCGCCGCCTGGAGTTCGTAGCGCTCCCGGAGCTCGGGCTCGGGCGGGCGCAGCCCGACTTTGAGTTCGTCGACGTGCCACTCGCTGTCGGCGGCAACCGAGACGACGTCCGCCCGGCCGCCGATTTCGACGGCCAGTCCCTCGACACGAACCACGGCGTCCAGCGGCTCCTCAACGTGGCGCCGCTCGCTTGCCGCCAGCCGTTCGTAGCTCTCCGTGCCCGCCAGCTGCGGGCAGAGCGTTCCCTCGACGTAGCGGCGCAACTGCTCGCGCTCGTCGGGCGCGACACCGCGGGCGTGATCGTCGATCGCCCGATCCAGCGCTACGGGGAGCGGACCGCCACAATCACGGAGCGTGTCGGCGTCGACGCCCGCCGAGAGTGCGGTCGCGAACACGTCGTGGGCCACGTCGCCAACGACCTCCGGCCCCATCGTCTCGAACGGCAGCGGCACCGTGACGCCGTCCTGCTCGGCGTGGAGCGGCTGGCCGCTGAGGTGGGCGAGCACGCCCTCCTCCGGCGCCGCGGAGAGTTCGTACACCGTACTCGGGTTGATGAAACGCGGCGTCCAGCCACGTTCGGGAAGTGGGTCCGGGCGGTCCGTCCCGTCGGCGGCCGACTCTTCCGCCGTCGACGTCGGGTTCTCACCGTCCGCGCGATGGACGGCGACAGTCAGCGGGTCGTGGTCGCCGGGCGTCTCGACGGTGTACTCGCCCTCGCGGTCGGCGTCGAACGAGAGCGTCTCCCGGAGGGTGTCGACCCAGCGGTCCCGCGGCGTCGGCGCGGAACGCCGGCCGGGGAGCGGGAGCACGAGGTGGTCCCGCGCCCGCGAGAGCGCGACGTACAGCAGGCGCCAGCGCTCGGCGCGCGCGGCCGCGACCGGCGCTCGGAGCGGCGGCGGGCCGGCGAGCCGTGGCGGATCACCGTCGACCCACGCCTCGCTCGCCCAGCGCAGGCCCGCGCTGCCGTCGCCGGGGGAGGCGTCGGGGTCGTACGGGCCGCCGGCGAGCACCGTCCCGCCGAGGTCGGGGGAGTCGTCGCCGACCGCCGGCTCCGGCGGCGCGAGCGCGACGTGGCGCCCGTGCGCGACGAACCGGTCGAGGTAGGCGCCGTAGCGACCCAGCCCGGTGCCGAGGTCCGCCACCGCGACTACGTCGTCCTCGTCGCCTTTCGCGCCGTGGATCGTGCGGAAGGTCACGTCGGCCTCGGCGGCGGTCGGGAGGCTCGGCCCGCTCTTGGGGTTCCGGCGCGCGTGATCCAGCGCCGTCGCGAGTTCGGCCAGCGAGTACGTCCGGTCGCCCTCCCAGTCGGCGACGACGCCGACCAGTCGGTCGAGGACGGCCTCGTCGTCAGCGGCGGTCGCGCTCTGGTCGAGCGGGTCCTCGGCCAGCGAGAGCGTCTCGATCACGTCGCCCACCACGTCCGCGCCCGCCATCGCGAGGTGGTCGGCACGCCGGTTCGCGAGGTCGGCGAGTCCGTCGACGACCGCTCCCTTCGTCCCCCGCATCGACTCGGACTCGGCGACGCTCCCGATCGACCAGTCCGAGCGCATGAGTCGGTCGACCAGCCCGTCGATCGGCAGGTCGTCGTCGTTGACCAGTCTGAGGGTCGCTTCCTGCGTCGTGGGTGCGCGGAGCCAGTCGACCACCGCACTGACCGCGCCCACGAGCGGGTGGCCGAACAGCGCGCGGCTGGCGTCCCGCACCGAGAGACCGGCGTCGGCGAACGCGTCGACGTACGTGTCCATGTGCGTTCGGCGGTGGAACAACACCGTCACGCCCGGATCTTCACCGTCATCGCGGTCGAACCGTCCCGATTCGAGCCCCGTCGCGATGCAGTCGGCGAGGGCCTCGGCCTCGCCCAGCCCCTCCTCGGGGTCGACCCATGTCGGCGATCCGGGACGGCCGTGCTCGGCGAAGGCGGCGACGTGGACGTTCGGGTCGGATGTCGGCTCGCGGACGGCGGAGAGGTGGTCGTACCCTTCGATCTCCTGGCCGGACGCCGCTGCCGCGTCAGCAGCTCCCCGGGTGGAGTCCGTGAACACCGGGTCGAACACGGTGTCGATCGCCGCGGCGATCGACGGACGGAAGCGGTAGGATCTGGTCGCAGTCCGCCGTTCGTGGGGCTCCCAGTCGACGCCGAAGTATCGACCTTCCGTCGCGGCCTGGTCGAACAGGCTCGGCTGGGCGTTTCGCCAGGCGTAGATACACTGCTCGCGGTCGCCCACCAGCAGGACCCGCGTGTCGGCGTCGACCAACGGCGCGAGCGCGTCGTGCTGGGCGCGGGAGACGTCCTGTGCCTCGTCGACGATCACCGTCGAGAGCCGGTCGGTCCAGCGCTCTCGCAGGCGCTCCCGGAACGCGCTCTCGTAGTCGGCGGCCTCGAAGAACGTCGCGACCCAGTGGGCGACGTCGACGTGGGCGACCACGCCGGCCGCCCGGCACGCTTCGTCGTAGGCGTCGAGGTAGGCGGGCAGCACCGTACAGAGCGCGTCGATTGCCGCGAACCAGCGGTCGTGGCAGTCGGCGTCCGCATCGACGACCGCGTCCGACCCTTCCCCCTCCAGTTCCCGTTCGACTGCTTCGCGCTCCTCGGCACCGAAGAAGCGCTCGGCGTCACGCAGGACGTCTTCCAGTGACTCGGGCGGACCGTCGGGGTACGTTCCTTCGGCTACGGCTTCCAGCCGATCGCGGAGCTCCGGAACCGAGAGCCGACGCTCCCGGCAGGCGCCCCGCGCCGCAGCCAACAGGTCGGCCGTGTCGGCGTCGTAGCGCCCGCCGGGGTAGGCGTCGTCGAGCGTCGCGAGCGGCTCCGCCAGCGACGTATCGCTCCGAACCACGTCGAGCGCATCACCGTGAACACCCGCGAGCGCGGCACTATCCCCGACTTCCGGCACCTCGTCGAACCCGACCTCGCCCGCGACGGCGTCGAACACCGCCCCGAGCACGCTGTCGATGGTGCCGACGCGGTCGCTCCCGCGGAGCGCGGTCCCCAGTTCCGCCGCCGTCTCGGCGTCCAGGTCCACCGGCGCCTCGGGGTCGTCGGCGAGCCCTCGGAGCGCGCGTTCGACGCCGGGGAGGATGCTCGCCGCATCGTCCCGGGAGAACGAGGTGAGACAGAGCGTCTCCGCGGGGCTGTCGACCCCCGCCTGCGCCTTGCGTGCGAGGTCCTCCGCGGCGATACTGTCGGCGGTGACGGATTTACCCGATCCCGGTCCGCAGTCGAGCACGAACAGTCCCGAGTCCGCCGCGAAGAACGCGTCGCGGATCTCGGCCTGAGCGTCTTCGAGCCGCCGGTAGCCGTTCCCGTCGTCGGCCGACTCCTTATCAGTCATGGCGAACCACCCCCGTCGGCGGCGAGGGCGTCCGGGAGCGTTCCCGCCGTGAGGAGCGACTGCACCGCCCCGTCGTCGACGTGCTGAGTCGACACGTCCGCGAGCAGGGGCGAGCGCTCGCGTGCAGTGCCCTCGCGGTCCCGGCGGTACCGCGTACAGCAGAGCGTCTCGGTCGCGGCGCCGAGGCCGCTCGCGAGGTGGTCGGCCTCGCGGGCGACGGTCCATCGGCCGGGGACCGCCAGCCGACGAGCGGCAGCGCTGTCGCCCGCGACGACCGACTGCCGGAGCGCTTCGGGAAACACGCTCTCGGCCCGACGCGGCCAGACGCCGTCGACCAGCCCCACGGCGACGACGTGGGGTGCCTCCCTGAACCACGCGTCCGTCGCGTCGATCACGTCGACCGTCGCGGCGTTGGCGTGTTCGCGCCGGCCGGGGCGCGTTGTCACCACCCGCTCCGCGAGATCGGCGACGGCCAGCCACGACCGCGGCACGTCGCCGGTGTCGAGCCACTCGCGGTACTTCGCTCGCGTGTCGGTCAGGAGCTCCTCGATCCGACTGAGCGCGCGGGCGTACCGCGATGTCCGGCCGAGGCCGGCGTCGTCGTCCGCGAACACGGCCGGCAGCGCGACGTCGCGGCCGGCAGCGACCAGCGGCTCGAACGTCCCGTGGATCGCGGCGGGGTCAGGTGTTCCCGGCTGTTCACGGGCCCAGTCGAGGAACTGTCCGAGTGATCGCACAGGACCTCGATCGATCTCGCCGGCGTCGACGGCGGCAGAAAGCTGCTCGGCCCAGCCGTCGAGCGAGCGCTCCACCGCCGGGTCCTCGGCGAGCGCCGTCCGCAGATCACCGATCCGGCCAGTGGACAGCGGCCACGCTGGCGCGTCGGTATCCTCCTCAGCGAGCGCCGGCGGCACCCAGTGGAACTCCAGCGGTTCGAGCAGCCGTTCCAGTTCGAGTTCGTCGGCGGCGAGAACGGCACAGGTCGCCGCGAACTGGCGGTACGGGATCGTCCGCTCGACGGGGAGCTGTGCCCAGACCGCGAGCTTCACACCCTGTCGCTCCATCGCCCGCCGGAGCGGGCGTTCGTACTCGGCGGCGTCGCGGGCAACCACCAGCACGTCGCTCGGCGACACGCCGTTCCGGCGGTGGGCGGCGACGACCGCGGCCGCGAGCCGCGCCTCCGCCTCGGGCGTGTCCGCGACGAGTTCCGTGGCAGCGAGGTCGGGAGTGACCGACGCGTTCCTGTCGTCGACTGCGAGGCTGGCGCCGTTCCGGAGTCGGTCGACGATCGCTGGCCCCGTCCCCGGCCGGAGCGAGAGTGTCACGTCGACACCGGCGTTCGCTGCGGCCTCAAGCAGCGAGAGCAGCGGGGCGTCGACCGCACTCACGCCGGCCACGGAGAGCCGTTCGGCCGTCGGGAACGCCTCGGTCCAGAGATCCGGGCGCTCCCGGAGTGCGTCGGCTGCGGCCGGTAGCAGCGTCTCGCGGGAGTGGACGGGACCGACGCGGTCGGCCAGCCCTTGCTCCAGCGCGCGGGCGCCGGCGAGGAGGTCGGTCGTGTCCCGTGCGGCGACAGCGGGGAGTTCGTTGGCGACCGTCGACAGCGCGTTCAGGCGCTGCTCGTCCCAGGCAGTCATCTCGGCGACGCGGTCGTGCGCCGCGGCGATCGTCTCGACGCGGGCAGTCAGGTCGCTCCCGACTGCGGCGCGCAGGCGCTCGTTCGCCTCGGTGTCCCGGGCGAGCAGTTCTTCGAGGTGTTTGAGTCGGTCGATCCGGTCGATCGTCCCGTTCGGCGCGTCGTCGGTATCCAAGAGTCGAGCCGCGATCGCGGTCGCGTCGGTGAGCCAGAGGCTGCTTCGCGGCGTGGCTCGCTCGGCGAGCCGTCGCTTCAGGTTCCGGCGGTGGAGTCGCTCCGGCGTGACGACGAACTCGGTCGGCTCGGGGGCACGATCCGCCCGATCGAGCAGTTCGTCGGGGCGATCGACGACTGCCCGGATCGAGCCCGGGTCGGTGGTCTCAGTCATACGGGGGAGATATTTCCGACGTGGCTCCCGACTGGTAAGTATCCGTGGGACGGCAGCGCGGCGGGGCGGGAGTGGCGGCAACCCTCGCCGGAATCCCGCGGCGTATCGCCCATCGGCCTCCCGCTCTGCCATGGACGTCACGCTACTGAGCACGGGCGGCACCATCGCCAGCACGGACGGCGACGGCGGCAAGACGCCGTCGAAGGCAGGTGAGGAACTGGTCGACGCTGTCCCGGAACTCGCCGACCTGGCGTCGTTCACCGTCGAGCGAGTCGCGAGCGTCTCCGGGTTCGACGTGACGTGGGACCGGGCAGCGGCGATCCGGCGTGCCGCCGAGCGGGCGGCCGAGGAGTCCGACGGGATCGTCGTCACCCACGGCACCGACACGATGGCGGAGTCGGCGTACCTGCTCGATCTGACGACGGCGCTCGGGGTTCCGGTCGCGTTCACGGGCGCCCAGCGACCGTTCGACGAGGTGGGGACCGACGGCCCGCCGAACCTGCTCGCGGCGGCCCGAACCGTCACCCACGAGCGCGCCAAGTCGGGTACGTACCTCGTCTTCGACGACGAGATCCACGCCGCCCGCGACGTGGTGAAATCCCACACCAGCGCGCTGTCGACGTTCCGCTCGCCCGAGCGCGGCCCCGTCGGCGAGTTCACGCCGGCCGGGATTCGGCTGTTCCGGGAACCGCGGAGCTACGCGGACGCTGCGCCAGGGGTCGGTGAAGTCGGAGCGGAGATCCCGATCCTGACCTCCGGACTGGGCGTGAACGGCGACACGCTCCGTCGTGTGGTCGGTGACCCGGCCGATCCCGCGGTCGACGCGGTCGTCGTCGCCGGAACGGGACTCGGAAACACCACCGGATCGCTCTGTGAAGCGATCGAGGAGGTCCGGGCCGCCGGGATCCCGGTCGCGATCGCATCCCGGTGTCATGAGGGCGCGACCGCGCCGCTGTACGGCGGCCCGGGCGGCGCGACGACGCTCGACGATCTGGGGGTGCTCTGGGCGGGCGATCTCCCGGCGTGGAAGGCACGGATCAAACTCGCGGTCGCGCTGGCGGTCGGCGGCGACGGCGCCGACGAGGCGTTCTTCGAACGCGGGCTCCGCGAACCCGGACGGTGAGTCGGCGTGGGCGATTTACCCGTGGGGCGCCAACGCCGACCGTGACCGAGACGACTGCGGATCGGCTACTGCTCTCGTTCGAACCCGGCGACGATGCCACCGCGGCCGCGCTCGACACGGACCGCTACCGGCAGTACCTCCGACGAGCGCACGCCGGCCCGGTCTCGGTCGGCGACGAGTGGGCGGAGTTCGTGAGCCGTGGCTGCGGGTCGACGCGGGACGTGCGGTTGCGAGTGGAGTCGGTCGACGGTGGGGAAGAAGTCGGTGAGGGGACGGCGTTCGCGTTCCGGCGCTCCGACTAGGCCTCGGGCGCGGCGTCGACGGTCGGCACCTCGACGCTATCGAGCACGTCCCCGATCACGGTCGCCTTGTCGACGCCGTCGACCTGCGCCTCCGGCGTGAGCACGAGTCGGTGGGCCAGCGCCTGCTCGGCGACAGCCTTGACGTCGTCGGGGATGAGGAACTCCCGGGATCGCAGGGTGGCGTGGGCGCGGCTGATCTCGAACAGTCGCTGGGTCCCGCGCGGGGAGACGCCGACCTCGACGCGGCGGTCCTCGCGGGTCGCTCTGGCGACGTCGGCGACGTAGTCCAGCAGGTCGGGGTCGGCGTGGACCTCCTCGGGCACGTGCTGGAGCGTCTCGACCATCCCGTCGTCGAGCACGCGCTCGACGGAGGGGACCTGCTCGGTACGGCCCGCGCGCCGGCGGAGCAGTTCGATCTCGCCGTCGCGTTCGGGGTAGCCCATCGCGTCCTTCACCGCGAATCGGTCGATCTGGGCCTCCGGTAGCGGGAACGTCCCCTCGCTCTCGACGGGGTTCTGGGTCGCGATCACGATGAAGGGGTCCGGGAGCTCTCGGGTCTCGCCCTCGACGGTGACTTGGCCCTCCGCCATCGCCTCCAGCAGCGCGGCCTGCGTTTTCGGCGGCGCGCGGTTGATCTCGTCGGCCAGCACCACGTTCGCGAAGATCGGGCCGGGCTGGAACTCGAAGTCGCCCTCGTTCTCGTGGAACACGTTCGTCCCGGTGATGTCCGCCGGCAGGAGGTCCGGCGTGAACTGGATCCGGGAGAACGAGAGGCCGAGCGCTTTCGAGACGCTCTGGGCGGTCAGCGTCTTCCCGGTGCCGGGAACGTCCTCCAGCAGCACGTGCCCGCGGGCGAGCACGCCCACGAGGACCGTTTCGAGGAACTCTCGGCGGACGATAACGGCGCCCTCGATGGCGTCGAGCACTGCCTCACAGCGCTCGCCCGCCTCCGAGGCGGAGGGTGTGTCAGTCGTCATTCACCCGTGGGTAGCCGCGGGGGGGTGAAAGGTTCTGCCCCTCGTGAACGGCCACCGCGGTCACAAGTGGTCAACGATAGAGATAGTGTTGCTGTGCGGATAGCGATCGTCTGCTGTGAGGGCGGGTATCTCGACTACGAACACCGTTGTACTCAGTTCGATCAATCGAAATCCGGTTTACGACCCTCCCGAAACGCGTCGACACCCTCCTCGTGGGCGGGCGTGTCGTACGCCATCGACTGGAGGCTCGCCTCCCGTTTGAGCCCGTCATGCCACGGGGTTCCGAGGTTGTCGTGGATCGCCTCCTTCGCGAGCCCGATGTTCGATGTCGGCTTGCTCTGTAGCGTTTCGAGCAGTTCGTCGACCCGCTGGTCGAGTTCGTCGTCCGGTACCGTCTCGTTCACGAGCTCCATCGCGGACGCCTCGTCGGCGCCGACGAGCTCGCCGGTGAACGCCAGCTCCTTCGTCTTCCGGAGGCCGATCAGGTGCGGGAGGATCGCCGTCGCGCCCATGTCCGGGATCAGCCCGACGTTGACGAACGAGGCGCCGAACCGCGCGGATTCGGCGGCGTAAGCGAGGTCCGAGACTGCGACCAGCGACAGGCCGGCGCCGACGGCGTCGCCGTTCACTTTCGCGACGATCGGGACCCGGGCCGAGAGCGCGTTCTCGGCGACGCGGCCGAACGTCGCCTGGACGCGCTCGTACGCTTCCGCGGTGTTCCAGTCGCGCTCGGCCATCGAGTCGATGTCGCCGCCGGCGCTGAACGCGTCGCCCTCGCCCGTGATCACGGCCGCATCGTGCGTTTCGGGATCGAGGTCGCCGAGCGCGTCCGCCAGTTCGGTGGCGACGTCGGTGGTCATCGCGTTGTACACGTCCGGTCGGTCGAAGGTGATGCGCTTGACTGCGCCGTCGTCGATTCGCATGGGTAGGTCCGGGGGCGGCGGCGTCTTAGTACCCGCCGCTGCGACCGTGGCGCCGGCTCAGGTCTCGATATCGAACACCTGCGAGAACAGCGCGTGCTGCCCGCGACGGAGGCGTTCGAGGAACGCCGACTTACTGATCCCGATCGCGTCGGCGACCTCGCCCGCTGTCGTCCCGCGCGGAACGGTGAAGTAGCCCATCTCGACGGCGGTCCTGATCGCTTCGGTCTGGGCGGGCGTGAGATCCCAGCGCTCGGCGACCGGGCTGTCCTCCTCCGGGCCGAGGGCGTACACGCGCTCCAGTTCGACGCCGACCGTCTCGCCGGCGGTCTCCATCACGGCCTGGAGGATCTCCTGCCCGACGACGGCGCCGGTGAGGACGGCGTCGCCGCGCTGGTAGCGCAGCGACTCGACGACGAATCCCGCGCTCACGAGTTCGTGGACGACGCTGCGCTGGAGCGAGAGACAGCGGTAGCTGTGTCGGTCGTCGACGGCCGCGCGGTAGAGGTAGCGGATACGGTCGTCGGCGTCGAGCGCGGCGGTGAACGCCTCGTTCGGTTCGGAACTGAACCGCAGGAGGACGTTGCCGTCGTCCCGCAACAGCGGCGGCGCCACGTCGACGACCGCGTCGGCGGCGCGGGAGGCGTCCGCGAGCGGGCAGTCGTCGCCCCTGATGCGGAACTCCGCCATCAGACACTCGTCGATCATCGCCCGAGAGAGACGCCGAGTGTATTTAAAACCCGTCTATGGACTGCCGAACGGGTAAGGCCGATCGTCGGCAACGGTCGACCATGAACATCGAGGAGGTCAAAGAGCAGGCAGAACCGCGCGCGTTCAGCCCGCGCGACGACCTGCCCCGGGAGTACCGCGAGGCCGCGACGCGGATGCTCGAGTTCCACGCGAACAGCGAGATCATGGGCGCCTACCTGGAGCGCCCGTTCATCCGCAAGGCGCCGAGCCTCGAGCGCAAGATGGCGTTCAGCGCAAAGACGCAGGACGAGATCGGCCACGGCCAGATGCTCTACCGGGCCGCCGAGTCGCTGGGGATCAAGACCCGCGACGAGATGCTCGACGATCTCGCCAACGGCGACGGGAAGTTCCTCAACTGCTTCCACTACCCGATGGAGAGCTACGTCGAGACGCCGATGATCGCATTCTTCGTCGACGGTGCGGCGATGCGCCGACAGGCGACGTTGAAGTCCTCGAGCTGGGAGCCGTACGCCCACGCGATGGACAAGATCTGCTTCGAGGAGGGGATGCACGTCAAACACGGCGAGTCGATCCTGCGGGAGCTGATGAGCGGCTCCAAGAAGGAACAGGAGATGACTCAGGAGGCGTTCGAGGAGTGGTGGCCCCGCATCCTGCAGTTCTTCGGGCCGACCGACGACCAGAGCACCCACCACGGGTTCGCCGAGCAGGTGGGGCTGAAGACGAAATCCAACGACGAACTCCGGAACGCGTTCCTCAACGCGTACATGCCCAAGGCGAAGGAGTACGGGCTGGAGATCCCCGACGAGCCGCGCATCCGTGACAACGGCGACGGCACCTACGAGGTTGTCGAGGACGACCTCGACTGGGAGGAGTTCTTCACCGTCTCGAAGAACGAGTACGAGGGGAGCATCGAACAGATCGACAGCCGGGCCCGTGCCCAGGAGGCCGTCCAGTGGGTGCGCGACATGCTCGACGGCCAGTCGACCACCGGGAGCGGCCCCACGCCGCAGGCGGCCGACTGACCATGATCTGGGAAGTGTTCCGGCAGGCGGCGCCCGGGAGAGCTCACGAGCACTGTGGCAACGTCCACGCGCCCGACCGGGAGATGGCCAAGCAGTTCGCCGTGATCCAGCACGGGCGCCGCAAGCCGACCCACTCGCTGTGGGTCGCCCCGCAGGAGCGAGTCAGCGGCGTCTACGGCGACGAGGACGCCGGATCCGTCGACGGCGAGACCGACTGGGCGGTGTTCCGGCAGGACCGCGCCGGCGGCTACCACGCTCACTGCGGGCAGGTGACCGCAGACGACGTCGACGCCGCGAAAGCCGCCGCGGGCGACGCCTACGGCGACGACGACCCCAACAGCCTCTGGCTGGTCCAGTCGCGCTACATCGGCGAGGTCACCGACAAGGAGGTCGCCTTCGGCGGCACGACGAACAAGGCGTACCGGTTCGCCCAGACGTACAACGTCGACGCGGCCGCCGAGGAGGTTCAGGCCTCCGAGAACGAACAGATCGACGCCGAGCGCCGGCGGGGTGACAGCTGATGTCGACCACCCGACCCGACCTCGGCGCCCCCGACGAACTCAGCGAGCGGGAGCGCGATGCGGTCGAGGCACAGCTGTTCCGGCTCGCCGACGACGAGTACGTTCAGGCCGAGCGCTACACGTTCTGGCAGGTCCGGGCGCCGACGCTGGAGTCCGACCTCGCGGTCGCGAACAACGCCCAGGACGAACTCGGCCACGCGCGGCTGTGGTACGACGCGATCCAGCAGCTCGGCTACTCCGAGGAGTCGCTGCTGTGGGAGAGCGAGCCCGACGACTTCCAGCACAGCACCCTCGTGGAGCTCCCGTTCTCGGAGGGCGACTGGGGCGACGCGATCCTCCGGGGCTACCTCTACGACGTGGCCGAGGAGATCCGCCTCGCCGCGCTGGAGGGGTCGACGTACGAGGCGATCCGCAACCGCACCAGTCGGATCCAGGGCGAGGAGGACTACCACGTGGAACACGCGGAGAACTGGCTGCGCCGGATGGCCGACGACGAGGAAGCCAGTCGGCGCGTCCAGGCCGCGCTCGACCGACTCTACCCCTACGCGCTGACGCTGTTCGAGCCCGTGGGCGATATCGAAGAGGATATCGTCGACCTCGGCATCCGCGACGCCACGCTCGAGGAGATGCGCACGGAGTGGGAGGAGCGCACGACCGCGTTCCTCACGGACCTCGGCTTCGAGATGCCGACCGACGCCGAGCCGGTGACGCCGACGGGCCGGGACAACGAACACACCCAGCACTGGCACGACCTCCACGAGGAGATGGTCTCCTCCTACCGCAACCTCGGTCGCCACGAAGCGACCACACTCATGGACGATGAGTAGCGAACCCGACGGCCCCGAGGAGTTCGACCGCCCGCGGGCCGACGAGGACGCCACGCCGTGTGGCTACACCGAGTACGAGACGAAGGAGCGCACGGCCGAGGAGGTGCCCGCGACCGGCGAGGGCGCCGAGGGGCTCGAACGCGAGGTCTGGGCCGCGCTGTACGAGGTCGAGGACCCGGAGATGCCCGTCAGCGTCGTCGATCTGGGGCTGATCTACGGGCTCGAACTCGACGACGGCGACGCGACGATCGACATGACGCTGACCTACAGCGGCTGTCCCGCCCGGGAGATCATCCTCGAGGAGGTCGAGGAAGCAGCGGAGGGCGTCGACGGCGTCGACGACGCCGAGGTCCGCCTCGTCTGGGCGCCGGACTGGTCGCTCGACCTCGTGACCGAACAGGGGAAGGAAGCGCTCCGGGAGTTCGGGATCAGTGTGGAGCGATGAGCGACGAGCCAGCTTCGGGCCCCAGCCCCGACGCGGGCGAGCAGGACCCCAGTGTCACGACGAGTGGGGAAACTACAGGCGCGGAGTGTCCGTACTGCGGGTCGGAGAACACCGAGCGCGAGCACCCGCGCGGGCCGTCGCGCTGTCAGTCGATCCACTACTGCAACGACTGCCTCCAGCAGTTCAAGAAGTTCGAGTAGGAGTCGCTGTCGAGCGTTCGCGGACTATTCGGCGTCTTCCTCGGCGTCCTTCCGCTTGATCAGGAACTTCATATCGCCCTCGAACACCACGGTGTCCTCCTGGTTCTCCATCACGCAGTCGAGCACGACCAGCCCGGCGTCGTCGCGGCTGAGCTCCTTCTTCTCGGAGACCTCCATCTCGAGTTGGAGCGTGTCGCCGATGGTGACGGGGTTCGGGAGATCCATGTAGTTCATCCCGAGGAACGCGACCGCAGTTCGCTCGACGATGCCCGTCCGGTAGACAAAGCCCGTCGCCTGGACGAACGTCATCGGGCCGTGGGCGATGCGCTCGCCGAACTCCTGCTCCTCGGCGTACTCCTTGTTGGTGTGCAGCTCGGTCCAGTCGCCGCTGAGCGCGGAGTGCATCACGAAGTCAGATTCGGTGACCGTCCGCCCGACGCTGATGAACTCCTCGCCGATCTCGAACTCCTCGAAGTAGTGCGGTTCGTAGCTGTACGGCATACCCCCGGGTTCGCCCAGTCGCCGTATATAGCTCCCGGAGAAGCGTGGCCGAATCGCCAGCACCCGTCGACGCCCCGCCCCGACCAGCACGTCTTTGGCGCCGCTGGCGGAACACGCCGCGCATGCCCGACGTTCCCGAAGCGACCCGCGAGCGGATCGAGTCCGACCCGTTCTGTGCGACGCTGGGGATCGAGGTGGTCGATCTCGCCCCCGGCCGCGCCCGCACGGAACTGCGCGTGACCGAGGAACTACTGAACTTCCACGGCACACCCCACGGCGGCGCGGTCTACTCGCTGGCCGACGCCGCCTTCGCCGCGGCGTCGAATTCGCGGGGCGAGACGGCGCTGGCGCTCGAGACCAACATCTCCTACCTCGACGCTGTCGAGACGGGCGAGACGCTGACTGCGACCGCCGAGGAGACCCACCTCGCGGGCCGGACCGCCGAGTACGAGGTCGAAGTCACGGACGAGAAGGAGGATCGGATCGCGACGTTCCGCGGGCGGGTGTACCGCCCGGAGTAATCGCCTACCGGTTGTCGTAGACGCGCTGGACCTTCCCGACCTCGCTGCGGGCGATCCCGCCGGACTCGACCAGCGTGAGTTCGTCCGGCGTGAACTGGAGCACGTTCTCCAGGCGTTCGAGGATCTCCTCCTCCAGCTCCGCGTGGCCGCGGTCCGTGTCCTCGGCGCGTTCGACGGTGAGCTCCATCACGTCGAGGTTCTCCTCGCGGTCGAGGTCGATGCGGTAGTGGGGCGCGACGCCGTCGATGTCGAGCACCACGTCTTCGATCTCGCTGGGGTAGAGGTTCACGCCGCGGACGATCAGCAGGTCGTCGGCGCGGCCGGTGACGTTGTCCATCCGGACCATCGTCCGCCCACAGTCACACTCCTCGTACGTCAGCGTCGTCAGGTCGCCGGTCCGGTAGCGTAGGACGGGCAGCGCATCCTTCGACAGCGTCGTGAGCACGAGTTCGCCCTCCTCGCCCTCCTCGACGGGCTCGCCCGTCTGCGGGTCGACGACCTCGGGGAGGAAGCGGTCCTCCCAGATGTGGAGGCCGTTCTGGGCCTCGTGGCACTCGTTCGAGACGCCGGGGCCGACGATCTCCGAGAGCCCGTAGATGTCGATCCCAGTCACGTCGAGGCGCTCCTCGATCTCCTCGCGCATCGGGTCCGTGCAGGGTTCGGCGCCGAAGATGACAGTCGAAATCGGCAGTTCTCGGGGGTCGTGGCCCATCTCCTCGGCGGTCTCGGCGAGGTAGAGCGCGTAGGAGGGCGTGCAGGTGAACACGTCGCTCTCCAGGTCACGCATCAGCTCGATCTGGCGCTGGGTCTGCCCGCCGCCGATGGGGATTACCGTCCCCCCGAGCTCCTCGACGCCGTAGTGGAGGCCGAGCCCGCCAGTGAACAGCCCGTAGCCGTAGGCGTTCTGGACGGTGTCGCCGGCCTCGACGCCAGCCGCCGCGAGCGAGCGGGCGACCACCTCGCTCCAGACGTCGAGGTCGTCGTCGGTGTAGGCGACGATTTTGGGTTTACCCGTGGTGCCGGAGGAGGCGTGGATCCGCGTGACTTCGTCGTCGTCGACGGCGAACAGCCCGTCGGGGTACTCGTCGCGGAAGTCTTCCTTCGTCGTCGTCGGGAGCTTCCGAACGTCGTCGACGCTGTCGATGTCCGCCGGCTCGACCCCCGCCTCGTCCAATTTCTCGCGGTAGAACGGGACGTTCTCGTAGGCGTTCTCGACGGTCTCGCGCAGTCGGTCGGCCTGGAGGTCGCGGATCTCCTCGCGGTCGGCGCCCTCGATGGGCTTGTGTACCATAGTCGTCCGCTCGGCCGACGCCAGTAAAAATCATGATGATCCCGTCGCCCTCGCGGCGGTCCGCGTCCGCCGCCGTCGCCCACGGGAAGGCTTTTCGCCGGACCGCCGGAACGTGGATTCATGCGGGACGCCTACATCATCGGCGCGGGGCAGACCCCCTTCGGTGCGATGCCCGGCGAGAGCTACCGGTCGCTGTTCACTGCGGCGGTCGACGACGCCGTCGACAGCGTGCCCGACGGGATCGACACCGACGAGATCGACGAGGCGGTCGTCGGCACGCTCGGCGTCGGCGGGCGACAGATCGGGCTCTCCGCCCCGGCGGTCACGGAACACGCCGGCCTCCACGGCGTGCCGAGCACGCGCGTCGAGAACGCGTGTGCGGCATCGGGCTACGCAGTCCGGCAGGCCGTCCAGGCCGTCCGGAGCGGGATGGCCGACGTGGTCCTCGCGGGCGGTGTCGAGGTGATGACCGACCTGAGCGGCGATACGGCGAAGTACTGGCTCGGCGTCTCCGGCGAGACCGAGTGGGAGCGCCTCACCGGCACCACGTTCGCCGGCGTGTACGCCCAGATGGCCAGCGCCTACTTCGACCGCTACGAGGCGACGCCGGAGCACCTCTCGCAGGTCGCCGTCAAGAACCACGAAAACGGCGCGAAGAACGAGAACGCCCACCTCGGCTTCGAGTGCTCGCTCGAGGACGCGCGGGACGCACCGATCGTCGCCGACCCGCTGAACCTCTATCACTGCTGCCCAACCTCCGACGGCGCCGCGGCGGTGCTCGTCGCGAGCGAGGACGCTGTCGGCGAGTACACGGACGAACCGATCCGCGTCGCCGGCGTCGGCGCCGCGAGCGAACGTGTGGGGCTGTTCCAGCGCGACACGTACACCGGTATCGACGCCTCGATGGAGGCGGCAGTCGCGGCGTACGATCGCGCGGGGATCGACCCCGCAGACCTCGACTTCGCGGAAGTCCACGACTGCTTCGCCATCGCGGAGCTCCTGGCCTACGAGGATCTGGGGTTCTGTGACCGCGGCGAGGCGTACGAACTGGTCGAGTCCGGCGCGACCGAACTCGGCGGCGACCTCCCGGTCAACGCCTCCGGCGGCCTGAAGTCGAAGGGCCACCCCATCGGCGCGACCGGCGCGGGCCAGATCGCGGAGGCGTACAAACAGCTCCGCGGCGAGGCTGGTGACCGACAGGTCGAAGACGCGGAACTCGGGCTGACCCACAACGTCGGCGGGAGCGGCGGTGCAGCGGTTGTCCACGTCCTCGAACGGGAGGTGGGCCGATGAGCGCCGCCGGCTCCGAGACGGCCGACGAGCCGGGGATCGCCGCTATCGGCGCGTACACCCCTCGACTGCGGATCGACGCCGCCGAGTTCGAGGAGGCGTGGGGTCGCTTCGACGCGGCGGGCGTCGAGGGGAAGGCGGTCCCGGAGGCCGACGAGGACGTACTCACGATGGGGATCGAGGCGGCCCGGCGCGCACTGGACGCCGCCGACCGCGCTGGCGACGAGATCGCCCATCTCGCCTTCGCGACCACGACGCCGCCGATGGCCGAGGAGGATCTCACGCCGCGGCTCGTGAGCGTGCTCGGCGCGCCCGGGAGCGCCGCCACGCGAACGTTCACGGGCAGCACCCGTGTCGGCGCGCAGGCGCTCGCCGGCGCGCTCGACGCGAGCCCGTGGTACCGTTCGGACGGGAGTGACGGGATCGCGCTCGTGATCGCCGCCGACTGCCCGCGCGGCGAACCGGACAGCGAGACCGAGCACGCGGCCGGTGCAGGTGCTGCCGCGTTCGTCCTCGACGCCGGCGCCCCTGGAACCGTCGCCGACCGCACCTCCCACGTCGACTCCTACCCCGGAACGCGGTTCCGCGAGGCCGGGAGCGAGGAGACGACGGGGCTCGGGATCACCCAGTACGACCGCGAGGCGTTCACGGCGGCACTGGGCGGCGCCGCCGACGGACTCGATGTCGATCCGTCGTCCGTCGACGCCGCGGCGGTCCAGTCGCCGGACGGCAAACTTCCCTACCGCGCTGCGGGGGCGCTGAGTGTCGACACCGAAACGATCGTGGCCGCGGAGACGGTCAGCCACCTCGGTGACACCGGCGCGGCGAGCACGTTCGTCGGCGCCGCGTCGGCGTTCGACGACGGCGCGGAGCGCGTGCTGCTCGCCGCCTACGGCAGCGGTGCCGGGGCGAACGCGCTCGTGATCGACGGGTCGGTCCCCGTCGACGCCGCGCTCTCCGGCGGAACGCACCTCTCCTACGCCGAGTACCTCCGCCGGCGCGGCGAGATCACGACCGGCGAACCCGAGGGCGGCGGCGCGTACGTCAGCGTCCCCTCCTGGCAGCGAACCACGCCCCAGCGCCACCGACTGGTCGCGGGACGGTGTCCCGACTGCGGCGCGCTGAACTTCCCGCCCGACGGCGCCTGTGAGCAGTGTCACGGCCGGCCCGACGAGTACGAGCAGGTCGAACTCCCCGGTGAGGGGAGCGTCGAGGCGGTGACCACCATCGCCCAGGGCGGCGCACCCCCCGAGTTCGTCGAGCAGCAGTCCCGCAGCGGCCCGTTCGTGAGTGCGATCGTCGCGCTCGACGGCCCCCACGGTGGGAGCGTGAGCGTTCCCTCGCAGGTGCTCGCGGGCGGTGAGAACGTGGAGGTCGGAACGCGCGTCGAGGCGACGATCCGGCGAATCTACACCCAGGAGGGCGTGATCCGGTACGGGTTCAAGATGCGCCCGGTGGAGCGGCGTCGGTAGTCGACCCTCGGGAGCCTCCTCTGGCGACCGCGTGTCACGCGGTTTTTTCTCGGCTCCGGCCCCCCACGCGAGCATGCACGTAGCCGTACTCGGCGCCGGGACGATGGGCCACGGGATCGCCCAAGTATCCGCTATGGCGGGCCACGACGTGTGGATCCGAGACGTCGAACGGGAGTTCGTCGACGACGGCCTCGACGCCATCGAGGCGAACCTCCAGGGCGGCGTCGAGCGCGACAAAGTGACCGAAGACGAGAAGGAAGCCACGCTCGACCGACTCTCCGGGACGACCTCGCTCGAAAACGCCGTCGCCGACGCCGACGTCGTGATCGAGGCCGTCCCCGAGGAGATGGAGATCAAACAGGAGACGTTCGAGGACGTCGAAGCGTACGTCGACGAGGGGGCGCTGATCGCCTCGAACACCTCCTCGCTGTCGCTCACGGAGATCGCGAGCGTGCTGGACCGTCCGGAACGTGCGGTCGGTCTGCACTTCTTCAACCCTGTGCACATCATGGAGTTGGTGGAAATTGTGATCGCGGAGCAGACGAGCGACCGAACCTTGGAGCGCGCCAACGAGTTCGTCGAGGGGATCGACCGGACGCCCGTGGAAGTCACCGACTCGCCAGGGTTCGCCTCCTCCCGACTGGGCGTCGCGCTCGGCGTCGAAGCCATGCGGATGGTGCAGGAGGGCGTCGCCTCGCCGGAGGACATCGACGCCGCGATGGAGTTGGGGTACAACCACCCGCAGGGGCCGATCGCGCTGGGCGACGTGGTCGGGCTCGACGTGCGGCTGGATATCCTCGAACATCTCCGGGAGGAGCTCGGCGAACGGTTCCGCCCGCCGCAGATCCTGAAACGGAAGGTCCGGGCCGGGAAGCTCGGCAAGAAGACGGGCGAGGGGTTCTACGTCTGGGAGGACGGTGAGATCGTCGGCACCAGCGGTGACTGGGGTGAGGAGCAGTGATCGAGGACGTCGCGGCCGACTGCGAGACCGTCGACGCCGAGGTCGGCGAGCACGGCGACCACGTCGCGACGGTGACGCTCAACCGTCCCGATGCGCGGAACGCGCTGAACGCCCAACTCCGAGAGGAACTCGCCGACGTGATCGACGTCGTGGAGGGGGACGAGGTGCGCGCAGTCGTGCTGACCGGCGCCGCGGAGGCCGGCGCGTTCGCCGCCGGGGCCGACGTGACCGAACTCCGGGAGCGTGACGCGCTCGAGCAGCGCGAGGCCAGCAAGCGCCCGCGAGTGTACGAACACGTCGCGGACTGCCCGATGCCAGTGATCGCCCGGATCAACGGCCACGCGCTCGGCGGCGGCTGTGAGCTGATCCAGGCCTGTGACGTCCGGATCGCCCACGAGGACGCCAAGATCGGCCAGCCCGAGATCACGCTCGGGATCATGCCCGGCGGCGGCGGCACCCAGCGTCTCCCCCGCCTCGTCGGCGAGGGACAGGCGATGCGACTGATCCTCTCGGGGGAGCTGATCGACGCTGCCGAAGCCCGGGAGATCGGGCTCGTCGACGAGGTCCACGGCGACGACTTCGACGACGCGGTCGACGACCTCGCGGCGTCGATGGCGTCGAACAGCCCTGTCGCGCTCGAGTTCGCCAAGCAGTCGGTGAAAGCCGCCTCGCAGATGGGGCTGGAGGACGGCATCGACTATGAGGCGGAGCTGTTCGCCCAGCTGTTCGCGACCGCGGACAAAAACGAGGGGATCGACGCGTTCCTCGAGGACCGCGAGCCGGAGTGGCGCGGCGAGTAGCGGGTACGGGCAGCATACTTTTGGCCCGACTGCCGGAACCGGTCAGCATGGACGTCGAGGCGTTCTTCGAGGAGATGCCCTTCGCCGACCTGCTGGGCGTCGAACTGACCGAGATCGACGAGGGCCACGCCGAGGGACAGGTCGAGATGCGCGAGGAACTCTCCTGGGACGAGGACGGGACGGTCGCCCACGGCGGCGTCACGTTCACGCTCGCGGACACCGTCGGCGGTGCCGCGCTCGTCTCGCTGGTCGAACAGCCGGTGCCGACGATCGACATGCGCGTCGACTTCCTCGAAGCCGGCACGGGCGATCTGACCGCCGAGGCCGGTGGTCCGACTGGGTGAGGACGTAGGCGTCACCAGAACGCTGCGCGTTCTGGTTGTCACCGGAAGCCGTCGGCTTCCGGTTGTGACCGGAAACATCGTTTCCGGTCGCCCGGGAATCTTCGATTCCCCCTGCCCGAGGGACGTAGTCCCTCAATGGCTAACGAATCGCTACGCGATTCGTGAACGTCGTCGGCGTGTTCACCGAGGACACCCCGCCGACGCACGCGGGGTGTACAAGACTGGATAAAGTTAATAGTGCGATATCGAACTGTCGGGGTCGGCTGTGACTCGACAGTAGTTCTAACAGAGTAGGGCCACAGCAGTGAGCTATGCCCTCCCGACTCCTCGTGATGGGGGACAACCACGGCGACGTCGAATCGCTCCGCCGAGTGCTCGCCGACGTCGAGGGGGAGTCGTTCGACTACGCCGTCCACGTCGGCGACTTCACGAACGCGTGGCGAACGGCCAGGCGGACGGACGACGAAGCCGCCGCCGAACGTCTCGGGGCGGAACAGCTACGCGAGGTCGAACCGGTGCTCGCGGAGTTCGACGCGCTCGCCGAGCACGGGCTCGTGTGGGTGTACGGCAATCAGGACTACTTCGGCGACCTGCCGGAGGAGCTGTCGGTCGGGAGGGAGGTTCCGGAGGACGACGTGGTACAGGTCGGCGATCTCCGGTTCACGAACTCGCTCGATCTGGTCACGCCGGACGTGGTTCTGGTCACCCATCTGGAGTACTGGCGGCTCGGGGACCACTTCGAGGGGCTGGCCCACTTCTGCGGGAACTCCCACCGGGGTCGGCACGTCGGCGACCGACTGAACTCCGCGTTCCTGCAGGTCCGGGATCCGGAGACGGACGAGAACCGGTTCGGGGGGTACTTCGTCGTCGAACTGGACGAATCCGGACTGGACGTCGAGATGCGGTCCGTCGGCGACCTCACGCGGATCGAGTGCGACCGCCACCGGGAGCGCGGCGTCCAGTTCCAGCCCGACGCCCGCGGCTGTATGTTCTGCAACGAGGCGGGGACGCTGATGCGGGAGATGTGTGCGTCGGCGTTCTACGGTCTCACACGCGGCACCGATCGGGAGTCAGTCAGCGACGAGGAGCTCGTCGACTGCGCCGAGGGGCTCTGGAACGAACCCCCGACGGGGTTCCGCGAATCGTTCGCGGCCTACCTCGCGGAGCTCGAGAGCCATCGGTACGCCCCGCTCACGAGGGCCGAGGACGGATCGATCCGGCTCGCGGAGAAGAGTTACTCCTACTGAATCGACGGTCCGACTATCGGGGTTACTCGACGATCCACGGCTTCTCGTCGGGGTCGTACTCGTCGATCGCGCCCGAGTGGCTCCGGGTCTCCGGCGCCAGCACGCCGACGTGTTTGAGCTGCTGGACGAAGTTGAACAGGACGTTGTTCCGGATCACGTCGCGCCAGACCGACGGGTCGGCGTACAGTCGCCGTGTCTTGCCAGTCTCGATCAGCTCCCGCGCTCGCTCGGCGCCACGCTCGGTGCAGAACGCGCTCAGGAACACGTTCGGGTACTCGTGGACCAGCCGTTCGACGAGATCGAGGAAGTGGACGCGCGGGCCCTCCTGACGGAGCGCGTCGAGCAACAGGCCGAACTCCGGATGGCGGGCGAACGCGTTCCGGAGCAGGATACCGAGCGGGCGGTGGATCTCGGCGACGGTCGAGCCGTGGGTCTCCTCTTTGACCAGTCGGAGGTCGTCGAGCTCCTCGACGCCGTACCCCCGGAGCACCGTCGCAGAGAGCTCGCCCTGTTCAGTCAGGTCGTACGGCTGCCCGCTCGTGAGCAGGCCGAGCGTTCGCGCGCTGGAGACCGCGGCGCCGCCCGCACCGAACCCGTACTCGTCGGCGAGCGCGTCGACGAGTTCGTCCCGTGCGAGCGGGCCGTAGCGATCCACGGCGACGACCGATGCGAGGTAGTTCAGCGGCTGTGCGAGGCTCAGTGTCGTCACGTCGCCGCCGAACTCGTTACCCCGGAGCCGGACCGACAGCTGCCCCTCCACGTCGACGACCTCGGTGTCCGCCTCGGCGCTTGCGGGGGGATGCCACGCCTCGACGCCCGCGTCCTCGACGCCGATCACGCCGACGCCTTTCGCCCGCAGGAGATCCGTGTGCTGGGAAACGGCGTCGGCGTCGCCGGCGAGGTAGGAGACGTGGGCGCCCTGCTGGTAGGTCAGCGCCTGCCCCATCCCGCGGAGCAGGTTCGTCGCCCCCTTCACTTCGATCGCGAACACGCGGTCGGCGTCCGTGAAGCCGAGTACGTCCGGGTAGCGCCCACGGATCGTGATCTCGTGGCGCTCGCAGCGATCGAGCACGTCGGCGTAGCTGTCGTCGTGGGCCGCCGGAACGTGGACCAGCGGCTCGTAGTTCCGTGTCGCGAGTTCGTCGACGACGCGGTCGAACACCGCCGGCTCGTCCATACCCCGGGTCTCGGGGAGCTGGCCAATAAACGTCGCCCCTACTCGCCCGGTCCCAGATACCCCCACGCCTGCAGCCGGTCACCGTCGCCGTCGACCCAGCGCTCGCCGATGTCGTCGCGGTAGTACATGTTCGGCATCACGATCTCGTCGATGCGGTCGTACGCCTGCTCACGCGCGGCCTGCATCGTCTCGCCTTTCCCGGTCACGACGATCGGCATCCCGTTGTCGCCGGCGACGCGCCACTGCCCGTCGACGTTCTTCGCGTCCTCGAGGTGGATTCCGTCGGGGGCAACCCCCGACGACGTCACGCTCGCTCCGCTCGCGTGACTACCCTCGCGGCTCTCGGTCCCGAACACGACCGCCGCGTTCCGAGAGCTCTCGTCGTACGTTTTCTCGTCGTCGAACGGGAACGGCGGGAGGACGATCCGAACGCCGATCTGGTAGCCGTTGTGCACGTCAGGTTCGGGATCGTTCCCGTGTGCGAGATCGTAGAAGAACTGTCCCGTCGAGGACTCGATGGACTCCTCCTGTAACGCGATCGTGGGGTAGCCAAAGCGCGGCGTGAACTCCAACGGGTAGATCCCGGTCTCGTTGACGATGCAGTTGATGTCGATGCTCCCGACGTACCCCTCGTTCGCGAGCCAGTTTTCGAGTTTCCCGAACGTCTCCTCGAACAGCTTGTTTCGCCCGCCCCAGAACATCGACGTGCCCATCTCGCCGGTCGAGGGGCCGATGTTCCCCGGAAAGAGTTTCTTGTGCTCGAAGTTGAAGTTCACCTGGTCGACGAACTCGTTCCCGTCGAAGAACCCGCAGATAGCCACTTCGACGCCCTCGACTTTCCGCTGGAGCTGGAACCCCTTCATCCGGTGTCCCCACGCCTTCTTGTACGCCTTCAGCACGTCGACGACGTCGCTGCCGTCGTTCTCGTTCCCGACGTAGAGGAGTCGCTTGACGTTCTGGACCTCCCCGAGCGGCTTGATGACGTACGGCACAGGGTTCTCCTGGACGTGCTGGATGCCTTCGTCGAAATCCTCGAAGACGTGGTGCTCGACGGTGTTGACGCCGTGGTCTTCGAGAACCTCCATCGCATACCCTCGATCCTCTTCGAGACGATCGGTGTTCGGGGTGCCACCAACCACAGCCTTCCCCTGCTCGCGAAGTTTCTGGGCGAGCTCACCCGTCCCGACGTTCGTTCCGGGGTCCTCCCCGTGGTCGGACCCCGGGACCCAGATGTCGTCGAAAACGATCACGTCAGCCCAGTCCACTTCCGCCTCCCAGTCGTCGGTTTTGGGAACGAACCCGTCGCCGATCTCCCGGTCGCTCTCGGCTTCGATGTAGTACTTCACGTCGTGGCCCTCCCGATGGACCTGCCAGGCCAGATCGGTGATCAGTGCGGCGTCGGCCGAGACGAACAGGAAGCGCTTGGTGTCCATGGCGGCCGTTCAGCCGCCGAGACATAGGCTCTTTCGCCGCGGTGGGTGCACTGAAGTACGGTCCGTGGAATGCGGTCGTATGGAGTTCGCCGTCAACGTCCCGGTCTGTGCGGGGAGTTCGGAGTACAGCACGCTCGCGTTCTGTGAGGAACTGTCCTGGACGGACCAGCGCGACTTCGCCGTCGACGTCGAGGGGCTGGGGTTCGACGGGCTGGCGGTTCCGGACCACATCATGGCCGGCGCGGGGCCGACGACCGAGGGGCTCTCGACGCTCGCGGGACTGGCAGGGGCCACGGAGGAGCTGTATCTCTACCCGAAGACGTTCAACGACCAGCTTCGCCACGGCCCGCTGCTGGCAAAAGCGCTCGCGCAGTTGGATCACATCTCCGGCGGGCGGCTGAAAGTCGGGATGGGTGCCGGCTGGAAGCAGGACGAGGCGGAGGCGTTCGGCTACGACTGGCCCGCCGCGCCCGAACGGCTGCGCCGCATGGAGGAGAGTATCGAGGTCTGCAAGGCGCTGTGGACCGGCACCGACGTCGACTACGACGGCGACTACTACGAGCTCGACGGCGCCGACGGCCGCCCTCATCCGGTCCAGGACCCTCACCCGCCGATCATGGTCGGCGGCGGCGGCGAGCAGTTCACGCTGCGCATCGCCGCCAAACACGCCGACACGTGGAACTACTGGGGCGATCTCGACATGTTGCGCGGAAAGCTCGACGTGCTTCGGGAGCACTGCGAGAGCTACGACACCGCGTTCGACGCGATCGAGAAGTCGTGGTTCGCGCGGTGTGTGATCCGCGAGACGGAGGCCGAAGTCGAAGAGCTGCTCGACGCAGTGCCGCGGTTCCGGTCGGAGAACCTCGACGACGACGAGTTCCACCTCGTCGGGACGCCCGACCAGGTGGCGGCGGATATCGAGCGCTACCGTGAGGCCGGCTTCGAGGAGATCGTCGTGGAGTTCGTCGACTTCCCGGGGACGACGGGGGCGGAGCTGTTCGCCGAGGCGGTCGCCCCGCAGTTCGACTGAATCAGAGCCGGCGGTCCCGCAACGCCGGGAACTCCTCGCGCACTGCCTCGACCCGTGCGGGGGAGAGCTCCGCGGTCACCAGTTCGGGGTCGTCGTCGCAGGTCGCGATCGGCGTCCCCCAGGGGTCGTAGACGGTCGAGCGGCCGACGAGACGGTCGTCGCCCATCTCGCCGGCGCCGTTGACCGCGGCGACGTACGCGAGGTTCTCGATCGCTCGGGAGCGCGGGAGCGTCCGCCAGTGTTCCACCCGTGGGTAGGGCCACGCGCTCGGCACCAGCACCAGTGAGACGCCCTCACCGGCGAGGTCGCGGTAGAGTTCGGGGAACCGCAGGTCGTAGCAGGTGGTCATCCCGACGGTGAACCCCTCGAACTCGACGGTCGGCAGCGACTCGCCGGGGGTGAGGAGGTTCGCCTCCGCCGAGTCGTAGCCGAACAGGTGCTGTTTGCGGTAGACGGCCTGTATCTCGCCGTCGCGGTCGAGGAAGACGGAGGCGTTGGCCAGCCCCTCGGGTTCGGGCGTCGAGAAGCCCGCCTCGGCGCTGGCTTCGAGGTCCTCGACGATGCTGCCGGCCTGGACCGCGACGCCGTGGTCGGCGGCGGTTGCGCCGATCCGGTCGAGCGTCTCGCCGTCGAGCCCCTCCGCGTTCCGGGCGTAGGCGTCGAACGCGAAGTAGCCGACGTTGAACAGTTCGGGCAGACAGACCAGGTCCGCGCCCTCGTCGGCCGCGCGCTCGATGGCCGCGACCGCACGGTCGACGTTCGCCTTGACGTGGGCCGCCTCGACGCGGTGCTGGGCGAGCGCGACCGTGATCGCGTCGTCGGCGACACCGATCCCCTCGGTCATGCTTTCAGCCCCAGTTCTTCGCGGAGCGCGGCTTCGAGGTTGTCCAGTTCCGTCTCGAAGTTCTTCTCGAAGAAGCGCTCGACGCCGGGGAGTCGGCCGTCGACGACGAACTCGTTGTGCAGCGTCGTCGTCCCGCCGTCTGACTCGATCGTGTGGGTGCCGGTCACTCGCAGCGCCCTGGATTTCCCGACGAACTCGACCCTGTTCGGCGGGTCGCGCTCGACGTCCTCGGTCTCGATGGGGACGGTCGCGCCGATCCCGGGGATCGGGAGGCTGACGTGCCAGGTCGCCTCGTGGCCCGCCTCGTCGGTGATCTCGTACGATTCGACGACGCTGATCGCCTCGGCGCGCTTGGCGGGGTCGGCGATGAACTCCCACACTTGCTCGGCCGGGGCGTCGAACGTGAAGGTCCGTTCGACACGGACGGTCATAGCTCCGCGTACGGGTCGGGGGGTGATAACGGGTAGGGACTGCGGCGGGGGGTCGACGGGACGGGCGAGAAACGGTGGGCTACCCCTGGGGTTCGACACGCCAGGTCGTGGATTTCGAGCGCCCCCACTTCTCGATCTCCACGTCGTCGGACTTCTCGGCCAGCGTCGGCAGGCGGCTACCGACCTGTTTGGCCGAGAGCCCGATCGACTCGGCGATGTTTTTGGCCCGGAAGTACCGATCCCCAGAGGAGACGCTGTGGCGCAGGTACGCGACGATGCGTGCCTCCTCCTCGGTGTAGTCGGTCATTCGTCGTGAGGTAGGGCGTTCGCAGCCTTAACCGTTTCCCGACCTACTCGCCCCAGAAGAGGTGGATCGCGGCGACGGCGGCGACGCCGACGGTCATCGCGACCGCGAACGGGATCGCCGCCGCGTGCATCCCACTCTCGAACGTCGCGCTCGGGTCGGTCAGCGCCAGCCACGCCGCGGCCAGCAACGCCACCACGGAGAGGGTGACGCCGATCCCGACCCCCAGATCGGACGAAGTGTCGTGTGCCATACCCTCGTTTCCGGCGGCGTGGTAAGTAGTTCTTGCGACCCGACCTTTTGCTGCGGGCCCCCAGAGGGGCCCTGGCAAAAGCTCGACCAAAAGCCTCCTCACTCCCTTCGAGAGAGCGAAGCTCTCTCGTGCTCCCGCTCGCTTCGCTCGCGGGAACTCCGGTCGTTCGTCGGCCCGCTCACTTCGTTCGCGGTGGAGAAAATCCGGCCGACTGCTCCGGTACAGCACCACCGCCACCGAACCGCAACTTCGAAATCCCGCCCCACCGACGCCGAGTCATGGAGACGACACGCCACTTCACCGCGACCGTCTACGTCGTCAACGACGGCGTCGCCGCCCTGCACTACCACCCGAAACTGGAGATCCACATCCCGCCGGGCGGCCATGTCGACCGCGACGAGCTCCCCCACGAGGCGGGGCTGCGCGAGACCCGCGAGGAGACCGGCCTCGAACCGACGCTGCTCGACGACACCGACCCCGTCGGCGCGCCCGCGGGACGGACCCTTCCCACGCCGCGGGAGCAGCTCCTGTACGACATCGACACCGACGGCGACGACGTGTTCCACCAGCACGTCGACCACATCTACTTCGCGACCGTGCCGAGCCGCGAGATCGATCCGGCACCTGGCGAAGCGAGCCCCGACGCGTGGGCGTGGTACGACCGCAAGGACCTCGAAGAGAGCCACATCGACGCCGATACACGAGCATTAGCGCGCCGAGCGATCGAGACCGCCGAGAACGCGTAGTTACACCTCACCGCCCACGAGCGCGTCGATGTACTGCCCGACGTGATCGTCCATCCGCTTCTTGAACCCGGCCTGTCGGGCCAGCCGATCGAGCTCCCGCGCGGCGTAAGTGCCGTACTGGACCGCCTTCTTCTCGGCCGAGCGGACCGACTCCGGAACCACGCCCGCCGCGGCGCGCCGGAGTGCGACCTTCCGTTCCTTTTCGGTCGCGAGCAGGTCGGCGGGCAGTCGGAGCGCGGCGTCGACCACGCGGTCGTGCAGCAGCGGCGCGACCGGATCCACCCCCGCAGCGCGGAGCGTGAGTACGTCCCGCGGCAGTTGGTCCGGGAGCGTCCGGATCACCTCCCGCGTCGCGCCGCGGACCGTCTCCGCCGCGACGCGGTGGTCCTCCGCCGGGTCGACGACTTTCCGGTAGCCGCCGAACAGTTCGTCGGCGCCTTGCCCGACCGCGAGGCGGTCGAAGCCGTCCGCCGCGGCCCGTTCGGCGACGAAGTACAGCGGGAGTGCGATCCCCACGTCCATCGCGTTCGACCGCCCCGTCGCGTGAACGACCTCCGGAACTGCGCGCTCGATGTCGGCGTGATCGAACGCGACGACGCGCAGATCACGGTCCATCGCCGCGGCGGCCTCCCGGGCAGCGGCCACGTCGTGGGGCTCCGCGTCCGCGAACCCCGAGACGTAGCAGGGTACTTCGGGTACGCCAGCCGCGACGACTGCGGAGTCGACGCCGCCGGAGAACGCGACCGCCAGCCCGGACTCCGCGGGCTCGCGCACGCTCGTGAGCACGGCCTCGCGGACCGCGCTCACCGCGGCCTCGTGGTCGGTTTCGATCTCTGGCGTCGGGAGCGACCACACCTCCCGGCGCTGGCCGTCCGGTTCGACGACGGATCCGGCGTCGAGGAGCTCCGGCTCGGCCAACTCGGTCGGGTCGAAGCTCCAGGTACGGTCGTCCGCGGCGGCGTCGAGGTAGAGCGGTTCGCGGCCGAGGACGTCTCTGACGAGTTGGTCGTCCACTTCGCCGGCGAAGCCGGCCGTTCCGGGCAGCGGATCGCCGGACTCGATCGCGTCGCGGACCGTCGCCGCGTCGGCGCCGCGGAGTCGGGGCATCAGAGCAGTTCGCGCACGCCGCGCTGGACGCGGCGCTTCACGCCGCCGGCGGCCTGCCGGAACGAGATGCGCCACGGCGTCTTCTGGCCGACGACGCTCGTTCGGCCCTGTTCGATCGCGTCGAGGATCGCGTCGACGCTGCGCTCCTCCACGCCGATCTCGGTGACGGCCTGCCCGACCATCTCGGAGATGTGGGCGTCGCTGCCGGCGGTTTTGGGCACGTCGTGGGCGGTCGCGAACCGCTCGGCCTGACGGTTCGATCGCCCCGTGAGCAGGCGGGAGTTGTACACCTCGATGGCGTCGGCGCTGGCGAGCTGGTCGTCGCTGACGTGGGCGGCGACGCCGTGACGCGAACTCTGGAACGGGTGCGGGACGATGGCGATCCCGTCCTGCTCGTGGATGCGGTCGAGCGTCTCGTCGTAGTCGAGTCCGGGCGGGATCTCCTCCTCGATCCCGAGCGCGAGCACGTGGCCGGCCGCGGAGGTCACCTCCATCCCGACGATGCCGACGAGGCCGTACTCCTCGGCCAGCGCGGCGGCCTCGTGGCTGGCGTGGATGGCGTCGTGGTCGGTGACGGCGATGACGTCGAGCCCGACGGCGGCGGCCTGCTCGACCAGCAGATCCACCGGATCCCGGCCGTCGTGGGAGAGCTCGGAGTGACAGTGCAGCTCGGCCGAAAGCACGAGCCGAGGTTGGCGGTCGCTCCTAAAAAGGCGTCCGGTCCGGCCGAACAGCGCCGTCCCGTGGGCGGCAAAACGCTCATCGGTCGCCGTGGCGGAGTCCGTGTATGGCGACGGCCGAGAGCCTCGCGCTGGTGTTCGTCGCCGGCCTGGTCACGGCGCTGGCGACGGGGCTGGGCGCGGTCCCCTTCTTCGTCGTCGAGGAGTTCAGCGATCGCTGGAACGTCGCGCTCTGGGGGCTCGCCTCGGGCATTATGGTCGCGGCCTCCCTCTTCGGCCTGCTGACCGAGGGGTTGGCTTACTCCGCGTCGCCGCCGACGCTGCTGCTCCTCGGGCTGCTCGCCGGCGTCGCGCTGGTCGAACTCGCCGATAGGCTGCTTGACGCCGTCGACGTGGACGACCACGAGGTCGACGACGACCACCCGATCGAAGCGAAAGCGTTCGCGGAAGGCGACCCGAAGAAGCTCCTGCTGATCCTCGGCATCCTCACGGTCCACAGCTTCCCGGAGGGCGTCGCCGTCGGCGTCTCATTCGCCGACTTGGGGCTCTCGGGCGGCCTGCCCGTGTTCGGCTTCGCGGTGCCGGTGCTCGCGGTGTTCATGACGGTCGCCATCTCGATCCACAACGTCCCGGAGGGGACCGCGATCGCGATCCCAATGCGGGCGATGGGGCTGTCGAACTGGCGGATGGTCGGCGCGGCGGTGTTCTCCAGCCTCCCCCAGCCGATCGGCGCGGTGATCGCGTTCGCGTTCGTGCGCTGGGCGCGGTCGTTCCTCCCCTTCGGCTTCGGGTTCGCGGCGGGCGCGATGATCTACCTGGTCGCGACGGAGTTCGTCCCGGAAGCGCTGGAAACTGGGGCGGATCTCCCCGACGGCGGCCGCCGGGCGCTGGCGCTGGGGTTCGCCGTCGGTGTGGCCGTGATGCTGCCGCTGCTGGTCGTGTGAATCCACGAACGTGTACAACGAAACCCCTTTGGACCCCCACGCTGACCACACAGGTGAATGCCTCTCGCGGATGCGGACCACGACCTCGTCGTCGACGAACTCGGCCGCGAGCCCACCCGGGCCGAGGAGCACCTGTTCGAGAACCTCTGGAGCGAGCACTGTGCGTACCGCTCCTCCCGGATGCTGCTCTCGGCGTTCGAGAGCGAGGGCGAACACGTCGAGATCGGGCCGGGCGACGACGCCGCGGTCGTCAGGCTCCCCGGCACCGACACGCTGCTGACGTTCGGGATCGAGAGCCACAACCACCCCAGCTACGTCGATCCCTACGACGGCGCCGCCACCGGGATCGGCGGGATCGTCCGGGACACGCTCTCGATGGGCGCCTTCCCCATCGCGCTCGCGGACTCGCTGTACTTCGGCCCGTTCGACCGCGAGCACTCCCGTTACCTGCTCGACGGCGTCGTCGAGGGGATCGCGGACTACGGCAACGCTATCGGCGTGCCCACGGTCGCGGGCAGCGTCGCGTTCGAGGACGGCCACGTCGGGAACCCCCTCGTCAACGTCGCCTGCGTCGGGAAGACGACGCCCGAGCGCCTCGTCACCGCCGAGGCGCAGGAAGCCGGCAACCGGCTCGTCCTGCTCGGCAACGCGACCGGACGGGACGGCCTCGGCGGCGCCTCCTTCGCCAGCGAGGATATCGACGAGGACGCCGAAACCGAGGACCGGCCCGCCGTCCAGGTCGGCGACCCGTACTCGGAGAAACTCCTGATCGAGTGTAACGAAGCGCTCGTCGACGAGGGGCTGATCGAGTCCGCACGGGACCTCGGTGCCGCCGGACTTGGCGGCGCCTCCTCCGAACTCGTCGCGAAGGGCGGCTTCGGCGCGGAGATCGACCTGAACGCGGTCCACACCCGCGAACCGGGGATGAACGCGACGGAGATCCTGCTCGCTGAGTCCCAGGAACGGATGTGCTACGAGGTCAAGCCGGAGAACGTCGAGCGCGTGAAGGAGATCGCCGACCGCTTCGACCTCGGCTGTTCGGACATCGGCGAGATCACGGAGGGGAACTACGTCTGCCGGTTTGACAGCGAGACGCAACGCGCCTCGGCGGACCCGAGCGGGGAGCACCGCGACCCGCGAGGAGGGGAGACCGTGGTCGACACGGACGCGGACTACCTCGCCGAGGGCGCACCGATGAACGACCTCGCGCGCGAACCGCCTGAGGCGCCCGACCGTGATCTCCCGACGTTCGACCTCGCCGAGGCGTTCGAGGCCGTCGTCTCGGACCCGACTGCGGCGAGCAAGGAGTGGGTGTACCGCCAGTACGATCACGAGGTCGGCCTGCGGACCGCGGTCGAACCGGGCGACGACGCGGCGCTGCTCGCGCTCCACGACGCCGGCGACGAGGACGAGGAACACGCCATCGCACTTTCGTCGGGCGCGAACCCCCACTGGACGGACTGCGACCCCGAGGCTGGCGCCCGCGCGGTCGCGGTCGAGAACGCGGCCAACCTCGCCGCGAAGGGGGCGACCCCGCTCGCGGCGGTCGATTGCCTCAACGGCGGCAACCCCGAGGACCCCGAGACGTACGAGGGGTTCGCCAGCGCGGTGACGGGGTTGGCCGACGCCTGTGCCGACCTCTCGCTGCCGGTCGTCGGCGGCAACGTCTCGCTGTACAACGACTCCGAGAGCGGGCCCGTCGCGCCGACGCCGACGCTCGCAGTCCTCGGAACGAAAGCTGGCTACGACGCTCCCTCTGCGACGGTCGCTGGCGAGGGCGAGCTGGTGGTCGTCGAACCGGCGGACTGGGTCGCCGGCTCCGGGATCGGGAGCGCCGACCCGCACGCACTGGGCGGCTCGCTCCTCCTGTCGCAGTTCGGCGGGTCGGACCGCTTCCCCGCGCTGCCCGCGGATCCGGGCGCGCTCGTGGACGCGATCGTCCGCGTGGCCGATCTGGATTCGACGCTCGCGACCCACGACGCCAGCGACGGCGGCCTCGCGGTGACGCTCGCGGAGATGGTCACCGACGGCGCGGGTGTCGACGCCACAGTCGACGACGCGGCGGTGCTGTTCA
Organism: Halolamina sp. CBA1230; assembly: GCF_002025255.2. Classification (GTDB taxonomy): domain Archaea; phylum Halobacteriota; class Halobacteria; order Halobacteriales; family Haloferacaceae; genus Halolamina. The sequence continues at coordinate 238,227 of NZ_CP054587.1, forward strand.
GCGAGACGCCGGGACGAGCAGTGGTCGAGACGACCGACGCCGACGCGCTCTGTGAGGCTGTCGGCGACGACGCTTCGGTGACGGAACTCGGGACCGCGACCGAGGACGGGTCGCTGTCGCTCTCGGTCGGCGACGAGTCGCTCGACTACACGGGCGCTGAGATCCGCGACCGGCGCGACGTGCTGGCTCGCGAACTGGGGTGAGGCGTCGGCACTCTTTTCGGAGATCCGATCGACTCCGGGACCGTATGCGAATCGCACCGATCGCGTGCGCCCTCCTCCTCGTCCTCGCCGGCTGTGGTGCCGCGCCCGGCGGGCCGTCGCCGACGGCTGCTCCGGAGTCGACGCAGTCACCGACCCCCGAGGCTGAGCCGTCACCGACGCCGTCGGCGGGGGTAACGCCGGACGGGAACGGTGTCTCCATCGCCGGGGATCGACTGGCGGTCGACCCGGACCCGGTGTTCGAGCGCGTTCTGAACCTCACCGGGACGGACGTGCGGCCGCCGACAGTGTACACCGCCGAGAGCGCCGATCTCCCGTCGCGGGGCGCCTCGTCGTTCTACGCGTCGCTGGGGATCACTCCCCCCGACGAGCGGGTCGGGGCGGCCGGCGCCGCAACGGACCCCTCGACGGTCTACCTCTTCGCGCCGGTGCTGGGCAACGAGACGGGCGTCGAGCGGACGCTGGCCCACGAGTTCGTTCACACCGTTCAGTACCGAACGGGGTGGATGGACGACTTGCTCTCCTCGCTCTCCGCGGGCCAGCAGTGGACCTACGACGTGCGCAAAACTCGCAGTCTCGTGGTCGAGGGGGCGGCGACCCACGTCGAGGCGCAGTACCGGCGGGCGTTCATGCCGTCGACGGAGCCGGTGTCGTACGCGGAGCGATACCGGGAGGCCACGGCGTGGAACCGGCTCGTGCTCGCACCGTATCGGTACGGCCCCGGGTACGTCGAGGAGCGACTCGACGACGGTGACGACCTCGCGGCGATCCACACCGACCCGCCGAACTCCACCGAGCAGGTGCTCCACGGGAGCGACGACCCGATCGCGCCGCTGAACGTCACCGCCGACGAGGTCGGCGAGTGGGAGCGACGCACCGGCGCCACGCAGGGCGAGCTGTTCGTCCGGGTCGCGCTCCGGACGGAACTGAACAGATCGACCGCCGTCGACGCTGCACACGGCTGGGGCAACGACCGCCGGCTGACGTACGATCGCGGTGAGGCGACCGCCACCGCGTGGGTGTTGCGCTGGGACGACGCCGAAAACGCCACCGAGTTCGAAACCGCGTTCGAGCGCTACCTCGACGCGAAGGCGACACGGAACGAGGGTGTCTGGACTCGGGAGGACGGGAACACGACCTACCGGCTGGAGCGCGTGAGCGACCGGAACGTGGTCGTCTACCTCGGGAACGAGTCGTTCGTCCGGGCGGCGAACGTGACGACGGCAGCCGGGCCGCGCGTCACGATCGGGAACGCGTCGGCGGCGTAGACTCTCGCCCGTACAACCCTCAGAACCCGAACCCTTCGTGGTCCCCGCGGGCCGGGACGGCGATCGGGCTCCGCGGGAGCTCCGGCGGCAGCGACGCCTCGTTGTACACGCTCGGCGCGAGGTCGTTCGGCCCGTCGGGGTAGAACAGCGACGCGATCTCCTGGGCCTGCCCGCGGCCGGCCGAGAGCTCGAACTGGCCGCCCCCGTACAGCGTCACGCCCGAATCGAGCGCCCAGCGAAGCGTCCGGAACAGCGACTCGACGCTGCCGAACCGCGAGGGTTTGACGTTGAGCCACGACGGCTCCCAGGGCAGCGCGCGCACGTCGTCCATCCCGTGGATCGGGCTGTCCCACGAGACCCGCCCCTCCTCGCCCTCGAACACCGGTCCCGTCTCCTCGGTCAGCAGTGGGTCCTCGATCACCGCGTCCGGGAACCCCTCGACGATCCGGCGGTAGAACTCGGGGCTCGCTTTGCCGTCGACGACCGTCCCCTCGTAGTGGCCCTTCAGGTCCACGACGCGGACGGCGTCGCGGGCCCGCAGGTCGTCGATCAGGTCGTCGCTCCAGTCGGGCGTGGGGTCGAGCTTGAACCCGATCCCCGGGTTGCGCGACCGGACCTCGTCGACGCGGTCGACGCTGGGCGGGTCGCCCAGCCGCGTGCTCGCGACGAACCTGACCGGCTGGTGCTCGCGGTCGAGCAGGGCGGGCAGGGTCGTCCCGTTCTGTCGGAGCGCCAGATCCAGCGCCGCGGACTCGACGGCCCAGCGCCGGTAGTCGACCGAGTCCTCGCGCTCGGGGCCGTCGCCGGGGAACAGGTCGGCGTCGTCGAGCGCCGTCGAGAACTCGTCGAACGAGAACTCGCCCGTCGGGAGCGGGAACTCGCCGGCGTCGAGGGCGCCCGCGAGGCGCTCGTGATCCTCGGTGTCGTAGGTGACGTCCTCGCCGCGGCCGGTCGTGTCCTCGCCACCCAGTTCGAACACGGTCGTGACGCGGGTGAACCCGGAGGAGGTGTCCTGCTCGAACTGCTCGTAGTCGACGCCCTCGACCGTCAGCGGCAGGTCGGCGATCGCGCGGTACTCGGTGTCGGTCATCGTCGGAAGAAGCGGGCCGCGGGGGTTAACTCCGGCGGGAGGGCTGGGATTCCGTCCCGCGACCGGCGCTACCGTTCGGAGTGTCGACGCCCGCGCGGCCGACGAGCGTGTCGGTACCCCCGGGTGCGTGGGTCCGGCCGCTCGCTCAGGGTCACGACGACCGACTGCTCAACGCCGTCGCGGCGGATGGTCAGCGTGATGTCGTCGCCGGGCGACGCCTCCGTGAGCAGGTAGCTCGTCAGCTCCGCGGTCGACCGGACGGGCTCGTCGTCGATCCCGACGATCACGTCGCCGCCGACGGGGATCTCCCGGTTTCGGTGGTTGGCGATCCGGTCACAGCCCCGGAGCGTGTCGCCGGCGTACTCGTCGCCGACGGCGACCACGAGCACGCCGGCTGAGTCGTCCAGCCTGTTGGCTTCGGCCACGATCGGGGAGACGTCCAGCGTCCGGACGCTCAGGTAGGCCGGGCGGAACGCCCCGTCCCGGATCAGCGCCGGGACTACGCGGGTGACGATCGCCGGACCGATCGCGAACCCGATGTTGTCGCCCGCTTTCGCCCGGTTGACGCCGACGACGACGCCGTCGAGCGTCAGGAGCGGGCCGCCGCTGTTCCCGGGGTTGATCGCGGCGTCGGTCTGGATCGTCTCGGGGAGGGAGAACCCCGACTCGGTGGGTGTTGCTCGGTCCGTACCGCTCACGTAGCCGACGGTGATCGTCCCGTCGAGCCCCATCGGGTTCCCGATCGCCGCGACCCGCTCGCCCGGCTCGGGGTTGGCGTCCGCGACGGACAGCGCGGTCGCGTCCGCGGGGAGGTCCTCGACGTCGATGACGGCGAGATCCGTGTACGGGTCGCTGCCGATCACCTCGCCCATCCGCCACTGGCCGTCGTGGAACCGGAGTTCGACCTCGTCGGTGTCGCCGACGATGTGGTCGTTCGTGACGACGTAGCCGTCGCCGTAGACGAAGCCGGAGCCGGCCCCCCGTCCCTGCTGGCCCGTGTCGTCGATCGACCGCGTCACGTACACCGAGACGACCGAGGGGACGACCTCCCGGTACAGCGCCTTGATCGGTTCGTCGTCGCTCATTCACGACTGCGTTGGCGCCTCTCGCGGTAAACAGTGTCTATGGTGCCACGGCGAAAGCGACCTCAGAACCCGACCAGCCCGACCGTCAGCCCGAACGTCAGCACGAGGCCGACGACGAGCACCGCGGCGCCGATCCCGGCCTCCCCGGTCGTGAACTCCTGCATCGGCGCGGTCACGCGTCCCTCGTCGCCGTCGTCGTGATCGTGGTCGTCCATATCGACGACTGCGGCCGGTGCACACTTTGGCTTATCGGAATCCCCGCCTCACCTGTCCAGATAGCCGGAGTCCCACACCAGCAGCATCCCCGCGACGGCGGCGAACATCCACGCGCCGAAGGAGAGCAGGAACATGAACCAGCCGACGTTCGTCCGGCCGGTCGCCAGCAACAGCACCGTCCCGACGGTCATGCCGAGCACCGTCAGTGCGACCGCGGCCGCCGCGGCCGTCGCGCGCCTGCTGAGGCCGAACGCCATTACCCGATCGTTCGCCCGAACCGGGATAAGGTGACCGAAGGCGGCGAAGCGGCGACCCCGCAGGTCAGATGGAGGGTTCGACCGCGTCGAGCGCGCGGTCGAAGTGGCTCGCCTCGATCAGGATCTCGTCGGCGTGGTCGTTGGCTTCCTCCCCCTCGTAGCGCGTCGCCACGTCCTCGACGGCCAGCAGCGTCGCCTCGCGGACGACCGCGGCCACGTCCGCGCCCGTGTACCCCGCCATCGACGCCGCGACGGCGTCGAGGTCCACGTCGTCGGCGAGCGGTTTCCCCTCGGTGTGGACCGCGAGGATCGCCCGCCGTGCGTCCTCGCCCGGCGCGGGGACGTGGACGTGGGACTCGAACCGTCCGGGGCGCAGGAGGGCGGGGTCGAGCGCGTCCTTGCGGTTGGTCGCCGCGAGCACGACGAGGTTGGGGTTCTCCGCGGCGCGGTCGAGTTCGGTCAGGAGCTGGGAGACCACGCGCTCGCCCACCTCCGAGTCCCCCCCACCGCGGGCGGTCGCGATGGCGTCGATCTCGTCGAAGAACACGACCGCCGGCGCGGCCTGGCGGGCGCGCTCGAACAGCTCGCGGACCGCCTTCTCGCTCTCGCCGACGTAGCGGTCGAGCAGCTCCGGGCCGGCGACCTGGATGAAGTTCACGCCGCTCTCGCCCGCGATCGCCCGTGCGAGCAGCGTCTTCCCCGTGCCGGGCGGGCCGTGGAGCAGCACGCCCGTCGGCGGCGACGCCTCGACGGCGTCGAACAGCGGGCCGTAGCTCAGCGGCCACGCGACCGCGCGTTCGAGCGTCTCCTTCGCGTCCTCGAGGCCGCCCACGTCCTCGAAGTCGGCCTCGGGCGACTCCGCGACGTACTCCCGCATCGCGCTTGGCTCGACCGCCGCCAGCGCCGAGTCGAAATCCGCCCGGGTGACGGTGAGCTCGGCGGCCGCGATGGCCGTCTCGGGGTCGGTCTCCGCGGACTCGGCGCCCTCGCGGCGTGCGCGCCGGAGCGCCGACATCGCCGCCTCCTTGGCGACCGACGCGAGATCGGCGCCGGTGAACCCGTGAGTGCGCTCCGCGAGGCGGTCGACCCGGACGTCGTCCGCGAGGGGCATGTTCCGGGTGTGTACTTCCATGATCTCGCGGCGTCCGGCCTCGCCGGGAACACCGATCTCGATCTCGCGGTCGAAGCGGCCGCCGCGGCGCAGCGCGGGATCGATCTCGTCGACGCGGTTGGTCGCGCCGATGACGACCACCTCGCCGCGGGCGTTGAGGCCGTCCATCAGCGAGAGGAGCTGGCCGACGACGCGGCTCTCCACGTCGCCGCCCTCCTCGCGTTTCGGCGCGACGGAGTCGATCTCGTCGAAGAACACGATGGCGGGCGCGTCCTCCTGTGCGGCCTCGAACACCTCCCGGACGCGCTCCTCGCTCTCGCCTTTGTACTTGCTCATGATCTCCGGCCCGGAGATGCTGATGAACGTCGCGTCGACCTCGTTGGCGACGGCTTTCGCGATCAGCGTCTTCCCCGTGCCGGGCGGGCCGTGGAGCAGCACCCCCTTCGGCGGGTCGATCCCCAGCCGGGCGAACAGCTCCGGGTTCGACAGCGGGAGTTCGACCGTCTCCCGCACGAGATCCAGCTCCTCGTCGAGGCCGCCGATGTCCTCGTAGCTCACGCCGGTAGACGTGCCGCCGGCGCCCGCCACGTCGACGGCGCCGCCTTCGACGTCGACGCTGACGCTGCCGTCCTCCCCGCGCCCGCCGCTGCTGGTACTCCCATCTCCAGCGCTCGTCGCCGATCCGCCGCCGCTCGACTGGCCGAACTCGCCAGGGTGGTCCGCGTCGGTGTCGCCCTCGATCACCAGTCGGACGTCGGTGTCGTCGGTGACGCGGACGCGCCCGTCCGGGTCGGCCTCGTCGACGGTGAACGCGATCCCGGAGAGACGTTCGAGGTGGAGGCGGTCGCCCGGTGCGACCGGGCGGTTGCGCACGTCCTCGCTCACGAGGCGTTCGATCGACTCGCGCTCGACGTCCACGTCGCCCAGCGACGCGGGTGCGCGGAGCGTGACGGCGTTCGCCTCGGGTAGCTCTGCGGCGGCGACGCGGACGGTGTCGCCGACTTTCACGCCGGCGTTGGCGCGGCTGTCGGCGTCGATCCGGATCACGCCGGCGGGCACGTCGCCGCGGGCGGGCCAGAGCTTCGCGACGGTCTCGCGCTCGCCCTCGATCAGGACGGTGTCGCCCGATAGCAGGCCCAACTGCTGTCTGGCAGCTTCGGGGAGGCGGGCGATGCCCCGGCCCGCGTCGCGCTTCTCGGCGGCACGGACCGTCAGGCGGAGGGAGTCGCTCATGGCCGCAGGTGGGCGCGGGCGCCTCAAAGCGTTGCCGGAGGCGGCGTCGACTCGCGGATCGGTACGCGTTAGTGATCGGTTAGAGCAGGGCGAACGGAACTAGTTCGGCGTGATGACGGCACGGCCCTCGATCTCGCCGTGCTCCAGTTTCTCGGCGACGTCGTTGATCTCCTCGAGCCCGTACCGCGTCGTCCGCAGATCGACATCGCCGCGCTCGACGAGGCGAACGAGCTCCTGGAGTTCGGTGTAGCGGCCGACGAGCGTGCCCTTGTACGAGAACTCGCCGTCGACGAGCGCCTGCGCCGGTTCGTGGATGTGGCCACCGTACCCGACGACGTGGTGGTCGCCGCCGGCGGCGACGATGTCGGGGGCGTACCCGGTCGTCTCGTCGGCGCCGACGAAATCGAGGACCTGTTCGGCGCCGTGGCCGTCCGTGAGGTCGTCGATAGCGTCGGGGACGTCCGTCGACGTGGGGTCGACAGTGTTGTGGGCACCGAGCTCCCGAGCGAGTTCGCGGGCTTCGGGTTTCACGTCGAGCGCGACGATGTCGGCGGCACTCATCGCGTCGAGACACTGGAGGCCGATGTGGCCGAGCCCGCCCACGCCGATGACGACCGCGGGGTCGCCGGGGTTGAGCTCGTCGACGGCCTTCTTGACCGCGTGGTAGGCAGTGATCCCGGCGTCGGCGTGGGGCGCGATATCCGTCGGGTCGACGTCGCCGGGAAGCGGGATCGTCGCGCGTTCGTTGGTGAGAAGGTACTCGGCGAACCCGCCGTCGGTCGTGAGCCCCGGGAACGCCAGGTTCTCACAGTACATGTCCTCGCCCAGCCGACACTGCCGGCACTCCCCACAGGTGGCGACGGGGTGGCAGATGACCTTGTCGCCGACGTCGACGGTCCGGACTTCGTCGCCGACCTCGACGACTTCGCCGGCGTTCTCGTGACCGAGCGTCATCGGGAGGTCCTGGTCGACGTAGTCGGTCCACATCCCTTCGATGATATGGTTGTCAGTTTGACACCAGCCGGCGCCTTCCACTCTCACGACCACGCTGTCGGAGCTCGTTACGGTGGGCCGTTCGACGTCGTCGATACTGAGCGCGTCGCTCATCTCCTCCGTGTACTCGTGGAGTCGTGCGGCCTCCATGCCTGTGAGTAACTGTCTCGGGGATCTCAATAAACGTTCGGCACAGATCCGGTTCGTTCCTATTTATTAATTAACGATAATGAAGTTTATGTGGTACCACTACACACTCCCTCACATGTATCGGACAACTGATTCGGATCGATACGACGACGACGAGGACATCTTCGTCATCGACTCCCACCTCCACTTCTGGGACGCCAGCGAGGAGAACATCGTCCACGAGGGTGGCGAGGAGTTCATCCGGTGTTTCTACGACTACCACACCGGGTTCACGCCGACCGAGCGCGAGTGGTCCTTGGAGGAGTACCGCAACTACTCCCGAGAGCGAATGCTGCGGGACCTCTTCGAGAACGGGTCCGTCGACATGGGGATCTTCCAGCCGACCCATCTCGACGAGTTCTACGACGAGGGGTTCAACACGGTCGACGACAACGCCGCCGTCGAGGCCGACCATCCCGAGCGGTTCATCACGAACGGCCGGTTCGATCCCCGTGAGGGGGACGCCGGTCTGCGTGAACTGGAACGACAGAAGGAGGAGTACGACATCGACGGCGTGAAGCTATACACCGCCGAGTGGCGCGGTGACTCGAAGGGGTGGCGCCTCGACAGCGAGGAGGCGTTCCGCTACCTCGAGAAGTGTGCGGAGCTCGGCATCGAGAACATCCATCCCCACAAGGGGCCGACCATCAGGCCGCTGAACCGGGACGCCTTCGACGTCGCCGACGTCGACGACGCCGCGAGCTCGTTCCCCGAACTCAACTTCATCGTCGAACACGTCGGCCTCCCACGCCTCGACGACTTCTGCTGGATCGCCGCTCAGGAGCCGAACGTCTACGGCGGGCTCGCGGTCGCCGCGCCAATGGCCCAGAACCGTCCACGGAAGTTCGGCGAGATCATGGGCGAACTGCTGTACTGGCTTGGCGAGGACCGTATCCTCTTCGGCAGCGACTACGCGCTCTGGAACCCCGACTGGCTGGTCGACTGCGTCATGAACGCCGAGCTCACCGAGGAGCAGCGCGACGAGTACGGCGTCGAGCTCTCGACGGACGTGATGCGGAAGATCATGGGCGAGAACGCCGCCAGACTCTACGACATCGACATCGAGGAGAAGAAATCCCAGCTCCGGAACGACGAGATCACCGAGGAGTTCGGTCTCGAGGCGCACTACACCGACGAGACCCCCTCCACGGCCGACTGACAATGACAGCCCGATCGACAGACGAGACTGCCGAGGGCACGTCGATACCCGGTCGGGTTCGGTCGGCGCTGGAGTCGGTCACCGACCCCGAACTCGACCGCTCCATCGTCGAACTCGACTACATCGACGACGTTCGCGTCGACATAGACAAGAACGAGACACACGTCCACGTCGTGTTCACGCTCCCGACGGCGTGGTGCTCGCCGGCGTTCGCCTGGATGATGGCGGTCGACGCCCGCGACGCCGCCGAAGCGCTACCGGCCGTCGACGACTGTACCGTCGAACTCCGCGAACACATGCATCAAACGGAGGTGAACTACGGCGTCAACGAGGGGCTCCCGTTCGCGGAGGCGTTCCCGGACGCCGAGGACGGCATCGCAGACCTCCGCTCGACGCTCGACGAGAAGGCCGTCCTCTCCAGACAGTACGCGGCCGTCGAGTCGCTTCTCGACGCCGGCCTCGACCTCGAACAGGTCGCTCGCCTCGAACGCAGCGACCTCGACCGAGGCGCCGCTGAGGACCGGATCGCCGTCAACGTTCCCGGCGCGGCACTCGGGGTCGAGGTGCCGGCGGCGGATATCGACCGGTATCTGGAGAAAGCGCGCTCGCTCGACTACTTCGCGGCCTCGGACCGACTGTTCCGAACCCCGGAGGGTGACCCTATCGCGCCCGACGACGCCGAGCTCGTCCACCGTCGCGCCCGCCTCGCACAGGTCAACATGGACGGTCAGGGTGGTGTCTGCGACGCCCTCCACCGAGCACGCCAGTCCGGGGCGTCCGACTGAGCCGTCGGACGGGTCCACCGTTCAGTTCCGACGCAGCCGTCCACGTCCGTTCCTTTCAGTCGTCGTCCCACTCCCCGGCCCCCGACCGGGCGAGGCTGTATCGATCCCGGGACCGGAACTCCGAGCTACTCCATCCGCAGTCCGGACACTCACCGTCGTCGTAGTCGAACTGTTCCCCACAGCGGAGACATCGAGTGTCAGTTACCCCCATGCGCAAAAGTACCATGCCACGTGTGTTAACGTCTTGGGTGGCCGGGGGCTGGCGTCACTTACCGTCACACGTACGCAACAGCGCCGGGCTACCAGAAGCTCTTCGTCCGCGCGTACTGCCGTTCCTGCTCCAGGATGTCCCGGTAGAAGTCCGCCTCGTCCTCCCGGAACTTCGCGATGATCCGCGCCGCAGTCTGCGGGCCGACACCGCGAGCAGCCAGCGCCCGAACCGCCTTCATCCCGTGTTCCTGGACGAGATTGGCCGACTTGAACGCCTTCCGCGTCATGCGGTCCTGCTCGTCGTCTTTCTGCTCGGCCCGGGTCGCTTTCACCATCTCGTCGGCCCACGGATTGAGCGCCGCGATCCGGGTGGAGCCACACTTCGGGCACTCGATCGGTTCGCGGATCTTCCCGACCTCTTGCCGTCGGTTCCAGTCCTTGCAGTGGACGCAGAACAGCAGCACGCGATCGCCCTCCAGCCGGTCCCGGACGGTCTGGATGACGCTCGCGTCGGCGTCGTCGGGGACGAGGAACTCCCCGCCCGCGGAACGCCCGCCCGCGCCGATGGGCGTGCGCTCGCGGGCGCTCGTCAGTTCCACGTCGTCCTCGTCGGACTGGATCGCGTCCAAGAGCTCCTTCGTCTCCTCCACGGCCAGATCCTCGTGGAACACCTGCCGGAGCGCCTCCTCGTAGACGGGCGTGTCCGAAAGCGCGGCGAGCAGGCGGTCCGCACCGAACCGGCTCTGCCCCTGGTAGCGCTTGAGCGCGCCGAACTTGGCCGCGACGTGGGAGAGCGTGAACTTCAGCGCGTCAGAGTTCTTGAGCGCGAGTTCGAGGATCGCCTCGACGTGGTCGGGGTCGGTCTCCCGCAGCACCTCGTCGAACGCCGCGACGCCGACGCCGCCCGGCACCTCGAACTCGATCCGGTACGGGTCGACTTCCATCCCGACGGAGGAGCCGGTTCGCTGCCCCACCAATGCCGAACAGAGCTTCCCGAGCGTCTCGTTCACCTGGTGGCCGTACGGGCTGTTGAGTACGACCGTCCGGGCCTGTGACTCCAACACCAGTCGCTCCGCCGTGGGCACCGGCGCGCCAGCCTCGACCTGCCGTTCGACCGGTTCGAGCGTGGTCTCGGCCGTCGCAGCGTCGACGGGGTACCGGCTCGTGAACTCCGAGGCGACAGCCGAGAGCCTCCCCCCGTTCTCGAACTGCTGGGCCGCCACCTCTCGGTGGTCGCCGACCTCGTTCGCGACGGCCGCCGGGACGGGGATCTCCGAGCCGACCCACGTCGGCACTTCGCCGCCGGGGTCCTGCACGGGCGAAACCTCGACGCGTTCCTCCTCGTCGTCGACGCGGTCGACGCGCCACATCTCGCCCCGCTGGACGAACACCGATCCGGGTTCGGCGAAGTTCACGACGAACCGTTCGTCGAGGGTGCCGATCCCCCGACGGGAGGAGACGTCGTACACCTCGTACTTCTCCTCGTCGGGGATCATCGAGAGGTTCGCGTAGTAGTACTGCCACGTCCCGCCGGAACTCTCGATTCGGTCGTGGTCCTCCTCCAGCCAGAGCAGGCGGTTCGAGGAGAGCTCGCGAACGACCTCGCGGAACGTCTCCTCGGGGAGATCGCGGAACGGGTACGCTCGCTTGATCCGCTCGTACGCGTCGCGGGCGTCGATCTCCCCCTCGTCCATCAGGAGTCCGACGATCTGGTTCGCGAGCACGTCGAGGCTCCCCTCGTGGATGCCTGCGGGTTCGACCTCGCCAGCTGCGGCACGGCGAGCGATCGCCATCGCCTCGCTAGCGTCGTCGGCATCAGAGACCACGACCGTCCCGTTCGAGACCTGATCGCGGCGGTGGCCCGCACGTCCCACGCGCTGGAGGAGACGAGCGACCTCGCGGGGCGAGCCGTACTGTACGACGTGGTCGACCCGGCCTACGTCGATCCCCAACTCCATCGACGACGTGCAGACGAGGCCCTCGATCTCGCCGGATTTGAACGCCTCCTCGACCTCGATCCGGGCGTCCTTCGACAGCGATCCGTGGTGGACGCCGATCGGCGCGTCGAGGCTCTTGAACCGCGAGCCCAGTGCCTCCGCAGTCTGGCGGGTGTTGACGAACACGAGCGTCGACTCGTTCTCGGCGACCACGTTCCGGACGAACCGGACGTGGCTGGCGATCTCGGGTTCGGTCGTGAGTTCGCCCGCGAGCTTCCGGTCGGACTCGGTGATCTCCGGCCGCACCACGTCGATGTCGATCTTCGACCCGGCGTCGACCTCGACGATCCGGTAATCGCGCTGGGTCCGGCGCTCACCCCGGACGGCGCCGGTCAGGAACTTCGCGACCTCGTCGGGGTCGCCGACCGTCGCCGAAAGGCCGATTCGCTGGAACGGTCCCGAGAGCTCCTGGACGCGCTCCATCGCGATCGTCAACTGCGCCCCGCGTTTCGAGGCCGCGAGTTCGTGCACCTCGTCGACGATCAGGTGCTCGACGTCCGAGAGCGCCGTCCGGAGTTTCTCGCCGGTCAGCATCGCCTGGACCGTCTCGGGGGTGGTGATCAGCACGTCCGGCGGGTCGTCGGCTTGCTTGCTCCGCTGGTAGTCGGTCGTGTCGCCGTGCCGGACGTCGACCTCGAGATCCAGTGTCTCGCCCCACCACTCCAGCCGTTCGAGCATGTCGCGGTTCAGCGCGCGCAGCGGGGTGATGTACAGCGCCGAGATGCCGTGGCGCTCCTCCGCGTCGGCGATCCGGTCGAGCACCGGCAGCATCGCGGTCTCGGTCTTGCCAGTTCCGGTGGGTGCGATCACCAGCGCGTTCTCACCCGCCGCCAACGGTGGGATCGCCCGCCGTTGTGGCTCCGTCGGCGTCGAGAACCCCCGTTCCGAGAGGGCCTCCCGAACCGCCGGACCGAGGTGGGTGAACGCGTCGGCGCCGGCACTCTCCATTCGGATCGATCGAGGCGGTCGTCGGGGTTAAGCACCACGCCTCCGGTGGTCCCGTCCGTCCCGGAAGGTACACGTAAGGCGTCGGCCCCACCACGGTCGAGCATGGATATCGACGGCGACCGACTGCGGGCGGACATCGAGACTAACGCGCAGCACGGGGAGATCGACGCCGACGAGGGGCACGGGCGGACCGTTCTCACCGGGACCGACGCGAACCGCGCTGCTCGCGAACTCCTCGTCGATCGGATGGACGACGCCGGGCTGGACGTGACCGTCGACGCAGTCGGGAACGTCGCCGGCACCTGGACTCCCGAGTCGGCGGACCCCGACGCCGCGCCAGTTGCCGCGGGGAGCCATATCGATTCGGTCCCGGAGGGTGGGATCTTCGACGGCCCGCTCGGCGTCTACGCGGCGCTGGAAGCGGTGCGCGCGATGCAGGACGCCGGTATCGAGCCTGCCCGACCGCTGGTCGTCGTCTCCTTCACCGAGGAGGAGGGCCAACGGTTCGCGGACGGACTGCTGGGCTCTTCCGTCGCCGTCGGCGAGCGAAGCGTCGAGGAAGCTCTCGCCATCGAGGACGACGACGGGATCACCCTCGAAGCGTCGCTCTCGCGGATCGGTTTCCGCGGCGAGGGACGACTCGACGCCAGCGAGTGGGAGGCGTGGTACGAGCTCCACGTCGAGCAGGACACTCGGCTCGAACGCGGGAACGTCCCGGTCGGCGTCGTCACGACGATCACGGGCATCACCCACTGCGAGGCCGAGATCGTCGGCGAAGCGAACCACGCCGGCGCGACACCGATGGACGAGCGGACGGACGCGCTCGCCGCGGCGTCGGAGGTAGTGCTGGACGTGGAGGCGGCAGCCAACGACGTGGTTGAGTCGGAGAGCGAGACCGCAGTCGGCACTGTCGGCTCGCTCTCGGTGTCGCCGAACGCGACCAACGTCGTCCCGGGGACGGTCGAGCTGGGGATCGACATCCGGGACGTCGAGTATCAGTCGATGCAGACGATCGTCGAGGCGACGCGGTCGAGCCTCGCGATCGTCGAGGCCGACCGCGGCGTCGAGACGTCGTTCTCGCGGCCGTTCGACCTCGAACCGACGCCGATGAGCGAGTCGCTGCGCGCGGCGGCTCACCGTGCGGGTGAGGAAGCCGGGATCCGGACGGTGGACCTGCACTCCGGCGCCGCACACGACACGATGCACGTCGCAAGCGTGACCGAGGCGGCGCTGCTGTTCGCGCCGTCTGCGGACGGGATCAGCCACAACCCGCGGGAGTGGACAGACTGGGACGACTGCGCCAGCGCGGCGCGCGTGCTGGCCGGGGCGATAGCCGAATCGGCGGGCGCCGACGCCACTGAGGAGTAGGCGGCCTCGGGAAGGACCGATATCGCCCCCCAACACCGCCGCTGGCGACCCGTAGCAAACAGGCGGCCGATCGTCCCGCGAGACGGCTGGCCACACACTCGCGAACCGTCCCGCGGCGGTTCTCAGATCACGCGGGGAGTGGTCCCGCTATCGTACTTCAAAGTCGGCTCCGGTGGACTCATTTCCTCGGCAGCCACAGGAGGGAGCATGAAGAAACACGTCTCGCAGTCCCGGGTCGCCGGCCGCTGTCGGGCGCCGCCGTCGAAGAGCTACACTCACCGCGCGATCCTCGCGGCGGGCTACGCCGACGAGGCGACGGTTGAGAACCCGCTGGTCAGCGCCGACACGCGGGCGACGATGCGCGCCGTCTCGGCGTTCGGCGGCACGCTCGACCGCTCCCGACTGGACACGGGCACGCTCTCGGTCGAGGGGTTCGGCGGACGACCCGAGGTGCCCGAGGACGTGATAAACTGCGAGAACTCCGGAACGACGACACGGCTGGTCACGGCAGCGGGCGCGCTCGGGGACGGGCTGACGGTGCTCACTGGCGACGACTCGCTCCGGTCGCGTCCTCATGGGCCGCTGCTCGACGCCATCGAGGACCTCGGCGCCCGCGCCGAGAGTACCCGGCGGAACGGGCGCGCGCCGCTGGTCGTCGGCGAGGCGCTCTCGGGCGGCAGCGTCTCGATGCCCGGCGACGTCTCCTCGCAGTTCGTTACCGCGCTGTTGATGGCCGGCGCCGTCACCGACGAGGGGATCGAAGTCGCCCTCGAGACCGAACTCAAGTCCGCGCCGTACGTCGAGATCACGCTCGAGGTGCTCGACGCGTTCGGTGTCGACGCCGAACACACCGACTCGGGGTTCCGTGTCCCCGGCGGCCAGCGGTACAGGCCTGAGGGCGGGAGTTACGCGGTTCCGGGCGACTTCTCGTCGATCTCCTACCTCGCCGCGGCTGGGGCCGTCGCCGCGGCGGAGGGGACCGAGTGCGTCGTCGTCGAGGGTGCCCAGCCGAGCGCGCAGGGTGACACCGCCATCGTCGAGGTTCTCGACCGCATGGGCGCCGATATCGACTGGGACCGCGACGCTGGCGAACTCACTGCTCGGGGCGGCGATCTCTCCGGCGTCGAAGTGGACGTGGGCGACACTCCGGATCTCCTCCCTACGATCGCCGCGGTCGGTGCCGTCGCTGATGGCGACACTCGGATCGTGAACTGCGAGCACGTCCGCCTGAAGGAGACCGACCGCGTGAGCGCGATGGCCGAAGAACTCGGGAAACTCGGCGCCGAGGTGACCGAGGAACGGGACACACTCACGATCCACGGCGGCGACTCCTCGCTCGTCGGCGCCGAGGTCGACGGCCGGGGCGACCACCGGATCGCGATGGCGCTGGCGGTCGCCGGCCTCGTCGCCGAGGGGACGACGACGATCGCGGGCGCGGAACACGTCGACGTCTCCTTCCCCGACTTCTGGCTCGTGCTCGACGATCTCGGCGCGACGGTCACGAACGCCTGACGGGCCAGCGTCGATATCGTCGGGGCTGCCTTCCGAATCGGAACGTTTCTCACACGACCGGGCGGTGAGCCGATATGACCGAGGTCGATCCGACCGACCGGTTCGCCCACCTGATCGAGGACGGCTACGCCTTCCCGGACTACGGCGGCGCGTGTCTGGCCGGCGTCCCCGACACGCTGCTCTCGCTCGTGAGCGACGAGTTCGACCACCAGCTTCCCGAGTCGGCGTTCTCGAACGTCGACACCGACGTCTCGCAGATCGTTCTGGTTCTCCTCGACGGACTGGGCTGGGATCAGTACCAGCGAGATGCCGAGTACGCCCCGCTGCTCGACCGTCTCGACCGGCAGGGAACTGTCTCGCCGATCACGTCGGTCTACCCCTCCGAGACGGCTGCCGCCATCACCACCGTCGAGTCGGGGCAGGTCCCCGCGCAGCACGGCCTGCTCGGCTGGTTCCAGCACGTCGAGGAGGCCGACGCGATCCTGAAGACACTCCCGTTCCTGACGCTGGACGACGAACCCGCCGGGGAGGTGTACGAGGGTCTCGACGACTCGGTGCTCAGCGACGCTGAACCCGTCTCCGTGCGCGCTGACGCGGCCGGCGTCGACACCCACTTCTACCAGCCGGCGAAGTTCGACGCCGACACCCCAGACGCGACCGACCACCCCTACTGGAACGTCGTCGACGCGCTCGCGGAGCTCCGACTGGACTTGGAGGCTGCTGTCGACGTCGACGAGGGGCCGGCGTACCGCTACCTCTACGCCTCCGAGATCGACGTGATCGCCCACGAGGTCGGCACCCGGCACGACCGCTACGAGGCGCAGGTCCGCGCCGTCACCGAGGCAGTCCGACACGAACTGCTCGAACGTCTCGATCCCGCCGCCGCGGAGGAGACGCTGCTCGTCGTCACCGCCGACCACGGCCACATCGACACCGATCCCGAGACGAACGTGAACCTCCGTGAGACGGACGTCTGGGAGTACGTCGACGACCGGCTCCCGACCGGGAGCCCGCGGAACGTCCAGTTCCATGTCGACGATCCGGAGGGTGCGGCGGCCGCGCTGCACGAGGCGTTCGGCGACGACGTGTGGACGTTCACCCGAGAGGCGTACCTCGACCGGGAGCTGTTCGGCCCCGGCACCTGCGAGACGTTCGAGCAACGGGCGCCGGATCTCGTCGCCGTCCACCGCGAGAAGGGGCTGTGGTGGGAGGACGACGAACTCGACCTCGTCGGGATGCACGGCGGGCTCAGCCGCGAGGAGATGTTCGTTCCCTTCGCCGCCGGACGGGTCGCGGACCTGCAAGAGTAGCGCTCGGGAGTGCGAGGACTGTTCCCGTTCTGCAAGCGCTAAGTAACCGGCCCCACGAGGGGAGGTATGAACGGCAATCGCTTCGGCCGCCTGTTCCAGGTGACCACCTACGGCGAGAGTCACGGCCCGGGGATGGGGTGTACGGTCAGCGGCGTCCCCGCCGGCGTCGAACTCGAGGAGGAGGACGTCCAGCGCGATCTCGACCGGCGCAAGCCCGGGCAGTCGATGATCACCACCAGTCGTGGCGAACCGGACGAGGTGTCGATCCAGTCGGGGCTCCAGGACGGCTACACGACCGGTACCCCGATCGGAATGACGATCCAGAACAAGGACGCCCGCTCGGGCAAGTACGAGCCGTTCGTCACTGCGCCCCGGCCGAGCCACGGCGACTTCACCTACTCCGCGAAGTTCGGCACCCGGAACTGGGGCGGCGGCGGCCGCTCGAGCGCCCGCGAGACGGTGAACTGGGTCGCCGCCGGCGCTATCGCCAAGCAGGTCCTGGAGCAGAGTGAGCACGACGTGCAGATAAAGGCCCACGTCAACCAGATCGGCGACATCGAGGCTCCCGACGTCAGCTTCGAGCAGATGCTCGAACACAGCGAGGAGAACGAGGTCCGCTGTGCCGATCCAGAGACCGCCGAACGGATGCGCGAACGCATCGACGAGTACCAGGAACAGGGCGACTCCATCGGCGGGAGCGTCGCGTTCGAGACGCGTGGCGTCCCTCGTGGACTGGGTGCGCCGCGGTTCGACAGCTTCCCGGCACGGCTCGGCCAGGCGCTGCTCGCTGTCCCGGCGTCGACGGGGTTCGAGTACGGGCTCGGACGCGAAGCCCGCGAAGTCACCGGCAAAGAGCGAAACGAGGACTGGGAGTTCCCCGACGACGAGGAGGATCCGGATCCGACGCCGGTGGGGAACGACCACGGCGGCCTCCAGGGCGGGATCACGACCGGACAGCCTATCTACGGCGAGCTCACGCTCCACGCGCCGACGTCGATCCCCAAGACACAGCGGACCGCCGACTGGGAGACCGGCGAGGAGAAGGAGATCCAGGTCGTCGGCCGCCACGACCCGGTGCTGCCGCCGCGAGCGGTGCCGGTCGTCGAGGCGATGCTCTACCTGACGGTGCTCGACTTCATGCTCCTCGGCGGGCGTATCAACCCCGACCGCCTCGACGACAACCCGGGGGAGTACGACACGCCGTACCACCCGAGTAGCCCGCGGAACGACTAACCGCAGAGCTCCTGGGTCACGAAGACGGTGCCGTTCTCGTCGACGAAGACGCCGATCCCCTGGGCGTCGTAGTTCGAGGAGAGGGCGTTCTGGCGGTGGCCGGGGGACTCGAGGAGGCTATCGACAGCGTCGGAGGCTATCTGCTCCGAGTCGGATAACTCAGATTGAGGGTATGGTTCGTTCAAATACTCTTTCTTATAAATATTCTGTCCTGTATCGGAACACTCCAGTTCGTACCGCTTTCGCAGTTCTGAGTGTGTAGACCCGTTCGGCCCTGTGTGCGCGAAGTAATCTCGCTGAGCCATATCCCACGACTTGTACCGAGCGACGGCGTCCAACGTTTCGTTCCGTTTGAGCGGATCGACTCCGTTCTCGACTCGACGCTCGTTCATCCTCCCGTGGATCAGGTCTTCGATCCGTTCGATGTCGACATCGTACCGTGCTGAAGACGGTGTCGTCGGCTGTTGGGGGGCTGACTCCGTGTCCGGTACTGTCGAGTCACCACCATCGCCGGCGGGAATCCCACCGCTTCCTATACAGCCGGCAGTGAGCACTAACACGCAGACGACGATCGCCGAACCCCTCATTCAGGCTTCCTCCTCACAGATGCTCGGTTCGTTGGCGTCCGGGTCAGCCCCACACTCTTTCGTAACCTTCGTAACATTCCGAACGTTCCCTATCGGTTCACTGAACGAACGGAACTGTTCCCACGTGTTGGTGGTTCGCTTCCACCGGTAGACTTCCGTCCTCTCGTACTCCGGCCGTTCCCACCGCATGTACTCGGTCCCGACTTGGACCTCCTTTTCGTACTCGTGGACCGCCACGTCCTCGTACGTCCCGCGGCGGTACCGATAGTGGTACTCCGTCCCGTCGACCGTTCGCTCCCACTCGTAGACCGCGTCGTACTCCGGGACACGGTACTCGTAGCGGGAGTCGTACACCGGATCCCGCTCTGTCTCCTCCTCCAGGCAGACGGGTGGTTTGAACCGGTAGGAGTATTCGACACAGACCGTCGTCTCGTCGTACCCACTGACGTATCTGTCGGACCCCTGGTACTGCCAGCTCGCCGGAGCACGGGAGCGGTAGTCGACCCACCGTGTGTCGTAGCCGCTCACCGTCCGACCGACCTGTTCATCTCGCGTCCAGCCACTTCCAGCCGGTCGAGTCGAAGACTCCTCCGTTTCGATCCGTTCGACAGTCCGGGGAACGGGTTTGACGTACTCCCATCCGGGGCCCGAGGCGCCACGATGTGGCAGCGTGTCGTACTCCCAGCCTACCTGCACTCGTCGTTGATCCACGTTGCGTTCGGTCACCTGCCAGTCACCGCCTGGGTGATCTGTACTCCTCGCCGTCCGTCGTTCCGTGTGATACTCGGTCGTCGTCCCGATCCGCCGCCACTCCGGCCCGGGACTGATCGTCCCTCTGCGATCACTCGCTGGTGTCTTCATGGTCTCGACGCCGATCTGCTCCCGATCGATGCGGGCGATCCCATCCCGTGTCCAGTTGTCTCCAGGGCTCTCGACCGCTTCAGTCCGGAACACCTCGGTCGTGTTCCGCTCGAACACCCAGACGTTGTACCTCGTATGCGAGATCCGGACCGGAACCGACGCCTTGTCCGGCGACCACGCGGGGTTGATCCCGAGGTGGTAGTTCCCGCCGGACGCGTACTGATGCTGGAAGTAGTGGTAGTTCGTCCCCTCGATCGTCTGGGTTACGACCTCCCCATCGCCGAAGCTGATCACGATCTGCTTCCCGGCGTGTGTCGCGTCGATCTGGTATCTCCCGTAGACGGTTCTCCCGTCGATGTTCGTGATCTTGATCGGGTTCGCCTGCCCGGCGACGCTAGTCTCCCAGTGTACGTCGAAACTCTTCGTGAGCGACTGCTCGTGACCGTTCTGGTCGGTAACGGTGAGCTGTACCTCGACCGTTCCGTCCTCGAACTCCATGTTCTCGAGCCCGTGTGAGACACTCGCCTGTGCGGGGCTTCCGCTACCACTGGTGCTGAGCAGGATCCTGTCGTCGACCTGCCACTCGAACTGCAACCGGTCCGAGTCGGTGTCGTTCGCGACACCGGTCAGGACGACCTGCCGCCCGTTCATCCCGTCGGGACCGTCCCTCATGGAGAGATCCAAGCTGAGTATCTCGGGGGAGGATTGAGAGACCGGATTGGTTGTTTCCAGTATCGTACTATCGTTAACCACCGTCACCTCCTTCTCCACCTTCGTCACCCCGCCGTGATCGTCGCGGACCGTCGCGTCGAGCGTCACCGTCCCGTCACTCTCGGGGATCCCCGTGAAGCGGAACGAGCGGGCCCACTCGCCGCTGCTTGTCGGGCCGTTCCACGGCATCGCGCCGACGGGTTCGACGACGTCGGCGCCGCTGGTCAGGCTCACGGAGGTGATCTCCCCGTCGGGGTCGCTCGCCACGAGTCGGTACTCCTCGCTCGTGTTCACGATCGCGACGTCGTCACCTTCGATCCGGGCATCGGGAAGGGAGTTACGCACCTCGACCGCTTTCGTCAGCGTCGAGGTCGCGCCGTCGTCGTCGACGACGATCGCGGACACCGTGGCGGTCGTTCCCGGCGTGCCGTCGACGGTGATGCTCCGTGTTCCACTCCGGAGCTCGGACTGGCTCGTCGGTGACGACGCGATCGAGGTCGGGAGCCACCACTGTTCGACGATCTCACCGTCCGGGTCGGCGGCGTCGATGGTGTAGCTGACCGCCGACCCCGACGTCACGGACGACGGTCCCTCGATCTCGCCTGCCGGCGGCTGGTTCTCGTCGCTGGGAGCGGGGTCTGGCGGGTCCTCGTCGCCGGTCGGGGTCGAGGTCGGTTCTGGGGTCGATGTCGACGCGGGGGACTCCGTTTCGGTCGGCGTCGTCGACGGCCGTTCCGACGCCTCCCCGACGTCGACGTACAGCGTATCGTTCCGTGTTCGTCCGTCGGCGCCGGTGACCGTCAGTCGAACGTCGTACCGTCCCGTTCGGTCGGGCACGAACTGCGTCGTCACTGCGTCCGAATCCGACGGGCTCACCGTCTCGCCGTCGGGTGTTCGGATCGTCCAGTCGTACTCGACGATCCTGCCGTCCGGATCGACGCTACCGCCACCGTCGAGATACACCGTGCTTCCGACCGTCGTCGACTGATCGAGCCCGGCGTCCGCGAGCGGGCGTCCGTCGTCGCTGTCCGCCATCGTCGGCGCCGGCACCCCGGCGACGACCAGCAGTATCGCGAGCAAGAGGGAGAGACGTTTCATTTGACGTTGAGGTTGTTCATTCCGTTACTGTACTTAAATTCCGGGACCGTTCTGATCGATCTGATAGCGGGCGGTGTGGGCCACTGTTGGCGGCGTGTCCGTGCGTTATTTATCGCTCCGCCCCCCGTGTGGGAGTATGATCGAGAACGAGTCCTCGATGCCCTACCTGCTTACGGGCGCGATGACGGTCGGGACGGGGATCCTGCTCGTCGGGGTCACGCTGGGCTCCGCGTTGGTACAGAGCGAACAGCTCACTCAGTACGGTCAGCCGCTGCAGCTGGCCGGCGGCGCCGTCCTCGTCTTCGCGGTCCTCCTGTTCGCGCGCTACCTCGAGGGGCTCACGGATCAGGAAGCCGGGCACTGAACCGTCGGTCGGCGACCGGCTCCGGCGACGTCGGGGCGGTCTATCACGGTCTTTACTCGACAACCTATAGCAAGTGCTTTGGGTTCGGCGTTGGAACACTCATGAAGACGCGACCAACGTGGGTCGCCGTACCACTCATGACTGACGACGAACTCATCTGGCGGATCGCAGGTGGTTCCGGTGACGGGATCGCTTCGACCAGCCAGAACTTCGCGAAAGCGTTGATGCGGTCGGGACTCGACGTCTTCACCCACCGACACTACCCGTCGCGGATCCGCGGCGGTCACACGTACACCGAAGTACGCGCCGCGCCCGAGAACGTGACCTCGCGGGGCGACGGCTACGACTTCCTCCTGGCGCTCGGGGACTCCTTCGCGCGCAACCCACAGGAGGAGGCGTACTACGGCAAAGAGGAGATCAAGCCGCTCTCGGAGAACCTCGACGACCTTCGGGAGGGTGGCGTGATCGTGTACGACTCCGGCCTCATCGACGCCGACGAGGTACCGAACTTCGACCAGCGCGTCGAAGAGAACGACTGGCACGTGTTCCCGCTCGACCTCCGGGGCCTGGCCCGCGAGAAGGGCCGCGAGGTGATGCGCAACACCGCCGGCGTCGGCGCGACCTGCGCCATCGCCGACATCCCCGTCGAGGCCATCGAGGAGCTGATGCGGGACGCGATGCCCGAGAAGATCCTCGAACCCAACATCGATATCCTCAACGAAGCCTACGACTCGGTGCTGGAGGATTACGACATCAGCGGCATCGAGGTCTCCTGCCCCGAGGGCGAGCACGAGGAGGAGCAGGTGCTCGTCAACGGCTCCGACGGGATCGCCTACGGCGCGTTCGACGAGGGCTGTCGGTTCATCGCCGGCTACCCGATGACGCCGTGGACGGAAGTGTTCACCATCCTCTCGAAGAACCTCCCCGAAGTCGGGGGGATCTCCGAGCAGGTCGAGGACGAGATCGCCGCGGCGTCGCTGGCCATCGGCGCCTCGCACACCGGCGTGAAGGCGATGTCGGGCTCCTCCGGCGGCGGCTTCGCGCTGATGTCCGAGCCGCTCGGACTGGCGGAGATGTCGGAGACGCCCGTAGTGCTGCTCGAGGCACAGCGGGCCGGCCCCTCGACAGGGATGCCGACCAAGCCCGAGCAGGCCGACCTGGAGCACGTCCTGTACACCTCACAGGGTGACTCCAACCGCGTCGTGTTCGCGCCCGCGGATCCGGCCGAGGCGTACGATCACGCGCGACGGGCGTTCCAGATCGCCTACGAGTACCAGATCCCGTCGATCATCCTCTACGACCAGAAGCTCTCCGGGGAGTACCGCAACGTCCCGGCCTCCCACTTCGATCGGGAGCCCAACCCCGACATCGGGAGCACGCTGACCGAGGACCAGGTCGCGGACGCCCCGCACGAGCCCAGCGGGAAGTTCCAGCGCTTCCGGCACGACCCCGAGAACGGCGTCTCGCCGCGCTCGGTGCCGGGCCAGAAGGACGGGCACTTCCTCGCCTCGGGGAACGAGCACAACGAGGCCGGCCACATCAGCGAGGACCCCGACAACCGTGTCGCGCAGGTCGACCGGCGCAACCGGAAGCTCGCGTCGATCCGCGAGGACCTCGACGAGAACGGCCTCAACGTGACCTACGGCCCCGGGGACGCCGACTACGGTATCCTCGCGTTCGGGAGCCAGGTCGGAACCGTCGAGGAGGCGCTCGGCCGGCTCAACGACGACGGCCAGTCCGTGCGAGCGCTGGCCGTCGGCGAACTCGCGCCGTTCCCGAATGAACAGGTTCGGGCGTTCATCGAGAGCGTCGACCAGGTGATGGTCGTCGAGATGAACTCCTCGGCGCAGTTCCGCGGGCTGACCCAGAAACACCTGGGCGAGTACGGCTCGAAGCTGTCGAGCCTGCTCAAGTACAACGGCAACCCCTTCGAGCCCGCGGAGATCGTCGAAGGGTTCCACAACACCATCAACGGTGAGGAAGCGACAGACCACCAGACGACGTTCGTACCCGCGGCAGGTGACTGACCTATGAGTGCATTCAGCGCAATCGGCGAGCAACGCGAGATCGACCAGGAGGAGTACACGCCGGGCATCGAGCCCCAGCCGACGTGGTGTCCGGGCTGTGGGGACTTCGGCGTCCTCAAGGCGCTGAAAGGTGCCCTGCCCGAGGCCGGGCGCACGCCCGACGAGACCCTGACGGTGACGGGGATCGGCTGCTCGGGCAAGCTGAACTCCTACTTCAACAGCTACGGGTTCCACACGATCCACGGGCGCGCCCTGCCCGTGGCACGAGCGGCGAAGCTGGCGAACCCCGGACTCGAAGTGATCGCCGCCGGCGGCGACGGCGACGGCTACGGGATCGGCGGGAACCACTTCATGCACACCGCCCGGGAGAACCACGACTTCACCTACATCGTGTTCAACAACGAGATCTTCGGCCTCACCAAGGGCCAGACCTCGCCTACCTCCCCGAAGGGGCACAAGTCCAAGACCCAGCCCCACGGCTCGGCCAAGGAGCCTATCCGGCCGCTCTCGATGGCGCTCAACGCGGGCGCCTCGTTCGTCGCCCGGACGGCCGCTGTCAACCCTAACCAGGCCAAGGAGCTGATCAAGGAGGCCATCGAGCACGACGGGTTCGCCCACATCGACTTCCTGACCCAGTGCCCGACCTGGAACAAGGACGCAAAGCAGTACGTCCCGTACATCGACGTCAACGAGGACGACGACTACGAGTTCGACCCGACGGACCGGGACGAGGCCGCGGAGATGATGCGCGAGACCGAGGAGTCGCTGTACGAGGGGAAGGTGCTGACCGGGAAGTACTACGTCGACGAGGATCGTCCCTCCTACCAGCAGGAGAAGCGGAACATCGGCGAGATGCCCGAGGAGCCGCTGGCCGAGCGCTACTTCGACGACGACTACGACTGGGAGCGCTCCGCGGACATGTTCATCGACGACCACAAGTAAGCAGTCGGCCTCGGGAGCGAGCGATCGCCCCCGGGATTTCTCCTACTCGATACTCGGTTTCCGCTTCGCAAGGCATTTTTCCCCGCACGCCGAAGCGAGTTCCATGACTACGTCGGCGACCGAAGACCGGATCCTGCAGATCTTAGAGGAGGACGCGCAGGCGTCGGTCTCCGAGATCGCCGAGCGCGCCGACGTCTCGAAGCCGACGGTTCGGAAGTACGTCCGCAAGCTCGAGGACGACGGGGTAATCGTCGGCTACTCCGCCGAGGTCGACCCCAAGAAGCTCACCGGGCAGTCGATCGCGCTGGTCGGGATGGACGTCGACAGCGAGCAGTACGTCGACGCGACGAACGCATTGAAGGAGCTCGACGCGATCGAATC
The DNA here is from genome assembly GCF_002025255.2 of Halolamina sp. CBA1230. Lineage (GTDB taxonomy): Archaea > Halobacteriota > Halobacteria > Halobacteriales > Haloferacaceae > Halolamina. The sequence continues at coordinate 263,383 of NZ_CP054587.1, forward strand.
GCTGTACAGCTCCACGGGCGACCACATGCTGCTGGCGGAGGTTCGGGCGGAGGACGGCGACGCGCTCGGCGACGTGATCAGCGACCGTATCCTCGAAGTCGACGGCGTGACTGCTGCCCACCCCTGTTTCCTGCAAGAGCGGCTGAAGTAACTCCTCGCCGCCATTCTCGACCCCATTCCTGATAGGTGTGAGCGTCCAACGTCGAGTATGGCCGACGACGAGACCCACGTCGTCACCGTCTTTCTCCGCAACGACGCCGAGGTGCTCCTGCTCCGTCGGAGCGACGAGGTGGGATCGTACAGCGGTCGGTGGGGTGCGGTGGCGGGCCACGCCGAGGGCGACCCCGACGGCGCTGCCCGGGAGGAGATCCGCGAGGAGACTGGACTCGACCACGAATCGGACGTGACGCTCCTGCGTCGAGGCGACTCGTTCGAGGTGATGGACGAGGATCTCGGCACGCGCTGGGTCGTCCACCCGTACCTGTTCGACGCCCGGCACCGTGAGGTGACGACGAACTACGAGACGACCGAGCACGAGTGGGCGCCACCGACCGAGATCCTGCGCCGCGAGACGGTGCCGGAGCTGTGGCGCTCCTACGACCGCGTGCGGCCGACCGTCGAGGCTGTCGCCGAGGACCGAGACCACGGCTCCAGCTACCTCTCGCTGCGCGCGCTGGAACGCCTCCGGGACGAGGCCGCGCTGGGGGTCGAGCGCGGCGCGACCGACTGGGATGACCTCGCCGCGACGGCGCGGGACCTCCGGGACGCCCGCCCGTCGATGGTCGTGGTCGCGAACCGCGTGAATCGAGCGATGGACGCCGCGAGTGAGGTGGGGTGTCCCGCCGCTGTGGAGCGAGCGGCCACCGAGGCGATCGACCGCGCCCTCGCGGCGGACGAGCGAGCGGCTGCCCACGCGGCCGAGCGCCTGCCCGATCGCGTCGCCACGCTCTCACGTTCAGGGACCGTTCTCTCGGCTCTCGCGGCGGCCGACCCCGAATCGGTGCTCGTCGCGGAGTCGCGGCCGGGCCGGGAGGGCGTCGACGCCGCGGCGGAGATCGCGAGCAGGACCGACGCTGCGGTGACGGTCACGACCGACGCCGCGTTCGGGGAACGTCTGACCGAGGACGCCGACGCGCTGCTCGTGGGAGCGGACGCGGTGCTCCCGGACGGGCGCGTCGTGAACAAGGTCGGGACTCGCGGGGCGGTCGCTGCGGCGGCGGCGGAGGGGGCGGACTGCTACGTCGTCACGACGAGCGACAAAGTTCGGCCGGAAGAAGACGACGATGACGCGTCGTTCGACCGCGAGGAGCGTGATCTGTCGGCGGTGTACGACGGCGACGCCGACGTTTCGGTCGCGAACCCGACGTTCGGCGCGACGCCGACCGAACGGTTCGACGCGGTCGTCACCGAGGACGGAACGCTCGATAGCGAGGGGATTCGGGCGGTCGCCGCGGAGCATCGACGGCGTGCAACGTGGGACGAGGTGTAGACAGGCTCGCTTCCACTTCCACCACACTCGGGAAACCCTCTTTTCCGTCCCGCCCGGACTCACCCCCATGAACGGGAGCACCCTCCCCGGAACCGGCGACGACGAGTCGCCCGACAGAGTGGTGCTCCACGTGGACCAAGATTGCTTCTACGCCTCCTGCGAACGCCTGCGGGAGCCCGAACTCCGGGGCGAACCGGTCGTCGTCGGCATGGGGTACGAGGCGGGCGAGACCATCGGCGCCGTCGCGACTGCCTCCTACGAGGCCCGGGCGTACGGCGTCGACTCCGCCCAGCCCATCTCGCAGGCCGTCGAGCGACTGCCCCCCGTGGAGCGCCCGGACCTCGGCTCCGCCGAGGACGACCGCGGCCACTACCGCCCGGTGGACATGGAGTTCTACCAGTCGGTCGCGAGCGAGGTGAAGGAGATCCTGCACGACTGCGCCGAGACGGTGCGGGAGGTGAGCATCGACGAGGCGTACCTCGACGTGACCGACCGCACGTCGTGGGAGCGTGTCGACGCGCCGGCGCGGGCCTCCGGCGCCGCCGAGCAGCGCACCCTCGCGGAGGGGTTCGCGCGCCACGTCCGCGAGCGCATCGCCCGCGAGGTGGGCGTGCCCGCGAGCGTCGGCGTCGCGCCGAACATGGCGACCGCGAAGATCGCCAGCGATCACGACAAGCCGGACGGGCTGACCGTCGTCCCCCCGGGGACTGTCGCGGAGTTCCTCGCGCCGCTGCCCGTCGAGGAGATCCACGGCGTCGGCCCGGTGCGGGCGGGCGAACTCCGCGACATGGGGATCGAGACCGCCGGCGACCTCGCGGCTGCGGACCCGGGCCACCTGCAGGACCGCTTCGGCGACCGTGGGGTGGAGCTCCACGAGCGCGCTCGGGGGAACGACGACCGCGAGGTGACGCCCACGGGGCTGCCCAAGAGTCTCTCCCGGGAGTCCTCCTTCTCGGAAGCCACCGACGACGCCGAAGCGATGCGGGAGAAGGTCCGCGCGCTCGCGGCCGCCGTCGCGGAGCGCGCGCGGTCGAAGGACGCCCTCTACCGAACGATCGGGATCAAAGCCGTCACGACGCCGTACGACGTGAACACCCGCGCCGAGTCGCTCTCTGGCCCCGTCGACGACCCCGACCTGGTGGCGGAGACCGCGCTCTCGCTACTCACGGAGTTCGAGGACGAACCGGTCCGCAAGCTCGGCGTCCGCGTGTCGAATCTGAGCTTCACGGCGGGCGAGCAGGCCAGCCTCGACGGGTTCGACGCCGTCGCCGACGGGAGCGGGGCGGACGCCGACGACCCCACGGTCGAGCGGGAGGACGCACCCGCGGCGGAGGAGCGCTCGGGCCAGTTCTCGCTCGGGGAGTTCGAGTGACCGTCGGAAACCCTATGTGGGCCGAGTGGGTCTGTTACGACGACCAGCGCGACCGCCTCGGTCGCACACCGTGCCGCTCGGCCGGCCTCGCCTGCCGGCACGGCGGCGACGCCACCACCATGACCGACGACATCGACCACGACGACCGCGCGGAGGCCGAGCACACCGTCTCGCTCCCGCTCATCGACACGTTCGCCGCGCTGGAGGCCGAACTCGACGCGAAGGCCGACCGGATCGAGCGCCTCGAGAGCGAACTCGACCGAACCTACCTCGATCCCGGCGAGGGCGAGCCCGGAGCCGTCGATGCGGACGAGACGGACGACGAGGCGGCACCCAGAACGCACGAGGACTGGGAGCCGGCGACCGACCCGCTCGACGACACCGGCACCGTGGCCGGCGACGCCGATCACGAGGGTGTGACACCCAGCGTCGAGACGACGGTCGAGGGAGCCGACCGCGAGGAGCCGACAGTCGCCGCCGGGACGGGGAGCGAGCAGTCGACGGCTGTCGACACCGCCCGGGAGTCCGGGCTTTCGCCCGTCAGGACGGCGTCCACCGACGACGGTGGAGCGACTGTAGAGCCGGACGAGCAGCCTGCCGAGGACGGGGAGTTCGGCGTCACGATGGAGTCCTCGACGAACCTGACGGGCGGGTCGCTCGGCAGTTCGGCATCGAGCGGCGGTTCGGGGTCGGCGCCGGACGGACCTGACTCGGAGAACGAATCGATCCCCGACCCGACGGCCGATCGCGGCGAACGCCTCAGCCTGCTCGTCCGGCGCGCGGAGCTGCGGGACGAGGGCGAGGTCGTGGAGGCGTTCGTCGAGGGGATCGACGCGCTCGACGACGTGACCTGGGAGATGCTCGCTCACTACCGCGAGGTCGGGGAGGCCGCGCCGGTCGACGCCCACGTCGCCGCCGGCGGGTCGGGCAAGCGCCAGTACGCCTACGCGCGCAACCGCACGCTGCGGAAGGCGGGCGTAATCGAACACGGCGGTGCCGGCCGGTACCGCTACGCGCTACCCGACCTCGTCGCGGAGGCGTTCGACGGCAACGCCGCCGAGGAGGCGGTGTCCGACGCGGTCGACGCGATCGAGGCCGCGACAGACCTCGCATGAGGGCGCTGCCCGAGACCGGCGAAGGGCGCTGGCGGCTCGACCGCCACGCCCGGCTGGTGGTGTACGAAGCCGACGCCGGCGACGAGCTCGTCACCGTCTACGACTGCGGCGCGGCACAGAAACCGCCCTCCGCGCAGTTCATCGGTAACCTCGTCCGAGTGCGTGCGCCCCACGAGGTCGAGCGCTCGCCGACGGGGTACGTCGTCACGCTCCGGGAGGGCGGCACGCTTGTCGAGCAAGGGGAGGACCACTACGTGATCGAGGAACAGTGAGTTCCCGGTTCTGATGAACTCCTCTCCTAGTGAATTGTGGCGTGGCGGGATGCCCAGATAAACTATATAGCTATCGAGGCCACTTATTGCGGACACAGCTTGGACGAGAACGACAACACCGCTCGCAACCAACTTCAGCGCGGGTACGACGTACTCGCGGAGAACGCATCCGACTTGGATCGCGAGAGAAGTCCATGGGGAGACAGTCACTTCCAAGAACACTATTCGTGGCCTGCGACACGGCCGGTCCTACCCGAGCTCGCGGACAGGCGAGTCTTGCTCGCTGGATGCGGGCGCGGCGACTATGTGCCGTGGTTCCACGAGCAAGGGGCAACGGTCGTCGGCGTCGATGCAAGTGAAACCGCAATTCAACAGGCCCGTCAGCGGTTTGGTCAGAAGGCGACCTTCTACCATGCTAACCTGACGAATCCACTCGACTTTGCTGACAGCGATACGTTCGATCTCGTATTCAGTAATTTAGTGCTGAGCCATATCGAGGAGTGGACTCCCGTATTCGAGGAGTTCCACCGAGTTTTGCGGCCACAACAACCGCTCGTCGTGACGACCATCCACCCTCACTATCTCCGCTCAGATACCGAGGTCGAGGAGTACTACACAGTCACGAAGCTGATGAACGACTGGCCCGACGTTGAGATTCCGACGTACTATCGACCGATGAATGCAGTCATCACACCGTTTATCGAGGCTGGCTTTCAGCTTGAGACGGTCGACGAGCCCCAACCACAAGACGCATTCGCGGAGCACCATCCGGAGCGGTACCAAGACGCATTACGCCAGCCAGATCTTCTCGTTATCCGAGCACAAGTGGACTGAGAGAGCACACATACTTACCGGCTGTTCCGAACTGACCGCCAAACGAAGAGATCGCACGCCGCGCTACTGACACTCAGAGCGGCTCGACCAGATCGCGCAGCACCGCCTCGGGATCGTCCGCGAGCGCGACCCCTGACGCCAGCAGCACGCCGTCGGCGCCCAGATCCCGCGCGGCCGCTACGTCTTCGCCCGTCGCGATCCCCGCACCACAGAAAACCTCGACATCCTCGTCGACCCCGCTCGCGGCTTCCACGGCGTCGCGAACAATGTCCGGATTCGCCGTCGCGACGGACTCGTCGCCGCCGATGAGTTCCGGCGGTTCGACCGCGACCGCGTCGGGACCGAGCGCCGCCGCGGCCGCGATCTGGTCGGGGTTGTTCGCACAGACAACCGTCTCCAGGCTCGCGTTCTCGGCGGCGGCGAGGCTGGCGTCGATGTCGGCGAGTTTCAGGCGCTTCTCGGAGTGGTTCAGCAGCGTTCCGACCGCGCCGGTCGTCGCGACGGCGTCGGCGTGGGTGCTCCCGGTGTGGCTGCCGTGATCGACGGGGCTGACGTGCTGGGCCCACGTCTCCACGCCCGTGGCGGCGACGGCGCCCAGACGGGCGGCCTGGGGTGCGACCGCGATCCGGGCGCCGGTCTCGTCGGCGACGTCGGCCGCCGCTGACGCGACGGCGACGGGGTCGCAGTCGTACGCTTTGAGGTTGACGAGTACGAACACGTCGGGAGGCGGGCCCCGACCGGCAAATAGGTAGGCGGTTCGACGGCGGGCGTGGCGACGTTACTCGCCCTTGCGCTCGACGACGTCGCCGAGCGTCTGGGTCATCGAGGAGTCGGTCTCCCAGTCCGACGTGTCGTCGTCGGAGCCTTCCGCCAGCGAGACGTCGAGGCGCTTCTCGAGTTTCTTGCGTACCTCGTCGCTGGGGAGCACGTCCCCGCGTTCGAGCTTGCTGATCAGCGAAGCCTTCTCGTTGAGCTCCTTCGCCAGGTCCTCGCGGCTCAGCCCCTCGCGCTCGCGGGCCGCCCGGATCTGCTCGTCGTAGTCGCCCGCGATCTCGTCCATCTGGTCGAACATGTCGCGGCGGCGACCGCCACCGCCGCCGCTACTGCTCCCGCCGCTCGTGGAGGACGAGGAGGAGTCGTCCGAGGAGGACGTCGAGTACTTCGTCGACGTGGTCGACGTCGACTCGGTCTCGACGGTCGTGCCGAAGTCCTTGCAGTCGTCGCAGAGTTCGAGCTCCGCACCCTCGACTTTCGTCGTGGTGAGCGAGGACTTCTCCGCGCCGCACATCTCACACTGGGCCATACCCTAGGTAGCGCGTCGGACAGTAAAAAGGAACCGGCGGTCCCATCGGGCGGACAGTCCCGCCGTGCGTACACTTTTGACGCACAGCCCCAACGTCCCGACGATGAAGCTGTTCATCTCGGCGGACATGGAGGGGATCACCGGCGTCGCCACCCCCGAGGACGTCGTCAAGGGCGAACCGGAGTACGAACGCGGCGTGGACAACCTCCACGGCGACGTGAACGCGGCGGTCGAGGGCGCGGTCGCAGGCGGCGCCGACGAGGTGCTCGTCAACGACGCCCACTCGACGATGCGGAACCTCGACCGCGACCGCCTCGACGAGCGTGCCGCCCTGATCCGGGGGAACTCGAAGCCGCGGTCGATGATGCAGGGGCTGACGGGGGCGTTCGACGCCGCGCTGTTCGTCGGCTACCACGCGAAAGCCGGGACCGCCGAGGCGGTGCTCAACCACACGGTGTACGGGGAGCTGCTGCAGTCGCTCCACGTCGAGGGGCAGGAAGTGGGCGAGATGGGCTGGAACGCCCGTCTCGCGGGCGCGCTCGGCGTTCCGGTCGGCCTCGTCACCGGCGACGACGCGACGGTCACCGAGGCCGACGCGGAGCTTCCGGACGCGGAGACGGTCGCGGTCAAGGAGGCGGTCGACCGCTTCAGCGCCCGGTGTCGCCCCGGAGCCGAGACGCGGCCGGAGATCCGCGAAGCGAGCGAACGGGCCGTCGAACGCGCCGGTTCTGGGGAGCTCTCGACCGTGACGGCCGACGAGCCGACGACGATCACGGCCCGCTGGACGACGACGAACGCGGCGGCCAACGCCGCCCGGAAGCCCGAGGTGCGGCGCGAGGGCGGGCGCGAAACCGCGATAACCGCGGAGAACTACCCCGACGCGTTCGACGCCTCGATGGGGATGCTCCGCGCCGGCGCCGCCGGGCGGAACGAGCACTACGGGTGAACGGTCACACTACGAGTGAGCGATCACACCCCGGTCGAGCGGTCACTCCTCGACGCGACAGCGCAGGAACGGCCACTCGCCGTCGTCGAGTTCGCTCCGGACGCCGTAGCGCTCGACGACCGTCAGCCCCGCCGCCTCCAGCAGGCGTTCGGTCTCCTCGATCGCGGGGAACGACCACGCCATCCCCTCGCCGGAGTCCAGCCAGTCGTCGTTCTCGCCGGCCCAGTCGTCGCCGATACTGAACAGGAACTCCCCGTCCCGGCGCAGCACCCGTTCGACCTCGGCGTAGCAGTCGGCGTGGTCCGCGATCGGCAGGTGGATCACCGAGTAAAAGGCCGTGACCGCGTCGAAGCTGTCGGCCGCGAACGGGAGCGCCGTCATCTCCCCCGAGACGAGGTCGGCGTCGACGCGCTCGCGGGCGAGCCGGAGCTGCTCGCCCGAGAAGTCCAGCCCCACCGCGCGCTCGGCCGGGAGGAACTGCAGCGGCCCCTCACCGGCGCCACAGCCCAGGTCAAGCAGTCGTGGGTCCGCGGGCAGCGACTCCCGGAGGTCGACCAACCCCTCGTTGTCGGCGGGGTCGCCCGTCCGGTCGGCGTCGTACTCGTCGGCCATCCCGTCGTACCCCGTCCGAACCGTCGATCGCTGCTCGTCCACGCTCGTAGCGTGAACCCCGGGGGTGAAACGCGTTCCGCCTCCTCGTGAACATATCTCACGGTCGAACTATCAGATCTCGGATCTGGAACGTACGTTTATTGAGGAGGGCTCACGAACGACGGGTGTGACGCCGCCCCGGGAGTCGCCGTTCGCCGACCGTCGCGTTCTCGTTCTCGGGAACGGCGACAGAGCCGCGGCGCTCGTCGACAGCCTCGCTGCCGACGGGATCGAGGCGACGCGGGCGGAGTCGACTCCCGAGGCACTCGCGACGCTCGACGCGGTCGAGGTGGCGCTGCTGGTCGTGATCGACGGGATCGAGGGCCGCCCCGCCGACGTGTTCGGCGCCGCCGCGCGCCGCGGCCACCAGCTCCCCGGCGTGTTCGTCGGCTCGAAAGCCAGACAGCTCCCGCCGGGGGTCGAACAGGCGCCCGCGGGCGCCGACGCCGCCGCGGCGGTGATCCGCCAGCGCCTGCTCGCGGCGAGTGCGGCGGACGCGGAGCCGGCAGTCGAACACGACCCGCTGGCCGCCTACGGCGACACGGTCTCTCACGAGCTCCGGAACCACCTGAGTGCGGCCCGTCTCGCGGTCGACTCGCTGGAGGGGCCGACGGTCGAACAGGCACGGAACGCGCTCGATCGACTGGAGGGGCTGGCCCGCGAGGCGGAGGCGATCGCCGGCGGCGATATCGAGCCGAACGAGCAGGTGTCGCTCGCGACGGTCGGGGAGGACGCCGCCGGCCGCGTTCGCGCGCCCGAGGCGTCGATCCGCGTCGGGGCCGACGGGACGGTCCGGGCCGACCCGGAGCTGTTGACGCTGCTGCTCGAGAACTTGATCCGCAACTCGGCCGAACACGGCGGCGAGGGCGTGACCGTCCGCGTGATCGACACCGACGCCGGCTTCGCGGTCGTCGACGACGGCCCGGGGTTCGGCGACGCCGACCCGTTCGAGTGGGGGTACTCCACCGACGACGGGCAGGGTGCCGGGCTCGGGATCGTCCAGCGGATCGCCGACGCCCACGGCTGGGAGATCCGTGCGGCGAACGACGACGGCGCGCGGGTCGAACTCGAAACTTAGTCGTCCGCCTCGGCGGCGGCCTGACAGCTCTCCATCCACTCGTTTGCCCACGACTCGATCTCGTCGAACACGGGCGCGAGCGACTCACCTTTCCCCGTCAGCGAGTAGTACGTCGCGACCGGCGCGTCCTCCTCCAGCCGGCGCTCGACGAACCCGGACTCCTGGAGATCGTCGAGCACACGCGAGAGCGTGCGGGCGTTCGCCTCGGTCGAGCGCTTGAGCTCGTTGAACCGCTTCTCGCCCTCGGTCAGGTCGTGGAGCACGACCAGCCGCCACTGGGAGCCGATCTGTTCGACCGCGTCGACGACCGGACAGACTTCCGTCGCCTGCCCCTCCGTCGATCCGTCCTCTGTCGCCGTTCCGGGCTCCTCCATATCGGTGGACATCTGTTACCCGGTTGTGCGCCGACAGTGATAACGGCTTCCCCGGAACTATCAGACCTTTGAAAACGCTCGCTGAACGGCGGTATAGAGAGCCAAACAAAGTCACCGAGGTCCGCTTGTCCGTTCGAACGATGAGCTACGAGGCGTATCTGAACGACCGGAACGTGATCCTCACCGTCGCGCCGACCGGAGGCGTTCACGGAAAGGACAAGAACCAGAACCTCCCCGAACAGCCCGAGGAGATCGCCGAACAGGTCGCCGCCTGCGAGGAGCTCGGCGCGTCGATCTGTCATCTCCACGCCCGCGACGAGCACGGCGAGAACGACGCGGGCCGGATCCAGGAGGTGAACGACGCGGTCCGGGAGCGGTGTGACGACATCGTCATCCAGAACACGACAGGCGGGCAGAGCACCTACGACGCCCGCGTCCAGGGGATCAGAACCGACCCCGCACCCGACATGGCGAGCCTCGACATGGGGCCGTTCAACCGCGGGCAGCACATCATCACCGAACACACCCGCAACAACATCGACCAGCTGGCCGCGGAGATGCGAAAGAAGGGGATCAAACCCGAACTCGAGTGTTTCAACAACGGCCACATCAACGAGGTGTACCGGCTGATCGAACGCGACGCGCTGGAGGAGCCGTACTACTTCAACCTCGTGTTCGGCCACGGGACGTTCACGCCGCCGACGCCGGAGAACGTCCTCAACCTCGTTTCGAACCTCCCGGAGAGCTCCGAGTTCAACCTCCTCGCGGTCGGGCGCCACCAGCTCCCGCTGACGACGCTGTCGATGATTCTCGGCGGCCACGTCCGCGTCGGGATGGAGGACAACCTCTACTACCGGAAGAGCGAGCCGGTCCAGTCGAACGCCCAGCTGGTCGATCGAACCGCCCGCATCGCCGACCTGCTGGAGGCCGACCTCGCGACGCCAGCCGAGACCCGCGAACGCCTCGGCATCGAGTAGGGCCAGGCGCTGGCTAACATAGTGTCCGGCGGTCGTCGGTGGGATCGATGACGTGCCCCTACCTCGACTACCGGCGCAGCGACGAGGATCACGAGTTCGACCACGACCGCCCCTACTGCACCGTCGCCGAGGAGTTCGTCTCGCCGATGAAAGCCGACATCTGTAACGACCGCCACGAGTTCGATCACACGAGCGACTGCGAGACGTACCCCGACGAGCAAGCGTCGGAGGAGAAAGAGAGCGGAAGCGAGGCGATCCGAGCCGACGCCTCCGAGTAGGTACGCGGGTGGTAACGAAGGTGGCGTCCGCCACACTCCGGCGTATGGCTCTCGAGACAGCGGAGGAGTACACCGTTCGCTGGTTCGACCCCGCGGACCGCGAGCCGTTCCTCGACCTCTACACTGACACGTTCGGCGGGGGGAGCGACGAGTGGTTCCAGTGGAAGTACGTCGACACCCCCCGCGTCGCCCACGTCCCGATCCTCGTCGCGACCGCCGACGGCGAGTTCGCCGGCGCCCGCGCACAGGTGCCGTTCCTGATGCGAGCCGGTGACGAAACCGCCCTCGCGATGCGCTTTGGCGACACGATGGTCCACCCCGACCACCGCCGTCACGGCGTGTTCAGCCGGCTGACCGAGCGCGCGCTCGACCACTACGGCGAGATGCCGGTGCAGTTCTGCTACAACGTCCCGAACGACCTCTCGCGGTCGGGGTTCCTGAAAGCAGGCGGCGAGATCGTCGCGAACCTCCCGTCGTTCTACCGCGTCCAGCAGCCGGGCGCGCTCGCGGCCGGCACCGACCTCCCGATCACGATCGCGGCGCGGGCAGCCGCACCCGCCGTACGCGCGTACCTCCGTGGCCGCGACCAGCTCGCGTCGGTCCCCGAGGGTGTGAACGTGGTCGAGCACGCCGAGATCCCCGTCCCGCTGCTCGCCCGGCTCTACCGGCGCGGTCGTCCGTCGTCGGTCCACGCCGTCCGCGACGAGCCGTTCCTCGAGTGGCGCTACCACAACCCCGACTGGGAGTACCGGGCGTTCTCGGCGGGCAGCGGCGGCCGGACCGACGCAGCGATCGTCACCGGCACCCGGACCGACGAGGACGGCGTGACCACGACGCACGTCGTGGACGTGCTCCCGCTCGCGTCGTCGGATCGGCGGGACACGGCGCTCCGTTCGCTGCTCGCGGCGATCACGAGTGCGTTCCGAGACTCGGACCTGCTCGCGTACTGTGGGACGGCGATCCCGCGGTCGCTCCTCGCGGCCCACGGGTTCCAGTCCGACGGCCGGCTCCCGCTCTCGCAGGTGACTTCGCCGACGAAGCTGGTCGCCTACGACGTCGGCGACGGCGACTGGTCGGTCGGCGGGGTCGACGTCGCCGACCCGCGGGGCTGGGCGCTGTCCGACGTCGAACTCGACGCGCGGTAGATGGGCGATCCCCGGCACGGTTAGTCGGCGCCGTGGTCGGGGCAGTCGGGGCATAACGAACCCGTTCCCGTGAAAGCTCGCGACCATGAGCGACGCCGGCGACACGACCGTCGTCCCCGTTCGACAGCCCGGACCCCGATCGACTCGCCGTTCCGAGGTGAACACTCGTGGGTGACGTGGTCGTCTCGATCGACGCGGAGCTGGCCTGGGGGTACCACGACCTCCCGACCGCGCCCGACCGCATCGACCACGCACGGGAGGGGTGGCACGCCACGCTCAGCCTCCTGGCGAAACACGACGTTCCGGCGACGTGGGGGATCGTCGGCCACCTCCTGCTCGACGAGTGCGACGGGAGCCACGAGGACCACCCGCTCGGACCGTCGTGGTTCTCCTGTTCCGCCGGCCGCGCGACGGTCGACGACGACTGGCACGCGCCGAAGCTGGTCGAGGCCGTGCGGTCGTCCGAGCAGGACCACGAACTCGCGTCCCACAGCTTCTCACACGTCGTGATGGACGTCGACGGGGTCACGCGGGCCGTGGCGGACGCGGAGATCGAGAAGTCGATAGCGACGGCCGAGCGCCGTGGTCTCGACTTCGAGAGCTTCATCTTCCCTCGGAACGGCATCGCTCACCGGGACGTGCTCGCGGATCGCGCGGTGCGCTGCTACCGCGGGTGGCCGCCGGATCGCTGGTACGACGAGTCACTGGCCCGCCCGCTGGTGAAGCTCGCGGACTGGTCACGGCTCGGCACCGCGCCGCCGATCGTCACACCGACCGTCGACGAACACGGGCTCGTGAACGTGCCGGCGTCGCTGTACCTGTTCAGCTTCGAGGGGCCGGCACGGCGCGTGGCGCGACTTCTCGGCCGCAGTCCGATCGTCTCGGCCGCCAAACGCGGTATCGACGAGGCGGTCGGCGCCGACGGCGTGTTCCATCTCTGGTTCCACCCGCACAACCTCCTCCAGCCCGACGGCGTGGAGCGACTCGACGCCGTGCTCGAACACGTGGCCCGGCGACGAGAGGAGACCGACCTCACGGTGCGGACGATGGGCGAGGTCGCCGCCGGCGTGCTGGGCGAACGTGGGGCTGAGCGGTCCGCTCACCCACCGACGGATTAGCCGTCGTCGTTGCCGAGCGACCGCGAGTTCGAGCCCGTCGACGGCGACGCCGTCCGACGGATTAGCCGTCGCCGTTGCCGAGCCCTGCGAGGTCGGGGTGGCCGCGATGGGCTGCCGGGATCTGTTCACCACGGACGACGGCGTCCCGGACGGCCTGCCAGCGTCGGTGGCGGTGCAACACGCGCACTGGAACGCTGTCGAGGCCGAGCAGCTTCACGATCGACAGGCGGTTGCGGCCGTCGGCGAACAGCAGCTCGCCGTCCCGGCCGACGTTCACCGCGATCTCGTTTTTGAACCGCTCGGTTTTCAGATCCCGTCGCCCCTCGCCGCCGCGCTCGCCCCTGATGGGGTCGTCGCCCCCGGAACCGCGGAGCTCCGCCTGCGTCCGGTAGCCCCCCTCGACGATCCGCTCGTACAGGCGGTCGAGCCGCGCACAGCGCTCGTCGAACTCCTCCCTCGTTCGGCAGCCCCAACGCGGTTGGCCGGATTCGATCTCGTCGACGACGCGGTCGTAGAACGCGGTCTCCCGCCACGGAACCCCCTGCTCGAAGTGGCGTTCGTACGCCCGGAACACGTCCATCGCCGCGAAGCGGTCGTCGGTTCGATCCCAGTCGCCGCCGCGGACGACGCCGGCGTCCTTGAACTTCGGTCCCGGAAGCGGGACGACGCGCTCGATCCTCGCGGGGTCGACCTCGATCAGCCGGTAGGGGTCCGGCGGCGCCGCGTACCGGAGCCGGTTCCGGATCCATCTGGCCCGGACGTACGCCCGTGCGTAGCCGTCACGGGCCCGCAGGAGTGCGGACTCCCAGTAGGGGTGGCGGTCGACGAGCCGCTGCCCGACGCGCCTGAGCGTGGCGTCGAGCGAGTGGAACGAGGTGCTCATTCCCGCCCTCCCCCGCCACGACTGACCGCGGCCTCGTTTCGCCCGGTGGCTGTTCCCCCGATCCTGCCGACGGCGCTGGAACGCATCGGCGCGATATCCGGCCGTCCGGGGGTTAGTTATGGAGCGGTTACGCCGGACCCGGGGTCGGTCGATCGGAGGGAACCGCTGTACACTGCGGTTGTGGCATGGGGAGGCACGACACGAAAAGGCATATATCGCCCGCGGCGCCTACCCCGCTCTATGAGCGCAGACCGGGCCCCGCTCCGGCGGGCCCTGGAGCGCGGCGAGGAGGAGGGTGGCCCGATCGAGTTCAAGACGCGGCTCACCCGCGACACGCATCTCGCGGACGGTCGGATGGAGTCGCTGGCTGCCCAGCTCCGCCACCGCGTGCTCTCCGGTGACGGTGAGGCGACGTACGTCGTCGGCGTCGACGACGACGGCGCGATAGCGGGGATCTCCCCCGACGCCTTCTCGGAGTCGATGGACGTCCTCTCGCTGCTGGCCGACGAGGCCGACGCCCACATCGAGGACGTGGAGACGTGGGGGATCGACGGCGGCGACGGCGAGGGGCTCGTCGGCGTCGCGACGCTCCGCGAGGGCGCGATGCTCGACCGCGAGGACGACGAACACGTCGTCGTCGGCACGGCGGGCCACGTCGATCACGGGAAGTCGACGCTCGTCGGCACGCTCGTCACCGGCGAGCGCGACGACGGGGAGGGCGGTACCCGCTCGTTCCTCGACGTCCAGCCCCACGAGGTCGAACGCGGGCTCTCGGCGGACCTCTCCTACGCGGTGTACGGGTTCGACGACGACGGGCCGGTTCGGATGGACAACCCCCACCGCAAGAGCGACCGCGCCCGGGTGGTCCAGGAGGCCGAGCGCCTCGTCAGCTTCGTCGACACCGTCGGTCACGAGCCCTGGCTCCGCACCACGATCCGCGGGCTGGTGGGCCAGAAGCTCGACTACGGGCTGCTCGCGGTCGCGGCCGACGACGGGCCGACCAAGACCACCCGCGAACACCTCGGCATCCTGCTCGCGACCGAACTCCCGACGATGGTCGCGATCACCAAGACTGACGCCGTGAGCGACGAGCGCGTCGAGGACGTCGAGGACGAGGTGGAGGCGATGCTCCGGGAGGTCGGCGAGACCCCCCTGCCCGTCGAACGTCACGGGATCGACGCCGCGATCGAGGAGATCGGGACGGTCGTGCCGATCCTCCGGACGAGCGCGGTCGCTGGCGACGGGCTCGACGATCTGGACACGCTGTTCGAGGCGCTGCCCAAGCGGGAGTCCGACGCCGACGCGCCGTTCCGGATGTACGTCGACCGCTCCTACAACGTCACCGGCGTCGGTGCCGTCGCCTCGGGGACGATCAACGCCGGCAGCGTCGAGGCGGGCGACGAACTCCTGCTCGGGCCGATGGCCGACGGGAGCTTCCGGGACGTGGAAGTCAGGTCGATCGAGATGCACTACCACCGCGTGGATCAGGCCAGCGCGGGCCGGATCGTCGGCATCGCGCTCAAAGGCGTCGAGGAGAGCGAGATCGAACGCGGGATGGCACTCCTCCCCCGCGACGCCGACCCCGAGCCGGTCCGGGAGTTCGAGGCCGAGGTGGTCGTGCTGAACCATCCGACCAAGATCGGCGACGGGTACGAGCCGGTCGTCCACCTCGAAACCGTGAGCGAGGCCGCGATCTTCAGCCCCGAGGGCGGTCGGCTGCTCCCCGGCGACAACGGGAACACGACGGTCCGGTTCAAGTTCCGCCCCTACCTCGTCGAGGAGGGGCAGCGCTTCGTGTTCCGCGAGGGGCGGAGCAAGGGCGTGGGGACGGTCAGATCGATAGATACGTAGCCCGAACCCTTTTCGCGCCGGCAGTCGACGGCCGAAGGGATATGGAGTCGACCGCGAGGCGCCGGCTGGCGCTGTTCGTGACCGGCGTGTTGCTCGCCGTGACCGTCACGACGCTCGTCCAGTTCCTGCTGGTGGGCGAGGCGGTCGTCGGTGCTGGGCCGTACGCCGTCGCGGTCGGGGTCGGAGTCGCGATGCCGCTGCTGCTCGCCGGCGCCTACCCGCTGACGAGCGTCGACGACCGACGGACGCGGGCGGTGCTGGCGGTCGCCGAGAGCGCGCTGGGGATCGGGGTCGGTGTCGGCGCGGTCGCCGTGGTGCTCACGGTCGACGCCGGCGAGATGCTCGCGGTCGGCGTCGGCGCGGCCGCGGCGTATCTGGGCGGCGTCGCGGCGCGCGCGCTCGTGCTCGGCCGGGAGGCGGCCGACGAGTCGACCGTTAGGTGATCGTTTCGCCCGCCACGTAGCCGCTGTTCCGCCGCTCGGCCAGATCCAGCAGCACCAGCCAGTCGAGCAGTCGCTCGGTCCGATCGGTCCAGTGGTCGACCCACTGCCGGCGGCGCTCGCGCTCCCAGCCCGGCACCGTCTCGCGGAGGCGGTCGAACACGTCCTCGGCGCCGAGTGGGTCGTCAGCTGCTCGGAGCACCTCGAGCGTCTCGCTCGCGCCGAACACCCGATCGCGGAACGACTCCCGGACGTTCTCGGGCGTGGGATCGCGATCAGTGCGCTTGAACCCCGAGTCGGTTTCCACGGCCAGCTCCAGCGCGCGGAGGAACGTGAGCCACGTCCGCGCGACGTCGCGGCTCTCGTACCCCTCGCGGCGCATCAGGCGGGCACAGCAGTCGTTCTCCGAGCCCGGAACGAGCGGCACCGCCGACTGCGCCGCCGCCACGGCGTCAAGGTCGGCGGGCGGCTCGGGCAGCGGTTTGAGTCGCACGGCCTAGAAGCCGAAGCTCTCGGCCAGCAGCGCCTCGTTCCGCTCGCCGAAGCGGTACGTCGGGCCGTCGGCCACGTCGACGGTGACCGCCGCGGGACCGAACACCGACGCCGGCAGCGCCTCGAAGTCCCAGTCGTGGGCTTCGAAGATGTCGGCGAACGGCTCGTCGAACTCCGCGCCGGCGTCGGAGCTGATCGACGCGAACGCGTCCTCGTCGTCGCGGGCGACGGTGAGGTGGACCTCGCCGCCGTAGGCGAGCGCGTCGTTCGTGCGGGCCATCGCCTCGCTCTCGTCGTACCCCACCGGCGCGACGGGCGCCGTGCCGGAGACCGAGAGCACGTCGTCCGGGTCGTAGCCCGCCTCGAACAGCTGCCAGACGGCCGTCTCCGGCGCGCGCGCCCCGGCGGCGACGCTGCCCGCGATGGAGCCGAGCGCGAACGTCGGCAGGAACACGCCGCTCTCCTCGACGCCCGCGAGATCGGCGACGTGGGCGGCGATCTGCTCGTCCGGGAGTTCGATGCTCTCGACGGCGAGCACGGTCAGATCGAACTCGTCGTAGTAGCCCACGGCCTCGAACTCCGACTCCTCGCCCACCAGCGCGCGGGCCGGGCCGGAACCCAGTCCGTCGAACACGTCGAAATCCAGCTCCCAGCCCGCCTTCTGCGAGCACAGCAGCGCGACGCCGGGGTGGTCGGTCGACAGTTCGACGTGGGGGACGGGCGCGCCGTCGACGCGGCCCATCCGGGTCGTGACCGTCGACAGCCCCGCCGTCTGGATCTCCGCGAGCAGCACGCCCGCCTCGACCCCGCCGTCGGCCTCGACGCCGAAGTCCAGCACGGTCGCGCCCGAGTCGAGTTCGTAGGGCGCGACGTTGAGCTCGTCGGCGAAATCGAGCGCCTCGTCGACCAGCTCGACCGCCATCCGGTTGATACTCTCCATACGCCTTACTCCCGCGTCACCGCGTAAAGGGGTTTTCAGTCGACGGCCGGCGCGGCCGGGTCAGCGCTCCCGTTTAGCCTCCCTCCCCAACGCCTCCTCAACCGACTCCACTTTCGACGCCGCGTCGGCGTCGCTCGTCCGTTTGTCGTCGATCTTCAGGAACGTGCTCACGCGGTCGCCGTCGACGGCCTCGTGGGCGGCCTGTGCGGCCGCGAACAGCTCGTCGATCGTCTCGGCCTCGATGGTGGTCCCCATCGGGGTGGTCTCGTAGCTGACGTCGAACTCGTCGAGCGCGGCGACGGCCTTCGCCACTTCGGGACCCATCGACTCGTCGGTCGCCGGTGCGACGGAGAGGAACGCGACGACAGTCATGGGTGCCCCTTGGGTCCGGCGACCCTTCGCTCTACCGGCGACCGGAACGCTGACGGCGGCGGCCGCCGACGCGCCAGCCATGAGCGACAGTGTCGACGTTCCCGCCGACGCCGCGGCGGTCGCGGGACGCTATCACCGTCTCGAGCGGCTGGTCAGCGGCGGCGTCGCCGTCGGAATCGCGCTCGCCGGTGCGGCGGCGTTCCTGCTCCTCCCGCCGCTGTGGGCGCTGGTGCCGATCGTCGCGCTGGTCGTGCTGGCTCGCGCGCCCGTGTTCCGCTCCGGCGGGCGTGCACGCCTGCGAACCGACGCCGATCCCGCGTCGGTCCGGGAGGCGTTCGCGGGGGCGACGCCGCCGCCGCTGGCGCTCCAGTGGGGGATCGCCGACGACGTACGGACGGTCGAGGGCGGCGTCGTGTACGATCTCTCCTACCTGTTCGGCCTCCGGACCGTCGAGCTACGCGTCGAGGCCGAGGTGGTCGAGAACGTCACGGAGCCGGACCGCGTGGAACTGACGGCGACGGTCGACGGCCAGCCGTGGGGCACGTACACCGCCTGGGTCGAACCCGTCGAGGGCGGAACGGGCATCACGGTCGAGGTGCAGTCGGACCGGAAGTTCGGCCTCCGGCGGATCCCGCAGTACCTGATCGTCCGGCGCTACCGCGACGCCGCGATCGAGGCGCAGGGGTACGAGGTGGTCGAGCGGTCGTTCTCGCTGTCGACGTAGCTACTCCAGCACGCCGCACCGAGAGCGACTGCCGAGTCGAAGGGAGCGGTATATAGCGGCCTGTTCGTGAACGCTTCTCAATCCCGCCGAACGGGGTGCTGTAGAGTTATTATTTCGCTAGATACTCCTATTATAAACTGCTTTACTCGTTCACTCCCCCGAAACAGTTGATGGCACCCGACCCCGAGGCAGGGCGAGTATCGCGACGGAAGTTCATCGTGACCACCGGCGCCGCGGGCGCGGCGGCGGTCGCTGGCTGTTCCGGCGGCGGCGGCACGGAGACCGAAGCGAACGAGTCGGGCGGCGGAAGTGGCGGCGGCGGTGGCGGCAGCAACGAGGACAACGGCAGTTCGAACGATTCCGGCGGGCTGGATACCTCGGTGCTGACGGGCGACGGCTCCTCGACGGTGTTCCCGATCACGAACACCGCAGCGAGCTACTGGAACTCCAACCCCGAGGCCGGCGACGGCGACTACTGGCCCACCGAGTGGGCCGATGAGTACGGCACCGACATGCGGCTCGCGGACTACTTCGCGAGCCAGTACGGCTACGAGCCGACGGGGCAGCGCTCGGTCCCGCCGTTCCGTGTGAGTATCGCGCTGAGCCACTCCGGCACCGGGATCGAGGGCGTGATGGAGGGTCGCGTCGACATCGGCGACTCCAGCGCGCCCGCCGCGGCCGAACTGGCAGGGAGCGATCCATCCGAGGAGACGCTGAACAACTTCGTCGACCACGTTGTCGGCGTCGACGGCCAGCCGATCGTGGTCAGCCGTGAGATCGCCGACGCGGGCGTCGAGAGCATCACCATCGAGGAGCTTCGCCAGATCTACCGACAGGAGATCACCAACTGGAACGAGGTCGGTGGCCCCGACCGCGAGATCCTCGCGCTCGGCCGCGCCGAGGGCTCCGGGACCGACACCGCGTTCCGGAACAACGTCTACGGCGACCCCAACGCGCCGATCAGCCCCGATCAGCGCTTCGGCCAGAACCAACAGCTCCAGCAGGCCGTCGGGCAGGCCAACAACGCGATCGCGTACATCGCGCTGGCGTTCGTCGAGCCCGACGGCGCGACGCCGCCGATCGGCCTCGAGATCGACGGCACGATGTACGAGTACGGGAAGAACCTCGGCTCGCAGGAGTACCCGCTGTCGCGAGACCTCCACGCCTACACCTGGGAGGGAACCTCCCGGAAGGAGGCCGCGTTCATCAACTTCTGTCTGAGCGACTTCGGACAGGAGAACTTCGTCGCCGCGAACAACTACTTCAAGCTCCCGCAGAGCCGCCTCGAGACCCAGCGCGAGAAGGTCGCGGCGTCGAACTACGAGTAGCCCGGCGGCTGACCGCGATCGGCCGCGGCCGACCTTCCACTACCCATTTATAAGCGATACATGCACACATGACACAGCGACTCCAGTCAGTACAGGATCTCCCGACCCGGCTCCGCGCGTACGCGGTCGAGCGTGCCCACGCCGCTCGGCAGTGGGCACGCGACTACCGCTCGCGGACCGAGGACGGCGCCATCGCGATGCACGGTCTGATCGTCGCCTCGGTGGTGGTGACGTTCCTGGCCTTCTTCGCCGGCTCGCGGTGGACCATCATCCCGATCGCGGCGTTCCTGGGCACGATGGGCGTCGGCTGGTCCCGCTACCAGGCGGAGGCCGCGAAGGCGCTCACCCTCCTCACCACCGTGGTGACGGTGTCGATACTGACGCTGATCGTCGCGTTCCTGCTGTACGAGTCGATCCCCGCCGTCCGGGCGATGGGGGCCGACCTCGTCACGCAGGTCCGGAACCCCGCGATGGAGAACCCCACGCTCGGGCAGGGGCTGTGGGGCCGCAACGGCGTCTGGTCGCTCACGCCGATGATGCTCGGCACCGCGATCACGACCGTCATCGCGACGCTGATCGCGGCGCCGATCGGGATCGCCGGCGCGGTGTTCGTCAGCGAGATCGCGCCCCGGCGCGTCCGCGAGGTGGTCAAACCCGGCATCGAACTGATGGCGGGCATCCCCTCGATCACGTACGGGTTCATCGGCCTCACGATCCTGAACCAGTACTTCTACGCCGAGTTCGGCACCCCGACCATCGGCTCGTACTTCGCGGCCGGCCTGATGATCGGCGTCATGGCGCTGCCGACGGTCGTCACCGTCGCGGAGGACGCGCTGAACGCGGTGCCCGAGGAGATCAAAAGCGGCGCGCTCGCGATGGGGTCGACCCAGTGGCAGACGACCAAGAGCGTCACTATCCCCGCCGGGCTCTCGGGCGTCTCGGCGGGCGTCCTGCTCGGCGTCGGCCGCGCGATGGGCGAGACGATGGCCGCGACGGTGATGCTCACGCACACGAAGGGGTTCCCCTCGCCGTTCTTCGACGTGTTCTCGCGGTACGGCGAGACGCTCACGACCGTCATCGCGTTCGAGGGTGGCAACGCCAGCGGCGTCCACATGAGCGCGCTGTTCGCGGCCGGCGTCGTGCTGTTCGTGATGGTGATGCTGCTGAGCGTCACCTCGCAGTACGTCGAGTGGCGGATGTACCGGAAGCTCGGAGGTGACCGATGAGCAACGTCGATCGGAATCGACTCGCGGCCGCGGACTCCACGACGGGCGACCTCGTGTCGCGGGGCGTCGTCGCCGCAGCCGTCCTCACGTTCGTCGGCTCGTGGCTGCTGTTGCTCCAGTGGGTCGACGAACTGGCGACGGTCGGCGGGATCAGCGTGCTGAAGCTCCTCGGCGTCGGGCTGATCGTCGTCGGCGGCGGTCTCGGGTTCGTCGGCGTCGGCTCGCGGCTGAACTACATCGACACCGCGCCGTCGTCGTCGGCGGGCATCGTCGTCGGAAGCATCTTCGGCTTGCTGTGGGCGATCGTCGGCGGCCTCGCCGCCACGCTCGTGCTCGGTAACGCGGCCGTGCTGTGGCTCCCGGTCGCCGCCCTGTTCGGGGTCGGCGGCTTCCTCGGCTCGGTGCTGCCGAGCGAGGACGTGGGGTCGACCCTGCCCGTCGCAGGGATCCTGCTCCTGCTCGGCGGCTTCGTCGCCGTCGGCGGCATCAACGCCGGCTGGACGTGGTCGCCGGCGTGGTCCTCGGCGGAGTTCCCGGGGAGCGAGCTCGTCCCGATCCTCGTCGTGTTCGGCACCTTGCTCGGCGCCTGGAGCGCCGGAAAAGCGAAGGAGGGGTTCGGCGCCGAGGGGCGGCAGGCGGGCGCGTACTACCTCATCGGCTCGGTCGTGTTCGGGATGCTCGGCGTGCTCGCGCTGCTGATCGCGTTCATCGTCACCAATGGGCTCCGGACGATGCTCACGGGGTCGAGCCTGCTCGGCGGGCAGCTCACGGTGCCGCTCGTCGGCGTGACGATCCCGTGGCCGTCGTTCCCGTTCCTGCTGAACCAGACCGGCGGGCTGTACGTCGAGATCCCGGGCGTCCTGCCCGCGGTGCTGGGGACGCTCTGGCTCGTGTTCGGCGCGGTACTGTTCGCCGTCCCGCTGGGGGTCGGCGCCGCCGTGTTCCTCACGGAGTACGCCGAACGCGGGCGGTTCACGCAGGTCGTCGAGGTCGCGACCAACGGGCTCTGGAGCACGCCGAGCATCGTGTTCGGCCTGTTCGGACTGGCCTTTCTCGTCCCGCGGATCAGCGGGGGGAACTCGATCGTCGTCGGCCAGCTCGTGCTCGGCTTCATGCTGCTGCCGCTGGTGCTGATCACGAGCCGCGAGGCGATCCTCGCGGTGCCCGACGCCCACCGCGACGCCAGCGCCGCACTCGGCGTCACGAAGTGGCAGACCATCCGCAGCGTCGTAATCCCGGCGGCGATGCCGGGCACGATCACCGGCGTCATCCTCGGCGTCGGCCGCATCGCTGGCGAGACCGCACCGCTGCTGCTCGTGTTCGGCGGGTCGCCGTACCCGAGCACCTTCCCGAACGTCCTCGGCAGCTTCGAACTCAGTACGCAGCCGCCGTTCGTGACGAACGAGGCGCTGCTCTCCCCCGCGAGCGCACTGCCCTACCAGCTGTACTCGACGATCACGGCGGGCGTGTTCCCCAAGGAGATATTCACGAACACCGAGTTCGGCTGGGGGACCGCGCTCGTCCTGCTGCTCGTCGTCGTCGGCCTCTACGCCGTCGGCGTCGGCAGCCGACTCTACTTCAGGAGGAAACTACACCATGAGTGAGACAGACACACGCTACGACACCGAACAGCAACTCACGACCACCGGCGAGAGCACCGAGGAGGTCCGCGAGGCGTGGACCGAGCACGAGTTCGCGGGCGACGCGAAGCTCGCCGTCGAGGACCTCGACGTCTACTACGGCGACGAGCAGGCGCTCCAGAGCGTCTCCCTCGACGTCCCCGACGAGTCGGTCACGGCGCTGATCGGCCCCTCGGGCTGCGGGAAGTCGACGTTCTTGCGGTGTCTGAACCGCATGAACGATCGCATCTCGAGCGCCCGGGTCGACGGCTCGGTCACCCTCGACGGCGAGGAGATCTACAGCGACGGCGTGAACCTCGTGGAGCTCCGCAAGCGCGTCGGGATGGTGTTCCAGGAGCCGAACCCGTTCCCGAAGTCGATCCGGGACAACATCTCCTACGGCCCGCGGAAACACGGCGATCTCGACACCGGGCTGCTCGCCCGCCTGCTCGGCCGCGACGGCGCCGAGGCGGAGGACGAACTCGTCGAGCGTGCGCTCCGCCGGGCCGCACTCTGGGACGAGGTGAACGAGCGCCTCGACGACAACGCGCTCGGGCTCTCCGGCGGCCAGCAACAGCGGCTCTGCATCGCGCGCTGTCTCGCGGTCGACCCCGACGTGATCCTGATGGACGAGCCCGCGAGCGCGCTCGACCCCATCGCGACCGCGAAGATCGAGGACCTGATCGAGGAGCTCGCCCAGGAGTACGCGGTCGTTGTCGTCACGCACAACATGCAACAGGCCGCCCGCATCAGCGACCAGACCGCGGTGTTCCTGACCGGCGGGGAGCTCGTCGAGTACGGCGGGACCGACCAGATATTCGAGAACCCGCAGAGTCAGCGGGTCGAGGACTACATCACCGGCAAGTTCGGCTGATGGAGACGAGGAAAGTCCAGCAGGTCGGCGGCGGCACGTACACCGTCTCGATCCCCATCTCGTGGGCCGAGGAGCACGAGATCCAGGCGGGCGGGACCGCGTACCTCTACACCCACTGCGACGGCTCGCTCGTCGTTCGCTGGGGCGAGCGCGAGGAGGGCACGCTCGGCGCGGTCGATGTCGACCTCGACGGCCGGCACGACGGCGCCGTCGCCACGCGGACGCTGAACGCGGCGTACACCACCGGTTTCGAGCGTATCACCCTCCACACGACCGACGCTGCCCAGCGCGAGGCGATCAGGGATCGAGCCCGGACGCTGGTCGGCGTCGACGTGGCCGAGGAGTCGGACGAGCACGTCGAGGTCGGGTGGCTGCTTGACGCGAGCGGGCTCTCGATCGATCAGTCGGTCCGCCAGCTCCGGTTCGTCGCCGGCTCGATGTTCGACGCCGCGCTGGCGACGTTCGCGGGCGCGACCGCCGAGGCGGGGTACATCACCGACCGCACCGAGGAGACCGACCGACTGGCCCGGCTGGTCGAGCGGCAGTTCACCCGCGCAATGGTGCTGTTCGAGGAGCTCGACCGGCTGGACGCGACGCGCCCACAGCTGTTCGCGCAGTACCGTGCCACGCGCGAACTCGAACGCGTCGCGGCCGACGCCGCCGAGATCGGGCGTGCCGTCCGCCAGTCCGGGCCCGCTGCGTCGACCGAACTCGCCGAGGAGATCCAGACCGTCGGCGACGAAGTCCACGAGGCAGTCGAAGCGGCGGCGGACACTGTCACCGACGGGGGGTCGACCGCGACGGCACACGAGGCGCTGGACCGAGCCGGCGCTGCCACCGAGGAGGCACGACGGCTCCACCGGACGGTCGCGACGGAGGAGCCGCCCTCAGCTGTCCTGTTCACCCGCGTCCTCGACGGCGTGCTTCGTATCGCGGGCCACGCCAAGGCGATCGGTGAGGTCGCACTCGAACGCGCGGTTCGACCGTAGCGGCTGCGTTGCATCAGCAGCGACTGATAGAACTGGTCCGTCGAACGAGGACGCTGAGAGTTTTGCGTTCGCGCCCCCACGCCCCGACATGGACGCCCACCTGCGGGCCGGCGTCGCGGTCTACAACGAGGGCGAGTACCACGGCGCACACGACGCCTGGGAGGAGCTGTGGCTGGGGCTGGAGACGGGCACCGACGACGAGCGACTGCTCCACGGCCTCATCCAGTTTACGGCGGCGGTGTTTCACGCGCGGAACGGTAACTGGGCCGGTGCGGTCGGGCTGGCTGACAGTGGACGGGGGTATCTCCGGGGCCTCCCCGGGGCGTATCGGGGCGTCAACGTCGAAACTGCGCGCTCGTACCTCGCAGCGCTCGAAACCGACCCGGAGCGGATCGAACGGGCACGACCGCCGGCGCTCCGCGTCGACGGCGAGGCACTGCTGTACGACGATCTCCCGTTCGACGCGGCCGTGGTCGCCGCCGGCGTGCTCGCTTCGGAGTACGGGTACGACGAGTCGCGCCGAGAAGGGGCCGCAGCCTTCGCCCGGGAGAACCTTGCTGCCGGTGAAACGACCTTCGAGACGCTCGTGCTGGAGTTCCTCCGAGACCAAGCGGGGCAGTGAGGATCTCCGTATCGGCCACCCACGCGACCGTCGCGAAAGCTGTCACTGGGGGCTCTCCACGAGGCCGGCGTCAGCACCCCACTGTGGGACGTGCTACCACGACTACCGCCAGCGCGGGGCTTAACACCCCCCGGGCGAACTACCCACACACATGCGAGAGGACTTCCTGCTTCTCAACCCCGGTCCGGTGCCGATGAGCCCCGAGGCGCGCGAGGCGATGAGCGAGCCGATGGTCTCCCACCGGTCGGCGGCGTTCGAGGCGGTGTACGAGCGCGCACAGGACGGGCTCGAGTACGTGTTCGAGCGATCGACGCCGAGCGAGGAGCGAACCGCCCGCGGCGGCGAGGCGCTGATCCTCAACGGCACCGCGACGATGGGGATGGAGGCCGCCGTCGCGAACCTCGTCGACGCCGTCGACGAACTCGTCGCCGTCGTCAACGGGAAGTTCGGCCGGCGGTTCAAACGCATCGCCGAGCGCCACTGCGAGGTGACGCCCGTCGAGTTCGACTGGGGCGACCCCGTCGACGTCGACGCCGTCGCCGACGCGGTGACCGACGAAACCGAGGTCGTGACGGTCGTCCACAACGAGACCAGCACCGGGCTGATCAACCCCGTCCCCGAGATCGGAGAGATCGCCGACGAGCACGGCGCTCGCTACGTCGTCGACGGCGTCACCTCGATCGGCGGCGACGAGTTCCGGCTCGACGACTGGGGCGTCGACATCGCGGTCACGGACGGCCAGAAGGCGCTCGCGGCGCCGCCGGGGGTCTCCGCGCTGTACGTCGCCGACGGCGTCGACGTCCACGTCGACGGCGAGTCGGCACCGTTCTACCAGGATCTGGACTGGCACAGCCGGAAGGCGGGCCAGCACCAGACGCCGTTCACCAGCGCGGTGCCGCTGTTCCGCGGCCTCGCGGTCGCGGTCGAGGAGATCGAGGCCGAGGGGATGGGGCCGCGGATCAAGCGCCACCGCCGACAGTCGACCGCGTTCCGCGAGGCGATGTGGGCGATGGGGCTTTCGTCGTTCCCGGACCTGAACGCCGAGAGCAGCTACTCCAACACGCTGACGGCGATCGAACTTCCCGAGGGCGCCCGCGAGGAGGACAGCGACGCGTTCTTCGACGCGGTCCAGGACCGCGGGGTGTCGATCTCCGGCGGACAGGCCCACCTCGGTGGCGAGATCTTCCGAGTGAGCAACATGGGGAACCTCTCGACCGAACAGCTCCTGCGCGGGATCAGAGCGATCGGCGAGGCGTTCCGGGAGGTCGGCGTCGACGTAGATCTCGAGGCGGGAATCGAGACCGCCGAGTACGAACTGCGGGACTGAGCAGTCAGTCCAGCAGCCCCGTCCGCTCGAACAGCCTCTCGAGCGCGTCCATCGTCGTCACCACGTCGTCGCAGTGGGGTTCGACGGCGTCCTTCGGCTCGAACCCGACCGCGTGGCCGGCCGCCTGCAGCATCGGCAGGTCGTTCGCGCCGTCGCCGACCGCGACCGTGTTCGCGAGGTCGACCCCGTACTCCTGGCAGAGCTCATCCAGTGCCTCGTCTTTGGTTCCCTCGATCAGCGGCCCCTCGACCTCGCCGGTGAGTTCGCCGTCCGCGACCGGGAGTTCGTTGGCGACGATCCGGTCGACGCTCGCGCCGTCGCGTTCGAGTGCCGCCTCCACGCCGGGGGTGAACCCGCCGGTGAGGATCGCGGTCGTGTGGCCGGCGTCGTTCAACCGCTCGAGCACGTCGGCGGCCCCCTGCCGGAGCGCGGTCTCCTCGTACGCCGCCGCGGCCTCGTGTTCGGGCAGCCCCTCGAGCATCGCCGCGCGCTCGCGGAGGCTCTCGGCGTAGGAGAGCTCCCCGCGCATCGCGCGGGCGGTGATGTCGCCGATCGTCTCGGCGACGCCGTAGCGTTCGCCCAGTGCCACCAGCATCTCCGCCTCGGAGAGCGTGCCGTCGAAGTCGAAGGCGACCAATGTCATGGAGTCGGCTGCGTGCTCCGGGGTAATGAGTCCCCGCGCTTTTTGCCGCGGCCGTGAGAGGACCGCGGTGTGTCCCTCCACTCGCGCAGAGCGTTCCTGACGGCCCTCGGTACTGCGGCGGTCGCATCGACGGCCGGCTGTGCTGGCGGAATCCCGGGCGAGGACTGGCCGACGACCGCCGACGGCACGACCGACCCCCTTCCGGGCGAGCGCGACGGCTGGCCCCAGTACCGCCGGGACGCGGGCCACAGTGGGTTCGTCCCGGCACAACGCTTCGACGATCCGAGCGAGGACTGGCGCGTCGAGACGCCCGGCGGGCTGGCGTCGCCGGCGGTCGTCGGCGACAGCGTGTTCGTCCACGGGATCTCCGGATCGGACGACGAGGGGCCGACGGTCCGGTCGCTCGCGGCCGTCGACGGGACCGAACGCTGGCGGCGTCGACTGCCGTTACTCGGCAGCGGCTACTCGGGCGCCACACCCACCGTCTACCGGGGATCGGTGTACGTTGGGGGCCTCGACGGACTCTACGCGATCGACGCACGGGACGGGAGCCGGCGCTGGGCGTACGAGACGGGCAGCTCGGTCAACGAGGCAGCCGTCGGCGTCGACGGGCGCGTGTTCGCAACCAACGGAAGCGAACTGTTCGCCTTCGACGAGCGCGGGAACCGACAGTGGACCTATCAGAACGGCGATGACCGGGCAACGTTCGCCGCGCCGGCGCTCGCGGGGGAGCGTCTCGTCCACACGACGACGGTGGTCGACTCCGTCGTCGGCTTCGATCCGGCGGTGAACGGCCCCGTCTCCGAGTGGCTCTACGAGGACGGCTCCGGATTCCACGAGATCGTCGCCGCCGGAGACACTGCCTACGTCACGGGGGACGAACACCTCCACGCGATCGACCCCGACCCGGGAGAACGGCGCTGGCGGGCGCCGGTAGCCGCCTCGGCGACGCCGGCGACCGACGGCGACCGCGTCTATCTCACGACCGAGTCGGACACCCTGGTCGCGCTCGCGGCCGGTGACGGGGAGCGGCTGTGGGAGGCGATGCTGGCCGACGAGGAGGGAGTCTCCCTCCGGACGCCGCCGCTGGTGACCGAGCGGTCGGTCGTCGTCACCACCGAACGAACACAGGGCGACGCGGGGATTACCACCTACGCGGTGGACCGCCGCAGCGGCGAGGTACAGTGGCGCGTCGAGCACGACGCACGCGTCGCGGACGGTGCCGTCGCCGTCGGTGGGCGGTTGTACGTCGCGATGTACGACGCCAGGAGCGAGATGGGGACGCTGCTCGCGCTTCGGGACTGACGTGGGGGACGACGTGAGCTCGTCGTGCTGGCTGCTGTGGGGGTCTCTCGCCCCTACGCGACCGTGAGCCGGTCGCGGGCCCCGAGAGGTAGCCGATCTACGGCCGGATGAACGCACACGCCGTCAGCGACGGCTCGGGCTCGGTTCCAGGCTCCCCGCCGCCGGTGCGTTCGACGGTGTCGCTGACCGGGCGGCGGGCGACCTCGCCCGCTGCATCCGCGAGCGACATCGACTTCGCCGCCGCGGCCGTTGTTGATCGCCGTTCCTGCGTATTCTCCCAGTACTACGACGGCTATTAACCACGATCGTGCCTATTTCGTGTGCCAGTCGATCCCCCGGTGGAGAAAGCGTTAACCCCCGTGGGTAGTTCACTCGGGGCGTGAAGGTACTCATCACGGACCCGATCGCGGACGCCGGGATCGAACGGCTCCGCGAGACGGGCCACGAGGTGGTCACCGCCTACGACGTCGCCGGAACCGCGCTGCTCGACGCCGTCTCGGACGCCGACGCGTTGATCGTGCGCTCCGGCACCGACGTGACCGAGGAGCTGTTCGCGGCCGCACCCGACCTCCAGATCGTCGGCCGCGCCGGCATCGGCGTCGACAACATCGACATCGACGCCGCCACGGAACACGGCGTGATCGTCGCCAACGCGCCGGAGGGGAACGTCCGCGCGGCCGCCGAGCACACCGTCGGGATGACGTTCGCGACCGCGCGATCGATCCCGCAGGCCCACGGCCGCATGGTCGAGGGGGCGTGGGCGAAAGGGGAGTTCCTCGGCACCGAACTCAACGGGAAGACGCTCGGCATCGTCGGCCTCGGGCGCGTCGGGCAGGAGGCCGCCAAACGACTGGGCGCGCTGGGGATGGAACTGGTCGCGTACGACCCCTATATCAGCGAGGAGCGCGCCGAGCAGATCGGCGCCGAACTGGTCGAACTCGACGAGTGTATCGACCGCGCGGAGTTCCTCACCGTCCACGTCCCGCTGACCGACGAGACGGAGGGGCTGATCGGCGAGGAGGAACTCGCCCAACTGGAGGACGGCTACGTGATCAACGTCGCCCGTGGCGGCGTCGTCGACGAGGCCGCACTGGCCGACGCGGTCGAGGACGGCGTCGTCGCCGGCGCGGCGCTGGACGTGTTCGCCGACGAGCCGCTTCCGGAGGGGTCGCGCCTGCGCGAGGTCGAGGATATCGTCCTCACCCCGCACCTCGGCGCGTCGACGGCGGAAGCCCAGGAGCACGTCGCCACCGCCACCGCTGACCAGGTGCTCGCGGCGTTCGCGAGCGAACCGGTGATGAACGCGCTGAACGCTCCCTCGGTGGACGAGAGCGCGTTCCCCCGGATCGAGCCGTACATCGGGCTCGCGGAGACCGCCGGCCGCGTCGCCGCGGAGCTGTTCGACGGCCGGATCGAGGAGATCGAGGTGAGCTACGCCGGCGAGATCGCCGAGGAGGACGTGGAGCTGGTCACCGCCAGCGCCCAACAGGGTGCGTTCGCGCCGCTGGAGTGGCAGGTCAACGCGGTCAACGCCCCCCGTGTCGCGGCGGAGCGCGGCGTCGACGTGACCGAGACCAAGACCCGTTCTTCGGAGGACTTCCGGAGCCTCCTGACGGTCACCGTGGGTGACGGCGAGACGGAGCTCGCGGTCTCCGGAACGCTGTTCACCGGCGAGGAGCCGCGGCTGGTCTCCATCGACGGCTACCGCGTCGACGCGCTGCCCCACGGCCACATGCTGGTCGCGCGCAACGAGGACGCGCCGGGTGTGATCGGCCTGATCGGCACCGTGCTCGGCGAGCACGGCGTCAACATCGCGGGGATGTACAACGCCCGCGAGACGATCGGCGGCGAGGCGCTGACGGTGTACAGCCTCGACAACGCGGTGCCCGACGAGGCGATCGAGGAACTGGTCGCGGACGACCGGATCATGGACGTCCAGGAGATCGACCTCACGAACTGACCGCGGCTACGTGGACTCGGCGTCGTCGCCCGGCGCCGTCTCGACGCCGTTGACGTCGAACCGAGTGCCCCCGTCGTCGCCCTCCCGAACCGTGATCGACCAGCCGTGTGCAGCGACGATCTCCTCGACGATGTTGAGCCCGAGCCCCGTCCCCTCGTCGTCGGTCGTGTACCCCGCCTCGAAGACGCGATCGCGGTCGGACTCAGGGATCCCCTTCCCGTCGTCGGCGACGTAGAACCCGTCCGCCGTCCCGCCGACGCGGACGGTGACGCCCGGCTCGTTGTGGTCGACCGGGTCGTCGGACTCCGTCCGACTGTCCGTGGGACCGTGTTCCACGCTGTCGTCGGGCTCTGCCCGACTGCCAGTGGAGCCATGCTCCACGCTGTCACCGGACGCCTGCGGCGTCCGGTTGCCTGTGGAACCGTGTTCCACACTGTTCCGAAAGAGGTTCTCGAACAGCTGCCGGAGTCGGCTGTTGTCGGCCCGGATCTCGCGGTCGGTGTCGACCTCGAGTGTCGCCCCGGGCGTCTCCACGACCTCCCACGCGGCCCGGCTGACGTCACCGATGTCGACGGGCTCGACCGTCTCGACCGACCGCCCCTCGCGGGCGAGCGTCAGGATGTCGTCGATCAGCGTCGCCATGCGCTCGTGTGCCCGCTGGGCGATCGCCAGATGTTCGGTGTCGTGTTCGGCCCGGGCCAGTTCGACGCGCCCCTGGGCCACGTTGAGCGGGTTCCGGAGATCGTGGCTGACGATGCTGGCGAACGACTCCAGCCGGTCGTTCTGTCGCTCGAGGGCGCGCTCGCGCTCCCGGAGCGCCGAGACGTCCACG
Organism: Halolamina sp. CBA1230; assembly: GCF_002025255.2. GTDB lineage: Archaea > Halobacteriota > Halobacteria > Halobacteriales > Haloferacaceae > Halolamina. The sequence continues at coordinate 294,762 of NZ_CP054587.1, forward strand.
AGCACGATCACTCGGTCGGGGCGGCCGATCCCGGCGTCGAACGAGGCGAACCGCACGTCCAGGTGCCGCCGTGTTCCGCCGGCGTCGACGACGAGATCCTCCGCCGACTCGTCGGCCCGGAACCGTTCGAGCAGTTCGGGGGTGGCGTCGAGGACGCGGTCGACGGGCTCGCCGACGGCCGGGTCGTCCCCGAGGCCGAGCAGCCGTCGGGCAGCGCTGTTGAGGTCGACGACCCGCCCGTCGTTCCCCACGACGACGACTCCTTCCTCGAGCAGTTCGAGCACGGCGTCCCGTCCCTGGGCGGGTTCGATCTCGTCCCAGGTCACCACCGCGTAGGCGAACGCCACACCCGTGACCGAGAAGAACAGTTCGGGCTCGATAGGGCTGGCCTCCATCAGGTAGAGGAGCTGTGCCAGCCACGGGACGAGCGGGCCGATCAGCAGCGCCAGCACTCGGCGCTCCAGGATCCGGTCGGCGTAGACGACGGTGCGGAGCACGAGCGCCGTCGCGGTGAGGTTCAGGAGGTTGCTGTACACCCAGCCGAGCCAGAACACGGGACCGAACGTCCGCTGGAGGCGGACCACGCCGTCGACGACCGCGAGGTCGACGCTGGTGCGGACCAGCCCGTGGGCGGCGTTGGTCCAGGACAGCAGGACGAGCACCACGAGCGGCGCCGCGAGCAGTCCCAGGTGCGTTCGGCTGACGCGGTCGTCGTCGCCCGACAGCGCGACCGCGAACGCGAAGATCGAGACCGGCAGCAGGGCGATCCCGACGTACTGAACGTTGACCCAGACCAGCTTGGCCGACAGCGTCGTCGCCGCGAGCTGGAGCGCGTTCCCGCCAGTCCAGATCGCGACCGCGAGGTTGAACGCGACGAGCGACCGGCTGGTCTTGGAGTCGCGCCGAGCGAGCAGGAACGCCGCGACCGATGCCGTGAGCAGCGCCGTCGCGGCTGAGAGCCCGACTTCGGCCGTGAACTGCATTACCTCGCCCCCTGCAGTGATCGTGTCAGTAACATCTACCCTGTAGCCTTGCCGAAAAATGAACAGAAACTGGGATAAAGTTGTGGCATGCCACGACGGAGCTACGGAGTAAGTTGATCGATAACGAAACCGTAACCATTACCGAACTGATCGGTGTCCTCCCGTATAGCGCTTGTGTGCTGGCCTCGGGGGTGAAGATGTTCGCCCGAAGCCGCTCGTGACTGGGGGCGACCGCTCGCGTACGACCGCCACGAGCGTCGACGCCCGGACCGCCGGGTTCGATGGGGATATATCCGCTCCCCTGTCACTCCATCCCATGAACACCGGTGACCGCCGATGACCGCCGAGGCCCGACAGTTCGTCGACGACCACGAGGACGAGCAGCTCGCGGACCTGTTCGAGCTCCTCGCCCAGCCGTCGATCAGCGCGACCGGCGAGGGGGTCGCGGACTGCGTGGAGCTGGTCCAGGAGCTCTGTGCGGGCTACGGCTTCGACGACGCGATGCGGGTCGAGACGCCGGGACAGCCGGCGGTGATCGCCCGGGCAGCGGCGGCACCGGAGATTGACGACCCCGATACGATCTTCGTCTACGGCCACTACGACGTCCAGCCGGCCGACCCCGACGAGTGGACCACGCCGCCGTTCGAGCCGACGATCCGCGAGGGGCCGGACGGCCGAGAGCGCATCTACGCCCGCGGCGCCGGCGACAACAAGGGGCAGTGGTTCGCCCACCTCTGTGCGGTCCGGGCGCTGCGGGCGACCACCGGGCTGCCGGTCAACGTCACGCTCCTGCTCGAGGGCGAGGAGGAGAGCGGGAGCCCCAACCTCGGCGGGGTCGTCCGGGAGTACGCCGACGTGCTGGGCGACGCGGAGTTCGCGTACGTCGCCGACGGCCCCATCGACGAGTCCGGCCGCCCGCACGTCCTGATGGGCGCCCGCGGGATGCAGTACGTTCAGGTCGACGTGCAGGGGCCAAACCGCGACCTCCACTCCGGGAACTACGGCGGCCCGGTCCCCAACCCCGCGTGGGAGCTGGTCCGGATCGTCGCGTCGCTGAAGGACGAGTCGGGACGGGTGACGATCGACGGCTTCTACGACGACGTGCGGCCGATCGAGCAGCGTGACCGCGAGGCGCTCGACGCGATGCCGTTCGACGCCGAGGCGGTGAAAGCGGATCTCGGGATCGACGCCTTCGCCGAGGGGCCGGGCGAGAGCTACCTCGAGAAGCTGCTGTACTACCCGACCTGCAACATCTGTGGGTTCACTTCGGGGTACGGCGGCGAGGGGAGCAAAACCGTCCTCCCCTCGACGGCGACCCTGAAGATGGACATGCGCCTCGTCGCGGATCAGGACCCCGAGGCGATCTACGACGCCTTCGAGGACCACGTCCACGAGCACGCCACCGGCGTCTGTGACGTGACGGTGACGAAGATGGGACAGATGTACCCCCAGCGCACGCCGCTGGACCACCCGATCCGGGAGCCGGTGATGGCCGCCGTCGCGGCCGCGTGGCCGACCGAGCCCATCCTGAAGCCGACGCTGGGCGGGTCGCTGCCCACCGCGGTGTTCGAGCGCGAACTCGGCCTCCCCTGCGTGACGGTGCCGTACGCCAACGAGGACGAGAACAACCACTCCCCGGACGAGAACCTCGCGCTCGACTGCTTCCGGAGCGGGGTGCGGACGAGCGTCGAACTGTTCGGCGGGCGTTCGGAGTAGTCGCAGTCTGGTTCCCTCGTTCAGCCCAGAGTGTGTGACGATCTCGCGAACGTACGACTCAGCTGTCGTCGTGGTAGTGACGCGTTTGTTACCAGACGTGGCTCACCCGACCGAAGGTGTATCCGTCGGCACGGGGAGGTACCGAACCCGATGGCACTGAAACCCGCAGAGACCCGCGAGCTGTTCGACCGGGAGTGTTCCTTCCCGATAAACCGGGACGCAGTTCTCGAGAGGGTCGGGAACCTGGCCATCGAGTCGCCGAACGGTGAGGATAGCGAACTCGAGGTGGTGCTCTCCCGAAGCAGCGACACCACGTACACGTCCGCCGAGGAGCTACACAACACGCTGATGGGGAATCTGGGGGACGATCACGTCGGGCGCAAGTACTACGACGACCGATCGAACACGAACACCCACGACACCGAGCTCTCGTTCTGACCGCCCGTCAGAACGCGAGCGCGTCGTCGACGTGGCGCTCCTGGGTCGCGACCACGACGCCCGACTCCGTGCTCACGTCGGCGTCGCCGTAGTCGAGCACGCCGACCGAGGCGTCGGCCTCCACGCGCGCCTCGACCGCCGCCTCGGGATCCGTGACCGTTTCGGGCAGCACGAATCCGCTCGTGATACTGAGCAGATCCTCCTCGCTGTCGGCGACGCTGAACCCGGTCGCCACGGCCGTCGGCGCCGTCTCGCCGACCTCGATCCCCACGTCGTCACCGATCGACACCTGCGTGTAGGACTCCTGGCCGACCGCCGACTGGATCGACGCGAGCGGGCCGTCGCTGCCCACCCGTCGGTCGCCGTCCTCGCGGGCGTCGATCAGCGACTCCATCGCCGCCCGGTCCTGGTCGCCCGCGGCGGCGATCGCGATCCGGCCGTCGGCGACGCCGACGAGGTAGGAGGAGAGCGTGGCGTCGACGCGGTAGAGCTCGTAGCCGCTGTACGTGCTGTTGACGGTTTCGGCGTCCAGCTCGTCCTGGTACGCCGCCACCATCGCCGACTGGTCGAACTCCGCCTCGACGCCGTACAGCGAACTCGTCCAGCTGCCGTTGTAGTAGACGGAGTCCAGTTCGCCGAACGCCATCGTCGGCACGGGCGGTTCGAGGAACGCCGCCATCAGGTCGTATCGGTCGCCGAGCGTGTGGCGGTTCTCGTCCAGGTCGGCGGGCTGCATCGCCCGCATCGACTCCCCGCCCTGGTCGGCGCCGCTTCCCTCCCGCTCGGGCGTCCACTGGCCGTAGACGGTCGCGTTCGCGCTCCCGGCAATCCCGCCGGAACAGCCGGCGACCCCGGCGACTGCGGCGGCACCGCCGATTCGGAGGGCGTCGCGTCGGGTGATCGTTCGGTCGTCCATGCCCGGACGAGGGTACCGTGGCTCAAAACCCTTCTTACCGGGCTCGCTGAAAAGGGACCGCCTCAGGCCACGTCGTCGCGTCGCACGGCGGTTCTGGCTCCCGTCTCGCGTTTCGCCGCCGGGCAGCCAGTACGGATAACTTCCTGGAGGATGACAGACGCCGTATGAGCAGCATCCTCGAACTGTCTGTCGACGCCGAGGAGCCGGGGCTCCGGCGCTCCTCGACCAGCGAGACGCTGCGGCGGGCTACCGCCGAACTCGTCGCCAACACGCTGCTCGAGACGCGGACCGTCTGAGCCGTCGATGCCCGGAACGCTCACACAGATTGGGATCGTGCTGTTGACCGTCGGCGGGCTCTGGGTCGGCGCCCGCCTGCTCGTCGACGCGGTCGTCAGGCTCGCCCGCCGGTTCGGGCTCTCGGACCTCGTCATCGGCCTCACCGTCGTCGCTATCGGCACGTCGACGCCCGAACTGGCGGTGTCACTCGACGCCGCGTTCAAGGGGCTGAGCGACATCGCGGTTTCGAACGTGCTCGGCTCGAACGTGTACAACCTCGCGTTCGTGCTGGGCGTCGTGGCGTTGCTCCGGGTGATCCCGATCGAGAAGTCGCTGGTCCACCGCGACGGCCTCGCGCTGCTGGCCGGCACCGCCGCCGCCGGCGGCCTCCTCCTGAACCTCAGTTTGACCCGTTTCGAGGGTGCCGCGCTGATCGCGCTGTTCGTGCTGTACACCGTCTATCTCCTGAAGACGGCCGAGGAGCCCGACGCCGAGATGGACCCCGAGACGATCACCCGCGACACTCTCGAACAGCCGTCGTTCCGCGGGCGCGACGCCGTCCTGCTTGTCGCTGGACTGGCGCTCGTGCTCGGCAGCGGCGACATACTCGTACGAACGGCCTCGGACCTCGCCCGCGGCGCCGGCGTCTCGGAGTGGGTGATCGGCGGCACCGTCGTCGCCGCGGGCACGTCGACGCCGGAGTTCGCGGTGTCGCTGGTGGCGCTGCGCCGAGGGAGTCTCGGCGTCTCGGTAGGGAACGTCGTCGGCAGCAACCTCTTCAACCTCATGGGCGTGCTCGGGCTGGCCGCGCTGATCCACCCGCTGTCGGTGAGCGCCGACGCGCTGTCGACGCTCGCGTGGCTGGGTGGTGTGACCGTCGTGATGGTCGCCGCGCTGTGGTCCGGCCGGGAGCTGTCGCGCGTCGAGGGCGGGCTGTTCGCCGGCTCGGAGATCGTCCGCTGGATCGTCGGCCTGCTGGGCTGAGTCGGTCTGCGTTTCCGCCACGGATGGGTTTATCTCCGGCCGGCCGCCACTCCCGCCATGACCGAGCCACGCGACGAGCGGTTCGATCACCTGTTCGCCTCGACGGTGCGCGACCGTCTCGGCCGCCAGGGGTACGGCAGCAGCGCCTCCCCGGGCGTCGAGGACGCCGTCCCGCTGACGTACGGCTTCCCCTACCCCGACTCCTTCCCGACCGCGGCGCTCGAAGCCGCCACCGAGACCGTGCTCGAGGAGGAGGGCGCGGACGTGCTCCAGTACGGCGGCGGCGAGTACGCCGAGCGCCTGCGGGACGGCCTCCTCGCCCGCGAAGGGACACGCGGGATCGACGCAACGCGGGACCAGTTGCTGCTCACCAACGGCGCGACCCACGCGCTGGACGCCGTCTCCTCGACCTTTCTCGACCCCGGCGACGAGGTGCTGGTGGAGTCGCCGACGTTCGTCTGGAGCCTCGCAGTACTGGACAACCGCGGCGCCGCGCTCACGGGGGTGGACCTCGACGCGGACGGCCTCGATCCGGACGCGCTGGAAGCGACGCTGGAAGCCCGCGAGGCGGCGGGCGAACCGACGCCGAAGCTGCTGTACACGATTCCGGAGTTCCAGAACCCCACAGGAGCGACGCTGACCGAGCAGCGCCGCGAGCGCGTGCTCGAACTGGCCGAGCAGTACGATTTCCTGATCGTCGCCGACGACGCCTACGGCGAACTCCGCTTCTCGGGCGAGTCGCCGCCGCCGCTGGCCGCGATGGACGACTCGGGGCGGGTGATCCGCGTGGGGACCGTCTCGAAGACGATCGCACCCGGGGTTCGGACGGGCTGGATCCTCGCCGACGAGGTGCTCGCCGACCAGATCGGCGATATGCTGGCCGGCGGCACCAACACGTTCACCCAGAGCGTGCTGGGACGGTATATGGACGCCGGCCACTACCAGCCCACGCTCGACGAACTGCTTGACGGCTACGAGCGGCGACGCGACGCGATGCTGGACGCGCTCGACCGCCACCTCCCGCCCGGCTCCTCGTGGACCGAGCCCGAGGGTGGCTTCTTCCTCTGGGTCACGCTGCCCGAAGGCGTCGACGCGGAGGAGATGCTCCCGCTGGCCGCGGAGGAGGGGGTGACCTACCTCCCTGGCGAGCGGTTCTTCGTCGGAAATTCGGGGCAGGGGACGCGCTCGGCGCGGCTCTCGTTCAGTCACTGCTCGCCCGAGGAGCTGGAGGAAGGTGTCGCCGCGCTCGCGCGGGCGACCGAGGCGTATCTGGAGAACCACTCGGCGTAACAGCTTTGTACCCCCGTCCCACATTCACACCCGTGACAACCGCGACCATCGACGCCGCTGTCGGCAGCGCCCGACAGCCGCGGGTCGCGTTCCGGCCGCGGGCCGCTTAGGCCCAACTCTACTTTCCACCTCGTCACCGTTTCGCTGCTGTTCACCACTCTCCCCCTTCGCGTAGCGTGTAGTACTACATTTTTTTACAGAATTGAAAGCAATGTATTTATTGGGCAGCGCCCGTCAGAGTCGTGTATGACGAAAGTCGCGCTCGCGTTCAGCGGTGGACTGGACACCACCGTCTGCGTCCCGCTACTGAAAGAGGAGTACGGCTACGACGAAGTGATGGCCGTCACCGTCGACGTCGGCCAGCCCGAGGCGGAGTTCGCGGAGGCCCGCGAGACCGCCGACGCGCTGGGGCTGGAGATCCACGTCGTCGACGCGAAAGCCGAGTTCGCGTCACTCTGTTTCGACTCGGTTCGTGCGAACGCCACCTACCAGGGCTACCCGCTCGGGACGGCGCTCGCCCGTCCCGTGATCGCCGAGGCGATCCTCGACGTGGCGGAGGCCCAGGACTGCGACGCCATCGCCCACGGCTGCACCGGGAAGGGGAACGACCAGCTCCGTTTCGAGACGGTCTGGCGCGGATCCGACCTCGAAGTCGTCGCGCCCGTGCGCGAACTCGGCCTGACCCGCGAGTGGGAGGTCGAGTACGCTGCCGAGCGCGACCTGCCCGTCGAGGCCGGCAACGAGGGGACGTGGAGTATCGACACGAACCTCTGGTCCCGCTCCGTGGAGGGTGGCGACCTCGAAGACCCGAGTCACGTCCCGAGCGAGGAGATCTACGAGTGGACCCAGACCCCCAGCGCCGGCGAGGAGCTGGTCGACATCGAGTTCGAGGACGGCTACCCCGTCGGCCTGAACGGCGAGCTACTGGACCCCGTCGACCTGATCGAGAACCTCAACGCGCTCGCTGGTGCCCACGGCGTCGGCCGCACGGACATGCTCGAGGACCGCATGCTCGGGCTGAAGGTGCGCGAGAACTACGAGCACCCCGCCGCGACCGTCCTCCTCACCGCCCACGAGGCGCTCGAACAGCTCGTGTTCACGAAAACCGAGCGCGACTTCAAACCCCAGATCGACCAGCAGTGGGCCGAACAGGCGTACCGCGGGCTGGTGTTCTCGCCGCTGACCGAGAGCCTGAACGGCTACCTTGACGCCTCACAGGAGAAAGTCACCGGCACGGTGACGGTGAAACTCCAAGGCGGCGGCGTCCGCCCGGTCGCCCGCGAGTCCGAGTACGGCGTCTACTCCGAGAACGCCGCCTCGTTCAACACCGAGACCGTCAACGGGATCGAGCAGGCCGACGCCACCGGCGTCGCGAAGTACCACGGGTTCCAGGAGCGTCTGGCCAACCAGGTGACGGAGGCCGCCGAGAAAGAAGACGAGGAGGAGAAAGCGACGCTCTCGACCGACGGCGGGGAGTAGATGACTGACCAAGGAGACGACTTGGCGGGTGACGGCTCCGCCGCGACGAGCGGCGAGACCGTGATCCGCCGCGATCGCTTCGCCGGCGGGCCCGCGCGCTCGTTCATGTCCAGCCTCGACGCCGACACGCGCATCTTCGCGGCCGACCTGGCGGTCGACCGCGCACACGTCGTGATGCTGGCCGAGCAGGGGATCGTCGGCGACGGCGACGCCGCGGCGATCCTCGATGCGCTCGACACTGTCGAGGACGCGGGCCACGACGCGCTCCCCGAGGGCGAGGACGTTCACGAGGCGATCGAGTCGGCGGTCGTCAACGAAGTCGGGCCCGCGGGCGGGAAGATGCACACCGCGCGCTCGCGCAACGACGAGGTGGCGACCTGCATCCGCTACCGCTTCCGCGAGGACCTGCTCGACGCCGCCGAGGCGTCGCTGGAACTCCGTGGCGCGCTGCTCGACGCGGCTGCCGAGGAGACCGACACCGTCGTCCCCGGGTTCACCCACCGCCAGCACGCCCAGCCCACGACCGTGGGCCACCTGCTCGCGTCCTACGCAGGCGCGGTCGCCCGCGACACGGAGCGCCTGCTCGCGGCCTACGAGCGCACGAACCGCTCGCCGCTCGGATCCGCCGCGTTCGCAGGCACTACGTTCGACGTGGACCGCGAGCGCACCGCCGAACTGCTCGGCTTCCACGACCTGATCGAGAACGCCGCCGACGCGGTGACGGCACGCGACTTCCTGATCGAGGGCTGTTCGGCGTTCGCCGCGCTGTCGGCGACGCTTTCGGGGCTCGCGACCGACCTGATCGAGGGCGCGAAGGACGGCCACGTCGACCTCGACGACGCGTACGCCTCCACCTCCTCGATCATGCCCCAGAAGAAGAACCCCGACTCGCTGGAACTCGTCCGCGCGGTGTCCGGCGACGCCGTCGGCGACCTCACGGGGCTGCTGACGACGCTGAAGGGGCTCCCCCGCGCGTACAACCGCGACCTCCAGCGCGCCACCCCCCACGCGTGGGACGCGGTGGACATCGTGACCGAAGCGACGGAGGTCACCGCCGGCGCCGTCGCGACCGCCGAGTGGGACGCCGAGGCCTGTGCGGCCGACGCCGGCGCGGGGTTCTCGACGGCGACGGGCGTCGCGGACGCGCTCGCGGCGGCGGGCGTCCCGTTCCGCACCGCCCACGAACTCGTCGCTGATGCAGCCAGCGAGATCGACGACGCGTCGACAGTCGACGAGCAGGTCGACGCGCTCGCGGCGGCGGCCGAGGGTGTGCTCGACGACTCGCTCTCGGCGTACGTCGACGAGGCGACGCTCGCCGATCTGCTCTCCCCCTCCGGGAGCGTCGCGGCACGTGACTCCCGCGGCGGTCCCGCGGCGTCGGCGGTCGAAGACTCGCTGATCCGCCTGCGCGACACTCACGAGGACCACGCCGCGGCGGTCGACGCCAACCGCGAGACGCTCGCGAACGCGGAGAACCGCCTGAGTACGGTGGTGAACGAGTATGTCTGAGCACGCCAGCACGTCGACGCCAGTTCCGCGGCGACAGCCACGGCCACGGCGGCGACGGCTCCCACCACGGCCGGCGCCCCGTTGCCGGCCACCACGGGGGCCGCGACCACGGCCCGTCCGGGCCATCACTCACTCCGCGCCGCCGCGGGCGATTCCGGGTGGCACCGATTCGGGTGAATTCAGCGCGTAGATACTTCTCCAAGTATAATTTACGCAGATTAAATAGACGGATTAAAGTACTCCCGTCGCCTCCTTCGGAGTACGATGTCAGAAGCGAACTGCGTGACCTGCGGTGGTACTGTCGCACTGCCCAACGACGTGGAGGTCGGCGAGATCGTCGACTGCGGGAGCTGTGGCACCGAACTCGAAGTCGTGGGCGTCGACCCCGTCGAACTGGACGAGGCGCCCGACCTCGCCGAAGACTGGGGGGAGTGATGGACGTCGGTCTGCTCTACTCCCGCATCCGGCCGGACGAGAAGCTCCTGCTGACGGAGTTGCGCGAGCGGGGCCACGAGGTCCACAAGGTCGACGTGCGCAAGGCGACGTTCGGCCTCGACTCGCCGCCCGAACCGCTCGGGGAGTGTGACGTGGTGCTCGACCGCTGTATGGCGACTTCGCGCTCGCGCTACGCGAGCCGGTTCGTCGAGCACTACGACCTGCCGGTGGTCAACAGCCCCGAGACGGCGAAGGTGTGCTCGGACAAGGTCGAGACGACGCTTGCGCTCTCGGAAGCCGGGGTGCCGACGCCGGAGACAACCGTCGCGTTCACCCGCGACAGCGCGCTCGAGGCGATCGAGGCGTTCGGCTACCCCTGCGTGCTGAAGCCGGTCGTCGGGTCGTGGGGCAGACTGATGGCGAAACTGGAGTCGCGCTCGGCCGCCGAGGCCGTGCTGGAACACAAGGAGACGCTGGGCCACTACGAGCACAGCGTGTTCTACGTCCAGCAGTTCGTCGAGAAGCCCGGCCGCGACCTGCGCGTGCTCACCCTCGACGGCGAACCCGTCGCGGCGATGAGCCGCAGTTCCGACCACTGGCTCACCAACGCCGCGACGGGTGCCGAGACCGAGACGTTCGAGATCGACGGCGAGGTCGAACGCCTCGCTCGCGAAGCCAGCGCGGCTGTCGGCGGCGGCGTGCTCGGTGTCGACCTGATGGAACTGGGCGAAGGCGCTGAGGAGGGGTACACCGTCCACGAGGTCAACCACACGGTGGAGTTCAAGGCGCTCAACGCCGCGGTCGACGTCGACGTGGCCGGCGAGATCGTCGACTGGCTGGAGGCCGAGTACGCGACACCGACCGCGGAGGTGGAGTCGTGACGCTCACTGCGAGCGTCGTCGGCGCCTCCGGCTTCGCGGGCGGGGAGCTGCTCCGCCTGCTCGCTGCCCACCCCGAGTTCGAGGTCGTCCAGGCCACCTCCCGCGAGTACGAGAACCGCACGGTGGGGTACGTCCACCCGAACCTCCGTGAACTCGACCTGCGCTTCTCCGACCCGACGGAGCTCGAGTCGGTCGACGCGCTGTTCGCGGCGACGCCCCACGGCGTCTCGATGGACCACGTCGAGGAGTATCTCGACGCCGCGGAGACGCTGATCGACCTCTCGGCGGACTTCCGCCTCGGCAGCGAGGCGGCGTACGACGAGTGGTACGACGGCCACACCGCCCCCGAACACCTCGACCACGCCGTCTACGCGCTCCCGGAACTCGGTCGCGAGGGGCTCGCGGGGGCCGACATCGTCGCCTCCGGCGGTTGTAACGCCACGGCGACGATGCTCGCACTCAAACCGCTGGTCGACGCCGGCCTGCTGACGCCCGAGGATCAGGTCGTCGCCGACCTCAAAGTCGGCTCCTCGGAGGGTGGCGCCGGCGGCGGCGCGGCCTCCTCGCACCCGGAGCGCTCGGGCGTCGTCCGCCCGTACGCGCCCACGGGCCACCGCCACGAAGCGGAGATCGAGGAACAGTTGGGGCTCTCCCTGTCCTTCAGCGTCCACGCGGTGGACATGGTCCGCGGCGCGGCCGCGACCTGCCACACGTTCCCGACCGGCGGCGACGGCGAGATCGAGACCCCCGATCTCTGGACGGCCTACCGCGACGCCTACGAGGAGGAACCGTTCGTGCAACTGGTCGCGGGCGGGGGCGGCGTCTACCGCTACCCCGAGCCGAAATCCGTCGCGGGCACGAATCTCGCGGAAGTCGGCTTCGCGGCCGACGGCGAGCGCGTCGTCGCCTTCGCGGCCATCGACAACGTGATGAAGGGCGCTGCTGGGCAGGCGGTCCACGGCGCCAACATCGCGTTCGGGCTCGAGGAGACGGCCGGACTCGACCAACAGGGGCTCCACCCGGTGGGCTCGCCATGAGCGAGTCCAACGCCGCGGTGGGGCCGGGCCAGCCGCCGCTGGTCGTGAAAGTCGGCGGCGCCCGCGCGGTCGATCCGGCGGGCGTGATCGAGGACGTGGCCCACATCGCCGCGGCCGGCCGCCAGGTCGTCGTCGTCCACGGCGGCTCGACGGCGGTCGACGACACGCTCGAAGCGATGGGTCGCGAGCCCGAGTACGTCACGACGCCGTCGGGCGTCTCCGGACGTTTCACCGACGCGCCGACGATGGAGGTGTTCGAGATGGTGTTGCCCGGGAAGCTCAACACCGAACTCGTCACCGACCTCCGCGCGGCGGGCGTGAACGCGGTCGGGCTCTCGGGCGTCGACGGCGGTCTCGTGACGGGCTCCCGCAAGTCCGCCGTCCGCGTTGTCGAGGACGGCAAGAAGAAGATCCGCCGGGGCGACCACGCGGGCAAGCCGGAGTCGGTCAACGCCGACCTGCTCGACTCGCTGCTCGCGGACGGCTACGTGCCGGCGGTCTCGCCGCCGATGCTGGCCGACGACGGCACCGCCGCCAACGCCGACGCCGACCGCGTGGCCGCGCTGCTGGCCGCGGAGCTCGGCGGCGAACTCGTGCTGCTGACCGACGTGGAAGGCGTTTACGAGGACCCGGACGATCCCGAGACCCTGATCGACGAGGCGTCGACGCCAGCCGAGTTCGCGGCCGTCGAGGAGGCTGCGGAGGGGTTCATGAGCCGCAAGGTCCACGCCGCGGAGGAGGCGCTGACCGGCGGCGCCGAGGGCGTCGTCGTCTCGGACGCCACGCTCCGCAAGCCCCTCCTCGCCGCGCTGGAGGGCCACGGTACTTGGATCGCGAAGGAGGCGGTCGCGGGCGAGGAGCCCACCGCAGCGAACGGGGGTGACGCCGAGTGACCGGCGAGGGGTTCGTCTTCTCCGAGAAACCCATCGAGATCGAGTCGGGGTCGGGCGTCACGCTCACCGCGAGCGACGGCACCGAGTACCTCGATTTCGGCGCCTCCTACGCCTGCACGCCGCTGGGGCATTCGCCGCCGGCGGTCGTCGACGCGATCCGCGAGCAGGCCGAGGAGCTGCTGTACGTCCAGGGCTCCTACCCCGTCGCCGCGCGCACCGCGCTCCAGGAACAGCTCGGCGAGGTCGCGCCGGGCGACCTCTCGAAGGTGTGGCTCTGTAACTCCGGCACGGAGGCCAACGAGGCCGCGCTGAAGTTCGCGCGCTCGGCGACCGACCGCGAGAACGTCGTCGTCGCCAAGCGCGCGTTCCACGGCCGCACGCTCGGCGCGCTCTCGCTGACGTGGAAGGACGACTACCGCGACCCGTTCGGGCCGCTCCCGGGCGGCGTGGAGTTCGTCCCCTACGGCGACGAGGCAGCACTCGCCGAGGCCGTCGACGACGAGACCGCAGCAGTGTTCCTCGAACCGATTCAGGGCGAGGGTGGCGTCCACCCCGCCGGCGACGCGTACCTTCGGACCGCCCGCGAGGTGACCGAGGAGGCGAGCGCGGCGCTCGTGCTCGACGAGATCCAGACCGGCGTCGGCCGCACCGGGACGATGTGGGCCTGCCAGTCGGCGGGAATCGTTCCGGACGTCCTCACCGCCGCGAAAGGTGTCGCCTCCGGCCTCCCGCTGGGCGTGACGCTCTGTGCGGACTGGATCGCCGAGGGCGCGGGGAACCACGGCTCGACGTTCGCGGGCAACCCCGTCGTCGCCGCCGCGGCGGGCGCGACGCTGACGCAGTTGCAGGCCGAGAGCGTGCCCGAGAACGCCGCTGCGGTGGGAGAACACCTGCGCGCGGAGTTGCGTGCTGCGGTCGACGAGCACGACCTCCCTGTCCGCGAGGTGCGCGGCGACGGGCTCATGATCGGCGTCGAGGTCAAACGCGGGTCGATGCGCGTGCTCCGGGAACTCGCGCTCTCGGAGCAGCTGCTCGCGCTCCCGGCCGGGCGCTCGGTCGTGCGCCTGCTCCCGCCGCTCGTGATCGACGAGAGCCACGCCGAGAGCGCTGTCGACAGCCTCGTGGAGGTGCTCGGCTGACGATGGTCGACGGCGTCCCGGACCCCACTGGCGCGCTGGACACGCTCGGGCGCGAACTGCTCGCGGAGCTGGTCGCGATCCCCTCGCAGTCGGGCGAGGAGGCCGACGCGGCGGCCCACCTCGCGGGCTTTTTCGCGGAGCACGGGCGCGAGGCGTCGATCGACGACGCCGGCAACGTCCGTGCTCCGGGGGACGAGTCGGTGCTGCTGACCTCCCACGTCGACACGGTGCCCGGTCAGATCCCGGTCCGCGTCGAGGACGGGGACGAGGAGCTGGGCGTCGACGGCCCGGTGCTCTGGGGGCGCGGCAGCGTCGACGCGACCGGCCCGCTGGTGGCGATGGCCGTCGCGGCCGTCGAGACCGGCGTCTCCTTCGTCGGCGTCGTCGGCGAGGAGACCGACTCCCGCGGCGCGCGCCACCTGATCGAGGCCCGCGACGCGCCCGAAGCCGTGATCAACGGCGAACCCTCGGGCTGGGACGCGATCACGCTGGGGTACCGCGGCATCGTCGGCGGCGAGTACGCCGTCTCGACGGCCGCGAGCCACGGCGCCCGTCCGGACGCGAACGCGATCGACCACGCGACCGCGTGGTGGGAGCGCGTCCGCGACGCCGTCGACGCCGCGAACGAGGACGTGGAGCCGGGCGGGTTCGACACGATCACCGCCACCGCGACGTCGATCGACGGCGGCCTGAGCGACGACGGCTCGACCGTGGCGGCGTCGATGGCGACGCGGTTCCGCGTGCCGCCGAGCGAGACGCCCGAGTCCGTGCGCGAACTCGTCGACGACTGCCGCCGCGAGGGCGGGGTCTCGTGGGGGCAGTCGATCCCACCGCTCGTCGCTTCGCCCCGCAGCACGCCCGCGGCGGCGCTCCGCAAGGGAATCCGCGACGCCGGCGGCGAGCCGACCCACCTGCACAAAACCGGCACCGCCGACGCGAACCTCTACGCCGACGCCTGGGACGTGCCGGTCGTCACCTACGGCCCCGGCGACGCGGCGCTGGACCACGCGCCCGACGAGCGCCTGCCGCTCTCGGAGTTCGATCGCGCAGTGACCGTCCTGACGACCGCCTGCGAAGGGCTCACCGACTGACAATCCAGACCGATGTACGACAACGACACCGCGACTACGTTCCCGACGGACCTGCTCACGATCGACCAGCTCTCGCCGGCGGCGCTCCGGCGGCTGCTCGACCGCGCGGCCGCGATCAAGGCCGGCGAGGAGCCCGCTCGGCTGGACGACCGGAGCGTGGCGATGGTGTTCGAGAAACCCTCGACGCGGACTCGCACGTCGTTCGAGGCTGGCGTGACCGAACTCGGTGGCCACCCGACGTTCCTCGGTCAGGACGATATTCACCTCGGCCACGGCGAGCCGCTGAAGGACACCGCCCGCGCGCTCTCGCAGTACGTCGACGCGCTGGTGGCGCGGCTGAACAGCCACGACGACCTCGCGGAACTGGCCGCCCACGCCGACGTGCCGGTCGTGAACGCGCTGACCGACCGCGCACACCCCTGCCAGACGCTCGCGGACCTGCTGACGCTGCGGGAGATCGCGGCCGAGGAGGGGGGAGAACTGCAGGACCTGACGCTCGCGTGGGTCGGCGACGGGAACAACGTCGCGCGCTCGCTCGTCGTCGGCTGTGCGCTCGCGGGCGTGGAGCTACGCGTCGCGACCCCCGAGGGGTACGGCGTCGACGACGAGGCGCTCGCGGCGGCGGCAGCGGCCGACGGCGAACCAACCCTGTTCGATAGCCCCGGCGCCGCCGTCGCCGGTGCGGACGTCGTCTACACCGACGTCTGGGTCAGCATGGGCGACAGCGAGGCGAAAATCCCCGATTTCGAGGGGTTCCAGGTCGACGAAGCGCTGCTCGGCGACGCGAAGCTGATGCACTGTCTCCCCGCGAACCGCGGGCAGGAGGTGACCGACGGCGCGCTGGAGAGCGAGCAGTCGGTGGTCTGGCAGCAGGCCGGCAACCGCAAACCGACCCAACAGGCGCTGCTGCTGGAACTGATAACCGGCAGTCGGTAGCGGCTCTCGCGGTCAGTCCGACGCGGGCGATGTGGGTTACGTGCCGACGCGATCCCGGATCCGGGTGAAAACGTAGCTCAGACAGAAGTAGAGGGCGAGCAGAACGGTCAGCCCGGTGATGTACGTCATCAGCGACGAGTATCCCCACGTCTGCGTCCAGATATCGATCAGCGACCAGGTAATTGCCCAGCCCAGTACAGCGGTGGTTACGATAGTTACCGCTTTCACCCGTATCGAGTCGTGGTCGGTTGTCGTCGCCCACAGGTCTTTCAGTGACGCTAACGAGGAAGCCATTAGTTGAAACCAACTATCCTAGGGTGAAAATAGTTCTGCCGTGGGGCGACCGAACTGTCACGCAACAGAAACTATTGCAGCGATCTCAGTCGCGTTATTACGAGACCTGCTCCTCTCTCGCGTTTCGCGGGCGGTCTGGACGGTGAATCCGTGGGACGGTCGGCTCACGCCCCCTCGAACGGCGGGGGGACGTGCTCGCCGGGTGGCAGTAGCGGCGTTCAGGCCGCGACGTCGCCGGCCATCTCGACCGCCTCGTCGACGCCGACCTCTTCGTCCAGTTCGGCGAGCCGGGAGAGCAGTGCCTCGACACGGGCCTCGGTCGGCTCCCGTCCGGCGCGTTCGAGCAGCGTCCGGGCCGCACCCGCGCCCGTACTCGCGCCGAACAGGAGCCGTCGTTCCCCACCGAACCGCGCCGGGTCGAACGGCTCAAACGTCGACGGCTCGTCGAGCATCGCCGCGGTGTGGAGCCCCGACTCGTGGGAGAACACCTCGTCGCCGAGCAGCGGTTTCGTCGGTGAGACGTCCTCGTCCAGCGTCTCCAGCACGCGTCGGGCGACGGGGAGCAACGACGGCTCGTCGACCGCGAGGTCGATCGGCTCCACGCCGACGGCGGCCGCGGCGACGAACTCCTCGGTCGCCGTGTTCCCGGCACGCTCGCCGATCCCGCCGACGGAGACGTCGACTTTTCCCGCACCCACGCGGCCCGCCGCCAGCGCGTTCGCCGTGCCGACGCCGAGATCCTCGTGGAAATGAACCCCGACGGATCCGAGATCGGTGTCGAGGTCGGCGAGGAACTGCTGGACGCCCGCCGGCGTCCGCGAGCCGACCGTGTCCGCGACGGTGTACCAGTCGGCGTCGACGGCCGCGAACAGGTCGTCGAGGTGGCGGGGATCGGTGCGGAACCCGTCCATCGCGGTCAGGTGGACGTCGGCGTCCCCCGCCCGCGCGAGCGCCGCAGCCTCCCGGACGGATTCGACCATCGACTCCCGGGAGGAGCCAAGCACGGCATCGAGCTGTCGGTCGCTGGTCGGCGCGAACAGGTCGACCACGTCGACGCCGGCGTCGAGGGCGGCCTCGACGTCGCCCGGAACCGCGCGGGCGAGCCCCGTCACGTCGGCCGCCACGTCGAGTCGCTCACAGACCTTTCGGGTCCGCTCGCCGGCGACGGGGAACCCGATCTGGAGGAAGTCGGCGCCGAGTTCGTCGAGTTCGCGGGCCGCCGCCACCTTCTGGTCGACCGTATACTCGACGCCGGGGCGCTGCTCCCCCTCCCGAAGGGTCAGATCGAGCAGTTTCACACTGCACCCTCCTCCCGGAGCCGCTCGCGCTCCTGCTCGTCGTAGCCCAGCGCCTCGAGCACGGCGTCGGTGTCCTCGCCGAGCTCGGGCGGGTCGGTGTTCTCGACCCGTTCGAAGCCAGTCGAGCGCGCGGGGTAGCGGGGCACGTCGATATCGCCGCCGTCGCCCTCGGTCGCGCGGACCGTCCCGAGCGCGTCGGTCTCCCGGAGGTGGCGGTCGTCGACCACGTCCTGTGTGTCGTTGATCGGCGCGACCGGAACCCCGGCCTTCCGCAGCCGCTCGATCAGCTCCTCGGCGTCGAACTTCCCGCAAGCCGCGCCGACGCGCTCGTTCAGTGCGTCGCGGTTGGCCCGCCGGTCGTCGAGCGTGGCGAAACGCTCCTCCTCGTGGAGGTCGGTGTCGAGCGCTTCACACAGCGCCTCCCACTGCCCCTGCGAGGAGGGGCCGACGAACACCCACTCGTCGTCGGCGGACTGGTAGGCGTCGTAGGGGGCCCAGTTTGGGTGGCCGGCGCCGATCGGTTCGGGCACCTCGTCGTACGCCTGCGTGTACGCCAGCCAGTACCCCATCAGCGAGACGGTGCTCTCGTACAGCGGGACGGTGACGTGCTGCCCCTCGCCGCTCGCGTCGCGCTGGCGCACGCCGCCGAGCACCGAGATGGCGCCGTACAGCGAGGCGGCCATGTCCGCGAGGCTGGTGCCACACCGGACGGGCGGCTGGTCCGGATGCCCCGTGACGCTCATCACGCCCGAGAGCGCCTCCGCCACGGGGTCGAGCGCGGGGTACTCCTGGTAGGGCCCCTCGTTGAACCCCTTGATCGAGCAGTAGACGAGCTCGTCGTTCACCTGCTTCATGTCGTCGTAACCGACGCCGAGCCGGTCCGCGGTGCCGGCCGCGAAGTTCTCGATCAACACGTCAGCCTCCGCGACCAGATCCTCGAACACCGCGCTCCCCTCGTCGGATTTCAGATCGAGGGTGACGCCCAGCTTGTTGCGGTTGACGTAGTTGAACGAGGCGTTCCCGGTGGGCGAGGAGTCACGGACAGCGTCGCCGCCGTTCGGATGCTCGACCTTGATCACCTCGGCGCCGAGGTCGGCCAGCAGCATCGAGCAGAACGGGCCGGCGATGATGTGGCCGAGTTCGAGCACAGTCACGTCCGAGAGCGGTCGGCCCTCGGTGCCGGGGAGTAGCCCCGGCACGACCCGGCCCCCGTCGGCGCGAGGTCGGTCTGGCTCGGACTGTGCGCCGTGCGTTGGATCATCGTGGCAGGTCATTGCGGGGGAGTAGTGGAGGTGACGAGTTCGTCGCCGTGGCAGATGGTCTCGCCGTCGCTGTCGAACACGAACGCCTCGGCGGCGTCGAAGCCGACCGAGAGCTCGTCGCCGGGTTTGACGTCGCCGACGTCCTCGTCGACGATGTTGACGTGGGTGCCGGCCACGCTCGTCCCGTGGATCACGAACTCGGTGCCGAGCTGTTCGATCACGTCGGTGACAACCCGGATACGGTGGTCGCCGTGATCCGGCGAGAGGTACTGTGGACGGATCCCGACCGTGACCGAGTCGCCGACGCGGTCGTCGAACAGCTCCGGCGGCGCCGGGATCTCGAACTGCTCGCCCACCAGCGCCGGGCCGTCGTCGCCCGCCTCGACGGTCGCGGGGAGCGTGTTGGTCGAGGGTGTGCCGATGAACTCCGCGACGTACTGGGAGACCGGGCGGTCGAACAGATCCCCCGGCGGCGCGAACTGTGCGAGGCGACCCTCCTCGAGCAGGAGCACGTGGTCGCTCATCGTCATCGCCTCGGTCTGGTCGTGCGTGACGTACACCATCGTCGCGTCCATCTCCTTGTGGAGGCGCTGGACCTCCACCCGGAGTTCGGCTTTGAGTTTGGCGTCGAGGTCGGACATCGGCTCGTCGAGCAGGAGCACGTCGGGGTCCTGGACGAACGCGCTGCCCAGCGCGACGCGCTGCTGCTGGCCGCCGGAGAGCTCCGAGGGCATCTTCTCCAGCTGCTCGGTGATCTGGAGCGTCTCGGCAGCCTCGTCGACGGCGGCGTCGCGCTCCGCCTTCGAGACGCCGGCGACTTTCAGCCCGTACGCGATGTTCTCCCGCACGCTCATGTGTGGGTAGAGCGCGATCGACTGGAACACCATCGCGGCGTTGCGGTCCTGCGGGCGCACCTCGGTCACGTCGCGGTCGCCGAAGTGGATGGTTCCCGAGGTCGGGCTCTCCAGGCCGGCGATCATCCGCAGCGTGGTGGTTTTCCCGCAGCCGGAGGGGCCGACGATGGTCGTGAACGACCCCTCCGGGATCTCGAGGGAGAGGTCGTCGACGGCAACGTGGGTCGTTCCGGCGGTGTGGTACTCCTTACAGACGTCGTCGAGTCGTATCGGTCGTGCCATAGTTATTCGAGGCCTCCGACGTTGAAGCCCTGCAGCAGGTAGTTCTGGAGGAACAGTGCGATCGCAAACGGCGGCAGCGACATCAGCACCGCGGCCGCCATCGTCTCCGACCAGCCGATGGTCACTCGGTCGAGGAACAGGCTGGCGCCGACGGTGATGGGGTACATCTCCTGTTGGCTCATCACCACCCGCGCCATCGTGAAGTCGTTCCACGCGACCGAGAACGCGAAGATCGCGGTCGCGATCGTGCCGGGCCGCGCGACCGGGAGGACCACCTCCCAGAGCGTGCGGGTCCGACTGGCGCCGCGGATCCACGCCGACTCCTCTAGCGCGATCGGCACCGTCTGGAAGTACTGCCACATCAACCAGATGCCGAACGGCGCGGAGATACCCGTCAGCGCCATCGTCAGCGCGAAGTAGCTGTCGAGCAGCCCCAGCGTGTAGAAGATCACGTACAGCGGGATCGCGAGCACGATCGGGCTGAACATGTACGCGAACAGCACCGCCCGCGCCGCCACCGTCTTCCCGCGGAAGTCGAACCGGGTCAGGCCGTAGCCCGCCGCGACCGACAGCGCCGTCGCCAGCAGCGTCGACGACGCCGTGACGACGAAGCTGTTGAACAGGTACCGGGGCGTGCCGGTCTCCGTGAACAGCAGCACGAAGTTGTCGATCGTGACCGAGTTCAGGAGGAGGTTCACGTCCCCGCCACGGAACGTGGTCGCCGACGGCTGGAACGCGATGGCGATCATCACGTACACCGGGATGCTGACGAAGATCGAGACCAGCAGCGCCGTGAGGATCACCGCAACCCGGCGCACCCGCTCCTGGGTGTGCTGGCTGACGTACGTCCCCGCGGCGCCCTCGCCGATACCGAACATCAGGCGGTCACCTCCTTCTCGGGCTTGAACGCCCAGAAGTAGACGACGGCCGTCGACGCCAGCAGCAGGAACATGATCCCCGCAAGCGCCGTCGCCGCCGCGAAGTCAGTCTCGAAGAAGGCCAGCTCGTACACCCGGATCGGGAGGGTAGTCGTGGCGTTCAGCGGTCCACCGCTTGTCGCGAGGTAGATGATGTCGAACTTGTTGAACATCCAGATCCCCCTGACGAGGATGATGATCAGGACCGCCCCACGGAGCTGCGGGGCGGTGATGTCACGGAACGCCTGCCACGTCGACGCCCCCTCGACGCGAGCGCGCTCGTAGAGGTTCGGGTCGATCGCCTGCAGCCGGGCCAACAGGATGAAGAAGGCGAACGAGCCGTACTTCCAGACGCTGGCGACGACGACCGCGGGCATCGCCCACTGCAGCGACGAGAAGAACGACAGCGGCTCCTGGATCAGCCCGTAGTCGAGCAGGAACTGGTTCACCGCGCCGACGTTGGGGTCGAGCAGGAACGTCCACATGAAGATGACCACCAGCGTCGGCAGCAGGTACGGGAAGATCATCATCGTCCGCAGCGCGTTCCCACCCTTGATCTCGCGGTTGACCACCAGTGCGAGCCCCAGCCCCAGCGCGAGGCTGAGAAGCGTCGAGGAGAGCGCGTAGAGGACGCTGTTGAGCAGTGCTTTGCCGAATATCTCCGAGGAGAGAACCTGTGCGTAGTTCGCGAGCCCCGCGAACTCCGCAGCCCCGGTCGGGTCCGAGAACAGGCTCATCCCCAGCGCGTAGCCGATGGGAACACCCCAGACGAGGACGAAAAACAGCGTGAACGGGACGAACGTCGCGAGCAACAGCAGCCGCTTCTCGTCGAACTCGCCGAGGCGCCCCTGCAGCGCACTAACTGCGGACATCGAGGAGCGTTACTCCTCCTGAAGCCCGCGGAGCTCTTCTGCCACCCAGTCGACGGTCTCCTCGGGTGAACGGTTCCCCACGATGAGCTGTTCGGCCGACTGGCCGAACAGCTGTTCGCTGTAGGCGTTGGCGGCGGTGAGGTTGGGCGCACCCTCGTCGCCGGTCGCGAGCACCGTCGTGAACGCGTCCCAGTTGTTCCGGACCAGATCCACCGCCTCCTGGTGCTCCGACAACACCTCGTTCTCCTGCATCGCGTCGCTGTTCATCAGCTCTTCCGTCGGCGGCCACTGGAACAGCGGCGCCGACAGCACGAAGTCGAGGAACCGCTCGGACTCGCTGAAGAAGCGCGTGAACTCCTGAGCGCCCTCGGTGGCCTCGCCGTCGCTCCGGACGACGTGGCCCTCCATGTACGCCCACCACTTGTCCTGCTGGCCGCCCTCCGGCATCGGGTAGGCCGTCGGTGTGAGGTTCTCGACCAGATCGGGTCGGTTCTGACGGATCGTCAGGATCGGCAGGCCGCCGACGGACATCAGCGCCGCGGCGTTGCCCTGCTGGAGCGCCTGCGTGCCGTCGCCCCACTCCCAGCCGGAGCCGTTCGGCGCGTACTCGTTGATGTTCTGGAGCCACTGGTACGTCTCGACGGCCCGTTCGCGGTTCCCTCCCTGATCGATCGTGACCTCGATGTCGTCGGAGGGGCCGCTGTAGATGTCCACGTTGTTCTGCCAGAGGTACTGGGTCGCGGACGTGTCCGCGTTGTTGGTCTGGCCCGTCGGGACGACGAAGCCGTTGATGTCCTCCTCCTCGCTGACCCGCTGGGCCTCGCTGAGCCACGTGTCGAACGTCGTCGGGTTCTCCTCGTAGAGGTCGTTACGGTACCACCCCATCAGCGGTTCGACCATCGTCGGCGCGAAGTACGATTCGCCGCCGACGTTGACCGGATCCGGGAGACCGACGTCCTGGACGGCCTCGGTAACCGTCGCGAGGTTGCCGTTCTGCTGGTACCGGTACGCGTCGGCGGACGTGTCGAACACCAGATCCGGCGGGTTCCCCGCCGCGAGCATCTGCTGGAGCTCCTCGTCCGTCGACGTCCCGCGCGAGGTGTACGTTACCTCGACGGTGTAGTCGAACTCGTTCTCGAACTCGGTGATGATGTCGTCGACGACATCACTGGAGTCCCCTCGGTCCGAGAGATACCGGATCGTGTTCTCTCCGCCGCCGCCACCGCCCAGGCAGCCCGCGATTCCCAGCGTCGCTGTCGCCCCAGCGGCGCCGGCGAACCGTCGGCGTGTGAACTGTTTGCGTGCCATGTCTTCTATAACCATAGTTCGGGATGGTTGGCTTTCCCGCCTACACTCGTTGGCTCTTTAAGTGCTAGTCGGGTCGGAAACCTGCTCGTCCTCCAGCATGAACGCCGCCTCGTCGGGGGTGGGTTCGTCACTCCGGTCGCCACGGCTGAGCGCGTCGGAGAGCAGCGCCCGTTCCGCCTTCCGGAGGTGTTCGAGGAACGTGGAGTGAGCGATGTCGAGCTCGTCGGCCAGCGTCTCCGCGTCGACCTCGCGGGGCCACTCGTAGTACCCCTGTCGGAGCGCGGTCGAGATCACCTCCGATTGGCGTTCGGAGAGCATGCTGTCGGGTTCGAGGTACGGGGTGAGTCGGCCGAGCCGGACCGTGCTGATGGCTCCGAGCTCCTCGATCATCTTCCGAAGGTCCGCCCGCCGGTACACCACCACGTCGAACACGCGCTGATCGCCGCTGACCTGATCCCGGCCTTCGAGCATCCCGTGGTTCTCGCGGATGATCGGGAGCGCGCCACAGGCGTGCTTGGTCACCGCCAGCCGGCTGTCCTCGAGCCGGTCGAGCTCGATCACCTCCTCCGACGCTCGGAGCGCCGACGCGATCTCGTCGATCCGGTCCCCGGCGTCGAGCACGAACCGCACCCTGTCGCCGCCGATCACCTCCTCGCTGCTGACGGCGAAGGAGACGTTCCACTCGTCGGTCACGCGGCTGAGGATACAGTTCGCGTCGAGCTTGATGTAGATCTTGGCACGGTACATGCCCGGGCGGAGGCAGTAAACGTACTTCAGTCTTGGTACCCGTTCACGACGCACAGGCGTGGTACTGACCCACACATATATGTTCGAGCACCCGTAACGGGCACGCTGGAGATAGCGATGGCGACAGGCAAGGTTGCGTTCTTCAACGACACTGGCGGGTACGGCTTCATCGAGACCGAGGACGCGGACGACGACGTGTTCTTCCACATGGAGGACGTCGGCGGCCCCGACCTCGAGGAAGGGCAGGAGGTGGAGTTCGACATCGAACAGGCAGACAAGGGTCCGCGCGCCACGAACCTGAAGCGGCTGTAGTCGGCGCCGCGGAGCGATCGATTTTTTCGATGCGCTCAGTCCAGATAGGCGACCGTGACCTCGTGGTCCGTTGCTGGCGGGAGCGTGATCCGGTCCCGGAGTCGCTCGTCGACGCGCTCGCGCCACCGCTCGACCGCTCGCTGGTGGGCTTCCCGGTGGCGGTCGAGGTCGTACTCGCCGGCCTCGCGGAGTCGGTCCTCGGTTTCGTCGACGTCCGGGAACGCCGGCGGGTCGGCGACGAACGTCGACGGCGGAACGTGAATCTCATCCTCGCCGGCGTCCTGGTGGGCGACGTGGAGGCGCGCACGCATCCGGCCGGAGAACGGGGCGACGACACGGAGAACGGTCGGCTCGCGGCCGCGCTCCCGGGCTTCGAACGCCGCGAGCACGTCGTCGCGGTGGACCGCCAGCGAACTGATCCGGCGGGCGTCCGTCGCCCCGTCGGTCACGTCGCGCGGCGCTGCCGGTCGAGTTCGCCGCCGCAGTCGGGACAGGCTGCGCGGTAGGAGAGGTTACTCACCGTCCGGGCACACTCCGCACAGACGAACTGGGGACCGACCATCGAGTAGCTCTGGTGGCTCTATTGTGGTAAATGTTGGCATAGGTGTGCTACACTCCCTCACTCGCCGTTCTTCACGCGTCGGCCACAGGGTCGACGGCCGTTGCCAAAACCCTTAGCGCGCTCCCGCTCCGAGAACGGGTGATGGGTGACGACGAGCCCCAGGCGGCCACGTGTCGTGTGGGGCAGCAGACGACCGACGGACACTCGACGGCGCCTCACGCCGCCTCGTTCGACTGTTTCGGTACCCTCGTCTACCTCCCACGCCCGAACTCCCCGGCCGCGGCGATCGCCGAGGAGCTGACGGCACAGGGTATCGAGCTCCCGGCGGACTGGGCGGCGGCGTACACCGAACCCCATCTCGATCGAGCCGAGGGGGCCGAACTCTCGCTGCCGAACCACGCCCGCGCGGCGCTCTCCAGTCGCGGCGTGGACGCGCCACAGTCCGTCGTCGAGGCTGCCGTCCTCGACGCCTTCGACCGCGAAGCGGAGATACTGCCGGGCGCCGTCGAGACGCTCGACGCAGTCGACACCCGGGCCGGCGTGCTCTCGAACTGTTCGATCCCCGGACTCGTCCCGCGAACGCTCTCCCAGGTCGATCTGTTCGACCGGTTCGACACGGTCGTCACGAGCGTCGAGGTCGGCTGGCGCAAACCCCACCGGCGGGCGTTCGCGGCGGTCGCCGACGAGCTCGACGTCGCCGTCGACGCGCTCGTCCACGTCGGCGACAACCGCGAGGCCGACGGTGGGATCGAGCGCTACGGCGGCCGCTACCGCCACGTCGACGGCGACCTGACGGGGCTTGCCGAGCGGCTTGCCGACGCCGTCACGGGGTAACGCCGGCGACGGCGCCGCGTGGGAACCACTAAGGCGCTGGCCCGCCCGAGTCGGCGCATGACCGACGACCCCACCGGACCGCTCGAGGGCGTCACCGTGCTCGACGCCTCGCGCGTGCTCGCCGGCCCGTTCTGCGGGATGCAGCTCGGCGACCTTGGCGCCGACGTGATCAAGGTCGAACGACCCGACGGCGGCGACCAGACCCGCCACTGGACCCCGCCCGCCTTCGGCGACGACGTTGCCTCCTACTACGCGAGCATCAACCGCAACAAGCGCTCGATCACGCTGAACCTCACCACGGAGGACGGCCGTGAGGCGTTCCGCGACCTCGCAGCGGAGGCCGACGTGCTGCTCGAGAACTTCCGAGTCGGGAAGGCGGCGGAGTGGAACCTCGACTACGAGACGCTCAGTGAGGCGAACCCGGGGCTGGTGTACTGCTCCATCACGGGGTACGGCCAGACCGGCCCGAAGGCCGAACGACCGGCGTACGACCTGATGATGCAGGCGGAGGGCGGGATGATGAGCATCACCGGCGAGGAGGGCCGCCCGCCCGTGCGGGTCGGCGTCGCCGTCGCCGACCTCGCGGCGGGGATGTACGCGACCCAGTCGGTGCTCGCGGCGCTGTTCCGTCGCGAGTTCGACGGCGGCGCGGACCGAGCAGGCGCGCCGGACGCCGAGAAATCCGGTGATCGGATCGACGTCGCGCTGTTCGACGCGCTACTGGGCTGGCTCTCCTACATGGCGACCGACGCGTTCGCCTCCGGCGAGGCGCCAGAGCGGATGGGCTCGCGCCACCCCAATATCGCGCCGTACCAGGCGTTCGAGGCCGCGGACGGCTACGTCGTCGTCGCCTGCGCGAGCCAGGCGATCTGGTACCGACTCTGCGAGGCGATCGACCGGCCGGACCTCGTGGAGGACTCGCGCTTCGAGACCAACGAGAAACGCGTCGACAACCGCGACGAACTGGAGTCGATCCTCACCGACGCGTTCGCCGACAGGACCGTCGACCAGGTGGTCGACCTGCTCCGGACCAACGACGTGCCGGTCGGCCGGATCCGGGACGTGCTGGAGGCGTTCGACGACCCGCAGGCCGAGGCGCGGGGGATGCGTCAGCGCGTTACCCACCCGACCGCGGGCGAGATCGAACTGCCCGGGTCGCCGATGCAGTTCGCGGAGTACGCGGCAACGGCGCGGCGTCACCCGCCGCTACTTGGTGAGCACACCGAGGAGGTGCTGGCGGAGCTGGGGTACAGCGAGAACGAGATCGATCGACTGCGGGAGGAAGGCGCCGTCTGAACCGCGGTTCGGGGGCGAACGCGACTCTCATTCTTCTTCTTCGTCGTTGTCGTCTTCGTCGCTACTGTTGGTCCCGTTCGTGTTGCACGTCGACTTCTCTTCGACCTCTACAGTCACGGTGGCGTCGAGCCCGTCGGTCACGACGACCGTCACCACCTCGTCGCCGAACGCGTTGAACGTGTCCCGATCGCCGGAATCGATACTCCTGCCGAACTGCTTCTCCTTCTCGCTCGAGTGTGCGGAGTCGCCCGCGGCGATCTTCTCGACGGTGAAGCTATCGGAGAACTGGTTCGTGACGGTGACGCGCACTGGGTTCGCGCCGTTTCCGTTCTCGTTCCCGTTCCCGTTGCTCTTCTCGCAGACGGAGACACCCACGTACGCGTTCTCGGAGTCGACGACGTTGATGGAGACGCCACGGTCGGCGCTGACGCTCGTGAAACCGAAGCTGCCGGTAACGAGCATCGTCGCGGCGAGGACCGCGAACAGTACGCTGACCGTGCGTCGGGGGTTCATTCTTTCCTGAGCTCGGGGGGCTTGTCGGACTCGCCGATACGCTGGCCACGTGCGAAGTACGTGTGGGCGACGGCGGAGACGGCGAACATCGCGGTGATCGCGGTGGCCCACGCGGCGTCCGGGAACAGCACGAACGGCCACGCGTCGAGCCACACGGAAGCCGTGAGCGCGGCGGCGACGCCGGAGAGCCCGAGGTAGTAGACACTCCAGGGGATCTCGTTCCCCTGGACGACCTCCATGTACACCTCGATATCGTTGAGGGAGGCGGTCGGCTCGACCACCCCCCGGTTCTTGTTGAACTCGACGATCCCGGCGTCGTCCATCATCGGCAGGTGTGACTGCTGGAGCGCTGTGTACACTCGCTTGCGCTCCTCGTACGACACCTCCTCGACGTCGACGTCGTACTCCCAGGCGGCCACCTGCTCGGCGACGTCACCGATCTCAGCGGCGCCATCCGTCGCCTCCAGCGCGTGGACCGCGTACCGACGACGACGGTTCGATAGCACCTCGAACAGTTCGTCGTCGGAGAGGCTCGGCGACTGCTCGCCCTCAACCGGATCCGTGGTCACGTCGCCGGCAGCCTCCCCTTGCTGCTGGCGCGGAGTTGTGGATGACACATCGAGAGTGTTAGCACAGTGGCACATAAAGCCATTGTATAGTTTAACAGACCAGTAGGACCACTGTAATTCGCTCGAGCGACGAATATGGGGTATTTGGGAGCTAAAACCGAAGATTTCTGAATAGCGTTCTTGGAAGGTAATATGATACAAACGCGCTGACGCCGCCTGATATCGGGGGGTCAGGACGGGATTGTTGTATCGAAACGGGAGTTCAGGAAACGTCTGACGCGTATTCCTTTTCTGATAGTTTCGGTCGGCCGCTGTTCCGGGGTCCGCCCTGATCCCTGGATCGACCAGTTCGATCACGTCGAGCGCCGAACACCGAACCCTCCCCGGGTACGTCGATGGGTGACGCCAACCGATGTTTCTGGACGGGTCTGCCGACTACCGGACGCCTCGATCCGCGGGAAACCGCAGCGACAGGCTCCCCCTGAACCGACTCAGAGGTGCCAATACTACGGTACTTGCTGTTCAAAGACAGGTCACGCTCGGTCCACGTAGCTACACGAGCATGATCGATAGTGAACCGCCGAACGCTCACCCTCGTCGTCGCACTCGTCCTCGCGGGAACGCTCACGTTCCCGTCGGCAGCAGCGCCGCTGTTCGACGGTCCCGTAGACAGCCTCGGCAGCGACGTGTCGCTCGCGCCGAGCAGCGACTACACGTATCTCGACGCCGACGACGAGCTGGTCGTCGACCTCTCGGCGTCGAACCCCCACCTCGACGGCGAGGGGGTCAACCCCGATAGCCGGACGACGATCGACGACGTGTTCCGGGTTCAGTACAACGGCTCCCAGTACGCACACGTCTGGCTGACTCACGGCTCCGACACGGTGACGTTCGCCGTCGACGGCGAGCCGATCCAGTCGCAGGCGACCAACGTGACGCTGGCCCCCAACGAGTCCGTCTCCGTCTCGATGACCGTCGACACGACCGACGGCGTCGACGGCGGCCTCGTCGACGGCATCACCGTCCACTCGCGGGTGGCAGAACCCGAGCCGGAAGCGACCGTCGAGGAAACCGGGGAGTTCGGCGCCGCCACGCAGTCCGTCGCGCCGACCGAGGGCTCACGGCGGTTCACCGCGCTCAGCACGGAGCCGGGTCAGCCCGTCGAGTTCGGGGCCGCCCCCCTCGAACTCGATCGTGTCGGCGAGGCGACGCTCACCTTCGACGGGCTCTCGGCGACGAGCCCGAACCGGTCGTTCTCGGTGACCGCCGACACTACGGGAACGGGGGCGGCGCGGTCGCTAGTCGTCGACGCCGGCGCCGAGCCGCTTGGCGCGGTACGGATGACCGTGACCGAGGGGAACGTCTCCCGGGCCACGATGCGGTTCAGCGTCTCGGAGTCGTACTTCGAGAGCCGTGGCGTCGACCTCGCGAACCTCACGGTGTACCGCCACTCGGACGGCGAACTCTCACAGCTCCCCGTCACGGCGACGGGGGAACGCGACGGCCGGCTGACGTTCGAGGCGGAGACGCCCGGCTTCTCGACGTTCGTCGTCGCCGCCCAGCGACCGCGGCTCGAACTGGCGGACACGATAGTTGAGCCGACCACCGTCGCACCCGGCGAGGCCGTCGCGGTGAACGCCACCGTCGCGAACACCGGCACGGCGGCCGGCGAGCGAACCGTGGCGGTGGCCGTCGACGGGACCGTCGTCGCCGAACGGACGGTCAGGGTACAGGCCGGCGAGAACGAGACGGTCTCCGTCCCGGTCGTCCGGAACGAGACCGGCGAGTACGCGGTCAGCGTCGACGACACCGACGCCGGGACGTTCAGCGTCGCCGCCGAGAGCACCGCGACGCCGGCATCGAACGACGACACCCCGTCGACGGATCGAGCCACCGAGACCCCGATCGGCGAAGCCAGCGGGTTCGGACTCCGCCCGCTGGCCGGCCTGCTGGGGCTGCTGATCGCCGTCGCCGCGACGCTGATGCTGGCCCGGCGGACGCCGCGGCCCTGATCTGGAGGTAGCCTTTTGCCGTTCAACAACGACCGCTGACGTATGGATCGACCGGACGGCTCCTTCTTCGCGGCGCTGCGTGCGGCCGTCCGGCTCCGGGACTGCCTCGTGCTGGCGGTCGTGCCCGCGTTCGCCGTCGTCGCCTTCGCGCTGCCGGTCGCGCGCCGCGAGTCGCTCGCGTTCGCGTACCGCGATCCGTCGCTGGTCACCGCCTACACCGCGCAGTTCGTCCACTTCGATATCGCCCATCTCGCGGCGAACGTGCTCGGCTACGTGTTAGTCGCGGGGTTCGGCTACGCCCTCGCGGCGCTCGCTGGCTACCGGCGGCTGTTCGGCGTCGCCGCGGTAACGTACCTGCTGGCGTTCCCGCCGGCGCTGTCGTGGCTGAACCTCGCGATCCCCCGGAACGCCGTTGGCTACGGGCTGTCGGGGCTAAACATGGCGTTCGCCGGCCTGCTCGCGCTCGTGCTCGTCGCGTACGCGGGCCGGCTGGACGATCGAGTTCGCGTCCGGCACGCCCCCGGCCTGTTCTTCGCGGTCGTAGCGCTGATCGCGCTGCTCGCGCCACGGAACGGCGGCGTTCCGGGCGTCGGTGCCGCGAGCGCGCTCGTCGCCGTCGGCTACGTGGTCTCGGCACGGCGTTGGGCCGCCGGCCGTTCGCGTGGTGGGAGCGTTCCCCTCCACCGCCGTGCCGGCTGGTTCGACGCGCTGGTGCTCGGCGTCGTCACGCTGTTCGGCTACCAGTTCGTCGGGTTCGCGAGCCTCGCGATCCACGACGGGATCGTGAACGTTTACGTCCATCTCCTGGGTTTCTGTCTGGGGTTCATCGTCCCCTACACCGCGCTCGCGGCCGGCGTCGTCGACGCCGACCGAGGGTTTTTGTCAGACTAACTCCACCCCTCTCGTGACCGGATGACTCCTCGACGATTCCTGACGATCAGTGCGGAGGTGGCCGTGGCGCTGATCGTCGCCTCCCTGCTGCTCGGGCAGGTGCTCGGGACGCCCGTGCTGCTGGGGTACGTCGAGACCGGGAGCATGGAGCCGACGCTCGAACCGGGCGACGGGTTCGTCGCGATCCCGGACGCCGTCGCGGGCGACGTCGAGGAGGGCGACGTGATCGTGTTCCGCGCCGAGGAGCTTCAGGGCGGGGGGTTGACGACCCACCGCGTCGTCGGGGAGACCGAACGGGGGTACGTCACACAGGGAGACGCGAACCCGTTCACCGATCAGGACGGCGACGAGCCGCCGGTGAAGGAGGGGCAGATCGTCGCGAAGGCGCTCCAGATCGGCGGCAGCGTTGTCGTGATCCCGAATCTCGGGACGGTGGTCACGGGGCTCCAGAGCTCCTTCGGCGCGATCCAGCAGCGCCTCGCGGTGCTCACCGGCTCGCGGGCGCTGCTCGGCACGCAGGGGATCGCGTACGTCCTGCTGGGGCTGTCGGCGCTCCTCTACCTCTACGATCTCGTTGTCGGCGGCGGGAAGCTCCGGGATCGAGAGCGCGATCGTGACCGTGATCAGGGGATCTCCCCGGAGCTGGTCGTCGCCTTGCTCGCCGCGGTACTCGTGGCGTCGGCGACGGCGGCGATGGTCGTGCCGGCCGGCACCCAGCAGTTCGGCGTCGTGAGCGCCGAGTTCGCCTCGGAGAATCCGACGGTGATCCAGCAGGGCGAGTCGTCGACGATCCCCTACACCGTCCCCAACGCCGGTCTGATCCCGGTCGTGGCCTACCTCGAACCGGGGAGCGAGGGAGTCGCGGTCTCACCCGAGCGCGTCCGGGTCGCCGGCAGGGGGGAGGCCACCGTCGACATGACGCTGTCGGCGCCCGACGAGACGGGGTACTACCGTCGGTTCGTCACCGAACACCGCTATCTCGCGGTACTCCCCGGCGATATGATCGACGCGCTGTACGAGACCCACCCGTGGCTCCCGATCGTCGTCATCGACGCCGGCCTCGCGGGCGGGGTCGCACTGCTGGGGCTGCTGGTGATGGGTGGCCGCCGTGTCAGAGTCCGGAAACGCGAGTCCCGGCACGATCGGTCGACTTGGCACCGGCTGCTCCGGTATCTCACGCGATGACGGTTCGTTTCGAACGACCAATAGGTCTATGTAACGGCATCCCACAGGGATGGACATGACCGAGGGGACGAGCAGGCTCCGGGTACGTGCGCTCGTGGCGTCGTGGTTCGCCGTGTTGGCCGCCGTACTGGTCGCGCTCGCGGTCGTCGGCGGTGCCGCGGCGTACACCGCCCACGTCGACCCGGGGACCGAGACCGAGCAGGTCGAGCGGACCCACTGGCGGGCCGACGGGGCGTTCCACCACAGCGCCGAGGTGACCCGCGAGAACCCCGTGTTCCCGGTCGGGTCGACGCTCTCGAACCGTTCGACGTACTACGCCGAGCCGGCGCCGGTGCTGGACGGCCAGTTCGTGCTGACGTACACGGGGGCTGACGCCGAGCCGGCGGCGGTCGACCTCGACGCCGCGCTGGTGATCCAGTCGAGCGCCGACGGCGAGGTGTTCTGGTCCGACCGGCGTTCGCTCGACACAGTCAGCGCCGAGTCGGTCGCGCCAGGGGAGTCGGCCCGGATCGAGTTCTCGCTGAACACGACCGAGGTGGCCGACAGACAGTCGTCGATCCAGGAGAGCCTCGGCGACACCGGCGGGGAGCTCTCGACGTTCGTGGCGGTGACCGGGACGGTCGCCGGGAGCGTGGACGGCCAGCCGACCGAGCGCTCGTTCACCCACCGGCTCCCGATCACCGTCGGCGGGTCAACGTACACTGTCGGCCCCGAGGAGGCGGGGAGCGAGCCGGTGACGACGACGCGGACGGTCACAACGCCCCGGGAGTACGGCCCGTTCTGGTCGATCGGCGGGCCGCTGCTGGCGCTGCTGGGGGTGAGCGGGCTCGCGGCGCTGGTCGTCGGCCGCCGGCGGAACGGGTTCGCCCTCTCCGAGGCCGAGCGCGACCTGCTCGATTTCCGCGAGGAGCGCGCGGAGTTCGACGAGTGGGTCGTTCGGGCCCGGCTCTCGACCGAGTTCGACGACCGGGCCCGCGCGGACGCGGAGTCGCTCGGTGACGTCGTCGACTTCGCGATCGACGCGGACACCGGCGTGATCGAGGACCCCGACACGGGGCTGTTCTACGCGGTCGCCGAGGAGCTGGTCGTGGTGTACGAACCCCCGGCGCTCGCCCGGCAGGAACTGCGCGCGGACGACGATGACGAGACGGCGGCGTTCCTCGGCGACGGCGTGACGATGGCCGACGAGGGGGATGGCGACGGCGAAGCGGCTAACGGCGAGGCGGCTGACGGGGCGCCGACGGACGAGCAGGACGAGGACGAGCGCTCGGCCGGGGCGGAGTCACCGCCGCCCCACCAGTCGTCCGAGGAGTGAGGGGACTGACCGAACCGTGCTACTCCGCGACGAACCGCGTCTCCTCCTCCATGTACAGCACTTCGCCGGCGTCCTGATCCGAGAACTCCTCGGCGTCGGCCAGCAGCGCCTCGCCGGCCTCGGAGTCGAACGCGGCGCCGAGAGTTTCCATGTCCTCGAAGTACACCTCCGCGACGCCGTCGTAGACGCTCTGTTCCGGATCGGTGGGGTGGGAGGTGACGTAGCGCTCGACGCCCGGCAGCTCCTCGACCAGCGGGACGTGTTCCTCCTCCCAGTGGGTCAGGAACTCCTCGTAGCTGAGTGACGCCTTCCGCACCAGCAGCACGACCATCTTGACCATGCGCCGCAGTGTGACTGGCGCCGCCTTCGATCTGTCGGTTCCGAGACCGATCCCGTCGCCTTCGGTCGATCGTTACCGGAGCCCGACCTTTCAAGTAGCTCCGCGTCAGTTGTTGACACACTCAAAATGCCCGCTTCGTACGGTCTCGCGCCGGAGGTAGAGGGTGAAGTAGCGGCCTGCAGCGGCGCGTTCGGCTGTGCCGAGGCGCTCGCGGGCTCGATCGTCGCGCTCGTGCTGTGGGCCGGGCTCTCGACCGGCCTGCTGTTCGCCCCGCGGGCGAACGTGCGGGCGGCCCGGGAGGCGATCCGCGCGGAGTACGAGGCGATCACCGCCGAGCAGGACGCGCTGTCGGCGTTCGCGTCGCGGGTGAAACAGCTCTCCGCGGCCGGGCCGACCTCGACCGTCGAGGGCGGCGGGGTCGGCGTCGTCGGCGCGACGAAGGGCGGCTCCGGCGGAATGGCGCAGGTGCGGGAGGCGTACCGCGAGACGGTGATGGACGTCGACCACTACGAGCGCGACTACGGGGAGTCGTTGCCGGTCAGCCTCGCCAAGGAGTTCGGCGACGGCGTCGCCGGCGCGGTGCTGGCCAACGACACGCTCTCCCCCCAGGTCAAGCGCGCGGTGATCGCGAGCGTCGACGAGGGCCACACCCGGCGGGAGCGGTATCTCGATACGCTCGACACCGAGGCCGAGCGCCTCGCGGAGGCGGGCGAGGTGCTCGAAAGCGCCGCGTCACGCTCCGAGGCGGTCGACGGCGACCGACTCCGTCGGCGGTCCTTCGAGGAGCTGCAGGAGCGCTACGAGCGACTGGACGCGGAGCGTGACTCGCTGGAGGCGACGCTCGAACGCCGGCAGGAGCAGATCCAGGAGGGCGTGACGTTCGGCTGGCAGCGCCGCGACAGCGAGTCGGTGTACCGCTACCTCTACCGCGATGTCGACGCCACCTACCCCGTGCTCGCCGACGGCACGCGCGTGCTGGCGCGGATGGACGAGGTCGAGAGCCGCCTCACGACCGCGCTGACCGCGCGGGTCTGAGCGGCGGTCGGCAGCAGACCCAAGTTTTCCGGGGGCCAACGACGCCCATGGTCTCGCGCCGTCAGTCCCTCCAGCTCGCCGGCTCCGCGGTGCTCGCCGCCCTCGCCGGCTGTTCGACCGACTTGACCGCGACGGACGGCCCGGAACGTTCCCTCCGTGTCGACCGTCTCGGCGACGATCCGGTCGAGTACGCGCTGTACGAGCCACCGAGCGACGAGCTGTTCGGCGGGCCCGCACGGGCCGCTCTCGACGAAATCCTGCCGGACGGTCGGTACAGTAGCTACGGGTACGTCCCCCTCGGAGACGGCGAGTACGTGGAACACGAGGGGACGTACTACCGGACCGAACAGTTCGTCAGCGGCCGTGCGGAGCTGCGCCGTCCGGTCGTCCGAGTGGAGCCGATAGACGAGGAGACTGCCCCCGACGACGCGGTCCCGATCACTGCGCTCCAGACGCCCAGCGCCAGGCCGCTGAAGATCCTCCAGTCCCACGAGATCACCAACGGCGACTCGACCACCACCGACCTGCTCCGTGGCGACAGCTACGTGATGACGCGGCCGGCCGAACGGGAGAGCCGCCTCGCAGCCGGCGATCTCGACGGCCGAGTCGTCACGCGGACGGGCAGAGGGGAGCGGGCGTACCGCGTCGAGGTGCGAACCGAGCAGGTGCCGCTGACCGAACACACCGTCCTCGCGGTCGACGTCGCCGACTCCCGGGAGGCGTTCCGAGCGGTCGTGCTCGGCGCGGAAGCTCACGCGGTTCTCGACGCCGACGACCTCCCGTCGGCCGCGGGGGACGTACTGGACGACGCGATCGGACGGGACGCCTACCGGGAGACCGGAGCGCCATCCGAGGCGTTCGAGACGCTGCTCGAACGGCTGGGTTTCGACGTCGACGAGTCCGCCAACGGCCATCTCCTGTGGTACGTCAACAGCCTCTTTCGGGCGGCGTACTACGTCGACCGGGACGGCTGAACCACGTCACCCGGCCACCCCTTTCCGGACTGCCAGGCGAACTCGCCGGGCGAGATGGTTCCGGCTGGAGCGGTGATCGGCCGTTCCCACGAGCGAAACGCTCAATAAAGGGCCCCGATCGATCGCGACGAAACCCTCAAGTAGCCGTCGACGCCCATCTGCGGCGTTCTACCGACATCCGGGGATTCGGAGCAATTCGACTGTCTCAGCGGTTCTTCCTGATTCCTCTCCGTCCCT
The DNA here is from genome assembly GCF_002025255.2 of Halolamina sp. CBA1230. Classification (GTDB taxonomy): domain Archaea; phylum Halobacteriota; class Halobacteria; order Halobacteriales; family Haloferacaceae; genus Halolamina. The sequence goes on from NZ_CP054587.1 coordinate 330,674, forward strand.
TCCGTCGGGAAATCAGCCGGCAGAGTTAAGTACTACGGCACGCTACCCGAACGTGAGACGACTGCAGTCCAGACGCATCTGTCTCTCCCCACCCACACCCAATGAGCGACAAAGTACAAGCGTACACCAGTGAGCGTGCCGAGGCCGCAGAGAGCGAGGAACAGACCGAGGAGGAGTCCGTCGACGAGCTTCAGTGTCCCGAGTGCGGCGGCAGCCTCGCGACCGACACCGAACACGGCGAGACGGTCTGTCAGGACTGTGGTCTCGTGGTCGACGAGGACAGCATCGACCACGGCCCCGAGTGGCGCGCGTTCGACTCCCGCGAGAAAGACGAGAAGTCCCGCGTCGGCGCCCCGACGACGAACATGATGCACGACAAGGGGCTGTCGACCAACATCGGCTGGCAGGACAAGGACGCCTACGGCAACCAGCTGTCGGCCAGCCAGCGACAGAAGATGCAGCGGCTCCGGACCTGGAACGAGCGGTTCCGGACACGAGACTCCAAGGAGCGGAACCTCAAGCAGGCCCTCGGTGAGATCGACCGCATGGCCTCCGCGCTCGGCCTCCCGGAGAACGTCCGGGAGACCGCCTCCGTCATCTACCGACGCGCGCTCTCGGAGGACCTCCTGCCGGGACGCTCGATCGAGGGCGTCTCGACGGCCAGCCTCTACGCCGCCGCCCGGAAGGCCGGCACCCCGCGCAGCCTCGACGAGATTTCGGCCGTCTCCCGGGTCGAGAAGGACGAGATCGCCCGGACGTACCGCTACGTCGTCCGCGAGCTCAAGCTGGAGATCCAGCCCGCCGACCCCGAGCAGTACGTCCCCCGGTTCGCCAGCGACCTCGGCCTCTCCGACGAGGCCGAGCGCCGCGCGCGCCAGCTGCTCCAGACCGCGAAGGAGCAGGAAGTCCACTCGGGCAAGTCGCCGGTCGGCCTCGCGGCCGCCGCCGTCTACGCCGCCTCGCTGCTCACCAACGAGAAGGTGACCCAGTCCGAGGTCAGCGAGGTCGCCAACATCAGCGAGGTCACGATCCGCAACCGCTACCACGAGCTGCTGGAGGCCGAGGAGAGCATCCACATGCCCTGAGACGGGTTGGGAGGTTCCGCCGACTGATCGACTCGTTTTCCGCCGATCGCTCGTGTTCGAGCAGCGGCGCGTCTCACGGCCGCCGTGGCACACTGGCGCTCAGACCCAGTCCCGAACGGGCTGAATGACGCCGAGCGTCGAGGCGACGACGTAGAGCCCGATCGCGACCATCCAGACGCCGGCCGCGAGAACCGGGACCGAGAACCCCTGTTCGGTGGCCGTCCGGAGGAGGACGCTGGCGCCGGCGAGCAGGACTGCGCCACCGATGGTGACGAGTGCGATCGTCCCGACGGCGTCGAGGATCGCGTCCTGGACCGCCTGGCGGACCGTCCGGTAGAGCGCCTCTTGATCGAAGTCGGGCTGTTCGTTGTCGTGGTCGGAGGGCATGGGCGGTGGGTCGGTCGCTTCGTTGTTAAGCGTACGTCCCGGGTTTTGTTCGTTGTGTCTTGGGGATCGGTTGTATCGTGGATCGACGACGGCGGTAACTGCAACAGCAGTCTCGATTGTTGGCCACTTGCGTTCGTCCGTGGCAGGAGTCGTCGACGATGACGGCGGCAACCGCAACAGCAGTCTCGAAGCATGACCACTTGTGACTGCGAGGCGCCGGACACGGGGTCCGTCATCAGAAATCGGAGATTTCTGATTGGCAGACGAGAGCCTGCGGCTCTCGTCAACGGCGCAGCGCCGAGTCCCCACCCCTCCCCCCGCGCTCGCCGACCGCTGGCGAGCGCGAGGCGTCCACCGCCACCGCACCGCGCTGCGGTGGCGCGCGACGTGAGCGCGTCCCTGCGCGAACGAGCGTGCGAGGGACGACTGACCGAACGAAGTGAAGGAAGGAGTCGGTTGGGGAGGTGTGAGGGCCGTGCTGGGCGGTGCGGTCGCAAGTAGTCTAGCATCGAGATGCTGTGCTGTCGTCGTCACAGAACCAATGACTCTCATCGCAGTCGGTCAACAGCGCCCACCTCGTCGAGCGTGACGGCGTAGTGCTCGGCAGCGTGGACGTAGACGCTGGCGACGTTCCGCGAACTCCCGCTCTACTGGGTCCACACGAAACAGCCCCTCGTGTGTTCGGACGACGGCACGGCACCATCGACGACGGACCGGCGGGGTTTTTGCCCGCCTCGCCCCAACGGCCGCGCATGAGCGAGGAGGGTCTACTCGATATCGTCGACAGCGAGGAACACCGGATGATCCGCGACACGGTCCGGGAGTTCTGTGAAGCGGAGATCGAACCCATCGCACAGGAGATCGAGAACGAGCACCGCTTCCCCGAGGAGATCTTCGACCAGCTGGGCGACCTGGACATGATGGGCGTCCCCGTCTCGATGGAGTACGGCGGCCTCGGCGGCGACCAGCTCATGTACTCCCTCGTCACCGAAGAACTCGGCCGCGTCTCCGGCGGCATCGGGCTCTCCTACGCCGCGCACGTCTCGCTAGGCTCGAAACCGATCGAGCTGTTCGGCACCGAGGCACAGAAGGAGGAGTGGCTGGAACCGCTCGCGAGCGGCGAGGGGCTGGGCGCGTGGGCGCTCACCGAACCCGGCAGCGGCTCCGACGCCTCGGACATGGACACGATGGCCGAGAAAGAGGGCGACGAGTACGTCCTGAACGGGACGAAGCAGTTCATCACCAACGCCAACGTCGCCAACAGCGTGCTCGTGAAGGCGGTCACCGACCCTGACGCGGGGTACGACGGCATCTCGACGTTCATCGTCGACCCCGAGAACGACGACGGGTTCGAGGTCACGACCGTCTGGGACAAGATGGGGCTGAACTGCTCGCCCACCTGTGAGATCCAACTGGACGACGTGCGCATTCCGGAGGACCGCCTGCTCGGCGAGGAGGGCGAGGGCTGGGAGCAGACGAAGAAAACCCTCGACGGCGGTCGGATCTCCATCGCCGCGCTGTCGACGGGGCTCGCCCAGGGCGCCTACGAGGCCGCGCGGGACTACTCCACCGAGCGCGAACAGTTCGGCCAGCCAATCTCGGAGTTCGACGCGATCCGGGACAAGGTCGTGGATATGCACCGCAAGATCGAGCGCGCTCGCCTGCTGACCCACAAGGCGGCGTGGACGTACGATCAGGGCGAGGAAGTCACCCGGGAGTCCGCGCTCGCAAAACTCGACGCCAGCGAGGCGGCCCGCGAGGTCGCCGAGGAGTCGGTCCAGACCCTCGGCGGCTACGGCTACACCGAGGACTTCGCGCCACAGCGCTTCTACCGCGACGCGAAGCTGATGGAGATCGGCGAGGGGACCAGCGAGATCCAGCACCTCGTGATCGGCCGCGAGATCGGTCTGTAAGCGGACGATCAGGGACGCCCTCGTGTCGGGCGGATCGCGACCGCGGCGACGCCACAGCCGACGAGCACGGTCGCGGCCGCGAGGCCGAACGTCACGACCGGGTTCGTCGCCGCGGCGACGGCGCCGCCGACCGCGTTCCCGACGCCAGCGCCGACTCCCGTGAGCGCGACGACCAGCCCCAGCGCCTCGCCGCGGAAGCGGTCGTCGGCGAGGCGGGCGACGATGCCGGTGGTCGTGACCGCGACGACCGCCCACGTCACGCCGATCGCGGCGAGCGCCCCGCCGATCAGGAACCGGCTCGCTAAAAAGGCCGTCACCACGAACAGCGCCGCACGGACGATCAGCGCGCCGAACTGGAGGTTCGCGGCCCGGTAGCGCTCCATCAGCCGACCGACGGGATCGTAGCAGACGGTCGCCCCTAGCGTGTTCGCGAGGAAGCAGAGGAACACGATTCCGTCGCCGAACCCGATCTCGGTGAGGTGGGCGGGCATCGGCCCCCAGAACACCGCAAAGCCCGCCGAGAACAGCGCCGTTCCGGCGAGGTAGCCGAGCAGGGGTCGCCCGAAGCGCTCCGAGAGTCGTCCCGACCGAAGCGAGCGCAGCGCCCAGTAAACCCGACTCGGGCCGTAGGGGATGCCACGGAGGAACCGGTCGCCGCGCCAACCCTCCCGCGACAGCGAACGGTAGCGACGCAGGAACCGCTCGTCCGAGGTGTGGGCGGCGTCGGGGTAGAACCGAACGAACAGCACCGTCGCCAGCACGGCGAGCAGTCCGAAGCCAGTCAGGAGGGTCCGCTGCGCCGAGATCGGTGTGTAGCCGAGTCGCGGCGCGGCGGCGGTCCAGACGGTGCCGACGAGCAGCCCCGCCAGCCAGCCCCAGCCCTGGAGCGCGTTCAGGCGGGCGATCCGGCCGTCCCACGCCGACTGCTCGAACCCCTCGACGACGACGAGGTTGAGCACCGGCGAGGCGGCGGTGACGGCGAACCAGAGCGCGGCGTTGGCGACGACCAGCGCGATCGTGCTCCGGAGCATCGGCGAGGCCAGCAGCACCGCCGCCGTCGCGATCAGCGCGAACAGCACGAACGGCCGCCGGCGGTTCGCTCGCCCAGCGATCCGTCCCCAGACGATCGCGCCCGGGACGCCGGCAAACGCGGCTGTCGACGCCATCAGGCCGACGAGGAAGGCGCCAGCGTCCAGACTCAGCGCGTACAGCGGGAGCAGCACCGACGACCCGCCGACGGCGGCGTATCCGACGGCCCACGCCCGGAGCCAGCGGTCGTCTCCCGGCGTGTCGGTGACGAACTCCACACCGATCCCCTCGATCGGTTCCGGCAAAGACGTTCCGGCAGCGTCGCGGCCCACCGAAACCCTTACTCCCGGTCCGCGGCGACCGAACGGTATGAGCGACGGAGACGAGCCGGCAGTCACCAGCGAGGAGGTCCGGCGGGTGGCGGACCTCGCGCGGGTGGATCTGACCGACGAGGAGGTCGAGCAGTTCGCCGAGCAGTTCGAGGCGGTGCTCGCGGACTTCGAGACGCTGGACGAGGTGCCCGAAGTCGAGAGCGAACCCGACCTCGTGAACGTGATGCGGGCCGACGAGATCGAGGAGGGGCTCAGCCAGGAGGAGGCGCTCCGGAACGCCAGCGAGACGGAGGACGGCTACTTCAAGGGCCCACGGGTGTCGTGATGGCGGAGCTCAACGCCTACATCACCGAGGAGCGGATCGAGGGCGCCGACGACGGCCCGCTGGCGGGCAAGACCGTCGCGGTGAAGGACAACATCTCCACCGAGGGCGTCGAGACCACCTGCGGGTCGAAGATGCTCGAGGGGTACGTCCCGCCGTACGACGCCACGGTCGTCGAGCGCTTGAAGGACGCGGGCGCGACGATCAACGGCAAGGCGAACATGGACGAGTTCGGGATGGGGACGACCACCGAGACGTCCCACTTCGGCGCGACGCTGAACCCGGTCGACACCGACCGCGTGCCCGGGGGTTCCTCCGGCGGCTCCGCTGCTGCTGTGGCGGCAGGTGAAGCCGACCTCGCGCTCGGCAGCGACACCGGCGGCTCGGTCCGCGCGCCGGCGGCGTTCTGTGGCGTCGTCGGGATCAAGCCCACTTACGGGCTCGTCTCCCGCTACGGCCTCGTGGCCTATGCGAACTCGCTGGAGCAGATCGGCCCCATCGCGCCGACCGTCGAGGAGGCTGCGGGCCTGCTGGACGTGATCGCGGGCTCGGACTCGCGGGACGCGACGACGGTCGAGGAGGGCGACGGCTCGAACTACGCGGCGGCGGCCGACGGCGACGTCGAGGGGATGACGATCGGTATTCCGAGCGAACTACTCGAGGGCGCCGACGAGGCCGTCGTCGAGGCGTTCCGGGACGCCGTGGAGGATCTGGAGGATCAGGGCGCCGAGACCGTCGAGGTGTCGATGCCCTCCGTCGAGAAAGCGGTCGCGGCGTACTACGTGATCGCGATGTCGGAGGCCTCCTCGAACCTCGCGCGCTTCGACGGCACGCGCTACGGGCTGAACGCCGTGGAGGCGGGCGAGTACGACGACCTCTCGGAGGCGGGCAACTGGAACGAGGCGTTCGCGACCGCCCGCGAGGAAGGGTTCGGCGAGGAGGTCAAGCGGCGGATCCTGCTCGGCACGTTCGCGCTCTCGGCGGGGTATCACGACAAGTACTACGCCAAGGCGCAGGACGCCCGCGAGTGGATCAAGCAGGACTTCGACGAGTCGCTGGAGCAGGCGGACGTGCTCGCGTCGCCGACGATGCCCGTCCCGCCGTTCGAACTCGGCGAGGGGCTCGAGGACCCGCGGACGATGTACCTCGCGGACGCGAACACGGTGCCGGTGAACCTCGCGGATCTGCCCGCGATCTCGGTGCCTGCGGGCAAGGCTGACGGCCTGCCGGTGGGCCTGCAGTTCGTCGGACCGAAGTACGGCGAGGAGACGATCGTTCGGGCGGCGAGCGCGTTGGAGTGAGTGGGTAGTTGGGTTTCGGTTTGTTGGGTTCTTTTCGAAGGGATTAGCGACATCTTGACGAGTCCTAACCGGAACAGCAACCGCGACAGCATCTCGGTCGTAGACCACTTGCGACCGCACCGCCCCGCACAGCCCTCACACCTCCCCAACCGACTCGCTCCCTGCGGTCGCTCGTCCCTCGCGCTGACGTGCGCCACGAGAGCGTCGTACGGGCGACCCACGCGTCGCCCGTACTGCCCGCGAGAGCTTCGCTCTCGCCCTGCACGCGATTCGCGCCGACAGCCACAGCGGTGCGGTCGCGGTGGACGCCTCGCGGCCGCCAATCTGGCGGCCGCGGGGGGAGGGGTGGGGACACTGGGCTGTGCCGGGCCTTGTGCCCGGCACTTCGCGGTTACAAGTGGTCAACGATCGAGGTGCTGTCGCGGTTGCTGTCTCGTAGTCTACCAACGAAACCCAGCGAAACACCGGGAAACACTTACCAACCCACCCCGACCCGAACCGCATGGACACGGCCCCGCTCACCGACGCCGACCAGTCCCTCCGCGACCACGCTGCCCAAGTGAACCGCGAATCGTTCGACCCCGAGTTCTTCGACGGCGGCCACATCGTCGCCGCGGCGGTCCGCACCGCCGACGGAGCGATCTACGACGGCGTCAGCCTCCCGACGAGCGTCGGTCGCATCTCCGCCTGCGCCGAGCAAGGTGCGGTGAGCGCGGCGATCGCCGACGGCCACGCCCACGACGAGATCGAAGCCTGCGTCGCCGTCTCCTACCCCCTCCCGAGTCACGATGCGGAGGACCACCGCGTCGTCCCACCCTGTGGCGCCTGCCGGGAGCTACTCGTGGACTACAATCCCGAGATGCGCGTGGTCGTCCCCGTCGACGGGGAGAACCGCACCGTCAGGGCGACCGAGTTGCTCTCGGTCAGACCGTGGTAGGCTAGCCGGCCCGAGCCTGCCGGAGCACCCGCGAGACGTACACCTGCTTCCACACCAGCCAGCCGCCGACACCGACGGCTGCGAACCCCAGTAGCGTCAGACCGACCGCTGGCCAGTTCGTCGTCTCGATCGCGCAGGCGAGCGTCTCCTGGGCGCAGGACCCGAACAGCTCCTGCCGGAACGCGCCGACGTACACCAGCCCGGCGCCGACGAACACCGACCCACCGCCCGCCAGCGCCCGCAGTAGGCGCGCTCGTACACTGGGCGCGTCCGCGAGGATACGTTCACGGACGCCTTCCCGCGGCCCGGCGGCCCGGCCGACGACCGCGCTCCCGAGCAGCAGGACGGCCGTCGGCGCGAAGAACAGCCCGACCGAGAGCAGCCCGACGAGGGTGAGCCCCAGCGACAGCAGCGCGGCGAGCCAGATCGCCGCCGTTCGGTTCGTCCACGCGCCGGCGACGCCGGCGGTGGCGAAGAGGGGGTTCAGCAGGACGATGCCCGCGAAGAACACGTCCGCGAGCGGCGTCGGGAGCAGCAGTGCGGCCGACGCGAGGAGGGCGACGACGAGGGCGAGCGCGGCGAGCAGCCGGCTCGTTTCACGGGTGGAGGGGACCATGGTGTGACAGTTCGGCCGTTCGATACTTATCAGTTCGCCAGCGTCGGTCGGAGCCACCGAGATCCGCCGCGACACGGAGTTCTTTACCCCGCCGCGCCCAGTCTCCCGCCACAGCCATGAGTCTCGACCTCCCCGACATCGGTCTCGGCACCTCGGGCACGAAGGGCCACGAGTGCGCCGACGCGGTCCGCACGGCGCTCGACGCCGGCTACCACTTCGTCGACACCGCACAGATGTACGACAACGAGCCCGCGGTCGGCGCGGGCATCCGCCTCTCCGGAGTGGACCGCGAGGACGTCGTGCTCGCGAGCAAGATCCTCCCGGACAACCTCGGCTACGAGGACGCCAAGCGCACGAGCCGGGAGAGCCTGGACCGGCTGGGCGTCGACGAACTCGACCTGCTGTACGTCCACTGGCCGACGGGCGCGTACGACCCCGAGGAGAGCCTGCGCGCGCTCCAGGAGCTCCAGGACGAGGGCGTCACCCGCAACGTCGCGGTGTCGAACTTCACGCCCGAACTGCTCGACGAGGCCCGGGAGATCCTCGACAGCGAGCTCGTCGCCCACCAGGTGGAGTGTCACCCGCTGCTCCCGCAGACGGAACTCCGGGAGTACGCCGCCCAACACGGTCACACGCTGGTGGGCTACTGCCCGATCGGTCAGGGCGAGATCTTCGACACGCCCGAACTACAGGAAGTCGCCGATCGTCACGACACCACCCCCGCTGCGATCTGCATCGCGTGGGCCGTCGCGAAGGAGGCGCTTGTACCGATTCCGAAGTCAGCGACCGAGGAGCACATCCGCGCGAACCGCGAGGCCGCGAGCCTCGAACTCACCGGCGAGGATATCGCCACTATCGACGGGATCGAGACGGAGGAGCGCCTGATCGACCCAGATTCTGCCGCGTGGAATCGCTAACCAACCACGGCGCATGACCTATCGCGCGCTCTGTCGCGCGACCACGGAACCGATACTGCGGTTGTATCGGACTACGCCTCCCGCGCGATCGAGACTTCGACCGTCCTGTTTCCCACTCGAACGGGGAACGTCCCGCCCGTCGCGTTCGAATGGTCGTCAACGAACGCGTCGATCGCCTCGAGTTCCTCAGACGAGAGATCCGCGGTCACGGTGTCGTTCGTTCGCGCCGCCGCGACGACCGTCTCGTTCAGCGTCGGCACCTCGCCGAAGTCGTCCGGGTCGTACTCGACTGCCGGCTGCTCGGTTTCGTTCGTCGGCGAGACAATGAGCAGGCCACCGCGCCACTGGGGTGTGGCGGTCACGGTTTCGGTGGTCGTCGACGGCGCTTCCGTTGGCGTCGCAGTCTCCTCTGACTGCGTTTCAGTTGCGCCCGGGGCGCCGCCACAGCCGGCGAAAACGAGCAACAGGGCGACCACGACCACTCGAGGGAGGGAATCGGTCATCACGTATCCGGGTCGGGACGGGCGCTCGGAGTAAGTTTTGTGGCGCTGACGGTGACCACTCACGAACGTGAAGTGGCGACAGTTCGACGTGAAACGGAATCTCGGGACGCCTCAGCGACTCCGGTCAATCCCCATCTCGCGAAGTTCCTCGTCGGTGGGTTCGTGACCGATTTCGCCTTTTTGTGCAGCGCGACCGCTTCGTCCAGCATCTCCAAGGCCTCCTCGCGGGTCTCGCCCTGCGAGGCGACGACGGTGTCCTCGTCGCGGGCGACCCACCCGTCGTCGTCTTCCATCCGGGTGAGCGTGATGGTCTCGACGGCGTTCTCGTCGTCGCTGTCGACGGTATCGGCGCTCGTCTTCCTCTACCGTGGGTTCGGTCGCTACGACTGATAAGGGTTCGGTGGCCCCGAGTGAGGTACAGTTTTCCCCTCGCCAGCCGGTTACTGACCCATGACGCTCGCCGCCGCCGTGATCGACCGACTCGTCGAGCACGGGATCGACACCGTGTTCGGCATCCCCGGCAAGCAGACGCTGCCGCTGAACGAGGCCATCGACGGCCGCGACGACGTGCGGTTCGTGATGGCGCGCCACGAGACCGCCGTCTCCCAGCAGGCGTGGGGGTACGCCGAAACATCCGGCCGCCCCGCCGCGACCGTCGTCGTCCCCGGCCCGGGCGATATGAACGCGATGAACGGGCTGAAGAACGCGTACAACGACAACACGCCGCTGGTCCACATCGCCGTCGAAACCGACCCCGAGGTCCGGGGCCGCGACGGCATCCACGAGACGCCGCCCGAGACGTACGACACCGTCACCAAAGCCAACCGCGTGGTGAAGAACCCCGACGGCGTGCTCGCGGAGGTCGAACGCGCGGTCGAGACGGCAACGACGGCGCCGAAGGGGCCGGTTCGGCTCGGCATCCCGAAGTCGTACCTGCCCGCGGCGGAACCGACCGGCGGCGTCGGGTCGCTCGACTCGGGGGAGCTGACCCGGCCGCCGGCTGACACCGTCGCCGACGCGGCGGCCATACTCTCGGATGCCGACACGCCGGTGGTCATCGCCGGTGGCGGCGTCCGCAGCGCGGCGGCGACCGAGGAGCTCGTCAGCTTCGCCGAGCGCTACGACGCCCCCGTCCTCACGACGTACAAGGGGAAGGGCGTGATCCCGGAGGACCACCCCCTCTCGGCGGGCGTACTCTGTGGCGCGACGACGCCGGAGATGCACGAGTACGTCGCCGAGGCCGACGCCGCGCTGGCGGTGGGGACCGACTTCGACGAACTGGTCACCCGCGGGCGAACGCTCGAGATGCCCGACTCGCTGGTCCACGTCACGCTCTCCCCCGACGATCTGGGGACGAACTACGAGCCGGCGGTCGGCATCGTCGCCGACGCGAAGCCGACGCTCGCGGCGCTGAACGGGAAGCTCCCGATCTCGGATCACGACGCGGAGGCGGTCGTCGACAGACTGCGCGACTCGGTCGCTCGGCGCGTCGAGGAGCTCGTGGACGGCGAGCCGCCGCTGACCTCCCCCGGCGCGCTGCGGGCCGTCCGGGAGGGAGTACCCGACGACGCGATCGTCGCCGCCGACGCCGGCGGCTTCCGGATCTGGACGCTCGCGACGTTCCCCGTCGCGGGGCCGCGATCGTACGTCAACCCCGGGTCGTGGGCGACGATGGGGAGCGGCCTCCCCTCGGCGCTGGGCGCGCAGGCTGCCAACCCCGACAGCGACGTGGTCGCGCTGACGGGCGACGGCGGCCTGATGATGGCGGTTCACGAGCTCCACACCGCCGCCGACGAGGCGCTCCCGGTGACGACGGTCGTGTTCCGCAACGAGGACTACGCGATCATCAGCGACGGCGCCGAGCGCGACCACGGCCTCCCCCAAGGCGCGTACGCGTGGGCGGACTCCCCCATCGACTTCGTCGCGCTCGCGGAGTCGATGGGCGTCGGCGCGACCCGCGCCGAGACGCCAGAGGAGGTTCGCGAGGCGATTGAAGCGGCTGTCAACGCCGACGAACCGCGCCTGGTTGAGGTGCCGACCGATCCCGAGGAGCCGCAGGCGAGCGACTACCTCTCGGGGAACTGATCGACACGGCACGCGGTCAGCCGTGTCGGGCGACTGATCTCGCCGGCGATGGTCGGCCGGCGAGGGCAACTGATCGACACGGCACGCTGTCAGCCGTGTCGGGCAACTGATCGACACGGTACGCTGTCAGCCGTATCGGGCAACTGATCTCGCCGGCACGCTGTCAGCCGTGTCGGGCAGCTAATCGGTCGCCATCAGGGATTTCCCCGCGAGGCGCCTGGGCTCAACTATGAGTTCGACCACGGATAGCACCGACGACGCCCCCTCGTTCGCGGTCCGTTCGGTCTGGTTCCTGCTCGTGGGCTGGTGGGCGACGGGGATCTGGCTGGGGATCGCGTGGTTCCTCAACGTCACGATCATCGGCCTCCCGCTGGGGATCAAGATGATCAACGCGACGCCGAAGGTGCTCTCGCTGAAGGAGCGCGACTTCGTCGACCACGAAGGCAACCCCGGGGAGCAGCGCTACGGGCTCGCTGTCCGGGGCGTCTGGTTCCTGCTCGTGGGCTGGTGGGCCAGCGGCCTCTGGACTGCAGTCGCCTACGCGTTCACGGTCAGCATCGTCGGCATCCCGATCGCGGTGATGATGTACAACAAACTGCCGTTCGTGGTGTCGCTGTACGAGTACTGAGCGTTCACAGCAGTTTTTCGCGGGCAGTCCACCAGACGATCCCGGCGACGAACGCGACGCCGACGTTGGTGAGGAGGCCGACCGCGCCGACGGCGACCGTCGTCGGGAGGTGGTCGGTGCCCAGCGCCGACTGCCCAAGTTCGACCGCGACCAGCGCGAGCACGACGCCGAGCACCGCCATCGGGAACGCCGTCACGACGGCGGTCCCCAACGCGGCGACGCCGTACAGCCCGCCGAGTATGACGTTCGACCCCGCGGTCCGGGCGCCGAAGGCGTACTTCCCCGCGACGCCGCCGCTGCCGTGACACATCGGCAGCGCGCCGAACGGGATCGCCGCGAGGTTCATCGCCCCCATGCTGGTCGCGAGGTCGTCGGGCGTCACGTCGGCATCGTAGTACTCCGAGAGTAGGAGCGCGGTCGCGACGGCGGCGTTGCCCACGGTCATCGCCAACTGCGCGGCGGTCGCCTCCGCGGCCGCGCGGCTGAGCCCGTTCGCGTCCGGGAGCGCGAGCGCGACGCTGGGCAGCGTCGGCTGGGGGAGGCCGGTGGCCGCGAGCGCGATCGCCAGCCCGAGCCCGAGCACGACCAGCGCGCTCGCCCGGCGGTACCCCACGGCGATAACGACCACGGCCGCGACGACGCCGGCGAGCGCGAGCGTCGGGTCGCCGAGGCTCAGCTCCACGCCGGTCTCGAGCAGGATCAGCGCGACCGCGAGCTGGATCCCGCGCGTAACTGGTTCGCCGACGTACCGTGCGATCCGGCCGAGCGCGCCCGTCGTCCCCACGCCGAGCAGCACTACGCCGGAGAGCAGCCCGGCGACCAGGAGCTCGTCGACGCCGAGCGCGCCGCCGATGGTCAGCGCGGCCAACGCCTTCATCGGCTCGACGGAGATCGGGAGCCCGTACCGGAGCCCCCAGACGATCTGGAACGCCCCGAACCCCAGCAGCATCCGCCCCAGCGATAGCTCCGTGAGCGCGCCGACCGCCACGACGATGGGGAGAACCGTAACCGAATCTCCTAACGCGCCGGTCAGCTCGTTCGAGGCGAACGAAACGTCGACGTGATTTCGGAACCGTGAAACCGCTCCCACTACCCGATATCTCCCCGGCGAGCGTATCAATCTTGGCACGGCGTCACGCTCACCGATCTCCTTCGAGTAATTGAATATAGTTACTTTCCTGGCGATGCGACACCGGTCACGAAAAACTTCGTGTCGGCACTTTCGATCGATGATGTAACTATCGTAAATATTATATGTGTCTGACGAACGTTTTTCCGTTACTACGTGGATGAGTACCACATGGATCGGGACAACCAGGGAGTCGCCGAACGAGTTGTGGGGGCGGTCGCAACCGTGAGCGGCGTTGATCCCCTGGTGCTACCACCGCTGTACGACGCAATCGACCCGGACGCGCTGGACGCGCTAGTCGAGGGGATGACCGACGGTGAGGTCGTGTTCACGTACGCGGAGTGCGAGATCACTGTCACGGCGGCCGGAGTGATCGACGTCGAAGGGAGCGGTCCAGCTACCCGAAGCGCGGAGACGGTCCCGACGTCGAACTGATCAGTCGCAGCCGGTTTCGAGTTGCCGGCGTATCGCCGCGACAGTCGCCGAGTCGTCCGTCCAGAACCCGGTGTAGCCGTCCGCCTCCTCCCGGGCGAGCAGGCCACAGCTGTGGGCTCCCTCCTCGCCGCCGTCGAACGCGAGCGCCCAGTAGCGACCCAGTTGGTCGTCGGCACAGGCGTGATAGCTCACGCCCGGGATATCCGGGGGCGTCCAGTCCTCGATCCCGTAGACGTGGATGTCGAGGTCCGTCGCCGCGAGGCGACGGTACTCGGGGAGTTCCGTCCGGAACACCGAGAGCCGCTGGAACCCGACGTGGAGCGTTCCCGTGCCGACGCGGTGGGCGCGGTCCTCGATCTCGCGGCTGATCGCGGTCAGTTCGCGCCGCTCCATCGACGTGTACACGGTCTCGTCGAGCACCTCGAACAGCGCCGCGTACGCCGGGGAGAGCCCGTCGTGGCGCTCCGGCCTGACGATCGGCGGTTCGAGCAGCCGCTCGACCGTCGCGAGCGGGAGCACCCCCGCGAACTCGTCGTCGCGTTCGACGGTCAGGAACGGTGCCGGCACGCCGGGCGGGAGTGGTCGACGCTCGACGTCGACGCTGTGGTTAGCGAACCAGCCGTCGACGATCGCTGCCCCGTCGTTAGCGTACACCGTGAATCGGTGATCCGTCTTCCGGACCCGCGCGAGCAACGACTCGAACATCCCTACCTCGGTGGCTCACCCTCGGTGTCGACGCCCCGTTCGATCAACTCGACCGTGGCGGTGTCGAGCGGCTCGGCCCGGACTGTCCCGCTGTCGGGGTCGTAGCTCACTACCCCGATCTCGTCGAGTATCGGCAGGTGGGAGTGTCTGAGCCGGAGGATCGTCCGCCACCGGTCGTCGGGGTCGCCGACCGTCCCCGACGCCGTCACGTCCCAGCCGAGGAGCAGGGTTGCGAGCTCCTCGACGGTCCGTTCCTCCTCGTCGAGCAGCAGGGAGAGGAGCCGTCGACGCTCCCGCGACGCGAGGGCCCGATAGAGCTCGTCGTCGAACGCCAGTGCGGGCTCACCCGACGCCTCGTCCGACTGCGGTCCGTTCTCGCTCATCTGTCCACCTAACGGACAGTATGCCACGTATCGATAATAACGTTTCTGTCGGTTGACGTGAATGTCCACGAAACGGGTGGACTGGCCCGTGGCCACGAGATCGATCCGCGACGAAGCACCTATGCCGTCGGGCGGCAACGCCGAACTATGCAACTCGCCGTCCTGGGAGTCGGCGGCGCGGGCGGTCGGTTGGCGGCACGCCTCGCCGCCGCGGAGTCCGACGACCGGCCGTACGTCGACACAGTCGCCGCCTTCGACACCGACCCCGAAGCGATCGGCAGTCTCGACGTGCCACAGGAGCACCGCCACGCGTTCGGCACGACCTCGCGCTCGACCGGCGACGCCGACGCCGTCCGCGCGGCCGCCGAGGAGAACGCCCGCGAACTCAGCCACGCGGCCACCGATGCCGTCCCCTCGACGGCCGACGGCGTGCTCGTCGCCGTCGGCGTCGGCGGCGCGACCGGCGCGGGCGCCGCGCCGGTGCTGGTCGACACGCTCCGGGAGACGATCGAGCGCCCGGTGTACGCGCTGACCGTGCTGCCAGCCCCGGGCGAGGAAGGTGTCGTCGCGAATGCGCGTGCGGGCTTGCGCGGGCTCGAAGCGACAGTCGACGCCCAACTGCTGTTCGACAACGGGCGCCTCGACGCGCCCGAGGAACGCCCACCTGATGCGGAGGCCGCCGACGCGTACGATGCCGCGAACGGGACGATCGCGGAGTGGGTAGGTGCGCTGTTCGGCGCCGGCGAGGCGACCGACGCCGCCGCGGTGGGCGAGACGGTCGTCGACGCCAGCGAGATCATCGCCACGCTGGGCGAAGGCGGGTACACGACGCTAGGGTACTGGCGCCAGCAGGTCCGTGAGGAGCCCTCGTTCCTGGATCGCCTGCGATCGAAGACCGAGACACCCGACGAGATCGAGAGCTACAGCACGATCGAGACGGCGGTGCAGCGCTCGCTGTTCCGCCAGCGCTCGGCCGAGGCGGATCTCTCGCGGGCGACGCGGGCGCTACTGGTGACGATGGGGCCGCCCGAGTGGCTCAACCGCGAGGCGATCGCCGACGCCCGGCGCACGCTCGACGAGACGATCGGCGGCGGCGCGGTCCGTGGCGGCGACACGCCGATCGAGGGCGGACTCGATCTGACTGTGCTGTCGGTCTGTGCCGGGATGGACCGTCCCAAGCGGGTGGCGTCGCTGATCGAGGCGGGGATCGGACCGGCGGAGCGCGGCGACTAGCCGAGGACCGTGTAGCCAGCCGCCTCGATCGCCTCCGTGACGTCGTCGGGGTCGACCGATCCCTCGATCTCGACGGTGTCGGTCGCGTTGTCGGCCTCGACTGACTCCGCGCCGTCGAGCGCCGCGACCGCCGACTCGACGGTCTCCTCACAGCTGCCACACGCCATTCCTTCGACGGAGAGCGTCTCCCGTGCCATGCTCGATGGTTCGTGTGGTAGACCCGAGAACGTTTCGCCCGAGGCAGGCGGGGGTTTGCCGCCTCAGTCCCGGTCGGTCCAGAACTCGAAGCCGCGGCCGGGCGCGAACACGTCGAGCCCGACCGCGCGCTCGTCGGTCTCGTTCTCGACGCGGTGGGACTCCCAGGCGTCGAGATGGACGGAGTCGTTCTTCGACAGCGTCACCGACTCCTCTTCGGTGTGGACGGTGAGTTCACCCTCGAGACAGAGACAGACCTGCTCGTTCTCGTGGTCGTGCATCGGCGACGAGTGGCCCGGCGGCTTCTCGAACCACTCGAAAGTGAACCGATCGCTGCCGGCGAGGGCGCGGCGTTGCCAGC
Organism: Halolamina sp. CBA1230; assembly: GCF_002025255.2. Taxonomy (GTDB): domain Archaea; phylum Halobacteriota; class Halobacteria; order Halobacteriales; family Haloferacaceae; genus Halolamina. The sequence goes on from NZ_CP054587.1 coordinate 347,170, forward strand.
CCTCGTCGGGTTCGTACGTCTCGGCCTCGTCGAACGCCACGTACTCCATACCCGACCGGTGGGCGAGGGGCCACATTACCGTTCCGCGTGACGGTGAGAACCCCGCCCTCGCGAAATCGCCCGACTCGTTCACTTTCGCCGTATCCTTCACTTTCACTCCGGGGATGGCTCACTCCCTTTACCCTGCAGTGCCGACCGTGAAGTATGGCTACTCGAACGCGCACCACGACGCCGTTCGACGCGCTCGTCCGGGCGCTACGCCCGCGAACCCCCGACGTGTCGGTCCGGAAGCGGACCGCCGACCTGCTGTACGACGCCGACGTCGGCAACCGCACGCTGATCGGCGTGCTGGCGAGTGCGGACGAGGCGGTGTACTACTCGACGCGAACGCGCTGTGTCGCCGCAGTGCCGATCACGGACGTCGGCCCGGATCTGGGCAGCGCCCGCCCGCTGGGGCAGGCCGTCGACGATCCGACCCGCGCGTTCGACCACGTCGACGCCGACTGGGCGTGGACGAACCCCGAACTCGACGGACGTCGGTAACTCAGAACTGCTGGGAGGGAAGCCGGAGCTCGTCGAGTCCGGGCAGGTGTTTCACGTTGTACACCACCTGGAGCTCGTCGCTCCGCGGGCGACAGAGACAGGAGAGCCTGATCCCCTCCTCGACCATCCCCTCCGGGAGCACGTGGCTGTCGGCCATCTCGACCTCGCCCTCGCGCAGTAACACCGCACAGTTCGCACAGGCGCCGCCCCGGCAGGCGTACGGCCACGCGAACCCACAGCGCTCGGCCGCCTCCAGCAGCGTCTCGTCCCGATCGACGAGCAGGCGGCCGTACTCCCCGGGGGCGAGGTCGGCCTCGGCCGCCACCTCGAACAGGTCGTCGTCGTCGATCTCCCAGCCGTAATCCCCGAGCACCTCGAAGTCGAGATACTCCATCCGGGCGGTCCCCGGCGGCGGCCCCTGATCGCGGGGCTGAGCTGCCTCAGCCGCGTCGTCGACGTCGACCGACCCGTCCTCGGCGACCTCGACGTTCCCGTCCCGCAGCGCGGCGTACGCCTGCTGGACGCGCATGAACTCGTCGCGGGAGCCACCCTGATCCGGATGGGTCTCCTTCACGCGTTGTCGATAAGCCCGGGAGATTTCGGCGTCGTCGGCGTCGGTCTCGACGCCCAGAACGTCGAACGGATCCACAGAGAGCGTTACAGGCCCGCGGAGTTAAGCGGACCGAAAACGGGGTTCGATATCCCTTCTCACGGTCGGCGCCGTCGAATCAGACGTCGTTGCCCCGGATCGCACGCAGGAAACGGTACGCCCGCCTCAGGCAGTCGCCACCGCGAGCAGATGCCCCGAGAGGTCGGCGACCCCCGGGTCACCCCGCAGCGCCGCGACGGTCTCCCGGATCGCCTCGCGGTGGTCGTCGCCGAGCGCGTCGAACTCGTCGCGGCGCTGGGACGCGACGCTCTCCAGCCCAGTGAGCGTGTGCACCGCGAGTCCGGCACGCTGGAGCAGTTCGCGGAGCTCGTGGGCTCTGAACAGGTGCATCGGCGGCCCGGACGGGTCGAGACCGAACTCGTCGAGCAGATCGGCGTCGTAGTCGCCCGTCCGGGCGAGCCGTGGCAGGAGCTCGGTCTCGTCGACCTCGGGGTCGACCCGACCCGCCATTCGGGCGATCGTCTGGAGCGCGGCGAGACGGCCCATCACCGAGACGAACACTGGTCCGCCCGGCGCGGTGACGCGATGCAGTTCCGCGGCCGCATCCCGGCGTTCCTCGGCGTCGAGGACGTGCGAGAGGGGGCCGCCCAGACAGAGCGTCGCGTCGAAGCTGTCGGGGTCGGCCGCGAGATCCCGTACGTCCCCGACCCGCACCGTCGTTCGGCCCGCGACGCCGTGATCGTCGGCGTTCTCCCGGGCGAGCGCGACCTGCTCGGAGCTCGGGTCGACGAGCGTCACGTCGTAGCCGCGTTCGGCGAGTTCGACGCTGTACCGCCCGGCACCGCCGCCGACGTCGAGGACGCGCCCCACCCCGGGAAGCTCCCGGTCGAGAAAGTGCCAGGTCTCCTCGTACTCCAGCCGACCGTAGAAGTCCCGGTCGAGCCGTTCCCATTCGGTCTCGCCGTACTCGTCGTAGTACGCTTCCGGGGTGAACTCCTCGGGCATACTCGCTCGATGGGGTGGCTCCCCAATCGCGGTACCGATCACGCAGCGGGGCTGTCGGACCGCGACCTACCGGCCGATCCCACAGCCCGAAACCGTGTCGCAGTCCAGTCCCGCCGCCTCCAGCGCGTCGACGAACTCGTTCATCCCGATGGCGTCGCTGGCGATGTGGCCCGTGACGACGAGGTTCTTCCCCTCGCCGCCGTACGCCTCCTGCAGTTCGGCCGTGTCGCCGGCGCCGACGTGGATGTAGAGGACGGTGTCGACGCCGTGGTCGAAGTAGGCGCTGGCAACGTCGCTGCCGCCGTTCGTGCCGGCGGCGTGGTGGATCGCGACCTCGCCGAGATCGTTTTCCCGGTCGCCGACGCGGAGCTCCACGTCGGTGATCGCCTCGTCGATCTCGGGGATCTCGCCCAGCGCGTCCGCGAACGCGCCGACGGTCGCGCCGTCAGCGAGGCCATCCGCGATCTCGCGGAACCGCCGGCGGCCGAGTTCGTCCGGGGCGAGGTGGACGTTCATGTACGGCTGGTCGAGGTGTTCGGCGATGCTGGGGTCGTGGCGGTAGTTCGCGCTGTGGCCCGCGTGCTCCATGCCGGAGACGATCGACGACGACGCCGCCTCGACGCGCTCCTCGGGCACGCCGTGGGCGGTCATGAACTCGACTTGCTTGTCCAGCACCGGCGCGAAGTTCACGCGCGGGTCGCCGCCCGGCGGGTGGTGGGCGAGCACGAGGTCGTACCCCTCGCGGTGGGCCAGCTGGATCTCCGGCGACTCGAGATCGATCCCCACCAGCGCGGTCTCGAGGCTCTCGCCGGGAACGTGGATACCGCTGTCTGCCGGCACCTCGTCCCAGCCGACGAGGTCGAGGCTGATCTGCATGATCTCCGCAGTCGAGAGTGCCATGGGTTCGATCCCCACGGTAGTAGTGAAAAGCTCCCGAAGCCGGCACGGCACGCCGGAACGCGCGACAACGAGCCAACGTCACGGGAATCGGCGATCCGGGCACCGGGCATCGGCGGGTCCCGGAAATCGGCAATCCGGGCACCGGCCGACAGCGCCTTTTCCCGCCCCGCCGTGGTCCCGGTGTGAACGCCGCACTGTTCGAACCACTCACGCTACGTGAGACGACGATCCCGAACCGCGTGATGGTGTCGCCGATGTGCCAGTACTCCTGTGACGCCCGCGACGGGCTGGCGACCGACTGGCACCAGGTCCACCTCGGCAGCCGCGCCGTCGGCGGCGCCGGCGTCGTGATCGCCGAGGCGACCGCCGTCGAGCCGCGCGGGCGCATCTCGCCCGAGGATCTGGGTCTCTGGAGTCAGGAACACGCCGACGCGCTCGCCCCGACCGCACAGTTCATCCGCGAGCAGGGTAGCGTCCCGGCGATCCAGCTGGCCCACGCCGGCCGGAAAGCCAGCACTCGCCGGCCGTGGGAGGACGGCCCCCGCCTCGTCACGGAGGACGAGGGTGGGTGGACCCCGAAAGGGCCCACCGAGACGCCCTACCCGCGTGACGAGGAGAACACTGCCCCCACGGAGCGCATGGACGAGGACGACATCGCGGAGGTCGTGGAGGCGTTCGAGCAGTCCGCGAAGTACGCGCTCGACGCCGGCTTCGAGGTGCCGGAGATCCACGCCGCCCACGGCTACCTGCTCCACGAGTTCCTCTCGCCGGTCACCAACGACCGCGACGACGCCTACGGCGGCGACTTCGAGGGGCGGACGAAGCTCCTCCGGGAGGTCTGTGAGGCCGTCCGCGCGGTCTGGCCGGACGAGAAGCCGATCTTCGTCCGCATCTCCGCGACCGACTGGCTGCCCGCCCGCGAGTCCTGGGACGTGGCGCAGTCGGCCCGCCTCGCTGGCGATCTGGCGGAGATCGGCGTTGACTTCCTCGACGTCTCCTCGGGCGGCATCCACCCCGACCAGCAGGTGCCGCGCACGGGGCCGGGCTACCAGGCCACGTACGCCGAGACGATCCGGGAGGTGCTGGCCGAGGACGGCCAGACGCTCTCGGGCGACGAACTCGACGCCGGCAGCGACGAGATCGCGGTCGGCACCGTCGGCGGGATCACCGAGGCCGAACACGCCGAGGCGCTGGTGGGCAACGAGCGCGCCGACGCGGTGCTGCTCGCGCGTGAACACCTTCGTGACCCGTACTTCACGCTGCACGCCGGCCGGGAACTCGACGCCGAGAACGCGCCGGAGTGGCCGGACCAGTACAAACGGGCCTGAGCGGACGAACGAGCGGCCGTTTCGGGGGCAGACTTTTCCAGCCGGTTCACGACGGCTCGACCATGCCGACGCTCGAGACGTGGTCGCTATGGCTGCATATCGCCGCGGGAACGGTGGCGGTGCTCGCCGGCGTCGGCGCGCTGGTGACGAAGAAAGGCGGCCGTCGACACCGCGGCGCCGGGAAGCTGTTCCTCGCCGCGATGGCTGTCACCGTGGCGACGGTGTTCGTGCTGCTCGCCGCCGCGGTGACGACGTTCCGGATCGTCCTCACGCTGGTCGCGGTGTTCAGCGGCTACCTCGCGTTCTCGGGCTACCGCGTGCTGTCGCGGAAACGGCCGAGCGAGACGCCGGCGACGGTCGACTGGCTGGCCGCCGGCACGGTCGTCGTCGCGTGTCTGGTGCTGGGTAGCTGGGGCGTCGCTTGGTTCCTCGACGGGAGCTCCTTCGGCGTCGTGATGGCGGTCTTCGGCGGTATCGGCGTCGCGTTCGGCGGGCAGGAGCTACGGTCGTTCCGCCGGGGCGAGAGCGGCGAGTGGCTGGTCGGCCACCTCCAACGGATGATCGCGGCCTTTATCGCGACGATCAGCGCCGTCTCGGCGGTGAACCTCACGCCGGTGATCGGCGTCTCGGCGTGGCTCTGGCCGACGGTCGTCGGCACGCCGCTGATCGCGTACTGGTCGCGGAAGTACGAGTCGGACCGATAGAGCGGTCGCTCGCGAACTGAGAACGGAATGAATGGCGGACGCCCGGGGTTGCCCGGCGTTCCGACACGGGGAGTCTCGGTTGCCTCCTCCACCCCGCGACCCGACGAGCGACGGGCGTCCGACGGTGGGCTGCTCGCTTCCGCGCCTGACCCGGTGCCGTCGACCAACCGCGACGGATCGCCCCTGCGGGCGGGCGTCGCGGACCGCTGTCCCCGGCGGACGAGGCTTCCACGTCGGCTCCCGAGGCCCGCGCCGGTCTGACCGGACGCGCCCGGGGTTCGGTCCCCCCTGAAGACTATCTCGGGGGTGACGAGCGGGGCCTAACCGCCCGACCTAGTCCACTCCGGAGTAACGGGGTGCGACTTAAGGCCCTTTCGGGTCGGGCATCTCGACGCCGGCGTTCGACCCCTCGCCCGTTTCAGAGTTCGACCCGCGAGAGCGTCTCGGTCAGATCGGCGACCGTCTCGTTGTAGTCGTCGACAAAGGCCGGGAACTTCGGGACGTACTGCCGGATGTCGGCGGCGTCCGGCGGCGCGTACTGCGAGAGCAGGTAGACGCCGTCGCTCCCGCCGATCCGGAGGTAGGAGACGCCGTCGCGGTCCCAGTTGAGCTCCCACCGTTGTCCCTCGATCCGCGCCTCGTAGGTGCCGTACTCGCCGCCCTCGAAGCGGTGGAGTTGGCCCGCGATCTCGTCGCAGACTGCCTCCACGCGGTCGAGCACGCGCCGGCGTTCGGTCACGGCCTCGTCGGTACTCGCCGGCTCCGGGAACTCGGTCGGCACGTCTTCCAACTGCGCCTCGACGGCAGCGACGTGGTCGTTGAACGCTCGGACGAACGCGGGGTAGTCCGCGAGTGCCTTGGCGAGCGCCGACGGCTCGGGCTGGCGTTTCGTCGAGACGACGTACACCTCCGAGCCACTGTTCGGGTCGTAGCGGAGGTACTCCAGATCGCCGGCCTCGTACTTCACGGTCCACTCACCGGCGTCGGTCTCGAAGTCGACGCGGCCGTAGTCTCCGCCCTCCAGCAGCGCGAGTTCGTAAGCGACCTGGCCCGCGTGGTCGCGCACGGCGTCGACCACCTCGTCGCGGCGTTCGGCGGCGGCCGACGCGTCCGTGGGGTCGACGGGTGGCCAGTCGGTCACAGCGCTGTCCGGGCTTGGAACCCGGAGACGGCGGTCAGCAGCACCGCGCCGCCGATCACGACCCAGCGGTGGTGTTCGATCCAGGCGTACTCGGCGGGGAAACTGAACAGCAGCGTCGAGTCGAGCGTGAACACCCAGATGACCGCCGTCAGCAGCGTACCGAGGGCGACGACGACGCCGACCCCCGACAGCGTCAGCGGGTCGGTGTGGGGCTGGCCGACCGAGAGGAACACGACCGCGGCCACGACCGCCAGCAGGCCGACCGCGGTGAGGCCGAACGGGCCGGCCGCGTAGTAGGCGCCGAGGGTGTTCCCGGTCCCGGTCACCAGTACGAGCGGCGCGAACGCGACGACGGCGAGCAGCGCGGCGACGACCGCAGTCAGTTTGCCGGTGTCTGCGGGGTCCGCGAGATCCATGGCCGGCAGTCGCGCCGGCGCGGGCATAAATCGCTCGTGTTCGACGAAGGGAAACGCGTAAGCGACCCGCGTCCGGGCAACGGGTATGGACCGAGTCGCCATCGTTGGCGCGTCGATGACCCCCTTCGGCGACCGCGAGGGGGAGTGGCTGCGCGACCTGCTCGCGGCGGCCGGCGCCGACTGCCTCGACGACGCCGGCGTCGCGGCCGACGCCGTCGACCACCTGTACGTCTCGAACATGGCCAGCGGCGAACTCGAGGGGCAGACGGGCGCGCCGAACATGCTCGCCCACGACCTCGCCGCGCAGCCGGCCTACACCGCCAGGATCGACCAGACCTCCTCCTCCGGCGGCGCCGGCATCTACGCCGCGTGGCAGTCGATCGCCTCCGAGGCCAGCGAGATGACGCTGCTCGTCGGCGGGGAGAAGATGACCCACAAGACCACGGGCGAGGCGACGGACGTGATCGCCTCGCTCACCCACCCCGTGGAGTACAAACACGGCGTCACACTCCCCTCCTTCGCCGGCCTCACGGCGCGACTCTACCTCGACGAGTACGACGCGCCACGCGAGAGCCTCGGGAAAGTCGCGGTGAAGAACCACAAGAACGGCGTCGACAACCCGAAAGCGCAGTTTCGGAAGGAGGTCGATCTCGACACCGTCCTCGAGTCGCCGATCGTCGCCGACCCGCTCCGCCTCTACGACTTCTGCCCGATCACCGACGGCTCCGCCGCGCTACTGTTCTGCCCGGAGTCCGTCGCCCGGGAGATCACGGACGAGTACGTCGTCGTGGGCGGCGTCGCGGGCGCGACGGACACCCACGTCGTCCACGAGCGCCCGGACCCGACGACGATGCGCGGCGTCGTTGAGTCGAGCGATCAGGCGTACGAGATGGCCGACCGCGGCCCCGAAGACATCGACTTCGCGGAACTCCACGACATGTTCACGATCCTCGAGTTCCTGCAGTTCGAGGACCTCGGCTTCGCAGAGAAGGGCGAGGGCTGGAAAGCGATCGAGGAAGGCCGTACCGAACGCGACGGCGACCTCCCGATCAACACCTCCGGCGGCCTGAAGTCGAAGGGCCACCCACTCGGCGCATCCGGCGTCGCCCAGGCGGTGGAGGTGTACGAACAGCTACTCGGCGAGGCCGGCGCCCGACAGTTGGACGGCCCCGAGATCGGCCTCGCGTGCAACGTCGGCGGCTTCGGCAACTGCGTGACCACAACCATCCTCGAAACGCCGGAGGCAGAATGAGCGACCAGACCGAACCCACGGAGAGCGACGAACCGGAGATGACCGCGTACCGCTACCCCGACGGGAGCATCACCTACCCCGGCCACCCGCGGGGGCCGGGCGGCGAGGAGCCAGTGGGCACTGTCGACCTCAGCGAGTACACTGCCGAGGTGGTGACGTGGACTACCTCGACGGCGACGCCGCCGGGCGTCCGCCAACCGAACCACCTCGCTATCGTGGAGTTCGACGTGGACGGCAGGCCGGTCCGCGCGCTGGGTCAACTCGAGGACGGGAATGTCGACATCGGTGACACGGTCGAACCGTTCCACGTCGACCAACTCCGCGACCCCGAAAAGGGGATCCGCGAGCCGGAGAGTCAGGAGTGGGACGGGTTCCGCTTCCGCCCCGTCGAGTAGCTACTCCAGCGCGGTGCCGTCGGCGTCGTCGCCCGGTTCCTCGTCTTCGTCCCCGTCGCCGGCGTCGTCGTCGCCCACTTCCTCGTCCGCCTCGGAACCCCTGATCTCGTCCCGGATCGAGTCGAGTTCGGCGTCGACGTCCGGTTCGGGGTTCCCGTCAGACTGCTCGTCCGCGTTCTCACCCTCGCCCGCATCCGCCACGTCGATGGAGACCGTGTCGTCCGCTTCGACGCCGTCGGCCGCGCCTCCCGATCGCTCCCGTCGCGTGTCGGCCGACTCCGTCGCGTCCCGGAGGCGGTCCTGGATCTCCGCGGAGAGCTCCTCGGCCTCCGAAAGGAGTTCGCGTGCCTCGGGGTCGGGCGCCTCGGTCCCGGCGATCGCGTCGTTCAACTCCTCGAGCGTGCTCGCGAGTCGGTCCGTCGAGAGGCCGCGCCCGGCGTCGATCGCCCGCCGGACCGCGCCGTCGTCCGACGGGGTCGCCGAGCGCTCCGGGTCGAGCGCGCGCAGCGCCGCGCCGGTGAGCCGGAGCAGCCGGACGTTCGTCTCCAGGATCGAGATCAGCGTCGGGATGGTGTACTCCTCGGTGAAGCGCAGCACCTCCCGCAGCCGCGGCGGGCGCGGCGGTCGTCGCCCGCTGCCCGGGAGCCCACGGGGGATCGTCGGCCGCGAGGGCTCGGCGTCGAGTTGGTCGCGGAGTTCGGTCAGCGTCGACTCGAGTTCGTCGAGGCGGGCGCGAAGGTCCTCCTCCGAGGGGTCCCGACGGTCGGTCATGCCCCCCCGTTGGGGCGGGCGACCTATAAGCCTGCACTGCGACCCGCCGACACCGATGAGCCTTACACCGGGGCGGTCGAACCGCCGGTCATGAGCGACCGCGAGACCGAACTGACGGCGGGCGACGTGACCGCCCACTACGTCGAGGCGGCGGGCGAGCGCCGACTCGACTTCGAGCGCGAGGGGCGAACCGCCTCGATCGCCCAGAACGTCGACGGCTACGCGATGCTGAAGGTCCGAACCGCCCCGGACGGCGACGAACTCGAACGCTACTACGGGTTCGACATGGCGCTGGATCACGCCGCCGAACTGCTCGGCGTGGCCGTCGACGACCTCCCCGTCCCCGACCCCGCGGAAGACATGGGGATGTAGCGTCCGACCCGGCGAGAGTTTATCACTGATAGCGGGACCAGCCGTCCCGTGGCGCGACAGCACCGATCACGGGATCGACGGATCCGGAGCGCGCTGGCCGTGCAGCTGCTCCTCGCGAGCCTGTTGCTCGTCTCGTTCGCCGGCGTCGGCGTCGGTCACGCTGCCACGACCCCAACCCACGACACGGCGGGGATCGCAGTCAGCGACGAACCTGACTCAAACGCGACTGCCGCTGTCGTCGAACTCTACCCGGACCCAGTGCGGGACGGCGACACGGGGGAGTACGTGGTCGTCCGACTCCCTGAACACGGTAACTGGAGCCTCTCGGACGGCGAGTCGACGACACGGCTCCGGAACCGCACCGGCAGGCTGCTGATCACGCCCGATCCTGAGGTCGTCTCCGACAGTGCGGGCGACGGTGCGACCGTCGTCGAGGGATCGTTCGCGCTCGCGAACACGGGCGAGACGGTCGTCCTCCGGCGAGGCAGGGAGATCGTCCATCGCGTTCGCTACGCCGAGACGACCGAGGGCGAGCGCTACCTCCCCGCCGTCGCCGAGTGGCGGCCGCGCGGGCTCGACCCCCGACCGGCGATTACGACCGGGCCGGCCAACGCCACCGCGTTCCTGCTCCCCGACTCGCCCGGCGTCCCGATCGAGACGCTCCGCAGCGCCGAGGACTGCCTCCTGATCGGCGGGTACAGCTTCACGTCCGAGCGTGTCACCGAAGCGCTGCTCGCCGCGGAATCGCGCGGTGTCGACGTGCGGGTGCTGGTCGAAGCGGAGCCGGTCAACGGCGCCTCCGCACGGCAAGCCCGACTGCTCGACCGTCTTGCCGACGCAGGGATCGAGGTTCGGGTCGTCGGCGTCGGTGCGAACCGGTTCGCGTTCCACCACCCAAAATACGCCGTCGCTGACGGCCGCGCGCTCGTCCTCTCGGAGAACTGGAAACCATCCGGCGTCGGCGGCGCGTCGAGCCGTGGCTGGGGGGTCAGGACCGAGAACGGGACGACGGCCGACGAGCTCGCGGCGCTGTTCCGGAACGACAGCACTGCGGCGGACACTCAGCCCTGGGCGGCGTTCCGCGAGAACCGCCGATTCGAGTCGGTGCCGGCCGCGAACGGCAGCTACCCGACCCAGTTCGCTCCCGAACACGTCACGGCCAGGAACGTCACGCTGCTGACCGCCCCCGGCAACGCGGAGTCGGAGCTCGTCTCGGCTATCGACGCCGCCGAGACGCGCGTCGACGTGCTCCAGCCCAGCCTCGGCCGGCAGGACAACACGCTCGTGCGGGCGACGCTGCGGGCCGCCCAGCGCGGCGTCGAGGTCCGGATCCTGCTCTCGGGGGCGTGGTACTCGGCCGAGGAGAACGAGGCGCTGGTGTCGTGGCTGAACGACTGGGCCGACCGCAACGACGCGCCGCTCTCGGCACGGATCTCCGAACCCGAGGGGCGCTACGAGAAGATCCACGCGAAGGGGCTGCTGGTCGACGACGACCTCGCGGTCGTGGGGTCGCTGAACTGGAACGAGAACAGCGCGACCCGGAACCGCGAGGTCGCGCTCGCGCTCCACGGGCCGGAGCCGGTCGCCTACTACCGCGAGAGCTTCGATGCCGACTGGCAAGGCGGGAGCGGTGCCGGGCGGACGTGGCTGTTCGCCGCCGGTGCCGTCGCCGCGGTGCTGGTGGCGGGGCTGGTCGCGACACGGTCGCTGAACTTCGCGGCGGTGGAGAAGTGGGAGGAGTGAGCGAAAGTTAGTCGTCCAGCGCGGCGGCGGTCGAGGAGAGCTCCTCGTCGATCTCGGCGTCGGCCATCTTCTCGACCAGCGCGTCGATCACCTGCTCGCGCCGACCCTTCACGAACTTGATCGAGCCGACGACGAGGTGGCCCCCGCCGGAGACGCCGGCGCCCGGAAGCTCGTCGTTCAGCTCCTCGACCATCTCGGGGATGTCCAGCCGCACGCCGTCGCTCCGGAGGACGGCGAAGTCCGGCCCGTAGCCGATCGTGATCACGGGGTCGCCCGTCTCCTCGACCTTCGTGTCGTGGAGTTCGCCGGTGGTCTTCCCCGGCGCGGGGTAGGTGAAGCGGTGGGCCCACCGATCGAGGTCGATCCGGTAGAGGTGGGCGTCGCTCTCGAGGGTCTCGTGTTCGACGTGGTCCTCGACGGCGTCGAGCTGTTCGTCCACGTCGCGCTCGGCGCGGCTGGAGAGGAACTCCACCAGCTCCTCGTGGCGATCGCGGTCGTCACAGCCGACGTTGAGCACGTCGTTCACGACCGAGTGGCCGCTGGAGTAGCGCAGGAAGTGGGCCGCGTAGTCCAGCGCCTCGCCGACGTCGTCGAGGTCGTCGCGGTCGTACCCCTCCGCCTCGGCGAGTTCGACGTAGTCGCTCATCGCGTCGGCCCGCGAGCGGTCCGAGACCCCCGCGACCGCCGGGACGTGGCGGAGCTCTTCCGTGATCTCCGGGTCGATCATCCGCGCGAGTTCGACACACATCATCCCCGTCGTGATGCTGTAGTCCTCGTCGTACAGGTAGGGGTTGACGTGGGCGTCGAGCAGCGGGTTCACCGCCTCGGGGTCGGGATGGTGGTGGTCGACGACCGCGATGGGCATGTCGTAGTGGGCGAGGTTTCGGTACGCCGGCGTGTCCTCCTCGGTGCTCCCGTTATCGAGCATCAGCAGGAACGGGAGCTGCTGGCCGTGGCGGGCCCGCCCCTCCAGCGCGAAGTTGAGGTCGCGGGTCACGTCCTCCATCTCGTAGAACGGCGCCTTCGAGGGGAGCCGCTTGAACAGGTGGCGACTCGCGTCGGGATCGGCGTGGACCTCCTGGATGAAGCTCTCAAGCGCGCGCTGAACGGGGACGGCCGCACACATCCCGTCGCCGTCGGCGTGGTGGCGCACCCGGATCGGCCGGCCTTCGAGCACCGTCCGGCGCAGGAGTCGGGCGAGCTCTTCGAGATCCTCCCGGAGCTTCTCGAACTCGGGCCACTCGACCAGCGGCTCGACCGACTCGGGGCCGGCGCGGTGGGTTCGGGCCTCGTCGAGCCGCTCGCGGGCGGCCTCCGCCGTCTCGCCCTCGAGGACGGTGACGTCGTCGACCTCCAGCTGGCGGACGCCGTCGTGGAGGCCGACCTCGCCGCTGACGCGGACGATGTCGTCGATTTCGGCCTCCGGGTAGGCGCGCACGCCGGCCTCCTCGAACGCGGCGGCGGCGACGATCCCGGTCTCGTCGCCGACGTGGAAGATCGTCGGGCCGCCGGTCTGTTTGATCTGTGTGAGTTCGCCCTCGACGGTGACCGCCTCGCCGCGGCGGAGCTCGTCGACGAGGGTGATCTCCGGTTCGTGTTCGACGCTGACGACACGGTTCTCGGCGGGGTCGACCTCCTCGAACGCGATGTCGCCGTTCTCCCGGATCTCGGTCAGGCGGACGACCAGCTCGTCGCCCTCCTCGTACTCGCCGTCGAGACCGGACTCGTGGACCAGCCCCGAGACGGCGTCGGAGACGTCGACGAAGACGCCGTAGTCGACCACGCCGTTGACGGTCACGAGGTAGCGCGCGCCCTCGGCGACGTCGTCCATCGTGCAGTCGTCGTCGAGGTCGTAAACCACGGTCGCGTCGTCGGGAACATCCCGACGGGCCGAAGGCGAACCGCCCTCGGCGGTGCCGGCGTCCTCGCCGGCGGAGTGCTCTGTCATACTGAAAACTCGGCGGTCGCGGGTGTTAAGTCTTCCAGTTCGGCCGTCGTGACGAACTGGTCGCCGAGCGGGGGCGACGCCGGCTGGGGCCGCCGAGCGCGTCCCGGAATCCTTAGTTGGCGCCGCCTCCGAGTACCGGGAGATGGGACTGTTCCGGTCGGGCGATGTGGTCGGCATCGCCGACGACGCCCTCACGTTCGCGCTCGAAGCGTCCCGCGAGACCCACCCCGACGAGTACATGGGGCTGCTGCGCGGGGAGCCGGCCAGCGAGTACGACGTCGACCACGACGGCCTGCTCGTGACGGACGTGCTGATCATCCCCGGCACCGAGTCCAACCCCGTGAGCGCGACGGTCAAGACCAGCATGATCCCCAACGACTTCTCCTCGGTCGGCTCGATCCACTCCCACCCCAACGGCGTGCTCCAGCCCTCCCAGGCCGACCTCGCGACGTTCGGCAAGGGGCAGGTCCACATCATCGTCGGCCACCCCTACGGCCGCGACGACTGGGTCGCGCTGGATCGCGAGGGGAAACGCCGCAGCCTCCCGGTGTACGACGTCGAGATGGACGACCCCGAGGACTTCTTCGACTTCACGCAGGAGGATATCGACGCCGAACTCGGTATCGACGAGGACGAGCTATGAACGGCGACGTCTCGAGCGACGCTGACGGGGAACGGACCAGAGCAGTCGCACAGGGCACCTTCGACCTGCTCCACCCGGGGCACGTCCACTACCTCCGGGAGGCCGCCGCGATGGCCGACGAGCTCCACGTGATCGTCGCCCGGAGTTCGAACGTCTCGCACAAGGCCGAGCCCGTGCTACCCGCGCGCCAGCGCCGGGACGTGGTCGAGGCCATCGACGCCGTCGACGAGGCTCACCTGGGCCACGAGTCGGACATCTTCGTTCCCATCGAGCGCATCGACCCGAGCGTGATCGTGCTCGGGTACGACCAGCACCACGACGAAGACGCGTTGCGGGCCGCACTTGACGATCGCGGGATCGACTGCGACGTGGCACGTGCGGGGCCACGGGAGCCGAAGTACGAGGACGAACTGCTCTCGACCGGCCGGATCGTCGAGCGGATCCTGGACCGACGCGGGTAGGCAGGTCTCAGCTCTTCCCCACGCGTTGGGCAAACGCGAAGCGGATAAGTATCGCGGCGCGTTAGTCCGCGTAGTGACTTCGGACCGCCAGTTCGCCGGCTTGCTCGCGGCGGCCGCGATGGGGGTGTACCTGCTCGTCGCGGTCGGCGCGACGTCGGCAGTGACCGACGCCGCCGCAGCGTGTCACGGCTGGCCCGCCTGTGGCGGCGGCTTCGCCCTCCCGACCTCCGCCGACGGCTGGTTCGCCCTCGGCCACCGGATCGGCGCCGGCGTCGTCGGCCTGCTGCTCGTCGGCGCCACCGTCCTCGCCGTCCGCCGCGGCGAGTCCCGGCGCGTGAAAGGTGCGCTCCTGTTCGCACTCGCGCTGTTCCCGCTCCAGTCCGGCGTGGGCGCCGTGATCGCCACCACGACCGTGGCGCCGACGGCCGCCGTCTCGGCGATCCACCTCGCCGTGGGCGTCGTCATCTTCGGCGGCGTGCTCGCCGCGCTCGCGTGGACGCTCGAAGCCGCGACCGGCGACCCCGACGACGAACCCGAGGACCCGCTCGACGACGAGCTCCCCCCTGTCGAGGACGCTCCCTCCCCGGAACTTCCCGAACCGGGCTGGCCGCGAACGAAAGCGAAACTCGCGGCGTACGCTCGCCTGACCAAGCCGCGACTGATGTGGCTGCTCTGTCTCGTCGCGTCGGCGGCGATGGCGCTGGCCGGCGGCCAGCAGTTCACCGCCCCCGTCGTCGCCAAGACGCTGGTCGGCGGCGCGCTCGCCATCGGCGCCTCGGGGACGTTCAACCACGTGCTCGAACGCGACGTCGACCGGAAGATGCAGCGCACCAGCGACCGCCCGCTTGCGGTCGATCTCGTGCCGGTTCGGAACGCCGTCGCGTTCGGCCTCACGCTCGCGGCGATCTCGGTCGGGCTGTTCGCCTCGATCAACCTCCTCGCGGCGGTGCTCGGGCTGACCGCGATCGCGTTCTACAGCGTCGTCTACACGCTGATCCTCAAGCCCAACACCGTCCAGAACACCGTCATCGGCGGCGCGGCCGGCGCACTCCCCGCGCTGATCGGCTGGGCGGCCGTCACGGGTGAGATCGGCTGGGGCGGCGTCGGCCTCGCGACGGTCGTGTTCCTCTGGACGCCGGCGCACTTCTACAACCTCGCGCTGGCGTACAAGGACGACTACGCGGCCGGCGGCTTCCCGATGATGCCCGTCGTGCGCGGCGAGACGACGACGCGGCGCCACATCGTCTGGTACCTCGGCGCGACGCTTTCGGCGACGGCCGCGCTGGCGCTGGCCGCACGGCTCGACTGGCTGTTCGTCGCCTTCGGCATCGCGCTGGCCGGCCTGTTCCTCTGGGCGGTCGTCCGCCTCCACTTCGAGCGCACCGAGCAGGCGGCGTTCCGCGCGTTCCACGCCTCGAACGCCTACCTCGGCGGCGTACTGCTCGCCGTCGTGCTCGACACGCTGGCGCTGTGACGATGTCGGTCATCGACCGCGTCGACGCCGACGCCTTCCCCGAACCCCGGACGATCCTCCTCTGGACGGGGATCCTCTACGTCGAGGTGATGGCGCTGACCGGCTACTGGCTGTTCGGCGACACCGTCGCGGTCAGCGCGCCACGCTTTGCGCTGTACGGTCTGCTCTGGATCAACGTCGCGATCTGGGTGTTCCTCCGGACCGACGTGCCCGACGCGAGCGGGTCGACCGTTCGCCGGGCGGGGGTACTCGCGGTCGGCTACCTCGCGGTGCTGGCCTACACTGGCGGAATGATCGGCCCCGGCGGGCACGCTCACGGACTCTCGGTGCTCTGGCTCCCGCCGGGCTGGGGGCCGGCGGTGACGTACCACGGCGAGTTCCTCCGGCTGGTGCTGATGCCGGCCCGGGTGCTGGGCTATCTCGCGCTCGCCTATCTCGTGTTCGTCACGGTGCTGGACGTCTCCCGCTCGGCGGTCTCGGGGCTGCTGGGGCTGTTCTCCTGTGTCTCCTGTTCGTGGCCGATCCTCGCCTCGATCGGGACGGCGGTGTTCGGCGGCGGTTCGTTCGTCGCGGTGGCGACGACGACGTACGCCTACGACGTGTCGACGGCGGTGTTCCTGCTGACGGTGGCGCTGCTGGCGTGGCGGCCGTCGCTGGGGTCGCTGCGGTGAGAGGTCGGAGCTCTGGTGGGTCCAGATTTACCCAGCCCCGGAGGCGCTCTCCCGGGATCTCTCGGGAAACGGGCGACGAGTATCGATTGGCACCGCTCCCGCCTACTGTGTTCATACCTCTTTCTCGATTACCGTCTTGAGGATCCACCCAGCCACCGCTGCTGCAACGAGGGCGAACCCGATTTCGGGCAGTATGCCCGGTGGGAAAATTATCAGGAGGATTCCGGCGCCGAGAAGTATGGCTAACAGCCAGAAATGCCATTCAGTCTCTACCTGCTCCTCGTCGGTCGGATGATCCTCGTCGCCGGCTTCGTCGTCGTTCCGTGAGTCGGTTGCCGGGTCCATACGTACGTTACGTCTGCCATCTGGTTATACCTTTGTTACGCGCACGACTGTCTCGGTCGGATCAGCGGTCCGCGACGGCTCTGATCGAAGGCAAGTGCCGAATCTGCCGTTCCAGTTTCTCACCGGTAGCGCACGGACTGCCTCCCAACGGACCCGTCAGCCCACGTCCAGATGCGCCGCGATCCCTTCGCGGATGATCTCCTCGCAGTAGCCACACCGAACGCCGTCGTCGAGCACGTCGAACCGGCTCTCGACCGGCTCCTCGGCGTTGGTGATACAGCTACTGTTCGGGCAGGCCAGCACGCCGACGACGGTGTCGGGGCGCTCGGCCTGTTTCTTCTCCTGTACCTCGTACTCCCGGACGATGTTCACCGTCGCCCGCGGGGCGATCAGCGAGAGCACGTCCACCTCCGCCTGGGAGAGTTCGCGTTCCTCGACTTTCACCACGTCTTTCGTGCCGAGACGTTCGGAGGGGACGTTCATCGCGACGCTGACGCCGGTGCCCTCGCTGCCGTCGATCCCCAGCATCGCGAGCACGTTCAGCGCGCTCCCGCCCGGGAGGTGGTCGAGCACGGTGCCGTCGCGGATCTTCGAGACGCGGAGTTCGTGGTCACTCATGGTTGGCAAAGAGGAGGTCGAGCAGCGCCATCCGGACGGGGACGCCGTTGTGGGCCTGCTCGAAGTAGTTCGCGTGGTCGGTGTCGTCGATCGCGGGGTCGATCTCGTCGACGCGTGGCAGCGGATGCATCACGGTCAGATCCTCGCGGGCGGCCTCGAGCGTCTCGGCGTCGATCTGGAACTCCCCCGCGACTTTGCGGTACTCGTCCTCGTCGGGGAACCGTTCGCGCTGGATCCGGGTCACGTACAGCACGTCGAGTTCGGGCAGCACCTCGTCGAGTTGCGTGTGTTCTCGCACTTGCGCGCCCGCCTCGTGGAGGTCGAAGCGGACAGATCGAGGGAGCCGGAGCGACTCGGGGCTGACGAAATGCATCCGGGTGTCGAACTCCGTCAGCGCGGTCGCCAGCGAGTGGACCGTCCGGCCGTACTTCAGATCGCCGACGATGCCGATCGTGAGATCGTCCAGTCCTGCGGCCTCCCGGATCGTGTACAGGTCGAGTAGCGTCTGACTCGGGTGGTGGCCCGCACCGTCGCCGGCGTTGACTACCGGGGCGTCGACGAACTCCGCGGCCATCTTGGCGGCGCCCTCGCGGGGGTGACGGAGCACGAGCCCGTCGGCGTACCCCTCGATCACCCGGACCGTGTCCGCGAGGCTCTCGCCTTTCTTCACCGAGGAGGCGTCGACGCCGCCCATGTCGACGACGTCGCCGCCGAGACGCTTCATCGCGGTCTCGAACGACATCTTGGTGCGCGTGCTGGGTTCGTAGAAACAGAGCGCGAGCAGCTTCTCGGGGTACCGGGCGGGGAGGTCGTCGCCGGCGTCGAGCGCGGCGTCGAACTCGGCGGCGCGGTCGAGCACCCGCTCGACGTCCGCCCGCGAGAGCTGGCCCGCGGCGACGAGGTGGTCCTGACGCATCACTCGAGAGCGGGATGGGCACGACCTTGAATCCCTCGGCTCCGTCCCCCGCGGCAGTGTACACGTCGATGGGTCGCAGAACGGGGGGCGTTACGAATCTCGAAGCGCGCGGCCGGCTGCCGGACTCCCCTCCGCCGGCGGGGGTGCGGAACCGAGCTACGGCGACCACTCCGCGTCCGAGAGCGTCCGCTGGACCGCCTCCTCCCCCACCGCGGCCGCGATCGAGCGGAACGCCGCGCGCTCGTCGCGGTCGCCGGCGTTCGCGACCAGCCGCGAGACGATGAACTCCGGCGTCGAGCGCCCGACAGTGCCGAACCGTGGTTGGTAGTCGACCCGAAGGTCGAGTTCGTCGGTCAGCCCCTCCGCGAAGATCCCGTCGACGCGGGCGGCGCCGGGCAGCGGCGAGAGGTCCTCCGCGAGGTGGGTGACGAACACGCCCAGCGCGCCGCGGTCGACGGTCAGGTCGACCAGTCCGTTCAGCAGGTCCGCCGCGCGGCCGGGTTCGGTGATCGCCTCGAACTCGTCGACGAGCATCAGCGCCCGCCCCTCGCCGGTCAGCGGCGGCACGACCGAGCGCAGCGTCGACTCCAGCACGCCGGCGTTGAACGAGGCGTGCCGGCGGTGGAACACGACCGTGTCGAACCGCCCGACTTCCGCGTCCTCGGCCGGAACTGGCAGCCCCATCGACGCCAGCAGCGCGACACCACACAGCGTCTCCAGCAGCGTCGTCTTCCCGCCGGAGTTCGCGCCCGTCAGCACCGCGACGCGGTCGCCGGAGGGCGGGTCGGCGTCGTCACCCGCGACCGAGTGCGTCCCGACGCCGTAGGTGACTGGCTGGACGTCACCGTCGAGAAAGAGGTTCCGCGCGCCACGGACCGCCAGCCCGTCCTCGACCAGCTCAGGCCGCGTGAGGTCGTGTTTCGCGGCGAAGCGCGCGAGCGAGAGGTCGAAGGCGAGCTCGTCCACCGCGTCGACCGCGGCCTCGATCCCCTCGCCGGCGTCGTCGAGCGTCTCCCGGAGGTCGGCCGCGACCGCCGCCTCGCGGTCGGCGACCTGTCCCTCCAGATCGGCGACCAGCGCGCGCAGCGTCGCGGAGACGAAGTCGGTCTCGTCGCGGGCCTCGTCGGGTGCGACCGACCGGATCTCCCCCGCGGTCACGCCCGTCTCCTCGGCGACGTAGGAGATCACCGCGCTCTGGAACGCCTCCAGCGAGCGTACGCCCTGTCCGCGGACGGTCTCCAGCACGTCGAGCGCCGCGTCGTTCAGTCGCCGCGCGGCGGCCAGCTGGGTCCGGAGTTCGTCGAGGCGTTCGTCCGCCCCCTCGCCGACCGAGAGCGGCTCGTCCTCGTCGCCGAACTCACCCTCGACCGCCGCGAGCGCGTCCACCGCGTCCTCGAGCCCGTCGGCATCCAGATCGGCCAGTCGCTCGAACGGGCCGCCCTCGCTGCTACCGACCGCCCGGAGTTCGAGCGCCGCTTCCACGGCCGCGCGGCGGCCGCCGCCGGCGTCGTCGTAGCCGGCGAACGCGTCGATCACCGACTCCCGGCCGTCGTCGTCGAGGCCGGTCCACACCTCGCGTGCCTGGTCGATGCGGTCGAGCCGTTCGGCTGCGGCCTCGTGGCTCGACAGCGGCGTGAGCACGCGGATCCGGTCGGCGGCCCCGCCGGTCAGCGCGTCGCCCGCCGCGAGTTCGAGCAGGTCGCCGTACACGTCGCGGGCGTCGCCGGTGCCCAGCGTGTCCAGCCCCGCCGCCCCCGTTGCCCGCCGGAGGATGCGCGTCGCGCGCCCCCGTGGCAGGCCGGCGTCGACCAGCGTGCTCACGTCCGCAGACTCGATGGCGCGAACCGCACGCTCGACGCCCAACTCGGCTTCGAGCAGGTCGGCCGTCTTCGGGCCGACGCCCCAGTACTCCTGCAGTCGCATAGCCGATCATGCGGCCGGGGGCTCTTCAGGGTTGTCAGAACTCCACGGGCACCTCGATCAGCGTGGGCCGGTCGCGGTCGAACGCCGCCGCGAGCGCGTCGGGCAGTTCGTCGGCGACCGCGTCGAACTCGATCCGGCGCGCCGCGGCGCCGAAGCTCTCGGCCAACTCGACGAAGTCGGGGTTCTCGATGTCGGTCGCCATCGTCCGGCCGTACCGCTGGCGCTGGACGTCCTCGAGGATGTCGTAGGAGTCGTCGTTGGGAACGACGATCGGTACGCCGAGGTCGTACTGCACCGCGGTCGCGAGGTCGCCGATCGTGAACAGCGAGCCGCCGTCGCCGACCAGCGACACCACCTGTCGGTCGCTCCCGATCGCGGCGCCGAACGCCGCGGGCGGGCTGAACCCCAGCGTCCCGAACCCGCGCGGGAAGAGGAACGTCCGCGGCGCGCCGGTCGGGAACCGCGTCCGCGCGGTGTAGCAGAGCTTCGTCATGTCGTTGACGACCACTGCGTCGTCGGCAAGCGCCTCCCTGAGCACCGCGAGCAGGTGGAGGCGGTCGTCCGAGGCGTCGACCGAGAGCGGTTCGGGGCCGGCGTCGGCCGCCGCCGCTGGACCGTCGAACGCGAGGCCACGCTCGCTGGCGCGCTCCCGGAGCGCGTCGAGCGTCGTGCCCGCGTCGCCGACGATCCCGAGCGCCGTCTCGTGGTTGTTCCCGACGTTCGTCGGGTCGATGTCGACGTGGATCAGGTCGTCGGGGAACGGCGTGTCCGCGGTGTCCTGCGCGCTCAGCTCCGTCCCAACCGCGAGCACGAGGTCGCGGTCCGCGACGAACGCGTCGGCCGGCTCGTGGCCCAGCGCCGTCGCGACACAGCAGCGGTGATCCGCGGGGAGGACACCTTTCCCCGCGGCCGTGGTGATCGTGGGGATTTCGGTCTCGTCGACGAACGTTCGCACCGCGTCGGCGGCGTCGACGGTGCCGCCCCCGACAACCAGTAGCGGGCGCTCGGCGTCGACGAGCAGGTCGACTGCTTCTGCGACGCGTTCGGTGTCCGGCCCCGGCGGCGCTGCTGGCTCCCGGTCGACGAGTTCGACGGGCTCGGCGCGTTCGAGCACGTCCGTCGGGAGCTGGACGTGGATCGGTCGCGGTCGCTCCCGATCGAACGTCTCGAACGCGTCGGCGATCACTCCGGGCACGTCGGCGACGCGGTCGACGTGGTGGCTCTCCGCGGCGATCGATTCCATCGCGCCCTGTTGGTCCTTGAGTTCGTGGAGGTGGCCCTTCCCGCGATCGGCCTCGTTGGTCGCGTTGGTCGTCGAGATCACCAGCAGCGGCGAGGAGTCGGAGTACGCCTGCCCGACCGCCGTGGCGACGTTCGTGAGGCCGGGCCCGGTGATGACGAGACAGACGCCGACGCGGCCGGTCGCTCGCGCGTAGCCGTCGGCCGCGAAGCCGGCGCCCTGCTCGTGGCGGGTGGTGACGTGGTCGATCCCGCTGTCCAGCAGCGCGTCGTAGATCTCCAGGGTGTGCACACCCGGGATGCCGAAGGCGACGTCGACGCCCTCGCGTTCGAGCTGTGCGACGACCGCCTCGCCGCCGGTGAGTCGCTCCATGGCCATATCGGGCGCGTAACCACCGTAGTTCTTTCTCCGATCGGCGCGGTCGACACGGAGCTTTTTGGGTTGGCGGGGACAGCCCCCGCTATGAACGATATCGACGCCGACGCGATCCACGCCGCACTCGCGGACCGGCTGGGGAC
This sequence comes from Halolamina sp. CBA1230, assembly GCF_002025255.2. Taxonomy (GTDB): domain Archaea; phylum Halobacteriota; class Halobacteria; order Halobacteriales; family Haloferacaceae; genus Halolamina. The sequence goes on from NZ_CP054587.1 coordinate 369,107, forward strand.
TGCGCTCCGGGGCGTGATCAGGTACGACGGCGAGGCACTCGACTACTCCCTCAGGGAGGACGTGGCGGAGGCGTACGGCGACGACGAGATCCGGGAGTTCGTCGACAACAACATCGTCCACCAGCTCGACGCGCCGGCCGTCGAGTCGTCGTTCCGGCTGGGAAGCCTGGAGGCGGTCGTCCGCACGTTCGAGCGCTCGTGGGTCGCACGGGTGCCCGACGGTCCGAAGAAAGGCTGCCTGTTCTCCGTCGAGCGCGACGAGTCGGTGACGATGGTGGCCGTCGAGGACGGGATCGAGATCGTCCGGGAGGAACTCGGCGTCTGAACGCCGTCGGTCAGTCGGCACTCGCGTCGAGCAGCAGGGAGCCGGTCAGGACGGCCGCGCCGCCGACGAAAAACAGCAGCCCGGGCGCCGCGACAGCCTCGGCGAGCATCGGGAGGAGCGCGCCGTCGCCGACGCCGGGCGACGCCGGTTCGAACACGCCCACCCCGGAGCCGACGAGCCGCGCGGTCAGCAGCTGGATCGCCACGCTCACCATCGCGATCGCGGCGACGCCGGTCGCCCAGTCCGCCACCAGCCGGCGGAGGCGGGACCGCTGGTCGCCCGAGGCGTCGGCCGCGAACACGATCGGGTCGGCGGCGACGCCGTAGACGTCCATCTCGTTACCCTTCTCGGAGTAGCGCTGGCCGACCACCTCGACGAGGCCGGCGCCCTCGAGGTTCGAGAGGTGGTAGTGGACGTTCTGGACGGAGCTGTCCAGCCGGCGCGCCAGCACCGACGGCGGCGCCGGCTCCTCGTGGACTGTTCGGTACAGATCGCGGGCAGTGTCCGAGCCCAGCGCGTCGAGCACCGCGTCGACGTCCTCGTCGCCGACGTCGAAGACGGCCGGGTCGGCCTCGACGGACGGGGTGTCCGCGCGGAGGCGTCCGATCGGTGAGGCCATACCTCCCACTGTGACGACCAGCCACATCAATCCCGCCCGTTGCTCAAAACGTGGTTTTAGTCGTCCGGAAGCGCCTGCCGGACGGCGGCAGCCGCGTCGAGCGCGCCGTAGCCGGCTGCCGGCCCCGGACTCCCCGCACGGCTCGCAGTCACGCGAAGCGACGCCGCGGGCTCGTCGGTTGCCGACTCGGAGGCCACCCCGGCGACGAGCGCGGCGACGCCGGCGACGTACGCGGCCGCGCCGGACGTTCCGGGATCGGTAGCCCCTGGCCAGCGACGCGGCCGGGCGACGAGGTCGACCCCGCGGCGGCCGTCCGGCGTCGGCCCACGACCGCTGTACGCCGCGACGCGGCCGTCCAGTAGTCGGCCGACGGCGAACACGCCCGGCGCGCTCGCCGGGGCGGCGATGCTGCCGCGCGGACTCCCCCCTCGCAGCCGGTGTGTCGGCGTCACCAGCGAGACGGTCGACCCTGTCGCCTCGTCGCGCAGGCGGTCGGGGAGTCGGATCTCGACCGTGTACTCGCCGGGCGCGAGCGTCACGTCCAGGCGTTCGACGCCCGCCTGCTCCCCCCGTTCCGAGAGCGCGGTCAGCCTCCGTCCCTCGTCTCGTCGATCGGTGCGGACGAGCGCGAGCGAGAGCTCCGGGGGGTCGTCGTCAGGCGATCCGGCCCACGCGAGGAGTCGGCCGTCGACGCCCTCGCCGTCGGCTCCCCCGAGCCGCAGTCGTCTCCGGCCGGGCGCCGGCTCGATCGTCCCCGTCCAGTGGCCGCGTGCGGCGTTCCCGGTCGGGGCGACGACTGTCACGCCGGCGTCGGCGGCTGCTGCTGCGGTCCGCGTGACCACGCTCCGGCCCACGACGCTCGCCCCGTACGCCGCGACGGGTGCGAGCACCACGTCCACGCCCGTCCGGTGGAACCACGCGAGCCCGCGACGGAACCCCGCCGGCCGCTCGAACGACGCCAACAGGAGATCCGCGTCGGGCGCGGCGCGGGCAACCGTCGTCGTCGCCGCGGTACCGTGTGTCGTCCCGTCGGCGACGACGGGGACGCCGTCGAACGACCGACGGCCGACGACGGCGTCCTCGAACGCGGCGTCGGTGGCGAACCCGGTCGTATCGAGCACGCCGATCCGGACGCCGTCGCCGGTGATCCCCTGGGCGTGGAGCCCCTGGACCGGGTCGTCCTGCGCGGGGGAGGCCGGTTCGGTCCCCCGGTTCGTAGGGAGTCCCGTCGCGGATAGCGCGGTGACGGCGGCGGCGCCACCGAGGGTGAGCGCACGACGGCGGGAGAGCCCGCCGCCCGACTCCGGGTTCCAATCGCCCGACATCGCCTTCCTGTCACGCCGGCGGGCGTATCAACCCCCCGATCGGTCGAAGTAGCGTAAAACCGCGTCGAAGCTATCGGTCGTTTTTCTACCTCCCGTGAGAACGTGTTGACGATGCCCTCCAGCACCGAGCTGACGACGGCGGAACCGTTCGCGAACCGAACCCGGGGTGAGCGCCGTGGGTAGTCCACGCGGTGTTGCCGCGGTAATCGCACTCCTGCTCGCGGCGGCGCTGCTCTCCCCTGCCGGTGCCGCCACCGGCGCCGATCCCGCGGTCACGATCGACTACGACGGCGAGGCGGTGACGGTCGCGAACGCCGAGACACAGATCGTCTCGGGGAGCGCCGAGCTCGCCCCCGGCACGTCGATCTCGGTCCGGATCCGCTCGACCGGGGATACCCAGCCCCGATTCCTCCAGTCGAAAACCGTGACGGTCGACCGGAACGGAACGTGGGCGGCCGCGTTCGACTTCTCCGAGCAGTCGCCCGGGGACACGTTCGAGGTGACCGTCAGAACTGACGCCGGCGAACTGACCGCTGACGGCGAAGTCGTCGCGTGCGAGACGGACTGTGAGGACGACGAACCGGAGCCAGTGGAGACGGTGCGGATCGACACCACCGACGGGAACGTGGTCGTCAACGACACCGCCTCGCAGGTGGTCTCCGGGTCGGCGCTGGCGCCGACCGGGACGGAGGTGTCGCTCCGGCTCCGCAGCACCGACAGCGAGATCCGATTTTTCAAGGCCGCCACCGCGGTCGTGACCGACGACGGCAGCTGGGCCAGCGCGTTCAACTTCTCGACGATCCCTCCCGGCAGCGCGTTCTCCGTCGAGGCGACGATCGACGGCGGCTACGTTGCCGAGACCGAGGGTGAGGTCGTCGACTGCGAGTCGGACTGCCGCGACGACCCGCCGACGGACACCCCGACACCGATCCCCGACGCGACGCCGGAGCCGACGGCGACGCCCGCGGCCACCAGCGTGGAGTTCTCCCGTAACGTGGTTCACGTCCGGCAGGGGACGACCGCCCGGATGGAGCTCGCGTTCGACGACACCGACACGACCGACCTCGTGATCGGCGGACAGTCGGCCGGATACACCCTCGAAGCGACCGTCCGCGACGCCGACGGCGACGGGGAGGCGACCGTCCGCTTCGACACCGCGGCCGCCGGCGACGGCGGCAGTCCCCTAGGCGTATCTGACGGCGACGAACTGACGCTGGAGTCGGAGACCGACCTGGGGAGCGACCTCGACCCCGGCGACTACGATCTGCGGCTACTTCCCGAGGATCGGGGCGAGGCGTCCGATATCGGATCGCTCTACGTTGCGGAGCCGGGCACGGCCACGCCCCAGGGCGACACCCCGACCGCGGCGCCGACGCTGACGGGATCGCCGACCAACGGCGGCGACGTGCCCGTGGAGATCGCGGTCAGCGGCGCGCTCGTTCTCGGCGGCGGCGGGCTGGCGCTCCTGCTGCGCCGTGGGTAGGCACGGCTCGCGGCCCTCTCGATTCGCCGCAGCCGGTCAGCCCCCGTCACGGTAGTGTGCGGCGAACAGTTCGACGAAGACACCGACGATCGGGACGAACTGGGCGACCGTCGCGCCGAGTTCCCCCATCGGGACGAGCAGGTACGAGGCGTAGGTGAACCCACCGAGCAGTAGCAGGCAGCCGGCGGCAGCGGTCAGGGGATCCCCCACCCCGTCGAGGAGGCGGGAGGCGCCCCAGAGAACGAACCCGACCGGGAGGGACCACCTGACGACGGGGACGAGTCCCGGGCGCAGCGTCAGCACGCCGGCCAGGAGCCCACAGCCGACGAGGAGGACCGCGAGACGGCCGATCGGCCTCCTCCAGACCGTCCGAACCGCTCGATCGACGTTCATCGACGGGATCTCAGGCCGACAGACAATAACTGTGCCGCTGGGTTCCCAGTTCGGGCGAGCCCCGATCAGCGCGGCGTCTGTCGGTAGATCAGGTTCCGCTGGATCTCGTTGGCCCCCTCGTAGATCACGGGGATCCGCGCGTCGCGGTACGCCCGCGCGATCCGGCGGTCGGTGAAGATCGAGCGGCCGCCGTGGAGCTGCATCCCGCGCTCGGCGACGTCGACGGCGACCTCCGTCGATTTGGTCTTGGCCATCGCGGCCCAGTAGCCGGGGTTGTCGTGCTTTTTCACCTTCTCGGCGGCGCGCCAGTTCAGCGCGCGGGCTGCCTGGAACTCGGTCTGCATGTCCGCGAGGGTGTGCTGGACGGCCTGGAACTCGTTGATCGTGCGCCCGAACCCCTCGCGGTCGTGGACGAACGCCTCGGCCTCCTCGATGGCCGCGGCGGCGATCCCCAGCCCGTGACCGCCGACGACGACGCGGCCGTGGTTGAAGAAGTCCGCGAGCGCGTAGAAGCCGCCGCCCTCGCTGCCGACGAGGTTCGCCTCCGGGATCCGGCAGTCGTCGAACACGATGTGGCCCTGCTTGGAGGCGCGCATCCCCATCTTCTCGGGGATGTGCTCGGCCTCGTACCCGGGGGCATCGGTGGGGACGATAAAGAGCGAGTAGTTGCCGTAGCGGTCGTCGCGGTCGCCGGTTTTGGCGTAGACGGTGAGCCAGTCGGCCTCGACGGCGTTGCCGACCCAGTACTTCTCGCCGTTCAGCACCCACTCGTCGCCGTCTTTCTCCGCGCTCGTCGTCATCCCCGCGAGGTCGGAGCCGGTGTCGGGTTCGGACACCGCGAGCCCGGAGATCTGGTCGTTCTGGGCGACGGGGCGGAGGTACTCCTCGTGCTGCTCCTCGGTGCCGTACTGCTCGACCAGCTCACAGCCGAAGGAGGCGAGCATCAGCGTCAGCCCGATCCCCGCGTCGGCGCGGAAGAACTCCTCGCCGATGGCGAGGATCTGCTGGATGTCGAACCCGCGGCCGCCCAGCTCCTCCGGGAGGTCGGCGGCGACGAGGCCGGCGTCCATCCCCGCCTCCAGCACGTCCCACGGGTACTCGCCGGCCTCGAACTTCTCGGCGGCGACGGGCATGATCTCGTCCTCGGCGAACGCTCTGGCCTCGGCTTTCGCCTCGCGCGCGTGCTCGGGGACGATCCCCTCGTCGAGCAGATCCATACCTCTCGATGGTGGCGGGCGGGCAAAAAGGCATCCAGAACTGCCACCCCGTGGTCGGCCGTTTCCGGCTACGCGTCGTCCGACGCGGCGTCCGTGGGGCGGTCCTCGTCTGCATCGTCCTCGTCAGCGCCGGACTCGTCGTCCTCCGTCCCGGTCAGCTGATCGCTCTCCCCGGCGTCGGTAGCCTCGTTCGGCGACGAGAGTGCGGCACCACCCCGTCGACCGTTGGCGGATTCCTTTCCGTCTCCCGGCTCCGCCGTATCGTCCGTCGGCAGCGGTTCGGTGTCCCCGTCCGCCACGTCGCTGATCGACTCCTCGTTCTCGCCCTCCGCGGTCGGCTCACCCTCCCTCGACGCCGCCTCGGCGGTCCGTTCCGGGCGTTCGGTCCCATCCGTCTCGTCGCCCTCGGGGAGTTCGATCGACTCTCCCCGCGTCGACTCCTCGTCGCGCTCCTCGTGGGCGACTGCCCGGACGCTTTCGGTGTCACTGGCGGCACGGGCGCTTGGCTGGTCGCGGTCGACCGAGACCGTCTCGTCCTCGCGCAGCTGCTCCCGAACCGCGTCGCGCTCCACGGTTCCCGAAACCGTCCGCGGGAGCTCCTCGGCGATCCCGACCGTTCGCGGGAGTTTGAACCCCGCGAGGCGCTCGCGCAGGTGGGCTTCGAGGTCGTCGACGGCGACGTCGTCGTCGGCCGGGACGAGCAGCGCGGCGACTTCTTCCCCCCACTCCTCGTCGTCCAGTCCGACGACGGCGGCGTCCTCGACGGAGGGGTGGGTCAGGATCGCGTCGACGACCTCGCCGGGGTCGACGTTCTCGCCGCCGGTGATGATACGGTCGTCCAGCCTGTTCAGCACGTACAGCCGGCCGCGCTCGTCGCGGTACCCGACGTCGCCGGTGTGGAGCCCGTAGGAGCCGATCGCTTCGCCCGTGGCCGCGGGGTCGTCGTAGTACCCTGGCGTCACGGTCGGTCCGCGGACGACGAGCTCGCCCGACTCGCCCCGCTCGACGGGAGTGCCAGCGGAGTCGACGACGGTTACGTCGGTCCAGAGCAGCGGCTGGCCGACGGAGTCGGGGTGGTCGTACGCCTCCTTGTGGCGCGCGGTCGCGACCTGCGAGGCCGTCTCGGTCATCCCGTACGTCGGACAGATCGGCACCGAGTAGTCCCGGCAGCGCTCGATCAGCTCCTCGGGGCAGGGTGCGCCGCCGACCAGCGCGAACCGCAGGCTATCCGGCAGCGTCCCCCGCGAATCGAGCATCCGGCGCAGCATCGTCGGCACCAGCGAGACGCAGGTGGCGTCGTACTCCCGGAGATCGTCGACGGTGCCGCCCGGCTCGAACGACTCCCGGACGATGGCCGTCGTCCCGTACAGCGTCGAGCGCAGGATCGGCGCGATCCCGCCCATGTGGTGGAGCGAGAGCGGCACCAGCCAGCGGTCCGCGGGGTCGATCCCCAGCCGGAACGCGCTGGCGGTGGCGCTCGCCAGCAGGTTCCCCATCGTCAGCGTCACCGCCTTCGCCTCGCCGGTCGTTCCGGAGGTGAACAGCAGCAGTTGGGTCTCCTCCCGCTCCCACGTCGCGGGGGTGAACTCGGTCGGCGCGGCTTCCGAGAGCGGCGTCGCGTCGGCCCAGTCGGTCTCGTCGATGGTGAACACGGGGAGCCACGGCTCCACCTGCTCGACGGCGCCGCGAACCTGTGACTCCGTTTCGGCGTCACAGACCACGGCGTCGGCGTCGACGCGGACGAAGCGATCGGCCAGCTCCGGCGGCGTGAACTCCGGCGGGAGCGGGACGAGCACGGCGCCCAGCCGCATCGCGGCGTGGATCAGGCAGACCTCCTCGACGCCGCTCTCCATGGCGGCCACGAGGTGGTCACCCTCGTCGACGCCCAGCGCGGCGAGCCGCCCCGCCATCTCCTCGACGGTCTTGTCGAGCGTCGCGTACGACCACGCGTTGCCCGAACTCGCGTTGACGAGGGCCTCCCGGTCGGGCGTGCTCCGCGCCCGGTGGGCCAGCCAGTCGTGCATGGTCACCGAAGGGGACTGCTGGTACTTGCCTCTTGGCACACGTCGCCGGGGCGTCGTCTGCAACTCATTCGTGATCCAACTCCGTGAACAGTGTCTCGACCGACGCCCGGCTCTCGGGGCTCTCCCCGGAGTACACGCCGACCGCGAACACGGTGTCGCCGCCGACCGTCTCCCGCGCGACGAGTAGCCGCGGCGCCTCACCCGCCACGGCGTACTCGCCGGCGGTCACGTTCTCGCCGCCGAGTTCGACCGTCGTCTCGCCCGCCCACGTCACCTCGGGCGTCTCCACCGGCAGGTACGGCAGCACGTGGTTGACGGCCTGTTTCAGCGGCGCGTACGTCACCGGGTTCAGCGACACGCCGGCGAGCGTCCACCCCGGGAGGCTCACGGTCGTCACTGCCGCGCCCGTCTCCTGGTTCGTGGTGTGCATCGTGTACGCCGCGAAATCGACCTCCTTCCCGACGCCGGCGACGGCGAGGCGTTCCTGGAACTGGACGGTGTCCACGCTCGGTTCCGCGAAGCCGTGGTCTGCGGCGGTCGAGGCGTCGACGGTCAGCGGCGCAGCGGCAGTCCCCTGCAGCGGGCCGCCCACGACGACCCAGCCGCCGCCGACAGCCGCGAACAGCAGGACCCCGACGACCCCGAGTTTGACGAGCCTCCGCAGCATACGCCGGCGTTACGACCACCCCGGCTTAACTGTTCGGTCGGGTGACACTCCTCGGAAGGAGGAAAAAACTCGGGTCGGAGGATCGCTCAGTCGCCGTGGCCCTTGCCCTTCCCGCGGCCGTTACCGTTTCCTTTGCCTTTTCCGGGACCCTTGCCGCTCTCGCCGGGGACGCCCGGGCCGGCGCGTGGGCCCTTGTAGTTCGTGTCTGCGTCGTAGCCGTCGAACAGGCGGTACCAGTCGTCGAAGTTCCCGGTCGTCGGAACGTTCGCCTCCCCGTCGAGGTTCGACGACTCGTCGACCACGCGGCCGCTGCCGAGTCGAAGGTCGGTCGCGAGCCCCTCGGCGACGGCGTCGAGGTTCGCTCGGACCTCGGCCGGCACGTCGCCGCCCAGCAGCACCACGCCGCCGCCGTCGGCGACGAACTCCCGCACGGCGGTGATCTCCTCGTCGGTGAACGACTCCGGCGGCGCCGAGATCAGCAGCGCGCGGCCGCGGTCGAGCAGGTCGCCCGTGAGATCGTTCACCTGCTCGAAGCCGAGATCGACCCCCTCGAGGTAGCGCAGGTAGTAGGCGGCGTCCTCCGCGCCGATCGAGCGGTCGGCGGCGAACTGCCCGTGGCCGCCGTCGATCAGTACGTCGCCGTCGCGGTCCGAGAGCCGATCGAGCAGGCTCGTGAGGAACGCGTAGTTGCCGTACCCGGAGACGTCCGGGTACTCCTCGCCCTCGAACTGCTCGTCGACCAGGCTCGACCCAGTCATCGCCACGCGGGCGTGCTGGTCGATCCCGACCAGCGGCACATCGCCGTCGTACGCCACCTCGGCGTTCTGCTGTGTAGCGGTCGACGACGCCGAGACTGGAACGCGCTTCGAGTCGATCTTCCCGTCGGTCGTCCGGACGCCGACGGCGTAGGGCGCGTAGATGTCGGTCACCTCGCCGTTGCGGATCGTCTCCGAGGCGTCGGGATCGCTCTCCTCCCAGAGGCGCAGCCCCTCCGCGCGGGCGGCGAACTCCTCTTTCAGGAAGCTGTCGTGCTCCGCGAACCCGGAGTCGTACACGCGGGCGTACCCCTCGCGGACCGCCGCGCGGTTGTACGGGTACTCGTAGGTCCCGTCACCGTCGGCGTCCACGTCGATGTACGCCAGCAGCCGGCCGAAGTCGCCCCGGAGGGGCTCCTCGTCGTCGAACCGGATGGAGACCGTCTCGCCGGCCAGCAGGTCCTCGGCGAACGCGGTCGCGTCGTCGCCCCGTTCCTTGAGGTAAGCTTCGTCGCTCAGCCCCTCCCACTCCTGGGTGGTCTCCTCGGTGCTGCCGGTCTCGGGGGCGTCGATCCCCAGGATGCGGATCGTATCGACGTAGCCGTTGGCGAAGCGCACGTCCACGGTGTCACCGTCGGCGACCGAGATCACGTCCACCTCGTACTGCGTTCCCCTCTCCAGACCCGGCGGCGCGATCCCCGGCCGGTCGGCGAAGTAGTCGAACGTGTCGGCGTTGAAGCGGTCCGTCGTCGGGACGAACTGGATCCCGTCGTTGGACTCGTAGTCGAGCACCTGATCGTCGTTGAACCGGTAGCCGAGGTCGAGCGCCGACGCGATCTCGTTGAGGTTGTCCGTCGCGTCGAAGTTGCCGAAGTCGGACTGGTCGAACAGCAGCAGTGCGCCACCGTCGTCGACGAACGACACCAGCGCGTCGAGTTCGTCGTCGGTGAACGCCTGGGCGGGCGAGGTGACGATCGCCGCGTCGGCGTCGGGCAGCGCGCCCGCGAGATCCGTCGTCGCGTCGGTCTCGTACCCGTTGGCCTCGGCGTAGTTGAGGAACTGCGAGAAGCTGTCGCTGTCGTAGAACTGGCCGTGGCCGTCGTCGAACGCCACCGCCGGCCCGTCGGCCTCGGCGTCGAGGACGTTCAGCACGAACTCCTCGTTGCCGCTGCCGAAGTCCGTTCCGTTCTGGACGATCGGGGCGCCGAAGCCGACGACGCCGCCGTCGCTGCTGACCAGCGGGATGTCGACGTCGTCGGGGTAGAACACGGCGTCGTCGTTGCCGTCCTCGTCGACGTTTTCCGCCGTCTCGGCCGCCCAGACCGCCACCAGCGACTCGTCGGTCAGTGGCTCCTTCTCCGCGTTCAGTTGGCTCGCCGTCGAGTCGAACAGTAGCGAGTCGATCTCGCCACTCGCCGCGAGCGCGCTCGTACTCATACTCACGCCGACGCTCCCCAGCAGCGCGCCGGCCGCCGCCGTCTCGAGAAGTGCCCGTCGTCGCATGCGCCCCCACGTGACGGCCGACTATGCATAAATCACCCGGGAACCTCGATGGATCTATACAGAACTGAGCAACCCGCCCGCGATACCGCCGTCAGTGCTCGACGAACTCCACCAGCACGCCCGCGGTGTCTCGCGGGTGGAGGAACGCGATGTCGTGACCCCACGCGCCCGGTCGGGGCTCGTCGTCGATGGTCTCGACCCCCATCTCTCGGGCGTGGTCGAGCGCCGCCATCGCGTCGTCGGTGGCGAACGCGACGTGATGCAGGCCGCTGCCGTTCTCGGCGACGTAGTCGGCGATCGTGCTCCCGTCGTCGAGCGGTTCGATCACCTCGATGTACCCGTTGCCGAGATCGAGGAACACGAACCCCATCCCGCGCTCCTCGTCGGTCTCCTCGTGGACGGTCTCGGCACCCAGCAGGTCGGAAAACAGCGCGGCGGTCTCGGCGGCGTCGTCGGTCGCGACGCCCGCGTGGTCGAACTCCATACCGGCCGTGGGTGCGCGTCGGGCAAAAACGTGGGCCGTTCGCCCGATCGTTCCGTGGGACGAACGGCGACACGATTATGGCGGCTCGAACGAACGTTCAGCCATGCAGACCTCCACGACCGAGACGATCACGGGTGCGGAGATCGCGGAGACGCTGGGGACGGTCCGAGGGAACACCGTCCGGGCGCGCAACGTCGGCCGGGACTTCACCCAGAGCCTGCGGAACCTGATCGGCGGCGAGATGAAGGCGTACACCGAACTGCTGTCGGACTCCCGCGAGCAGGCCGAGGAACGGATGCTGGAGAAAGCCGAAGAGCTGGGCGCCGACGCGGTGGTGTGTATGCGATTCGAGACCTCCGAGATCGCGGGCACCGGCGCGGAGATGCTGGCCTACGGGACCGCGGTAAAGCTGGAGTAACGATCGTGACCGCCCTCCGCGACCGGATCAAGCCGAAGTGGCTGGTGGCGCTGCTCGGGATCGTCGTCGTCGCCACCTACGCCGAGTTCGTCTGGCTCGGCCCCCCGACGGTGTACGACCTCGCGCTCTGGCTGCTCGTCGTCCCGCTGCTGCTGTCGTTCGCCGTGGTCGGGGTCGAGAAACACCCGCTCTACCGGCCGCTCCTCTCGGTGGCGATCGCCGGCATCGGCGTGCTCCAGTACCTCGACGGTGAGTGGCAACTGCTGGCTGCGGTGTTCGTGTTCAGCGGCCTGTTCGGCCTGCTCGACGAACTCCGGACACGGACCGGGACCGCGACCTGAGGGGGTCGAGACGACGAGCGGTTGCTGAAACGCGTATGGCAGCCTCCGTTACTGTCAAATAATCGTCGGTCGTTGGTCCACTCGTCAGCGGATCCCCGCTGACGCACCCCTCCGTCAGGGGTGGCTCGGCCGTGAAGGCCACCTGCTCCCCCCTTGCCCCTTTTCGGCGGCGCCGGTCAGACCGAGACGCCCTGCTGGTACTCGCCGAAGGCGTCCCGCATCACGTTGCAGACCTCGCCGACCGTCGCTTTCGCCTTCACGGCGTCGACGATGTACGGCATCACGTTCTCCTCGCCCTCGGCGGCCTCGCGGAGGTCGTCGAGCGCCGCGTCGACGGCGTCGTCGTCGCGCTCCTCGCGGAGCTGTTCCAGCCGTTCGATCTGTTCCTGCTCGTCCTCCTCGTCGATCGACTCCAGATCCATCTCGGGTTCGGCGTCCTCGACCTCGAACTCGTTGACGCCGACGATGATCCGCTCGCCCTCCTCGATCTCCTGCTGGCGCTCGAAGGCGACCTCCTGGATCTGGCGCTGGACCCACTGCTCCTCGATCGCGCCGCGCATCCCGCCGCGCTCGTCCACGTCGTCGAGGATGTCGAACGCCTCCTCCTCGATGTCGTCGGTGAGGCTCTCGACGTAGTAGCTGCCGGCCAGCGGATCGATCGTGTCGGCGGCGCCGGACTCGTGGGCGAGGATCTGCTGGGTCCGGAGCGCGGTGCGGACCGACTCCTCCGTGGGGAGGGCGAGCGCCTCGTCCTTCCCGTTGGTGTGGAGGCTCTGGGTGCCGCCGAGGACGGCCGATAGCGCCTGGTAGGCGACGCGGACGACGTTGTTCTCGATCTGCTGGGCGGTCAGGGTGGAGCCGCCGGTCTGGGTGTGGAACTTCAGCTGTTTCGACTTGGGGTTCTCGGCGTCGAAGCGCTCGTCCATGATCTCCGCCCACATCCGCCGGGCGGCGCGGAACTTCGCGGCCTCCTCGAAGATGTTGTTGTGGGCGTTGAAGAAGAAGGAGAGCTGCGGGGCGAACTCGTCGACGTCGAGGCCGGCGTCGATCGCCGCCTCGACGTACTCGATCCCGTTGCCGAGCGTGAACGCGACCTCCTGGGCCGCCGTGGAGCCGGCCTCGCGGATGTGGTAGCCCGAGATGGAGATGGTGTTGAAGTTCGGCGTCTCCTCGGCGCAGAACTCGAAGATGTCCGTGATCAGCCGCATCGACGCGTCGGGCGGATAGATGTACGTGTTCCGCGCGGCGTACTCTTTCAGGATGTCGTTCTGGATGGTCCCCCGGAGCTCCTCGCGGTCGACGCCCTGCTCGTCGCCGACGGCGATGTACAGCGCGAGCAGCACGCTCGCGGGGGCGTTGATCGTCATCGAGGTCGAGACCTCGTCGAGGGGGATGCCGTCGAACACGGTCTTCATGTCCTCGATGGAGTCGATCGCGACCCCCGACCGCCCGACCTCCCCCTGTGCCATGTCGGCGTCGGAGTCGTGGCCCATCTGCGTGGGCAGGTCGAACGCCATCGAGAGCCCGGTCTGCCCCTGATCGAGCAGGTAGTGGAAGCGCTCGTTGGTCTCCGCGGCGGTGCCCATCCCGGCGTACTGCCGCATCGTCCAGAGCCGCCCGCGATGCATCGTGGAGTAGACGCCGCGGGTGTACGGCTCCTCGCCGGGGAAGCCGATCTCCTCCTCGTAATCCTTCTCGGCGATGTCGTCGGGGGTGTACAGCGGGTCGACCTCCTGCCCGCCGGTGTCGGTGGTGAACGTCTCCTTGCGCTCGCCGAAGCGCTCGACGGTCGGGCCGTAGGTCTCCTCCTCCCAGCGCTCCTTCCCCTCGCGGATCTCCGCGAGGTCCTCGTCGTCGAACATGGCTCGAACTGGGGGCGGTTCGGACTTAAGGATGGGGAGACGGGATCCGGAGTCACCCGCCTTTATCGGCGCCGGGGACGAGGGCCCGGATATGGCACTCGTCGACACCGCGTTCAGTATGTTGCACGTACTGTTCGCCGGGATCTGGGCCGGGACGACCGTGTTCTACGCGTGGCGGATCCACCCGCTGCTCTCCGAGGGCGACCTCGGCGTCACCTCCGCGATGTCGATCACCACCGGCCTGCGCTGGCTGACCCGGATCGGCGCCGTGGTGTTCGTCGTCACCGGCGGCCACATGGCGGCGATGGGATACGGCGACGGTCGGCTGTTCAGCACCTCCATGGGCCACGCCGTGCTCGGGATGCTCGCGCTCTGGCTGGTCGTCACGGGGCTGCTCGAAGCCTCGATCGGCAAGATTCAGGACTCGCTCGGCGAGGGGAAGATCCAGACCGCCGGTCGCGAGAACCAGACGCTGATCCGTGTTGCGGCCACGTTCTCGGTCGTGCTGCTGCTGCTCGGCGGCTATCTCGCGCAGCCGCTCGGGTGATCGAGGCGACGCCGCAGCCGGGGTCCCCGGACCAAACGCTTACTTCTCCGCCGGCGAACCGCTCTCCATGGACCTCGAGACGGTCGAACGCTACGTCCGTGCCACCGGCGCCAGTCACAGCGAGATCCAGTCGGAGATGGCCGACTACGCTGACGAGAACGGGTTCCCGATCATCGGCCCGGACGCGGGCGCAGTGCTGCGCATGCTCGCCCGCCTGACCGACGCCGAGCGCGTGTTCGAGCTCGGCTCCGGCTACGGGTACAGCGCCTCATGGTTCCTCGACGGCGGCGCCGACGAGGTGGTGCTCACGGAGATCGACGAGGACGAACTCGACATGGCCCGGACGTTCCTCGACCGCGCCGGCGACGCCGACCGCGCACGCTTCGAGCACGGCGACGCGCTGGAGATCGTCGACGAGTACGACGGCCCGTTCGACGTCGTGCTGATCGACCACGACAAGCCCCGCTACGCACAGGGGTTCGACGAAGCGCGGGAGAAGGTGCCCGAGGGCGGCGTGGTCGTCGCCGACAACATGACCCGAGGCCCGATCGATCTCGACGCGCTGGCGGCCTATTTCGCCGACGACGAACCGCTGCCCGAGGACGCGAGCGACGGGACGGAAGGGATCGCGAACTACGTCGAACACGTCCACGCCGACCCGGCGTTCGAGTCGTTCGTGCTGCCCGTTGGGTCGGGGCTCTGTCTGAGCACGCGGGTGGCGGAGCGCTAAACGTCGGTCACACCCCCGGCGTCGACGTGCTCCCGGGGCATCAGGTCCGCGAACCGCTGCTCGGCTAGCCACTCGCCCAACTGGACGAGTTCGTCGCAGGCCGCCTCGAAGATCCGTTCACCTTTCTCGGCGGTCGCGTCGGTCGGATCGCCGAACGCGCCGTTGGCGGAGTTCTCGATCGTGTCGTAGTGAACGCGGGCACCGTGGCGGCTGTAGCCGGCGTTCGCGAGATCCGTGAGCCCGTCGTCGCGGGCGTTCTCGAACTCCCCCTCCTTCACGGTCTCCGGCGCGAGATGGAGCAGCATCGCCGTCTCCTTCGGGCCCGCGTGAGGGCCGTTGGTCACGAAGATCTCGTTCACGAGCTCCGGGATCGCGTGGTCCCACATCCACGGCGTGGCGAACGCGGTCTCGTCCGCCCGAACGCGGCGCCCCACCTCCTGGAGATGCTGTTCGTTGCCGCCGTGGGCGTTGACGAACACGACGCGGTCGATCCCGTGGTACGCGAGGTTCCGGGTGAGGTCTTCCACGTAGTCCCGGAACGACGACGGCGACACCCACATCGTGCCGTGGAACTGCCGGTGGTGATCGCTGACGCCGACGTTGACGGTGGGTGTGCAGAGGAAGCCAGTGCGCTCGGCAGCGGCGCGGGCGAGCCCCTCCGCGATGGTGTGGTCGGTCGAGAGCGGCAGGTGCGGGCCGTGCTGTTCGGTCGACCCCAGCGGGACGAACGCAACTGGGCCGGCGTCGGCGGTCGCGACGTCGGGCCACGTCTGCTCGGCGAGGTACATACGCGGTGCAGGAGCGGCGGGGTCCTAAAGCCTGTCTCGCCGGAACGCGCCGCTCCCGGGGGCTTCGCCACGCTTTTGACGCCTGCCCACCCACTCACGACCATGTTTGGAGGCGGCGGACTCAACCCGCGTAAGATGCAGCAGATGATGAAGCAGATGGGGATCGACGTCGAGGAGCTCGACGCCGAGGAAGTGATCATCCGGACCGGCGACGAGGAGCTCTACTTCGACGGCGCCCAGGTCACCAAGATGGACGCCCAGGGCCAGGAGACCTACCAGATCGTCGGCGAGCCCAACGTCCGCGAAACGGGCAGTGACGAGGCCGAGGCGATCGAAGCGGGCGAGGAGGAGGAGGCCGACGAGGACGGCATCCCCGACGCGGACGTCGAGATCGTCGCCCAGCGCGCGGGCGTCACGGAGTCCACCGCCCGGGAGGTCCTCGAGGAGAACGACGGCGACCTCGCGGCGGCCGTCTCCCAGCTGGAGTAGTCCTGTGGGTGCCTTTCTCCTGGTTCACGGCGACCGTGAGTACGTCCGCCGTCCCGGCGAGGAGCTCCAGACCGACCTCGGCGTGCTCGACGTCCCCGAGGACGTGAGCCACGGCGACGAACTGGAGACCCACCTCGGCGAGCCGTTCGGCGTCCGTGAACTCCGCGGGCCGGACCTGTTCGAGCATTTCGAGCGCACTGGCGCGCCGATGATGCCCCGCGACGCCGGGCTCGTGATGGGCCACACCGGCGCCGGCGGCGGCGACCGCGTGCTCGACGCCGGCACCGGCACGGGCGTGCTCGCGGCGTACCTCGCCCGCGCCGGCGCCGAGGTGACGACGTACGAGACCGACGCGGAGTTCGCGGAGGTCGCCCGCGAGAACATGGAGCTCGGCGGCGTCGCCGACCGCGTCGACGTGCGCACCGGCGACGTGACCGAGCATCTCGACGATCTGGTCGACGAGGGGCCGTTCGACGTGCTCACGCTCGACACCGCCGACTCGCCCGCGGTGGTCGAGCGCGCGCCGGAGCTACTGACGGCGGGCGGGTTCGTCGCGGTCTACTCGCCGTTCGTGGAGTCGGTGCGCGAAACCGTCGAGACGGCGCGGGGCGAGCTCACGGATATCCGGACGTTCGAGACGATCCAGCGCCGGATGGACGTGGGCGAGCGTGGCACGCGGCCGTCGACGGCCGGCGTTGGGCATACGGGGTACCTGACGTTTGCTAGAAAGGAGTAGTTGGGAGCCCCCGGGGGCCTGGGAGAGAACGCTACTGCGTCAGTGGTCGTCCTCGCGCCACTTGTGGCCGCACTCCGTACACGTGAAGAATCGGGTCTCGGACTCGTCGGCCGCGCGGATCTGCTTCATCTCGTAGCTCGCGCGGTCGTTACCACACTCGGGACAGCGGATCTCCGTCGTCGGGCCGAGCGCCCCCTCGTCGACGTCGGACATGTCGACGATATCGCTCTCCTCCTGGTCCTGCTGGGTGGTCATGCCGGACTCCTCGGCCTCGTTTCGGGTTTCCGTGGCACCACAGCTGCCACAGACCCACTCGTCCCCCTCCGCCTTCATCATCGAACCGCACTCGTCGCAGAACTTCATTAGCGGTGGCGTAGCGGGCCCCCCGGTTTAAGCGCCGGGGTTCGGCGTGAGCTGACGGCTGCCGTCGGTCACCCGAACGCTCCCGGCAGCCCGTCGACACACTGGCTGACGACGGGACTCCGCTAACACCGTTGTAACCGGGTGACGACGGGGTTCGCGAGCGCTCAAGTGGTTCGCGCCCGTAGCAAGTAACGTGACGCAACCACACGCACACAGCGTATCGACGCCGAACACTGTCGCGACGGGGGTGGAGCGATGAGCCTGCTGCAGGCAGCCGCACTCGAGGGATCCGCGGGCACCGTGTTCCTCCTCGCCCGCCTCGTCTTCGGCCTCGTGCTCGCGTTCATGGGGCTGAACCACTTCACGGATATCGAGGGGATGGCGGGGTACGCCGGCTCGAAAGGCGTGCCGGCGCCGAAGTTCGGCGTGATCGCGTCGGGCGTCATGCTGCTGCTGGGCGGCCTCGGCGTCGCCGCCGGCGCCTACCCCGTGCTCGCGGCTGGCGCGCTCGCGACCTTTTTCGTCGTCGCGACGCCGCTGATGCACGACTTCTGGAACGCCGAGGACACGCAGGGCGAGATGACCCACTTCCTCAAGAACGTCGCCCTGCTGGGCGCCTCGCTGGCGTTCCTCGCGCTCGGCGGCGTCGACTGGCCGCTCGCGGCCAACGTCGGCCTGTTCTGACGGACTCGTCGCCGTCGACGACTGACAGTCAGCCCGATCGCTCTCTCGAGACGGCTGCCGAGCGATCCCGGCGAACGCCACAGTCTCGCGATCGATAGCCGGGACCCGATCTTTTTCCGGGACGACGCGGCAGTGCCGTCCATGATCCGCGCCGACGGGCTCGAGAAGCGCTACGGCGAGTTCGTCGCGGTCGCCGGCAGCGACTTTTCGGCCGACGCCGGCGATATCTTCGGTATCGTCGGCCCCAACGGTGCCGGCAAGACGACGACGCTGAAGATGCTCGCCGGGCTGGTCGAGCCGACCGCCGGCGAGGCGACCGTCGCCGGCTACGACGTCGACGATCCCGAGATGCGCCGGGCGCTGGGGTTCCTCCCCGAGGAGTCGCCGCTGTACGAGAACATGACCGCCCGCTCGTACCTTTCCTTCTTCGCAGACCTCTACGACGTGCCGGGCGACGTCGCCGACGACCGAATCGAGTCGACGCTCGACCGCCTCGAACTCGACCACCGCGACCGCCGGCTCGGCGACGTCTCGAAGGGGATGAAGCGCAAAGTTGCCATCGCGCGCTCGCTCGTCAACGATCCGGACGTCCTGATCTACGACGAACCGGCCTCCGGGCTCGACCCGCTGACGACCCACGAGGTGCTCCAGTTCGTCCAGGAACTGGCCGCCGACGGGAAGACCGTCGTGTTCAGCGCGCACAACCTCTACCACGTCGCGGACCTCTGTGACCGCGTCGTCGTGATGAACGAGGGGGAGATCATCGCCCGCGGGAGCGTCCCGGAGATCCGCGAGGCCCACGGCCGGACGACGTACCGCGTGTTCTCGACCGTCTCCCTCCCAGGGAGCGACCCAGTGGACGACCGCCACGTCGTCGAAGTCGAGAGCCTCGACGACGCCGACGCCGTCCGCGAACGCGTCCGCGAGGCCGGCGGCGAGGTGACCGACGTGCGTACCGACGAACCGAGCCTCGAAGACGTGTTCCTCGAACTCACCGGCGAGCGGAGCGACCACCGACGCGCCGACCCAACAGCCGACGACAGCGAGGGCTCGGTGTGAGCGGCGACGCAGCGGACCCGGACCAGCGTGAGAACCGACGCGTTCGCGACCCCCGACGGCGCCTCCGCAAGATCGCCCGCATTGCCCGCTGGGAGGTCGAATACTCCGTGGGGACGCTCGACCGCCGGACGGTCCTGCTGGGGCTGCTGGCCGTCGTCGTCGCACTCGGCGCGGGCGGCGCCACCGCCGCGACCGGCGGCGTCGCGCTCGACGAGGACCTCTACCGCGTCGCCGTCGACGAGGAAAGCCCGTACCACGAGCCGGTCGCGGCGGCGCCGTCGCTGAACCCCGTCGAACCGGGCTCGGCGTGGGACGTTCGCGTCGTCGACACGAACCACGCCGACCGGACTGCCGAGTTCCGCGCACGGGACTCCGGGAAAGGGGCGGCCGCACTCGCGGCGCTCCGGGGCGCCGTCAGGAGCGAAAACGACCGCCTGATGCGAGCCGAACCGAACGAGTCCGCGGCGTTCCCCGTCGCCGTGACGCTCGAGTACGAGGGTCGAGCAACGGCGCCGGCGGGCGGGACGACCGACGGTGGCGGCACGACTGAACCGACCGAAACCGCCACGGCGAGCGGTGGCGGGGCGGGGGAGGAAGCGACCGCGACGGCCACGCCTGCGACCGACGACAGCGACCGCGGCTTCGCGATCCCGAACGTCGGCGACGCGCTGTTCCCCGACCCCGCGAGCGGCTCGCCCGCCGACATCCAACCACCGTTCCCGTTCGCGTCGCTGATCCTCGCGTTCGCCTTCCTCGTGCCGCTGAACTTCGTCGCGCAGGCGTACGGCAGCACTGTGCTCGACGAGCGGATCGGCCGCCGTGGCGAACTCCTGCTCGTCGCGCCGGTCGAACCCGGCGACGTGGTCGCGGGGAAGACGCTGCCGTACCTGCTCGCGTCGGTCGCACTCTCGGTCGTCGTCGCGCTCGCGGTGGGTGGCGGCGAGGCGGGCGTCGTCTCGGTGCTCGCGGTGCTCCCGCTGGCGGTGCTGTACCTCGCCGGCACGTTCGTGGGCGGGATGTTCGCCCGCTCGTTCAAGGAGCTCACGTTCGTCACGGTGACGCTGTCGGTGTTCCTGACCGCCTACGCGTTCGTGCCTGCCATCTTCGCGAACGTGACGCCGGTCGCGCTCATCTCGCCGCTGACGGTCGTGGTCCGGGACCTCCAGGGCGTCGGCGTCACCCCCGCCCAGTTCGCGTTTTCGACGGGCCCGCCGCTGCTGGCCGGCGGGACGCTGTTCCTGCTCGGCCTCGGCGTCTACCGGGAAGAGGACATGTTCACACAGCGCGCGGTGCCGCTGAAACTGCTCGACGCGCTCGACGCCCGGCTGACTGGTGCGCGCTCGGCGGCGACGCTCTCCGCGCTGGCGATCCCGTTCGTGTTCGTCGCGGAGCTGCTGGTCGTCGCGCTGCTGTTCGCGCTCCCCGTCTCGGTGAGCGTTCCGCTGCTCTTAGTCGCGATCGCGGCGATCGAGGAGGTCGCGAAGTCGGCCCACCTCTACGCCGGCTTCCGGACGGGGACGTTCGCCCGAACCAAACGGGTCACGCTGCTCGTCGGCGCGCTCTCCGGCTTGGGCTTTTTCGCCGGCGAGAAGCTCACCGCCGTCGTGCAGGTGGTCGGGCTCCCGGAGCTCACGCTCGGCCGGGCGGCGTTCTCCGCGACCGGGACCGGCCTCGATGGGCTGGCGGGCGGGCCACTGGGACTGCTCGTGCTGTTCATGGCGCCCCTGCTGTTGCACGCCGTCACCGCGACAGTGTCGGCTGCCGGCGCGGCGCGCGGACGGACGGCGTACCTCCTCGCGCTCGCGGCGGCGACGCTGCTCCACGCGGGCTACAACCTCACGGTGGTGAGCGCCGTTGTCTGAGCTACGCCCCGAGCCCGGCAGCGACGCGGCGAGGGAGCGCGAAGCCGCGGGCGAGGACCGCGGCCGCCTGCGCTCGTTCTGGCGCGACCCGCGAACCGTGCTCGCCCGGAAGGAGCTTCGCTCGCTGGCCGACGAGAAGACGATCGTGCTCGCGCTGCTGATCCAGCTGTTCGTCGCCGCGTTCTCCTCGTTCCTCGTGGTGGGGCTCGTCTCGATGTACCAGCCCGGCGGCGTCGGCGGCGTGAGCGTCGACGCGGGCGTCAGCGGCGACGCGGCCGACGAACTGCTCGCGACGCTCGACGGCCAGTCCGGCGTCGACGCCCGCGAGTACGAGTCGCCCGACGCTGCCGCCGACGCGTTCCGACGCGGTACCGTCGACGCGACGTTCCTCGCGAGCCACACCGAGGAGAACCGGATCGAGGTGACGGTGACGGTGCCCGACGAGAACGTCCGGACGACGGTGACGGTCGTCCAGATCCGGGACGCGCTGCGGGCGTTCGAGCGCGACCAGCGCGCGAGCCGGGTCGAGTATCTCGGCACCGAACCGCTCGTTCTCCCCGAGGCGCCGTCGAGCAGCCCGTACTACGGGTTCAGCTACACCGTGCTCGTCCCGCTGCTCCTGCTGCTGCCCGCGTTCATCGGCGGCTCGATCACCGTCGACTCGCTGAGCGAGGAGATCGACCGCGGGACGATGGAACTGCTCCGGGTGTCGCCGCTCTCACCGGTGGGCATCGTCGACGGGAAGCTACTCGCGTCGGTGCTGCTCGCGCCCGCACAGGCGGGGCTGTGGATGGCGCTGCTCTCGGTCAACGGCACCCCCGTCGCGAACCTCCCCGCGCTGCTCGCGCTGACCACCGCGTTCGCGCTCGCGGTGTCGGCACTAGGCGCCGCCGTCGCGCTGCTCTCGCCGGACCGCCGGGCCGCGCAGTTCCTCTACTCGACGGGCGTGCTGGGGCTGTTCGGCGCCGCCGCCCTGCTGCCCGGAAGCCCGCCGAACACGATCGCGCGGCTGGCGGTGAACTCCGCGTCGGATGTGACGTACGGCGTCGTCGCGAGCTACGTCGCGCTCGCGGTCGGCGCGTATCTCGCCGTTCGAGCGCTGGTCGCGCGCCGCGGCGCTGCTGCGTTGGGGTAGCCGAGGTCAGTCGACGTACGGCCGCTCGATGTCGCTCTCGCCCTCGATGACGCGGTTGATCCCGCGGGTCACCCAGTCGAACAGCGAGATCAGCGGCGAGAGCAGCTTCTCGATCAGCGCGATCACGGGCGCGACGGTCAGCGACCACTCCGGGGCGTTGCCCAGCCCGTACGCCTTCGGCACGATCTCGCCGAACACGAGCACGAGCGAACTCGTGACCACCGTCGCGGCGAGGACCGCCGGCCCCGGCGGCAGGCTCCGGGCCACGAGGACCGTAATGATGCTCGAGATCGCGACGTTGACGACGTTGTTCCCGACCAGCAGCGTCACCAGCAGCCGGTGGGGATCCTCCCGGAGCGCGGTGAGCGTCCGCTCGTTCTCGTCGCCGTCCCCGGGAACCGCGTCGTGGCCCGCCGGCAGCGAGAAGATCGCCGTCTCTGAGCTGGAGAAGAAGGCGCTGCAGGCGAGCAGTACGACGGTGGCAGCGGCGCCGCCGACGATGAGGGGATCGACCATGGGGGCTCTCCCACCCCGGCACTAATGAAGCCGACGGCGGGGCGAGGCGTTCGGCGGGGCGCACCGACACGTCTAACCCGGGGCGCCGAGCAAACCCGACAGAGATGCCGCTCAAGGCTACCGTGCGAGCCCACCCGATCCAGGGGCTCGTGAAGTACCACGGGATGCGCGACGAGGAGCTGCGCCTCCCGTACCACGACTCGATCAGCGTCTGTACCGCGCCGTCGAACACCACCACCACCGTCGAGTTCCTGCCCGACGCCGGCGACGACACGTACATCATCGACGGCGAGGGCGTCGACGGCCGCGGCGCCGAACGCATCCGCCACGTGCTCGATCACGTCCGCGAGCTCGCCGACGTCGACCATGCGGTCCGGATGGAGAGCGAGAACTCCTTCCCGTCGAACGTCGGATTCGGCTCCTCCTCCTCGGGGTTCGCGGCGCTGGCGATGGCGGCCAGCGAGGCCGCGGGGCTCGATCTCACCCGGCCCGAGATCTCGACGATCGCGCGCCGGGGCTCCTCCTCCGCCGCCCGCGCGGTCACGGGCGCGTTCTCCGACCTCTCGGCCGGACTGAACGACGAGGACTGTCGCTCCCACCGCCTGGACACGGGCACGGGCGAGGACGGGTTCGACCCGGAGGAGGACCTCCGGATCGTCACGGCGCTCGTTCCCGCGTACAAGGAGACCGAGGAGGCCCACAAGGAGGCCGAGGCCAGCCACATGTTCGACGCGCGGGTCGCCCACGTCCAGGATCAGCTGGTCGAGATGCGCGACGCGCTGCGCGAGGGCGACTTCCACCGGATCTTCGGCACCGCCGAGCACGACTCGCTGTCGCTGACGGCGACGACGATGACCGGGCCCGCGGGCTGGGTGTACTGGAAGCCCGAGACCATCGCCGTGTTCCACGCGGTTCGGGAGCTCCGGGAGACGGGCGTTCCCGTCTACTTCTCGACGGACACCGGCGCGTCGGTGTACGTGAACACGACCGCGGAGTACGCCGACACCGTCGAGGAGAAAGTCGCGGAGACGGGCGTCGACACCGAGGTCTGGGAGGTCGGCGGGCCCGCCCAGGTGCTGGCGGAAAGCGAGAGCCTGTTCTGACCGCCCGGAGCGTTTCGTTCCCGGTTTCCCCGTCCGGTCGAGCGGGGGAGCTCCACCGCCGAGGCGGCCGCTGCGTCGAAGCGCTGTCTCCGTCGGGTATCGCTCGCCGGTGTCGCTCACGCGACGGGAGGTTGTGGAACCTGACCCTCAGGACTCGATGCCGCCGATCACGTAGCCGTACTTCAGTAGGGCGACGAAGACGGTGCCGCCGAGAACGTTGCCGGCCGTCGCGAGCATCAGGAAGCGGACGTAGTCGGCGATAGTGATCGCCGGCGACGTGAGCAGGCCGGCGACGACTTCGACGTTGCCGGCGATGGAGTGCGGGAGGTGGCCGAACCCGATGATGGTGGTGACGGCGACGACCAGCAGGATCCGCGCACTCGAGCCCTTCACCGACGTGACCATCCACGAGAGGAGCCCCATCAACCACCCGGCCAGGACCGCCGCGAACAGCGTCGACACCGCGGAGTGGGAGACGAGCGGCTCGGCCAACCGAACGAACGCTGTCGGGTCGATGATCCCGTACGCCGGGCCGAACCGAACCATCCCGACGGCGAACACCGCGCCGCCGACGAGGTTCGTGCCGTAGACTACGCCCCACAGCCGAGCGAGGTCAGTGAGTGTCGCGTCCCCGTACAGGACCGGGAGGACCGCGAGCGTCGTGTGTTCGGTGAACAGCTCCGTGCCGCTGAGGACGACGAACACGAACCCGAGTGAGTACACGATCCCGGTCGCTAACTTGATAGACGGCACGCTCCAGACCCCGCTGGCGACGCTGAGGAGCATGGCCATGAACAGCGGCCCGAACCCGATGTCGAGGCCGGCGGAGAGCCCGGACAGCGCGAGTCCCCGGTTCGGACGAGTGAGCTCCTCTTCCCCGAGCGCGATCTGAGCGCGAAGCGTCTCCTCCTGCGAGACGGGGGTGTGTTCCGGTTCCTGATTCCGTTCGCGAAGGTCCGCTCCACCGTCGTCGGTCTGCGTCTCGTTTGACTGTGTGTTCACGGTTCTGAGGAGTCGGTCGGTTCGGCAACGTCGGTCACGAGTTCGGCTCCCCCGGTGCTCGTGGCCGAGTCGCGCTTCGGTCCGTCAGAACGACAGCTCAGTGCTCCGGGTCGTCACGCTCGAACGGTCGTCGTAGTACTTGCGTCCGATGTGCTCGTCCCCGAGGTTCGCCATCAACGCGTTGTGCAGCTGTTCGACCGAGCTGTACGTGGTCTCGCTGCTCCGCGCGAGCACGGTCTCGATATCGCTCTCGTCACCGTTCATCGACTCGATGGCCACGTTCCCGACCGTCTCGACAACCGCTTCCTGGTCCATCGGGAAGGAGCACTCCCGAACGAACAGTTCACGGGCGTCTGCGGGTTTCAGTGGCATCGGGTTCGGGAGTTGTCCTTCCCGACGGATACGCCTTTGGACGGGAGCTGCCTCCCCTCACGGCTTCGGTGCCGCGTCGGCCGGCAACACCCAACGCTACACCAGCTTCATCATCCGCGTCTCGAACTTCCCGACCCGGACCTTCCACCAGCCCTGGAGCTCCTCGTCCAGTTCCGGGTCGTCCGTATCCGCGCGGAGCACGTTCACACCGTCCAGCTTCGATCGCGAGGCGACGATCGTCACGTCACACTGCCGGATCACCTCGGGGGAGAGCTGTGGGTTCCCGCGGCCGAACACGAACCCCTGGCCGCCGATCGGCGAGACGACGACGACGTTTTCATCGCCCAGCGCGTCGAGGATCTCCCGCTCGCTGGCGTCCGCCACCAGCACCTCGCCGTCGCGCCAGACGTCGACGCCGATGGGCGAGCCCTCGAAGCCGAGTTCCGCCTTGATCGTGCCGACCGTCGAGCCCGGCCCCAGCACGTACGTCTTCCCCGGTTCGGCGCGGATGTCGTCGGCGATACCCGCCGCCAGCGCTTCGACGGTTCCCCCACCGAGCTGTTTGGAGGACTGCATCGCCTCAGCGACGGGCACCTGTGCGACCGCCCGGAGTTCGGGGTTCACCTCGCCCTCGCGGTACTCGTCCTCGTCGATATCCATCACCTCGCGTCGTTCGGTGCGTTCGGAGGAAGCGACGACGTAGGCGGCGTCCTCCGGCGACACCGCGAACACAGAAGAGTACACCTTCACGCCGGCTGGGATCCCGAGCATCGGCGTGTCGGTCCCCTCGAGCGCTTCGGCCACGTCCGCGGCGGTGCCGTCGCCGCCGACGAAGAGAACCATATCCACCTCAGCGTCGACGAACGCCGCGACGGCCGCCTGTGTGTCCGCGGAGCCAGTCTCCTCAGCATCCGGCATGCCGAGAACGTCCGGCTCGTACCCCGCTTCCTGGACCTCGCGTTCGCCCATCGGACCGCCCCACGTCGAGAGTTTCGCGTCCGGCAGGCGCTCCCGGAGCGCCGTCAGCGCGCGTTCGGCCCGCTCCGGCGCGCGCGGTTCCGCGCCGCGGGCGCGGGCCTCGGCGACCTTCCCGTCGGTCCCTTTCAGGCCGACGCGGCCGCCCATCCCCGCGATGGGGTTGAGGACGAAGCCAACGTGCATAGCCGCCCTTCGGCGGGGAGGGGGAAAACGACCGCGGAGCCGGCGACGGCTGCGGTGGATGCGCGGACCATCAGAGCTAAGCGCGGGTCGGTCCAAAACCCGGCCATGCTTCAGACCGCTATCGACGGCGTCTCGCTCGATCCGGCGCTTTCTGGCGCCGTCGCGCTCGTGCTCGGCATCGTGGTAACGGCAGCGTGGACGCTCGCGATCTATCAGTAGCTTACTCTGCCGCTTCGTCCACTGGTTCGACGTGCTCGGATAGCCACTCGGCCGCCCGGCGGGCCTCCGCGGGATCGGTCGCGGTGAGTTTCAGCGTCACCGTCCCGCCCGGGTAGGAGCCGACGCTCACGTCGAAACGGTCCTGTACCGCCGAGAGCCGATCGAGCAGCGCGCTCTCCGGCTCCGGCGTCTCCACGCGCTCGGTGTACGTCTGCTCGCCGGTGAACTCCCCGGCGACGCCCGCGAACATCGCCTGCATCTCCGCGGGCACGCCCGGGAACACGTAGCAGGACTCCACGACTGCGCCGGGCGCGACACCCTCGGCGTTGTGCAGCGGGCGCGCGCCGGCCGGGAGTTCGGCGGTGCCGGTCGCGAGGTCGTCGCTCTCGTAACCGCCCTCCCGGAGCCACTCGACGGCCTCGTCGTTCAGTTCGATCTCGCGGCCGAACGCGGCGGCGACACCCGCCATCGTCACGTCGTCGTGGGTCGGGCCGAGGCCGCCGGTGACGAGCACGGCGTCGTACTCGGCGTGGTACTCGTTCACGACGCGGGCGATGTCGGCGATGCGGTCCGGAACGGTCGTGACGCGTTCGACGTCCACCCCGCGGTCGTCGAGGCGAGCACAGAGCCACGTCGCGTTGGTGTTCTCGATGTCGCCGGTCAGCAGTTCGTCCCCCACAGTCACGATGGCGGCATCCATTTGCCGACAGTAGGCGCGAGCGGGGGAAAAGCGCGACGGCGGTTGCGGTCGCGTTACGTGAACCCGGCTCCACACTCGGTGCAGCAGTACTGCTCGTCCGACTCGTCGAGTCGGTGGGGCGTGTACTCGCCGCAGTCACCGCAGGTCAGCAGCATTTTTCCGCTCTCCTCCTCCCGCGGCGCGCCCACGACAATCGCGGCAGCAGATTCGTCGCCGCGGTTCGTCCCGAGCTGGTACTCTCCCGGAGCGACGCGGAGCAGTTCGCCCGCATCCACCGTCAGCTCGTCGTCCGGCGTCTCGAACGTGATCTCGCCGGACTCGACGTAGAACACCTCCTCCTGTTCGTCGTGACAGTGCGAGGAGAGCGTGAAGCTCTCCCCGGGGGCGAGTTCGTAGTGGTTGACGGCGACTTCGGCCGTGCCGAGTGGCCCGGCCAGCATCCGAACCTCCCCGATCGAATCGGCCATCGCGCCGTCGGGGATCCCTTCGTCCGGTGGCGACACCGACTCGACTTCGTCGACGGTCACTCGCTCCATCGTGCGTGTACCTGTGTCAGATGGCATCCTTCTACCTGTCGGCGGTTCGTGACCGTTTGCACCCGTCGGAGCACCGGTCCGGCGCTCAGGGCCCAACGACCGCGTAACAGTTCCCGCTCGAGAGCTCCCACTCGAGCAGTTCCAGATCACTCTCCTGCAGGTCCGCCTCGAACTCCGCGGGATCGTACACGTGGTAGAACCGTCCCACCGTCTCGCCGCCGGGTAGCGTCCAGTCGATCTCCGTATCGAGCCCCCAGCCGTCGGTCTCCTCCGCTTCGAACTTCGTGTGCTCGGTGCTCCACGCGCTCACGAGCGCCCGGCCGTCGGGTGCGAGCACGCGAGCCAGTTCGTCGAGGCTGGCGAGGCGGCGCTCGCGCGGCCGGAGATGGTGCAACGTCGCGACGTACACCGCGAGATCGACCGTCTCGTCGCGTAGCGGGATCGTGGCGGCGTCGCCCGTCACGAGATCGGCGTCGAATCCGCTCTCCGCCGCGCGGTCGGCGGCCTCCGCGAGCAGCCCCGTGCTGGCGTCGACGCCGACGACGCGGTCGGCGTGGTCGGCCAGCACCTCGGCGTGGCGGCCGTTCCCGCAGCCGAGATCCAGCCCCAGTTCGCCCGTCCGGTCGTCCAGGAACTCCTCGATCTCGGGCCAGGCGTACTCGCGGGTCTTCGAGAAGTGGGCGGCGATGCGGTCGTAGGTGTGGCCGGCGTGGGACATGGCTGGGTCGAGAGTCGGCTACAGGAAGACGAACGCGATCACGGTCAGCGCCAGCAGGACGACGACGTGTTTCGCGCCGTCGGCGAGGCTCCCCTCGCCGAGCTGGCCAGCGACCAGCCCGGAGAAGATCGCCTGCATCACGGCCGCGTGGAAGAAGAGCAGCGTGTACGCCGCGGTGTCGACGCTGCCCAGCCCGCTGAACACGCCGGAGGAGACGCCACTGGGGAGCCCGCCGCTGCTCGCGCCGCCGAGGTTCGCGCTCTCGATCGCCGGGATGAACGACGAGGAGAGCGCGAACACGATCCCGATGAACACGAAAAAGGAGATGTAGATCACCATCAGGTACGTCAGCATCTCCTGGCGGCGTTCGCGCTGGAGCCGGCGGCTCGCCCGGGCCTCGTCGGCGGCGATCTCCAGCACGGGCGCGATCTCCCCGCTTGCGGTCATTGCGTTGGTGATCAGCACCGTCGCGCGGGTCATCATCGGCGAGTCGATCCGGCGCTCCATCCGGCGGAAGGCGGCGCGGACGTCGGCGCCCCAGCGCACGTCCTCCCACGCCCGCTGGAGTTCGGGGTTCAGCGCGTCGAGGTCCGAGCGCGTGAGCCGCTCCATGCTCTGGACCACGCTCACCCCGGCGTCGTTGACGCTCGCCAGCCGGTCGAGGAAGTCCGGGATCACCTTCTCGATCGCCTTCACCCGGCGCTTGTCGATCTCGTACAGCAGCGCGAAGGCGCCCGTCGCGAACAGGATCGCCTCGACGACCGGCGAGTCGACCGTCCGCAGCGCCGAAAGCGGCGAGAGCGGCACCGCGCCTGACCGGACGACGACCCACCAGAGCCCGACCGGGACCGTGACGGCGAAGCTGTACTCGGGGTTGCGCAGCAGCACCTGCCCGGGGCTCCGGAGCCAGCCCAGCACCGACTCGAACTTCGCGTACAGTTCGAGGCGTTCGCGGCTGGCGGCCCACTCGTCGGAGACGCTCCCGACGCCGCCGTCCGCCAGTGCGGGCGTGTCGTCGTCGACCGCGTCGGTGATGCCGCTGATCCCGACCGAGGGGATCTCGGAGCGCTCGTTCCCCAGCGTCTCACTGATCGTCTTCGTCGAGCTGTCGATGTACGCGATGAACGCGATGCTCGACAGCGGGATGCCGAGGTAGACGACGATCCGGAGGAGCCCCAGCGTCTCCTGGAGCACCAGGCCGATCACGACGAGGATCGTGATCAGGAACAGCGGCCCCGCGACCAGCACCGTGACGTACGCCTCCGCGAACGTCGACAGCAGGTCGAGGTACTGGCGCTGCTGGGCCTCGGCCTCCTCCTGGTAGCGTTCGTACTGGTCTTTGAGGAAGTTCGGGAGCGACTGCCCCGAGCCGAGCACGGAGGCGAGGTTCTCGCCGAACTCCTCCATCCCCTCACTCGGCGTGCGGTCGGCCATCCGGTCGAGCGCGCTCAGCACGTCGGTGCCGAACGTGTTCATGTCCCGGACGGCGACGCCGATCTCGACGGCCGCCTCGCCGTACACGTCGCGATTCCGGGTCAGCGTGTCGAGGATCGCGGGGAACGCCATCCCCGACCGCGAGAGCGCGTAGACGAACGCGATCGTTCGGGGGAGCGTCGCCTCGATCTCGCTAGCGCGGTTCGACGCCCGCTCGTCGAGCATCGCCCATCGGAGGTAGTAGGTGCCGAACGCGAGCGCGGTGCCGACGGTCGCGCTGGAGACGAACACCAGCACGAACAGCTCCGACAGTGTGAGTTCGGTCACCCGAGTCAGGTCAGCGAGGAAGCGCAGCGCGGCCGGGAGCTGGGCGCGGACGGCGTCGCCGCTGATGCGGAGCATTCGGAGCAGTACCGCGGCGCCGTAGACGCCGAAGATACTGCCGCTGATCCCCAACAGCAGGCTGTACAGCAGCGTCCGCGCGGCGTAGACGCGGTGGGTGGTTTCGACGTGGGCCGCCCGCAGCCGGGACTGTTGGTCCTGCTTTCGCGGGCTCTCGTTGGCGACGTAGTCACCGAACAACGAGAGCGAGAGCCGGGAGACCAGCAGGTCCGTCCCCCGGCTCACCTGCGCGGCCGCAAGCGGGATCAGCAGCGCGACCGCGAACAGCAGCGGCAGCAGCCACAGCATCTCACTCCACCGTGTCCGCCAGCTCCTCGCCCGCCGAGAGCTCCACGTCGGCGCTCTCGACCCGTTCCATCACCCGTTCGGGGTGGGCGTAGTACTCGTTGATCAGCGCCGTGAACGCCCGGTAGTCGGTGATACCGCGCTTCAGGAGGAACTCCAGGAACCGCTCGCGGTTCCGGATCTCCTCGAGCAGTCGGGAGCGGCTCCACCCCCGTTCGCCCTGGATCTCCTCGAGCAGCGAGGAGTCCTGCCGGCGCACCGTGTCGGTGTCTGCCTCCCAGGTGAACGCCGCGGAGTAGTCGAGTTCGCCCGTGCGCTGGTCGATCCCCCCGATCTCGCCGATCGTCTTCGCGCGGCGGACGCGCTCCTCGCCCTTCCGGGTGAGCACCTGGATCGAGATCATGTCGAGGCTCTGGACCATCGCGCGGGGGACGTTGATCGGCTCGTTCTCTAAGCGATTGATCACCGTCTCGATCGAGTCGGCGTGCATCGTCGAGAACGTCGTGTGGCCGGTGTTCATCGCCTGGAACAGCGTGACCGCTTCCGCCCCGCGCACCTCGCCGACGACGATGTACTCCGGCCGGTGGCGCAGCGCGGAGCGCAGCAGGTCGTACATGTCGATGTCGGTCCCCTCGTCCAGTCGCTCGCGGGTGACCGAGGAGAGCCAGTTGTCGTGGTACAGCGAGAGTTCGCGGGTGTCCTCGATGGTGAGCACCTTCGCCCGCGGCGGGATGAACATGGAGACGGCGTTCATCGACGTGGTCTTCCCCGACGCGGTCCCGCCGGCGAAGATGAGCGACTTGTTGTGCTCGATACAGAGCCAGAAGTACGCCATCTCGCCGATGGTGAACGTGTCGTACTCGATCAGGTCGATCGGCGTGAACGGCTCCTCGGCGTACTGGCGGATCGTGAACGCCGAGCCCCGCGGCGTGACCTCCTCGCCCAGCGCGAGTTCGGCACGGGAGCCGTCCGGCAGCGTCGTCTCGACGATAGGGTCGCCGACGGAGATGTGGCGGCCGGACTGCTGGGACAGGCGGATGACGTAGTTGTCCAGCGCCTCCGCCTCGAAGGAGATGTTCGTCTCGATGTCGGTGTAGTCGTCGTGGTAGACGAAGATGGGGAGCTCGTAGCCGTCACACGAGATGTCCTCGATGTGGTTGTCGTTGAGCAGCGGGTCGACCTTCCCGTAGCCGCGGAAGTCACGGACCAAGTAGTAGAGTAGCGAGTGGAACGTCCCCATGTCGGCCTCGACGCCGTACTGTTCGAGCAGCCCCGACAGCTCCTCGCGCAGCGTCTCCTCGTCGGCGTCGGTGCGGGCCGCGCGGTACAGCAGCGGGTCGCGGATGTCCTCGACGACCCGGCGCAGCAGCAGCGACTCGAACTCGTCCAGATCCGGCTCGACCGCGAAGTACTGATGTTCGCTCGCCTCCGGGTCGTGGGTGATCACCACGTAGGCGTAGGGGGCGTTCACCCAGTAGCGGTCGACCTCGTTGTGGCCCTCCGGCACGTCGAAACTGGCGAGCGGGCCGTCCTCGCCGGGGCGGAACGGCCGGGTCTCGAGCTCGGACCCCCGGAGCATCTCCACCGTTCGGGAGATGCGACGCTTGAGGTCCGAGAGCGTGTCCTCGAGATCCGACCCGTCGATGAGCTCCCCCGACATGCCGTCGTTGTCCGGGCTATCCGCCGGGCGGACTTAAACATGTGCGCCCCGGGCAGGTCACGCGAACGCGTGGACGCCGTCGGCGTCGCCGAGGTAGAGCCGCTCGCCGGCCAGCGCGATCGGGTAGCTCCCGTACGACGCCCCCGGCTCGACGGTCCACAGACTCTCGCCGGTCGCGGCGTCGAACGCCCGGAGCACGCCCGATTCGGCCGCCGGTTCGCCCTCGGAGCAGGTCCGCTCCGTCTCGGTTTCGTCCTCCTCCGTCCCGGCGCCGTCGCTCTTGGACACACAGACGCTCGGCGATCCCGGATGGGCGCCGCCGGCGACGACCACGTCACCGCCGACGGTCGGCGATCCGAGTAGTTCGCCGTCGTCGTGCCACACCTCGGTTCCCGTCTCGCGGTCCAGCGCGACCACGGCAGACTCCATGGGATCGAGCGTCGCGCGGTAGGGGGCCGCGTAGACGCGCTCGTCGTCGACCGCGATCGCGCCGACGCCGCTCCAGTCGAACGGCGTCACCCACCGCTCGTCGTCCGTCATGAGATCGAACTTCCGGGCCGTCGCGTTCAGGTCCGCGACGCTGTCGCCGAACTGGCCGAGGTAGAACGAGCCGTCTACCAGCGTCGCGTCAATGATCTCCGGGTACCAGCCCGGCTCCAGCGTCTCGACGACCTGGGGTTCGGGCTCGCGGAACAGGCCGTCCTCGACCTCCCCGGGTTCGAGGAAGCGCACGCGTCGGCCGGTCACGACTGCGACCTGCCCGTCGTCGGCGACGAGCCGGGGGTAGCGGTCGGTCTCGATCCGCCAGCGTTCCTCGCCGGAGTCGGCGTGGAACCCGCGGAGCCTCGTCCGCTCGGTGACGTACACCGTCCCGCGCGACTCGAACACCGCGTTCGGGCCCTCCCCGTCCGACGCGCGCCAGATCTCGTCGCCGGACTCGGCGTCAAGCGCGACCAGATCGTCGTCAGTCACGTACAGCCGTCCCGCGACGTACGTCAGGCCGCCGCCGACCTCGACGCGCCACTGCTCGGTGCCGTCGGGGGTGACCGCCACAGTCGCCTCGTCGGAGCTTGCGTACACGAACTCGGGGCCGACGATCACCGATGAGGCGACGCCCGGGAACGACACCGACCACTCGGTCGCCGGCGCCGATCGCGGCAGGGCGGCATCGGGGTTGTGACGCGTGCCCCGCGCGTCGTAGTCTGCGGTCGGCCACGTCCCGGCGGGCGGGGTCGTTCCGTGGTCGATCCGGCGCTGTGCAGCCTTCTGTGCCGGGCTCGATCCGCCCAGACAGCCCGCGCTGCCGACTGCGACGGCGGCGGCGCTCGCCTGGAGGAACCGGCGGCGACTGCGGTGGACCATGTGCAGCGATGTGTTCCGGGGTCACTTTGTTCCAACGTCGGACGGTGATCGTGCACTGACTGCGGACGGGCGTTACGGTTTTAGGTGCCCATCGCTAACCGTCCAGTATCGAATGAGGCGCGACTACTTCGAGCTGGACGTCACGAACGTCGACTGGGCGGCGGACGGCGGCGAGCCCGCCCAGCCGCTGGTCGAAATCGACTTCAGCGGCCCGGGTGAGACGCTTCGGGAGCGCCTCAGCGACACCGACGGCGACCTGCTCGACGGCGAGGACGTCGACGTCGCGTTCCGGCTCCAGGACGAGCTGGGCGACGAGGACGAGCCGGTGCCGGGGGTCGTCGCCGTCACCAACCGCGTGACTGGGGAGTACGTGCTCGAACTCAACGAGGAGTCCGACGACGTGCTCCAGTTCATCGAGGCCGCCCGGGCGTACGTCGACGCCGAGGAGGAGGGGGGGTACCGCGTGATCGTCTCCATCGAGGGCGACGAGATGGTGGAGTACGAGAAGGAGACGTTCCTGGTGTACGACGCCGACGGGGAGTTCCTCCGCGAGCGGAGCCTCATCCCGCCGGGCGTCGAACTGTAGTTCTCACCGCGACGGCCGGGCGCCGCGCTCCCGCCGGAGCCAGTTACGACGCGTCGTCCGCAACGAATCGACGGACGTGGCGGTCGACCCGCCACGCGACAGCGGCGCTCAGCAGCGTGAGGACGACACCGAACGAGGCGACCAGCGTCCAGCCGCTCAGCGCGAGCGCGACGCCGACACCCAGCAGCCCGAAATAGAGCGCCGACCGTCTATCGCCGCCGCGGAGCTCCGAGACGGCGACCGAGATCGTGAGGAGGCCCGCAGCGACGCCGATGACGGACTGCGTCGCGAGGGTCGTGCCGGCGAGGCGCAACTGCGGGGTCTCGGCGAGGAACGACGCGACGAGTAGCGTCCCCACCGCAACGACCGCGAGGTAGCCGTACCGGAGGTCGATGGAGGGCATCGATCGACGGTTCGCGTTCGTGTCACATAGTGCTTTTCCGCTCCGTCGGTCGGTTCAAGAGCCTCGGCGGCGCCGACCCCCATCCGAACGAGGAGCACCGATGACTCGTGGACGACTGCGGCGCGGGGGCCCGGAACTGGCCCACGGCGCAGAGTGGCTACGAAG
Organism: Halolamina sp. CBA1230; assembly: GCF_002025255.2. Classification (GTDB taxonomy): domain Archaea; phylum Halobacteriota; class Halobacteria; order Halobacteriales; family Haloferacaceae; genus Halolamina. The sequence goes on from NZ_CP054587.1 coordinate 403,540, forward strand.
TTCGAACACTTCTCCATTTCTGAAAATTCTGAAGTGTTCGGACCGTGGCCTGCGTCGCGGTCGATCACGTACCCCGCCCCGGCAGGGTTGTTGCCGTCGTCGAGTTCGGCGACGACGCTCGTTCGGGAGCCAAAGGCCTGCGCTCGGTTGGGTCGTGACGGTGAGGCTGGTCGTGGAGTTCGGTGCTTCGACTGTGGGGAGGACCGCGGAGTGAGCATGACCACTTGCGACCGCACCGCCCCGCACAGCCCACACTGCTCGCGGCTCACTCCGTTCGCCGTCGCCGGCGGCTCTGCCGCCGGCTGCCAGCGGGACCTTCGGTCCCGCCTCGCTCGCTTTGAGGCGGTTTGCCTCGCCTCCGTCGGGGCTTCGCCCCGACGTGCACCCACTCGCTCCGCTCGTGGGGACTCCGGCGAGTTTTCGCGCCTCGCTTCCTCCCCAGCCGACTCGTTCCTTCGCTGTCGTACGGGCGACCCGTGCGTCGCCCGTACGGCCTGTGGGACCTTCGGTCCCACTCTGACACGCGGCACGAGGCCGCGTGCGCTTCGCGCCGACAGCGACCGCGGTGCGGTCGCGGTGGGCGCCTCGCGCTGGCGACCCGTCGCCATCACCAGAACGCTTTGCGTTCTGGTTGGCAGACGAGAGCCGGAGGCTCTCGTCGACAGCGCGGGGGGAGGGGTGGGGAGTCGGCGCCCTGCCGGGCCTCGTGCCCGGCAGACTGCGGTCGCAAGTGGCCAAGCATCGAGATGCTGTCGCGGTCGCTGTCCCAGTAGTCAACGATCGAGACGCAGTGGCGGCAGCCAACCGAAACACGGTCGACTCGCAATGCAGGTACACGTCACCGCCTCGCTCCGTGAAAACGGAACGCTAAACCGACTAGTTCCCGCGACCCTGGAGTTTCTCTTCCTCGAGCAGCGTGGCGTTCTCCTGCTCCAGGACACCCTGCCCGCCTGTAATCACTGGTAGAGGCATTTTTATTTGTATTGAATGACTTAGATATGAGGGAATAGAAAATATGAAAAACGACATCCAAACGTCGCTACAGCTGCTGGTCGGAGCCGTCCTCGGTGTGGTCGGGGTAGCCGTGCTGTTCCGCGCGGGCGCCGGAGTGGGTTCGCTCTCGACCCTCGGCGTCGGGCTCGGGTTCCTCTACGGCCTCGTCACCGGTGTCGCCGACCACATCGAACCGCTGCGGCGTGCCTTTGAGCGGGGGCAGTGGCTGATCGTCGGGGTGGCGGTGCTGGTCCTCTTCGTGATCGTGCTGAACGACGCCGTCACGCCGGCGCTGTTGGGAAGCCTCGCACTCGGGCTGGGTGGCGGCGTTCTGCTCGGGACCGCCGGCGTGGTCGGCAGCACGCTGTCCCGGTAGCCCCACCGATCCCGACGGCGACCGCTCCGAAAGAAGGACCGAACGACGAGTCGTCGAACAGCTAATTCCCGCGGCCCTGGAGCTTCTCCTCCTCGGGCAGATCCACGTTCGATTCACCCTTCATCCCGCCGCCGACGTCGGAGGCGATCTCCATCAGCGCCTCGGGGTCGTCCCAGTTGTTCACGGCCTCGACGATCGCGCTGCCCATCTTCTCGGGGCTCTCCGCGCCGAAGATCCCCGAGCCGACGAAGATGCCGTCACAGCCGTGGTACATCATCAGCGCCGCGTCGGCGGGCGTCGCGATCCCGCCGGCCGCGAAGTTCACGACCGGCAGCCGACCGAGATCGGCGGTCTCGTGGACCAGATCCCGCGGCGCCTCGTTCTCGCGGGCCCACATCTCCCGTTCCTCGTAGTTCATCCCGGAGAGCTTGCGGATCGCGCTCTTGATGTTGCGCTGGTGGTGGACCGCCTGGTTCACGTCGCCCGTCCCGGCCTCGCCCTTGGTGCGGATCATCGCCGCGCCCTCGTCGATGCGCCGGAGCGCCTCGCCGAGGTTTCGTGCGCCGCAGACGAACGGGGCGGTGAAGTCCCGTTTGTCGATGTGGTACTCCTCCTCGGCGGGGGTGAGCACCTCGCTCTCGTCGACCATGTCCGCGCCGGCGGCCTCCATGATCTCGGCCTCCTTGCGGTGGCCGATCCGGACCTTCCCCATCACCGGGATCGACACCTCGTCGGTGACCTCCGCGATCTCGCCGGGGTTGGCCATCCGCGCGACGCCGCCGCGCTTGCGGATGTCCGCCGGGACGGCTTCGAGGTGCATCACCGCGACGGCGCCGGCGTCCTCGGCGATCCGGGCCTGCTCGCGGTTCACGACGTCCATGATGACGCCGCCTTTCTGCATCTTCGCGAAGCCGCGCTTCACGAGGTCGGTGCCCCGTTTGAGCTCCTCGATGTCGTCCACTTCGTCCATACAGGCGTTTGCGGCGGACGGGACTTAAGGGGGGTGGCTTCGGCCCGTTCGGCCGGGAGTTACGGCACAGCGTTCAACTGACCTCCCCCCGGACGACCACGTATGGTTCCCGACCTCCGCCGCCTCCTCACACTGATCGTCTACGCCGTCGCGATCCTGCTCGGCGGCAGCCTGCTCGTCCCCGATCCGGCCCATCCGCTGCTCGTCGTCCCGCTGCTCGCCGGCGCGGCGGTGCTGGCCCACGCGTCCCGTACCGACCACCTCGATCAGGTGGGGTACGCGATCGGCGGGATGTGGGCCGCCGTGCTCCTGCTCTCCGTCGTCACGGGCGTCGTCGAGGCGGGGAGTGGTTTCGACCTCCCGCCACTGACGGGAGTGCCGGCTGCGAGCGTCGCCGTAACGGTCGGCGTGACAGCGGTGCTCGTCGCCGGCTACCAGTTCCTGCTTCGCCGTCGCGGTGACGGACCCCTCGCGAGTGGATAGATCCGCCCGGACCGGCACCGGCAGCCCTTCTGTCCCTGCCGGTCTGCCCGCACCGTCACCGGCAGCCCTTCTGTCCCTGCCGGTCTGCCCGCACCGTCACCGGCAGCCCATCTGTCCCTGCCGGTCTGCCCGCACCCGCACCGGCAGCCCTTTGCCACCGCCGCTCGCTCCCACACCCATGACCCTGCCGGGCTTGCTCCCCCGCTCGCGCCTGCCCGACCGCGACGCGCTGCCGCGCTGGCTCGCGCCGCTGCCGCGGGCCGTCGAGGATTTCGGCCTGCGCGCGGTGTGGCTCGTCGTCGCGATCAACCTCGTCGGCACCGCCTTCGGCTTCTGGTACTACGGCTTCCACCCCCTCCCCCTCTCGGACCCGCTGATCACTGGCCAGTTCGCGGCGGAGCCGGCGGCGTTCTGGCTGTTTGTCCCCGACAGCCCCGCGGCGACGCTGTTCATCGCGCTCGCGTTCGGCGCCTGGGCGCTCGGTCGGGCGAACGAGTACCTCTCCGCGCTCGCCTTCTTCGGCTGCTGGAAGCTCGGCCTCTGGACGCCGTACGTGCTGCTCGCCTTCTCGGACGCGTTCCGCGCGGTCAACCCCCTGCCGATGTACCTGTTCCTCCTGTTCAGCCACCTCGCGATGGTGGTACAGGCGTTCGTGCTCCACCGCATCTCCGACTTCCCGGTTCGGGCGGTCGCGGTCGCAGTGCTGTGGTACGGGCTGAACGACCTCGTCGACTACTTCGTCCCGGTGATCGGGACGCCCCACCACACGCTCATCCCGGGCCAGACCGTCGGCGCCGACGGGTTCCTCACCCACCCACCGGAGATCCACAGCCTCGCGGCCGCGGGCGCGGTCGTGCTCACGCTCACGGCGACGTTCCTGACGCTGTCGACGCGGGTGAAGAAACTGGAACCGCGCGCAAGAACCGACTAGAGTTTGCGGATCACGGCGTCGGCGACCTCGTCCGTGGTCGCCGTGCCGCCGAGATCCGGCGTTCGCGGCCCCTCGTCGAGAACGCGCTCCACCGCCGAGCGCACGTCCGCGGCCGCGTCGTCGTGACCCAAGTGGGCGAGCAGCATCGCCGCGCTCAGGATCGTCGCCGCGGGGTTGGCGACCCCCTCGCCCGCGATGTCCGGCGCGGTGCCGTGAACCGGCTCGAACAGCGCGTTCTCGGCGCCGACGTTCGCGGAGGGCAGCAGTCCCAGCCCTCCGACGAGCCCCGCCGCGAGATCCGAAAGCACGTCGCCCGCGAGGTTCGGACAGACGATCACGTCGTACTGCGTCGGGTCGAGCAGCAGTTTCGTCGCCAGCGCGTCCATCAGTTCGGTCTCGTACTCGGTGCCGCGCTCCTCGGCGACGGCGTCGATCGCGTCGAGGAACTGCCCGTCGGTGACGCGCATCACGTTCGCCTTGTGCGCGACCGTCACGTCAGCGTCGCGCTCGGCGGCGTACTCGAACCCGAACTCCGCGATCCGCCGGGAGGCGGACTCCGTAACGACTCGGGTGAGCGTCGTGACGCCCTCGCCGAGGTCGCTCTCGATGCCCGAGTAGACGCCCTCAGTGTTCTCTCGGACGAACACGAGATCCGTCTCGGGTCGGAGGGCGTCGACGCCAGGGGAGGACCGCGCGGGCCGGACGTTCGCGAAACTGCCGACCGCCTCCCGGAGCGGGAGGATCACGTCGGCCGCCGTCTCGCCCGCCGCACCGAACAGCGTCGCGTCGGCGGCCTCGACGGTGTCGACGGTCGACTCCGGCAACGGCGTCCCTCGGTTCTCGGCCACGGCGTCGCCGGCCTCAGCTTCCTGGAAAGTGAACTCGGGATCCACAGCCTCCAGCACCCGCACGGCGGCGGGGACGACCTCCTGCCCGATGCCGTCGCCGGGGATCACGGCGATCTCGTCGGTCATTGGTCCGTGTAGGGCAGCGAGGCGGCCGTCTCCGCGACCGCCTCGGGGTTCGAGCCGAGCAGCGCGGTGGTGTCCCACTCGCCCGCGACGAGGGACTGGCGCTGGGCCGAGTCGACGCTGGCGTCGATCTCGTTGCCGTCGTAGCGCACCGTTTCCGCAGCTACGTCGACGGTGATCTCGGTGTCGGGGTGCTCCTCCACGTGCTCCTGGAGCGCCTCGATCGCCTCGCTGTCTGCGGTGACGGTCGGGATCCCCAGCGCGAGGCAGTTGCCCGCGAAGATCTCCGCGAACGACTCGCCGACGACGGCGTCGATCCCCCACCGTTTGAGCGCCTGCGGCGCGTGCTCCCGGGAGGAGCCACAGCCGAAGTTGGCGTTGACCACCAGCACCGATGCGTCCCGGAACCGCTCGTCGTTGAACGGGTGGTCCGTGGGGCTCTCGGCGATCTCACCACCATCCGCGTCCGGTCCAGTGTTCTCGTAGCGCTGGTCGAAGAACGCGAACTCGCCAAGCCCCTCGAAGGTGAGCACCTTCAGGAACCGCGCGGGGATGATCTGGTCGGTGTCGATGTCGTTCCCCCGCACCGGGACGCCCGTGCCTACGACCGACTCGATGGGGGGCGCATCGACGCCACCCCCCTCGGCGCCCTGGCCGCTCATCGCGCCACCTCCGGCGCCGCGTCGAGTTCGCGCACGTCCGTCACCTCGCCGGTCACGGCCGCGGCGGCGACCATCTCGGGGCTCATCAGGATCGTCCGCCCGTCGGCGCTCCCCTGCCGACCCACGAAGTTTCGGTTCGAGGAGGAGGCACACACCTCGTCACCCTCGAGCTGGTCGCTGTTCATCCCGAGACACATCGAGCAGCCCGCGCCGCGCCACTCGAAGCCGGCGTCGCGGAACGTCTCGTCCAGTCCCTCCCGTTCAGCGGCGGATTTCACGCGCTGACTGCCCGGGACGACGAGGCCGCGAACGTCGTCGGCCAGTTCTCGCCCCTCGACGACCTCGGCGGCCGCCCGCAGGTCCGAGAGCCGCGCGTTCGTACAGGAGCCCAGGAACGCCACGTCGACCGGGAAGCCGGCCATCGGTTCGCCGGGCTCGACGCCCATGTGCTCCTGTGCGCGTTCGGCGACCGCGCGGTCCTCCGGCGGCAGATCCGCCAGTGCCGGCACCGGCTCGGAGACGTTGACGGTCTGGCCGGGCGTCGTCCCCCACGTGACGGTCGGCTCGATCTCGCTGGCGTCGATCGTTACCACGTCGTCGTAGGTGGCGTCGTCGCCAGAGCGGATCGACTCCCAGTACTCCCTGCGCTCGGCGAACTTCTCCGGCTCGTCGGCGAACGCGTCGGTCTCCCGGAGCCACTCGTAGGTGGTCTCGTCGGGGTTGACGTAGCCCGCGCGGGCGCCGCCCTCGATCGACATGTTGCAGACGGTCATCCGGCCGGCCATCGACAGCGCCTCGACCGCCGGGCCGCCGTACTCGTACACGTAGCCGACGCCGCCGTCGGTGCCGAGCTCGCCGATGATCGTGAGGATCAGATCCTTCGCGGTGACGCCGTCGCCGAGCTCGCCCGTCACCTCGATCCGGCGGACGGCCTGCTTCTCCATCGCGACGGTGCCGGTCGCGAACACGTCCCTGATCTGGGAGGTGCCGATTCCGAACGCCAGCGCGCCGAAGGCGCCGTGGGTCGCGGTGTGAGAGTCGCCACAGACGATCGTCATCCCGGGCTGGGTCAGCCCCTGCTCCGGGCCGACGACGTGGACGATCCCCTGTCGGCCGGTGTCGGGATGGTCGAACGTCAGCCCCCGCTCCCGGACGTTCTCCTCCAGTTCGCTCATCATCGACTCCGCGGCCTCGTCGTCGTAGGGGCGCTCCCGGTCGTCCGTGGGGACGATGTGGTCGGCGGTGGCGTGCGTGCGTTCGGGGTAGGCGATCTCCAGCCCGCGCTCCTCCAGCATCCCGAACGCCTGCGGGCTCGTGACCTCGTGGATCAGGTGTAGCCCGACGAACAGCTGGTCCTGTCCGCTGGGGAGTCGCCGGACGCGGTGGCGGTCCCAGACCGCATCGTACAGCGTCCCCTCGCTCATACGGGCTCCTCGTCCTCGGCCCCCTCGTTGGCCGCTGTCTCGGCCTCCTCGTCGACCTCGTCCTCGCGGTCGACGCCGCGAACGTACGCCTCGTTGGCTTCGGGGGCGTCCTCGCGGGGCGTGTGGTCGACGTCTTTCATCGCCTCCTCGTCACTGTCGTCGCGGTCGTCGGCAGCTTTCGCTTCGCCGCCGTCGACGATGGCGACGGTCCCCCGCTGGAACACCTGGGAGTCGCCGAACGTCTCCCCGGTCATGGGGTTGGTGTGGCTCACGTCGCCCATCGTTCGGGCAGTAGTCGGTCGGTTCGGCTCGTCGGTCCGTCGTGTCGTCTCGTCTTTGTCTCGGGTCATTGTCTCAGTCGTCTGCGGGTGCGTCGGCTGGCTCTCGGTTCCCCTCCTCGCTCCAGGCGAACAGCGCGCGGAGCTCCTCGCCCACGTCCTCGATGTCGTGGGCCTTCTCGGCGCGGCGGCGCTGGCCGTACGACGGCCGGCCGGCCTGGTTCTCGGCGATCCACTCGCGGGCGAACTCCCCGTTCTGGACCTCCTCCAGCACGGTCTCCATCTGCTCGCGGGCGTGGTCGTCGACGACCACCTCGCCGCGGGTGAGGCCGCCGTACTCGGCGGTGTCGGAGACGGAGTCCCACATCTCGCTCATCCCGCCCTCGTACAGCAGGTCGACGATGAGCTTCAGCTCGTTCAGACACTCGAAGTACGCCATCTCGCGGCTGTAGCCGGCGTCGGTCAGCGTCTCGTACCCCGCCTTCACGAGCTCGGTGACGCCGCCACAGAGCACCGCCTGCTCGCCGAACAGGTCGGTCTCGGTCTCCTCGCGGAACGTGGTCTCGATCACGCCCGCGCGGGCACAGCCGATGGCGGCGGCGTACGCCAGCGCCTCCTGTGTGGCCTCGCCGGTCGCGTCGCGGTACACCGCGAGCAGGCCGGGCGTCCCCTCGCCCGCCTCGTACTGGCGGCGGACGATGTGGCCCGGGCTCTTGGGCGCGACCATCGTCACGTCGACGTCCTCGGATGGTTCGATCTGGTCGTAGTGGATGTTGAACCCGTGGGCGAACTGGAGCGTGTCGCCGGCCTCCAGCTCCGGCACGATCTCCTCGTACACGTCGGGCTGGACGTTGTCCGGGACGAGCATCGACACCACGTCGGCGGCCGCCGCGGCCTCCGCGGGCGTCGCGACGGTGAGCCCGTCCTCGCGGGCGGCGTTCCGGGAGGCCGACCCCTCGCGTAGGCCGACGATCACGTCGACCCCACTCTCCGCGAGGTTCTGTGCGTGGGCGTGGCCCTGGCTCCCGTAGCCGAGCACCGCGACCGTCTTCTCCTCGATGTAGCTGTGCGCCGCGTCGTCGTCGTGGTAGATCGTGTTCTCAGTCATCGTCGGTGTGCGCTTCCGCGCCCTCCGTGGCCGACGCCGAGTCCGTCGCCGCGGCGTCGACCGGCTGTCGTTCGTAGCGTTCTTCCTCCGCGTCGGTGGTCCACTCGTTCCCGCGAGCCAGCGCGGCCGTGCCCGTCCGGGTGAGCTCCCTGACGCCGAAGCGCTGGAACGCCTCGATCGCGCGGTCGACCTCGGCGGAACTGCCCGTCACCTCGACGGTGACGGTCCCGGGCTCGGCGTCGAGCGTGCGGGCATCGAACATCTCCGCGACCGCCTCGACCGCCGCGGGGTCGTCGTCGTGGACTTTCAGCACCGCGAGCTCGCGCCGGACCGCGTCCCGGCCCAGCTCCCGGACCGAGATCACCGGCACCAGCTTCTCCAGCTGTTTCTCGACCTGTCGGACGCCCGGCTCCGGCTCCTCGATCGTCAGCGTCATCCGGGCGGTCTCGGGGTTCGTCGTCGGGCCGACGGTCAGCGAGTCGATGTCGAACCGCCGCCGGCTCACCAGCCCCGCGACCTCCGCGAGCACGCCCGGCTCGTGTTTCACGAGCGCCGAGATGGTTGTCCGGCGCGCCGGGTGGCTGGCCTCGGCTTCGGGGTCGACGCGGACGCCCTCTTTCGATCGTCGGCCGCTGGGTCGTTCGCGCTCGTCCGGGCCGGGGCCCTGCAGTCCGTCGCGGTCCGTGTCGCGGTCCGCGAACTCCCCGCCGGTTCGCTCCCGGCTCATAGCTGCCCCTCCGACAGCGCGAAGCCGCTGTTGTCGCCGCCACTCGGAACCATCGGGTAGACGTTCTCACCCGGGTCGATCTGGGCGTCCACGACCGACGGGCCGTCGTGGGCGAACGCCGCCTCCAGCGTGTCGGCCACGTCGTCGTACCCCTCGAGCGTGAACCCTTTCGCGCCGAACGCCTCGGCGATGGGCTCGAACTCGGGCATCCAGCCGTACTCCGAGGCGGTGTGGCGCCCCTCGAAGAAGGCGTCCTGCCACTGTCGGACCATCCCGATAGCCTCGTTGTTGAGCACGATCACGGTCACGTCGAGGTTCTCGCGGGCCGCGACCGACAGCTCCTGCAGCGTCATCATGAAGGAGCCGTCGCCCTCGAAGCAGACCACCTCGCGGTCGGGCGCGGCGACTTTCGCGCCGATCGCGGCGGGCAGCCCGTACCCCATCGTCCCCAGCCCGTGGCTGGAGACCCAGCAGCGCGGGTCGCGGTACGTCCAGTACTGCGCGGCCCACATCTGGTGCTGGCCGACGCCGGTGGTGACGATCGCGTCGTCGGGCGTCGCTGCGTCGGCAGCCTCGACGACGAACTGCGGCTTCAGCGGCTCCTCGTCCGGCGCCGCGTAGGTCATGGGGTACTGCTCCTCCCACTCGTGGCACTGCTCGCGCCAGTCGGCGTAGCGCTCGGTCGCGTCGGCGGCTCGCTCGGCGAACGCCTCGTGGACCTGCTCGACCACTGCGGCCGCGTCGCCGACCAGCGGGTAGTCCGCCTCGACGTTCTTCGAGATCTCCGCGGCGTCGATGTCGGCGTGGATCACCTCGGCCTCGGGCGCGAACGTCTCGACGCCGCCGGTCAGGCGGTCGTCGAAGCGCGTCCCGATCGCGAACAGGCAGTCGGTGTGCGAGACCGCCATGTTGGCGGCGCCGGTGCCGTGCATCCCCGCGAAGGAGAGGCAGCGGTCGTCGTCCTCCGGCACCGCGCCGATGCCCGGCATCGTCGTCACCACGGGCACGTCGAACGCTTCGACGAACGCCCGCAGCTCCTCGCTAGCCTCGGCTTTCACGACGCCCCCGCCCGCGAGCACCAGCGGGCGCTCGGCGCGCGCGAGCGCGTCGGCCGCGGCGTCGACGGCGGACTCCTCGGCGAACTCGGGCGCCTCGTAGTACTCGGGCAGCTCCGCCTCGGGCGCCTCGTCGCCCGTCGTCTCGGCGGTGGTCGCGTCCTTCGGCAGGTCGACCAGCGTCGGCCCCGGGCGGCCGGCGCCGGCGAGTTCGACCGCCTCACCCACGGACGGGCCGACCGCGTCGGCCTCGCCGGCGACGTAGTTCTGCTTCGTGATCGGGCGGGTGACGCCGAGGGTGTCGGTCTCCTGGAACGCGTCGTTGCCCAGGAACGCCGTCGGCACCTGCCCCGTCAGCGCGACGACGGGGTCGGAGTCCATGTCGGCGTCGGCGATCCCGGTCACGAGGTTGGTCGCGCCCGGGCCGGATGTGGCCATGCAGACGCCCGGCTCCCCCGTCACCTGCCCGTACGCGTCGGCGGCATGGGCCGCCGCCTGCTCGTGGGCCATCGTGACGTGGGTCGGCGCCGCCTCGGCCTCGGCGAGGGCGTCGTAGACGGGCATGATCGCGCCGCCCTGCACGCCGAAGACGTGCTCGACGCCCGCCGCCGTGAGCGCCGCGATGGCCGCGTCGGCGCCGGTCGTCGGAGTCGACGGCGTCTCCGTCGGCTGTTCGTCGGACTGTTCCGTTCGCTCGTCGTCGCGCCGCGGCTCTTCCTCGGTCGGTCGGGCCGCGGCGGGTGCTGGCTCGCTCATCGTGTAACGTGACTGCAGGCTCGGTGGTCGGGTGGTGCGACGGTCGGGTGAGAAGTGGGGGGTGTAGGGGTCAGGCTGCCCCTACAATGATGAGCGAGACGCTGACGCCGAGCGAACCGGTGTGGCGTCGGCGCGTCATGGGCGGAGCGATGGCAGCGACCGTGATAACTCTTTTCGTGGCATGTCCCGACGTGACACGATCGAGAGCGCCGCGGCTGTCGCGGCGCGCGATCGGCGGTGCTCATCGGGCCGGCCCCTCCGTGACGCGTTCGGCCTCGCGGTCGACGCCGTTGGCCTCGGCGACGGTTTCGAGCGTCTCCTCGGTGATCTCGTCGCCGTCGGCGCCGCGGTCCTTCACCTCGCGGGTGACCGCCCGCACCTGCTCGTCGGTCGGGTCGTACCCCGCGTCGCACAGGCGTTCGCGCACGGAGTGGGTGCCGGTGTGTTTGCCAAGCACCAGTTCGCGTTCCGCCCCCACCATCTCCGGGGTCATCACCCCGGGCTCGAACGTCGCGGAGTTCTCGATGACGCCCGCGGCGTGGATGCCCGACTCGTGGGCGAACGCGTTGTCGCCGACGACCGGCGCGTTCGGCGGCTGGTCGACGCCGCTGCGCTCCTCGACCAGCCGGGCGAGCGCCGTGATCTCGGTGGTGTCGATCCCGGTGTCGGCGCCGTAGACGCTCTCGGCGGCCATGATGACCTGCTCGAAGGCGGCGTTGCCGGCACGTTCGCCGATACCGCCGACGGAGACCTGCGCCTGGTCGGCGCCGGCCTCGAGCCCGGCGAGCGCGTTCGCGCTCGCGAGCCCGAAGTCGTCGTGCGTGTGGACGTCGATCCGGGCGTCCGTGTGCTCCCGGACCGTCCGGATCAGCTCCGCGAACCGCCCGGGGGTCGCGACCCCGCAGGTGTCCGGGACGTTGATCCAGTCGACGCCCGCTTCCGATACGGCCTCGACGACCTCGATCAGGTAGTCGGGGTCGGTGCGGGTGGCGTCCATCGGGGAGAACATCACTTCGGCCCCGGAGTCGGCGGCGCGGACGACGGTTTCGACCGAGCGCTCGATCACGGCCTCGCGGCTGGCGTGCATCGAGTCCTCGATCTGGACGTCACTGGTCGACGCGAAGGCGTGGACCATGTCGACGCCGGCGTCGAGCGCGGCCTCGATATCGTCCTCGACGACGCGCGCGAGCCCACAGACCGTCGTGTCGGCGGCCGACGCGACGTCGCGGACTGCCGCGAACTCCGCGTCGGAGTTCACGGGGAAGCCCGCCTCGATCACGTCGACGCCGGCAGCGTCCAGCGCTGCGGCTATCTCGCGCTTGTCGTCGTAGGAGAACGAAGTACGGGGCGACTGTTCACCGTCTCGCAGGGTAGTGTCGAAGATCCGAGCCGTGGCGAACTCGGGATCAGTTCTCAGCGTGCCCTGGGAGAACTCGATCCGCCGGGGTTCCCGACGCTCCCTCAGTGTCGTGAGACATTGCATCCCACGCTATCCAGTGGCACTACTTGAACCTGTCGCCGCGAACCATCACGATTAATAGGCCATGTATCGTAGTTGATCGGTCAGTCCCCACACTCGGAACGGAGTTAAGTGTCCCCGGGCGCGGGTAGTGGTATGAGTCGACAGGACACGCGAGACCGTGAGCAGGGGAGCGGCGGGGAGAAACCCGCCGACCTGCGGAGCCGCGAAGTCACCGAGGGCGCCGAGCGCGCGCCACACCGCGCGATGTTCCGTGCGATGGGGTTCGACGACGAGGACCTCTCCTCGCCGATGGTCGGCGTCGCCAACCCCGCGGCGGACGTGACGCCGTGTAACGTCCACCTCGACGGCGTGGCCGACGGCGCGATCGAGGGCGTCGACGACGCCGGCGGGATGCCCGTCGAGTTCGGCACGATCACGATTTCGGACGCCATCTCGATGGGGACCGAGGGGATGCGCGCGTCGCTGATCTCGCGGGAGCTCATCGCCGACTCCGTCGAACTGGTGGCGTTCGGCGAGCGCCTCGACGCGCTGGTCACCGTCGCCGGCTGCGACAAGAACCTCCCCGGGATGCTGATGGCCGCGATCCGGACCGACCTGCCGAGCGTGTTCCTCTACGGCGGGTCGATCCTCCCGGGCGAGCACGAGGGGCGGGACGTGACCGTCCAGCACGTGTTCGAGGGCGTCGGCACGTACGCGCAGGGGGAGATGAGCCGCGAGGAGCTGGACGAGCTGGAGCGCAACGCCTGCCCCGGCGCCGGCTCCTGTGGCGGGATGTTCACCGCGAACACGATGGCCTCCATCAGCGAGGCGCTTGGGCTCGCGCCGCTGGGTAGCGCCTCCCCGCCCGCCGAGAGCGAGGGACGGACCGACGTCGCCGAGCGCGCGGGCGAACTCGCGCTCGACGCCGTCGAGCACGACCGCAAACCCTCCGACATCCTCAGCCGCGCGTCGTTCGAGAACGCCATCGCGGTCCAGGTCGCGATGGGCGGGTCGACGAACGCGGTGCTGCACCTGCTCGCGCTCGCGGGGGAGGCGGGGATCGACCTCACGATCGACGACTTCGACGAGATCAGCCGCCGCACGCCGAAGATCGTCAACCTCCAGCCCGGCGGCTCGCGGGTGATGAAGGACCTCCACGACGCCGGCGGCGTGCCGGTCGTGATCCGCCGGCTGGTCGAGGCGGGGCTGTTCGACGGCGACGCGATGACCGTCACGGGCCGGACGATCGCGGAGGAACTGCAGACGCTGGACCTGCCGGCCGACAGCACGCTCGACGACACCGACTTCGTCCACCCAGTCGACGATCCGTACCAGGAAGAGGGCGCGATCAAGATCCTGAAAGGGAACCTCGCGCCCGACGGCGCGGTGCTGAAAGTCACGGGCGACGACCAGTTCCACCACGAGGGGCCCGCACGGGTGTTCGAGAGCGAGGAGGACGCGATGCAGTACGTCCAGGAGGGCGGCATCGAGTCGGGCGACGTGATCGTGATCCGCAACGAGGGGCCCCGCGGCGGCCCCGGAATGCGCGAGATGCTGGGCGTCACGGCCGCCGTCGTCGGGCAGGGCCACGAGGACGACGTGGCGATGGTGACCGACGGCCGCTTCTCGGGTGCGACGCGCGGGCCGATGATCGGTCACGTCGCGCCGGAGTCGTTCGTCGGCGGGCCGCTCGGCGCGCTCGAGGACGGCGACCACGTCACCATCGACATCCCGGACCGCAGCCTCGACGTGGACCTCCCCGACGAGGAGATCGATCGACGGCTCGCCGAACGCGAGCCGCCGGAGCAGGCCTACACCGGCGGCGTGCTCGGGAAGTACGGCGCGCAGTTCGGCTCGGCGGCCGACGGCGCCGTCACCAACCCCGGACTGACGCGGGACCGGTAGCGCGGCGCTCGGAAGGGAAACGCCTTAATCAGTTTCGGACCCAGTCACACGTATGACTGACGAGGAGGAGCCGACCGAGGCCGAGGAGGAGGAGGAGGCACTCCAACTCTCCACCGAGGGGATGGAGTCACGCCTCGACGAGGCGAGCGAGGCGCTGGAGGCGGCCGAGACCGAGGCCGACCTCGACGAGGTCGAAGCCACCGTCGACCGCGTCGCCGAGGCGCTCGAGACGGCCGACTTCCCCGAGAGCGAGGACGACGAGGAGTCCCCGGCCGAGGAGATCCAGAGCCGCATCGACGAGCTCCGCGAGGGGATCGAGGAACAGCGCGGCCCCTACGCCGCGGACGTCGTCGACGAGCTCGAAGAACTGCAGACGAAGCTCACCGAGACGCGCTGGACCGCAAACGGGACGCCGGCGACACGGGAGGCCGTCGACGACTACCTCGACGCGGCGGGCGACGCGCTTGACACCGACTTCGGCACCGCCGACGACGAGGACCCCGAGGCGCTGGCCCACGAACTCGACGCCGTCGCCGACGCGATCGAGGAGGCCGACCTCGACGCCGACGACGACGCCGACACCATCGAGGCGCTGGTGACGGCGACCGACGAACTGGCTGACGGGCTGGAGGCGGCCGAGGAGTGGGACGACCTCCAGACCAACGAACAGCTCCGGGCCGAGGGGTTCTACGACGTGCTCGGCCACTACAAGGACTACCCCGTCGAGTGGGCCGCGCTGAAGGAGCACGAACAGCAGGGCAACGTCGACCAGGTGCTCCGCGCGCTCGACGCGCTGGGCTCGGAGTTCATGGAGCGCCACTGCATGGAGGCACTGATCCGGATGGGCGACCCCGCGGCGTTCGACGAGATGCACGCCCGCGCCCAGAAGCGCGACAAGCCCGGGATCGAGGCGCTCGGGAAGATGGGCCCCGACGCCGAGGACGCCGTCGACACGCTGCTCGAGTACGTCGAGGAGGACTCCGACCCACAGCTCCAGAAAGTCACGTTCCGCGCGCTGGGCGAGATCGGCAGCGAGGAGGCGACCCAAGCGCTCGCGAACAAGCTGGCGATGGACGACGACAACGTCCGCCCGCTCGCCGCCCGTGCACTCGGCCTGATCGGCGACACGCGCGCCATCGAGCCGCTGGCTGACACGATCGAGGACGACGAGAACCGCACCGTCCGCACCGCCGCGGCGTGGGCACTCCGCCAGATCGGCACGGAGGCGGCGCTCGAGGCCGCCGCCGAGTACGACGACGCCCGCGAGTACACGCTTCAGGCCGAGGCCGAGAAGGCCCGCGAGACGCTCGACGCCGACGACGACGAGGCCGCGATCGAGGCCTGAGTCGTCGGCCGTCCTGCGACTGGAACTTCGGAATCAACTACCCGAGCTCCGCATCGGGGTATGCACGACAGACACCAGCAGCTGGTCCGATCCGTCCGCGACCAGGCTGGCGAGACTCCGTTCTGCGTTCGCGTACGAATCACCCTGGATCCCGGCACGGAACCGCTCGGGTCACACGGTGTGAGAGCGTGCCCGTCGAGTAGCGGTCAAGCCGGCGGGAACAGGAGGTTCCAGTACTGGAGCTGCCAGCAGACCCCGACCAGCGACGCGGCGACCAGCGTGTAGCGGGCCCGCTCGAACCGGCTCTCCTCGCCCGCGAGCCACAGCGCCGCGGCGTAGCCCACGGCCACGACGGCGCCGACCAGCCCCAGCAGCGGCCCGGCGAACAGCAGCCGGAACGTGAGCGGCGGGTCCGAGATCGTGAGGTACGGCGCCGTCATCAGGTGGATGACCATCAGCACGACGCCGCCGATCGTCGCAGTGCCTGCGATCTCGGTGACGGAACGCGCCTGCTCCAGGCGCGTGCCGAGCAGCGTCGCCCACGCGTCCTCGCGGTCGCCGGCCAGGGCGGCACGGCCGCGTTCGTACAGCGACCGTCCCGACCAGCCGACATCGGCGGAGAGCAGTCCCAGGAACGTACAGAGCAGGAACACGCCGTGGGCGGTGAGGTTGTCGACGGTGTCGACGCGGCCGTACGCGGTGGGGCTGCCGCCGCTGAACAGGTACTCGATCCCGCCGTCCCCCTCGCCGAACGCGAGCCGTTCGCCGCCGTCCTCGTGTTCGAACACGAGCGGCTCGATCTCGATCCAGCGGTTCGTGCCGCCGCCGGTGTCGGTGAGCAGCGCGCCGTCGTCGGCGACGCTGACCGTGATCGTCGGCGCGTTCAGTACCGAGGTCGCGCGGTCGTGCCAGGTGTAGGAGTGATCGAGTGCGCGGTAGGTGCCGCCGAGTTCGTCGGCTCGCGTCGGCGTCCCCTCGGGCGAGAGCGACGCCGACTCGGCGTCGGCCAGCAGCTCGTCGAGCACGCCGTCGATCACGTCGCCCGCGGCTGCCTGCCCGTTCGAGGCGTTGAACGAGACGAACAGCCCGAACTCCTGCTCGGGAACGAGCACGAAGTGGCTGTAGAACGACGGCGTCCCGCCGTTGTGCCAGAGCGTCCGCGTCCCTTCGCGGGTGTCCTCGATCAGCCCGAACCCCATCCCGTCGAGGCGGTCGTGGTGGGTCGCCCACTGCTCGTGCATCGCGGACACCGTGCCCGGTTCGAGCACCTGTTCGCCGCCGACTGCGCCGTCGTGCAGATGGAGTTCGAGGAACCGGGCCATGTCGTCGGCGGTCGCCGACAGCGAGCCCGCGGGCCGGAGGCCGACCAGCGGGAACTCGTCGGGGCCGGACGCCCCGCCCGAACCGTGACCGCTGGCGTGCCCGTCCGCGACCGCCTCCGGCAACGGCTGTCGGAAGCTGCTCCCCGTCATCCCCGCGGGATCGAGGAGTTCGGCCTCGATCGCACGGGCGAACGGCTGGTCGGCCGTCGCCAACGCCTGCCCCGCCAGCGCGTAGCCGAAGTTCGAGTACGCGCCGACGGTGCCGGGGGCGCGAACCTGCGCCTGTGGCTCCTCGCGGAGGTACGCCGCCAGCGGCCGCAGGCTCTCGGCGCCGGGCAGCCACAGCCCGCGGTTCGAGGACTCGAAGCCGCCGCGGTGGGTGATCAGCTCCGCGAGCGTGGCCGACCGCTCGGGCGCCATCGCGGCGTCGACCGACTCGGCGATCGGCGCTTCGGGGTCGATCTCGCCGCGCTGCGCGCGGTTCATCAGCGCCGTCGCCGTGACCGACTTCGAGACGGAGCCGACACGGAACGCGGTCCTCGCGGGGTCGACCTCGTCCCCGGACTCCCGGTCGGCGACGCCGTACCCCCGGGTGATCGTCTCGTCGCCGTCGACCACCGCGACGGTGGCGCCGGGGACGTCGTGCTCGTCGAGGCTCGCGGGGACCAGTTCGTCGAGTGTCGATCCGATCTCGGTCTGGACTGCCGCCGCGGGTGGGGACCCGCCGTCGGCCGTCGCCGTGGGGACGCCGGCGGCGGCAGCAGCAGTGCTCGCACCGACGCCGGCGATGAACCGGCGGCGGGAGAGGGCTCGCTTCACGGGCGGGTCGTGTTGGCCCGACGAGAAATAGTTCCCGCTCGAACGGCCCGGTCGTCAGCGCCGCCAGTACAGCGCTGGCCCGAGAACCAGATACGCCAGCGCGACGTACAGCAGGCCGAACGCGAACCCGCGGCCGTAGAGGCCGGGCAGCAGGACGGCGCCGGCCTGCACCACACCCATCACGAGCGCGTCCTGAGCGTGCAGGTCCGGGTACACCACGTCACACAGCATCAGCGGCGTCAGGACGGCCGCGAGCGCGAGCAGGAACCCGGCGTCGTGAAACCCCATCAGGACGGTGTCGGCACCGCGGTAGCCCGTGAGCACGATGGCGCCGAAGATCGTCGCCGCGAGCGTCGTCGGGACGCCGACGGTCTCGTCGCTGTCGGTGTCGTAGGCGGTGTACAGCCCCAGCCTGGTGACCGCGGCGGCGACGTACAGCGCTGGCACGATGACCCCGGCCAGCGCGAGCAGTCCTTCGGTCGAAACGCCGGAGAGCAGGGTGGCTGGCGTTCCCCACTCCTGTCGCGTCACGACGGCGACGAGCGCCGCGGGGGCGACGCCGAAGGTGGCCACGTCGGCGAGCGAGTCGAGGTACGGACCGGCCTCGGTGCCGCCGTACTTCCGGGCGACGACGCCGTCGAGCCCGTCCGCGATGGCGCCCAGCAGCACGAGTCGTGCCGCGAGGCCGATGTCGACGGTCGCGGCGACGACCGCGAGAAAGCCCAGCGCGGCGTTCCCCACGGTGACGACGTCGGCTGGGCCGAGGCGGCCGAGGAACCGCGAGCGCATGACCGACCCGTCGAACGGCGGCGGTTTACGTGTTTACCTTCCGAGCCGGGGACCGAATCACGCCGCCTAAATCGTTCGACGCCCAACGCCGGCGTATGGACCGCCGACGCTATCTCGCTGCCGCGGGAACCGCCGTTGCGGCGGGTCTCGGGGGCTGTCTCGGGCTGACGCGGGGCGACAACACCGAGTTCGACGTGGGGATGCGCCCCACCTCCTTCGACCCGCCGACGATCACCGTCGCCGTCGGCGAGGAACTCGTCTGGGAGAACACGGGCACCCGCGACCACACGGTCACCGCCTACGAGGAGTCGCTGCCCGACGGCGCCGCGTACTTCGCCTCCGGCGGCTACGAGAGCGAGGCGACCGCCCGCGAGGCGTGGAGCAACGGCGCCGGCGGCGCGCTGAGCAACGGCGAGCAGTTCAGCTACACGTTCGAGATCCCCGGCGAGTACGAGTACTTCTGTATCCCCCACGAGAGCGGCGGGATGGTCGGGACCGTGATCGTCGAGGACCGCACGCCGACGGCGACGCCGGAGGAGTAGCCCGAACCGGCGACGTCGCTGGCGCGGTCGAAAAAGACGAAAAGCGCGTGAATCCGCCGTTCGTGGCCGGCCGGTGACAGCCGGCGTCGATGGGGATTACTCGATGTCGGCTTCCTCTTCCTCGACGTCCACGGAAGCCTCCTCCTCGGCCGCGACCTCCTCGGGTCGGGCTTCGAGGGTGAGCTTCTGGACCTCGACGCGGCGCAGCGGGTAGATCTCCTTGGCCTCGCCGTAGATGGCGGAGGAGACCCGCCCCTCGACGACGCTGTCGACCAGCTGTTCGAACGTTCGCTCCTCGGCGGCCTCCTCGACGATGTCGACCATCTCCGAGCGGATCGCCTTCTCCTGGGAGCGGTCGGCCTTCTGGGTCGTCAGCGCCACGGGCTGGATCTTGACGCGGTAGTCGTCCGTCGTCAGCAGCGTGACGGTGTCGGCGACCTTCGAGGCGCCGCGGCGCACCAGCGAGCGCAGGTAGTCCCGCGTGAGCTCGTACTTGATGAACTCGGTGTAGGCGGCGTCGCTGCCCACGTCGTCGATCTTGAACGTGAGCTTGCTGTTGTTCTGTCCCTGGTCGCCCTCCATCTCGCCCAGCGTGGTCTCGATGGTTCGGCCGACGACCTGGTTCGGTTCCTCCGCGACGGTCTCACCGAGTTCGGCCCGGTCGAACTGCTCGGGCGCGAGCACGGTGTACCATCGTTTGCCTTCGATCTTGGTGGATGTCTCGCTCATGGTTGAGTGGTGTCCCGAGCCGTCCCGCAGACGGCGTCGGCGACGGTGAGGTTGACGACGTAGTCGTCGACGGAGGCGGCCAGCCCGCCGGCGTCCTCGCGGACGATGGCGGTCCGGACCGTGTCGCCGTCGACGGTCGTCGTCATCGTGTCGGTGTTGTCGGGAGCGAGCGCGGCGGCCACGACACCCGCGTCGTCGTGGGTGGTGGCGATCGTCGCCTCGTGGGTCGCCTCGCTCATAGCGCCTCCCGGAACGCGTCCGTGAACTGTTCGGTGTCGGTGTCGAAGCGCGCCCAGCCAGTGTCGTCCGTGCCGTGGCCCGTGCCGTCGACCGCGTTCGCGGCGGCCGTGACGGCGTCGCCGACCCCCGACTCGCCCGCGGCGGCCGCGGCACCCTCGGTGAGGGCCAGCGCGACGGGTTCGGGCGAGCGGAACGCCCGCGCGAGGCGGGCGACCGCCGGCAGCACGTCGGCGTCGGCCTCGGTCTCGAGAACCCAGACGCCGTGGTGGCGGCGGGTCTCGGCCGACCGCAGTTGGCCGTGGACCGCCGCGCCGTACTTGCGCCAGGCCGCGAGCGCGGCGTCGGTCGCGTCGCCGGACCGCTCGCCCAGCGCCAGCGAGACGCCGGCTGCGGGGGCGGTGCGGGCGACGGCGTCCAGCACGTCGGCGTAGCCGCCGAGCGTGCGGAACGGCGCGTCGGGCGTGACGTACGGGCGGAGCGCGCGCTCGATCTCGGTCGCGGCGCGCTCGGTCGCCCCCTCGGCGGTCACGGTGTCGACGGTGACCAGCGAGGCGAACCGGCGGTCGAACTCCTCGCCGCTGCCGGCATCGTCGCCGGCAGCGTGTGAGCCGACTGCACCGGCATCGTCGCCGGCAGCGTGTGAGCCGACTGCACCGGCATCGTCGCCGGCAGCGTGTGAGCCCGTCGCGTCGTCGCCGGCGTCGAGTTCGGCGACCAGCGCGGCCGCCGCGTCCTCGTCACCCGAGAACGGGCCGTGCAGTAGCGTCGACGCCGCGAGCCCGGTCGGCACGTCGTCGGTCGGGAGCGCCAGTCCGGGCTCGCGATCGATCAGCCCCGACTCCTGTGCGGCGTCGAGCGCCGTGTCGGCGGTCCGGACCGTCTCGCCCGCGGCGATCGTGCCGGCGAGGGCGAGGATCGGGTCCGGATCGGCGCCGAGGTGACGAGCCAGCGCGAACGCAGCGGGGCTCGCCGGGTGGTCGAGGCTCGCATCCCCGTCGACGGCGGTCGGTCCGACGGCGACGGTGACGGCGTCCTCGGTGTCGACGCCCGCCTCGTCGTCGAGGCGGAGCTGGAACGGGGTGTCGGTCTCGGCACACGCCCGGGCAAGGAGGCCGGCAGCCGCGAGGCTGTCGCCGTCGCTGGCGGCGGCGACCCGAACGAAGGGTGCCCCCGACAGGGTCTCGGCGAGTGGCTCCTCGATTTGGCGCGCGCTCGACATCTACTCCTCGAGCAGCTCCTCGGCGTCCTCGGAGTTGTACTCGAACTCCTCGTCGAGTTCGTCGCCCTGGTAGTAGTTGACCAGGCGACGGATCTTGGACTCGGTGTTCTGCAGGGCGCGCTTGTTCTGGGCGTCCTGCGGGTTCCGGTCCATATGCTTGCGCAGGCGGACTGCGCGCTCCATCAGGTTCCGCAGATCCTCGGGGATGTCCGCGTCGGCGTCGTTCTCCTCGAGGATCTCGGTGACTTTCTTCCCGGTCGCCAGCTTGACGTCCGGGATGGGCGTGCCTTTCACGCCCTCGTCGCGCAGCTTCAGGCCGATCTGACTGGGGTCGTGGCCCTGCTCCGCGAGTTCGACGACGCGGGCTTCGATCTCCTCCGCGTCGACGTCGCTCCACTCCGGCGGCTCGTCTGCCGCGGGGGCGTCCGAACCGGACGACCCGCGGCGGCGTGTGTGCATTCGTGCCATTGTCTGAGTTGGAACGGCACTGACCGCGAAAAGACCGACTCCACGTCGGTACACTTCCGCAATCCCGAGCTCGGCCGGTCCGAGCGAGTCAGATTTGCGGCCGTGCTGTTCCCAACGGGGAGTGGCCGTCGAGGGGCTTAATGGCTTTGTATCCGCGCCGACATCGGTGTGGACCTCCCCCACGCCGCCCGGCCATCGAAGCCCTTAATAACCGGACCGCGGTACGAAGGAGTGCAGCGAGGGCTCGTAGATCAGTGGTAGATCATCCCCCTGGCACGGGGAAGGCCCGGGGTTCAAATCCCCGCGAGTCCACTCGAATTTTACCGGCATGCGGAGGGTTCGACAGGCAACAGTAGCGACGCTTTCGCTACCGTTTTCGGCACTTCTGGCTCAGAGCGCCGTCCATCTCAGAAAGGATTTGCACTGCATCCGGAGGGCGGGTCGACGCCCTGCCGGGGTGCGCGACAGGGGACGACCAGTAGGACGGTGCGGACGCACCGCCGTCTGCGGCCGAACGGGGGGCACGATGACGCCTCTCGAAACCGAGGCGTCCCATTCGGAGTGCCAGCACTGCGGCGCACACGTGAGTGCGGACTTCCGACAGGCTTTCGGAGGTTCCTCGAACGTCGCACTGCTGTCTCGTTGCGATAGCCGACCACGTATTCAGTCAGGAACTGCCGTGGGAGTTGCAGTCGATTGTCCCGATTCCAACGAACAAGAAAAACGAAACCGCGAACCTCGCGTCGCGGCAACTGACGTGAGCGGACTACCAACTTACTCTTCCTGGGAACTTCGTGGCGTTTTGATGGGGTTATCCCCATACGTTTATGATGGTGGGGAACAGTCCATCATACGTCGATGGGTGCTCGGGTCATACGAGATTTCACGAATACCTTCGACGGTTATGTCGAACGACAGACCATCGTCACGACGGATGACCCAGCGTACCCGTCCGGCTACAAGTACTCGCTGCACTTCGGAACGCTCGACGGCGAACCATACTTCGGTACGACAACTCCCACGAGGACACGAAAGGGCACGAGCGCCATACTGCCGATGAGGTAGAAGAAATCGATTTCCCCGGAATGATCGAACTCCTCGAACGGTTCGAGGAGGAAGTCACCGAACACAGTGCTTGAACGCCACCTTCAAACCGATGACCGACACTGAACCCACCCCCGACCGAACGCTTCACGTGTACGTGGGCGAGGAGAATCGACTCCGTGAACAGACGAAGGAGATGCTGAGGGCTGCCGAAGCCGGTGAGGAACCCGAGGACGTCGGCCCAACCCACGTGCTCAATTTCGAGTCAGAGGCCGAACTCGCGCGGCTCTTGAGTCCAGCGAACCTCGCGCTCCTCCGGGCAATTCGCCAGCACGAACCCGAGAGCATGCGTGACGCTGCGGAGATCGTCGACCGAGACTTCAAAGAGGTACACCGGAACCTCACGGAACTCTCCGAACTCGGTGTGATCGAACTGGTCGACGACGGTCGCTCGAAGCGGCCCGTCGCACAGTACGACGACATCGAGGTCCACTACTCGCTCGTCAGCGACGACGTATCGACCGAACAGGCTGGCGCGTAGTGGAGCTTGCGAGATCTGACAGTCTCCACTTCTCAGTCGATTTCCCACGTGATTACTGCACCTCGTCGATAGCCGCAGGCAGACTTCGGCGAGTTCCTGTGGTGGCAGTCGTTCGGCGAGGAACTCCAGTGCCCGGCGCTTCGCCCGGTGGTCGGCGTCGACGAGCCGACACCCGTCCAGTTTTGGGGCGGCGAGGAGGCCCTGAGCACGTCTAGGAGGAGTTCTTCGTCGGAGTCGTCGACGATGGACTCGTGAACGAAGGGCGAAATCGACGGGCGGACGGACAGCTACTCGCTGCCCCCGCTCCGGCCACCGGGAACTATACTCCCACCACCCCATCCGCCCCTATGACCCTCGCGGACCCCGACCTCTCGAACTCCACAGCGTTCATCACCGGAACGACCCGCGGCATCGGCAAACAGCTCGCGCTCGCACTCGCCGACCACGGCTGCAACGTCGTCTCGACCGGTAAGACGACCGACGACGACGACACCGAACTCGAAGGATCGATCGAGCAGACGGCCCGCGAGGTGCGCGAGCGCGGGCCCGAGGCGCTCGCGCTCGAACTCGACCTCCGCGACGAGGACCGCGTCGAGGAAGTCGTCGACGAGGCGATCGACCAGTTCGGCGAGATCGATATCGTGATCAACAACGCCAGCGCGATCCAGTTGGCGAACGTCGCCGACCTGCCGGCCGACCGGTTCGACCTCCTGACCGACGTGAACGTCCGCGGGACACACGTCGTCGCCCACGCGTTCGCCGATCACCTCGCCGACCAAGACGGGGCGTGGCTGCTGTCGAACTCGCCACCGGTCGTGACCGACCGCTCGCCGGGGAAAGCACCCTACGCGTGGTCGAAGCTCGGCATGTCGTTCATCACGCTCTCGCTCGCCGAGGAGTTAGCCAGCGACGACGTGGGCTGTAACACGTTCTGGCCGGTGACGACGATCGACACGCGTGCGACCCGTTACTTCGGTCTCGGCACCGAGGACGACTGGCGCACCCCCGACATAGTCGCCGACGCGGTGCTCGAAATCCTCGATCGCGATCCGGCGGAGTGTACGGGCAACAGCTTCTACGACGAAGCACTGCTCCGCGAGGCCGGCGTCACCGACTTCTCCGAGTACAACGTCACCGACGGCGACCCGGCGCCGATGTCGGCGCGGATGTTCGACCCCGAGTTCGAGCGCGAGGCGTAACCCCTCCATCACCTTACAGAAACCTCGTTCTGACACCTTTTTCGTCCCCCGCCGTCCAGCACCACCCCATGGACGACCGTATCCAGCGACATGCCGAGATCCTCGTCGACCACTGTACCGACGTCTCTGCCGGCGAGAACGTCGCCGTCACCGGCCCGCCCGTGGCCGAGGAGCTCGTGATCGCCGTCGCCGAGAAGCTGGGCGAGGTGGGCGCGAGCGCGTCGATCCGGCTCTCGAGCGAGCGCGCGAGCCGGGCGTACCGGCGCGCGATCGACCCCGACGACGTCGAGCTCGCGGAGCACACCCTCGCGATGGCCGAGGAGACCGACGCCTCGATCGGCATCCGCGGCTCGACCAACACCCACGAGACCGGCGACGTCGATCCCGAGACGAACACCGCCTTCGCGGCCGCCAACAAGCCCATCCAGGAGGCGACGATGGAGACCCGCTGGTGTGCGACCGCGTTCCCTGCCCCGGGCAACGCCCAGGACGCCGAGATGTCCACCGCCGCCTACGAGGAGTTCGTCTGGTCGGCCATCGACAAGGACTGGGAACAGCAGCGCGAGTTCCAGGCCCAGATGGTCGAGATCCTCGACGACGCCAGCGAGGTCCGGATCGTCTCCGGCGACACGACCGACGTGACGATGCGCGTCGACGGGATGATCACCGAGAACGACTACGGCGAGAAGAACATGCCCGGCGGCGAGGTGTACACCGCCCCCGTCAAGGACAGCGTCGAGGGCGAGGTGCTGTTCGACAAGCCGCTGATGGCGCAGGGCCGCGAGGTGGAGGGCGTCCGGCTCACCTTCGAGGACGGGGAGGTCGTCGACCACGCCGCCGAGAAGAACGAGGAGGTGCTGACGGAAGTGCTGAACACCGACGACGGCGCGCGCTATCTGGGTGAACTCGGCATCGGGATGAACCGCGACATCGACCGGTTCACCTACAACATGCTGTTCGACGAGAAGATGGGTGACACCGTCCACATGGCGATCGGCCGCGCCTACGAGTGGACCGTCCCCGAGGACCGCGAGCGCAACGACAGCGCGGTCCACATGGACATGATCGTCGACATGAGCGAGGACTCGCGCATCGAGGTCGACGGCGAGGTCGTCCAGGAGGACGGCACGTTCGTCTTCGAGGAGTAGCTGCGACGCCAGCCCGACCCCCGCAGGCGGCCGGGGAGCCGGCGTTCGTCACTCGGCCAGGAACGCCCGTACCAGCGCCGCCTCCGCCTTCCGGAGGTGTGCCCCCGCCGTCGACGACGAGCAGCCGAGTTCGTCAGCCACGTCCGCGACGGTTCCCGTCCGCGGGACGTCGTAGTACCCAACCCGCTCCGCCACCCGGACCGCCTCGCGCTGTCTGTCGGTCAACCCAACGCCTGCGAGCCGACGGCCGCCCGCGTAGGGGCCGAGGCGCCTGATCTCGACGTCGATGGGGTCGGGGACGGCCGCCAGCGCCTCGCGGAGCTGGTCCGTCGGCCCGACGACGCCGAGCGAGAGGCGCCCGCCTGAGCGGTAGACCGCCGGCGGGACCGCAAGGAACTCCGTCTCGGTGAACGCGTCGAGGAACGCCTCGAGTGACCCGCCCAGCGACTCGTGGGCCTTGAGGTAGAACCCATCCTCGCCCGGGGCGGTCTCGACCCGGCCGATCGAGTCGACCGAGCGCAGGCGGTCGAGGTACGGCTCCCGCGGCGCCGTCACCCGAAACAGCGTCACCAGCGTCCCGTCGGGCAGGCGCCGCCACGTCAGGAGCTCCGAGCGCCAGCCCTCCCCCTCGTCGAGGAACGCGTGCATCGGGTGCCGGAACGACGGCGGGAACTCGAACCGGACGTGGACGTACTGCACGGGTCGATCTACGGCACGGAGTACTTGAATACACGGATAGATCCGTGCCAACGGTGAGTTGTCCGGCTGCCCAACCCACCGGTATGAGCGAGCCGACTCAGCCCGCCCCCGACGAGTCGCCCGGACAGCCGGACGGCGATGAACTTCCGCGCCCGCCGGGGCCGGACGGCCTTCCGGTGTTCGGCAACGTCCACACGCTCGCGGACGACGCCTTCGCGTTCTACGAACGGCTCTCGAGCGAGTACGGCGGCGTCGCCAGGTACGACGTGTTCGGCACCGAAGCCTACCTCCTCACCGACCCCGAGGCCGTTCGGCGGGTGCTGGTCGACGACCACGGGCGCTACGTCAAGGGGGCGATGCCCCAGGAGCAGCTCGGGAGCCTGCTGGGCGAGGGGCTGTTCCTCGCGGAGGGCGAGCAGTGGCGGGGCCAGCGGGACGCGGTCCGGTCGGCGTTCTTCCGCGAGCGGATCGAGGCGTACGGCGACTCGATGGTCAACCACGCCAGAGCGACCGCCGACGGGTGGGACGACGGCGAGATCGTCGACGTTCACGAAGCCGCCACCGACTACGCGTTCGCCGTGCTGGCCGAGAGCCTCCTCGGCGACGACGTCGACGCCGCCCGCGGTACGGCCCGTGCTGCCGCCGAGAGCATCACCGAGCGGTTCGACACCTCGCGGCTGAGCTCGTTCCTCCCGGACTGGGTGCCGACGCCGACGCGGCGGCGCTACCACCGCCGCATCGACGCGCTCCGGGGGACGATCCGCGATCTGGTCGCCGAAAGACGAGCCGCGGGCCCAGCCGCGACCCCGGCCGACGCTGACGACCTGCTCGGCACGCTCGTCGCCGCCGCGGAGATCGGTGCGATCGACGAGGACGAACTGGTGGATAACGCCGTCACCTTCCTGTTCGCCGGCCACGAGACCAGCGCGCTCGGGCTGACGTACACGCTCTACTGTCTCGCCGGCCAGCCGGCGGTACAGGACCGTGTTCGGACGGAGGTGGCCGCGCTCGACGGCGGTGTCACGCCATCGGTGGTCCGGGACTGTCCGACGCTCACAGCGGCCGTCGACGAGGCGCTCCGGCTCTACCCGCCGGTCCACACGTTCTTCCGGGAGCCGACCGAGCCCGTCACCCTCGGCGGCTACCGGATCCCGGCCGGCGTCGTGCTCAACCTCTCGCCGTGGACGGTCCACCACGACGAGCAGTGGTGGGACGACCCCGGTTGCTACCGCCCCGACCGCTGGCTCCGAGAGACCGCCGACGGCACGGTCCGCGGCGACGACACCGCCGGTCCCGCGGTCGGCCAGCGGCCGGAGTACGCCTACTTCCCGTTCGGCGGCGGCCCGCGACACTGTATCGGGATGCGGTTCGCCCGGCAGGAGCTCCGGCTCGCGACGGCGACGCTGCTCCGGCGGTTCGAACTCGACCGTGTCACCGAGGCGCTGTCGCTGCAGGCGAGCGCGAACACCCGTCCCGCGGAGCCGGTCCGACTGCGTGTTCGGGCGCGCGAGAGGTAAGCGTGAACTACTAATACATCATCGAGCCTACTACTTCGCGTATGACCCTGCAACCCTTCGGTCGTCGCGTCGCTGCCGTCGCCGTCGTCACCGTGGTGCTCCTCTCGTCGCTCAGTGG
Source organism: Halolamina sp. CBA1230 (assembly GCF_002025255.2). GTDB lineage: Archaea > Halobacteriota > Halobacteria > Halobacteriales > Haloferacaceae > Halolamina. The sequence continues at coordinate 431,380 of NZ_CP054587.1, forward strand.
CGTCGCTGCCGCGCAGTCGACCGGCCAGTTCGGCGACACTATCGTCGTCGGGGAGGATGAGACCGTCGACGGCATCGACGGCGTGGCCGGGACGATCGTCGTTCGAGGGACCGTAACCGGCGACGTCGCCGGCACCGCCGGCACCATCCGGATCACGGAGACCGGCACCGTCGAGGGTGACCTCCAGGCTGCTGGCGGGAGCGTGATCGTCGCCGGGACCGTCGAGGGCGACGTGCAGATCGGGGCAGGCTCGTTCGATCTGACGGACACCGGCCGGATCGGCGGGAGCCTCGACGTCGGTGCGGGCGCGGTCACTGTCGACGGCGCGGTCGCGGAGGACGTCCGCGCGGCCGGGAACACCGTCACGCTCGGCCCGAACGCCGACGTCGGCGGCGAGTTCCGCTACGACGCGGAAACGTTCGATAGAAGTCCCGACGCGGCCGTCGCGGGAGGCGTGATCGAGGATCAGAGCCTCCGAGGCGACACCGGGTTCGGTCCGTTGCCCTCCTGGATCGGAACGATCTACTCGTTGCTCACCAGCCTGCTCCTCGGCGCGCTCCTCCTGCTCGTGTTTCCGGCGTTCTCGGAGTCGGTCGTGGCCCGCGTCACCGACGGGCCGGCGGTCGCCGGCGGTATCGGGCTGCTGGCGCTGATCGCCGTCCCGATCCTGCTCGTGCTCGTCGCGGTCACGGTCGTCGGCATCCCGTTCTCGCTGGCCGGGATCGCGCTCTACCTGCTCGGACTCTGGATCGCGTCCGTCTACGGCAAGTACGCCGTGGGCCGGTGGGCGCTCGGGCTGGCCGGCACCGAGAACCGCTGGCTCGCGCTGTTGGTCGGACTGCTACTGTTCCTGCTGCTCGGGCTCGTACCGGTCGCCGGACCGATCGCGGAGTTCGCCGCCCTGCTGCTGGGGCTCGGCGCGCTAACGCTCGGCCTGCGCGCTCGCTACCACAGGGACCAGTCGACGGAGTCGACCCGGGCCGAGTGATCGTCGGAAGCGTCAGTCGAACGCCCGCCACGCCCGCGACGCGCCGGGCAGCCCCCTGATCCGGGCTTCGCGTCCCGCCTCGGTCTCTCGAAGTTCGACGACGCAGTCGAACTCGCTGGTGACCGTGTTGACCGTCTGCTCGTCGTGGACGGCAGTGTCGAGCGTGAATACGCCGATCCCATCGGTGTCCTCGATGCGGGAGGTGTAGATGTGGAGGAACTTGAACACGGTACTCCGGTCGAGATACTGCAGCAGCGTCGAGACCGAGACCAGCCCGTGTCGGATCTCGTCGATCTCCCGCCCCGCGAACCGCCGGAGCAGTTTCGCGGTGCCGATGCTGATGCCGGTGAGGTCGGCGGGCGAGGAGACGCGCTCGGTGGCGATCCGCTCGAGCGTCCGCCGACTGTCGCTGCCCGAACAGTCGATGACGGCGATCCGGTCGTGGTCGAGCGCGGGGACGTACCGCTCGAACTCGTCGAGCAGGCGCCCGGCGGAGGAGCGCGTCGTCACACACAGCACGCCGTCGTCGTCCTCGTGGCCCGCAGCCAGCAGGCGGAACGCGACCTCGCGCTTGCCGACCATCGCCGGCCCCGTGACCAGGACGTTCGTCCCGGCCGGCAGCGACCCGACGGTCTCGTCGGGGAGGGCGCCGCCGACGTCGTACTCGGAGATCATTCCTCGCCCCCCTCGTCGATCTCGCGCACGGCGCTGACGAACTCCGTGTCGGAGCGCAGGTCGCCGAGCTCGTCGTCGACGATCAGCTCGACACGCTCGATCCGGTCGATCAGTTCGTCGTACGCCTCGCTCTCTTCCAGTTCGGACGCCGACTTCTCCGATTCGAGAGCGCCCTTCCGGGCGACCAGCGAGTAGTACTCCTGCATGTCGTCGTCGAGTTCGGCGCGGTCGAACAGGCGGTCGATGGTCGACAGCAGCTCCTCGCGGTCGGGCGGCTTGGTGAGGTACGCGTCGAACCCCATCTCGAGCACGTCGAAGTCGGGGTCGACCGCGGACACCATCGCGACCCGGCAGTCGATCCCCCGTTTTCGGATCTCGGCCAGCACCTCGTCGCCGGACGTCTCGGGCATCATCCGATCGAGTAGCACCACATCGACCGACTCGTCGAGCCGTGACAGCGCCGTCTCGCCGTCCTCGGCGACGCGGACCTCGTACGACGACGCCAGCCAGCGCCGGTACGTCTCGGCCACGTCCGGCGCATCCTCGACGACGAGTACGACCCCGTTGTCGCTCATACCCGTGGCTGCACTCGCCGGGCGCAAATAGGTACGCCTCAGTCAGACCGGGGCGGCGCCGGGAGTTCGATCACGAACGTCGCGCCACCGTCCTCGTTCTCCTCGACCCACACGTCGCCGCCGTACTCCCCCACCATGGCGTCGACGAAGAAGAGGCCGAACCCCGAGCCGACGGATTTCGCGTGACCGGTGTTCCCCCGCCTGAAGATCGCCTCCGTACGGTCGTCGTCGACGCCCGTCCCGTTGTCCGCGACGCGGACGAACACCGACTCGTCATCGCGCTCGACGGTCACGGCCACCCGGAGCCCGTCGGTCTCGTTGTGTTCGATCGCGTTGGTGACGACGTTGCCCAGCACGTCGCCGAGCAGGTCGTTGGCGAGCACCACCGTCGACTCGGGGGTCTCGGTCTCGAACGTCACCTCGGGGTAGGTCGCCCGGACGCGTTCGATCTCCGCCCGGAGCTCCGTGCCGAGGTCGATCGGCTCGAGTTCGGTGTCACCCTCGCCGGTGAGCGTCCGCAGCACGGTCCGGACGCGGCCGACGATCTCCTCGACGTCGTCGCTCCACCGGACGATCGTCTCGGCGTCCCGTCGCTGCTCGCCCTCGAGTTCGGCTTCGAGGAACTCCGCACGTCCGCGGATGACGGTGACGGCGTTGAGCACGTCGTGTCGCAGGATCGAGTTGAAGAACTCCATCCGGTCGGTCTGGCGTTCGAGCAGGCGCTCGCGCTCGGCTCGCCCCAGCGCGACCTGGGCGTTCGCTGCCAGCAGCTTCGCCAGCGCGACGTCGTTGTCGCTGAACGCGTCCGACTCCCGGGAGCCAACGTTCATCACGCCGTACTCGCCCAGGGGCAGGACGAGTTCGCTCCGGAGGTCGCTGTCGGGGTTGTGGAGCCCGGATTCCTCGTGGAGGTCGGCGGCGACGATCGGATCGCCCGTCTCGTAGGCCCGCCACGAGAGGCTCTCGCCCTCGGTGTAGGTGGGGGTCTCGTCGAAGAACGCCCGCGCGGCCGCCGTCTCGGCGACCGGTTCGAGCCGCTCGCCGTCGCGGAGCCAGACGCCGGCGATCGGGTGATCGAGCACGCGCTCGACCGTCTCCACGACGATGTCACACACCGCCGTCTCGTCGCCCGCCTCGACCATCTCGCGGGTCGCCTCGTGGAGGTCGGCGATCCCCTGCTCGTGGCGCTTGCGTTCGGTCACGTCGCGGCTGTTGATCACGAACCCGTCGATAACCGAGTCCGGCGGCTGCTGGATCCCCCGTGACTCGACCCAGCACCACGAGCCGTCGGCGTGCCGGAAGCGGTACTCGACGTCGATGTTCCCGGCGCTGCCGTGAGCCAGCTCAGCGAACCGTTCGAGCACTTTCTCGCGGTCCTCGGGGTGGACGTACTCGAAAGCCGTGTCGCCGACGAGCGACTCCGGATCGTAGCCGAACACCCGTTCGGCGGAGGGGCTCTGATACTGGTAGATCCCGTTCGTGTCGAGCACGGTGAGGATGTCGTTGGACTGCTCGACGAACGCCCGGTACCGTTCCTCCTGCTCCTTGCGCTCGGTGATGTCGGTGACCGTTCCGAAGTGGTAGGTTGTGCCCTCGATCTCCGCACAGGTCGTCACTGTCTCGACGGGCACCTCCTCCCCATCGTACTCGTAGACGGTCTCCTCGGTGCGTGTCTCACCCTCCTCGAAGGAGTCCCAGTACCGCTCGAACCCCTCGCGGTTGAGGTCGGGTTTGAGCTCCCACAGCGGCATCCCGATCAGCGACTCCCTGTCCGTGCCGAGGATCTCCGCGAACGCCTCGTTCGCGTACTCGAACTCCCCGTCGTCCCCGTGGGCGGCGACGCCGACTCCGATCGTGTCGACCAACGCCTCGAGGAACTCAAGCTCCCGATCGCGCTCCTTGCGCTCGGTGATGTCGCGAACGAACGCGAGTATCTCCAGTTCGCCGCCGATGTGTGTGCGCTTGAGGCTCACCTCGCTCCAGAGGACGGTGCCGTCCGCCCGTTGGAGTGGCCAGTCGAACTGCTGTGTGGTCCCCTCGAGCACCTGCCGGATCCGCTCCATCGCCGCCTCCTGCCCGAACGACGGGTCGTCGGCGCTGATGGCCTCGATCGACGTGCCCGAGAGCCGGTCGGGGTCGTAGCCCAGCATCTCGGCGTAGCGCTGGTTCACCTGCTCCAGCGTCCCCGTCTCGGGATCGACGACCGCGATGCCGTCCTCGGCCTTGTCGAAGATGTCCCGGTACTCCGCCGGCGCGAGATCCCACTCGCCCATCCGTGCCCGCTTGGAGATGTCGCGCATGATCCCGATCAGCCGGAGCTCCCCGTCGTGTTCGAACTCGCCGAACGACACCGACAGCTGGACCGACGAGTCGTCCTTCCGGCGCGCGGTGAACAGCAGGTTCGTCCAGTCCGTCGTCCGCTCGCCGGTCTCGACGTACTGCTTGAAGGCTTCCAAGTGTGGCTCCTGCAGCCGCTCGGGCATGATCGTCGTCAGCAACTCGCCCTCGAGTTCGGCGGGCGAGTAGCCGAACACGTCCTCGACCGCCGGGTTCGCGAACCGGACCCGGCTGTCGGCGTCGATCGTCACGATGGCGTCGGCGGAGTGTTCGGTGATCGCTTGGAACTGTGTCCGGGTCCGCTCGGCCTCGTGTTCCATCCGGTCGCTCTCGACGGCGTTGACGATACGGTTGGCCAACACCGCGTACTGGCCAGACCCTCCCTCCTTCTGGAGGTAGTCGGTGACGCCCGCGGAGATAGCCTCGCTCGCGATCTCCTCGGACCCTTTCCCCGTGAACAGGATGAACGGGAGGTCCGGACCGCGGTCGCGGACGGTCTCGAGGAGCTCGATACCGTCCGTCTCCGGCATCTCGTAGTCCGAGACGACGCAGTCGAACGTCCCGTCGGCGAGCAGCTTCAGCGCCTCGTCGGCGCCGGTCGCCGTCTCGACGTCGAGTTGGTCGTCCTCCCGTTCGAGGAACGTTGCGACCAGATCCGCGAACTCCGGCTCGTCGTCGACGTGGAGAACGCGGATCGAGTCTGCGGATTGCTGCATCGTTGAGTACCCGTTGTCTGAGAGTATCTACGAACAGGGATAACCGTGTGGACCGACGGACAGGGCATCGAACGGAGCGGAGAGATCCGTTACGGCGACGAAAGGGAGTCTCCGACAGCGTGTCTGTCCGCCAGGTACTCCCGGGCCGCCTCGCGGATCACCTCCTCCGGGCCGACCACACACTCCCGGCGGAGATCCGGGAACTCCCCGTCGAGCATCGCCGCCACTTCGCCCTCCATCTCGGCGGCGTCGGCGAGCGTTCGACCCTCGAGGTACTCGGAGACGAGGCTCGCGACCGCACGGCTCACCGCACAGCTCTCGCTCTCGAACGCCAGCCGTTCGATCGTGCCGTCGGCGGCCACGTCGACGTGGAACTCCCCGTCGTCGCCGCAGGTGGTCTCCTCGGAGGATTTCACCAGCGACGGGTCGGCGAGGCTACCGGTGTTCCGGGGGTCGCGGTGGTGGTCGTACAGTCGATCGGCGTAGCGATCCCGCAGGTGGGCGTCGACTTTCGACTCGGCGCCGTCGATCGCGTCCAGCAGCCGGTCGATCTCCTCGGTCGTGTTGTACACGTAGAACGACGCCCGGACCGACCCCGGCACGTCGAGTTGGTCGTGTAGCGGCTGGGTGCAGTGGTCGCCCGCACGGACGGCGATCCCGCGCTCGTTCAGGATCGAGGAGAGGTCGTGGCCGTGGACGCCGTCGACGTTGAAGCTCACCAGCCCCGTCCGTTCCTCGCCCGGTTCCGGACCGTACGTCTCCACGTCGTCGCGGGCCGCCAGCCGTTCGAGCGCGTACTGCGCGAGGCGGTTCTCGTGCTCGCGTACCCAGTCCATCCCCAGGTCGTCGAGGTACTCCGCCGCGGCCGCGAGCGCGATCCCCTCCGCGATCGGCGGCGTGCCGGCCTCGAACTTCCAGGGGAGGCCGTTCCACGTCGAGCGGTCGAACGTGACGTGCTGGATCATCGCGCCACCGTAGAGGAACGGCTCCATCCCCTCCAGCAGCTCCTTCCGGCCGTACAGCCCGCCGATCCCCGTGGGGCCGGCCATCTTGTGGCCCGAGAACGCGAAGAAGTCCGCGCCCATCGCCTCCACGTCGACCGGCCGCGTCGGCGCGGACTGGGCGCCGTCGACGACGAGCACGGCGCCGGCGTCGTGGGCGAGCTCCGCGAACGTCCGGACCGGGAGCACCGTCCCGAGCACGTTCGAGACGTGCGGCACCGACACCAGTTCGACGTCGTCGTCGATCAGCGACTTCGCGTGTTCCTGGTCGACGTGGCCGTCGTCGGTGAGCTGTACGAACCGCAGCTCCGCGCCGGTCCGTTCGGCGACCTGCTGCCACGTCACCAGCGAGGCGTGATGCTCCATCTCCGTGGTGACGATGGCGTCGCCGGGGCCGAACTCCGGGAGTGCAAGACCGTGGGCGACGAGGTTGATGCTCTCGGTGGTGTTGCGGGTGAAGATCATCTCCTCGCGCCCGCCGCTCGCGCCGACGAACGCGGCGAGGCGGTCGTGGGCGTCCTCGTAGGCGAGCGACGCCTCGTGGCTGAGTTCGTGGATGCCGCGGTGGACGTTCGCGTTGTAGCCGGCGTAGAACGCCTCGAACGTCTCGTACACCTCTCGGGGCGTCTGCGTCGTGGCGGCGTTGTCGAGGTAGGTGAGCGGTTCGCCGTTCACCTCGCGGTCGAGGACGGGGAACGCCTCGCGCACGTCGGCGACCTGTGGGGACATGCGACCACGGTTCGTTTCGGCCGAGTTAAAAGTTCGCGAGGACAACGCCTATCCCCGGCGACTGCCATCTCCCGGTGATGGACGACGACCGCGCGTTCGCGCTCGAATCCCGGCTCACCAACCACGGCTGCTACCTCCAGTCGATCACCGTCGAGGGCGGCAGCTACGAACTCACCTACCAGTCCGCCGCCGCCGACCAGCACGGCGAGATCCCCCACCAGCAGGTCGGCGACGTGGTCAACGACTTCCGTAAGCTGTTCGACCAGCGCGACTGGCCCGTCCGGAGCGTCGAGGCGACGGTTACCGGCCTCGACGACGAGCGGCTCGGCTCGTGGCGCGCCGACGCCGAGTGGTTCGAGGCGCTGGAGGCCGGCGAGATAGACGAGGTGACGTTCTCTCGGCGCGTGCTTGACAGCCTCGAACGCGACGCCTAACCCCCCGCTCGCATCGCTTTCCGCGAGAAGTCCTCGATCAGCTCCTCGAACGCGTCCTCGCTCAGGTCGTCGGCCTCGAACACGACGGTGACCTCGGTGAGCTCCATCGAGGGTCCGATCTCGACTTTCTCCGCGGCGAGCTCGGCCCGCCAGCCGTCGCCCTCGACGGTGGTGTCGTCACCGGAACCGTCGACGGCACTGCCGCCGAGGTTCTTCAGGTAGTTCCGCGCCAGCCGTATCGAGATCCCGCGGAACTGTTTCTCGCGGCGCATCAGCCGCCGGCCACCGGCGGGAAGATGCTGAGCCGGTCGCCGTCCCCGAGTTCGGTGTCCATCCCGTCGAGGTGGAGCGCCTCGCGCCCGCTCTTGAGCACGTTGATGTGGGGCCGCAGGTCGCCGTCCTCGATCAGTTGCCCCTCGAGATCGTCGTACTCCTCCTCCAGCTCCCGGAGCACGTCGCCGATGGTCGTCCCCTCCGGAAACTCCCGTTCGACGATCTTCCCCCCGACTGCCTGCCGGAACGTCGCGAAAAACCGGAGTTCGACGTTCATTTGCCCCCGAATCGGATACCGTCCTCGACGAGGCGCTGGTTCCGCTGGCGGTCCAGCGCGTCGCCGAGATCCTCGTGGTCGTACAGTTGGGCGATCAGTTCGGCGTAGAGGTTCCGCCACGAGATGGCGTAGATCGGCGACTGCCCCCACGCCCGGAGTTCGGGGACGAACTCGTCGAACGTCTCCATCCGGCTCTCGAGGCGTTCGACGGCGTCGAGCACGTACCCCACCGCCTCGTCGTCGTCCTCGGCGGCCTCGATGGCGTCGTTGATCCGGCGTTCCCAGCCCGCGACCGCCTCGCGCATGTCCTTGCGCGCGTCGTCGTCGCCGGGCAACGAGTCGAGGATCGGTTCCGGCGCACCCAGTGAGACCGTCTCCATAGGCCCGAGTGGCACCCCGACGCGGATAAACCTCCCGACGGCGAAAACCGACGGATGGCGCCGACCTCGGCGCCGTCCGATAGGTGGGTTTCGTAACCAGTATCGGTTACTTCCCCGTGAGAACGCCTAACAGCCGACGGGCCCTATGTAAGGAACGAGCATTACCTATGACTGATCTCGGCGGCTTCCAGGACCACGTCGCTCGCATCGACCTGAACGCGGGCGACGTCGACTACGAGAGCATCGACGACGAGGACGCCCGCAAGTACATCGGCGCGCGCGGCCTCGGCGTGAAGTACGCGTTCGACAACGGCCCCGACGTCGAACCGCTGGGCGAGGAGAACCTCCTCGCCTTCATGAACGGACCGCTCACGGGGACCCAGGCGCCGATGAGCGGTCGCATCGCCGTCGTCACCAAATCCCCGCTGACGGACACGGTGACCGACTCCCACCACGGCGGATGGAGCGGCGCCCGCCTGAAGTGGGCCGGCTTCGACGGCCTGCTGTTCGAGGGGAAGGCGGAGGACCCCGTCTACGCCGTCGTCGAGGACGGCGAGATCGAACTCCGGGACGCCGACCACCTCTGGGGGTACGGCGTCCACGACACGATGGACGCCGTCGAGGCCGAAGTCGACGGCGCGTACGGCAAGAACCTCTCGACGATGGCGATCGGCCCCGGCGGCGAGAACCAGGTGCGCTACGCCTGCATCATCAACGAGGACGACCGCGCCTCCGGGCGGGGCGGCACCGGCGCGGTTATGGGGTCGAAGAACCTCAAAGCCGTCGTCGTCAAGTCCGGGACCGAGATGCCCAAGCCCGCCGACCGCGAGACGTTCATGGAGGGCCACAAGGCGGCGATGCAGGCGATCCAGGAGTCCGACGTGACCGCGCCCAACGAGGGCGGGCTCTCGGTGTACGGGACGAACGTGCTGATGAACCTCACCGAGGAGATGGACGGGCTCCCGACCCGGAACGGGCGGTTCACCTCCACCAGCATGGAGGCCGAGGAGGAGCCGGACGAACCCAACATCGACTCCGAGAAGGTCTCCGGCGAGAACGTCGAGGAGAACATCCTCGTCGACGACCCGACGTGTCACTCCTGCCCGGTCGCCTGTAAGAAGGAGGTCGAGGTCGACGTCCACCACAAGGGCCAGGATCTCAACATCCGGATGGAGTCCTACGAGTACGAGTCCGCGTGGGCGCTGGGCCCGAACTCGATGAACGACGACCGGGACAAGACCGCGCTGCTGATGGACCGCTGTAACGACTACGGCATCGACACCATCGACAGCGGGAACATGCTCGCGTTCGCGATGGAGGCCGCCGAGAAAGGGTACCTCGACGAGTTCGACGAGACCCTGGAGTGGGGCGACGTGGACGCGATGGTCGAGATGCTCGAGAAGATCGCGGGCCGCGAGACCGACCTCGCGGACGTGCTCGCGGAGGGGCAGAAGCGCGCCGCCGCCGAACTCGACGCCCACGACTGCCGCCTCGACGTGAAGGGGCAGTCTATCGCCGCCTACGACCCGCGCGGCCTGAAGGGGATGGGGATCGGCTACGCCACCTCGAACCGCGGCGCCTGCCACCTGCGCGGCTACACGCCCGCGGCGGAGATCCTCGGCATCCCGGAGAAGGTCGACCCCACCGAGTGGGAGGGGAAGGGCGAACTCACCGCGACGTTCCAGGACCTCCACGCCATCTCGGACTCCTTCGACATCTGCAAGTTCAACGCCTTCGCGGAGGGTGTCGAGGAGTACATCGACCAGTACAACGGGATGACCGGCCGCTCCGTCGGCGAGGAGGAGCTGATGGAGGCCGGCGAGCGCGTGTACAACCTCGAACGCTACTACAACAACCTCGCCGGATTCGACGGCGACGACGACTCGCTGCCGGACCGCTTCGTCGAGGGCGCCGAGGACGCGGTGCCCGCCGGCGGCGGGATCGCGGGCGAACTCTGCGAACTCGACGCGATGAAGGAGGAGTACTACGACCACCGCGGCTGGGTCGACGGCGTCGTCCCCGACGAGAAACTCGACGACCTGGGGATCGACGTCGGCCCGGGCACCGGCGTCTCCGCGAGCGGCACGGCGCCGGCCGACGATTGAAGATGTCGCCGACGCGGGCAGCCGGCGACGACTGACGGTGTCGCCGACGCGAACAGCCGGCGACGACTGAGAACCGACCGCGCGGCTACTCCGCGGCTTCGACTTCGTCGGCGCCGCGCTGGAACCGCTCTTTGAGCTCCTCCGCGGGCCCGACCTTCTCCGCGATCGTCGCGCCGATAAGCGCGCCGAACCCGGCGGCGGTGCTCGCGGCGTTCTTCCCGATCAGCCCGCCGAGACCGCCGCCGATGGCGGCGCCCGCGGCGGCGAACTGTGCGCGTCGGATCGTGCGCTGAATGCGTTCTTTCACGCACGACAGTATCCACTGCCGGAAGAAAAACCCGTCGGCGGTCCGTCACGGCGCCGATCGCCCCGATCCGCGCCTTTTTGCTCTCACTCCCCCCACGACGGGTATGCGGACTGCACACATCACCCAGTACGGTGCCCCCGAAGACGCGCTCTCGGTCGTCGACGCCGAGACGCCCGAACCGGGACCGGACGAGGTCCGTGTGGCCGTCGAGGCGGTCGCGCTGAACCACCTCGACGTGTTCGCCCGGAAGGGACATCCCGAGGACGACGGCGCGTTCCCGAAACGGACCGGCAGCGACATGGCGGGGGTCGTCGACGCCGTCGGCGACGACGCGGACGACGGCTGGGTCGGCGAGGAGGTGGTGGTCTACCCCGGCGTGAGCTGCCGGGACTGTGAGTTCTGCATGGCGGGCGAGCAGACGATGTGTCACGACTACCAGATCATCGGCGAGGACCGGCCGGGCGGTCTCGCGGAGTACGCCGTCGTCCCCGAGTGGTGTCTCGAACCCAAACCCGACTCGCTCGACTTCGTCACCGCCGCGGCGGTGCCCGTGACGTTCACGACCGCGTGGCGGATGATCGTCGGTGCGGGCGAGCTCCGGCCGGCCGAGACCGCGCTGATCCTCGGCGCCAGCGGCGGCGTGGGCAACGCCGCGCTCCAGATCGCCGAACGGTTGGGCGCGACGACGTTCGCCGCCACCTCCACCGACGAGAAGGCCGCGATCGTCGGCGAGCACGCCGACGAGCTGATCGACTACACCGAGGTCGCGTTCGACGAGGCCGTGATGGAGCTGACCGACGGCCGCGGCGTCGACCTCGTCGCCGATCACGTCGGGCAGGCGACGTGGCAGCAGTCCATCGACTCGCTGGCGATGGGGGGCCGGATGGTGATCTGTGGCGCTACGTCCGGGCCCGACCCCGACATCGACATCCGCTCGGTGTACCAACACCACCGCCAGATCCGTGGGGCACCGATGGGGAACCGACAGGAGTTCCGGGACGTCCTCTCGCTCGTCGCCGACGGCGAGCTCGAGCCGCGGATCGACCGGGTGCTCCCCCTGGATCGGATCGCCGAGGGACACGCCGCCATCGAGAACCGTGACGTGATCGGGAAGGTGGTGATCCGACCCTGATCGCGCCGGACGCGTAACATTCACGCCGGGGGTTTGTGGAAACGTATCGGATCGAAAGAATTGGTTGTGGCTCACAACTCGACAGTTGTATCTCCGGTCTCAGGCTTGTGAACGCGTGTTTTCGACGTGATAGTTTTTTTTTGATAGTATCAGACATACACGTTATCTGACCAAAACGTATTTACTGAGCGAACGGCACGGGACTGTGTAACGTACCACACCGAACGATGATTCACACACCGTACACATGATCCGTCGAGACAGCAGTCGAACGTCGGTCGCCACGAAACTCGTGGTGGGGTTCCTCCTGGTGGGGCTGGTGCTCGGACCGGGCACCGTCGCCGCACAGGAGTCCTCGCCGTCGGTCGATCTGGCGGGGACGTCGATCACCATCGACGGCGGCGAGACCAGCACCGTCACCGCCGAGTACGAGTTCGACGTCGCCGAGGCGGGCAGCGGCGAGAGCGCGCTCACGTCGATCAGCGGCACGATGTGGGAGCTCCCCGACCGCGACGTGGGTGACATCTCGGCCACGGTCGACGGCGAGAGCGTCGACGCCTCGGTCAACGAGGAGGACCGCCACTGGGCGATCTCGGTCCCCGTCGGTGACGTCGCCGACGGCGACACCGTGACGGTTACCCTCGAGTACGAGGTCGCCGGGCCGGCCGGCGAAGTGAGGGCCCCCCTCTGGGTGCCCGAGTACTCCACGCCCGGGCAGGCGAACGTCGTCGACGCGACGATGACGCTCCCCGAGGGAACGACCGTCGCTGGCGGGGCGTTCCCGAGCCCGGCGACCGTCGACGGGAACACCGCGACGTACGAGCTCCTGCACGTGCCGGGGTTCATCGCGGCTGAGTACGGCGAGTCCGGGCCCGGCATCCTCACCGAGGACGCCCTCTACTCGGTCGTCGGCGTCGTGGTGATCGTCGGCTTCGTCGTCGGCGGACTGGCAATCGACCGGAAGACAGCGTGAGAGAGAGATGGCATCACTAATCGTAATGCTCACACCGTTCGTCGCGATCGGGCTACTGTTCGTGACGGGCGCGTTACTGTGGGCACGACACAAGGGGCAGGAGGTATCGGAACAGGAAGTCGGTAGCGAGGACCTCGAACGCGGAGGTGACGCCTGATGGCGGTCATCGGCACCGTCGGCTGGGTGTTCATCATCACCCTCGCGCTGTACTTCATGGTCATCTTCGGGATCGGGGTGTACGGCTACCTCAAAACCGAGGACGAGGAGGACTTCCTCGTCGCCAACCGGGAGATCGGCCCGGCGGTCGGGGCGGCGACGCTGTCGGCGACACAGATGAGCGCCGGGACGTTCGTCGGCACGCTCGGGGTCCACTACCTCACGGGCGTGAGCTTCGTCTACATCTGGATCGGGCTCTGGATGGGCTGGCTGGTCTCGCTGGTGTTCGTCGCGCCCCAGATGCGGCGCTTCGGCGAGATCACCGTCCCCGACTTCATCGCGGTCCGGTTCGGCGACGACGGCACCGGCGGCGACCGTATGCGGGCGTTCTCGGCGCTGCTGATCGTCGTCGCCTACACGGTGTACATCAGCGCACAGTACACCGGCGCCGGGCTGATCTTCCAGTCGATCTTCGGCGTCTCCACCGAGATGGGGATGGCGATCATGGTCGCGATCATCATCGCCTACACCGCCTTCGGCGGGATGCGTGCGAGCGCGCTGTCCGACTTCGTCCAGATCATCATCATGACCGTCGGGGCGATCATCTCGATCCCGATCCTGCTGGGCAACATCGGCGGGGTCGGCGAGCTCGAGATGATGCTCACCTCGCTCAACCCCGCGCTGCTGGGTTGGGCGATGACCCCGCTCGAGGTCGGCACCATCGCGCTGGCGTTCGGGTTCGGGATGCTGGGCGCGCCGTACGAGATCGTCCGCATCTACTCGATGCGCGACGAGCAGACGGTGCGGTACGCGATCGGCACGACGCTGATCTTCCAGATCCTGATCGGCGCCGGCGTCGCCGTCGTCGGGATGAGCATGCGCGTGCTCTACCCCCAGCTCACCACCCCCGACCTCGCGAGCGTGATCATGAGCATCGACGTGCTGGGGCCGATCCTGGGCGCGCTGGTGATCGGCGCGATCCTCTCGGCGATGCTGAGCACGGTCGACTCGATCATGATCGTCTCGGCGGGCGCGATCGCCCACGACATCTACGCCGAACTGCTCAACCCCGACGCCAGCGAGAACCGGAAGCTCTGGGCGAACCGCATCTCGGTGATCTTCGTCGGGATCATCCCGTTCTTCCTCGCGCTGTACGGCGAGCTGCTGGGCGGGCTCGTGCAGTTCATCGTGCTGCTGCAGGCGGCGATCATCGGAGCGACGTTCTCGATGCCGCTGCTGCTCGGCTTACACTGGGACCGCATGAACACCACCGGCGCGTTCGCCGGGATGATCCTCGGATTCATCTCGGTGCTCGTGTGGCACTTCGGCACCGACGCCGGCGTGATCTCGGGTGTCCTCGCACAGATCGACCCGGTCGTCCCGGGCGTGATCATGTGTCTGGTGGGGATGATCGCCGGCTCCTACCTCACCTCGAAACCCTCGCGGGAGGCGCTCGCGCCGTTCTTCGACGTCTAACCCCCTCGGTGTATTTTCCGTGACCCGTCCCATCACCGCCGTCGACGTCGAAACCCGAACGCTCCCGCTCGCGGAGTCGTTCCCGACCAGCTACGGCGACCTGCCGACTGACCACTGCTACGTCCGCGTCGACGACGGCGAGACCGTCGGCTACGGCGAGGGCGCCGCACTCCGGACGTTCACTGGCGAGACGGCCGCGACGATGGCCGTCGCTGCCCGCGAGCAGTACGCGCCGGCCGTCGTCGACGAACCGCCCGACCCTGCGCTCCGGGCGCTGGCTCGCGCCAGGGAACGGCTCCCGAACCACCCCGGCGCGGCCGTCGCCGTCGAGGCTGCGGTGCTGGATCTGAAAGCCCGCCGGAAGGGTGTCCCGCTCCACGACCTCCTCGGACCGACCCGACGGACGACCGTCCCGACCGTCAGCGCCGTCGGCGGCGTCGCGCCCGACGAGGCGGTCGAGCGCGTCGAATCCGGGCTCGACGCCGGCTACACGCGGTTCAAACTGAAAGCGAACGGCGAGCCCCGGGCCGACGCCGAGCGCATCGACGCGGTCGTCGACGCGCTCGCCGCCCGCGGCGACCCCGACGAGCTCTCGGTCCGGGTCGACGCCAACACGGGCTGGGAGACCGCCGAGCGCGCCGCACGCGCCGTCGAGCGGATCGAGCGTCCGGCGTACGTCGAGTACCTCGAACAGCCCGTGGCGCCGGCCGCGACCGCCGACCTGCGTCATCTCCGCCGGACCAGCGGGCTGGCCGTGTTCGCCGACGAGTCGATCCACGACCTGCGGGACGTGCGCGAGCTGCTGGCCGAGCCGGCGGCGGTTTCGGGGATCTGCCTGAAGCTCGCCAAGACGGGGTCGCTGCGGGAGTGGACGACGATGGCCGAGGTCGCGGCCGACGCTGGCCGCCCGGTGACACCCATCAGCGCGTTCGACACCTCACTCGGCGCCGCGCTCACGCTCCACCTCTGTGCGACCGTCCCGCGACTCTCCGCGGCCGCGGAGGTCATCCCGGACATGGTCGCCGGGGACCCGGCGACCGAGACGCTCGAGGTCGGCCCCGAGATGGCCGTCCCGGCGGGGCCGGGTGTCGGCGTCGATCTGCCCGATTCGCTGTTCGACTGATCGGATGCGACCCGCCTTTCAGACCACGTGCTCCCCGTTTTTCACGGTCCTTGCTGCCGTCCAAACAGCTATAGCTCCGTCGGTCCACCCTCCGGTATGCTCGAACCGATCGACAGAGAGACCGAGAAGGCGCTCCGAGAGCGCGTCGACCGCGACGAACTCGAACGGCACGTCGACGCGTTCGACGGCACCGAGCGGATCTCCGGCACCGACGACGAGTGGGCGGCCGCGGAGTACGTCGTCGAGACGCTGCGGGAGTACGGCTGTGAGGCCGAGCTGCGTTCGTTCGAGGGGTACATCAGCGTCCCGGAGGACGCCCGCGTCGACGTGACCGCGCCCACCCGGGAGACGTTCGACGAGGCGATCACGACGTCCTTCGGCGCGAGCACGCCCCCCAGCGGCGTCTCGGGCGAGGTCGTCCGCCTCGACGACGTGACCGAGGCGTCCGTCGCCGCCGCCGACGTCGAGGGGAAGATCGTGTTCACGACGGGGCTGCCCACGCCCGAACCGATCACGCTGCTCGACGACGCGGGCGCCGCGGCGGTGATCTACCAGTCCGTCAACCCCGACCAGCTCCACGAGATGATCGTCACGCCGGTGTGGGGGACGCCAGGGCTCGACGACGCCGACGAGATCCCGGAGCTCCCGGTGGCCCAGATCGGCCACGACGCGGGGAACTGGCTGCTGGAGCGCTGTACCGAGGGCCCCGTCGAGGCGACCGTGACGACGGAAGTCACCACCGAACTGACGACGCTGCCCTGTCCGGTCGGGCGGGTCGACGGCACCGAGAGCGACCGCTACCTGGTCGTCGGCAACCACGTCGACTCGTGGTACGAGGGGATCACCGACAACGCGACGGCGATGGCGGCGACGCTCGAACTCGCCCGGATCGCCGCCGCCGACCCGCCGGCGCGGGGGCTGGTGTTCGGCTTCTGGCCCGCCCACTCGACGGGGCGGTACGCCGGCAGCGCGTGGTGGGCCGACCAGGAGTGGCTGGATCTCCGGGAGAACGGCGTCGCCTACTACCACCTCGACCTCAACGGACTGAAAGGCGCCGACGGGCTCTGGCACCAGGAGATGGCCGAACTCGGCGAGGAGCACGTCGACGTCCTGGAGACGGCGGGCGACCTGCCGCTGCTCGACGGCGGCGAGGCGGGGTTCCTCGGCGACGACCGCCCGGCGCGCAACTCCGACCAGTCGTTCTGGGGCGCCGGCCTCTCCTCGCTGCTCTCGGGCGCGCGGCTGGAGCCCGGCGGCGAGGGCGGCCCCATCGGCGGCGGCTGGTGGTGGCACACCCCCGAGGACACCCGTGACAAGGTCGATCTCGACGTGCTCGCGGAGGAGACACGGATCGGGGTGACGCTGGCCAGCCGGCTCTGTGACTCGCCGGCGCTCCCCCACGACTACCGGGCGACGGCCGTCGATATCCGCGAGCAGATCGAGGCGATCGAGGCGGAGACGGACCGGTCGTTCGACGGCGTCCACGAGGAGATCGATGCGCTGGCGGCCGCGCTGGACGAGGCGTACGACCTGATCGACGCGGTCGACGTCGTCGACTCCGACGCCGCGGCGGCGGCAGAGGACCTCCAAGTCACGCTGGGGAACAAGCTGATCCCGGCGCTGTACACGAGCCGTCGCGACTACGACCAGGAGCCGGCGCTCCCCCACGAGCCGCTGCCGGAGCTCCGCCGCGCGGCGGGCGTCGACGGCACGCGCCGGGAGGAGCGGTTCGCGGAGACCACGCTGACCCGTGAGGAGACACGTCTCCGTCACCGCCTCCGGAACGCGCGAAAGGCGGCGGAGTCGTTCGTGGCGTCGAACTGATCGCCGAAGGATGACCGCGCTCGCCTCAGACGAGCCCCGCGCCGCCGTCGACGTCGACGACCGCGCCGGTCATGTAGCTCGCACGCTCCGAACAGAGGAACGCGATCAGGTCGGCGGCCTCCTCGGGCCGTCCGAGCCGGCCCAGCGGCACCTCGTCGGTGAACTCGTCGATCCCCGCCTCGGTCCAGAGCCCCGAGTCGGTCGTCAGCGGCGTGTCCATCAGCCCGGGAACGACGCAGTTCACCCGGACGTGCGGGGCGAGCTGTTTGGCCAGCCCCTTCGTGAGCCCGAACACGCCGGCTTTCGAGGCGGAGTAGTGGACGCCCGCGCTGAGCGACCCCTGCTTGCCGGCGCCGGAGGAGACGTTGACGATCGCTCCCCGCTCACGCTCGTACATCCGCGGCGCGGCCGCGTGGACGAGGTTGTACTGGCCGGTGAGGTTCACGTCGAGCACCTCCCGCCACGCCTCGGGCCCCAGATCGCCGATCCACTCGTCGCGGGAGATCGCGGCGTTGTTGACGATCGCGGCCACGTCGGCACGGTCCTCCACGTCGCCGACGATCTCGCGGACGCGCTCGTGGTCGCGTACGTCGGCGACGTACCCCACGACGCCGTCGAACTCGGCGGCGACTTCGCCTACCGCGTCGTCCACGTCGACGCCGGCGACGAGGTCGTATCGCTCCCGGAGCGAGTCCACGGTCGCGCGCCCGATCCCGCTGGCCGCGCCCGTCACGATCGCTGCGTCGGTCATACGCTCGGGTCGGCATGGACCGACTTACGTGTTCGCCCGCGGCGCCACCGTCACCGAACACTGCGGCCGGGAACCGTGCATTTATCACGTTCTCTCGGGTAGGTTCAGCCGTCGACGGAGACGGCGCTTTTCTCGCCGTGACGTCGACAACCCAACACAGCGCTCGCGTGGCGAGGGGTCCGCCACCATCGGCGCATCGTCGGGCCGACCACGGGGGCCACCCGGTCCGACACAACTCCGCCTCCTCCGCCTTTCCACCTTTCGCACGTCTCAGCGACGGGTGAGCGTGACACGTTCGCCCGACTCGGCGGCCTCGTACGCCGCGTCCATGATCGCCACGTCGGTCAGCCCGTCCTGCCCGTCCGGCTCCGGCGGCGTCCCGGTCAGCACGCAGTGGGCGAAGTAGTCGAACTCCTCACGGGTCTCGTCGGCTCCGAGCCCGGAGAGCTCCACGTCGCCGTCCTCCGTACTGACACGGACGGTCCGGTCCGCGCCGGGGACGAACGCGTTCTCGACCCTGATCCGGCCGTCGCTGCCGGCCAGTTCCAGCCACGAGTCGGCGTCGCCGCTGAAGCTCGCGGTGAACTCGCCGACGACGCCCTCGGGGAACGACGCGAGCACGTGGACGTGTTCGTCGGCGAACCGCGGGCTGTCGGAGTCGTCCGGCCGGTCGCCGAACGGCTCGCTCGCGTGGGCCATCGCCTCGACGGCGCCGGGGTCGGCGCCGAGCAGGTACCGCGTCGTGTTGAGCGGGTAGACGCCCACGTCCACGAGCGCGCCGCCGCCCGCGAGTTCGGCGTCGAGACGCCACTGGTCGGGCCTTTTCGAGCCGTCGAGGACGGGGAACGTGAACTCCCCCATCGCCTTCGTCGGGTCGCCGATGCCGCCCCGCGAGACGAACGAGCCGAGCGCGCGGATCACGGGGTCGGCCTGCATCCGGTAGGCGGTCATCAGCGTCACGCCCGCCTCCTCGCAGGCGTCGACGGCCGCGACCGCACGCTCGGTCGTCGCTTCGAGGGGTTTCTCGCAGATCACGTGTTTCCCGTGGTTCGCGGCGGTGCGGACGTGGTCGAGGTGGAGCCGGTTCGGCGTCGCGACGTAGGCCGCGTCGTAGGCGTCGAGCCCCGCGCCCTCGGCGTACGTCTCGTAGCTCAGCGGGACGGCGTCGTGCTCGTCGGCCACGCGCTCGGCCTTCTCGGGGTCGCCGGAGACGACGGCGCCGACCTCGGCGTAGTCGCCCGCCTCGATCGCGGGGATCGAGACGTTCCGGGCGTAGTTCCCCAGGCCGACGACGGCCAGGGGGGCGGTCCCCTCGGGGTCGGTGTCCCAGTCGCGCGTCGAGGCGGCATCGACGAGTGCCTGCAGGTCCATGTCCCGACGTTGGGAGCGGGCGGGAAAACGGTTGGCGAAGGGGAATCGACCGACGGCTTGGACCGACGAGCAGGGGGAGAGCTTTCCTCTCCGGGCCACACCTTCCCCCATGGAACCGATCAACGAAGCCGACCTGCCGTGGACGACGACCGAACGCGGCGAGACCGAGTTCCGCCGGAAAAAGCTCGCCGCCGCGGCGGCGGAAGGCGACCCCGACCTGGGCTGTAGCCTCTACGAACTCCCGCCCGGGAAGCGCTCGTGGCCGTACCACTACCACACGGGCAACGCCGAAGCGCTCTACGTACTCGCCGGGAGCGGACTGCTCCGCGCCAGCGACGACGAACACGAACTTCAGGCGGGCGACTACGTGGCTTGCCCGACCGGTCCCGAGGGTGCCCACCGCGTGGTCAACGACGGCGACGAACCGCTGCGCTACCTCGCGATGTCGACGATGAACGACCCCGACGTGACCGTCTACCCCGACTCCGAGAAGATCGGCGTGTACGCGGGGTCGCCGCCCGGCGGCGACGGCGAGCGCGACGTGGACGGCTACTACGACCGCGACGCGACCGTCGACTACTGGGACGGCGAGGAGTGAGCGGTGGCCTGAGCCGGTCTTACGCCGGAATCGCCTCGAACTCGTTTCAGTAACGCCGCTTACAGAAACATCATTCAGATTATCTTTTTGGTGGCGTGGGCCGTACATCTACGTGTATGAGGGACCCCAACCCACGCGGCCCACGACCGACCGTTTCCGATACGAGCGCGCCGGGACTCGGCGACTCGTGGGGGATGTTGCTCGGGACGCTGTTCGCGGGCGTCGTGCTACTCGGTGGGCTGTTGACCGCCGTCACGTCGCCAGCGCTGTTCACCGGGCTCGTGATCGGCCTCGGCGTCGGCGTCGCGGCCGGCGTCGTCACCACGCGACGGCGCGCGTCCCTGGACAGCCAGCTCTGTCTCCCGCGAACGGGCGTCTGTGTCAGGATCTGAACACACCATCCAACCATTCTTCTTACATAAACGCAGTTCACCGAACACTTTTTCGGGTGTGCCCCCAGATTTCACCTATGAGCGAGCGGCTCGAGTCGATTCAGGACTGTGAGGACTGCGTCGAGCCCGCCGACGCGTTCGGGCTGGTGGCCAACGAGACCCGGCTGTCGATCCTCGAAGCGCTGTGGACCGCCGACTCCTCGCCGGTGCGGTTCTCCGAACTCCGTGCGGAGGTGGGCATGCGCGACAGCGCGCAGTTCAACTACCACCTCGACAAGCTGACCGACCAGTTCGTCCGGAAGGTCGACGAGGGGTACGAGCTCCGCCACGCGGGCGAGAAGGTGGTGCAGGCGGTGCTCGCGGGCTCGTTCACCCAGCACCCGACGCTCGACCCCATCGACGTCGGCGACCCCTGCGTGAACTGCGGCGCCGACCTCCGGGCGACGTACGAGGACGAACAGCTCTCGATCGCCTGCCCCGACTGTGGCTACGGCCACGGCGAGTACGCGTTCCCGCCGGGCGGGCTGACCGACCGCACCGACGAGGAGCGGCTCGCGGCGTTCGACCAGCGCGTCCGCCACCTCCACTGTCTCGCGAAGGACGGCGTCTGCCCCGAGTGTAGCGGCCGGATGGAGACCACCGTCGAGCGCGCCGAGGGCTGCTGTGTCGGGAGCGAACTCACGGCGATCCACCGCTGCTCGCAGTGCAACCACCAACTCTGTTCGGCGGTCGGGCTGGCGCTGCTCGACGACAGCGTCGTCGTCGGCTTCCACCGCGAACACGGCGTCTCCCTCTCGGATCGCCCCTACTGGACGCTCCCGTGGTGTGTCTCCGACGACGCCATCGACCTGGTGAGCGAGCAGCCACAGCGCTTCGAGGTGACGATCGAACTCGACGGCGGGGCGCTGACGGTGACGCTCGACGACGACCTGAGCGTGCTCGACACCGAGCGCTCCGCCTGATCCCCCCGCTTCGGCCCTCCACTCGCCCGCGGTCGATCCCCCAAAGCCTATGCCGGGACCCGACCGCCACTTCCCCATGGCGACGTCCCCGCCAGCCGTCGAGATCGACGGCCTCCACAAACGGTTCGGCAGCGTGACCGCCCTCCGCGGTATCGACCTCACCGTCGAACGCGGCGAGGTGTTCGGCTTCCTCGGCCCCAACGGCGCCGGGAAGTCGACCACGATCGACTGCCTGCTCGACTACCTCCGGCCCACCGAGGGAGGAGTCGAGGTGTTCGGCATCGACGCCCAGCAGGAGTCCGGCCGCGTGCGCCAGCGCGTCGGCGTGCTCCCGGACGGCTACGACACGTTCCCGGAGTACACGGCCCGCGACCACGTCGCGTACGCCATCGACTCGAAGGACGCGACCGACGACCCCGACGCGCTGCTCGACCGCGTCGGCCTCGCCGGCGAGGAGGAGCGCGTCGCGGACGACTTCTCGAAGGGGATGACCCAGCGGCTCATGCTCGCGATGGCGCTCGTCGGCGATCCCGACCTGCTCGTGCTCGACGAGCCCTCGACCGGGCTCGACCCCAACGGCGTTCGGCTGATGCGCGAGATCGTGCGCGAGGAGGTCGACCGCGGCGCGACCGTGTTCTTCTCTAGCCACATTCTCGACCAGGTCGAACGCGTGAGCGACCGCGTGGGGATCCTCGCCGACGGCGAACTCGTCGCCGTCGACAGCGTCGAGGGGCTGCGCGGTGCGGGCGCCGTTTCGGCGCTCACGGTCCACTGCGACCCGCTCACCGAGTCGGCCGTCGACGCCGTCGGGTCGCTCGCCGACGTCGAGTCGGTCGAGGCCGAGGAGGGCCGGATAACGGCCACCTGTGCCGGCCCGGCGAAAGTCGACGTGCTCGACACGCTCCGGGAGCACGGCGCGGAGATCCGCGACGTCGAGTCAGACGCCGGCTCGCTGGAGTCGGTGTTCGCGGCGTACACCGGCGAAGGCGGCGACGGCGGCGGCGCGGGTGCGTCGGTCGAGGCCACGGGGGTGGCGGAGTGAGCCTCCGTACTGTCGCCGAGAAGTACGCCCGCGACACCCGCCGGACCAAATCCGTCTGGGTGGTGACGGCGCTGTTCGTCGCCGTGTTCGGTTTCCTCGGCTGGTCGGGCGCGTACGACTACAACGGCGAGGTGCGGGCGCTCGCGGCCGGAGGGATCGGGAACTCCGCGGCGATACTGGTGCCGCTGACGACGCTCGCGCTGGGCAACGGCGCCGTCGCCGGCGGACGGGAGTCGGGCTCGCTCCGCGTGCTGCTCGCCTTCCCCCACTCCCGACGGGAGGTGGCTGCCGGCGCGTTCCTCGGCCGGCTCGGGCCGCTCCTGCTCGCGGTCGTCGCCGGTCTCCTCGCGGCGCCGATCACCTACACCGTCCGGGCCGGCCAGCTCCCGGGCGTCGACTACCTCGTCCTCGTCGGGCTCGTGGTGCTGTGGACGGTGTTCTGTACCTCGCTGGCGGTCGGCATCTCCGCGCTCGTCTCCACGGGTCGGCGCGCCATCGCCGGCGGGCTCGGGACGTACATCGGCTTCCTCTTCCTCTGGAGCTGGGTGCCGAGCCAGATCGTGCGGCGCCTCTACCCGCGGGAGGAGCGGTACCCGCTCCCGGAGTGGGCGCAGATCTGGAACGCGCTCGACCCGATCTCGGCGTTCACGGGGGCGACGCGGCTGCTCAACTACCGGCCCGACGAGGCGCTGGCGGTCTACGAGACGATCCCGTTCTCGGCGGCCGTGGTCGCGGCTTGGGTGCTAGTCCCGATGGCGTTGGCGCTCTGGCGGTTCCCGAACACGGATCTCTGAGGTGTCGACGACAACAAAAAGGACGGCCGAAAGCGTCAGTCGTCGCAAGCGGAGACGAGACTGAAACGCTGACTCCCTACTCGGTCGCCGGTTTCAGTCGTCGTTGGTCTTGATGTCCGCGCTCAGCCCCTGTGCCATCTCGATGTCCTTCGAGTTGTTCAGGGTCCAGGCGGTGCGCTCGGTGACGGCCTCGATGACCTCACGCGCGCTGGGGTAGCCGTTGCCGGACTTCTTCACGCCGCCGAAGGGGAGCTGGACCTCGGCGCCGATGCAGGGGAGGTTGCCGTACGCCAGCCCGATCTCCGCGTTGTCGCGGAAGTAGTTGATCTGGCGGTAGTCCTCCGAGATGATCGCGCCCGCGAGCCCGTACTCGGTGTCGTTGTGGATCTCCACCGCGTCCTCGATGTCGCCGCTGTACTTCAGCAGGGCGACGTGCGGGCCGAACACTTCCTCGTGGGTGCAGCGCAGGTCCTCGTGGGGGTCGGCCTCGTAGACGAACGGCCCGACCCAGTGGCCGTCCTCGTGGCCGTCGGGGATCTCGTTGTCGTCGAGCTCCTCGCGGTCGACGAGCACGTTCACGCCCTCGTCCTTCGCGAGCTGGTTGTAGCTGGAGACCTTCTCCTCGTGCTCCTCCTCGATCAGCGGGCCCATGAACGTGTTCTCGTCGAGCGGGTCGCCGACGGCGACCTTCTTCGCGTTCTCGACGAAGCGCTCCTTGAACTCGTCGTACACGTCCTCGTGGACGACGAGGCGCTCGGAGGAGACACAGCGTTGGCCGGTCGTCTTGAAGCTCGACATCACCGCGGAGTGGACCGCGACGTCGAGGTCGGCCTCCTCGGTGACGACGATGTTGTTCTTCCCGCCCATCTCACACGCCGCGAGCTTGCCGGGCTCGCCGCCGACCTTGGAGGCGATCTCGTGGCCGACCTCGGCGCTGCCCGTGAACAGCACGGTGTCGATCCGGCCGTCGTCGGTGATCGCCGCGCCGGCGTCGCCGAACCCCTGGACCATGTTGAACACGCCGTCGGGGATCCCCGAGTCCTCGAACATCTCGGCGATGATCTGGCCACACCACGGCGTCTGCTCGGCGGGCTTCCAGACGACGGTGTTGCCCTCGACCAGCGAGACGGCCATATGCCAGAACGGGATCGCGACCGGGAAGTTCCACGGCGTGATACAGCCGACGACGCCGCGGGGTTTGCGGCGCATGTAGGCGTCCTTGCTCGGGATCTCGGAGGGGACCACGTCGCCCTTCGGGTGGCGGGCGTCGCCGGCGGCCCACTCGACCATGTGCCAGGCCTCGGTCACGTCGGCTTTCCCCTCGGATATCTCCTTCCCGCACTCCTTGGTGACGATCTCGCCGAGCTCCTCGTGGCGGTCTTTGAGCTCCTGGTAGATGTCCCAGAGGTACTCCGCGCGGTCGATGTGGGAGAGCGCCTTCCACTCCTCGAACGTGTCGTCGGCGGCGGCGATAGCCTCGTCGACGTCGTCCTCGGTGCCGCGGTGGAACTCCCCGAGCGTGTCGCCGTTGGCGGGGTTCTCGCTCGTGAACGTCTCCGTGCCGGTGCCTTCGACCCACTCGCCGTCGATGTAGTGCTTGTAGGGTTCGCTGCTCATGTGTACGGAGAGTGGGGGCGTCGGCGTGAAAAACCCTGCCGGTCGACGGTCGATCGGTGGGGTGGTAGCTCGGTGAGTGTCGGAGTTATCAGGTCGTTGGGAGGGGGCTATCGATCATCCCTCGCGACAGTACTACGTCTGCCCCATTGCGGTGTCCTCCGCGACAGCACCAGCAACACTGCGGAGTGAGCATGTCCACTTGTGACCGAAGTGCGCCGGGCACGAGGCCCGGCGAGGCGCCGAGTCCCCACCCCTCCCCCCGCGGGTGTGACCGTTTCGCCCGCGAGGCGTCCACCGTCACCGAACCGCTGCCGCGGTCGGCGCGTGACGTGAGCCCCTGCGTGGGCGAACGAGCGCGCGAGGGACGAGTGAGCGAAGCGAACGAGTCGGCTGGGGAGGTGTGAGGGCTGTGCGGGGCGGTGCAGTCACAAGTGGTCATGCTTCGAGATGCTGTTGCGGGTGCTGTCCCAGTAGCCACCAATCGAGGTGCTGTTGCGGTCAGGGTTCCACTGATCACCGGCCCGAGCCGCGTCCTCTCCTGAAAACAGATCTCCCCGAACTCACGATCATCACTCGGACGCCCGCTCGGCCTCACCCGCCCGCGTCTCGATCTCACCTTTCAACTCCGCCGCGGCGAACGTGTGGTCCGGACGAACCGAGACGAAATCCAGAAACTCCCTGGCCGCTAGCAGTTCCGCCTCGTCGTAGTGTTCGAGCGCCGCTTTCACGGCTGATTTCGCGCCGATCAGCGGCTCCAGCGCCGCGAGCGCACACGCGAGGTCGTAGGACTTCGCCGCCGCCATCGTCGCCCCGCCGTCGTCGTCCTCGCGGACGTTGGTGGCGTCGATGACGTAGATCTCACCCTCGACCACGAGCACGTTCTCCGCCCGCAGGTCGCCGTGGGCCAGCCCGTGGTCGTGCATCCGCCGGAGCGCCGCGAACACGTCGGGCGCGAGCTCGCGCTCCCGCGCCTCGTCGAGGTCGTCCAGCGCGTCGAACGCCGGGAGGTACTCCATCACCAGCACGCCCATCCCCTCGATCTCCAGCGCCTCGATCGGCTCCGGGACGTTCACCCCCACCTCGTGCAGGCGCTCGGTCGCCTCCAGTTCGTGCTCGGCCATCTGGTAGGGGGTGCCGTAGTGGCCGAAAAACCCCTCCGTACCCGAGGAGAACGCGCCGAGGTTCCGGGTCGCCGTGAACAGCGCGTGGACCAGCGAGTTCTGCTCGGTCACGAGCTTCACGAAGTACTCGTCGTCGAGCACCAGCGGCGTGGAGAGCCAGTTGTCGGCGTCGAGGAACCGGACGTGGACCGACTCGCGGTCGTGCCGCTCGGCGAGCGCGCGGACGACCGACTCGATCCGATCCCAGTCCGGGCTCCCCCGGACGACCTTCCGCAGTTCCATCACCTCGCCGTTGGACGGGCGAGGGGATAAACGACGGTGGCCAAACTGGACGCTTCACGCCGACACGATGGAGACCAACGGCAGACAACGTGTTTCTCAACGTACAGTAGTATTATGCACACGTAATTGTCAGTCGGTAACATGGCCCACTATCACGGTCTGGGCGAACAGCGAGGGATGAACGAGGCGGCGACGACCGCCAGCGGCCGTGTTCGGAGCCACCGCTTCTCTAACCGGTTCGCGGCGCTGGAGCCGTACGCGCCGGGCGATGGGTTCCTCGAATCGCTGGGCGGCGTCCACCTCGACGGCGGCGACGTCGACGGGCCGATGCTCGGCGACCCGACGAGCGAGGCGGCCGCCGACGCCGACGCGGGGGTCGCCTTTTTCGGCCAGTTCATCGACCACGAGATCACGTTCGACCCGACGTCGGAGCTGGAGCAGCGCAACGACCCGCGGGGGCTGCGGAACTTCCGGACGCCAGCACTGGATCTGGACTCGGTGTACGGCGGCGGCTCGGAGGTCCGGCCGTTCCTCTTCGACGACCGCGACGGGGCGAAACTGCTCACGGCGCCCGCGGCGCCGGAACCGACCGACGAGGACGCGCCGCGGCCGACACGGTTCGGGGCGACCGACCTCCAGCGGAACAGACAGGGGAGCGCGCTGCTCACCGACCCGCGCAACGACGAGAACCTCGTGGTCTCACAGCTCCACCTGACGTTCGCGAAGTTCCACAACCGCGTCGTCGACTACGTCCGATCGGGCGACGGCCACGCGCTCCTGGGCGAGGACGAGTCCGTGTACGACGCCGCGAAGCGGCTCGTCCGCTGGCACTACCAGTGGCTCGTCCTGCACGAGTTCCTGCCGTCGATCTGTGACGGCGCGGTGTTCGACGACATCGAGAACTCCGGGCGGTCGTACTTCCTCCGCTCGGACGATCCCGTCTCGATCCCGGTCGAGTTCGCGGGCGCCGCCTACCGCTACGGCCACAGCCAGATTCGGGATCGTTACACCGTCAACGACGACGCCACCGACGTGCAGTTCTTCCCCGGCCCCGCACCGGAGAACGCCGAGGCGGTCGCGGCGGCGGTGGCCGGCGATGGCGGCCCGCCACCACGTGTCGTCGAGGAGGAGACGAGCCGGAACCTCAACGGGTTCGCCCCCGTCCCCGACGAACTCGTGGTCGACTGGCCCCACTTCTTCGACCACGATCCCGCCGCCGAGGGGTCGACCGCCCAGCCCGCCCGGCCGATCGACACCGCGATGCCGCCGGCGCTGATGCTGCTCCCGTTCATCAGCCACGGGCCGACGTCACTGGCCGCGCGGAACCTCCACCGCGGGAAGGCGCTTGGGCTGCCGTCGGGGCAGGCGGTGGCCGAACGGATGGGGATCGAACCGCTCGACAACGACGATATCCCACTCCCCAGTGGGCAGACGTACGCCGAGTACCTCCGGTCGGTCTACCGGGGGGCGGAGACCGAGGCGCCGCTCTGGCTCTACGTGCTCGGCGAGGCAGCCGTCCAGGAGGACGGCCACCGTCTCGGCGCGGTCGGCAGTCGGATCGTCGCCGAGGTCATCCACGGGATGGTCGACGCCGACGACCGCGCGTTCGTCAACGAGGCCCCGGAGTGGACGCCGACGCTCCCCCGGCCCGTCTCGGACGGCGTCGACGACCGCTACCGGTTCGCCGACCTGTTCCAGTTCGCCACCGGACCCGCACCGGACGGTCTGGCGCTCGCCGCGATCGACGGCGACGGGAGCGGCGACGCGCCGGGGACCCCCGAGAGCGACCGGACAAACGGCGAGGCGGTGGTGCTCGAACACACCGGCGCCGGCCCGCTCTCCCTCGGCGGCTATCAGGTCGACTACGAGGAACAGACCGAGACCGTCGACGCGCTCGACGAACCCATCGCACCCGGCGAGACGGTCGTGGTTTACACCGGTTCCGGGCCAGCATCGACCGACGACATCGATGCGCGGGTGATCACGTTCGACCGCGACGCCGCCGTGATCGAGGACGGGGGCGAGTCGGTGGTCGTCCGGACGCCGACGGGCGAGGTGAGCGCGTTCGGTGAGTACGGCGGCTGACCCGGCAGGAGCAGGTCACGCGTCGACCGCGCCGTCGGCCGTGACCCACTGCCGGATCAGCTCGTTCACGTTGTACAGCAAGATTCCGACCGAGAGCAGCGTGGTCGCGAAGTACACCACCAGCGCGGGCGGGCCGCCGACCGTGGTGCCGAGGATCCCCCCGGCGAGGCCGACGACGGTGAGTTCGGCCCACGTCACGACGATCCGGGAGCCGAGGTTCGGCGCCTCAGCCATACGACGCCTCCTCGTCGATCGGCCCGCTGAACACGGAGTACAGCACGCCGAAGTACGAGAGCACGATCGGGAGCAGAAAGGCCATCATGATCGTCATCAGGTTCAGCGGCAGCGTCGAGACGATCCCCTCCGCGACCGAGACCTCCCCCGCGCGGTCGATCATCGGGAACATCGCGGTCGCGATCACGCCCACGAGGGCGGCGACCAGCCCCGCCACCGTCGCGAACGCGGCGTGGTACTGTCCCTGTCGCGTGGCGACGACGTACCCCCCAGCGAGCAGGACCGACAGCACCACCAGCCCGATCACGGGAACGGAGAGCAGCGCCGACTGGAGCGCGGGCGTCGTGACGTACACCGCGACGAGCGTGAGCGCGACCAGTCCGATGTAGGCGACGACCGCGCGAACCCCGTAGTAGCTGGCGTCGTCCCGGAGCGACCCCCGCGTTTTGAGCCCGAGGAACGCGGCGCCGTCGGCGACGGTCAGCGTCGCGACCGCGATCCCGCCGAGCACGCCCGGAATCGAGAGGATCCCCGCGACGCCGGTGAGCCAGTTGATCGCGAACATCCCCAGCAGGAACGGCGTCACCGCGCTGCCGACGACGAAGGAGTACCCCCAGTAGCGCCGCCACTGGTCGTCCTCGCGTTCCTCGTACATCTCCGGCGCGAGCCCACGCAGCCCCAGCGCGGCGAGGATCGCGAACATCAGCAGGTAGTAGCGGCTGAACAGGTTGGCGTACACCGCCGGGAACGCGGCGAACAGCGCGCCGCCGAACACCACCAGCCACACCTCGTTGCCGTCCCAGAACGGGCCGATCGCGGAGAACAGCTGCTCCTTCTCGTCGTCGTCGTCGCGGGTCGCGAACAGGATGCCGATCCCGAAGTCGAACCCGTCGAGGAACAGGAACATCCCCAGCACGAAGAACACGAGCCCGAACCAGATCGCCGGCAGCGGCAGCCCGAACAGCGGCCCGCCGGCGAGATCAACCATCGGCGCTCACCTCCGCCTCCGGCGAGGCGTCGTCGGTCGGCGCGTCGTCACTCTCCTCGTCCTCGTCGATCTCGGGCGGACCGTGCTGGATGATCCGCCGGACCACGTAGGTGTACAGCGCCAGCAGCAGCGCGTAGCCGCCGACGAAGCCGGCGAGGGTGAACGTCGCCTCGGCGCCGGTGAGGTTCGGCGAGACCCCCTCGGAGGTTTTCAACACCCCCTGGATCAGCCAGGGCTGGCGACCGACCTCGGTGACGATCCAGCCGGTCTCGACGGCGACGATGCCCAGCAGCGACGAGCCCATCAACGCCTTGTGGAGCAGGTCGTCCTCGAGCAGGTCGCCGCGATGCCAGCGGAAGGCGGCCCAGAAAGCGAGCAGGATGAACCAGAACCCCAGGGCGACCATGATGCGGAACGCCCAGAACACGAGGGCGACCGGCGGCGCCTGCGTCTCGAAGGAGTTCAGGCCGCGGATCTGTGCCTGCGGGTTGCCGCCGCTCGCGAGCCATGACGCGCCGCCGGGGATCCCGATCCCGAACAGGTCCTTGCTCCGGGGATCGAGTAGCTGTGAGAAGTCGGTCGGGAACGCGACGATGTACTCCGGGACGTAGGTGTCGGTCTCCCAGACCGCCTCCATCGCGGCGAACTTCTGGGGCTGAGTCACGTAGACGTGCCGGGCGTACATGTCGCCGTGGATCACCTGCAGCGGCGCCGTGATGACCAGCGCGACGATCGCGATCTTGAGCGTCTTCACCCAGAACGCCACGTTCTCGACCTCGGTCCCCCGGACGTGGTGTTTGTACACGAAGTAGGCGGCGACGCCGGCCATGAACAGCGCGACCGACTCCACCGCCGAGTTCTGCATGTGGATGAACATGTACTGGAACCGGGGGTTGAAGTACGCCGCCATGGGGTCGGTCAGGTGGACCACCTCCTGCCCGCCCTCGTTCACCAGTTCGTACCCCCGCGGGGTCTGCATCCAGGAGTTGGCGATCAGGATCCAGACCGCCGAGAGCCACGTGCCGAGCCCGACCGCGACGCTCGAGAGGAAGTAGAACGCGTCGGAGACGCGATCACGGCCGTAGAGGAAGATGCCGAGGAACGTCGCCTCGAGCATGAACGCCATCATCCCCTCCGTCGCCAGCGGGCCGCCGAACAGCTCGCCCGCGAACGTCGAGAACGCCGCGAAGTTGGTGCCGAACTCGAACTCCAGCACGAGCCCGGTGACGGTGCCGACGACGAAGCTGACCGCGAAGATCTTGACCCAGAACCGACGGAGCCGCTCGTAGATCGCCTCGCCCGTCCGGATCTCCTTCCAGGTGAAGTAGATCAGAAACGGCGCGAGCCCCATGCTCATCACGGGGAAGATGATGTGGACGATCGTGGTGACGGCGAACTGCAGCCGACTGGCTGCGACGGGGTCAACCATCGCCCCGGCCCCCTCTCCGGGCCTGCTCCCTCCGGCCGCGTCCGGCCGAGGGAACGACGAGACCCCGCCAGTCCTCGACGGTACTGTCTGGAGACATTGCTCTGTCCGACGTTCCGAACCTGAGGCAGTTAACTCTGGTCCGTTCCGGCGGGACGCTGGAGGCGAAACCACCTTACTCTGGCCCGATCAGCGGCCGTCGGTAGTCGGTGGGCCGGGTCGTGTCGGGAGCTGTGCCCGAAGGTCGGCGTACACGTCCGCACAGGACTCCCCGGGATCGCGGTGGTCGGCGACTGTCCCGAGCGTCTCGAAATCACCGACGACGACGAGTCGGCGTTTCGCCCGGGTCAGCGAGACGTTGAATCGGCGCTCGCCCTCGTCACCGAACGTGAGGAAGCCGGAGCTCCCGCGATCGTTCGAGCGAACGAGCGAGAGCACGACGGCCTCGCGCTCGCTGCCCTGAAACGAGTCGACCGTGTTGACCTTGACCCCCCTGGTACTGACGTCCCGGTCCGCGAGCGCGTTCTCGATACAGTTGATCTGGCCCGAGTACGGCGTGATGACGCCGATATCCGACTGGGACAGACCGCGCTCGCGGAGGCGCGCGACCTCGTCGGCGACGATGTCGGCCTCCGTGGGGTTCCGATAGGAGCTCCCGGCGGTCCGCTCCTCCCCGCCGGCGACGTCGTACGCGACGAGCGGGTCCAGATCGTCGATCGTCCAGTCGCGGTTCCGGTCGGCGGTCTCCAGCCGACCGCCGTAGAACGCGCCGTTGGGGAAGTCGACGATCGCCTCGTGCATGCGGTACTGCCGGCGGAGCATCGTCCGAACGCCGTCGTCGTACGTTTCGAGGAGATGCTCGAACAGCGAGACCTCGGCCTCGCGCCGTTCGAGCTCGTCCGAGGCGAACGGCGAAAGCTGTTTGTGGTCGCCCGCGAGCACCAGCCGGTCCGCACAGGCGTAGGGGATAGTGCTCGCCGGGATCGACGCCTGCGTCGCCTCGTCGAGCACGGCGATATCGAACTCGTCGACCTCGAACTGGCTGGCCATGCTCGTCGTCGCGCCGACGACGTTCGCTTCCGCGACGGGACCGTCGGTGTAGCGATCCGCGACGAGATCGCTCTCGGGATGGCCCACTCGGCGGATCTCGACCTCCTCGTGATCCTCGTCGACGGCCATCGCGTGGAGCGTTCCGGGGTCCGGCTCGTCGGCCGAACTGGCGCCGACGAGGAGGTTGTCGACCGCCTGGTTCGAGTGGGCACAGGCGAGCACGCGCTGACCGTCCGCGACGGCCTGCTGGACGATTGCCATCAGGGTCCGGGTCTTGCCCGTCCCCGGCGGCCCGTGGATGCAGTAGACGTCCCGTGCCCGGAGCGCGCGCGAGGCGGCGAGCGCCTGGAACTCGTTGAGTTCGAGGTCGGTGTCCAGATCGGCGGTGAACTCGGGCGCAAAGCCCAGCGTGCGCTGGCCGGTGAGCACCGCCCACTTCTCGGGGGTCGAGCGGACAGCCTCGATCCCGGCGCGCTCGCGGTCGTAGGGGACGCCGTTCAGCAGTGCGAGCACCGAGAACACCGCGCGGTCGTCGTCGAAGAAGCGCCGGAGTTCGGACTCGTCGGAGGTCCGATCGTCGAAGAAGGAGAGCCCGACCGCGCCGTCGTCGACGGTCGCGACACGGGCCTCGATCGGGAACGGCGTCTCCTCGCGGTCGATCCACACCGTCGAGGCGTCGGGGTTGGGGAGCACGAGCACCTCCGAGTCGGGGTAGATCCCGTGCTCGCCGGGGATGTCGATCCGCCGCTGGTCGTCGTCCTCGGGGATGGCGAACACGTGGACGGTGCCGTGGGACTGGGTGACCCGCCGCCCGGTGTAGATCGTCTCCTCGATGCCGCCCTCGGTCCGGCAGACGTGGCGATAGCCGCGTTCGGCCAGCGTCTCCCGGGTGTCCTCGCGGTCCTGCTCCCGGAGCGTCTCGACGGAGTCGACGAGCTCGTCCGCGAACGCCGCGCGCTCGTCAGCGTCCATCGTGTGGACGGGCTCGGCACGAACCGCCGTCTGGGTTCCCGACTCGGTCGCGTACGCCGGCGGCGGCGACGGCTCGTAGGCGTCGGTCCAGAAGCGGAGCCGCCAGCCAACCGTCGTGCCGCCGATGGCGCTGGGGTCCAGCCGGGCCGGCCCGTCCTTCCGGGTGTCGTGGTAGACGTACACGGGTGCGAGCCCGCTGGGGCGGTACTCGACGTACTCGCCGGTGAGTTCCGCGGAGTCAGCCCCGTGTAGCGGGAGCAGCACCGTCCCGTCGTTGGTCACCAGCGAGTCGTACGCTTCGAGGCGTTCGCGGGCGGCCGCGACGGAGGGTTCGTCGACGCCGGCGGGCAACGGGTCGGTTCCGGCGGTCGCGAGCAGGGAGGGGTCGTCGAGGGCGAGGAACGCGGAGACGGCCGCATCGAGGAGATCCGACATTCGTGTCGGACTGCGTCGGCATCGGTGAAAAACTATCCGTCGACGGTGACGGCTCCCGCGAACGCTCGCGAGCCGTGATTGGCTACTCGCACAGTCACGGCAACACGCTCGGTGTTCGCGACACGGAGGTCACGAACGCTCGCGAGCCGTGATTGGCTACTCGCACAGTCACGGCAATGCGCTCCGTCGCCGAGGCACAAAGGCCTCGGCAGGTCACGAGCCGCGATTCGGCTTTCACACAGTCACGGCAACACGCTCCGAGGCGACGACACGGAGGTCGTCGCCGGTCACGAGCCGTGACTGGCTAGCTGTCCGCGAACGCGCCCGCCACCAACAGCGGGAACACGAGCGTCGCCTCGGCCTGCACCTGCGTGTAGTTGGTCTCCTCCTCTTTGATCTTCCCCCACGAGACCGCTTCGTTCGGCGGCGCGCCCGACAGCGAGCCGTCGCCCTCCATCCCCGTGGAGATGTAGACGGCGTAGTCGGCGCCGCCGCGGAACAGGTTCGTCATGATCGCGTGGTGTTTGGGGACGCCGCCGCCGACGACCAGCAGCCCCGTGGTGTCCGCAAGCATCCCGTTCTCGATCAGGTCGTCGTAGTCGGCCATGATCTCGATGCCGATGTCGGTGTCGTGCTTCTTGCGGTAGTAGTAGAGGAAGTTCCCGACCTCGGCGTCGTTGAGCGCGGGGCAGTACACCGGCACGTCGTTGTCCGCGGCCTGCTTCAGCACGGAGTCGGGGTCGGAGAGCGTCTCGCCGAGTTCGCGGGAGAACGCCGTCGGCGTGCGGACCTTCTCCTCGGCGAAGAAGTCGTCGAAGAAGTCGTAGAGGTACTCCTCGAGCCAGACGTAGCGGTCCGAGGGGACGTAGATGTTGCCGAGGCGGTTGATCCCCTCCTCGCGGAGTTCGGCCTCGTCGGCGTCCCACTCGCCCATCTTGAACGGTTTCGCGGTCTTGATCACGTCCTCGGCGATCGAGCCCGAGGTGGTGATGATCACGTCGACGAACCCCTCGCGCACGAGGTAGGCGACGACCTCACGCAGCCCCGAGGAGATGATGTTCGAAGTGAGCGTGAGGTAGATCTTCGCGTCCTCTTCGCGCATCTGTTTCGCGATGTCGACGGCTTCGGCGAGGTGGGTCGCCTGGAACCCCGTGGTCGCGTACGCCTCGAGCATCTCGCCGAGGTCGAACTCCCCGCGGAAGTCGTACCCCCGGACCGGCTCGCCGCCGGGCTCGGTGTCGCTGCCCGGAACGACGTGTTCGTGGCTCTCCTGCTCGTCCATATCGGCGGTAGCCGGGGGTGCCCCTTGAACTGCGTGGGTTGGCCCGGCGAGCGCGTCGCTACGGACGTCGAGCCCGACTGCCGCGAAGCGAAGGCCGAAAAGCGCCGTCGGCGTACGACCGGTGTGTCTCTCCCGATCCGTCGATTCCGTCCCGCCGACCGCGACGCCGTCGACGAAACCATCGAGGCTGCCCTCCGTTCCGCCGACGCCTACTTCGAGGACGTGCCCGAACTCGAGGACGACGACATCCTCGCCGAGTACGTCGATGCCGGCGGCGAGTTCCTCGTCGGCGAGCGCGAGGGGGAGATCGTCGCGACCGGCGCGTTCCGCCCGCCGAAGGGGATCGTCACGGAGTTCGTCGACGCCGAGGGCGCGGCCGAACTCAAACGGATGCACGTCCACCCCGACCACCACCGTGAGGGGATCGGGCAGGCGATGTACGACGAGCTCGAAGCCCGGGCCCGCGAGCGCGGGTTCGCGCGGTTCACCCTCGCGACGACCGGCCGACAGGAGCCGGCCCACGCGTTCTACGAGAGCAACGGCTTCGAGCGCGTCGGGTCGACGAGCGAGAACGTGGCGGGGACCAACCTCGCGATCCTGATCTTCGAGAAGACGCTGAACTGACCCGCCGATCGGGAGCAGGCGAATCAGGCTGCGGCAGGCGGTATCTTGATGGCATCGCTGGTCGTTCCTCCACGGAATGCCCGCCATCCGGACCGACGGTCTGACGAAGTACTACGGTGACGTCCGGGGGATCGAGGACCTCAGCCTCTCGGTCGAGGAGGGGGAGGTGTTCGGCTTCCTCGGCCCCAACGGCGCCGGGAAGACCACCGCCATCCGGACGCTGATGGGGTTCCAGTCACCCACCAGTGGGTCGGCGACGGTGCTCGACGCGGACGTGACCGACGCCGAAGCGCTACGGGAGGCCCGCGCCCGCGTGGGCTACCTCCCGAGCGAACCCGGCTTCGACGAGCGCGTCACCGGGCGACGGCTGCTCGAGTACCACGGGTCGCTCCGCGGGGACGTCCGGAGCGACGAACTGCTCGAACTGTTCGACCCGCCGCTGGATCGCCCGGTCGGCGACTACTCCCGCGGGAACCGCCAGATGCTCACCATCGTGCTCGCGTTCATGCACGACCCCGACCTGCTGATCATGGACGAACCCACCTCGGGGCTGGACCCGCTGAAACAGGAGACGTTCCTGGAGTTCGTCCGCAACGAGCGCGAGCGCGGCACGACCTTCTTCTTCTCCTCGCACGTGCTGAGCGAGGTCCGGAAAGTCTGTGATCGCGTCGGGATCATCCGGAACGGCCGGCTCGTCGAAGTCGCCACGGTCGACGACCTGCTGGACCGCAGCGGCAAGCAGGTCCGGGTCACGCTCGGTGACAGCGTCGACGGCGCGGCGTTCGACCTCCCCGGCGCCCACGACGTGACCGTCGGCGGTCGAACCCGGAAGAAGGGCGAAAATCGTGGGGACGCCGGCCGCGAGGACGGCGTCACGACCGTCTCGTTCACGTACACCGGCGGGTACGAACCGCTGCTCCGGCGACTGCTCGAACACGACCTGCGGGACCTCTCCATCGAGGAAGCGCCGCTGGAGGACGTGTTCATGCGGTTCTACGACGAGGATCGACACACTGCGTCGGAAAACGGCGAGGGCGAACGCGACGGAGACGAGTCCGGCGAGGGGACCGAGGATGCTTGAGACCGCGCGCTACGAAACCGAGAAGCGCCTGCTCGGGTCACTCGCGCTCGCCGGCGGGCTCGCGGCGTTCGCGGCGATGATGACGCTGATCGCCCCGGGCCTGCTCGGCGAGGTCGACATGGTCGCGCTGGCCGAACAGCTCCCCCCAGCGTTCGTCGCGGCGTTCGATCTCGAGAAGATGGGCACGATCGAGGGGTTCCTCGCGATCGAACTCTACCAGTTCCTCTGGCTGATCGGCCTCGGCGCGTACGTCGCCTACAGCGCCGGCGGGGCGATCGCGGGCGACGTCGAGACCGGCCGGATGGACACGCTGCTCGCGGCGCCGATCTCCCGCCAGCGGCTGCTGGCCGAGAACTACCTCGCCCTCCTGACGCCGATCCTGCTCGCCAACGTCGCGGTGTTCGCGACGGTGTTCGCCGCCACGCGGTTCGTCGGCGAGCCGATCGCGACGGCGGATCTCGTCGCCGTCCACGCGCTCTCGGTCCCGTACTTCCTCTGCTGTGGCGCGTTCGGCACGCTCGCGTCGGTGACGGCACCGGGACGGCTCGTCGCGGAGGGGGTCGCCGCCGGCGGCGTCGTCGGAACGTTCCTGCTCGAGACGATCGCGACGAGCAGCGACCTCGACTGGCTTGGCGCGGTCGCGCCGATGCGGTACTACGATCCGACCGCGATCCTCACCGCGAGCGAGTACGATCTCGCCGGCGCCGGGATCTTGCTGGCCGCGACGGCCGTCCTGTTGGCAGTGAGCGCGCTGTGGTTCCGGGAGGTGGATATCTCGTGACCGACCCGCCGGGCTGGCTGTCGGCAACGTGGACCGTCGCGGCGTTCGAGGGCCGGGAGCGTCTGCGGATGGGTGCCGTCATCGCGGCGCTGCTCGCGGCGTATGGCGCCCTGTTCGTCTGGGTCGGGCCCGACCTCGTCGCGGGCGAGGAGCTGCAGGGGCTGCTCGACGCGATGCCGCCCGTGATGGTCGAGCTACTGGGGTTCGAGAGCCTCGCGTCGCTGTCGGGGCTGCTCGCCGGCGAGTACTACACGTTCGGCTGGCTGGTCGGGCTCGCGGGCTACGTCGCCTACACCGCCGCCGGCTCGGTCGCCGGCGACCTGGAGAGCGACCGGATGGACACCGTGCTCGCGGCGCCGGTTCCCCGGGGGAGCGTCCTCCTCGGAAACTTCCTCGCGCTGCTGGTTCCGATCCTGATCGTCAACGCCGTCGTCCCGCCGGTGCTGTACGTCGCCGCGGCCGCCGTGGGCGAGTCGCTCCCGCTCGATCACCTCCTCGCGCTCCACGCGCTCTCGGTGCCGTACCTGCTGTGCTGGGGTGCAGTTGGGCTCCTGCTGGGCGTGGTGATCGGCCGGAGCCGGGTCGCGGGCCGGATCGCGCTCGCGCTGGTGTTCGCCTCCTGGCTGTTCGAGTCGGTGCTGGACGTGACCGACTACGCCGAGGTGGCAGCGATCACGCCGACGCGGTATCTCGACCCGTCGGCCGTGCTGCTCGAGGGTGAGTACGACCTGCTCGGGACGGCCGTGTTGGTCGCCGCGACAGCGATACTCGTTACGGCGAGTCGAGCGGCGTTCGCACGCCGGGATCTCTAGCGGTCGGAAGCGCTGCTACGGCGCCCGAGCCACGAGCAGGAACGTCTCCGACCGGCTCGCCGCGAACGCGATCTCGAACCCGCCAGCTTCGAACCGTGTTCTCGCCTCCTCGAGACTGAACCGCTCCGAGACCGGCGGCCCGGCCTCGCCCGCCCCTGTGGCCGTCCAGTCGGCGACGGCGACGCACCCGTCCGAGGTGACGACGCGTTCGATCTCCGCGATCGACTCCTCGCTCGCGAACTCGTGGAACGTCATCGTCGAGAAGGCGCCGTCGAGTTCGCCGTCGTCGAACGGGAGCTCCGCCACCTCGGCGGTGACCAGTTCGACGTTCTCGGGCACGCCGTTCTCGCGGTAGCGGTCGTGCATCGCCTCCTGCACGTCGACGCCGTACACCGTTCCGGCGTGGGGCGCCACGTCGTCGGTGAAAAAGCCCGTCCCACTGCCGAGATCCGCGAGGGTGTCCGTCGCCGCCGCGTCGACCGCCCAGACGAGCTCCTCGGCGGAGACGTAGCGGTAGCGCGAGGCCGCGTCGTCGAGTTTCGCCGCCCGTTCCGGGTCGAACGTGTGGAATCCCATCGGTTACACGAGCCCCGCGACCAGTAAAGAGGTAGCGCTACCCGGCCGCGATTCAGCCCGCCAGTTCGTCGAACAGCGCTTCGACGCGTGTTTCGATCTCGTCGCGGATCGCGGCAACCGCCGCGGGCGAGCGACCGTCCGGGTCGTCGAGGTCCCAGTCGCGGCTCTCGCCACCCCAGCCGGCGGGGCAGACGTCCGCGGCCGAGCAGCCCATCGTGATG
This sequence comes from Halolamina sp. CBA1230, assembly GCF_002025255.2. Taxonomy (GTDB): domain Archaea; phylum Halobacteriota; class Halobacteria; order Halobacteriales; family Haloferacaceae; genus Halolamina. Next base: position 470,358 of record NZ_CP054587.1, read on the forward strand.
GCGTAGTCGCTCTCCCGGAGTTCGTCGACTGTCACCTCCCGGGGGATGCGATCCGAGATGGCGATCCCGATCTCGTGCATGGCGTCGACGACCGCCGGATGGACGTGGTCGGCTGGCCGTGTGCCGCCGGTGACCAGGTCGATCTCGCTCTGGAGCCCCCGTCGGTCGCGCTCCCGGCGAGCGAACGCGTACGCCATCTGCGAACGGCCGGCGTTCTGCACGCAGACGAAGGCGATGCGGATCGGGTCGGACGGAGTAGGTTCTGGCATGGTGGATCAGTCGCTCGTCACAGGGCTGCTCACGGCGGCGCTTCCGGGGAACAGTCGGTCTTTCGTCGCCAGCGCGACCCGGACCAGCGCGAGCATCACCGGCACTTCGATCAGCGGGCCGACGACTGTCGCGAGCGCGACGTTGCTGCCGACGCCGAACACGGCGACGGCGACCGCGATCGCGAGTTCGAAGTTGTTCGAGGAGGCCGTGAACGCGACGCTAACGCTCTCGGTGTAGGAGAACCCCAGCACCGCGCTGGCGCCGTAGGCCAGCGCCCACAGCCCGGTGAAGAAAAGCAGCAGCGGGACCGCGATCAGGACGATCTCCCCGGGGTTGGCGACGATGTAGTCGCCCTTCAGCGCGAACATCACCACGACGGTGAACAGTAGGCCGAGAAGCCCGAACGGGCTGATTCGGGGGATCACGCGATCGAAGTACGCGTCCCGGCCGATCGTGCGGAACGCCGTCTTCTGGGTCAGGTAGCCCAGTACGAGCGGGAGGCCGAGGAACACCCCGACCATCTGGGCGATCAGCGACATCGACACGTCGACCGCGGTGCCGCGCAGCAGCGTCAGGAACAGGAAGGCGTAGGGGACGAACAGCGCGATCTGGAGCAGGCTGTTCACGCCGACACAGACCGCACAGAGCTCCTGGTTCCCCGCCGCGAGCTCGTTCCAGATCAGCACCATCGCGATACAGGGTGCGATCCCGACGAGGATGAGGCCGGTGACGAACCCCGGCCGGCCGTCGAGGAACAACGTCGCGAGCCCGTACATCACGAACGGCGCGATCAGCCAGTTGAACGCCAGCGTGAGGCCGATCTCTTTGCGCGCGGTGCGGGTCACTTTCGGCACGCGCCCGTAGTCGATCTCGGCCATGATCGGGAAGATCATCACGAACAGCCCGAGCGCGATCGGGAGGCTGGTCCCGTGCCACGTGACGGCGTTCAGCGCGTCGACGAATTCGGGCGCGAACCGACCGAGCCCCACGCCCAGAACCATCGCCAGCCCGATCCAGACGGTGAGGTAGCGGTCCAGAACGCCCAGCGAGTCGCTCACGCCTCTGTCTCCCGATCGGCGACCGCGAGCAGGTCGTCGGCGAAGGCGGTGCTGTCGTAGTAGCGCCAGTTCCCCTCCTTCCGGCGAGTGGCGAGCCCGGCGTTGACGAGATCCGCGAGCGCGTGGCTGACCGCGCTCTCGCTCACGTCGACGACGGGTTCGAGTTCACAGACACAGAGTTCCCCCTCCGTGGCCGAGAGAATGCGGGTCAGTCGGTAGCGCGTCTCGTTGCCCAGCGCGGCGAACGCGTCGCGAGGGCCGTCGTCCCCCGACGCGGACGCTGCGAGGTCGACGAGTTCGTCGAGTCGCTGCTGGACGTCGGCGTCGCAGCACTCGCCGACCTCCGCCTCGATCCGCCGCCGCAGGCGCGGTTCGGTGTCGCTCATCGAGCGTTGGTTGAGCGAGCGTTCAGATAGCTGTTCTGGTCTGAACAGTTATTCAGATAGATCCCGCCGTTCGAGCGAGCTGTTTCTCCCCGGGAGACGACACGTCGGCATTTATCACCTCGGCGGGAAACTCGGTACCCATCAGGATGCCTGCGATCCAGACACACAACGTCTCCAAGCGCTACGGCGACGTGACCGCCGTCGACCGCGTCGACCTCACCGTCGAGGAGGGGGAGATCTTCGGCTTCCTCGGCCACAACGGCGCGGGGAAGTCGACGGTTATCAACATGCTGCTCGACTTCGCGCGGCCCACCGAGGGCGACGTCGAGGTGTTCGGCATGGACGCCCGCGAGGAGAGCGTCGCCGTCCGGGAGCGCATGGGCGTACTCCCGGAGGGGTACGACGTGTACGACCGGCTGACCGGCCGCCAGCACCTCCAGTTCGCGGCGGAGTCGAAAGGCGTCGAGATCGAGCCGATGGCCGTCGCCGAGCGCGTGGGTATCCGCGACGCCGCCGACCGGAAGGCCGGCGGCTACTCGACGGGGATGACCCAGCGGCTCGTGCTCGGGATGGCGCTGGTCGGCGAGCCCGACCTGCTGATCCTCGACGAGCCGACGTCGGGGCTCGACCCCGGGGGCGCCAGACGGATGCGCGAGATCATCCACGAGGAGAACGAGCGCGGCGCGACAGTGTTCTTCTCCAGTCACATCCTCGAACAGATTGAGGCGGTCTGTGACCGCGTCGGGATCATGCACGAGGGGCGGCTCCAGGCGGTCGACACGATCGACGCGCTCCGGGAGTCCGCCGCCGGCGGGACGAAGCTCCAGATCAGCGTCGACGACCCCGACGAGGCCCACCTCGAAACGATCGAGGCCGTCGACGGCGTCGACACGGCGTGGATCGAGGACGAGGCGTTCGCAGTCACCTGCCCCAACGACGTGAAGATGGACGTGCTGGTCGCGCTCGACGACGCCGGCGTCGACGTGCTCGACTTCTCGACGGAGGAGCCGTCGCTCGAGGACCTGTTCGTCGAGTACACCGGGGAGGGAGGGCAGTGAGTTGGGCCGTCGTCGCCCGGAAGGAGCTCCGGGACGTGTGGGGCTCCCGGCGGACGCGCTGGCTGCTCTGGGGGGTCGCGGGGCTGTTCCTCGCCGGCGGCTACGCGGTCCCGCTGCTCGGCTCCCCCTCGCCGACGAGCGCCGACTTCGCGTCGTTCGTGGTCGGCTCGGCCGCGCTGCTGGTGTCGCTGGTCGGCCTGCTGCTCGGGCACCGGACGATCGTCGGCGAGCGCGCCTCGGGGGAGCTGGCGCTGCTGCTCTCGCTGCCGTACGACCGACTGGACGTGGTGGTCGGGAAGTTCCTCGCCCGCTGGGGGGCGCTCGGTGCGGCGATCGCCGTCGGCGTCGTCGGCGGCGCCGCGCTGACGAACTACCCGTTCGGGAGCTTCGAGGTCGGCACGGTCGGCGCCTTCCTGCTCGGGACGCTGCTGTACGGCGCCGCCTTCGTCGGCGTCGGCCTCGCCATCTCGACGGCGACGACCTCTACCGCGGTCGCCAGCAGCGCCGCGTTCGGCGTGTTCGTCCTGTTCGTCGCGGTCTGGTCGCAGCTCCGGGGGGTGTTCACCGCCGCGCTCGACGCCCTCGGACTCGCGGACGGGACGATGCCGGACTGGGCGCTGTTCCTCTACGGCGCCGAGCCGGGGATGCTGTACCGACGGCTCGTGAACGGCTTCTTCGCGGGCGTCGAACAGGGGCCCTATCTCGGCCCGGACGCGCCGTGGTACCTCGGCGAGTGGGTCGCCGCGGGCCTGCTCGTCGTCTGGGCGCTCGGCCCCGCGACGCTCGGCTACCTGCGGTTCCGCTCCACCGACCTATGACCGGACACAGCCAACACGCTGACGCGGGCTCCGACCCGGGTACGGAGGGGCGCCGATGAGCTGGCGCGCCGTCGCCCGGAACGACCTCCGGGGCGCGTTCGCGACCCGAGGGGTCTGGGTGCTGACGGCCGGGCTGCTCGCATTGCTGGCGGGGATGGGGTACGCCGTCCCGCGGCTCGCCGGCTCGCCCGAGACGCCGTTCTCGGCGTACCTCGACGTGCTCGTGGCGGTCGCCGTCCCGCTGTTCCCGCTGCTCGGGCTGGTGCTTGGCTACCGCGCGGTCGTCGCAGCCCGCGACTCCGGGACGGCCGCGCTGGCGCTCTCGCTGCCGAACTCCCGGCGCGACCTGGTGGTCGGGAAACTCCTCGCCCGCGCGGCAGCGCTCGCTGGCGCGCTCGGGGTCGCCGGCCTGGCCGCCGGCGGCTACCTGTTCGTCAGCTACGGCGAGTTCGCGGCGGGGGAGTACCTGCTCGTACTGCTGGCGACGTACGGCTACACGCTCGCCTTCCTCGGGATCGCGGTCGGGCTCTCGACGGGCGTCACCAGCCCGCGCCGCGTGATCGGTACCGCGTTCGGGGCGTACGTGCTGCTGGCGATGCTCTGGGGGACGCTGATCGATGCCGTGATGATCGTGCTGTTCCGGTTCAGTCCGCCGATGGAGGCGCCGACGTGGGTGGAGTTCGCGAAGTTCGTCGAGCCCGGAACGAGCCTCAGCTACCTGCTCGCGAGCGAACTCGGCGTGGGGACGGCGCCGCCGGCAGCGGTCGTGGGCACCGAGCCGTTCGTCTCGGCGGCGGGCGCGCTGACCGCGCTGCTCGCGTGGCTCGCGCTGCCGGTCGTGCTGGGGTACGCTCGGTTCCAGCGGGACGAGCTCTAGCTCAGACCCGTTCGAAGCGGTGTCGGACGATCGGGCTGTCGTCGTCCCACTCGAACTCCTCGTGGGATCGCCGGAGCATCTCCTTGTACTGTTCCAGATCCCGTGCGCCCTCCTTCCGGGCGTCCTCGTCGGTCATGTCCCCGAGCGACCGGTCGGTCACCTCGACGACCTCGAACGTGACACCGTCGATATCGAACGTGTCGCCCTCCTCGGCGTACGCCTGGCCGCGGTGGATCTGGGTCACCTCGCCGTCGAGCGCCCGTTCGCGCATCCGTTCGCTGGGGAGCAGCGTATCGGCGTGTGCGTCGCTCATTACCGAATCTGCGGGCTCGCAGCGTAAATAGCTCCGGCCCGGGAACGCGAGTCGACCGCGGGCGTCGGTGCCGACCGCCGCAGGCGCGGGACGTAAACGCCTCGGGCGCCAATCTTGGGTATGATCGAAGCGTCCGAGAAACCGCACCGACTCGACACCGGCGACGAGCTCGCTGAGCTGCGCGCCGAGCGCGACGTGGTGCTCGTCGACTTTTACACGAAGGGCTGTACGCTCTGTCAGTCGATCGAACCGGTCGTCGGCAACGTCGCCCGCGCGACGACGGCGACGGTGGCGATGCTCAACCCCCAGACGGATCTGGATCTCGTCGACGAGTACGACATCACCAGCGTGCCGACGCTGCTGCTGTTCGAGAGTGGCGAGGTCGTGGGGCGGATGGCCAGCGGCTTCGAGGGGACGGAGTCGATCGTCGAGTTCGTGACCGAGCATAGTTCGGCCGAGCGGCGGTGAGAGGGACGAACCACCGCGGGATTCATGCCTCCGGACCGCCAACGTCGACCATGGACGAAACCGGGGTGACCGCCAGCCATTCCGACTGATCGCGCCGTCGTCGCCAAGCGCGTCGACGAAGGCGAGGCCGACCTGGAGGAGATCACCGACCTCACCCGCTCGGCGGGGTACGAGGTGGTCGGCGAACTCAGCCAGCGGCGGACGCAGGACGCCGCCTACCACTTCGGCGAGGGGAAGGTCGACGAACTCGCTACCCTCGTGCGACGGACCGACGCGGACACGGTCGTCGTCGACAACGAGATGGGCCCGTTCCAGACGTACAACGTCGGCGGGAAGCTCCCCGATGGCGTCGACGTGCTCGATCGGTTCACCCTCATCCTCGAACTGTTCGGCCAGCGCGCCCAGACCCGCAAGGCGCAGTTGCAGGTCGAACTCGCGGAACTGCGCTACGAACTCCCCAGAGCCGAGGCCAAGGCCAGCCTCGCCCAGCGCGACGAGCGGCCGGGGTTCATGGGGCTCGGGGAGTACGACGAGTCCCGCGAGCAGGACATCAAGAACCAGATCTCCCGCATCTCGGAGGAACTCGATCAGATCGCCGAGAAGGAGGAGAAACGGCGGGCCCAGCGCCGCGATCAGGGGTTCGACCTCGTCGCGCTGGCGGGGTACACCAACGCCGGGAAGTCGACGCTGCTCCGCCGCCTCGCGAGCGAACTCGATGTCGACGAGAACGAGGAACAGCATCCGGATCTCGACGCGACCGCGGAGTCGGAGGACCGCCTGTTCACCACGCTCGGCACCACGACGCGGAAGGCCGACACCGGCACGCGGGAGGTGCTGCTGACCGACACGGTCGGGTTCATCTCCGACCTCCCCCACTGGCTGGTGGAGTCGTTCCAGTCGACGCTGGACTCGGTGTACTACGCCGACCTCGTGCTGCTGGTCGTCGACGCCTCCGAGCCGGTCGAGGAGATGCGCCAGAAGCTCGTCACCTCCCACGAGACGCTCTCGGACCGCAACGAGGCGCCGATCGTCACGGTGTTCAACAAGGCCGACAAGCTCTCCGAGCCCGAGATCGAGCGCCGGAAGCGCGCGCTCTCGGCGCTCGCGCCCAACCCCGTGATCGTCTCGGGCAAGACCGGCGAGCAGGTCGACGCGCTGCGTGATCGTGTCGAACGCGAACTCCCGGACTGGGAGGAGGAGCGCCTGCTGCTGCCCGTGACCGACGAGGCGATGAGCGTCGTCTCGTGGATCCACGACAACGGGAACGTGCACGAGGAGTCCTACGGCGACCAGCAGGTCGTGATCGAGTTCGAGGCGCCGCCGTCAGTCGTGTCGAAGGCGCGCTCGAAGGCCGCGGATCTGGAGCCGGTGGCCGTCGACGCCGAGGCTGGGGAAGTCTGAGTTTTCGGGTTCTGGTACTGGGTCTTCGGCACGTTCTGCGATTCTGTGATCGTTTGCGCTGACAGCAACCGCGACGGTGACAGCATCTCGAAGCATGACCACTTGTGACCGCAGTGCGCCGGACACGAGGTCCATCATCAGAAATCGGAGATTTCTGATTGGCAGACGAGAATCTTCGATTCTCGTCAACGGCGCAGCGCCGAGTCCCCACCCCTCCCCCCGCGCTCGCCGACCGCTGGCGAGCGCGAGGCGTCCACCGACACCGCACCGCAGTCGCTGTCGGCGCGAAGCGCGAGCGGCTCCGTCCGCGAGTCAGCGCGAGGGACGACTGACCGAGTGGAACGAGGGAAGGAGTCGGCTGGGGAGGAAGCGAGGCGGGAAAACTCGCCGCAGGCGAGGCAAACCACCTCGATAGCGAGCGGCGAACGAAGTGAGCCGCGAGCAGTGTGGGCTGTGCGGCGCGGTGCGGTCGCAAGTGGTCGACGATCGAGATGCTGTTACCGACCCACCTGACAACCATCGAAGTACACCCACCAGCCAAACAGCCAACGAACTGCCGTCATAACTCCCGTTTCTCCTTACGCACGACCTCGACACCCGATATCTCCGTCCCCGGATACCCACTCGACTCGACCTCGTCGGACTCGTCGACGACCTCCTTCTCGGCGGCCTTCACCATGTCCCAGACCACGCCGAGGCCGGTCGTCACGCCCTGGATCGCCTCCATCTCGCAGCCGGTCTTCCCAGTCGTCTCGACGGCGACCTCGAGTTCGATCCGGTCGTCCCGCACGTCGAACGCCGTATCCACGTTCGTGATCGGAATCTGGTGACACATCGGGATCGTCTCCCAGGTGTGTTTCACCGCCTGGATCGCGCCGACCCGCGCGGTCGCGAGCACGTCACCTTTCCCGATCTCGTCGGCGCGGACGGCGTCGATCGTCGACTCCGTCAGTCGGATCTCTCCCCGAGCGACCGCCCGTCGACCAGTATCGGGCTTCTCGCCCACGTCGACCATCTGCACGTCGCCGGACTCGGTTGTGTGGGTCAGTTCGTCGTCGGCGCTGTCGTCGGTCGTGTCACCGTCGTCACCCTCGTCGCCGTCGACCGGATCGTCGATCGCGTCGATGAGGTCCTCGTCCTCGTCGGGCGTCACGCCCGCCACGTCGTCCTCGTTCTCACGCATCGTCGTCCCCTTCGAGCGCGTCCGGGATGGTCTCTTGGAGTTCGGTCGCGCGCAGGCCGTCGCCTCGATCGAGCAGCTCCGCGGCGCGACCGTTGACGTAGCTCCCCACGCAGGCGGCCTCGAACGGCTCGGCGCGGGCGAGCAGCGCGGCGACGACGCCAGCGAGCGTGTCGCCGGTGCCGCCGACGGTCATCCCCGGCGTGCCGGCCCGACAGCGCCGGACCGCCTCGCCGTCGGTGATCACGTCGACCGCACCCTTCGCGAGGATCGTCTGCCCCAACTCCGCGGCGAGATCGCGGATCTCGTCGGCCGCGGCAGTGAGATCGTCGGTGTCGGGACCACCCAGTTCCGCCAGTTCGGAGCGGTTCGGCGTGAGCACCAGCTCCGCGTCGGTGTCGACCTCCGGCACCAGCGGGAGCGCGTCGGCGTCGACGACCGCACTCCCGGAGAACGCCGCGAGGAACTGCCGCGCCGCTTCCTCCGTCTCCGGGTGGCGGCCCAGTCCCGGCCCGAGGATGACGGTGTCGTCGTGACGCTCGGCAGTGTCGACGAGGTCCGGGACGTGTTCGGGCGCGAGGTGATCCGCGGTCTCGGAGTCGTCGCCGTAGGGTTGGACGATCAGATCCTCGGAGTACCCCGCGATCGGTTCGAACACCGACTCGGGACAGGCGACGAACGCCAGATCCGTGCCCGCGGCGAGCGACGCGCCGGCGGCGAGGGCGGGTGCGCCGGTGTAGGGGCCGCCGCCGATGACGTAGGTTCGGCCGCTCTCTCCCTTCCGGCTGCCGCCGTCGCCCAACACCTCCACGTCGCCCGGCCCGACCAGTTCCTCGGCGGCCTCGGGGATGCCGATGTCCGCGACAGTCACGTCGGCGTGCTCCGCGATCCCGGGTTTGAGGTCGTGGAACGTCACGACGTGCTCGGCCTCGACCACGCCCCCGGGTGTCGCACCCGTGTCCGCGTCCACGCCCGAGGGGACGTCGACCGCGAGCACGGGCGCCGCGCTGTCGTTGATCGCGCGGGCGACACTGGCCTCCGGTTCGCGGAGGTCGCCGGTGATCCCGGTGCCGAGCATCGCGTCGACGATCAGGTCCGGATCGTCGAGCGTGAACGCGCGGGAGTCGGCCACGGTCTCGGTGTCGATCTCGGCCGCCTGTAGCGCGTCCCAGTTCGCCCGGGCGATGTCGGTGGAGATGCTCTCGGGCCGGCCCAGCAGGTGGACCGTCACGTCCCGGTCGTCGAGGAAGCGCGCGGCGACGAGCGCGTCGCCGCCGTTGTTCCCCCGGCCACAGACCAGCGCCACCGCGTCGCCGGGGGTCGTGAGCTCCCGGGTTCGCTCCGCGACCGCGTTGCCCGAGGACTCCATCAGGACCCGGAGCGGCACGCCCAGCGCCGCCGCGTTGCGATCCACCGCGGCCATACGCCTGCTCGTGATCATGCCGACGGCTTCGGTGTGAGGCGGATTAAGGGTGGTGGGCCCACTGCCCGACTCGCGACGCCGGAAGCCATACCCGGACGGCCGCCGGAGCGCCTGTGTGAAGGAGTACCCAGCCATCCCCGAGGTCGGCGATCCGGACGCCCCCGAGTTCGCGGGCCACCTCTGGCTGCTGGAGGTAGTCGAGGGCTCGCTCCTGCGGTTCCAACTCCGCGACTCCGGGGCGATCCAGTTCGGCGGCGAGCACCGTCCCTACCGCGACGACGACGCGGTCCCGCGACAGTGCCGCCGGGCGGTCCGTCACGTTCGGGAACGGCTGGACCGCGCGGCGCTTCGCGAGGCCGTCGACGACGTGACCGATCTCACGTTCGTCGGCTGGGCGACCCACCGCGACCGGATCGACTACGACTGGGAACGGCTGCCGCCGTTTCTCGGCCTCGACGTGTACCACACCGGCGCCGACGCGTTCCGCCCGCCCGACGCCGTCCAGGGGATCTACGACCGACTCGGCCTCGACCCCGTGAACGCGGTCGAACGAGAACTACCCAGTCGCGATTTCGACTCGGGGAGCTACTCGATGCCGGAGTCGGCGTGGTACGACGGTCCTGCCGCCGGCGTCGTAATTCGTGACAAGCGCGGCGGGCGTGCAAAGCTCACAAACTCTGGAATTTCTGAACAGTCCAAACCGTTCGACGCCGAGGACGCCGACGCGCTGGCCGCGGCGGTCGCCACGGAGCGTCGGTTCGAACGAGCCGTCGAGCGACTCGAACAGCGCGGGCAAGCGCCGACAGTCGACAGCCTCCGGGAACGTGTTCTGGAGGACGTTTACCGGGAAGAGCACGGCCGCCTGTTCGAGGGCGGGCACTCGGTCGACGAGGCGACGTTCCGGACGGCCGTCTCGCGGCGGGCTCAGCGCTTCCTCGGCTGAGCGGTCCCGGTCCACGTTTATCCGTCGGCCGCGCATCGACGGCGGCATGGACACGAGCCGACGGTTCGGACTGGCGGGCGTGATCGTCGCCCTCGCCGCGGCGGCCGGACTGCTCGTGGCGCCGGATCTCCCCGCGGAGATGGCGACCCACTGGAACCCGGCGGGCGAGCCCGACGCCACGCTGTCGAAACCGATCGCGCTCGGGCTGGTGCCGGGACTGACGGCGCTGCTGCTCGGCGCACTGTACGTGCTCCCCCGCGTCGACCCGAAGGGCGAGAACATCGAGCGGTTCCGCGCGACGTACGACTGGTTCGTCGTCGGACTCGCCGCGACGCTGAGCGTCGTCCACGTCGGTATCGTCGCGTACAACCTCGGCTACCGGTTCCCGTTCGTCTCGCTGGTGCTGGTCGCGGTCGCCGGCCTGCTCTACGCGGCCGGCGTGGTGCTCGAGCGGGCGGAGCAGAACTGGGTGGTCGGGATCCGTACCCCGTGGACGCTGGAGAGCGAAGCGGTCTGGGAACGCACGCACGCGGTCGGCGCGACGCTGTTCAAACTCACCGCGCTGGCGGTGCTTCTCGGTGCGGTCTTCCCACAGTTCTCGATGCTCCTGCTGGTCGGCCCGCTGGTGGTGACGACGGTCGCCCTGACCGTCTACCCGTACCTGCTCTACCGGCGGCTCGAGGCGGAGTGAGGCGTCAGACCCCGACGACCGGGTTCACCAGTTCGCCGATCCCCTCGATGTCGATGCGGACCGTGTCGCCCGGGCGGAGCGTGAACTCGCCCTCAGGGACGAGCGAGGTGCCGGTGAGCAGGACGCCCAGCTCCGGCACCGTGTTGTGGGCCTGCCAGTAGTCGGCCAGCTCCTCGCAGCTGCGGGCCATCTCGGCGGTCGAGGTCGCGTCGTCGTACACCGTCTCCTCGTCGCGCTCGATCCGCATCGACATCTCGAGGTCGTGGGGATCGTCGACGCCACCCGCACCGACGACGCACGGACCGATCGAACAGCAGCGGTCGTACACCTTCGCCTGCGGGAGGTACAGTGGGTTCTCCCCCTCGATGTCGCGGCTGCTCACGTCGTTGCCGACGGTGTAGCCGACGATTTCGCCGTCGTACAGCACCAGCCCCAGTTCGGGTTCGGGGACGTTCCAGTCGGAGTCGCCGCGGACGCCGATCGCGTCACCCGGGCCGACCGTCCGGCTGGGGGTGGCTTTGAAGAAGATCTCCGGGCGCTCGGCGTCGTACACGTCGAGGTAGACGTCGGCCATCCCGCTCTCCTCCTCGCGGGCCTGCTCGCTGATCTCGTAGGTGACGCCGGCGGCCCACACCTCCTCCGGAACCACGGGACGGGCGAGATCGACGACGGAGAACTCGACGGTCGGTGCGTCGGCGAACACGTCTGCGGCCAGCACGTCGACACCGACGTTCGCCACGTCGGCGGCCGCCGCGAGATCGCGGAACGAGCCGAGTCGGGGTTTGACTGCCGTCAGATCGCGAGCCTCCGCGTCGTCGACGGCCAGCAGGCGGGCGTCGCCGTCGCGCTCGTGGCGGTAGTAGCGCATGCGGGAACTGCCTCGCGTGGGGGGTATAAATCTCGGGGGCGAGCCGGGGGCGGTGTTCAGATACGGATGAACACCGCCCCGCTCCCGCTTCCAACATTCAAGATTCGCTGTGTCCAACGTCTCTTTGAGCAGTTCTTGGTTCTGCATAGACACCACAACCAACGAACTGCTCACTTCTCAAACTGGCTTAATTTGGCAGTGCCACTAATCGTTCTTCCGACCCTTCCTTGAGTCCCATCAGATGGTCACCTCACGTTCGAGGTCCGCCTTCTGTTCGAGGTGGCGGGCGAGTTCTTCGTATTTCTCGAGCGTTTCGCGCTCGCGCGCGGTCTCGGTTTTCCTCGACGAACGTGGACAGCGAGCATTGTTGACGCCACGCGCCGTCATTCATCGACCGGTGCTGCCCGATCGTGACGGGGACGCTCCAGCCCTGGTCGCGAACGAAGCCGGAGTGGCGGTGCTGATTGTCGAGCAGAACGCGAAGGCGGCGCTTCGCAGATGCGGCCGGGGATACGGTACTCGGGGGGTGAGGCAGATTCAGTTCGCCTTTGTCACCGCCTCTTCGACACCCCGCATTACCCCGACGTACATCAGGCTCACGCCGATGAGCAGGAGGCCGATATAGAACGCGAAGAACCACGGCGTCGTAGTTGGCTGTCCACCTGTCGCCTCCATGACCGTATGACCGACGAACGTCGTCGCTGCGAACCCTGCTGGCAGGAACCCAGCGAGAAACACTACCACCGGGGGAACACTGTACTCGTCATCCACATCGAGGTGGGATGTTTCGGATGCCATTGTATCACTCGGTTACGTCGCTACGTTTCTTCCAGTAGCCGGTCGAAGTCGACGTGCCGACGGTAATGGGACCTACCCCGAACCCGTAGGTGATTCCGCCGGGGACGGAGTACTTGTTCCACGAGTGGACGTACGTTCCGTAGATGTTGTGCTCGCCGGACTCCGTCTTCCGGAAGTCGAGGTGTTGCCAGCTCTGTCGCTCCCAGGACGGCGCGCCGCTTTCGGGATCATCGAACTCCCCGATGATGCCGCGGCCGTAGCGATCACGCTTCCGGAGCGACGTTTGCTCCTCGAACTCCCACGAGTCGAGCACTGGCTCCCAGTAGTCACCGTTGACGGTAAGCCCGATCCCATCCTTCGACCTGCAGAGTCTACTTTGTGATCCGAGCCACTCTCGTCGAATTCGAGCCCCCAATCGGCGTGTGAGCGATACACGTTGTCGTAGTTGTGGAAGGCGAACTGCGAGAACCACGAGGGGTCCTTATCGTACTCCGACTGCGTCGAGAACCCTCCGCCGCTGTCGGATTCGCCGTTACTGATTCGCGGCATCGCGGCGCGTTGGTGTTCGTACTCGACGCCCTGCTTGTCCAGCAAACGCTTCGCCTGCTCGTGTTTGTGCTGATTGAGGAGCTCTTGGACTGCCGTCAGGATACCGGCTTCCTCGGCACCGTGACCGTCGCCGCCGGAAGCGCTCCCGAGCGTTACTGCCGGGCTCGCGATTCCGGCTGCCGCGGCTGCCGTTCCTCTGATGATTCTGCGTCGACTGGACGCCTCCAAGTGGGACCAATCCCATGCCACGGAATATATAAATTACTTAGAGTTAAAAAAATGTTTCCTCTATTGCAGATAGCATTCAGATAAGCTGATTCCATCCGGAGCTGAAGGAACGTAACCACTCGTCGGCAGTTTCTCGGTGTACGTTGCTGAAACAGTTCGAGAAACAGGTAGTTCTTCGTATTATCTCTCGAAACACACGTTCGACGCTATTTCTACCCTACATTGTACATATCTGAAATTAAGGCGTGTCGAGAGCAGCCATCTTGGAGCGGTGCAGCACCGTCGACGAGAAACACGGCGTCATCAACGTCGTGTTTCTCGGGTAGTTCGTCAAAGAATGCGTGAGCAAAAGCGTTGGTTCGGACTGGCTCAAGCCTTGGATGTAGCAAATCGTTGGTAGCGGGATCGACAGCAGCGTACAGCCAATACTGCTCGTCATTCAGTCGGATCACGGTCTCATCAACCGCAACGTGATCCGGATTTCGGCCTTCTTCCGGCTGTAGATCTTCCTTGTGAACCCAGTTGTGGACGGTTGATCGTGCTCGATTAACACCGAATTTATTGAGAATTGATACGGTATTTGAAAGAGATAGTCCTGCAGATGGAGCTGAATACCGAGCTCCATAAACTCAGTCGGTGTTGACTCTCGCTCCACAAAACCTAACTCAGTATCGCTCGAAAACCCGCTGAGTCGGGGTTTTTCTGGCATAGATCACGAGAAAACCGCTCCGCCTCACACTCCATCCTTATCTGAACACCGTTCGAGCCGCAGCGTAAAGGGTTATCCCCGGACCGCCACAACGGGGGTGTATGGCGAGCAGATCGAACTACATCGACGGCGAGTGGATCGACGCCGAAAGCGGCGACACGTTCGACACGCACGACCCCGCGAACCCCGACGAGGTCGTCGGCACCTACCCGCAGTCCGGCGCGGAAGACGCCGAGCGGGCGGTCGAGGCGGCGGCCGCAGCCACCGACGAGTGGGGCGACACGCCCGGCCCGAAGCGCGGCCGAGTCCTCTCGCGGGCGAGCGGGATCCTCGCGGACGAGAAGGAGGAGCTGACCGAACAGCTCGTCCGGGAGGAGGGGAAGACCGAGCGCGAGGCCGGCGGCGAGGTCCAGCGCGCCATCGACATCTTCGACTACTACGGCTCGAAAGCCCGCGACATCGGCGGCGAGGTCAAAAGCGCCAGCGGCGGCGACACGGTGCTCCGAACGAAACAGGAGCCCGTCGGCGTCGCCGGCCTGATCACACCGTGGAACTACCCGATCGCGATCCCGGCGTGGAAGATCGCGCCCGCGCTGGCGGCCGGCACCACCGCGGTCATCAAGCCCGCGACGCTCGCGCCCGGTCCGACTCACGCGATCGCCGAGGCGCTCGACGAGGCTGGCCTCCCCGACGGCGCGCTCAACGTCGTCACCGGCCCCGGCAGCGAGGTCGGCGACGTCGTCGCCGGCCACGAGGACGTCGACGTCGTCTCCTTCACCGGCAGCGCCGAGGTCGGCGACATCGTCTACGACACCGCGACCGACGACGGCAAGCGCGTCCAGCTGGAGATGGGTGGGAAGAACCCGACCGTCGTCTCCGACTCGGCTGACGTGGAGAAGGCGGCCAAGATCGTCTCCTGGGGCGCCTTCGGCGTGACCGGGCAGGCCTGTACCGCCTGCTCCCGCGCGATCGTCTACGAGGACGTGTACGACGAGTTCGTCGACGCCATCGTCGAGCAGGCCGAGGGGATCGAACCCGGCAACGGGCTCGACGGCGGCGACATGGGCCCGCAGGTCAGCAAGGACGAACTCGAGAGCACGCTGGAGTACGTCGAGATCGGGCAGGACGAGGGCGCGACTCTCGAAACCGGCGGCGACGCGCTCGACCGCAAGGGGTACTTCGTCGAGCCGACGGTGTTCGCCGGCGTGGAGAACGACAGCCGGATCGCCCAGGAGGAGATCTTCGGGCCGGTGCTGTCGGTGATCCCCGTGAGCGGCTACGACGAGGCGCTCGAAGTGGCCAACGACGTCGAGTACGGCCTCTCGGCGGGCATCGTCACGGACGACCACACCGAGGCGAACAGCTTCGTCGACGACATCGAGGCGGGCGTCGTGAAGGTCAATCAGCAGACCACCGGGGTCGAACTCCACGTCCCCTTCGGCGGGATGAAGGCCTCCTCCAGCGAGACGTACCGCGAGCAGGGCGAGGCCGGGCTGGACTTCTACACCATCTCGAAGACGGTGTACGACAGCTACTGAAGCGGCGTCGCCGCGGCGTCCTCCGTCACAACGTCTTTTTTAGCGCTCCCGTCGAGACGGGCGTCCATGGATCTCGAGACGCTCGCCGAGTCGTTCGACCGGCGGGACTGGCAGGAACTCGAAGCGACCGACGACCCCGTGCGCTTCGCGATGGTCGGCGTCGGCTGGTGGACCCGGGAGCAGGCGATGCCCGCGGTCGCGAACGCCGAGCTGTGCGAGACGACCGTGCTCGTCAGCGGCGACACCGAGAAGGCCGCCGACGTGGCGGCCGACTCGGAGACGGTCGAGCACGCGATCAGCTACGACGCGTTCCACGACGGCGAAGCGAGCGACGCCTACGACGCCGTCTACGTCGTGACGCCGAACGCGCTCCACCTCCCGTTCGTCGAGACGGCCGCCGAACTCGACAAGGCGATCCTCTGTGAGAAGCCGATGGAGGCGACGATCGAGCGCGCCGAGCGGATGGTCGAGGTCGTCGCGGAGCACGACGCGACGCTGATGATCGCCTACCGGATGCAGACCGAACCCGCGGTTCGGCGGGCGAAGGAGTTCGTCGACGAAGGGCTGATCGGCGAACCGATCTTCGTCAACGGGAACATGACCGAGCCGATCCTCGAACTGGTGCCCGACCCCGACCAGTGGCGGCTGGACGGGGAACTCTCCGGCGGCTGTGCGGTGATGGATATCGGGCTCTACCCGCTGAACACCGCGCGATTCCTGCTCGGTTCTGACCCCGAGCGCGTTCGCGGGACGGTCGCGTCCGTGAACCCCGAGTTCGACGACGTGCCGGACGAACACGCCGCGTTCCAGCTCGACTTCCCGGGGCATACGTTCGCGGTCTGTACCGCTAGCCAGAACGCCCACATGGCGAGCCACATCGAGGTGCTGGGCACCGAGGGCCGGGTCCGTGTCGAGCCGTCGTTCTACCCGTGGGACGACCGCGCGCTCACGATCGAGCGCGGCGAGACGAGCGTCGACATCGCCTTCGAGCAGGCCGACCAGATGGAGGAGGAGTTCGAGTACTTCTCACACTGCCTGCTGACCGGCGAGGACCCTCACCCCGACGGCGAGCACGGGCTGACCGACATCCGGACGATCAAGGCGGTGTACGAGGCCAGCGAGACCGGCGAAACCGTGGAGCTCTGAGCCGGGGCGCCGCGTTCGCGGTCGGAAACACGAGGCGGGTGTTTATGAGTGATCGGGTAACATCGCCTGTGTGACCGAAGACTACTCGCTCGAACGCATCGAGCTGACCGACGACAGCTACACCGTCGAGCAGGGGCTGATCCGGAACAAGTTCCGGGCGCTCGACGCCGACGGGAACCTGGTACTGCGCGGGAAACAGAAGATGCTGAAGCTGAAAGAGCAGTTCCCGTTCGTCGACGAGAACGACCGGGAAGTGTTCGAGGTCAACGCCGGCAGCATGCTCGACGTGGCGGGCGACTACACGCTGACCGACGCCGAGACCGACGAGGAGCTGGTGATCCTCGACAACGACTACTCGCTGCTACAGGACACCTGGACGATCCGCGACGCCGACACCGAGGCCAGGCTCGCGGAGATCAACTCCCGGGGCGCGCTCACGACGATGGCGCGCAACATCGTCCCGTTCGGCGGCTGGATCCCCCACAAGTACGAGATCACCGACGCCGACGGCGACCACGTCGGCACCATCGACGGCCAGCTGTCGATCCGTGACCGCTACGAGGTGACGATCGACGACGCGAGCGACGTGCCGACCGAGCCGGTCGTCGCCGCCGCGATGGTGATCGACGCGATCCAAGAGAACTGATCGCGCTCGGGCACCAACGCTTTGCCCTCCCCCGCCGAACCACGCGGCCATGGTTCACTCGACGTGGGACGACTGGTTCGTGCGCGACGAGGTGGAGGCGGCTGACCCCAGCGACGGCGTCGTCGGCTGGTATCTCGGCTGTAACGGGTTCGTGCTCCGCTCGGCGTCGACGACGCTGTACGTCGACCCGTACTTCGGCGACGGCGACCCGCCGAACATCGTCCGGATGATCCCCGTCCCGATCGACCCCGCCGACGCCACGGACTGCGACGCGGTGCTCGCCACCCACGAGCACATCGACCACATGCACCCGCCGTCCTACGACCCGCTCGTGAACGACCTCGGCGCGGAGCTCTACGCGCCCGAGGCCTCCTACGAGGAGCCCCACTACGGCGGCGACATGCGGGCGCCCGACGAGCAGAAACACGTGATCGCCGAGGGCGACGAGTTCGAGGTGGGCGACTTCACCGTCCACGTCCGCGGGGCGAACGACCCCGACGCGATCGAGCCGGTGAGCTACGTGATCGAACACGAGTCGGGGACGTTCTTCCACGCCGGCGACAGCCGGCCGGCGCCGGCGGCGTTCCCCGAGATCGCCGCCGAGTTCGATATCGACGTGGGCGCGCTGGCCTTTGGCTCGGTCGGGAACATCTACGAGCCCGAATCGGGGTACGGCGAGCGCACGCGGTGGTACATGGACGAGAACCAGATCGTCGAGGCGGCGAACCAACTCGAACTGGACCGGCTGCTCCCGACCCACCACGACATGTGGCAGGGCGTCGGTGCCGACCCGAAGGTGCTCCACGAACACGCGACCTCGTTCCGCTACCCGCGGGTGTTGGAGGTGCCCCACGTCGGCTGTGCGTTCCGGTTCGGCGAGCCGGGGATCCAGCGGATGGGCGCACTGGACGGACGATAGTCGGTCCGGGTCGCCGTGCTTGAGGGGATTTTTAGGGACTGCCCCCGGAGTCGGAGGCCATGGCACCCACGATCACGAAGATCGAGAGCCGGGAGTTCGAGTACCCGCTGGAGGACGTGGGCACCGACGAACACGGCTTCAACCTCGTCTACGAGCCGGGCGAGACCACCTACCGCAAACTGTTCGGCGTGAAGATCCACACCGACGAGGGGATCACCGGCGAGTACGTCGGCGGGAACTCCCCCGCCGCCGCGCAGTACAACATCATCGCGAAGTACCTGATCGGGAAGAACCCGCTCGAACGCGAGAAACACTGGTCGGAGATCAAGCGCGCGCTCCGGAAGTACGACCGGATGGGGATGGGCCCCATCGACATCGCGCTGTGGGACTTCGCGGGCAAGCACTACGACGCGCCGATCCACGAGCTGCTGGGCACCTACCGCACCGAGATCCCCGCCTACGCGTCGACGTACCACGGCGACGACGCCGGCGGTCTCGACTCGCCGGAGGCGTTCGCGGACTTCGCGGAGGAGTGTCGCGACGCGGGGTTCGGCGGCTTCAAGATCCACGGCTGGGGCGGCGGCGACTCCTCCCGTGACCTGGACCGCGAGGTCGAGGCGGTCCACGCCGTCGGCGAGCGCGTCGGCGACGAGATGGACCTGATGCACGACCCCGCCTGCGAGCTGGAGACGTTCGCCGACGCGCTCGAACTCGGGAAGGCGTGTGACGAACAGGACTTTTTCTGGTACGAGGACCCGTTCCGCGACGGCGGCATCTCCCAGCACGCCCACCGCAAGCTGTCACAGAAGCTCGATACGCCGATCCTCCAGACCGAGCACGTCCGCGGGCTGGAACTCAAGTCCGACTTCGCGGCCAACGACGCGACGGACTTCCTCCGTGCGGACCCCGAGTACGACGCCGGGATCACGGGCGCGATGAAGGTCGCCCGCGTCGCCGAGGCGTTCGGGCTCGACATCGAGTTCCACGCGCCCGGGCCGGCACAGCGCCACTGCATCGCCGCCTGCCGCAACTCCAACTACTACGAGATGGCGCTGGTCCACCCGTACTGTCAGAACACCCAGCCGCCCGTCTACGAGGGCGGCTACTCCGACATGATGGAGGCCGTCGAAGACGGGACGGTTTCGGTCCCCGAGGGGCCGGGGCTCGGCGTCGACTACGACTGGGCGTACATCGAGGAGAACACGACCGGCGACGTCCACACCTACGAGTAGCGGGTGGCGGTGTCTCTCGGAGGACGGGTACCGCCGACGGATATTTCGTTCGTCGGGCACAAATCTAACCGCATGAGTTCTGAGAAAGTCATCGACCTGCTGCGCAAGGCGTACGGCGACGAGATGGAGACGGTGATGAACTACCAGACCAACGCCATCGTGCTCGACGGCGTCCGCGCCGAGGAGATCAAGGAGAGCCTCCAGACGGACATCCAAGAGGAGCTCGGCCACGCCGAACAGCTCGGGAACCGGCTCAAACAGCTCGACGCACGCCCGCCCAGCTCCGGCGAGTTCGTCGCGCGACAGGACTCCCTCCAGCCGCCCGAGGACTCCACGGACGTGCTCTCGGTGATCCGTGGCGTGCTCGACGCCGAGGAGGACGCCATCGACACCTACCGCGAACTGATCGACGCCGCGGAGGCGGCGGACGACCCGGTGACGGAGGACCTCGCGGTCACGATCCTCGCCGACGAGGAGGCCCACCGCACCGAGTTCCGCGGCTTCGAGAAGGAGTACCAGCAGGACTGAGGAGGGGAAGCGGCGCGCGTCACCACCTTTCGTTTTTTTTTTTCACTCGACGGAAACCTGCGGGTCGAGATAGCCGTACAGCACGTCTTGGAGGAAGCTCCCGGCGATGCCGAGGAACACGATCACGAGCGTCGACCAGGTGACCAGCGACATGTCGCCCTGATCGACCGCCACCAGGCTCGCGCGTGCCAGCCCGTCGATCGGGAGGATCTCCTCGATCACGTAGATGTTCAACACCAGCACCGCCAGCAGCTCCGTCAGCGACAGCGAGACGATCGGCAGCGCCGCGTTCCGGAGCACGTGCCGCACGAGCGTAAGCCGGGAGATCCCCTTCGCCCGCAGCATCTTCACGAACTCCCGGCCCGTCTGATCCAGCACGGCCGAGCGACTGAACCGGAGTTGGCCGGCCAGCAGGCTCACCGCGACCGTGAAGGCAGCGATCACCTGTGGGTGAACGTACGGCCCGCTACCGGTGAGCGGACCCGCGCGGGCAGGGGAGACGACGGCGAGAACGTACGTGATCACCATGAACACGGGGATCCCGAGCAGCGCGTACGTGCTCAGTCGTGCACTCCAGTCGACGGCGCCGTTCTTCTCGAACGCTGCCAACACCCCCAGCGGGACACCGAGCACGATGGCGATAGCGACGCCAGGCAGGACGTACTCGAGCGTCGTCACCACCCGCCCGTCGAGCACGGCCGCGACCGGTTCGCCGTACGCGACCGATTGTCCCCACTCCAGCGTGGTGAGGTCGATCAGATACCCCAAGTAGTGCTCGTGGAGGGGCTGATCCAGCCCGCGCTGGGCGACGAACGCCTCCCGGAACCGTTCGATCTCCCGCTCGGTCGCGTTCTGCCACCGCAGGAGCGCGAGCTGCTGGCGGAGGATAATGCGTATCTGGAGGATGGTGAACGCGAACATCACCGTCGCGGCGGCGTACACCGAGAAGACGGCGAACGCGAACCGCCGGAGGAGGTAGCTGACGTAGCTCACGGGGACCACCCGACCACTGATCGAGCGAGCGAAGCGACCGCTGCCATGGCGTTCATCTCCAACATAAAGTCTTATAAACTTTCCTGATGGTTCCTGAACCGCGAAGATCGATGCCCTCCAAAGAGTTCGAGTCTGCCGCCTTCACCGAGGTGGAGTGGGACGCACGCGACAGCCGGTTCACGGTCCGGAAGCGGACGCTCGGCCTTCTCGCCGCGTTCCTCCTGCTGGCGGCCCTCTACGCCTACGACGCGATCGTCGCGCCCGAGGAGCTCGTCGCGGTCCTGAACTGGGACGTCACCCGCGCGGACTGGCTACTCCTCGTCGCGAGCGTGTTCGTCGTACGCTACGGACTCTACCCGCTCGCGGCCGACCCCGACCGGACGCGGCGCCTGCTCCGCCGGCTGCGCTCACACCCGATCGGGTTGGCCGCGCTCCTCTCTCTCGGCGTCCTCACCGCTATCGGCCTCCTGGGCCCGGGGCTGTTCTTCGACACGGGCTACCCCAAACTCAAGTACCGGCTCCAGCCCCCGGTGTTCACCACTGTGTACGTCGACGACATCCACTACTACAACTGCGTCGGGCAGGTGGCCGACGGCTACTGTCACGGGACGTGGCGCTACCCGCTCGGGACGAACCGCTACGGGGAGGGGATGCTCGAACTGCTGGTCTACGGGGTCCGGATCGCGCTACAGGTCAGCCTCCCGACGGTGGTGCTCATCGGCGTCGTCGGCACGACCGTCGGCGCGGTCGCGGGCTACTACGGCGGCCTGGTCGACGACATCCTGATGCGCTACGTGGATATCCAGCAGACGGTGCCCGCCATCGTGGTGTACATCCTGCTCGCGACGTTCTTCCTCGGTGATTACGAGGGGGTCGCCGACGGCGGCCTGTTCGCGTTCGTCGCGGTGTTCGGTCTGCTCAACTGGGGTGGCGTCGCCCGGGTCGTCCGAAGCAACGCGCTCCGACAGCGATCCTCGGGGTACGTGCTGGCCGCGCGGGCGACGGGCGCGAGCGACCTGCAGATCCTCCGGGACCGGATCGTCCCGAACGCGCGGGGGACGATCGTCACCGCGCTCAGCCGGCGGGTGCCGCTGCTCGTGCTCGCACAGGTCGCGCTGGCGTACCTCAGCCTCAGCCGGATCGCCTCGGAGTCGCTCGGCCGGGTCATCCGGGTCGGACTCGTCAGCGATACGATGCCGTGGCACCAGAAGTGGTGGGTGACGACGTTCGCGGTCGCGTTGCTCGCGTTCGCCGTCGCGGCGTTCAACGTCTCCGGTGACAGCCTCCGCGACGCGCTCGACACGCGGGAGGGGGGGAGCTCGTGAGCGACCCCCTGCTCTCGGTGCGGGATCTCCACACCGAGTTCGACACCGAAGCCGGGGTAGTGAAGGCGGTCGACGGCGCCTCCTTCGACGTCGACGCCGGCGAGACGGTCTGTCTCGTCGGCGAGTCCGGCTCCGGGAAGACCGTCGCCTGCGAGTCGATCACGCGGCTGATCCCGACGGACTCCGGCGCGATCACCGACGGCGAGGTCCGGTTCGACGGCGACGATCTGACCGAGCGGACGGGGTCGGAGCTGACCGAGTACCGCGGGAACCGGATCGCCCACGTGTTCCAGAACCCACAGGGCGCGCTCGACGACATGTACACGGTCGGCCAACAGATCGTCGAGACCGTCCGGGCCCACCGCGATCTCGACAGGGAGGCCGCGCGGGCGGAGGCGATCGACCTGCTCGACCGCGTGGGGATTCCCGACGCTGCCGACCGGTTCGACGAGTACCCCCACTCGTTCAGCGGCGGGATGAAACAGCGCGTCGTCGTCGCGATCGCGCTCGCCGGCGACCCCGACCTGCTGATCGCGGACGAGCCGACGACAGCGCTCGACGTGACGATCCAGGCCCAGATCCTCCGCCTGCTCGACGAGATCCAGAGCGAACGCGGGATGGGGCTGCTGTTCGTGACCCACGACCTCGGCGTCGTCGCGGAGATCGCCGACCGCGTGGTCGTGATGTACGCCGGGAAGGTGATGGAGGCCGGCGGCGTGTACGAGCTGTTCGAGAACCCCGCCCACCCATACACCAGAGCGTTGCTCGACTGCCTCCCGGGCCGCGGCCAGGCGTTCGACACGATCGGCGGCACGACGCCCGATCCGACCGATCCGCCCGACGGCTGTCGGTTCCACCCGCGTTGTGAACATGCAGTCGAGGACTGCCGCGCCGGTGAGCAGCCGGCGTTCGAGCGCGTCGACGACGGCCACGAGGTGTCCTGTCTGCTGTACGGCGACGACCACCACCCACCGATGTCCTTCCCCGACACGAACGATGACTGAGGAACCCCTGCTCTCGGTGCGCGATCTGGAGAAACATTACCCGGTCCGGAGCGGCCTGCTGCGCCGCGTCAGCGACCACGTGAAAGCCGTCGATGGGATCTCCTTCGACGTGGAGGCCGGCGAGGTCGTTGGCCTCGTCGGGGAGTCCGGCTGTGGGAAGTCGACGGCGGCGACGACGCTGCTCCACCTCGAAGAGCCCACCGGCGGGGCGGTCCGGTTCCAGGGCGAACGCGTAGCCGACCAGTCGCGGGCCGAGCGGAAGGCGTTCCGGCGGAACGCACAGGTCGTGTTCCAGGACCCCGACTCCGCGTTCGACCCGCAGGCGACCGTCGGCGAATCGATCGCCGACCCGCTCGAGACCCACGGCCTGCGCGACGAGGCGCGACAGGCGGAGATCGTCGCCGACGTGCTCGAACGCATCGGGCTCTCCGCGGACGACGCCGACCGCTACCCCCACGAGTTCTCCGGCGGGCAGAAACAGCGTATCGCGCTGGCCCGCGCGCTCGTGCTCGACCCGGACCTGCTGGTCGCAGACGAGCCCGTGAGCGCGCTGGACGTGAGCATCCAGGCCGACATCCTCTCGCTGCTCGCGGACCTCCGGGACGAACTCGACCTGGGGATCCTGCTGATCAGCCACGACCTCGACGTGGTGCGGCAGATCTGTGACCGCGTCGCGGTGATGTACCTCGGCGAGATCGTCGAGGTCGGGCCGACCGAGGCGCTGTTCGAGAACCCCCAGCACCCCTACACGGAGGCGCTGCTCGACGCCATCCCCGACCCCGACCCGCGGAACCGAGGCGATCCGGTCGAACTCCGCGGGGACGTCCCCGACCCCATCGACCCGCCGGCGGGCTGTTCGTTCCACCCGCGCTGTCCGCAAGTGATCCCGCCGGAAGAGTATGCGTTCGACGACGGCGAGTACAGAGCGGTGCTCGACCTCCGGCTCGCGCTGCGGGACGACGATATCGACACGGATCGCCACGACACGACGACGGCGATCCGTGAGGCGTACGACGTCCCGGGGACGCTCGCCGACGACGACGCCGAGGCGGTGCTGGAGGGCGCGATCGACGACGTGCTGGACGGCGACCGGGAGCGTGCGCTCGACCGACTCGACGCGTTCGAGACGCCGTGTGAGCACGAGGATCCGGAGCTTCAGTCGACGAACGAGCGGCAGTCCGCCGCCTGCCTCCGACATACGCGGTGATCGTGATGTGGCTGTGCCGGCGTGCTTGGGTTTAACACGGAACATCCCGTAGCTACGGACGCTATGACAGCCGTCGAAATCGAGTACTGTGTCCCGTGTGGACACCGCGAGCGAGCACAGGAACTGCAAGGAGCGATCCTCGAGGAGTACGGGCTGAAGGTGGATCGCGTGGCGTTAGTGACCGGCGACGGCGGCGTGTTCGAGGTCCGGGTCGACGGCGACGAGATCTTCGACATCGACGAGGACGAGTACAACGTGGACGCGATCGTGGAGGGCGTCGGCGGGTACGTCGAGGCAGCTGCGTGAAGACGTAGTCGAACACGAATCGCGGTCGGTTTTCTCCCGCTCTCGCTATACGGATACCGACGACGGCAGCTACTCGCTGGAACCATCGGTGGGGACGTTCACGCGTCCAGTCGACGCCGATCCAGGGC
The DNA here is from genome assembly GCF_002025255.2 of Halolamina sp. CBA1230. Taxonomy (GTDB): domain Archaea; phylum Halobacteriota; class Halobacteria; order Halobacteriales; family Haloferacaceae; genus Halolamina. Next base: position 495,368 of record NZ_CP054587.1, read on the forward strand.
TCCTCCGGTTCGTAGTTACCGGGATTGGCCATTGCCAGCGCTTCCTCGCGGGATCGTGGATGCGATCGTCGCCGATGCCTTACCGCGCCGCTGGCCTGCTGTGAGTACCACCGAGTGGTCAGGTCCGGGAGAGTGCGGTTGCCTGGGTCTACCGTTCTGTAGGCTCCGCATGGTAAAGTGCTCCCGTAGCGTCGCTTCCCGCAGATGACCGATCCAGCGTACAGCCGTCGTGGCGTGCTCCGAGCGGTCGGGAGCGGGTTCGCGGCGGGTTCGCTCGCGACGGTCGGGAGCGGAACGGGGGCGGCGACGCCAACCGCCGACGAACCCGTGACCGTCAACGTCGGATACGCGTCGGCGAGCGGCCGGAACGCCACACTGGCTCGCGCGTCGACGGTGCAGTACGAGTTCGGTTTCGACGCGCTCACAGTCCAGCTGCCCGAGTCCGAGATCGACGCGCTGGCGGCCCGGCGCGACGTCCAGTACGTCGAGGAGAACCGCGCTCTCGGCGGCGGCATCACGCCGCGGATCCACCCCCGCCAGCAGGTCGACGGGCAGCGAGTCCCCTACGGCGTCTCCGTGACGGGCGCCGACGTGGCCGCGGAACAGGGGTACACCGGCAGCGGCGCGAACGTCGCGATACTCGACACCGGCATCGACAGCACGCATCCCGACCTCGCGGCGAACCTCGGCAGGGGCGCCGCGTTCGTCCCGGGCATCAGCGACATCGAGGAGTTCGACTTCCCGCCCGGCCAAGACGACGACCTGCTCGTCTCCCACGGCACGCACGTCGCCGGCGTGGTCGGCGGGATCGACAACGACATCGGCGTCGTCGGCGTCAGTCCCGCGGCGACGCTCCACGCCGTGAAAGTCCTCGTCGGCGTGTTCGGCGGCGGTTCCGTGGCCGGCGTCGCGGCAGGCGTGGAGTTCGTAGCTGACCGAGGGTGGGACGTCGCGAACCTCAGCCTCGGGGAGGCCGAACGGTCCGAGATGCTCGCGGACGCGGTGGCAGACGCCCACGAGCGGGGCGTCCTGCTCGTGGCGGCGGCGGGGAACGACGGCGTCCTCGAAAGCGACCCGCCCGCGAGCGACGGCGGATCGACGGTCTCCTACCCGGCGGCGTTCGAGGACGTCGTCGCCGTGGGTACGACCGACCGGAACGACGACCTCGCAGCGTTCTCCTCGGTCGGTCCGGAGATCGACCTCGTCGCTCCGGGTACGGGCGTGCTGTCGGCGGCCCTGCCGATCAACATCTACTCGAACGTAGAGCAGCCGGTCCACCGCTACATCAGGCTGTCGGGCACGTCCTTCGCGGCGCCACACGTCGCCGGCGCGGGCGCACTGCTCATGAGCGACGCCGGCCTCTCGAACGTCGAGGCCCGCGAGCGTCTCCGAGAGTCCGCGGCCGACGTGGACCTGAGCGAGAACGAAGGGGGGTCCGGCCGCCTCGACGTCGCCGCCGCGCTCGGCGTCGACGCGACATGAGTGTCGGGACAGCGAGGTCGGAGGGTCCTGTCCCACTCGGCAGATCGCTACCGACTTCTCGCTCTGTCAGTAGCCGCGACGCGCGGCCCACGGTTTCGGCACCCCTGATCGGCAGGATCTGGGTAGGAGACGGACGTCCCGGCTGCAGTCCCGGCCTGAAGATGGGGGCGGCTGTCGCAGGAGAGGCAGCGGTGGGCAGTGTTCCGCCGTCGCCGAATATGCGCCGGAAGTCGGCGCTGACGTGGGCGCCGCAGTGCTGGCAGTTGTCGACGTCGACGCTGGCGGAGAAGTCCATCATGCCGACCACCCCGCGTTTGCGAACGGAACCGCCTGACTCCGACGGGCCGCAACCCGTGACGGCCTTGTATCGACTGAGAGACCCCCGCCGATGGAAACTGAAAGTGCCGAAAAGGTGCAGTTACGAATCTCTACGTGCTGTTCGGTGTTAGTGTCGAAACGGGCCGCGAAAGAGTGGGCGCTGCAGGATTTGAACCCGCGACAGCTTGGTCCGAAGCCAAGTACTCTGTCCAGGCTGAGCTAAGCGCCCTGTACCACTCCGTACTGCCGACCCACAGTTAAGTCACTCGGTTCGATTTCCGAATACCGCCGGACACCGTCGACGCCGACGACGCCGTCGTCCATCCACTAATCACAAAGAATAATAACGCGTCAGAGCATCTTCCAACCATCCGATGACTCCCGGGCAGCTAGTGCATCGCGTAACCGTAGGATTCACTCGTTCTCTCCTCTACGTCGCGTGATGTACGATCTCCAGCCACACCTCGACGCGACCGTCGAGCCCGGGACCAACATCCTCCTCACGGGGCCGCCGCTCTCCGGGAAGCGGGCGCTCTGTCTCGATCTGCTGGCCGCCGGCACGGAGAAGGGCGGGGGGTCGATCATCGTCACCACCAAGGACAGCGGCGACCGGATGCTGGAGCAGTTCGCCACGCGGACGAGCTACGAGAGCCGGCCCGTCGCGGTCGTCGACTGTGTCACCAAACAGCAGGGCGACGACGTGCCCGAGCGCGACCGGGTGAAGTACGCCTCCTCGCCGGTGGACATGACCGGGATCGGGATCCAGCTCTCGGAGTTCCTGGAGGCGTTCTACCAGGACCGGAACATCACCCACAACCGCGTGATGCTCCACTCGCTGACGACGCTGCTGATGTACTCCGACCTCCAGACCGTGTTCCGCTTCCTCCACGTGTTCACCGGCCGCGTCCAGAGCGTCGACGGCCTCGGCCTGTACTGCATCGACGAAACCGCCCACGACCAGCAGACGATCAACACCCTGAAACAGCTGTTCGACGGCGTCGTCGAGGTACAGGAGGACACAGAGCCCGTGGTCCACCTCGCGGACGCCTGAGCCGACCACCTATTGTCGTGGAGGCCCAACCGCCGGGTATGCCCATCACCGACGACGACGGACTGCGCGCGCTGCTCGAGGCCGACACCATCGCGGTCGTCGGCTGCTCGACGACCGAGGGGAAAGCCGCCCACGACGTGCCGAAGTACCTGCAGGAGCACGGCTACCGGATCGTCCCGGTCAACCCCTACGCCGACGAGATCCTCGGCGAGCGAGCGTACGACTCGCTCGCGGACGTGGAGGAGGAGATCGACCTGGTCGACGTGTTCCGTCCCAGCGAGGAGACGCCGGGGATCGTCGAGGACGTGATCGACCGCCACGAGAGCCGGGGCGACGCCGGCGCGGTCTGGCTCCAGTTGGGGATCGAGAGCGACGAGGCCGCGGAGTTAGCCGAGGAAGCGGGTCTCGACTTCGTGCAGGACCACTGCATCAAGGTCGAACACGGCCGACTGGTCGCGTCTGCCTAGGTTACTCCGCCTCGCTGATCGCGTCCTCGACGACCGTCCGAGCGGCCTCCGACAGCGTCTCCACGTCCTCGCTCTCCGCGTAGATCCGCAGGTACGGCTCCGTCCCGCTCGGGCGCACGAGCACCCACGAGGCATCCGGGAGTTCGAGGCGAACACCGTACTCGTCGTCGACCTCGGCCTCCGGGAACCGCTCCGGCAGCGTCTCCGCGAGGCGGGCCATCGCGTCCACCTTGGCGTCGTCGTTACACGGCACACTGACCTTCGTGTACGGCCGCTCCGGGATCGGCTCGCGGCGCTCCACGAGCGGGACGTCCGCGACGAGTCGGGCGAGCACCGCCGCGGAGGCGACGCCGTCGATCCAGCCGCCGAGGCGCGTGTGGACGTGTTTCCACGGCTCCGCGGCGAACGCCACGTCCGCCCCGTCGTCGCGGGCGTCGGCGATACCGTCGTGGAGGTAGCCAAGCGCGACGCGCTCGACACGGCCGCCCGCGGCGCGGACGCGCTCGTCGATGCGGGCGGAGGCGTTGGGCGTCGTCACGACCGTCGGATCCTCGCTGTCGGCATCGGCGACGTACTCCTCGGCGAGCATCGCGAGTACGGTGTCCTCGTGGACGACCTCGCCGTCGCCGTTCAGTACGACGATCCGGTCGGCGTCGCCGTCGTGCGCGATCCCGAGGTCGAACTCCCCATCTTCGAGGAACCGGATACAGTCGCCGAGTGTCCCCTCGGTGGGCTTGCTCCCGCGGCCCGGAAAGTGGCCGTCGACGTTGCCGTTGAGCGTGACGACCTCGGCACCCAGTTCACGGAGCACGTGTGGCGTGGCCAGCGACGCCATCCCGTTGCCGCAGTCGACGACGACGCGGAGGCCGTCGAGATCCGCGCCGAAGCGTTCGGCGTACGCGACGACCGCGTCGCGGTACTCGCCGAGCACTTCGGCGGACTCGCGGTGCCCCCACTCGTCCCAGTGGGTCGGCTCGGTCTCGTCGACGATCCGGCCCTCGATACGGGCCTCCGCAGCACCGCTGTACTCGACGCCGTCCACGAACAGTTTGATCCCGTTGTCCTCCGGCGGGTTGTGCGAGGCGGTGATCGCGACGCCGTAGCGCCCCTGGCTCGCGTACGCCAGCGCGGGCGTGGGTGCCTGCCCGATCTCGACCACGTCGGCGCCGGCGGCGGCCAGCCCCGACGCCATCGCGTCGACCAGCGCCTGCCCCGTCTCCCGGCCGTCGCGGGCGACGACGAACTCGACGCTCCCCTCGCCCTCGGCGCGTGCGTCGGCGGCGGCCGCCTGCCCAACGCGCAGCGCCAGCGACGGCGTCACCGTCTCCCTGACGTCGCCGCGGATCCCGGCGGTTCCGAACAGTTCCATGTTCGCCCGATCGTCGCGAGGCTACTTTGCCTGCCCGGTTCCGGGCGCCCGCGGGCGTCGCTGTTAAGTATCGGTCAGCCGATCGTTCGCCCATGAGTGATTCCGACGAGTACGTCCGGGCACGCGTCCACGTCAGCGGGAACGTCCAGGGGGTCGCGTACCGAGCCAACACCGAGGAGACCGCCAAGAAGCGTGGGGTAAGCGGCTGGGTCCGGAACCGGGACGACGGCCGCGTCGAGGCGGTGTTCGAGGGCGATCCGCGGACCGTGGAGTCGATGATCGGCTGGTGTCACACCGGCAGCCCCCGGGCGGACGTCGAGGACGTCGAGGTGGCGTACGAGGAGCCACGCAGCGCCGACGGGTTCCACGTCCGCTGGTCGGGCTGAGCTTCGCCGCAGTCGGAACGACTTAGCCACGCGGGGGCGACTACCACGGTGATGCGACACGCACGCTTCCGAGACCCCAGTGGCGCGGTACGACACGGCGAATGGCACGGCGACTCGGTCAGTTTCGCGGGCGAGACGTACGACCTCGACGAGGTCGATCTGCTCGCGCCGAGCGAGCCGAGCAAGGTGGTCTGTGTCGGGCGCAACTACGTCGCCCACGCCGAGGAGCACGGCGCGGACGTGCCCGACCGGCCGCTCCTGTTCCTGAAGGGGCCGAACACCGTCGCGAGCCACGGCGACACGGTGACGCTCCCGGCCGGGAAGGAGCGCGTCGAGTGGGAGGCCGAACTCGGCGTCGTGATCGAGAAGCAGGCCAAACACGTCGACAGCGACGAGGCGATGGAGTACGTCGCGGGGTACACCTGCGTCGACGACGTCTCGAACCGCGACGACCAGCGCAGCGAGTCCCAGTGGGTGCGCGGCAAGGCGTTCGACGGCGCCGCGCCGATCGGCCCCTGTATCGCCGACCCCGAGCACGTCCCCGAGGACGCGGCGATCCGGACGCGGGTGAACGGCGAGGTGAAGCAGGAGGCCACCATCGACCAGATGGTGTTCGACGTGCCGGCACTGATCGCGGAGGCAACCCAGTACATGACACTCGAACCAGGCGACGTGATCGCCACGGGGACCCCGGAAGGCGTCGGCCGATTCGAGGATGGCGACACAGCCGAGATCGAGGTTGAGGGCGTCGGCACGCTCGAACACGAGGTGCAGCAGTGAGCGGGCCCGAACAGGCGGACTGTGGGGCGATCGTCCGCGTCTGGCACGGCTGGACCGACCCCGCGGACGCCGACGCGTACGAACAGTTCCTCACCGATCCCGAGAACGGACTGCTGGAGACGCTCGACGGTGACGGGTATCTCGGCTACGACCTGCTCCAGCGGGAGGCCGACGACGAGGTGGAGTTCGTGACCCAACTACGGTTCGCGGGCTACGACGCCGTCAGGGAGTTCGCCGGCGAGGCGTACGAGCGGGCACACGTGCCCGACGAGGCACGGGAGCTACTGGCTCGTTGGGACGACGAGGCCGAGCACTACGAACTCCGGGCCGGGAACCGAGTCTGACGCCGCTGCTGGCGACCCGTCCGATCCACGCGTTCGACCGATCGGTTAGCGTCCCTGAAGCGACGTTTGGAGACTAGATGACGTGTCCATTGTTGACATATGGTTATATATACCGACGGGGGTAACGACGCGCCATGCAGAAATGTCAGGGAAATAGATACATTTCTCGTGTGAAAAATATAGGTAGGGAGAACAGTCGAACTATCGGAGACAGTCCATAAATGATAGAAAGGAAACAGATGCGGGCCGTCGTCCTGGCAGTTCTGATGGTCGGGTCCGTCCTCACGGTCGGGGTGGGTAGCGTCGCGGCACAGCCATCACTCGCCGAGAACCAGGCGCCGTCGCTCGACGGGAACGGCGCGGTGCAGGAACTCGAACCGAACACCGCGGTGACGAACACGGAGCCCACGGCAGCGTCCATCGAACGGGACGACGCCGAAACGGCGAACGTCGCGAAGGAGCTCCGAAGGGCGGACGGCGAGCAGGTGCTCCTGCTGAGCGTGGAGCGGAACCTCGACCGTGACGCCGCCAGCTTCGCGTCCGTGGACGCCGACACGCTCCGGGCCGACTCGCGAGCGACGCTCCGCCCCGTCGCGGAGCAACTCACCGAGTTCGAGCACGTCGACATCCGGAACCAGTTCTGGGCAGGGAACGTGCTCTCGGTGGAAGTCGACCTCGACGAACACGACGTCGACCGGCTCGCAGCCATCGACGGCGTGACCGCCGTCGCGCCGAACGCCGACGCCGTCCACCCGGCACCGCCGGAAGACGACACGACGATGATGGCGAGCACCGAGAGCAGCGGCGGCGACGACTACACGTACGGGCTCGAGCAGATCGACGTGCCTGGGTTCGAGGAGCGCTACGGCGACCGTGGCGGGAACGCGACCGTCGCCGTCATCGACGACGGGATCAGCAACCCCGAGGCGGGTCACCCCGACCTCACGTTCGCGACCGAGGCGGTCGCGGTCAACGGCAGCGTCACCACGGGGACGCTCGGCAGTGCGGGCTCCCACGGTGAACACGTCGCCGGGACGGCAGCCGGTGCCGCCGAGCCCGCGGGTGACGTCCCCCGATACGGCGTCGCTCCCGACTCCTCGCTCGTCATGATCAACGCCTTCGAAGGCGGTGCGACCGCCGAGGACATCCTCGCGTCGGTCCAGTACTCGGCGGAGCAGGACGTCGACGTGGCGACCATGAGCCTCGGCTTCGAGTCGACCACCGGGAACTCGGTGCTCATGACTGCGATGGAGGAGACGATCCAGGACGCCAACGCGGCGGGCACGCTGGTCGTCGGCTCGGCCGGGAACGCCGGCGCCGGCGACGACGGCGGGCCGACCACTTCGCCCGGCGCCGAGTTCTCCAGTTTCTCCGTCGGTGCCTCCAACGCGCAGGGTACTATCGCACCCTTCTCCAGCGGCGCCGTGATCAGCCCGTTCGCCGCGGAGTACGTGAGTGCTAACGGGAGCTACCCCGCGAACTACCCGCGTGAGTACGTCAAGCCCGACGTTGCCGCTCCCGGCGCCGACGTACTGAGCGCCGGGCCGCTCGGCACCGTCGTCGCGGACGACGCCGCGACGTACTCGACGAGTGGCGGGACGTCGATGGCCGCCCCGCACGTCGCGGGTGCGGCCGCGTTGATCCAGTCCGCGACCGAGGAGGAGCTGGCGCCGAAGACGATCCAGGCAGCGCTCGTGGAGACGGCCGCCAAGCCGGACAACGAGTTCGCCGAACGGCACGGGCGGGACATCCGCTACGGCGCCGGGGTCATCAACGTCACTGCGGCCACCGCGGCCGTGAAGTCGGGGACGATGGGGATCGAAGGCACGGTCACGGACACCGACGGCGACCCGATCCCGGGCGCCGCGGTGACCAGCGAGGGCGACGCGCTCACGAGCGCGAACGTCTCGGGTGACTACACGCTCCGGACCACTGACCAGTCGACCGAGGTCACGGCCGACGCGTTCGGTTACGAGGCGTCGAGCCAGGACGTCGATGACGGGAGCGCCCAGTTCACGCTGGACGACGCACTTGCCGTCGACCTGATCGAGGAGCAGAGCGAATACGCGGAGTTCGACGGACAGGTCGACGTGACAGTCGACGTGCGCAACCTCGACAACGTCACGGTCGAGCCCACCCAGGCGACCGACGTCGACACGGGGAACCTGACGCTGCGGGTCGCCGGGGAGGAAGCCAGCTTCGGCGAGCCGGTCGAACTCGACGGGTACGACGGCCTCGTGAACGTCACCGTCGATATCGACGGGAACGCCAGCGTCGAGGAGAACGACACGATCGGGCTCGAACACACGTTCCAGGGGCTTGGCGAGAGCACGACCGTCGAATCCGGCCCGACGACGCTGACCGAGGAGCTCGATCCCGCGTTCTTCGAACTGGACGGGCTCACGGCTCCGGAGACGCTCGCACCCGGCGAGTCCCTCGACATGACCGTCGAGGTCACGAACACCGGACAGGTGGCGGACAGCAAGCTGATCCAGACGTTCGTGGACGGGCCCAGCGGCGAGGCAGCGGTGCCGCCCGAGGAGCTCAGCCTCGAACCGGGCGAGACCACGACGTACGAACTGTCGGCCAACGGGATCGGCAGCCTCTACGACGCCGGGAGCGTGCTCGACGTCGGCTTCCGGACTGCCGACGGTGAAGGGTATTTCGGCGATCTCACCGGGATCAACGACGAGATCTCCGCCGAACTCGCGCTCCAGGCACAGGGCGCGCAGTTCAGCGTGACGAGCCTCGAAGCGCCGACCAAAGCCGGCGCTGGCGAAGAGATACAGGTCAACGCGACCGTCGAGAACGTCGGCAGCGAGGCCGACCAGCAGAACGTGGCGTTCCGGTTCGGGGCGGAGACGCTCGCGACCGAGACGGTCGAACTCGAGGCGTTCGGCCTGAGCGCTTCCGACAACGTCGTGAACCTCTCGTTCACCGTGTCGGTGCCCGAGGAGCCCGACATTTACGAACACGGCGTGTACACCGACGACGACAGCGCGACCGGCGCGATCGCCGTCGACGAGTCGTACACCAACGTGACCGTCGTCGAATCCGACGGGATATACGAACCTGGACAGGGCGAGCGGACGCTCTCGGTGTTCGAGGAGCATCTCGCGCCGCGGTACGCCACCGAGGTGGTCGAGGTGCAGTCGGTCGACGACGAGACCATCGCGTCGACCGACGTGTTCGTGTTCCACGACTTCGGCACCTCGCTCAGCGACGAGGCGATCGCGGACCTGATCACCACCGTCGAGAACGACTCGACGACCCGGGCGGTGTACCTCGAACAGGCGATCGCGAGCAACGCGATCTCCGACCGCTCGCGGGTGACCGGCGACCCCGACGAGTCGCCGTTGAACTCCCAGACCGGCGCGCCGCCGGTCGAGTTCGAGATCGAGGCCGACCACCCGATCTTCGAGGGCGTCGGCGAGCCGGGCGAGACGGTCACCATCCACGACGGTCCGAACGCCTACATGTCGTGGTTCGAGGGGCCAGACGGTGAGACCCTCGCGCGGGCGGACGACGCCGCGGGCACCGACGCGGGCGGGCCGAGCGTCGCAGTCGACCCCGAGACGGGGTCGGTGCTGCTGGCCTCGATCGCGCCGTTCGAGTTCCCGCTGGCCGGCCTCTCGCTCTCGCCGGACGCGTTCACCGACGACGCGGGCCGACTGCTCGCGAACTCGGTGGCCGTCGCCGACGACGACACCGACAGGTCGGTCGCCGTCGACACCGAGTTCGTCGGGGCGGTCGATGACGCCTCGGACTCGGTGACGGTGACGGGCTCGGTCGGCGCGACCGACCAGCACGACGGTGAGGAGGTCACCGTCACCGTCGGCGGCGAGCCCGTAACCACCGCGACGGTCGACGGCTACGAGTTCACGGCCGAGTTCGATCCCACCGTGCTCGATCTGTCGGCCCAGTCCGACGCGGTCGTGGACGTGGCCGAACTCTCCATCAACGACACGGACACGGTCGACGTGGTCCACGAGACGCGGTCGCTCGAGAAGGGGTACAACCTCCTCTCGGTACCCCAGTCCGCAAACCTCTCCGCGGAGGGGGTCGGCGCCGTGAACGTCTGGAACGCGTCCGCCGGTAGCTACGAATCGGCCACCGGGTCCGAGTTCGACTCCCCGGCGAACCTCCATCAGGGGCTGTACGTCTCGGCGACCGACGACGACGCTCGCCTCGGGTTCACGTTCGGCGACGACGTGCCGACGGGCGGCACGGCCGACCTGACAGAGGGCTGGACGCTCGCGGGGTCGAACTTCGCGATCGACAGCACCGAGATGGGTGACACGCGGACGCTCCATGAGGATCTCGTCTCGGTCGACCCGTCCGGGCTGACAGTGTTCGGCTCCGGCTTCGACCAACAGTACGACGGCCAGTCGACGATCGGTGCCTACGACGCCTACTGGGTGCGCAACAGCGGGAACACGAGCCACGAACGCGCGATCGTCTCGCCGGCCTACGACGTCGCTGACCGCGAGGACGTGCTGGGGCTGAACGAGTCGGCGTTCGAGATCACCAGCGTCGAGACGTCCGTGCGCTCGACCGACGAGGTGTCGCTGGAGGACGACGTGCTCGGCAGCGACGAGGACGTGGTCGCGGTCGACGTGACGGTCACCAACGACGGCCGCCTCGACACGCAGTTCGTCGACCTACACGCCGCACAGGACGGCGAGTTCACGCTCGCCGAACGCAGTTCCGGTGTGACGCTCGACAGCAACGAAACCGAAACCGTCACGCTGTACTACGCGCTCGAACGGGACGACCCGCCCGCCGTCGACCTGCGGGCCACGACCGACGACGACGCCGCGGAAACCACCCTCGGCGTCGGCGGGGACGGGCTGACCGTCGAGGATCAGGCACTGACGCTCGACGACGAGTTCGTGGTCAGCAGCGTCGACTACAACGGCGAAGCGACCGTCGAGCTCGTCGCCGACGGCGAGGTGCTCGGAACCGAAACCGTCGACGACGGCGACGCGACCGACCTCCCGATCACGCTTTCGAACGCGACGACGGGGACGGTCGAGGTACGCTTGCTGGACGCCGACGGCGAGGAGCAGGCCAACGCGACCGCGACCGTCTCCGGCCCCAGCATCGAGATCGAGAACGGGGCGCCCGCACACGCGTTCCCCGATTCGGAGAGCGTCGACGTGCCGGCCAACGTGACCAACAACGCGTTGATCGAACAGACGGTCGACGTCGGGTTCGCGATGGGCGGCGAAACCGTCGAAAACGAGACGGCCACGATCGCCGGCCGGAGTACCGAACTGGCGGCGACGTTCGCGGCGAACGTCTCCGAACTCGACGTCGGTGACTCGGTCGAGCACACCGTCTCGGCCGCCGGAGCGAGCGATACGGCCACGCTGACGGTGACTGAGGCCGCGATCGAGTTCCGCGACCAGGGCTCCACCGACGGCACGGTGCTGGTCGAGAACGTCACCGCCGAGGCCGGGCAGTCCGTCGTCGTCACGAACGACGAGTACGAGATCGTCGACAGCGCGAACCTCACGGAGGACATCGTGGACGGCACGATGGAGTTCACGCTCGAGAGCCCCGGCGAGCACGTCGCGCACGTGGTCGCCGATACCGACGACGCGGCAGACGACGCCGGCCTCGTGAGCGATCAGGCGACCGTGTCCGCGACGAACGTGACCATCGAGAACACGAGCGTGAACGTCAGCGAGTCGTCGCTGCCGTACAGCGTCGAGGAACTGGACGTGGCGGGAGCAGGCGTCCTCGACAGTTTCGACGGCACGCCCGAGGGTGCGAACTACACGATCGAGATCCGGCAGGACGGGGCGACCATCGGCGAGTCCGACACGCTGAACGGCGAGGAGATGGACGTGACGGTCCCGCTCGACGAGCCGATCACCGCCGACTCGGTCGGTACGACCACCGCTGCGGTCGAGGCGGTACTGGTCGACGAGTCGGGGACGGCGATCCCCATCGCGCGGAACGGGACGTTCACCACCGTCTCGGACAACGCCACGGTGACGATCACCGCGGGCGAGGCCGAGGCGAACGTCGTGCTGCCGGATCAGACGATCGACGCGAACGGCGGCAGTGACGCCGTCCGGGTCGAGAACGTCACCGGGACTGAGGGCCAGTACGTGGTCCTCACGGACGCCGACCTGAACGTCGTCGGCACGCACGCACTCGAGGAGCGCGTCGTCGACGAGACGCTCGTCGTCGACCTGAACGAGAGCGCCGAACCGGGCGAGTACCGCGCCCACCTCACGAGCGACGTGGGGCTGCTCGCCGGCGACGCGCTGGTGACCGACGCCGGCGAACTGTCCGAGCCGGCGAACTTCGACGTCGGGATCGACTCAGTCAACGACTCGGTGACTGCCGGCGAGAACGTCAGCGTCACCTACACCGTCGAGAACACCGGCGGCGTCGAGGGGGCACAGACCGTCAGCGCCTCGGTGAACGGCACGGAGGTGGCCACCGACGACGTGACGCTCGCGGCCGGCGCGAATCAGACGCTCAGCGTGACGTACGTGACCGACGGCGACGACACGCCGGCGGTCGAAGTCGAAGTGGAGAGCGAGAACGACAGCGCGACCGCGACGGTCGAAGTGATGCCGGCAAGCTAACCCCGAGAATCGGGGTTTTTCGCGAGCTACTTCCCGTAGGTGAGCCGCTGGACAGCGGCGTTCAGCCGCGCAGTGAGTTTCCCCATCCACGCCACTGGCGAGACGCGGCGGATCGACGACTCGTCGACTTCGATGCGCTCGTCGCCGAACGGGTCACGCGGCCCCTCCTCGCTGTCGGCGTTGACCGCGTCGACGACGGTGGTCATCGAACAACGCCCACACGCCTCGGTCGGTTGCTCATCGCTCATGGCCGTGTGTTACAGGTCCGCAGGCATATGTTTACCGTCGGGGGCACGCGACGGGCTTTTCACGCGGCGTGTGCCACTGCAGACCATGCACCGACGAACCGCCCGACACGACCGCCACCACCCTGCCGGACGATGAGCGACGCCGACGCCCGCGATCCGGAGGAGCTCCCCGCGGAGATCCGGGAGGCGGTGCCGACGTGGAACGACGAGTACTTCGACCGCGTCAGCGACCGGCTGATGTACAGCTACGACCTCGAACGCGACTACCGGGTTCGGGGCGAGGCGTTCGACCTCTACGGCGAGTTCCGGGTGCGGACCCAGAAGCAGTTCTTCCACCCCTCGTTGAGCTACGCCGACCACGACCGGGCGGAGTACCTGTTCGCCCGACGGACCGACCGGCCGACCGTCGCCGACCTCGAGTCGCTGGTCGAGTTGGGCCACGACCTCGCGGAGGAGCGGATCGTCCCCAGCGAGGAGCATTTCGAGACGGAGTTCACGTTCGTCCTCGTCGTCGACGAGGTCACCGACGCCGTCCGTGAGTTCGTCGAGGGGTTCCGCGAGCGGGAACTGCTCGCCTACGGCTACTACGGCCACTACGAGATCAACCTCGCCGTCGTCGATCCGGACACGGAGACGGCGATCGGCAGCGAACAGGCCGACACCGCCCAAGCGTTCGCGCTCTGGGGCGATATCGAGCAGCCGAGCGAGAGCTTCCTCTCGCGGTTCGCCAAGCGGTTCTGGACGTAGCTGTCGCTCCCGAGTTCGATCGGAGGGAAGGTAATCGGGGACCGTGGTTCGGTTCGGCCGCCGTGGCCGGTCGATGCGTCGTCAGTCGTTCACCGAATCGGAGCGACGACGACGGTCAGTCGTCGCTCGGCTCCGGCGCCGTACCGCTGCCGCCACGGACGTTGCTGATGTTCTCGTACCCGATGCGCACCAGCGAGAGCGCGAGGTACAGCAGCACGAGTGCCAGCACGACCCGGACCACAACCGAGATCTGTGTGCCCAGACCGGTCGCGCCGCCCATGATCAGCTGATCGTACAGCTGCTCTTTGAACGCGATCCAGGAGATACCGAGCACCGTGATGGTCACCATCAACACCATCGGCACGCCGGTGCTGATGAGCTGTTTGGAGTCGTCCCAGTTGGCGAGCCAGACCGTCGCGGTCAGCAGCGCGAGCGCGGCGAGGAGCTGGTTCGCACCGCCGAACAGCGTCCACAGCGTCGCCCACTCGCCCGAGATGACCAGCGCGTACGCGATGATGACCTGGACCAGCGGGTTGGTGTACCGACCGCGGGCGAACGAACCGATGCCGCCCGAAAGCCCGGTTTCGGTACCGCTGCCGGGTGCACCCAGGATCTCCTCCATCATGTATCGGCCGAGACGGGCGGCCGTGTCGGTGGACGTGAGCAGGAAGCTCACGAGCACGAGCGCCATGAACGGCGCACCGTACTGGGCGGGGATGCCCAGACTCGTGAGGATGGTGCCGCCACCTGCGGCGAAGTTCGGCAGCGCGCCGCCGATGCCGCCAGCCGCCGCGTCGGAGGCGACGCCGGCGATAGCGAGCGTCGACAGCGCCACTGCGGCGAGCAGCCCCTCACCGAGCATGCCACCGTAGCCGATGAGTCTGGCGTCGCTCTCCTTGTTCAGCTGTTTCGCAGTGGTCCCGGAGGACACCAGCGAGTGGAACCCGCTGATCGTCCCACACGCGATGGTCACGAACAGCATCGGGAACAGTGGGAACGGTGCGACGCTGTCCACCCCGAGGAACCCGACGAACGGTTCGATGCTGTCGGACACGACGAGCGGTTCGCTCGACGTGCCGAGCAGCGTGCCGACGATGATCGCCAGCAGTGCGCCGCCGACACCTGCGTACAGCAGGAACGACGACAGGTAGTCACGCGGCTGGAGCAGCGTCCACACGGGGAGCGCGCTCGCGACCGCCGCGTACACGAGGATCACTGGGACCCACGCCGCCGTGTTGCCGCCGAGCGCCCCGGCGCCGGGGACCCACGAGCCAGTGCCGTTGAACAGCACGAACGTTCCAGCAGTGTGAGAGCCTTCAGCCAGCTCGAACAGCGCGAACGGGTACTGGATACCGATCCAGACGCCCGCGAACACGCCCGCGACGAACACGATCGTCCCGGGGATGAACGGACCGTCGAGCTGGTAGAGGTAGACGCCGAACACGATCGCCAGCGCGATGTACACGAAGCTCGCGGTCGCCGCCGACGGGTACGCGTTCAGCACGATACCCACGACCAGCGCGAACACCGCGACGACGAGGATGATCGTGAGGAACGCGAACCACAGCAGCAGGTTCTTCCCGCGTTCACCCACGTACTCGCCGATGATGTAGCCGATCGACTTCCCCTCGTGTCGCATCGAGCCCGACAGCGAGACGAAGTCGTGGACCGCCCCCATCAGGGGGTTACCGATGGCGACCCACGCGAGTGCGGGCACCCAGCCCCAGATGGCGCCGGCCGTGATCGGGCCGACAATCGGCGCGCCGCCCGCGATGCTCGAGAAGTGGTGCCCGAGCAGCACTGGTTTCTTCGACGGAACGTACTCCTGCCCGTCCTCGTACTTGTGGGCTGGCGTCTCCCGTGAGTCGTCGAGGCCGACGAACTGTGAGAGATACCGCGAGTACCCGACGTACCCGACGGAGAACGTGATCAACACTGCCGCCACGATCCAGATTACCTGAGTCATTGTAACGTACCTTCATGATACAGATTGTCGTGACCACTTAAGAGTTGACTAATAGTTCTAGTACGTTCGCCCACGAATCGAAGCACGCTACGATGGTTTCGACCCCTCGATCAGACGAACGATGGCTCCTCGACGCCGACCGAAACGTCGAGTTCGGCGGCCACGTCGGCGAGGAGGTCACCCCGAACCTCCCGGGTTCGGGTCTCGATCGTCGCGAGCAACGGGGGGTCGAGCGACTCCCGCACCTGATCGAGTCGGTCCGTCTCGGTCTCGATCCGGTCGCGGAGGTAGCGCGCGCCGCGGCCGTTCTCGTCGTCGTCCGGCGGCGGGGTGAGCTTGTTCGCGATCAGCCCGGAGACGCCCAGCCCCTCGGCGTCCATGTCGTCGATGGCGCGGGCGGTCTCGTTGACCGAGAGCTGGTCGGGGTTGAGCACGAGGAAGAAGGCGGCGTCCTCCCGCAACGCGCCGCCGGCGAACTCGAAGAACTCCTTGCGCTCCTGGAGGCGTTCGAGCACGGGGTCACCCTCCATCACGCGCCGCGGCTCGTTGTTGCCGATCGCGGCCTTCTCGAACAGGTCGATGCTCTGGCGGCGCTTGTGCATCAGGCGGTCGACCCAGTCCTCGAGGAACTCCGGCAGTCCCAGCAGGCGCAGCGTCGAGCCCGTGGGGGCGGTGTCGAACACCACGCGGTCGTACGGGTCGCTCTCCCGCATCACCTCGACGAACCGGTCGAACAGCGCCGACTCGTAGGCGCCCGGCGTCTGGTGGGCCATCTCCAGCTGCTTGTTGATCTCGTTGACCATCGACGCCGACACCTGATCCGAGAGCCGGTTCCGGATCTCGTCGAGGTGGGCGGTCACCTCCTCGTCGGGGTCGATCTCCAGCGCGTCGAGCCCGTCGATACCGTCGACCGGTTCGGGGGCGTCGCCGAACTGCTGGTCGAACACGTCCGAGACGGAGTGGGCCGGGTCGGTCGAGACCACGAGCGTGTCCACGCCCGCGTCCGCACACTTCCGTGCGTACGCACACGAGACAGTGGTCTTACCGACGCCGCCCTTCCCGCCGAAGAAGACGAACGGCTCCATCAGAAGTGGTACTGCTGGCCCTTGCGCTCGATCATCGTGTCCCGGTCCCAGAGTCGGCGCTCCCACGCCTCGAACTCCTCTTCGAGGTACGGGAGGATCTCGGCGGTGTAGTACGACACCGGCGATGGGATGCCGAACGCGTCGGGGAAGCAGGCAAGCAGGAACGCGTCCTCCAGGTCCTCGGCCTCCTTCTCGATCTTTTCGTAGGCGGGGTGGCTGATCATCCCGTGGTAGAGCCCCCTGAGCCACTCGTCGAGGGCGTCCAGATAGGCGTCGATCCGTTCGGAGAGATCCATGCTGTCCGGTGGTAGACGTTCGTGCGGTAAAAGCTGTCGTGGCCGCGGCCCGCGTGCCGCCGGCGTCGACGGACCGCTGCCGAGAGGTTGAAAGGCGAGTGGCACCCACCCACACGCATGAGCGATCACATCCCGGTCACGGTGCTCTCGGGGAGTCTCGGCGCCGGGAAGACCACGCTACTGAACCACCTACTCACGAACGCTGGCGACCGCGACATCGCCGTCCTGGTCAACGACATGGGCGACGTGAACGTCGACGCCGAACTCGTCGCGGAAGGATCCGACACGGACGTCGCCGGCGGCGTCGAGGAGCTCTCGAACGGCTGTATCTGCTGTGAGCTGCAGGACGACCTCGAGACCGCCGTGGTTCGGCTCGCGCGGAACCGCGAGTTCGACCACCTGATCGTGGAGTCCTCGGGCATCTCCGAGCCCGCGCCGGTCGCGCGGCTGTTCACCACCGAGTCCGCCGCGGCCGCACGGTACCGCGTGAACGGACTGGTGACAGTCGTCGACTCCCGGCTGTTCGTGGACACGTTCGGCGGCGAGGGGACGCCCGAGCGCACCGCCGCCGAGGAGGACGACCGCCCGCTGTCGGATTTGCTGGTCGAACAGATCGAGGTGTCGAACGCGGTCGTGCTCAACAAGGCCGACCTCTGTACGGACGACGAACTCGACGAGGCCGAGGCGCTGGTGGCGGCGCTCCAGCCCGACGCCGACACGGTCCGCACCGCCTTCTCCGAGGTCGACCCTGAGTGGCTGCTCGACGTCGAGCGCTTCGACGAAGGCGAAGTGAACGACTTGCCGGGCTGGAAACGCGCGCTGGCGGACGAGGAGCACGAACACGACGGCGAGCACGACGACGGCCACGGCCACCGGCACCCGGACGAGGTGTACGGCGTCGCCTCGTTCACCTACAGACAGCGCCGGCCGTTCCACCCCGAGCGGATCGCCGCGGTGCTCCGTGATCTCCCCGACGGCGTCGTCCGCTCGAAAGGGACGATCTGGATCGCGGACAACGAACTCCGTCAGACGGTCGGGCAAGCGGGGTCGTCCGTGCGCGTGGAGGCGCGCGGGCCGTGGATCGCCTCCCTCCCCGAGGTCGAGCAGGATCTCTACCGCTCGAACCGACCGAGCCTCGAGTGGGACGAGGAGCACGGCGACCGGCGCACGGAGTACGTCGTGATCGGCACGGAGTTCGACGAGGACGCGCTGCGGGACCGCCTCGACGACGCGCTCGTCACCGACGAGGAGTGGGAGGACGTGGACGCGCTGCCCGCTGGTCCGTTCCCGACGGAGAACCAGGACGAGACCGCGCTGCGTGAGCCGGCGCCGGCGACGGTGGAGTAACGCGGCGGCTCAGCAGGCACAGCCGTCGGCGTAGGAACGCTCGAACCGCATCGACTCCCCGCAGTCGGGACACTGCGGCGTCCCCTCGCCGTCGTGGTCGAGTCCCTCAGCCGCCACGTCGGCGTCGCGGACCCGGACCCCGCAGTCGTCACACCAGTACGCCCCCTTCGACTCCGGTTCCGACTCGGTCTCCGACTCCTCGGTTCGCCCGGTGAGCGCGCTCTCGATCGTGCCAACAATACCCATACATGTGTTTTCCGACTCCACCCTCTTAGCTTCCACGGCGACCAATAGCTAAGTGTCCCCGCCCCGGGCTACCACGTATGAGCGACGACGACCGCGGCCCGACCGGCCGCGAGGGGTTCGAGGCGGCGGCGGAGCGATCCGAGGGGAACCCGTGGGTGGTCCACGGGCTGAACGCCGTGCTGTCGACGCTGTTCGCGCTGACGATCGTCTGGGGGCTCGACTACGTCGGCAGCCTCGCGTTCACGCCGGTCAACGTCGCGACGGCGGCGGTGCTCATCTTCACCGGCGCGTACCTGATGTCCGTCCGATAGACAGTAGGGGGCCGGGGGCGAACCCCGGTGCATGGTGACACGCATCGGTATCCACGCCTCCATCGAGGCGCTGTTCCCGCCGGCAGTGCTCCGGGACCGACTCGCCGACGTCGACGAGTGTTTCCGACTCTCGTCCGCCAGTCAGACCCAGTCTGACGACGTCGGCCCCGAGGTGGTCGTCGTCGACACCGACGCGGTCGACACGGTCGACGCGCTGGTGACGTTCGCGTACGACGACGCCTTCCTCGACGCCGACCTGGAGTGGATCCACTCCGTCCAGGCCGGCGTCGATCGGTTCCCGTTCGACGAACTGGAAGCGAGAAGCATCCGCCTCACGAACAGCACCGGCACCCACGGCGACAGCGTGGGCGAGACCGTCGCGGGGTACATGCTCGCCTTCGCGCGCCGCCTCCACGAGTTCCGCAGCAAGCAGGAACGGACGGAGTGGGCGTGGTCGGAGTGGGACGCGCCGTTCACGCTCGCGGGGAGTTCGCTCTGTGTCGTCGGCCTCGGCACGCTCGGTCGCGGGATCGCCGCCCGCGCCGACGCGCTGGGGATGGACGTGACCGGCGTCAAGCGCACGCCGACGCCCGTCGATCACGTCGGGACGGTGTACCCGAGCTCCGAGCTCCACGAGGCGATCGGTGACGCGAAGTTCGTCGCGCTCGCGGTGCCGCTGACCGACGAGACGGAGGGGCTGATCGGCGCCGAAGAGCTGGCGCGGCTGCGCGAGGACGCGATCCTCATCAACGTCGCGCGGGGCGCCGTCGTCGACCAGTCGGCGCTGGTCGACGCGCTGGAAGCGGACGAACTCGACGGCGCCGCGCTGGACGTGTTCGAGACCGAGCCGCTGTCCGCGGACTCGCCGCTGTGGGGGATGGACGACGTGATCGTGACGCCCCACAGCGCGGCCGCCCACCGGGAGTACCCCGACCGGATGGCCGCGCTGGTGCGGGAGAACGTTCGCCGGATCGCCGAGGGCGAGGGGCTGGCGAACCAGGTCGTGTAGCTCACCGGAAGCGACACAAACCCCCGTCCCTATCACTCGGGCATGGTCGGACTCGGAAGCACCGCACAGAAGCTGCAGACCGTCGCGGAGAGGGCCGAGAAGGTGTACGAGCGGATGAACAAGCTCCGCGAGGAGGTCGAGGAGACACAACAGACCGTCGACGAGACCAAACAGCGCGTCGTCGCCGTCGAGGAGGAGTTGGCCGAGCAGCGCGCCGTGCTCGACGCGATCGCCGAGGAGCACGACGTCGACGCCGACGCCGTCGCTGCCGAGGCCCACATCGAGGAGGCCGAGGCCGACGAGGACGAAGGGACGACGAACGGCGACAACTGAGCCCGCCCGTTTCTCGGAGATGGTAAGCTACACAAACGCCTCCGCCCACGTTCGAGTATGACCACTCATCGGGAGCCTCTGGACTCGGTTCTCGACACCATCGGCGAGACGCCGCTGGTCCGCGTCCACGACAGCCCCGACGCGGTGCCCGTCTACGCCAAACTGGAGTCGTTCAACCCCGGCGCCAGCATCAAGGACCGCATCGGGATGTACATGCTCGAAGGGATGCTGGAGCGGGGCGACGTCGAGCCCGGCGGCACGGTGATCGAGCCCACGGCGGGCAACACGGGGATCGGGATCGCGGTCGCGGCCGGGCAGCTGGATCTGGACGCCGTGTTCGTCGTCCCCGAGCGCTTCTCCGTCGAGAAACAGCAGCTCATGCGCGCACTCGGCGCCGAGGTGATCAACACGCCCAGCGAGGACGGGATGGGTCGCGCCATCGAGCGCGCCCACGAGCTCGCGGACGAGCTCGACAACGCCGCCGTCCCCCAGCAGTTCTCGAACCCGCTCAACGTCGAGGCCCACTACGAGACCACCGCGCCCGAGATCTACGACGCCCTCGACGGCGAGGTCGGCGCGCTCGTCGCGGGCTGTGGCACCGCGGGTACGCTGATGGGGATGGCCCGCTACGGCCGCGAACAGGACGAGAACACCCACGTCGCCGCCGTCGAGCCCGAAGGCTCCCTGTACGGCACCCTGCTGGGCGAGGAGCGCGAGGAAGGTGAGTACAAAACTGAGGGGATCGGCACCCACGACACCTCGACGAACGAGCTGTTCGAGCCCGAACTGGTCGACGAAGTCCACGCGGTGCCGGACGAGGAGTCCCACGCCGAGATCCAGCGACTCGCCGCCGAGGAGGGGCATCTGGTGGCCTCCAGCGCGGGCGCGAACGCGGTCGCCGCGAAGAAGGTGGCCCGGGGGATCGCCGACGGCGAGATCGACGCCCCCCACGACGCGGTGGTGACGGTGTTCGCCGACTCCAGCGAGCGCTACCTCTCGAAGGGGATCTACGGCGAGTACGAGGAGTGGGAGGGGTAACTCGACCGCGGCGCGGGTGAGCCAGCACGGACCGTCGGAGCACTCGCCACCGCGGCGGCGTGGATCCTCGCGTTCCTCGGCTCCCGTGCTCCCGCCACCGCGCCGGAAAGGTGTGTACTGATCCGGCAGCTAGTGGTGGTATCGTTGGATTCCCAGACAGACCTGTGCAGTCATTTCCGTCAGACCAGTCAGGTTCCGAACTAGAGCGCTCCTCGAAACGATGGGCTTAACCGCTGGTCACCGAGAGAGAGCCACAACGATGCGCGACCACATCGACCGACGAACGTTCATCGGGGGTGCGACCGGCGCTGCACTGACCGGACTGACTGGCTGTCTCGGCGGCGGCGGCGGCAGCAGCACCGAGACGAACGTCGGGATGGTGTACGCCCTCGGCGGGCTGGGCGACGAGGCGTTCAACGACATGGCCCACGCGGGCATCCAGCGCGCCGAGGAGGAGCTCGGGATCTCCTACGAGAACACCGAGCCGACGGGGCAGAGCGAGTTCGGCACGTTCCAGCAGCAGTTCGCCACGTCGACGGACCCGAACTACGATATGATCGCCTGTATCGGGTTCGCCCAGCGGAGCGCGCTCCAGGAGAACGCCGAGGAGTACCCCGACCAGAACTTCATGCTGGTCGACGCCGAACTCGACGTGGACAACGTCGCCTCCTACACGTTCCGCGAGCACGAGGGGTCGTTCCAGGTGGGCCACCTCGCCGGGCTCCTGTCGACCCGGGAGTTCAGCCACGAGGGGACGTACAGCGGCACCGAGAAGACGTTCTCCACCAACCCCGACGAGAAGGTGGTCGGCTTCGTCGGCGGGAAGGAGAACCCCCTGATCAAGAAGTTCGAGGCCGGCTTCATCGCGGGCGTCGAGCACGTCGACTCCGAGATCGACGTGCGCGCGGCGTACGCCGGCTCGTGGAACGACCCCGGGCGCGGCCAGGCGATCGCCGCCTCGATGTACGGCGAGGGCGCCGACATCGTCTACCACGCCGCGGGCGCCACCGGCGGCGGCGTGTTCAACGCGGCGGGCGAGCACGGCCGCCTCGCGATCGGTGTCGACAGCGACCAGTCGCTGAGCAGCGACGCGAGCCACACCATCGTCGCGAGCATGGTCAAGCACGTCGACACCGCGGTGTTCAACGCGACCCAGGACGTCGTCAACGACGAGTTCCAGGGCGGCTCCACCATCGCGCTCGGCCTCGACGATGAGGGCGTCGAAGCCGTCATCGGCACCGAGTACGAAGGGGAGATCCCGCAGGACGTGCTCGACGCGCTCGACTCCTCCCGTCAGGCGATCCAGAACGGCGAGATCGACGTGCCGACCGAACCCGAGAACTGAGTTCGCGACCGACGGGTCGCTCCCCTCCGACCGTCGGGGGCGGAACCACCTTCCACTCTCCCGAACCAACATAGATGAGCGCGCCAGCGGTCGACCTCAGACGGATCACCAAACAGTTCCCGGGCGTCCTCGCGAACGACGAGGTCGACTTGACCGTCGAACGCGGGAGCGTCCACGCCCTCCTCGGCGAGAACGGGGCGGGCAAGACGACGCTGATGAACGTCCTCTACGGGCTGTACCAGCCCACCGACGGCACCGTCGTCGTCGACGGCGAGGAGCGGACGTTCGACTCCCCCCGGGACGCGATCGACGCCGGTATCGGCATGATCCACCAGCACTTCATGCTCGTGGAGCCGATGACCGTGACCCAGAACGTCGTGCTCGGCAACGAGCCACGGAAATGGGGTGGGCTCGCGATCGACCGCGAGACCGCCCGCGAGGACGTCGCCGAGCTCGCCGACCGCTACGGGTTCGACGTGGACCCCGAAGCGACCGTCGGCGACCTCTCGGTGGGCGAGCAACAGCGCATCGAGATCCTGAAGGCGCTGTACCGTGGCGCCGACACCCTGATCCTCGACGAGCCGACCGCGGTGCTCACCCCACAGGAGGTCGAGGAGCTGTTCGACGTGTTCGACGAGCTGACCGAGGCCGGCAAGACGATCATCTTCATCACCCACAAGCTGAGCGAGGTGACCGACGCGGCCGACGAGGTCACGGTGCTGCGCGACGGGAAGAACGTCGGGACGGTCGACGTCGACGAGGTCGACGGCACCGAGCTCGCGGAGATGATGGTCGGCCGTGAGGTGCTGTTCGACACGGAGAAATCGCCCGTCGAGACGGGCTCGATCGGGCTCGCGGCGCGTGACCTCGTGGTCGAGGACGACCGCGGGGTACGCGCCGTCGACGGCGTCGACCTCCGGATCGCCGACGGCGAGGTGTTCGGCGTCGCCGGCGTCGACGGTAACGGCCAGTCGGAGCTGGTCGAAGCGATCACCGGCCTCCGGACACCCGTCTCGGGGCGGGTGTATCTCGGCGACGAGGACGTGACCGACGCCCCGCGGCGGCGGCGCATCGAGAACGGGATGGCGTACGTCCCGGAGGACCGACAGACCCGCGGGCTGGTGATGTCGTACGACCTGACCGAGAACGGCCTGCTCGGCAGCCAACGTGACCAGCAGTTCGCCGACGGCGGTCGCATCCGCTGGGGGGACGCCGAGGAACACGCCGAGGAGATCGTCGAAGAGTACGACGTCCGCCCCGCCGACCCCGACGCGACCGCGACGTCGCTCTCGGGCGGGAACCAGCAGAAGTTCATCGTCGGCCGGGAGTTCTCCCGCGACCCGTCGGCCGTCGTCGCCTCCCACCCGACCCGCGGCGTCGACGTGGGCAGCGTGGAGTTCATCCACGACCGCCTGCTCGAACTGCGCGACGAGGGGGCGGCGGTGCTGCTGGTCTCCTCGAAGCTCGACGAGGTCCGGAGCCTCTCCGACCGCCTGGGCGTGATGCACGACGGCGAACTGGTCGACGTGGTCGACCCCGCCGAAGTCACCGAGGAGCAGTTGGGGCTGCTGATGGCGGGCGAGGAGCCCGAGGACGTGCCGCAGGCGTCCCGCCGGAACGGGGGTGAGCGATGAACCCCGATCGTCTCCCGGACCCGATCGCGGGGCTGCTGGGCCGGCTGGTCGACGCCTCCGCGGGCGAACGGCTGGTCGTCAGCGTCGCCGCGCTGGTCACGGCGATCCTGCTCGGCGGCGTCGTCACGCTGGTCGCAGGGGTGTTCGCGGAGTGTGCCACGCCGATTTTCGGACCGTTCTGTTACAACCCCCTCGCGGTGTACCGCTACCTGTTCCTCGCGCCGTTTTTCGACTCCTTCATCCTGCAGGAGACGCTGAAGAACTCCGCGCTGCTTCTGTTCACGGGGCTGGCCGTCGCCGTCTCGTTCCGTGCCGGGCTGTTCAACATCGGGACGCAGGGACAGCTGGTGCTGGGTGCGCTCGCGGCCGCGCTCGCGGCCGTCTGGGTCGGCCCGGCGGCGCCGTCGGGCCCGGTCGGCGGCGCGCTGATCGCGATCGTCGCGATGATCGCCGGCGCGGTCGTCGGCGGGCTCTACGCCGCCATCCCGGGCGCGCTGAAGGCGTACGCCGACGCGAACGAGGTGATCACCACCATCATGCTCAACTTCATCGCGAGCGACGTCGCGTTCTTCCTCGTCTCGGCGTACTTCCAGAAGCCCGACAGCGGGAGCGTCGAGACGCGTGACGTGCCGGCCGCGGCGCGGTTCGGTCCGGAGATCGCGCTCGCGATGGCGATCGCGCTGACGCTTTTGATCACCTACGTGCTCTGGGGGACCGCGTTCGGCTACGACCTCCGGACCGCGGGGATCCAGCCCGAGGCCGCCGACTACGCGGGCGTCGACGCCAAGCGCATGATCGTCACGAGCATGACCCTCTCGGGGATGATCGGCGGCATGGGCGGCGCGGTCTGGGTGCTGATGTCCGTCGGGCGCTGGGTCAACGGCGTCCCCTCGCTGGGGTTCGACGGGATCACGGTGTCGGTGCTGGCGAGCAACAACCCCCTCGGGGTGCTGTTCGCGGGGCCGCTGTTCGGCTCGATGCAGGCGGGGAGCCTCTCGATCGACTTCCAACTCGGCGTGCCCAGACAGCTCGTCGGCGTCATCCGGGGGCTGGTGATCCTGCTGGTCGCCATGCCCGAGTTCTTCCGGGCGCTCGGCGTGCGCTGGAACATGGGGGGTAGCCGATGAACGCGATCAGGCGCTTCGGGCTGCTGGCAGTCAGCACGCTCGCCGTGGTCGCGGTCGTCCTGATCGGCCAGCTGTTCCCGAACACGCCGGCGGGCGAGCTCGCGAGCGTGCTCGACGCCGGCTACGCTGCCTCCGCGCTCCGGCTGGCGGTCCCCATCGCGTTCGCCGCGCTGGGCGGCATCTTCGCCGAGCGCAGCGGCGTGATCAACATCGGGCTCGAAGGGCTGCTGATCGTCGGCGCGTTCACCGGCGTCGCGGTCGCCCACTGGATGATCGGCGAGAGCGGCGCGAGCCTCGGCCCGGGGGTCGTGCTCCTGCTCGTGATCGCGGCGCTGCTCGCGTTGGCCGGCGCGGCGCTGGACCTGCTGGGTGACTCCCGCAGGGAGATGGCGATCCGTGGCGGCGGCGGGGTGCTCGCGACCGCCGTCCTCGCCGCGCTCACGGTCGCGCTCGCGGGGCCGACGCTCGCGGCGACGTGGATCGCGTTCTACGTCGCGGTGCTGGTCAGCGGGGCGTTCTCGCTTTTGTTCGCGGTCGTCACCATCGAGTACCGTGCGGACCAGGTGATCGCGGGGCTGGCGGTCTGGCTGATCGCGCTCGGCGCGGCCCCCTTCGCCAGCAGCGTCATCTGGGGCAGCGTGAACTCGCCGGGCGTGGACACGCTCGGCACGTGGACGGTGCCGCTGCTCTCGGAGATCCCGACGGTCGGCTCGGTGCTGTTCGACGCCGAGCCGGTCGTCTACTTCCTGCTGCTCGCGACGCCGGTATCGTGGTACGTCCTCGCCCACA
The DNA here is from genome assembly GCF_002025255.2 of Halolamina sp. CBA1230. Lineage (GTDB taxonomy): Archaea > Halobacteriota > Halobacteria > Halobacteriales > Haloferacaceae > Halolamina. The sequence continues at coordinate 521,691 of NZ_CP054587.1, forward strand.
CTTCCTTCGGCTACTGGGTGCGGGCCAGCGGGCAGAACCCCAAGGCGCTCGACACCGCGGGCGTCGACGTGCGCCGGGTGCGCTACGCCGCCGTGCTGATCTCGGGCGTGTTCTCGGGGATCGGCGGCGCCGGCCTCTCGCTGGGCCGCGTGGGCAACTTCGTCGGCAGCGGGACGACGATGGTCGACGGCCGGGGGTGGATCGGCATCACTGCGATGCTGTTCGGCAACTACAACCCCTTCGGCGCGTTCGGCGCGTCGCTTTTGTTCGCGGCGCTGGACGCGCTCCAGTTCCGGCTCCAGCAGCTGAACGTCGCCATCCCGGACTCGCTGATCCAGTCGGTCCCCTACGTCACCGTGATCGTGGTGCTCGCGCTGGTGGGACGGACCCGCACGCCGGACGCCGCCGGCGAGCACTACGAGGCCGACGAGGACTGATCGCCGCGGCGACAGCCGATTTTCCGACCCCGTGCTCGTGATAAAGAGTTTTGCACCTTCCCACCCGAGGGACTGCAAATGAGCACACACGAGTACGATATCGTCGTCGTCGGTTCCGGCACCGCGGGCTGCTACGCGGCGGCGACGGCCGCCCAGGAGGGGCTCGACGTGGCCGTCGTCGAGCGCAAGGACGAGGAGGCGGCCGGCCACATCGCCTGCGGCGACGCGCTCAAGGGCGCGAACTCGTTCCCGGACGCGATCCCGAAGTCGAAGATCGAGTCCTCGTTCACCAACACCGCGGTCGACCACGGCCGCTTCGAGATCCCTTCCGAGGACGCCGTCCTGAACATCCCGGTCCCCGGGGAGCTGGCGGTGATCGACCGCTGGGAGTACGGCCGCAAGATCATCGACGCCGCCGACGAGGCCGGCGCGGAGTTCCACTACGACACGGTCGTCACGGACGTGCTGCAGGACAACTCGGGCCGCGTGACTGGCGTTCGCGGCAAGCGCAAGGGTGAGGTCGAGACGTTCGAGGCCGAGATCACCGTCGACGCCGCGGGCGCGCTCTCGGTGCTGCAGGACAACGCCGACTTCTCCGACGCCACGTTCGACACCAACGTCTCCTACTCGCAGTTCTGCTCGGCGTACCGCGAGATCGTCGAGGTGCCCGAGCCCGTCGACTGGAACGACGCGCTGGTGTTCAAGCCGACCGACCGCGCCTCGGGCTACCTCTGGTACTTCCCGCGCACGCCGACGGAGATCAACGTCGGCCTCGGGTTCCAGATGACCGAGGAGCCGATGAAGCTGGTGAAGGACCTCCGGAAGGACCTCCGGAGCCGTCCCGAGTTCGAGGGCGCTGAAGTGGTCGACAAGCTCGGCGCCGCGCTCCCGACCCGCCGGCCGTACGACTCCGCGACGGCGCCGGGGATGGTCGCGGTCGGCGACGCCGCCGGGCTCGTCAACCCCACGACCGGCGGGGGGATCGCGGGCGCCGCCTACTCCGGGAAGTACGCCGCCGAGGAGGCTATCTCGGCCATCTCGGGAGGGCGGGCGGACGAGGAGCTCTGGCGGTACAACGAGAAGGTAATGGACCACTTCGGCGCGCGCTACGCCGCGCTCGACGTGTACAACGTGCTCTCGACGGCCGTCGAGGTGGACGAACTCACGTCGATGCTCGCCTCGCTACCCGGCGAGCCGATCGCGGAGGCGCTGTACTCCGGGAAAACGTCGATCGGCCCCAAGACCGCGCTCAAGACGCTGCGCGGCGCGATCGGCCACCTCGACCAGCTCTGGGAGATCTACCAGGTGCGAAATCTCGCGGAGGAGCTGCTGGCCCACTACGAGTCCTACCCCGACCGCCCGTCGGCGCTCCCGCGCTGGCAGGACGAGCGTGACTCGATCATGGAGCGCGTCTACGAGCGGACGGGCGCCGATCCCAAGTACTAAGCCTCGACCTTTTGCTGCGGGCCCCGGAGGGCCCTTGCAAAAGCTCGGCCAAAAGCCTGCGTCGACCCCTACGGGGTCTCCTTGGCCCACTCACTCCCTACGGTCGTTCGTGGAAACGCTATTCTAGCTGACAGCGGCCGCCCAGCCCAGTCAGCGCTGCTCCTGACTGAACGCCTCGATCGCGCCCGCCAGCGTCTCGACGCCGATGCGCAGCGACTCCTCGTCCACGTCGAACGTCGAGGTGTGGTGGCCGCCGGGGTGGTCGGTTCCCAGGCCGACGTAGCAAGCCTGCCCGCCCTGATCCTGCACGCGGTTCATCAGGTACGTCGCGTCCTCGCTGCCGCCGAGGTCGTCGTGGTCGAGGATCGAGTCCACGCCCTCGACACCCTCGGCGACGTCGGCGACGATCGACGCGAGCTCCTCGTCGCTCTCGGCGGAGGGGGCCCGGGAGTTCAGCGTGCGCTCGGCGGTCACGTCGTGCATGTTGGCGGCGGCGCCGACGACGCGACCCGTCTCCGTCCACATGTACTCCATCAGTTCCGTCGTTGCCCCCCTGACCTCGCCCTCCATCCGCGCGTGCTCGGCGACGATGTTCGACGCGGTGCCGCCCTCGACGACGCCGGCGTTCACCCGGGTCGGCCCGTCGGCGTGGCGCGGCACGGCGTAGATGCTGGTGACCGCCTCGGCCATCGCCTGGATCGCGTTGTCGCCCTCCTCCGGGTGGGCGCCCGCGTGGGCGGAAGTGCCCTCGAACTCGACTTCGAACCCCGAGACCGCGAGGAAGCCGCCGACGCCGGCCACGATCTCGCCGGTCGGGTGATCAAGGCCGACGTGGACCGCGTACAGCGCGTCCACATCGTCGAGGTGGCCCGAGCGGGACATCGGGCCGCCGCCGGCGACGCGCTCCTCGGCCGGCTGGAAGAACACCTTCAGCGTGCCCGAGAAGTCGGAATCTTGGACAGCGTCGATCACGCCCAGGCCGAGGGTCGCGTGGGCGTCGTGGCCGCAGGCGTGCATGTACCCCTCGTTCTCGGAGCGGAACCCCGCCGCGGCGGGGACGTGATCGTCGTCGTCGGACTCGGTGATCGGGAGCCCGTCGATGTCGACCCGGAGGCCGACCGTGGGCCCCTCGCCCTGCTCGATCACGGCGACAGCGCCGGTGTTCCCGCCGTCGAGCCGCGAGAGGAGGTCCGGGTCGGCGCCGGCCTCGACGGCGCGGTCCTTCCACTCGGCGCGGGTGGCCTGGTCGGGGAGGGACATGCGTGGCTCGTCGCTCTCCTCCAGCGCGTCCGGGCCGACGTGGAGTTCGTCCACGTCGCGGGCGCGGAGTTCCTCGACGATACGGGCGGTGGTGTAGAACTCACACCACGCCGGCTCGGGGTGACGGTGGAGCTCCCGGCGGAACGAGATCAGGTCGTCGGCGTCTACGTGCACGGCCGGTGAGTGGGTCCGCGAGCGCTTAAACCCCGGCGCGCCGGCAGTCGACAGTCGGTCGTGGCCACTAGAACCGCGAGCCATGGTCTTTATACGCATGCCTCACACCACCACCGTCCGTGCAGAACGAACCAACGACCGAATCGGGTGAAGAGACGTCGCTCCGGTTCCGCGGCGGGCCGGCGGTCAGCGCGCTGCCGATCACGCTGTTCATCGTCTGGGCCGTGTTCCAGTCCGGCGTGCTGGGTATCGGCGACACGTCCGGCCTCGTCGTCGGGATGCTCGTCGGCCTGATCGCCGGGCTCCCGTTCGTCCGGGGCGACTGGAAAGCGTACGCGGACGCCATCTTCGAGGGGATGACCCAGGAGGTCGCGGCGACCGCCGCCGTCGCGTGGCTCTGGGCGGGGATGTTCGCCAACACCATCCAGGCCGGCGGGTTCGTCGACGGCCTCGTCTGGCTGGCCGGCGTCGCCGAGGTCGGCGCCTCGCTGTTCCCCGCCGTAACGTTCCTGCTCGCGGCGGTGCTGGCGACCGGGATCGGTACCGGCTACGGGACGACTATCGCGTTCGTGACGCTGGTGTTCCCGGCGGGCGTGCTGCTTGGGACGAACCCGATCCTCCTGTTCGGTGCGATCCTCTCGGGGGCGGTGTTCGGTGACAACCTCGCGCCCGTCTCGGACACGACCATCGTGAGCGCGGTGACACAGGACGCCGACATCGGCGGCGTCGTCGCCTCGCGCGTGAAGTACGCCGTCATCGCTGCGGTGCCGGCGCTGGGGGCGTACGTGATCGCGGGCCTGACGATGGCGACCAACGAGCCCGCCGCGAACGCGGGCGTCGCCTCCGGCGCGGCGTGGGGGCTGCTCCACCTGATCCCCGTCGCGATCGTCATCGGGACGGCCATCACGGGTCGCCACATCGTCGAGGCAGTGTCGTGGGGGCTCGCGAGCGCGTTCGTGTTGAACGTGGTGCTCGGCGCGACCGGCCGCGTCGACGTGGGCGTCAGCGACATGCTCGTGTTCGCCGCCTCGGAGAACTCCGGGTTCGCGCAGGCGCTCGCCGGCGCGCCACTGATCGGCGCGATCGTCGAAACCGTGCCGGCTGCGGAGGCTGGCGTGGGCGGGAGCATCTACTCGGGCGCGGTGGGGTTCTTCCCGCTGATCGTGCTGACGCTGCTGATCGTCGCCGGCGCACAGATCATGCGCGCCGGCGGCGGGTTCGAGGCGCTCCAGACGTGGCTGCTCGACACCGTCGCGACCACGGTGCGTCGCGCCGAGGTGACGATGGTGCTCGGCACCGCCATGGTCAACGCGATGGTGACGATCAACACCGCCGCCGAGATCGCGATCGCGCCGTACATCCGTACGCTCGGCCGGCGGTTCAACATCAACGGCTACCGCCGGGCGAACATCCTCGACGCCAACACCTCCGCGCTGGGGTACATCTTCCCGTGGGGTGGCGGCGTGCTCGCGGGGTACACCGCGATGCAGGGGCTCCCGGACGAGTACGAGTGGTTCACCGCCGAGATGCTGGTCAACCCCGCCGCGGTGTTCCCGTACGTGTTCCACGGCTGGTTCCTGGTGGCGGTGTTCCTCGCCGCCGCCCTGACCGGATTCGGACTGGAGTACGTTAGCGACCGCGAGAGCAAGGAGGTGAGTCGCGTATGAGCCGACTCGGCGCCTTCCTCGCCGGCGTGGGGTTCCGGACGTCGAAACCGACGTACAGCCCGGGCGACGAGCTGACCGCCATCGTCACCAGCCGTGACGGTGAGGACGCGCTGGTCCGTATCGGTGACACGGTGCTCAGGCTGCCCGACGCCGCCGACGACGTGACCGTCGACGAGGAAGCCCGCATCCGCGTCACCGCGTTCGACGCCGACAACGCGACCGGCGAAGCGGAACTGCGCTGAGCGGCCGCTGGCGGACTTTTTTTTGCGGAGAGGACGGATCAGCGGGAGAAGGAAGTCGTTAGCGGTACGCCTGGCTTGCGCGGCGTTCCACGTCGACCTCGACGCGGATGGAGTCGGGGAGGTCGGTTGCAACGACCTCGCGGGCGATGTGGTCGGAGCCGTGGATCTCCAGCCAGCGGGTGTAGACGGTGTAGTTCCACGGGTCGAGCTGTTCGCTCGGCTGGCAGCGGCTGTACAGCGGAACGGTGTGGTGTTCCGGCTGTTCCTGGTGGGGGCCCTTACACTCGGCGCCCTTGCGCTCCACTCGCTGTTTGAGCCCGTCCACCGTATCGTCCAGAACGTCCCGGTCCCCACTCCGGAACGTGAGCGTCGTGACGAAGGTCATACTCGAGGGTTGGGTTCGAGCGTGAAAAGCGCATCTACCGGCCGGCGCGCGGCGGATGCTTTCGGCCCACCGAAGCCGATTTAAGAGCACGATGCGTATCCGCACGCAATGACGGTCGAAGCGACGTCCGCCGGAGCCATCCTCTTCCGCGACACCCGCGGCGAACGGGAGTACCTTCTCCTGAAGAGCCGTCCCGGGGACTGGGAGTTTCCCAAGGGCGGGGTCGAGGGGGAAGAGGAGCTCCAGCAGACCGCGATCAGGGAAGTGACGGAGGAAGCCGGCATCGAGGACTTCAGACTCATCGACGGCTTCCGCGAGGAGTACGACTACGTGTTCGAGGCAAACGGGGAGACCATCCACAAGACGGTCCACCTGTTCATCGCGCGGTCCTTCGAGGCGAGCGCCGAGCTCTCCTCGGAGCACCGGGATATGCAGTGGCGCGACTACGATCAGGCGCTCAACACCATCACCCAGGACGGCCCCCGCGACATCCTCGAGGAGGCTCACGACTACCTCGACGAGGTGAAGGAGGCCGACGGCGAGGGGTACGTCGGCACGCCGGCGTAAGGCGGTGTCCGCCCCCGCTATCGAGTCGGAGTTCACTTTCGAGCTACTGGTCTGTCGCTGGGCGGAGCTGGGCTGGCCGCCCGACGAGCCGGCGGACGCGAGCGACGGCCCCGTCATCGTCTCGCGCCAACTCGGCACCCAGCAGCGCCGCTGGGACACCATCGTGATCGAGTGCGACCCCGAAGGGCTCGCGGCGCGCCGTGAGTTCGGGGATCGGACTATCGACAGTGACCTCCTCCCCGTCGTGCGGCACGCGCCCGCCGACTGGGGGTACTACCGCGACGCGCTCCCGGACCCGGGCTACCCGTGGCGCTACGTCCGGGAGGCGATCCACCGCGCTGCCGCCCGGGGGCTCGTCGAGAAACGGAAGAACGATAACCGGATCGAGATCCGGCGGAAACGTGCCTACCCGGAGTGGGTGTCCCGGATCATCGCGATCGAGAACAAGCCGGACCTCGACGCCAGCGCCGCCGCCGCGCTCTCGGGGCAGTTGGAACACGACGTCGAGACCGCGCTGGCCGACGAGGTGTGGCTGGCGACGGGCCGGACCGGCGACCGGGTCGAGCCCGCGCTCCTGCGACAGTTCCCCGTCGAGGCGGGCGTGCTCACGTTCGACTTCTCGGCCGGAACGCACGCTGACGCCGCGACGGTCGACTGGCTCCCTTCGACGCTCGACCCCGAGAGCGACAGTGAACGGTTCGATCCCGGGGAGAAGACGCGGCGCCGGCGGCTGCTCGCCGAACGAGCGTACGGGAAGGGCTGGCGCTCGTTCACGGAGACGACCCGGCCCGACTGCCGGTGGTTCGATCTGGCCCGGACCGGCCGCGGGATGGTGCCGGTCTGTGGCGCGAAAGGTCGGTGTCAGAGCGAGGCCGAGTGCAGCAGCCGCTGTGGTTCGTTCGAACCGGAGCCGCCGCAGTGGCGGACGAACGGCTGGCCGATCGACGGCGGGCCGGGACAGGGCGTGCGACGGCTGCTTGAACGGCGGCGCGAGCGTGCTCGCCGTCGGTCGGGGGGTCCCTGAGGGCGCGCCGGAGCACTCGCCGGATCACGGGCGGGTAACGGGGACGGTCGACACACCGGTCGGGGTGACACTGGGAGGGTGCGAGGAAAACGGCGGCTCTCGGAGGAACGGCGATCGAAAACGGGGGTAGTGGTTTACCGCCGGGGCACCTACGTGGTGCATGGTCGCACGCGTGCTCGTCCCGATGGACGGCTCGGAGATGGCCGAGACGGCGCTCAGGTACGCCCTCGAGATCCACCCCGACGCGGAGATCCACGTCCTCAACGTCGTCGGCGAGCCGTCGCCGATGATGGGGAAGGCGCTCAAAGCCGCGCTGGAGGCGGACGTCGAGGAGAAAGCCCGGGAGCAGGCCTCGGCGGTGCTTGAACGCGCCCGCGAGATCGGCCGTGAGCACGACGTCGATATCCAGACGGAGGTGGCGTGGGGGAGTCCGGCGAAGGAGATCGTCGCGATGGCGGCGGAGTACGACGCCGTCGTCGTCGGTAGCCACAGCGGCTCGCTCGCCGATCGGCTGTTCGTCGGGAACGTCGCACGCAAAGTGGTCCGACGCTCGCCGGTCCCGGTGACCGTCGTCCGCTGACGCCGGCTCAGGGGTCGACGGCTCGATCGGCGCGCTGCATCTCCTCGTACAGCTCCATGTAGTCCGCCTCCGCCGACTGGAGCTCCCGCCTGAGCCACTCGTTCTCCTCGACGAGCCGGTCGATCGTGTTCTCGGCGTCGACGGACTCCTCAGCACGCAGGTCGAGCGCGAACTCGGTCACGTCGTGGGTGAAGTGGTCGTTCATCGCGTCGAGCACGGTCCCGGTGATCTCCTCGTCGGGCTTGCCTTCCTCCTCCAGTTCGACGATCTGTTTCCTGAACCGAGCCATCAGCTCGCTCGTCCCGCGCAGGAACTGCTTGCGGTCGCCGTCCTCGAGATCCTGTGCCAGGCTCTCGGCGACGAGGCAGAGCTGTTCGACGAGCCGCTTCGCTTCGTCGACGTTACCGTGGCTGAGCCGGTAGATCAGGACCTCGGTGTCCTGGACGAAGCGATTCTTCCGCTCCATTGAGGGTGTGGTGAAACGGCTATGGGTTAGTTCTTCGGCTGCCGGGAGGGTTCCGTGGGAAGGTAGAGTGGTTTCAGGACTGGTCGATCGACGGCTCCGACGACAACTCACTCGCCGTCCAGTTCGGCAGCGATCGCTTCCAGTTCCCCTTTCCGGAACCCATTGCTCTGGTCGCGGTTCTCGTCGATGTCGGCGGCTTCTTCGCTGATCGCCCGTCGCATCACGTCCTTTCCGGGAATGTTCGCTGTCTCCACGTCCGTATCCAGCGAGTCACACAACGCTGCCAACGCCTCCTTCGTGAACCCGGAAGAGACCAGTCGTTCGTGCCGTCCGACATCGACCCGGATCTCGTTGCGTAGTTCGTCGACGGTCTTGCTCATGTGAGGTGGGTTGTAGCTGTAGCGACCTGTACCTCCCGGTCCGCTACTCGAGCTCCGACAGTACTACGCGGAACGGTAAAGGTGGAACGCAGAAGTTGGATGCACCGACCGGGATTTGAACCAGAGCCGGACGTGCTCGTTCGTTCCACTCACTGCGCGCGACTGGCAGGGTTCAAATCCCTGTGCAGTTTACACCGCTTCGCTCGGAAAACATGCACCGACCGGGATTTGAACCCGGGCCATGAGCTTGGAAGGCTCAGGTCCTGCCACTAGACCATCGGTGCGCACCCGGAGTAACCACACGCAGAAATAAGGGCGTTCCCCTTCGGGGCGATCCTTCAAGTACGATGCCGGGACCACCCTGCCCGTGCCCTGACCTTCACCGCCGGCGGGGGAGCGGGAGCGCGGTGTGTCCGTCGGCGGCGCCCAGCACCGCCTGTTCGCTCTCAGTCGTCGGCCGCCGCCGGCGCGACCGTATCGCGGCGTCGGACAGTCTTGCGCAGGTCGTCGGCGACCGTCGACGCCGATCCGACCTGATCGCCGTCGAGCGGGAACGCTCGGACGTCGTAGTGGAGCGCGATGCCTTCGCGCCCATCGCGGTCGGGATTTTGGCCGTGGCCGGGCGTGCGGTCGTGAACGTCTACGGTTCGGGGAACAGTTCGTCGACGTCCGGGTCGTCGACGACGAGTCGGTAGTCGGTCGCCTCCCGCTCGACGACCCCGTGGCGTTCGAGGTGGTCGAGGTGGGCGAACGCCTCGCCGGGCCCGTGGAGGATGTGGATCGTCTCCAGTTCGCCGAACAGGTGGTGGCTCACGGTCCAGACGTCACACGCGCCGTGGCGGTCGAGCAGGTCGATCACCTTTTCGGTCCGCTCGCGATGGTGGCCGATGATCTCCCGCGCTCGGCCCGCCGGGTCCTCGATCGGGTCGCGGTGGCCGGGCAGCGCGCGCTCCCAGTCGCGCTCGACCACTTCGATGAGGCTGTCGACGTACTTCGCCAGCGGCGACTCCACCCGTACGTCGGCACCGCCGACGTTGGGCGTGTACTTCGGGAGGATCACGTCACCGACGAACGCCTGACGATCACCGCCGTCCTCGAACGCGAAGGCGGTGAGCCCGGCGGAGTGGCCGGGGAGGTGGACCGCCTCGAACTCGGTCCCGTTCACGTCGAAGCGGTCGCCGCCGGTGAACGGTGTCACGTCGACGTCCTCGCCGGCGAGCTCGGCGTGGCCCTCGAGGAAGGAGAGCAGTTCCTCGCGTGGCTCGTCGGGAAGCTGCCAGCCCTCGAACGTCTCCTGCTGGAGAGATCGGTCCTCGATAAACGACGCCTCCTCTCCAGAGATCAGCGCGGCGTCTGCCTCGTGGGCGTGGACAGTCGCTCCGCCGGCGTTCTGGATCATCCCAGCCAGGCCGGCGTGGTCGTAGTGCCAGTGCGTCAGGAACACGCGATCGACGTCGGCAGGCGTGACGCCGAACGACGCGAGCGCGTCGACGAACTCCTCGCGGGTCGGCTCGGTGGCGACGCCAGCGTCGACGAGCACGGTCTCCTCGCCCTGCAGGAGGTAGACGTTGTTCTCCCCTTCGAAGACGGTGTTCCCCAGACGGATCCGTTCCATACCCGAACTGCTCGGCCGCCGCCCAAGAGGGTTCCCACTTCGCGTGACAGCTGGGCGACCGAAGGGCGGTAGATTCAAACACGGACTGGTCGTAGCGGGAGCCATGCCGGCGGACCTCTACGACGTTCTCGGTGTCCCCGACGACGCCGCCGCCGAGGAGTTGAAACGCGCGTACCGAAAGCGCGTCCGGGAGTACCACCCGGACGTGAACGACCACCCGGAGGGTGACGCGCAGTTCAAACTCGTCAGGACGGCCCACGACGTGCTCTCGGACCCGGCCGAGCGCAAGACGTACGATCGGCTGGGCCACCGCGAGTACGTCGAGAAGCATCTCGACGATCTCCCGCCGGTGTCGGTGTTCCCCGACGAGGACCTCCCCGACGGGGCGTCGACGACCGAGACGGCGACGGACGTCAGCACGTCCTCGACAGCATCGACGAGCGGGACGACAGAACCGTCGACGGGAGGGCCCGGCGACACGTCGACCGACAACACGTCGACGACCAGTACAACGACTACCCAGTCCGGATCGGCCACGGGAACGGCCGAACCGACCAGCGGTGACGGGTCGACAGGGAGCAGCACGTCGACGGCCGACGAACGATCGACGGGGAGCAGCAGATCGACGGCGAACGAGCGTTCGTCGACCGCCGGAACAGCGTCGAGCGGGAGCAGCAGCTCGACGGGGACCACCGACGAACGAGCCACGACCGCCGGCGCCGAACGCGACAGTTGGGACGCCGCTACAAGTTCGGCACAGACCGCCACGGGCGACTCGTCGGTCCCCGCCGGCGTCCGTCGACGGCGCGGACTGAAGCGCTGGTACGGCGTCGTCGTCCTGTCGCTGCTCGTCTACGCTGGCGGCCTCGGCGTCTATGCGCTCCCGCGGCTGGCCGCGATACGTGAGTTCGTCGGCGACGTGACGGCGTCGCCGGCCGCGGCGCTGCTCGGCCCGTTCCCGCTCGGCTCGCCGACCGCGTACGTTCTCGAGGCCGCTCGGGCGGCCACTGCGGGAACACCGACATTGGGACTGGTGCTGCTCGCGGGGACGGTACTGCTCCCGCTGGTCGTGCTGACGACCGTCGGGCGGTTCGGGCGCGGCGCCGCGTGGCTGTACGCGCTGCCCTCGCTCGCGCCAGGGCTCTGTCTCGCGGTCTGGCCGGTCGTCGCCGTCCCGACGGTGGTCGCACTGCTGGGGCTGATCGTGCTGCCCGTACTGAGCGCCGGCGGGTTCCTCGTCGACGTCGGCCGGTACCTGCTGGCGACGCGCTGAGCGCTACCGGACGTGGTAGGACTCCCCACCCGGGAGGAACCGACCGAGATCGCTCTCCCTGCGGAAATCAGTCGACTGGAGCTTCAGCAGCGACTCCACCAGCAGGTCGGCGTCGCCGTCGTCCCAGTCAGCCGGATCCTTGATCGGGACCACCAGCCAGCCGCTTCCCAGTAGCTCCTGCCCGTGGAGGCGGTCCATCTCGATCTCGGTCCGGTGGGCGCGGGCGGTGAACGTCTCCACGACGTGCCGGGTCGCGCGCTCGCCGACCGGGAGCAGTACGTGGGCGGCGATGGCGCGAACCTCGGCGTCGAAGTACCGCTCCATCTCGCGATAGGAGTCCTCGGTCGGCTCGCCGTCCGGAACGCACATGTGGAGGTACGAGAGGAACGTCCGCTCGACCTCGGGCTCGTCGCCGACGGAGTGGAGCAGGCCGGCCTCGTGGAGCGCGTCCTGGAGGCGCTCTGCCGCCGGCGTGCCCGTGAACGGAACGCCGGTGTCGACACCGCCGTGGACGCCCGGGTGGTCGCCGACGACGTGGAAGTCGGCGTTGGCGTCGCCGTAGCCGGGGACGAAGCGATCGCAGGGCGGCGCCATCCCGAACGGGTTCGACACGCGGTCGGTGACGTTTCGCACGTCGCCCCGTAGCGGGGTGGCGGGCTTAGCTGGCGTGGTTCCGGCCCGCCGGGACCGGAATAGCCATACGCCCCGACGCCCCAGCCACGGTCGATGAGTCTGAGCGACGAGGCCAAGGAGCGCCTCGCCGACATCGTGACCCTCCAGCCGACCAAGAACAAGGAGCTCCAGGATCGCTGGGGGATGGAGTCGGGGAGCGAGGTCCACCAGTATCTCGAGTCGGAGCTGAGCGACTACTACTACCGCGACGACGACAGCCTGATCCGGGCGACCGCCGAGGGCGTCGACCTCGTCGACGTCGAACCGAGCGTGCCGCCCGAGGACGAGGAGGGCGGCGTCCCGGACCGGATTCGAGTGCCACGGCTCCACGCGCAGGTGCTCGACGTGCTCGCGGGGCCGGACGAACGCTCCGAGAGCGTCGTGAGCGTGCTCCAGAAGCTCCGCGAGGGGTTCGACGCCGACCCCGACGTCGAGGCAGTCCGCGACGCGTTGGGGAGCCTGCGCCGGAAGAACGTGGTCGAGGTGGAGTACCGCACGGTGCCGACATATCGCCTCGCGGTCGAACGGGAGGCGTTCGAGGTCGAAGCGATGGAAGCCTGACCTGCTCGGCACGCAGTCAGCCGAGCAGGGTGCCTGACTCCCTCGACACGCGGTCAGCCGAGCAGGGCGACTAATCCCCCAACGCCGGCTCCGCCTCCGACTCCTTCGACATGGTGTGGGTGAACCAGAACACCCCGGTCGCGAACAACACGAACACCGACGCCGTGAGGAACGCCTCGACGGTGCCCACGAAGTCCTTTATCAGCCCGACCCCGAGCGGGCCGGCGGTCTGCCCGACCTTCCAGGAGATCGACCGAAGCGACATCGCGCTCGCGACCGAGTCGTACTTCTCGCCCTCCTCGACGAACAGCGCCATGCTCGCCGGCAGCCGGATCGAGTCACCGATCCCCAGGATCGCGTAGGCGGCGAACAGCACGAGGAAGCCGCCGCCGAGCTCCTGCCCGTGGCCGAAGTACCCCAGATAGAACCGCCCCATCGTCTCCTCGGCCGGCAGCGACAGCGGGATCAGCGCGATCCCCAGGCCGTACACCAGCGCGCCCACGGCAACGAACTTCGCGCGGTCGCCGATCCGGTCGGTGAGGTCGCCGACGTACCCCTGGAGGAGCGCCTTGGTGATCTTCCCGCCCGCGAGGATCCACCCGATCGCGAAGGCGTTGATGCCGAACTCCGTGCGCGCGAGGATCGGGAGGAAGATGATCACCGCCATCTTCCCGACCGAGAAGGAGAGCCGGAACAGCACCAGCGACCGCAGCATCGGCAGTTTGAGCAGTTTCTTGATCGTCCCGATCCCCGACTGCGCCTCGGGGTCGTCGACGCCACCGCCGGGGTTGTCACGGAGCTCCGTATAGACGAACACGAACGCGACCAGCGTGACTCCCGCCAGCACGAGGAACACCACCCGCGACTGGAGCGGGTCGTACATCGAGAGCAGCAGACCGCCGACCAGATCGCCCGCGAGCGAGGAGAACGCCGCGACCTGGTTGTACGAGCCGAGCCAGCGGCCGCTCTCGTCGTCGGGCGAGATCTGCCCGACGACCGTCGAGCCCGTGATCCAGAGGATGCTGGCGCCGACCCCCTGAAGCATCCGGACGAAGACGACTTGCAGCGAGCCGTTGGTCGTCCAGAGCGCGCCCGCGCCGACGGTTTCGAGGGCGGCGACGATCTCGGCGTTGATCGGATCGGCGATGAACATGTACCCCACGAACACCAGGACGTTGAGCAACATCCCGCCGAGCAGCCAGTGTTTGGCGTTCCCGGTGTCGATCTTCCGGCCCAGCGGGAGCACGATCAGCAGCTGGACCGACGCGAACGCGGTGCCCCAGAGCCCCTCGACGAACCCGGTGGTGTCGAACGTGTTGGCGTAGAGCGCGAGCGTGATGATGATCGTGGAGTACGCCTGGCTCCGGGCGAACGCGGTGCCGGCGAGCGAGAGGAACTCCCGGTTCCGGAGCAGGGCAACCGAGTTTCCGAAACGTGCCACTATTCGTCGGATCGAACACGACACTCCGGGATAAAGGAATCCTTCGCCGCAGCGTTTTCCGGGACGGGGACAGGCCGCCGCCGAGTATCCGCCTGATTTGACCGTCGGGGTTCAACAGATACATACCTCTCAGTTCACTGTACATCGGTCGGATGCACGCAATCGGCGTGAGATCGTTTGGTTCAGCAGCGATAGCGTCGGATAGTGTCGAACCACAGGTCGTGCCACGAACTCTCGTACCAGACTCGTGAGTGTAACGTCTCGGCTCGCCGGCGCAGTCGAATCGTTCCGTGAGAAGTCCGATCTGGCCGTCTTCGGTCTCTCGGTAGCCACACTCCTGGCGATCATCGTCGCCATCGTCGCGTTCTCCGACACCGCCGCGTCGGCGCTGGGAACGGCGAACCAGTTCATCATCACGAACCTGGGGTGGCTCTACCTCTGGGTCGTGTTCCTCTCGTTCGTGTTCGTCGCCTACATCATGATCGGCCCGTGGGGGCGGATCAAGCTCGGTGGCCCCGATGCGGAGCCGGAGTTCACGTTCTGGCAGTACCTCGTGATGACGTTCACCGCGGGGCTCTCCTCGGGCGGACTGGAGTTCTGGGGCCCCGTCGAGCCGCTGATCCACTACGGAACGCGGCCGCCGTACTTCGACTCCTCGCCGGGAACGTGGGGCCGGATGGCCGACGCGTTGCAGTACGCCATCTACCACTACGGGCTCTCGGCGTGGGCCACCTACCTGGTGTTCGCGGTGGCGATCTCGTACTTCGTCTACCGGAAGGACGCGCCGTTCCGGCCGGCAGTCATCCTCGCGCCGTTCCTCGGAACCGACAACCTCGACGGCCCGCTGGGGAAGCTGGTGGACGCGCTGGCGGTCGTGATCACCGTCAGCGGGATCACCGTCTCCTTCGGCCTGGGGATCAGCCAGTTCGCCTCCGGCCTCTCGTTCAAGTGGGGGATCGGACTCGGCCAGATCGGCCGGATCGGGCTGATCCTCGTCGTCGGGGCGCTGTTCCTCCTGTCGGTGATCGCCGGGATCCAGAAGGGGATCAAGCGGTTCGCCGACCTCAACGTCTTCCTCCTCATCGGGCTGATGGCGGCCATCTTCGCCTTCGGGCAGGCGACGACGCTGGTCAACCTCACGACGCAGGCGATGACCGGCTACGTCACTGACTTCGTCGGGATGAGCCTCTTCTTCGCGCCCGACGGCGACACGACGACCTGGCTGAGCTCGTGGACGCTCTTCTTCTGGCCGTGGTGGCTCACGTTCGCGCCGATGATCGGCATCTTCATGGCCCGGATCTCAAAGGGGCGCACCCTGCGTGAACTGGTGTTCGCGGGCCTGTTCGGGTCGTTCGCGCTCACGGTCCCGTGGTACGCTGCCACCGGCGGCTCCGCGCTCCTGCTCCAGACGTCCGGCGCCGCGGACCTGCTCGGCGTCTACGAGTCGTCGGGGTTGGAGGCCGTCGGCTTCGGGCTGTTCGAGGAGCTGCTCCCGTACCCCGGCGTGTTCTCGGCGGCGCTGCTGGTGCTGGTGGTCAGCTTCCTGATCACCACGCTCGACTCCTCGACGCTGAGCATCGCGATGATGGCCGCCGGCGGCGACGAGTCGCCGTCGACGATCAACCGCCTCGTCTGGGGCCTGATGATGGTGCTGCTCACGATCGCGCTCAGCCTCGCCGGCGGGATGTCGGTGCTCCAGTCGTTCACCATCCTCGTCGGGCTGCCGACAGCGATCCTCTGTGCGATCGCGATGCTGGGCATGCTGATCGAACTGGAGCGGGAGTTCCCGGTTCTCACCGAGAGCGACAACGAGGCGAGCGAGCGGTCGACGACGGCGGCGGCCGCACAGCCGTCAGTCGAGCAGCAACAGCAGTCGGCGGGCTCGGACGACTGACTAGAGCTCGATCCGTTCGACCAGATCGTCGTCGCTTTTCGTGTTGACGGCGACGATGCGGACGTCGTCCTCGATCATCGACTCCCGGAGCTTGTCCTTGAGGAGGTTGTCGACCTGGTAGACGCCGGCGGCGTTGATCATCTCGATCTCGACGAGCACCGGCGTCCCGTTGCCGGGCTGGAGGCTCACCTTCCGGATCGCCTGGCTGGAGAGCGTGTTGATCCCCCGACCGCCCTCCTCGTAGGGGATGCGCGAGCGACCGCGTTCCATGTCGAGCGCGTCGGCGACGCGGATCACGCCCGCCTCGCGGGTCAGCGGCGTCTCCTCGGTGTGATGGCAGAGGATCGCGTGCAGCACCTCCGCCTTCACGCGGACCTTCTCGGGCGTCTCATAGAACCGATCGAGGAAGTGATCGAGGAAATCCGCCGCCAGCGGGATGGAGTAGTAGGCGTGCTCGTCGCGGTGGACGACGTGGCCCACGTCGTGCAGCGTCGCCGCGAGCGCCACGATCACCGGCTCGTCGGCCTCGTCGAGCCCCTGCTGGCTCGCGCCGTTGAACTCGACGCCGCCGGCTTTCAGCAGGTCGTACAGTCGAAGCGCACGGTTCCGAACGATCTCGATGTGTTTGCTGCCGTGGTCGTTGTACCCCTTCCGCGTGACCGCGTTGACGTTCTGGGCGTCGAGGTAGGCGACCACTTCCGGATGCTCGATCAGCGCCGGGAGCACCTCGTTGAGTCGCTCGTCCGGGAAGGCGTGCTGCTCCTGGGGATCGTACTGGTGGTCGGCGGTGTCGGTGGCCATACGCTTCGTCTCACGGAGCGGAGGGAAAAAGCTCGTCGGGTGATCAGTCGCCCGCCGCGGCTGACCGCGTGCCGTCGGCGATCAGTCGCCCGCCGCGGCTGACTGCCTGCCGTCGGCGATCAGTCGCCCGCCGCGGCTGACTGCCTGCCGTCGGCGATCACTCGCCCGCAGCGTTTCGGACCGCGTCGGCGACGGTCGGGGAGTCGGGTTCGACGCCGGGGTCGCCGGCCAGCCAGCGGTACGTGACGGTCCCGTCGGCGTCGAGAACGAACACCGATCGGCGGGCGACGTCGTCGATGCCGAACCGGTCGTAGCGCGTGCGGACACCGTACGCGTCCCGCAAAACGCTCCCCCCGATATCCAAAAGGCCTATAGTCGGGAGTGAGGTACACCCGCATAGAGATGTTCCAGACTGCGCCGCTACAAGTACCGATCCCCGGGGGGCCCGAGCTCGTCATCATCCTCCTCGTGCTCGTGCTCCTGTTCGGCGCGAACAAGATCCCGAAGCTGGCTCGGTCGACCGGGCAGGCGATGGGTGAGTTCCAGAAGGGCCGACAGGAGCTGAACGAGGAGCTCGAAGACATGAAGGAAGGGCCGAACACGGACGACGACACCACCTCCTCGACGACCACGGAGAACGAGGACGAGGAGACGACGACCGAGACCGAGACGTCGTCTTCGTCCTCGAACCAGTAGCGCCGAAGCGTGTTCTTTTGACCTCCGGGCCGGTAGCGGCAGTAGGGCGTGTGGCCTAGCGGACAAGGCGAGGGGTTCCTAACTCCTCGAGCGTGGGTTCGAATCCCACCACGCCCGTCTTCCGGCGAACGAAGTGAGCCGTGAAAACAGCTCAGGGGGGATTCGAATCAGGGAGGTCGCGCGCAGCGAGCGAGCACGTCCGACCGTGGTTCGAATCCCACCACGCCCGCTCTCGTGTCGAGCGAAGCGAGACCGAGAGCGTCGCGTGTGGGATTCCGAACCCTGTCAGTCGCAGCGACCGAGCGAAGCGAGGTCGACCGTCTGACTCCGGTTCGAACCCACCACGCCACTGGTGAAGTCGGCGTCCGACGACTCGCCGTTAATAACTCAACCCTCACAAATTACCAAATACTCGCATAGAGACCCGCCGTATTAGCAGTGAGATTATTAACTGCGTAGCGACTACCCTCGTGTATGAGCGGCCACGGGGGAGCAAGCGACGACACCGACCCACCCGACAACGAGCGGACAGCCGACGCCGACGAGGAGTCCCTCCAGCTCACCGTCCCCGAGATGGACTGCCCGTCGTGTGCCGGCAAGGTCGAGCGCAGCGTCCGCGAACTCGACGCCGTCGCGGACGTCGACCCGCAGGTGACCACCGGCACGCTGACCGTGCGCTACGACCCCGACGGGGCCACTCCCGAGGACGTGGCCGAGCGCGTCGAGGGCGCGGGGTACGCGGTCGAGTCCGGCGTCGGCGAGGCGACCGAGACGTTCACCGCACCGGAGATGGACTGCGCCTCCTGTGCCGGGAAAGTCGAGAACGCTGTCGCGGACGTCGACGGCGTCACCACCTACCGGACCCAGCCCACCACCGGGAAGGTTACGGTCACGTTCGACCGCGGGCGAACGACCGCCGACGAGGTCACGCGGGCGATCGAGAACGCCGGCTACGAGGTGGTCGACTCGACCGCCGACGGCGGCGACGGCGGCGTCGCCGAAACCGAGAGCGTCTGGCGGAGCCGACGGGCGATCAAGACGTGGGTCAGCGGCGTGTTCACTGCGCTCGGCCTGCTGTTCGAGTTCGTTCTCGGCGGGGCGAACGCCGAGCTGCTGGCCGCCGGCGCGGTGACGATCACGACCGCCGACGCGCTGTTCCTCGCCGCGGTCGTCGCGGGCGGGCAGGAGATCGTCCGCGGCGGCTACTACTCGCTGCGGAACCGCAACCTCGACATCGACCTGCTGATGAGCCTCGCGATCCTCGGCGCCGTCGCCGTCAGCCTGGGGTTCGGCGAGGCGCTGTACATGGAGGCCGCGACGCTCGCGTTCCTGTTCAGCGTCGCCGAACTGCTGGAGCGCTACTCGATGGACAGGGCACGGAACTCCCTACAGGAACTGATGGATCTCTCGCCCGACGAGGCGACGGTCCGCCGCGACGGGGAGGAGGTCACGGTTCCCGTCGATCAGGTCGCCGTCGGCGACGTGGTGGTCGTGAAGCCGGGCGAGAAGATCCCCCTCGACGGCGAAGTGATCGAGGGCGAGAGCGCGGTGAATCAGGCGCCGATCACCGGCGAGAGCGTCCCCGTGGACAAGACGCCCGGCGACGAGGTGTACGCCGGGACGGTCAACGAGCAGGGGTATCTGGAGGTGCAGGTCACCTCCGAGGCCGGCGACAACACGCTCTCCCGGATCATCGAGATGGTCGAGGACGCCCAGGCGAACAAGACCGAGCGCGAGCAGTTCGTCGAGCGGTTCGCGGGCTACTACACGCCCGTCGTGGTCGTCTTCGCGGTGCTCGTGACCGCGCTGTCGCCGACCGTCCTGGGCGTCTCCGCCACGCAGGCGATCGTCTACGGGCTGACGCTGCTCGTGCTCTCCTGTCCCTGCGCGTTCGTCATCTCCACGCCCGTCTCCGTGGTCTCGGGGATCACCAGCGGCGCGAAAAACGGCGTCCTGATCAAGGGCGGCGACCACCTCGAAGCGATGGGCGAGGTCGACGCCGTCGCCCTCGACAAGACGGGGACGCTCACGGCCGGGGAACTGCGCGTCACCGACGTGGTCCCGCTGGGAGAGAACGACGAGGCGGACGTGCTCCGGTGTGCGAAGGGGCTCGAATCCCGCTCGGAACACCCCATCGGCGAGGCGATCGTCGAGCGCGCTGAGAGCCGCGGCGTCGACGACCGCGCTGTCGACGAGTTCGAGAGCATCACCGGGAAGGGAGTCCGGGCGGAGCTCGACGGGACCACCCACTACGCCGGGAAGCCGGGGCTGTTCGAGGAGCTGGGGTTCGACCTGAACCACGTCCACGCAGCGACCGACGGCGGCGTGGTCACGCGGAAGAGCCAGCGGCTCTGTGAGCGCAACGACTGCGTCGACCTGCTGGAGACGGTCGTCCCCGACCTCCAGACAGAGGGGAAGACAGTCGTGCTTGTCGGGACTGACGAGGAGATCGAGGGTGTGATCGCTGTCGCCGACGACGTCCGCCCGGAAGCGGAGCGGGCGGTCGCCCGGCTCCACGATCTGGGTGTCGAGCACGTGGTGATGCTGACCGGCGACAACGAGCGGACCGCCCGCGCGATCGCCGAGCGCGTCGGCGTCGACGAGTTCCGCGCCGAACTACTCCCGGAGGACAAGGTCGACGCCGTGCGTGAGTTGGACGACGAGTACGACGGCGTCGCGATGGTCGGCGACGGGATCAACGACGCCCCCGCGCTCGCGACGGCGACCGTCGGCGTCGCGATGGGCGCGGCGGGGACGGACACCGCAATCGAGACCGCCGACATCGCGCTGATGGGCGACGATCTCTCGCGGCTGCCGTACCTCTACGAACTCTCCCACGACGCCAACGGCGTGATCCGGCAGAACATCTGGACCAGCCTCGCGGTGAAGGCGGGGCTCGCGCTGGCGGTGCCGTTCGGCTACGTCCCCATCTGGGCCGCCGTCCTGATCGGCGACGCGGGGATGACGCTGGGCGTGACGGGGAACGCGATGCGGCTCTCCCGGATCACGCCCGAGGAGTGACGCCTCACTCCGCGTCCGCAGCGGGGAGTGTGACGGAGAACGTCGCCCCTTCACCCGGTTCAGAGTCGACCCAGATCTCCCCGTCGTGGCGGTCGACGATGCGCTCACAGAGCGCGAGCCCGATCCCCGTCCCCGACTCGTCGTCCCGGCCCAGGCGTTCGAACATCTGGAAGACGCGCTCGGACTGATCCGGATCGATGCCGACGCCCTCGTCGGAGACGGCGACGACCCACTCCGCGCCGTCGCGTTCGGCGTCGATAGTGACGGTGGGGTCGCCGTCGCCGCTGTACTCGATGGCGTTCTCGAGCAGGTTCTGGAACACTTGCCGGAGCTGGCTGGCGTCGCCCTCGACAATCGGGAGCGACGCGACCGTCACGTCGGCGCCGCTCTCCGCGAGCTTCACCTGCAGGTCCTCGCTGACGGCGTCGACGACGTCGTTCAGGTCGACCGGCTCGAACGGGTCCCCCCGGGTCTCGATGCGAGAGTACTCGAGCAGCCCGTCGATCATCTCGCGCATCCGCTCGGCGCCGTCGACCGCGTACTCGAGGAACTCCTCGCCGTCGCCGTCGAGCTCCTCGCCGTAGCGCTCGTCGATCAGCTGGAGGTAGGAGGAGACCATCCGCAGTGGCTCGTTGAGGTCGTGGGAGACCGCGTAGGCGAACTCCTCCAGCCGCTCGTTCGAGCGCTCGAGCTTCCGCTCGTACTCCTTCCGGTCGGAGATATCCCGGACGACGCCGACCCGACGCACGCTCCCGTCGGACGGGGGCAACAGCGCGAACGTCGCCTCCGCGGGGAGGCGTTCGCCGCCGGCGCACACGAGCTCCGTCTCGATCGTCGGGGTCCGTTGCTCGCCGTCGCGGAGCGATCTCTCGGCCTCGAGTGCCCGTTCGACCGTCCCCTCGTCGACGACCAGCGAGACGTGTGCGCCGAGCAGTTCCTCCCGGTCGTAGCCGACCATCTCGGCGTAGCGGTCGTTGACCGTCGTGAACGTCCCGTCCCCGTCGACGACGTAGACGCCGTCGTTGAGCGTCTCGACGAGCGTCTGGTACCGTTCGAGCTCGCGCTCGCGCTCCTTGCGCTCGGTGATGTCGACCAAGTACCCCAGGAAGTTCGTGACCATCCCGTCCTCGCGCACGATCTTCGTCGTGTCCCGAACCCACCTGGTCTCGCCGTCCGCGGTGACGATCCGATACGGGTCGTGACTGAACCGTTCGGTCCCGCCGTCGGTGTTCTCGGCGACCTCCTCGACGACGCGGTCGATATCCTCGTCGTGGATCAGGTCGGCGAAGGCGATCTCTCCGGCGGTGAGTTCGGCGGGCGTGTAGCCGAACGCGTTCTCGACGTTCGGCGAGACGTACTCGACGGGCCACCCCGCCTCGGCGTCGGGCGCCCAGCGGAACACGACGGCCGGTCCGGCGGCGAACGTCTCGCGTTCCTCCTCGAGCCGCGCGACGGCCCGCCGGCGCTGAGTCACGTCGGTGATTATCCCCTCGATCTCCACCAGTTCGCCGTCCTCGAAGATGCCACGGCCGAACTCCCTGACCCAGCGCGTCTCACCGCCGGCGGTCACGATCCGGTACTGCTCGGAGAACGGCTCCCGGTCGGTCACGGTCGACTGGACCCGGTCCCAGAGGTCGTCACGGTCCGCGTCGTGAACCACGTCGTCGCCGTAGTCCACGGCCCCGTGTTCGAGCGCCTCTGAGGGGTAGCCGGTCACCTCCCCGCAGGCGTCGCTGACGAACTCCATCGGCCACCCTCGCTCGTTCCGGCAGCGGTACACCATCCCGGGAACGTTGTCGATCAGCCGCGACAGTCGGCGCTCGCGCTCGCGAAGCGCACGCTGCAGTTCCTGACTCCCGTCCCCGTCGTGGGGCTGGAGGAGGCAGATACCGCCCCCGCCCGGTAGCGCGCCGACCCGGGCGCCGCAGTGAGTCGACTCCCCGTCGGCGGTGGTGACGGAGAGGTCGGTCGACGCCGTCTCGCCGTCGCCGGTCGCCGCTCGCGTACTCATCGCGCGCTCGAGCCGTCGCCACCCGTCGTCGCCGACCACGGCCGAGACGTGCTCCCCGCGGAGGTCGCCGCGGGCGTGTCCGGTCACGTCGAGCAGGTCGTCGTCGACGTCAGTGACGGACCCGTCCCGATCGAACCGGAGCACGCCGCCGTCGACGAGCCCAGCGAGAGCCCGGTACTGCTCGGGCGGACGGTCCGCAGCGCCGCCCCCGTCGGCGGCCCCCGCTGGATCACTCATGCGCACAGTGGTGCGACGCTGACAGCAAAAGTGCTCCGGCTGTCCCCCTCAGGCTCCCTCCTCCATCCGCTCGTAGCGCTCCACGAACCGCGAGCGACAGGAGGGACAGCAGAAGTGGTACACGTCGTCGCCCAGGCGTTCGGTCTCTCCCTCGCTGTCGACGGTGTTGCCACACTCGTCACAGCTCAGCGCGAACTCGACGCCGCCCAGCGCGGGCGTCCACTCGACGTCGTCGACGACGGTGACCTCGCGCTCAATGACGACGGCGTCGCCCACGAGATCGGTCAGCCAGCCGCGCACGCCGTTCGCCTCGGCGCGACCGTAGAACAGCAGCTCCTCGTCGGCGGTCACGAACAGGTGTTCGACCGCGGTGGCGGCCGACACGCGATCCCGGAGGTCCTCCATCCCGTCCTCGACAGCGAGACGGACGAACACGGGCACCCCGGCACGTAGCTGCGAGCGGTCCACGTCGACGGTGAACCGCTCCAGCACGCCCGAATCCTGGAGTCGCTGGACGCGATCGGAGACGGCCGGCCCCGAGAGCCCGACGTCGTCGCCGATCTCGCTGTACGACCGGCGAGCGTTCTCGGCCAGCAGCTCGATGATCCGCAGGTCGGTCTCGTCGAGGTCGCGCATGGGTCGGGGTACGGGGACCGGCACCAAAGACCTTCGCCGTCGTCGGTTCTCCGTGTTGATACTGCCAGGCGAGACTTTTTGCGTGCGGCGTTAATCCGAGTAGTCAATGGCTACCGACGAGGGGGACTCTTCCCCGAGCCCGCTCGACGGCGAGGTGCAGGAGGACGTCGAACCCGGCGAGGGCGCCGGGTCGACTCCGGACGCCGTCGTCGGCTCGTACACCTGGGACGATTTCCTTCGCGAACACGGCGAGGCCGAGGCGGCGGAAACGCTCTACCAGCGGTTCGAGGAGACGCCCGGCAGCGAGCGCTGGGGGGAGGAGGACCGTTCGCTGACACGGGAGGACTGGGAACGAACCGACGTCGACCCCGCGGAGTATCTGGGGTTCCCGCCGTGGGAGATCGAAGCCCGCATCGCGGCCGCCGCGGGGGTCGCCGGGGACATCACTGACTACTCGTCGCTGATCGGCTACGACCAGACGCCGGTGATCAAGGACATCTACGGCTGGGCGGACTACAAACGCGAGTACTTCTACGACGAGGACGGCGAGCCGCCGACCGACAGCGACGGCGAGCCCGAGACGTTCGACCCCGCCGAGGCACTGGGGTTCCCCCCGGAGTCGATCGGCGCGACGATGGCCGACTGCGAGCGGGCGGGTGAGGAGCTGCAGGAGCTGATCGACGAGCGCACCGTCGACGTCGACGAGGAGATCGACGAGGACGCCTTCTTCTCGGACACGCATGGGCAGACGACCGTCGCCAACCGGTACGATCTGGAGAAGACCGTCCCGATCGCGAAGAAGCAACACTTCCGGGAACGGGACCGCTACTGGGTGAACAAACCCTACTCCTTCGTGGTGATCTTCCACTCGACGAAGGAGAACGAGATCAAGTACTACGTCGTCGAGCCCCACCTCACCGAGATCGAGGACGACCTCACCGACTACCTGACCGACAAGCTTCGGGCGTCGATCAAGTACGAGGACGAGGGCGACACCGCGGGCGACGAGGCCCACCGGCGCTCGGTGATCGAGAACCGAACCCGGGAGCTGCTCGACCGCTACGACCTCTACGACGAGCCCGGCGAGCCGGGCGAACGCGGCGGGCTGGGCAACCGCGTCGCGGACGCGTTCGGGCTCGACCCGGGCGAGGGCGTCTCCGGTCGCGTCGTCGATTTACTGGGGTACGAGGAGCCCGTCGACGGCGTCCACCAACTGGCGGGGATCGAGGTCCGCCCCGAATGGGCCCTGCTGGAGGAGGACGACGACACGCTCAACGAGTACCAGGTCGAGAAGCTGCTGTACTACCTCGAACGCGACTTCATCGGCTACGAGCGCATCGACGGCATCAAACACGACATCAACGTCGAGGACATCTCGTGTGACGGGTACAACGCCCCCGTCTTCGTCTACCACACCGACTACGAGCAGATCATCACCAACGTCTACCACGGCGAGGACGAACTTGACGACTTCGTCGTGAAGCTGGCCCAGCGATCCGGGAAGGGGATCTCCAAGCGCCGGCCACAGGTCGACGCCACCCTCCCGGACGGGTCGCGTGCCCAGCTCACGCTCGGCAAGGAGGTCTCCGACCACGGGACCAACTACACGATCCGCCAGTTCAAGGACGTCCCGTTCACGCCGGTCGACCTGATCAACTGGCAGACGTTCAGCCTCGACGAGATGGCCTTTTTGTGGCTCTGTATCGAGAACCACAAGTCGCTGATCTTCGCCGGCGGGACGGCCTCGGGGAAGACGACCTCGCTGAACGCGGTGTCGCTGTTCATCCCGTCGAACAGCAAGATCGTCTCCATCGAGGACACCCGCGAGGTCGAGCTCCCCCAGCGCAACTGGATCGCCTCAGTTACGCGCCCCTCGTTCTCCGACGACGACAAGGGCGACGTCGACGAGTTCGACCTGCTGGAGGCCGCGCTCCGCCAGCGCCCGGACTACATCGTGATGGGCGAGATCCGTGGCGAGGAGGGGCGGACGCTGTTCCAGGTCATGTCCACGGGGCACACCACCTACACCACGTTCCACGCCGACAACGTGGGGGAGGTGCTGAAGCGGTTCACCACCGAGCCGATCAACGTCTCGAAGACGATGTTCACGGCGCTGGACCTCGTCTCCATCCAGACCTCTACCCGGGTGCACGGCCAGAAGGTGCGCCGGAACAAGTCGATCACCGAGATCAACCACTACGACGCCGAGAACGACGAGATCAACGTGCAGGACGTGTACCAGTGGCAGGCCGAGACCGACGAGTTCCTGAAGATGGGCGACTCGAACACCTTGGAGGAGATCATGTTCGACCGCGGGTGGGACCGCGACCGCCTCGACGACGAGATCTTCAAGCGCCAGACGGTGCTCGCCTACCTGATCTACGAGGGGCTCAACACGTACACCCAGGTCGCGGCGACGTTCCAGGCGTTCATCAACGACCCCGAGACGATCCTCTCGCTGATGGCCAACGACCAGCTGGAGGCCTCGCTCGAGGATCTCCGGGAGATGGAGTCCGTGCTGATCGACATCGACCCCGAGAAGGAGGAGATGGTCCCCCGTCCCGACCCGACCGACGAGATCCTCGAGGAGGCCGCGGGGATCCTCGAAGAGGCGGAGGAGCGACTGTTCGAGAAGTACCGCGGCGAGACCCCCGACGCGGTCGCGGACGCGCTGGTCGACACCGAGCCACAGGGCAACGTCGAAGCGACGGTCGACGCCGCGGGCGAACTCCCCGCCGGGGCCGAGGAAAGCGTCGAACTCGACGAGCCGAACGATCGTGCGGCGCTCGACGACGGCAACGAGGAGGACGACTCGATCCCGGAACTCGAATCGGGCGACGAGGACGACGACTTGGCGAGCGGGGGCGACGAGTAGATGAGTCTGGAACTCGGCGAGGGGCGCGACGACTGGGGGACGCTGGCGGACGCGTTCTACCCGCTGTACGACCTCCTGTTCGACGCCGAGGGGGATTTCGCCGCCAACGTCGAGCAGAAGCTGACCGAGGCGCGGATGAACCAGGCGGTCGAACTGTACCTCTCGCGGGCGCTCGCGGTCGGCGTACTCGTGGGCGGCCTGCTGTGGGCGGTCGGCAGTCTCCTCGGGTGGGCGATCTTTGCGCTCGGGTTCGTCACCCCAGAGTCGCTCAGCCTCGGCCTCCCCGCCGGGAGCGCGGAGACCGCGGCGATGCTCGAGTCGGCGACGGTGCCCGCGGCGGTCCTGCTCTCGGGACTGGTGTTCGGCAGCCTCGGCTTCCTGATGGGCTTTGGCACGCTAGCGGCGATCCCCTACTCCCGGGCGTCGGCACGGAAACGGGAGATCAACATGCTGCTCTCTGACTCGGTCTCCTACATGTACGCGCTGTCTGTCGGGGGGCTGAACCAACTGGAGATCCTCGAGTCGATGGCCCAGGCCGACGACACGTACGGCGAGGTGGCAAAGGAGTTCCAGAGCATCGTCAACGAGACGGAGTACTTCGGCACCGACTACCGGAACGCGGTGCGCAAGCAGTCGATGGAGACCCCCAGCGACGAGCTCTCGCAGTTCCTCACGGACATGCTCTCCATCATCAACTCCGGCGGGGACATGGAGCAGTTCCTCTACGACAAGAAGGAGAAGCACATGCGCACCGCCAAGCAGGAACAGGAGACGACACTGGAGACCCTGGAGCTGTTCGGCGAGATGTACATGACCCTGTCGCTGTTCCCGCTGTTGCTAATCATCATCCTCGTCGTGATGAGCATGATGGGCAGCGGCCGCGAGAGGCTGATCTACGGCACCGTCTACGCGCTGATCCCGCTGACGGGGGTCGGCTTCCTGGTGATGATCTCGACGGTAAAACAGGACGAGATCGGCGACGGCTACCTCTCGCCCCGGGACGGGAGCGAACGGCTCGAAGCCACACAGGAGGAGGGGCTGATCCACCTCGGCCTGATCGAGGCGTTCAAGGGGCGGTTCAGCGTCTTCGACCGCATCCGATCGCGTGAGGGGAACTACAAGACCAAGCAGCTGCTGTCGGCGCCGCAGATCTTCTTCCGGGACAACCCGCTGTTCACGGTCGCGCTCACGCTGCCGACGGCGGCCGCAGTGGTGGCAGTGCTGTTCGTCAACGGCGCGATGCCGACGGCGTGGGACGGGATGATCGCGAACCCGATCTGGGGGACGGTCGCCTGGTACTACATCCCCTCGTACCTGACGCTCGTCCCGCTTGCGGTGTTCTACGAGTGGAACGGGCTCACGCGACGGTCCATCACCGGGAAGCTCTCGGAGAACCTCCGGAAGCTCTCCTCGGCCAACGACACCGGACAGACGCTGCTGGAGTCGATCGAAACCGTCGCTGATACCTCCTCGGGGAAGCTGGCCGACGAGTTCGAGGTGATGTACGCGAAGGTGAACTACGGGATGAGTCTGCGGGAGGCGATGGTCGAGTTCAACAACAAGTACCACATCCCGCGGCTGGCCCGGACGATCAAGCTGATCGCCGAGGCACAGGAGGCCTCCGGCCAGATCACCGACGTGCTGTCGACGGCGGCCCAGTCCTCCGAGAACCAGGACGACATCGAGCGCGAACGCAAGTCCCGGACGCGGATGCAGGTCGCGATCATCCTGATGACGTACCTCACGCTGCTGGCGGTGATGGCGATCCTGAAGGTGCAGTTCCTCGACACCATGGCGTCGATGGGCGGGAGCGGCGGTGGGGAAGCGGCTGGCGCCGGTGGGCTCAGCTTCGGCGCCAGCATCGACACGCAGCTGCTCTCGCTACTCTTTTTCCACGCGGTGACGCTGCAAGCGATGCTCTCGGGGTTCATCTCGGGGTACATCCGCGACGCCCAGATCATCTCCGGCGTGAAGTTCGTCGTGATCCTCCAGACGCTGGCGCTCGCGGTCTGGGTGGTGGTCGTATGAGCCGACGGCGGGTCGTCGACGACGACCGGGGGCAGATGGTGCTCGACTACGCGATCGGCGTGGGGATCTTCCTGATCGCGGTCACGTTTGTCGTCGCCACGATCCCGGGGATGTTCTCGCCGTTCCTCGGTGCCGGCGACACGCAGGTCGCCGACCGCGTCGCTACCTCGATGGCGACCGAGCGCCTCGGCGCACCCGACGAGCCGTACGTGCTGGACCGCGAGTGTACGGACGCGTTCTTCGAGCAATTGGACGACGACGGCACCGAGCCGTCAGCCGAGGACTGTCGGTTCGACACGAACGCGACCAGTCTCCAGCCGATGTTCGGGCTGGACCCCGGCCAGTCGATCCAGGTTCGGATCGAGAGCACCAGTGACGGGGCGACGCTGGGAACGCTCGAGGCGGGGCCCGACGCGCCGAGCAGCGTCTCGGTCACGACCGCGCGACGGATCGTCACTATCGACGGCTCGACGTACTGGCTGGAGGTGCGTGCGTGGTGAGCGACGACCGCGGGCAGGCACGGGCGCTGGAGGCGATCACCGCGGGGATGCTGCTGCTGGCCAGCCTCGCGTTCGCGCTGCAGGTCACGGCGGTCACGCCGCTCACCGGGAGCACCTCCAGCCAGCACATCGAGAACCAGCAGGCCAAGATCGCGGAGGGGGTGCTTGCCGCCGAGGCCGAGAACGGGACCGTCGTGCCGACGCTTTTGGCCTGGAACGAGAGCGGCCACTTCGACGGTGCTGAATTCGGCGGCTTCCACGGTGGCGGCCCGCCAACCGCGTTTGGGAACGTGCTCGATCGGACGCTCCGGGAGCGAAACATTGCGTTCAACGTGAACGTGTTCTACGTCACCAGTGATGGCGAGCGCAATCGCCGCCCGCTTCAGTTGGTTGATCTGGGCTCACCCTCCGACCACGCGTCGACGGCTACACGCTCGTTCACGCTGTACGACGACGACGTGCTCCACGATATCGACGAGTCCACGGAGCGGGCGGAGCCGACGGATACGACACTCGGGGAGGAGGACGGGAACTACTTCGCCCCCGATATCGACGGCGACAGCCGGCTGTACAACGTCGTCGAGGTGGAGGTGGTCGTATGGCGGATGTAGACGACCGCGGCCAGCTCATGCTCGTCGGGGCCCTCACGCTGGCGGTGATGTTCGTGGCGCTGGCGGTGCTGCTCAACGCCGCCATCTACACCGGCAACGTCGCGACGCGCGATGCCGGCCCGGGGACGGGCGAGGCGATCGAGTACGAGGGCGAGGCGACGGCGATGTCCCGGGCGGTCCTCGAGTCGATCCACGAGAGCGGTAGCGAGTACGCCGCGCTGAACGAGGAGTTCAACCGGACGGTCGAAGGGTGGAGCGGCGCCGCGGGCACCCACGTGACGGTGGCGTTGGCCGACACGGAACTGGCGGAGATCGACACCACGCGCGGGACGCGAATCTCGCAGTCGACCGACCGGAACTTCACGGACACGGAGGGGAACCCGAACTGGATCGTCGCCGACGACACGCAGAGTCGAGCGTTCCGCATGAACGTGACCCGGGAGTCGCTCGTGTCGTCGGACACGCCGATCGACGACGGGGCCTTCCGAGTGACGTTCACCGAGAGCGGGGACGACGACGTGTGGAAGGTATACCTGCATCAGGAAGGGACAGATGACGTGTCCGTGACCGTCCTAGACCCGGACGGGAACGACGACACCTGCACCGTCGAGACCGGCGAACGCGCAGTAATCGACATCACCGCCGGCACCGTCGACGGCGAACCGTGTCCGGAGATGCGCTTCTTCGGGAACCTCTCGGAGCCGTACACGATCCGGTACGTCGACGCGGTCGACGGCGGGGATGACCAGGTCGAAGGGACCTACTCCGTGGTCGTCGACCGACCGCGCGACAGCCTCGACACCGGCGCCCGCGAGGGGGACCAGCCGTCGGCCGTGCGGACGCTGTACAGCGCCGAACTCCGCGTGACGTACCGGTCGGCGAACGTCTACTACCAGTCGGAGTTCCGGGTCGCGCCGGGTGAGCCCGATGCGTGAGGACCGCCCGTCGGCGTTCACCGACGACGACCGCGGCGTGTCGACGACGCTGGGGTACACGCTGACGCTCTCGATCACCGCGGTGCTGATCGCCGGCCTGCTGATCGCCGGCGGGACGCTGATCGAGAACCAGCGGGCGGCGATCGTCAACGACGAACTGACCGTCTCGGGCCAACAGCTCGCCGGCGGCTTCGAGGACGCCGATCGGCTCGCCGACGCCGCGAGCAGCGAGAACAGCAGCGTCGCTGTGAACGTCTGGCTCCCCGACGACGTCGGCACCGGCGGGGAGTACTCGCTCAGGCTGGTGAACCACTCCACAGCGGACGGACAGCCGGCTAGCGGCACCATCGTCGTCACTGCCGAGAGCGTCGACGTGAGCCGGAACGTCAGCTTCCGAACCCAGTACCCGATCGCGAACGACACGCTACCCGGCGGCCCGGTGACGATCCGGTTCGCCGACGGCGACGAGGACGGGGATCGAGAACTGGTAGCTTCACCGGCCGACGAGCGGGGCCTCGCCGCCGACGAGGAGGGGGACTCGTGATGGGCGTTCTTTCGCCCCCCGACGAGGGGAGAACATATCCCCCTGGAGGCTGTACCCGACGATGATGCGTACCGATCGTGGCGTCTCGAGTGTCGTCGGCGTGGTGTTGCTACTCGGCATCACCATCATCGGCACCGGCGTCGTCGTCGGGATCGGCGCCCAGGCGTTCGCCGACGCCGAGCGGACGACCACGGTCTCACAGGCCCAACACTCGCTGACGCAGTTCGACTCACAGGCCGCGATCGTCGGGCTGGGCGAGAGCAGTTCCCAGCGCGTCGAACTCGGCCCCTCGGGTAACGGTGAGTTCGTCGCCGAAGACGACTCGGGGTGGATCGAGATCGTCCACCACAACGCCACCGGCGAGGACAAGAACGAGACGATATACAACGCCTCGCTGGGGTCGGTGAGCTACCGGAACGGTGACGTGGAGATCGGCTACCAGGGCGGCGGCGTCTGGGAGCGACGGGGCAACAGCAGCGTGATGCGCTCGCCGCCGGAGTTCAACTACCGCCGCTCGACGCTCACACTGCCCGCGATCCGGGTCGTCTCCGACTCGCAGGCGTCGGGACGGACGAGCGCAATCGTGACGCAGGGCGAGGAGCACGAGTCCCGGAAGGTGTACCCCAACGAGTCGGTCCACGACGACGGCGAGTCGTGGGACGACGAAGGCGCGCCTTACGGCGACAACAGCACGTACGCGAACCCGATCAACAACGGGACCGTCAACGTCACCGTCCAGAGTCGGTTCTACCAGGGATGGGCCGAGTTCTTCCGATCGCGGACGAGCGGGAACGTGACCGTCGATCACCGACGCGAACGCGCGAGCGTGCAGTTAGTAACGGTTGATACGGTCGAAGAGTTTGAACTCAGTGAAACAACCGGTACTTGGGGGCTTACAGCGCGTGGGCAGGCGCCAGGCCATAGTCTTACCGATCTCAATACGACCTATATCAATAACAACCAGGGAAAGGGGACGACTTTCTATAACTCCCATCTTGGATACTATTTCGAATCAGGTGCTGAAAGTTTCGAATACATCGTCCATGTTCCGAAGGATGAGTCCGGAACCATAGGATTGAGCCTCTTCTATAAGAATACGCGAACCGATGTCCAACATGAATGGTCAAACAACGATATACCGATCAATAGCGGGCCGATCCGAGTCAGCGACGACGGAAAGAAGTTGGTCATCAACCTTACTGCGGGGAACGCGACCCACGGGACGAATCTAACCTACGGAGACGCCGATAGCACAGGCGCACAAGGGGACTGGGAGAATACCGGGACCCACCCGAACGAGATTTCGTTCAATCATGATGACGACGGAGAGACAATCACGTTTGATGTCGGCGATGATCACAGAGATCAAGCAACGACATATCTCCTTGCTCGACACTACATCGCACTTCTTGGGGACGAGTTCACGATCTATGGTACTGACCGGGGACAGGGTGGTTCCGGCAGTGGAAAGGGGACAAAGATCGACACCAGCGCCTCTACCGGCGTGCTCGACTACGAGACGAGCGGCCGGCAGTACATCGCGTACCTCCACGTGACCGAAAACGAGATCGAAGTCGAACTGGAGTAGCGCAGCGCGTTCGGTGACTTCTCAGCGCCGAGGAGTGCTCCACGGCTCCTGCTCGCCTCGAACCGCGCGGCAAACGTTTTTGCGTGCGGAGTTCTGACCTTTGCCTGAACACATATGTCCCAGGAGCCCGAAACCGACGACGAAGACGCCAGTTCGGCGCGGGAGCGGCTCGAGGAGAGCGCCGACAAGGCGATCGGCGAGTTCGATCAGGGCGTCGTCGACCTGCTGGCGTGGCTGCTCGACACCGAGACGCGGGCGCGGATCTACGTCTACCTCCGACAGCACCCCGCCAGCACCAGCGAGGAGGTCGCCGAGGGGACGGGGCTATACCCGAGCACCGTCCGCGAAGCGCTGGCCGAACTCCACGAGGAGGAAACCGTCATCCGCGGGAAACGCGAGAGCGAGGGCGCGGGCAACAACCCCTACGAGTACGACGCCATCTCGCCCAGCGAGCTCGTCTCCGACGCGGTCGGCCAGGTGCAGAGCCAGCTCAACGCGGTGTTCAACCTCGACGACCGCCTCAGCCGCGGCGAGGAGGGCGACGACGAGGGGCCGGTGACTATCTCCGTCAGCGACGGCGACGGGGAGGCCGACGACGGCGGGGACACCGACGACCAAGCGGAGGACACCGAGAACGCGAGCGACGCCGACTCGTCCGACGCGGCCGAGAGCAAATGACCGCGCTTTAACCGTCGGCGGACCGAGACCCGCGGTATGCAGGTCGCCATCGGGGGGACGTTCGACCCCGTCCACGACGGTCACCGGAAGCTGTTCCGCCGAGCGTTCGAACTCGGCGACCTGACCGTCGGTCTCACGTCCGACGAACTCGCCCCGGAGACACGTCACGTCGAGCGGTACGTCCGCCCCTGGGAGGAGCGCAAGGCGGATCTCGAGGCCGAACTCGAACCGCTTGCCGGGGAGTACGGCCGCGAGTTCGAGATCCGAAAGCTGGAGGAGCCGACCGGGATCGCGACCGAGCCACAGTTCGACGCGCTGATCGTCTCCCCGGAAACCGAGTCGGGCGGCGAACGGATCAACGAGATCCGCGAGGGGCGCGGCCACGACCCGCTCCGGATCGAGGTCGTCGACCACGTTTCCGCCGAGGACGGCGAGCGCATCTCCTCGACGCGGATCGTCACCGGCGAGATCGACAGACACGGCAACCTCACGCCCGAACGCGAGGGTCGCGGGAAGTTCCCGCCGGAGGGCGCCGAGTCCGCCTCCGCTTGCGACTCCGAGTAGTCACCACGACGGCGGGCGAAACCCCGCCGACTCGAGTATCGGCTTCCAGCGCTGCTGGACCGAGAGCCGCGAGACGTCCATCGCGTCGGCCACGTTCGTCTGGGATCGTTCCTCGCCCGCAAGCAGCGCACCCGCATAGAGCGCGGCGGCCGCGACCGCGGGTTTGGAGCGCTCGCTCTCGGGGACGTTGCTCAGGAACAGGTCCTCGGCGG
Organism: Halolamina sp. CBA1230; assembly: GCF_002025255.2. GTDB lineage: Archaea > Halobacteriota > Halobacteria > Halobacteriales > Haloferacaceae > Halolamina. The sequence continues at coordinate 555,712 of NZ_CP054587.1, forward strand.
TCGACCGCGCGTCGGCGCCGAGGTCGAGGCTGTCGGCCGCGCGTTCGATCTCCACGAGCCACTCCTCCTGTTCGACGCGGTCCCGGGCGCTGTACACGGTCGGAGGTAGGTGTCCAGCCCGATAAACCGTCCGCCGGCTAGAGGTCGTGGTACGACTCGATCGCCTCGCGCCACTCCTCGGGGATCGGCACCGACTCGCCGGCCTCGCGGTCGTACGCCACCTGCACGCTCTCGACGCTGGCCGCGAGGTTCCCGTCGCCGTCGCTGATCTCGTACGTCATCGGGAGGCTCGACTCGCCGAGGCTCGGCACGTCGACCGCGACCGTGACGGGACCGTCGTCGAGTTCGATCGGCCGGTGGTAGTCGATCTCGATACGGGCGAGCACCGAGGAGACCGCCGAGAGGTCGGTGCCGAGCACGTCCGCGAAGTAGTCGACCCGAGCCTGCTCGGCGTAGCTGGCGTACACCGCGTTGTTGACGTGGCCCATCGCGTCGATGTCACGGAAGCGCACGCCGACGGTGGTCTCGTAGCTCATGGACCGACCTCGCGCGCCGGCGAAAATAGGGGCACCGATCCGGGATCAGTCGTGCTCCTCGACGCCGGCGCCGGCAGCGTTGTTCTTGACGCTCTCGATCCCCTGCCGGGCCTTCTGTTTGCTCGCGTACCCCTCGCCGCTGTCGGCGACGATGTTGCCGTTGTCGTGGCGGAGCCGCCAGCGGTACTGCCCGGCTTCGTCCTCGAACAGCTCGAAGGTGGCTTTGGACTCGGACATCGGCTGATACGTTGCTCTCGCACGTGAAACGTTTTCCGGCCCGAACGATCCGGCTGCCCGAGGGAGTGTGCTTTTCCCCGTACTCGTGTAACATCCTCGCATGGCAGCGGACCCGGACCCGGCGACCGACGGCGACTTCGACTACCGGGGTGGCGAGGTGGCCCGCCCGGGGCTTGTCGAGGACCTCGAGTCGCTGGTCGACGGCGACGTGCGCTTCGACAGCTACTCCCGACAGCTCTACGCGACCGACGCCTCGGCGTACGAGGTCACACCGATCGGCGTCGTACTCCCCGAGTCGACCGCCGACGTCGCCGCCGTTCTCGAGTACTGCGCCGAACGCGAGGTGCCCGTGCTCCCACGCGGTGGCGGGACCAGCCTCGCCGGCCAAGCGGTCAACGAGGCGGTCGTGCTCGACTTCACGGCCGAGATGGACGCCGTCCTGGAGGTCGACCCCGAGACGGCGACGGCGACCGCACAACCGGGGGCGATCCTCGCCGACCTCAACACCGCCTGCGAGCCCCACGGGTTGAAGTTCGCGCCCGACCCCGCGTGGCGGGACAAGTCCGCCCTCGGCGGCGCCATCGGCAACAACTCCACCGGCTCGCACTCCCTGAAGTACGACAAAACCGACGCCTACGTCGAGTCCTGCGAGGTCGTACTCGCCGACGGGACCGTGGCCGAGTTCGGCGAGGAACGCGTCGGCGACCTGCGGGCCCGTGCGGACCCGGACGGCGACATCGAACAACGGATCGCCGCGGGCGTCGTCGACGTGCTCGACGATCACGCCGACGAGGTGCGCGAGCGCTACCCCGAACTCAAGCGGAACGTCTCGGGGTACAACCTCGACGTGCTGGTCGACGAGGCGACCGTAGACGGGGCGGTTTCGGACGACGCCACGGTCAACCTCGCGCGACTGCTCGCGGGCAGCGAGGGGACGCTCGCGATCGTCACCGAAGCGACGGTCTCGCTCGAACCGATCCCGGAGACGAAAGCCGTCGCCCTCCTGGCGTACGACGACCTGCTCGACGCGATGGAGGACGTGACCGCGGTGCTCGAACACGACCCCGCGGCCGTCGAGGTGATGGACGACACGCTGCTCGACCTCGCGCGGGAGACCCAGGAGTTCGCCGACGTGGTGGGGATGCTCCCCGAGGGGACCGATTCGGCGCTGCTCGTGGAGTTCTACGCCGAGAGCGACGACGACGGGCGGCGGAAGGTGGCCGACCTGCTCGCCGACCGTCGGCCCGGAACTGACACCGCGACCGACCCCTCCGACGATCCCCCCTCGACAGGCGCGCCGGTCCGTGCCCACGCGGCGATGGAGGCCCACGACGAGATCACCCGCGAGCGCTTCTGGAAGATGCGGAAATCCGGGCTGCCGATCCTGCTCTCGCGAACGACCGACGAGAAACACGTCTCGTTCATCGAGGACTGTGCGGTCCCGCCGGAGAAGCTCCCGGAGTACACCCGGCGGTTCCAGCAGGTGCTCGAGGAGCACGACACGTTCGCCAGTTTCTACGCCCACGCCGGTCCGGGGGTGCTCCACGTCCGGCCGTTGCTCGACACGAAGAGCGAGGCCGGCGTCGACGCGCTCGCGTCCATCGCCGACGCCGTGAGCGACATCGTCGTCGACCTCGGCGGCAGCGTCTCCGGCGAACACGGCGACGGCCGCGCCCGTACCCAGTGGAACCGGAAGCTGTACGGCCAGGAGCTCTGGGAAGCGTTCCGCGACCTCAAGCGCGCGTTCGACCCCGACTGGCTCCTGAACCCCGGGCAGGTGTGTGGGTACGCGCCCGACGAGCGCCGGCCCGAGTGGGCGCCCGAGCGCGCCGACGCCGCCGAGATGACCGAGCACCTCCGCTTCGATCCCGCGTACGAGTTCGACGCCGGCTTCGACCCCGACCTCCGCTGGCAGAACGCCAACGGGTTCCAGGGGATGGCCGAACTCTGCCACGGCTGTGGCGGCTGTCGCGGCGGGCAGGACACCACCGGCGGGGTGATGTGCCCGACCTACCGCGCGGCCGAGGAGGAGATCCAGTCCACTCGCGGCCGAGCGAACCTGCTCCGACAAGCGATGAGCGGCGACCTCCCCGAAGAAGAGGTGTTCACCGAGCAGTTCGCCGACGAGGTGATGGATCTCTGCATCGGCTGCAAGGGCTGTGCCCGGGACTGCCCGAGCGAGGTCGACATGGCGAAGATGAAGACCGAGATCGAACACGAACGTCACCAGCGCGAGGGGAGCAGCCTCCGGGAGAAGCTGTTCGCCAATATCGACACGCTCTCGGCAGTCGGGAGCCGGCTCGCCCCCCTGTCGAACGCCGCCGCGAAACTCCCCGGCGCGCGCTGGGCGATGGAGAAAACCGTCGGTATCGCTTCCGATCGCACACTCCCCACGTTCCACCGCGAATCCTTCGCGGACTGGATGACCGACCGCGAGCCCGCGGTCCCCGAACGGGAAGCCGATCGGAAAGCCCTGATCCTCCCCGACACGCACACGAACTACAACGCTCCCGAACAGGGAAGAGCCGCCGTCCGCGTGCTCGAAGCCGCCGGCGTTCACGTCCGACTCGCCGAGGGCGCCGGTTCCAGTGGTCGCCCGCCGCTCTCGAAAGGGTTCGTCGACGAGGCCCGCGATCGAGCTCGCGAGAACGTCGACGCGCTCGCGCCGAGAGTCCGGGACGGCTGGGACGTGGTCGTCGTCGAACCCTCCGACGCCGTGATGCTCCAGTCGGACTACCACGACCTGCTCGCGGGCGACGACGTCGACGCCGTCTCGGCGGGAACTTACGGCGTGTTCGAGTACCTCGACGCGTTCCAACTCGACGAGAACCTCGACGCCGCGGGCGGGAGGTCGCTCGTCTACCACGGTCACTGCCACCAGAAGGCGACGAAGAAGGACCACCACGCGGTCGGCGTGCTCCGCCGCGCCGGCTTCGAGGTCGAAGCGCTCGACTCGACCTGCTGTGGGATGGCCGGAAGCTTCGGCTACGAGGCCGAGCACTACTCCATGAGCAAGGCCATCGGCCGGATCCTGTTCGATCAGGTCGACGACGCCGACGGCGAGCAGGTGGTCGCGCCGGGCGCCTCCTGTCGGACCCAACTCGGCGACAGGGAGGACGCCGACGCGGAGCCACCACACCCGATCGAGACCCTCGCGGCCGCGATCGAGGACTGACCGAGCTTTCAAGTACCAAAGCGCGACCACGCTCCCCGTGACCTGACCACCGCGGCGGGGCAGCAGCGGGAGCGTGGCACCTGCCTCGCCGGCGACCTGCCACCTGTTCGCCAACACGCCATCGGGGTCGGTCCTCAGAGCCCGTCGAGAACGTCGTCGAGCGCGTCCAGCCCCGCCGCGACCTCCTCGGTTCCCCGGCCAGCGGAGATCCGCACGCCCGAGGGAAGGTCGAAGAAACGCCCCGGAACGACCAGCACCCCGGCGTCCCACGCCGCCTCGGCGAGTTCGTCCCCGTCGGCGCGCTCGTGTTCGACGTAGCCGAACGTGCAGCCGGCGGCGATCCCCCCATCGAGATCCGACCGCTCCTCGACGAACGACGAGAGCAGTTCGTGGTTCCGCCGGAGGTGTGAGCGGGAGTCCGCGACCAGTTCGTCCCGGTGGGCGAAGAAGCGGCGGGCCAGGGCACGACTCGGTCCGGCGACCGACGGGAGATGCATGAACACCTGCCGGGCGCGCTCGACGAACGGCTCGTCGGCGATCAGCCAGCCGATCTGGAGGTCGCCGAGCCCGTGGAACTTCGTGAACGAGCCGGTCACGACCGTGTTCGGGAGCCCCGCGGCCGTGACGCCGCCGAACGCCCCGTCGGCGTCGTCCTCGGCCGTGTAGGGCCCGTACACCTCGTCGACGAGGAGTCGCGTGTTCTCGTCCGCGAGCGCGTCGGCGACCGACGCCAGTTCGGTTCGGGAGGTGAGCCGTCCCGACGGGTTGTGCCGGTTCGTGACGGTGGCCAGCGCCGTCCCGTCGGACGCGGCTGACGCGATCTCTCCCGGGAGGAGCGGGTACCCCGACCGTGCCGGGCGCTCGAACCGTGCGACCGTCCCGCCGACGCCGGCCGGCGTGTGGACCAGCGGGTCGTAGCCAGGGTCCTCGACGAGCACTTCCCGCCCGTCGGCCAGCGACAGCGCCGCCGCGGCGGCGAGGAAGTTGGCGTGGGTCGCACCCGCGGTCACCAGTACCGACGACTCGTCGACGCCGTACTCCGCGGCGATCGACGCCGAGAGCGACGGTGGATCGGTCGGGTCCGCAAGGCCCGAGAGTGGCGGCGGAGCCACCGACCCGTCGGGGCGGTCCGTCCGGAGGTCGCTGGACCCGAGGTCGTGGTCGGCCCCCTCGGGCCGCCCCTCGATCCACTCCAGGTAGGGCATTGGTTCGAACATGCCACCCGGTGGTGGTGCAGGGGATTAAGAGCCACCGGCTTCCCGGCTGGGGTACCGGATCAACGTCGATCGTGGACGCCGTCCGCTCGCTCGGCCGCGACATCGGCGTTCTCGAAGCGTGTGAGATGACTCTCGCAGTCACAGTCCGAGGCACCGAACCCCGGAACGGGGCCGTCGCCGAGTTCTCGCGCGACCGCGCACTCGCAGTCCTGCCCGCGCGTGCGTTCGACCGCGACCAGCTCGGTGTCCGAGTGGCCGCCGAAGTAGTCGACGTGCCAGTGGCGAACGTCGTGTTCGCCGGCGGCGACGCGCCGGTGCCGGTCGATCCGGGAGAACCCGCCACTGCCGAGCGCACTCCCCGTGTAGCAGTAGCCGCCCGGCGGGAAGCGGTACTCGCCGAGCGCACTCCCCGTGTAGCAGTAGCCGCCCGGCGGGAAGCGGTACTCGCCGAGCGCACCGACCTCGATATCGGCGGCGCTGGGCAGCGAGAAGACCAGGGTGTAGGTGCCGCCGTCGGCCATACCGATACCTCGGCACGGCGGGTCAAAAGCGGCCGGGACCAGAACGGTCATGGCTCGCGGGCGCCGAGCGGGCGCGTGCACGACCCGCTCGACTGGCTCCGGGAGCGCCCGTACTACGAGGCGCAGGTGGCCGCCCACCGGCGGGTCCCCGCCCGTGAGCCGACGTTCGTGGATCTCGACGTCGAGTCGCGCCTCGAAAGCGCACTCGCCGACCGCGGGATCGAGCAGCCCTTCGACCATCAGGCAGCCGCGATCGAGGCCGTCAGGGACGGCGACGACGTCGTGATCGCGACCGAGACCGCCAGCGGAAAGAGCCTCGCGTACACCGTCCCCGCGTTCGAGCGGGCGATGGACCACGGCGGCCGGACGCTGTATCTCGGCCCGCAGAACGCGCTGGTCTCCGACCAGCTGGAGACGCTCTCGGAGCTGGCCCGGAATCTCGGGTTCGGCTCCCGTGTCTCGGTCGATCAGTACACTGGCCGCCTCTCGAAATCCGAGAAGCGCGACGTTCGGGACCGCCGGCCGACGGTACTGCTCTCGAACCCAGATATGGTCCACTACGCGCTGCTCCCCCACGCCCACCGGCTCTGGGAGTGGTTCTTCGAGTCGCTCGAACTGGTCGTGGTCGACGAGGTCCACAGCTACCGCGGCGTGTTCGGGTCACAGGTGGCGCTCCTCCTGCGACGGCTGAACCGGATCTGTGAGCGCTACGGATCGGACCCGACGTACGTCTGCTGCTCGGCGACGATCGGCAACCCCGTCGAGCACGCGGCGACGGTCACCGGCCAGGCGCCGTCGGGGTTCACGCTCGTCGACGACGACGCCTCCGCGACCGGGCCGCGGGACTGGGTGCTCTGGAACCCGCCCGAGTACGAGCAGGACCGCGATACCGGCCGGCGGCGCTCCAGCCACACCGAGTCGATGCGGCTGTTCACGGATCTCGTCGAGGCGGGCGAGCAGACGCTCGTGTTCACCCGCAGTCGCCAGACTGCGGAGCAGTACGCTGCCGAGTCCGCGAAGGAACTCCGGAGCCGCGGCGCGAACGAACTGGCGGGGAAGGTCGGCGCCTACCAGGGCTCGCTGACCGACGAACGCCGGCGCGAACTGGAGGAGCAGCTCCACAGCGGCGAACTCCGGGGCGTCTGGAGCACGAACGCGCTCGAACTCGGCGTCGACGTCGGCGGGCTGGACGCGGTGATCGTCGACGGCTACCCCGGCACCCGGATGGCGGCGTTCCAGCAGGCCGGGCGCGCGGGCCGGGGGGAGGACCCCGCACTGGTGGTGATGGTTGCCGGCGAGGATCAGTTGGACCAGTACCTGATGCGCGACCCGGAGTCGTTCTTCGAAGGCGACCCCGAGGACGCCATCTCTGACCCGGAGAACGAGCAGATCATGCCCGACCACGTCGCCAGCGCGGCCGTGGAGAACTGGCTCTCGCGGGAGGACGAACGCCACTTCGGCGAGCCGTTCCCGGACGTGGTCGCGGATCTGGAGGACGCCGGGGTGCTGGAACGACGCGACACCGCGCAGGGGCTCCGCTGGACCCACGACGGCGAGGGGAGCCCGCAGCACTCGATGAACCTCCGGACCATCGACGACCGGGACGTGGATCTCCGGGACGCCCGCTCGGGCGACGTGATCGCCACGCTGGGGTTCTCGGACGCGCTCCGTGACGCTCACCCTGGCGCGATCTACCACCACCAGGGCCAGCGCTACGAGGTCGCGGAGTTGGATCTGGATCGGGACACGGCCCGCCTCCAGCCGACGTGGGCGGACTACCACACGCGAGTGCTGACCGAGAAGGACGTGACCGTCCACGAGGACCTGCGGGAGAAAGCGCTCTCTGCCCGTCCCGACACAGCGGTCCGGTTCGCGGACGTCTCCGTCACCGAGCGGATCACGGGGTTCGAACGCCGCGACGCCGCCTCCGGCGAGACGCTGGGCCGGGAGTCGCTCGACCTCCCGGAGACGACGCTCCGAACGAAGGCGCTCTACTGGACGGTCCCGGAGGACGTCGAGGTGGAGATGCGCGCGATGGCCGCCGAGGACGGCGACCCGGAGTACGGGTTCAACGGCGGCATCCACGCGGCCGAGCACGGCGTCATCTCGCTGTTCCCGCTGTACCTGCTCTGTGACCGGGCGGACATCGGCGGGCTCTCGACGCCGTACCACGGCCACACCGACCAGTCGACGGTGTTCGTCTACGACGGCCACCCCGGCGGCGTCGGGCTGACGAGGCGCGGCTACGACCGCATCGAGGAACTGCTGGCCCGGACCGCCCGGCTGATCGACGACTGTGACTGCGCGGACGGCTGCCCGTCCTGCGTGCAGTCACCCCACTGCGGCAACGCGAACGACCCGCTCTCGAAGCCCGAGTCGGTGTTCATGCTCGAGGAGCTCACCGGCGACGACTGAGCGGATCGGGACGGGATCGCGGGGCGCTTTTGCAACGCTTAAACCCACGGCGGCGCTCCCTTCGAACATGAGTGACGACGCCGACGCGGCAGCCGAGGAGCCGACCGACGCCGAGGACGCCGTCGACACCCCGGCGGAGAACGAGGTCGACGACGGCGGGGCCGAGGCTAACGACGGCGAGACTGAGGCTGACGCCGCGGGCGAGGAGGAGCTCGACCGATCGCCCATCGAACGCGTCGCCGAGTACGACGAGGAGCTGGCCGAGGAACTGCGGGAGGAGCGGTCCGACTACGAGGAGCGCATCGACGACCTGGAGAGCAAGCTCACCCGCAAGCAGGCGGATTTCCAGAACTTCAAGAAACGCCAGCAGAAGAAGCTCGAACAGCAGCAGGCTCGCGCGACCGAGGACTTGGTCGAGAGCCTGCTCCCGGTCCGGGATAACCTCGCCCGCGCGCTGGAGCAGGACGGCGACGCCGACATCCGCGAGGGCGTCGAGGGGACGCTCCGCGAACTGGACCGCGTGCTCGACGACGAGGGCGTCGAACGGATCGAGCCCGAACCGGGCAAGGAGCCCGACCCCGAGCGCCACGAGGTGCTGATGCGCGTCGAGAGCGACCGCCCCGCCGGCACCATCGAGGAGCTCTACCGTCCCGGCTACGAGATGGGCGAGAAGGTGATCCGGACCGCACAGGTCACGGTTAGCGAGGAGTAGCGGTCGGACGCCGCTTCGGCATAAATCCTTTCCCACACCCTGCCACCGGCTGACATAACCGCAAGCCGGCGTAGGGACGTTCTGCGGTCGTGAAAGCAACCTTTAACCGATTCAGCCCGGAATACACGACCAAGATGGCGAGCAACAAGATCCTCGGAATCGACCTCGGGACCACCAACTCCGCCATGGCCGTCATGGAGGGTGGAGACCCCGAGATCATCGTCAACAGCGAGGGTGACCGGACCACGCCGTCGGTGGTCGCGTTCTCCGACGACGGCGAGCGCCTGGTCGGCAAGCCCGCCAAGAACCAGGCGATCCAGAACCCCGAAAACACTATCTCCTCGATCAAGCGCCACATGGGCGATGAGGAGTACACCGTCGAGGCCGACGGCGATGAGTACACGCCCGAGCAGATCTCGGCGATGATCCTCCAGAAGCTCAAGCGCGACGCCGAGGAGTATCTCGGCGACGACGTGGAGAAGGCGGTCATCACGGTCCCGGCGTACTTCAACGACAAGCAGCGACAGGCGACCAAGGACGCCGGCGAGATCGCCGGCTTCGAGGTCGACCGCATCGTCAACGAGCCGACGGCGGCGTCGATGGCCTACGGCCTCGACGACGACTCCGACCAGACCGTCCTCGTGTACGACCTCGGGGGCGGGACGTTCGACGTCTCGATCCTCGACCTCGGCGGCGGCGTCTACGAGGTCGTCGCCACCAACGGGGACAACGAGCTCGGCGGCGACGACTGGGACCAGGCGCTGATGGACCACCTCGCCGACGAGTTCGAGAACGAGCACGGGATCGACCTCCGCGAGGACCGGCAGGCGCTCCAGCGGCTGAAAGACGCCGCCGAGGAGGCGAAGATCGAACTCTCGAACAAGAAGGAGACCACGGTCAACCTCCCCTTCATCACCGCGACGGACTCCGGCCCGGTCCACCTCGAGCAGTCGATCACCCGAGCGAAGTTCGAGTCGCTGACCGAGGACCTGATCGAGCGCACCGTCGACCCGACCGAGCAGGCGCTCGAGGACGCCGGCTACGACAAGAACGACATCGACGAGGTGATCCTCGTCGGCGGCTCGACCCGGATGCCGCAGGTCCACGAGCAGGTCGAGGAGCTGGTCGGGCAGGAGCCCAAGAAGAACGTCAACCCCGACGAGGCGGTCGCGCTGGGTGCGGCGATCCAGGGCGGCGTGCTCTCCGGCGACGTGGACGACCTCGTGCTGCTCGACGTGACCCCGCTCTCGCTGGGGATCGAGGTCAAGGGCGGCCTGTTCGAGCGCCTGATCGAGAAGAACACCACGATCCCGACGGAGGAGTCGAAGGTGTTCACCACCGCGGCGGACAACCAGACCTCCGTCCAGGTCCGCGTGTTCCAGGGCGAACGCGAGATCGCCGAAGAGAACGAACTGCTCGGTGAGTTCCAGCTGACCGGCATTCCGCCGGCGCCCGCGGGCACCCCCCAGATCGAGGTCACGTTCAACATCGACGAGAACGGGATCGTCAACGTCGAGGCCGAGGACCAGGGCTCGGGCAACGCCGAGTCGATCACCATCGAGGGCGGCGCCGGCCTCTCCGACGAGGAGATCGACCGCATGCAGGAGGAGGCCGAGCAGCACGCCGAGGAGGACCAGCAGCGCCGCGAGCGCATCGAGGCCCGCAACGAGGCCGAGGGCGCGATCCAGCGCGCCGAGACCCTCATCGAGGAGAACGAGGAGAACGTCGACGACGACGTGATCGAGGACGTCGAGGCCAAGATCGACGAGGTGGAGGAGGTTCTCGACGACGAGGACGCCACCGCCGAGGAGCTCGAGAACGCGACCGAGGAGCTCAGCGACGAACTGCAGGAGATCGGCAAGCAGATGCACCAAGAGCAGGCCGCAGCGGGCGCCGGCGGTGCCGGTGCGGGTGCCGCTGGCGGTCCCGGCGGCGCTGCAGGCGGTCCGGGCGGCATGGGCGGTGAGCCTGACGGCGACGACGACGAGTACGTCGACGCCGACTTCGAGGACGTCGACGAAGACGGCGACAAGGACGAGTAACACGAGTCCGCGGAGCCGTCTTCGTCGATTCGAGGGACGAGCGGAGCGAAGTCCCTCGTGATTTCAGAAAGCGAGCGGAGCGAGCTTTCTGAACCGTACTGGGTAGCGGGAACCACGATGCGGTCTCAGCCCGTCACGGTTTCTGCGGTTCTGCTCTTCACCGACGCTCCAGCGGCACGGTCATGCAGTTGATCCCGCCGGCACCGCGGGTCAGCACCCCCTCCGGGATCCCCTCGCCGTCGGGGAGCACTGTCACACCGCGTTCCTTCAGGCGCTCGATCGTGCCGTTCAGCGCCGGATCGTACTCGCCGTCCTCGTCGGTGCGGTGCATCGGCACGATCGTTCCGTCGTCGACGGTGAGGAAGTTGGCCGCCCAGCGCTCTTTCGGGCCCATCTCGACGATGTCGTACCCCCGATCGCGGAGGTAGTCGAGCGTCGATATCGAGCGGTCGAACGCGTAGCCGTCGACGGTCCGCTCGAACACGTCGACCGTCGCCTCCTTCGCGAGCGTGGTGTCGGTGACCGCCAGCCCCTCCGCGGCGAGGTTACACCAGCCCAGCAGGTGGAGCACGCGCGAACCGATCCCGTGTTGCTCACGGTGGCGCCGATCCGCCGCCAGCGGCGCGCGCACGAGGCCGACCTCGTCGAAGTCGACCGCGCCGGCGTCGAGGAACTCTCGGCCCGCGTCGTAGGTCGTTCGGATCACCTCCTCCGCGCCGTCGATCTCCGCGGAGACGCCCATCAGGGCGAACTCGTCGGCCGGGAGGAACTCCCCGCCCTCGAGCGGGCGGGTCATCTCGTGGGTGAACTCGGCGCCCAGCCCCTCCCATGCTCGGCGGACGATCGGGAGTTCGTCCTGCCGGATCGACTCGCCCATCTCGCAGAGCACCGGCCCCTCGTCGCCGACGACGACGGTGTCGCTCTGGAACAGCGTGTTCGAGATCGGCTCCCGGAGTTCGACGCTCGTGCGGTCGTTCGCCTCCGTGAGCGTAGCCTGCGAGAGCACGAGTTCGAGCGTCTCGCGGGCGTCGAACGCGGCGGTCGCCGACGCCGCGTCGTGTCCGTCGGGCAGGTCGACGTACTCGGCGACGAGGTCCTCGAGCGCGCCCGCGGCGGCGAGGTCGTCGGCGAGCAGGTGGACCTCGACGCCGGCGCGTTCGAGCGCGTCGGTCATGCGCTCGTGCTCCCGTGCGGCCTGCGCGGGCGGCACCGGGGCGTCGAACAGGTTCGTCTCGGGCTCGAGCGCGCCGGGCCAGAGTTCGAGGCCGGGGCGGTGGGCGCGAACGTGGGTAAGGCGATCGTACTCGGCGCGGGCGGTGAACGACGGCATTCGTTCACACATCAGGGCGCAACGCGTTGAACCCATCGCCGAGCTGGGCCGCGAGCCACGCGATTCAAATAGGCCGAGCCAGTTGTTCCCGATAACGAATGAGCGAGGACTTCTACGAGGTGCTGGGAGTCTCGCGGGACGCCGACGAGGACGAGATCCAGCAGGCGTTCCGGAAGAAGGCATCCCAGTACCACCCCGACGTGAGCGACGACCCCGACGCCGAGGAGAAGTTCCGCAAGGCGAAGAAGGCCAAGGAGGTGCTCACCGACGAGGAGAAACGGCAGGCGTACGACCAGATGGGCCACGAACGCTTCGAGCAGGCCGAGAAGCGCGGCGGCTTCGACGAGGGCGCCGGTGGCGGCGGTGCCGGCGGGATGGGCGGCGGCCCGTTCGGCGGCGGCATGGGCGGCGGCATGGGCGGCGGCGGTGGCGGCGGTGGCGGGTTCGAGGACATCTTCGAGCAGTTCTTCGGCGGCGGCCGCGGGGGCGGTCGCGGCGGCGGCAACCGCCCGCAGGCCGGCCGGGACATCCGGACTGGGATGTCCATCACGCTGGAGGATGCGTACGAAGGCGTCAGCAAGGAGTTCACCATCCAGCGCCCCGAGACGTGTCCCGACTGCGACGGCTCGGGCCACCCCGCGGACGCCGACGTGGAGACGTGCCCGGAGTGTGACGGCCAAGGGCAGGTCACACAGGTCCAGCAGACCCCGCTCGGCCGCGTCCAGCAGACCCAGACCTGTCGGCGCTGTGGCGGCGAGGGCGAACTGTACTCCGAGCAGTGTTCGACCTGTGCGGGCGACGGCGTCGTCCGACAGGAGGCCACCCTTCAGGTCGACGTGCCCGCCGGGATCCAGAGCGGGCAGAGCCTCCGGATGGAACGGGAGGGCGCGCCCGGCGAGAACGGCGGCCCGAAGGGCGACCTGCTGATCGAGGTGGAGGTCGAGGACCACCCCGAGTTCGAGCGCGACGGCGCGGATCTGGAGCATCGCCACGCCATCTCGTTCCCGCAGGCCACCTTCGGCGCGACCGTCGAGGTGCCGACGCTCGACGGCCCCGTCGAGCTCGACATCCCCGCCGGCACGCAGTCCGGCGAGCGGTTCCGCCTCCGCAGCAAGGGGATGCCCCGGCTGCGCGGTCGCGGGCAGGGCGACCTCTACGTCGACGTGCAGATCGTCACGCCGGACGACCTGAACGAGGAGCAGCGCGAGGCGCTCGAGCAGTTCGCGGAAGCCGGCGGCGAGGAGGTCGACGTGGATCGCGGGTTCTTCGAGAAGATCCGGAACTCGCTCTGAGCACCGCCGCCGCTCGACTTTTCACGGCAGCGACCCACGACTCACCCGCATGAGTCACGACACCGTCACGTACGACGATGTGGAACCGAAGGCGCCCGGGATGTACTTCCTCCGGGACGCGCTCGACTGTGAGAACCTCGGCGTCACCGTCGTCGAGGCCGACGCCGGCTGGGAGGGGATGGAGCACGCCCACGAGAGCGACGGCCAGGAGGAGGTGTACGTGCTGCTCTCCGGCACGGCGAAGCTCACCGTCGAGGACGACACCGTCGACATGGATCCCGGCGACGCCGTCCGTGTCGACCCCGAGGACTCCCGGATGCTGCTGTTCGAGGCGGACGACTCCCGGATGGTGATCGCGGGCGCGCCGTAGACCCCGGGATCCAGCCGTCGCCGACCGCCGGAGCCTTGCCGCTCCGCGCGACTGTTCTCAGTATGGACGCCGTCGCCGACCTGCTCGCCCGCGACCGCCGCAGCGACCGCGCAGCGCTGGTGGTCGACGGACGCGAGCGGAGCTACCACGAACTGATCACGAACGCGTACAAAGCGGGCAACGTCCTGCGCTACCACGGCGTCGGCGAGGGACGAACCGTCGCCGTCGCGCCCGTCCCCGACCTGCCGCCCGTACTCGCCTTCCTCGGTGCCGCCCAACTCGGCGCCGCCACGCGGTTCGACCCGGAAGCCGGCGCCGATGCCGGCGACCGACTGCTGCTCGTTCCCGCTGCCGAGCAGGCCACCTACGACCCCGCTCCCGGCACCAAACTCGCAGTGTTCGGCGGCGTCGACGGGCGAAGCCCGTCTGCCAATCGGACGCAGTCCGATGACGACGCCGGCGACGCCGAGACCATCGACTGGGCGGAGTCGGTCTGGAGCGAGAACCCGGCGTTCCCACCGACCGAGATCGCCCCCGAGACGCAGCTGCTCGTCGCCGGCGACCGGACGGTGAGCCACGGCGACGCGCTCGCGGCCGCGTCGGAGGTGGCCGACCGCCGCGGGCTCGACGCCGACAGTCGGGTGGTGATCCGGGCGTCGCTCGCCGAGCCGGGCGCCGTCGTCGCCGGCCTGCTCGCGCCGCTGCTCGTCGGCGGGTGTGCCGTGCTCGTGGGGCCGAGCGGGGACGACCCACGCGGTGATCTGGCGGTGACGACGGGGGCCGCCCCGGAGCCGACGGCCGTCGACCCGAACGAGATCTCCCTCTCCAGCCGCTGAACGGCAACGTAGCTAGCGGCCGTGGTCGCCGTCGTACGTTAGTTTAAGTGTCGGTGGGTGAACCGTGCAGTCGACAGATGAGTACAGCTAGCACGTACTGGTCACGCTATCGGTCGGTCCCGATCGTGTATCGTATCGGCGCGGCGTTCGTCCTGGGCTCGATTGTTGGGCTCGCGGTCGGACAGCCGGCGACGCAGCTCCAGCCGCTGGGCGACCTGTTCGTCCAGCTGCTGAGCATGCTGATAATCCCCATCGTCGTGTTCACGCTGTTGATGGGGGCACGCCGGCTGACGCCGAGCAAGCTCGGCAAGATCGGGGGACAGGTCGTGGGGTTGTACGCGATCACGTCCGCGCTCGCGGTGGGGTTCGGCCTGCTCGTCGCGAACCTGATCAACCCCGGCGAGAACCTCGAACTCACGGGCGGGGAGGCGATGGAGGCCGAGGCGCCCGACATCGTCGAAGTGATCCTGGGGATCGTCCCGACGAACTTCATCGGCTCGATGGCCGAAGGCGACATCCTGCCGGTCATCTTCTTCGTCATCGTGTTCGGCTACGCGCTGGCGGTCGTCGAGGAGTCCGACCAGGTCTCCGAACAGGTCCAGGAGGGGATCCAGAGCTTCTACAACCTCGCGGAGGCCGGCGCGGAGGCGATGTTCAAGATCGTCTGGGGCGTGATGGAGTACGGCGTGATCGGCGTGTTCGCGCTGATGGCGGCCGTGTTCGGGCAGGCGGGCGTCGACGCCATCGTCCCGTTCGCGCTGCTGATCCTGACGCTGCTGCTCGCCGTCTCGCTACACATCGCGGTGGTCCACCTCGGCGGGCTGGTGATGCTGCTGGCCGGGCAGTCGCCGATCAAGTTCCTGCGCGGCGGCCGCGACGCGCTGATCACCGCGCTGTCGATCCGCTCCTCGTCGGGGACGCTGCCCGTGACGATGAACAACGCCGACGAGAACCTGAAGATCGACGAGAGCGTCTACAGCTTCTCGCTCCCGCTGGGTGCGACGATCAACATGGACGGCACCGCGCTGTACCAGGGAGTCGCCGCAATATTCGCCGCTAACCTGGTCGGCGTCTCGCTGTCGATCCCCGAGCAGTTCACGGTGGTCGTCGTCGCGGTGCTCGCGAGTATCGGCGCCGCGGGCGTCCCCGGCACGGGGCTGATCATGCTGACGCTCGTGCTGACCCAACTGGGACTGCCGCTGGAGGTCGTCGGCTTCGTCGCGGGCGTGGACCCGATCCTCGACCGCATGCGGACGATGACGAACATCTCCGGCGACCTGTCGGTGACGACGGTCGTCGCGAAGTGGAACAACGCGGTCGACTTCGCCAGCGGGTCCTGGGCCGGCGAGACTGGCGGCCCGTCACCCGCCGACGACTGACGGTGTCGCCGAGGCGAACAGCCGGCGACGACTGACGGTGTCACCGGAGCGAACAGCCAGCGACGATCGAGCTACGACGCGTCCTTCAGCTGCTCGAACGCCTCGGGGTTCTCCATCGAGGAGAGATCCCCCGGGTCCTCACCCTCGTAGGCGGCCTCGATCGCCCGCCGGATCACCTTCCCGGACTGCGTCTTGGGGAACTCCTCGACGAACAGCACCTCGCGGGGGCGGAACGGTTTGCCGTGCTCCTCGCCGACCAGTTCGCGGAGTTCCGCGGCAAGTTCGTCGCTCGGCTCGACGCTCTCCTCGAGGATGACGTAGGTCACGACCGCGGTGCCGGTGGTGTCGTCGGGGACGCCGACCGCGGCGGCCTGGTTCACGTCGTCGTGCTCCACCAGCACGGCCTCGATCTCGGCGGGGCCGACCTTCCGGCCCGCGACGTTGAGCGCGTCGTCGGCGCGGCCGTGGAGGAACCAGAACCCGTCCTCGTCCTTCTGGGCGAAGTCGCCGTGGTCCCAGAGATCCTCCCAGGTCGACCAGTACTCCTCCAGGTAGCGCTCGTCGCCCGACCAGAGGCTCTTGGTCATCGACGGACAGGAGTCACGCGCGACCAGGAACCCGCGCTCGTGGTCCTCCTTCACCGAGTTTCCATCGGCGTCGACGATGTCGATATCCATCCCGAGGCCGGGGCCGCCAAGCGTCCCCGGTTTGAGATCGTTGATCGGCAGCGGCATCAGGAAGCAGCCACAAATCTCGGTGCCGCCGGAGATGTTGATGATCGGCGCCTCGCCGCCGCCGACCTCCTCGTAGAACCACATCCAGGACTCGGGGTCCCAGGGCTCGCCCGTCGAACCGAGCAGGCGGAGGCTGGAGAGGTCGTACTGCTCGACGACGTCGTCGCCGTGCTTGCGCAGCGCCCGGATCGCGGTGGGGGAGACACCGAACGTCGTGATCCCGTGCTCCTCGATCATCTCCCAGAACCGACCGGGGTGTGGGTAGTCGGGCGCACCCTCGTACATGAACGTCGTGCCCGCGAAGTGGTGGTTCCCGATCAGCGTCCACGGCCCCATCATCCAGCCGATGTCGCTGACCCAGAAGAACCGGTCGTGATCCTGCTGGTCGAAGCCGAAGTGGATCTCCTTGGCACACTGGGTCAGCACGCCGGCGTGTGTGTGGATGATCCCCTTCGGCTCGCCGGTCGTCCCCGAGGAGTACAGCAGCATCGACTCCTGGTCCGACGGCAGCGACTTGGTGTCGTACTCGCCGTCCCGCGGCGCGACGGCGTCGGCCCACCACTCGTCGCGCTCGTCGTCCCACGGCACCTTCACGTCCGGGTTCTCGCGGTCCCCCAGTCGGTCGAACACCACGACGTTCTCGACGTGGCCGGCCTGCTCGATCGCCTCGTCGGCGCCCGACTTCAGGCGGACTGGGTCGCCCCGCCGGTAGAACCCGTCGCCGGTGAACAGCACTGTTGGCTCGGCATCGTCGAGGCGGGTCGCCGTCGCCTCGACGCCGAACCCCGAGAAGATCGGCACCGCGATCGCGCCCACCTTGAAACAGCCGTAGAGGATCGAGACGACCTCCGGCACCATCGGCATGTAGAGGCCGACGGTGTCGCCGGTCTCGACGCCGGCGTCCTCGAGGTAGTTCGCGACGCGGTTGGCCTGGCGGTAGAGGTCGTGGAACGTCCGCTCGTCGACCTCGCCGTCCTCACCCTCCCAGATGCAGGCGACCTTGTTGCGCTCGGGGGCGTCGGTCTCGGCGTAGCGGTCGAGCGTGTTGTGCGCGATGTTGATCTCGCCGCCGGGGTACCAGTCGGTGAACTGCGGGCCGTCGCTGTCGTCCCGCACCGTGTCGTACTCCTCGTAGAACTCCACGTCGAGGTAGTCGGGCATCTCGTCCCAGAACCAGTCGACGCCGGACTCGGGCTCGCCCGCGACTTCCGTCGTCGTCCGCTCGATGAGCTCCTCGTAGTCGTCGATGTCGTACGCCTGCATGAACTGCCAGACGTTGGTCGACTCCACGAACTCACGGTCCGGCTCGTGGACCACCTCGTCGAACCCCTCGGTCGCGTCCATACGTCGGGGGTTTTGGTGGAGCGGGGAAGTAACTTACTCGACGACCTTTTGCTGCGCTCGCTCGTTTCACTCGCTCGCTGGCAAAAGCTCGACCAAAAGCCTCGTCACTCCCTACGGTCGCTCCTCGGCCCGCTCGCTCACGTCCGTTCGCTCGCGGTCGGTAATCTGGTCCCCCCACCACTCCTCCCGCAACAGCCCGTAGTGGATCGTGTCGACGTACTCGCCGTCGATGAATCGACCCCGGCGCACACGGCCCTCCTGTTCGAACCCCAGCGATTCGAGCAACCCCCGCGACGCGTCGTTGAACGCGTACGCGATCGCGCCCACCGCCGGGTGGTCGTACGTCGCGAACGTGTAGTCGACCGCGAGGCCGACCGCCTCGCCCCCGTACCCCTCGCCGTGGAACTCGGGGGCGAGCCAGTACGACAGCTCCGGCCGGCGGTAGCTGGCGTCCTCGACGCCGACCCAGCCGACCCGGGTCAGTTCGGACTCCTCGGGCGACCCCGGGCCGGCGTCGTCCAGACAGACGAGGAACTGGTCGTCCTCCGATTCGGCCACGTCGCCGAGTTCGCTCCGGCTCCGCAGCGGGTTCCCGATCGGCACCCGGATCTCCGGGTTGGCCGACGCCCGCTGACAGAACGCGCGGTCCTCCTCCTCGACGGTCCGGAGCGTCACCTGTTCGCCCTGACTCACGCGTGCTCCAGGCATAGCGCTCCCGACCGGCGGTCACGGGATAGGCTTTGTGTGGGCGGGCGATCCGGTGGCCGCCTACCCCATCCACTGCGGTGCGCGGTTGATCTCCTGATCGGAGTGTTCGTGGAGGATCCCGAGCACGTCGTAGATGAACTCGGTGAGCCCCGGCGCGGTCGACGGTTCGAGCGAGATCATCGTCCCCCGGGCATCGCCCTGGAGGAAGTGGACGACGAGCGCGTCGTCGAACGCGCGGATGGAGCAGTATAGCGACCCCACCTCGTAGAGGCTCTCCTGTCTGGTCCGGGAGACGTCCTGAAGGCGGAGGTCGTCGATCACCTCCTCGATGTGGTCGTCGCTGATCGAGTTCGCGACGCTCTCGTCGACCTCGATCATCGCGGCGTCACGATCGTAGTGGGCGACCGCACGCAAGTTCTCGCCGATCGAGTCCCGGAGATACTCGAGCAGCTCCCCGGGGACCTCGTCCGCCACGTCCTCACTGTCCGGTCTATCAGCCCCCTGATCCGAACTCTCCTCGGTCATCAGGCCGAGTACCAGTTCCACGGAGTAAACGTTTACCCGAAAAATCACACACTCGATGAGGGGGCCGCCTGACAACTTCGAACAGTGCGGAAACTCTGAAATGTTTCGACCGCGGACCGGTCGATCCGGGCCGACCCCAGCGGGACTACTCCTCGGTCCCGTCCTCGATCCGCTCGGCGTCGATCACGTCGACGGCGGCCACGCGGTCGTCGCCGTCGAGATCCATCACCGTCACGCCCATCGTGTTCCGGCCGACGATCGAGAGATCCTCGACCGGACAGCGCATGATCTGGCCCGCCTCGCTCATCGTCACGAGGTGGTCGCCCGGCCCGACCGCGTGGAGCGCGGTCACGCCGCCGTTGCGGTCGTTGGTTTTGATGTCGATCAGCCCCTTCCCGTTGCGGGACTGCACGCGGTAGGCGTCGAGATCCGACCGCTTCCCGTAGCCGTTCTCGGTGACGGTCAGCAGCCACGAGGCACGATCCCCGTCGACGCCGGCGACGGCAGCGACCTCGTCGTCGCCTTCGAGGTCGATCCCGCGCACGCCGCGGGCGGTGCGGCCCATCGCGCGGGCCTCCGTCTCGTCGAACCGGATCGACATCCCGTCGCGGCTGGCGATCACCACGTCCTGCGTGCCGTCGGTGACCTCGACGTCCGCGAGCGCGTCACCCTCCTCCAAGCTGATCGCTCGGATCCCCGTCGAGAGGATGTTCTGGAACTCCGAGACGCCGCTGCGCTTGATGTAGCCGCCGCGGGTCACCATCGTGAGGAACTGCTCGTCGGCGTCACCCTCGGTGTGCTCGATATCGTCGGTGTTGACGACGGCCTCGATTCGCTCGTCGTCGTCGAGGTCGAGCAGGTTCACCGCGGACTTCCCGCGGGCGGTCCGGGACATCTCCGGCACCTCGTACGTCTTCAGCTTGTACACCTGCCCGTGGTTGGTGAAACAGAGCAGGTAGTCGTGGCTGTTGGCGACGAACACGGAGGCGACCGCGTCGCCCTCCTTCAGCCCGGTGCCGATGATCCCCTTCCCGCCGCGGTTCTGGGTGCGGAACTCCTCGAGGGACATCCGCTTGATGTAGTCGTCGTCGGTCATCACGACGACCTGCTCGGATTCGGGAATCAGGTCCTCGTGGGTGACCGTGCCGTCGTCCTCGACGAAGCTGGTGCGGCGCTCGTCGCCGTACTCCTCGGCGACCGCTTCGAGTTCGTCGACGATCACCGAGTCCAGCTCCTCGTCGCTGCCGAGGATCGTCTCGAGGCGGTCGATGGTCGCCTGGACGTTCTCGTACTCGTCCTCGATCGCTTCCCGCTCCATCGAGGTGAGCGATCCCAGCTGCATCCGGACGACGTGGGCGGCCTGCTCCTCGCTGAACCCCCACTCCTCCTGGAGCATCGCCTTGGCGTCGTCGCGGTCGTCGCTGTTCCGGATCGCCTCGACCACGTCCTCGGCGTTCTCCAGCGCCTTCAGCCGGCCTTCGAGGATGTGGGCGCGGTCCTCGGCCTCCGCGAGGTCGTACTCGCTGCGCCGGCGCACCACTTCGCGACGGTGCTTGATGTACTCCTGCAGGGTCTCCTTCAGGGTCAGTACCCGGGGTTCGCCGTCGACCAGCGCGAGGTTGATCACGCCGAAGGTGGTCTCGAGGTGGGACTCGAGCAGTTGGTTCTTCACCACCTCGGCCATCGCGTCGCGCTTGAGTTCGATCACGATGCGGATCCCGTCGCGGTCGGACTCGTCGCGCAGATCGCGGATCCCCTCGATCTTCCCCTCGTTCACGTCGTCGGCGATCCGCTCGATCAGCCGCGCCTTGTTCGCCTGGAACGGGAGTTCGGTGACGACGATCCGGCTCGCCTCCTCGTCGACCTTGAACTCGGCGCGCATCCGGACCCGGCCGCGGCCGGTCTTGTACGCCTGGTGGACGCCGTTGCGGCCGACGATGTTGGCGCCCGTCGGGAAGTCCGGCCCCTCGACGTGCTCCATCAGGTCCTCGACGGTCGCCTCGGGGTTCTCGATCAGTTCGACCGTCGCGTCGACGACCTCCCGGAGGTTGTGCGGCGGGACGTTCGTCGACATCCCTACGGCGATCCCCGAACTGCCGTTGACGAGCAGGTTCGGGAACGCGGCGGGCAGCACGTCCGGCTCCGTGAGCCGGTCGTCGTAGTTGCTGGAGAAGTCGACCGTGTCCTTGTCGATATCCTCGAGCAGCTCCTCCGCGATGGGGGACATGCGCGCCTCCGTGTAGCGCATCGCCGCCGGCGGGTCGCCGTCGATGGAGCCGAAGTTCCCCTGACCGTCGACCAGCGGCGCGCGCATCGAGAAGTCCTGGGCCATCCGGGCGAGCGCGTCGTAGATCGCGCTGTCGCCGTGAGGGTGGTAATCCCCCATCGTGGTCCCGACGATCGAGGAGGACTTCCGGTGGCCGGAGCCGGCGGTGATCCCGTCCTCGTGCATCGCGTAGAGGATGCGCCGGTGGACCGGCTTCAGGCCGTCCCGGACGTCCGGTAGCGCCCGTCCCGCGATGACCGACATCGCGTAGTCGATGTAGCTCTGCTCCATTTCGTCTTCGACGCGGACGTGCTCGACCCGATCGGCCGGCTGGTCCCCGTCGTCGGGCGTGTCCGTGCTCATATGTCCACCCACTCGGCGTCGGTCGCGTGCTCCTTGATGAACTGCTTGCGCGGGTCGACGGCGTCACCCATCAGCACCGAGAACATCTTGTCCGCGGCGGCGGCGTCCTCGAGCGTGATCTGCTTCAGCACCCGGTTCTCCGGGTTCATCGTCGTCTCCCAGAGCTGGTCGGGGTTCATCTCGCCCAGCCCCTTGAACCGCTGGACCTGCGTGGGGTTGCCGTCACAGACCTCCTCGACCACGCGGTCCCGTTCCTCGTCGCTCATCACGTCGTACGTCTCGCCGCGGTAGCGGATGCGGTACAGCGGCGGCTGGGTCGCGTACACGTAGCCCGCCTCCAGCAGCGGCTTCATGTGCCGATAGAACAGCGTCAGGAGGAGAGTCCGGATGTGGGCGCCGTCGACGTCGGCGTCGGTCGCCATGATGATCTTCTCGTAGCGACAGTCCTCGATGTCGAACTCCTCGCCGATCCCCGTCCCGACGGCGGTGATGATCGCGCGGATCTCGTCGTTCTCAAGAATGCGGTCGAGCCGGTGTTTCTCGACGTTGAGGATCTTCCCCTTGATCGGCAGCACCGCCTGGAACGAGGAGTCCCGGGCCTGCTTTGCGCTCCCGCCCGCGGAGTCACCCTCCGCGATGAACAGTTCGGCCTCGCTGGGGTCGCGGCTCTGACAGTCCGCCAGCTTCCCGGGGAGGGCGGTCGACTCGAGCGCCGACTTCCGGCGGGTCAGCTCCTCGGCCTTCTTCGCGGCCTGTCGAGCCTTCGCCGCCTCGGCGGCCTTCGCGACGACCTTCTCGGCGGTGTCGGGGTTCTCTTCGAGATACGTCCCCAGTCCCTCGTGGACCGTGCTCTCGACGATCCCGCGGACCTCACTGTTGCCGAGTTTGGTCTTGGTCTGCCCCTCGAACTGCGGGTCGGGGTGTTTGACCGAGACGACGGCGGTCAGCCCCTCGCGGACGTCCTCACCCTTGAGGTTGCCGTCGATGTCGCCGATCAGCCCGTGGTCGTTGGCGTAGTCGTTGATCACGCGAGTGAGCGCGGTTTTGAACCCAGTGAGGTGGGTGCCGCCCTCGCGGGTGTTGATGTTGTTCGCGAAGCTGTGGATCGAGCCCTGAAGCTCCTCGGTCGCCTGCAGCGCCACCTCGACCTGGACGCCCTCCTCCTCGTCCGCGAAGTAGATCACGTCCTCGTGGATCGGCGTCTTGGTCTCGTTGAGGAAGCGGACGAACGCACGGATGCCGCCCTCGTAGCGGAACGTCTCCGACTGGGGCTCGTGTGCCTCGTCGTCGCGTTCGTCGGCGAGTCCGATCTCGACGCCGCTGTTGAGGAAGGCCAGTTCGCGGAGCCGGCTCTGAAGCGTGGAGAACTCGAAGTCGGTGGTCTCGAAGATCTCCTCGTCGGGCCAGAACCGGATCGTGGTCCCGGTGCCCTCGTCGTCCTCGAGGTCACGAACGCGGTCGATGTCGCCCTGGGGCTCGCCGCGCTCGAACTCGTGGCGCCAGACGGCGCCGTCGCGTTTCACCTCGGCGGTCAGGCGCTGGGCGAGCGCGTTCACCACGCTCACGCCCACGCCGTGGAGCCCCCCGGAGACCTGGTAGGACTTGTTGTCGAACTTCCCCCCGGCGTGGAGGACGGTCATGATGACCTCCAGCGCCGGCCGGTCGTACTCCTCGTGGGTGTCGACTGGGATCCCCCGGCCGTCGTCGGTGACGGAGACGGAGCCGTCCTCGTGGATGGTCACCCCGATGCTGTCGCAGTGACCAGCTAACGCCTCGTCGATGGCGTTGTCGACGACCTCGTAGACGAGATGGTGGAGCCCACGGTCGTCGGTGGACCCGATGTACATGGCGGGGCGCTTGCGGACGGCCTGGAGACCCTCCAGGACCTGAATCTGGCCCGCGCCGTAGTCGGCGTTCTCTTCTGACATAGCGCGTACTAGGTGAGAGGCGCCCCCGCGGGATAAAGGGCTCGCACGCGCGCGGGGGCGCGTGAACGAAAAATAGCTGCAAGCGTAGCGAAGTTCGATAAATCCGAAATCGATCCGCCGGAACGGAAAAGAGAGTTCGGGGGCGGAGCGGAGCGGGTCGAACCGGGCAGTGTCGGGGTGCGCGCGAGAACGGTGGTGGAACGAAAGGGTGTGAGGGGTCGATGTCGTGTCCGCCTCCCGGAGTTTCAGTTCCACCGAGCTACGAAAGGGACTTTACGTGGGGGACGGGTAGCCCGAGTACAGAATGACCTCGCAGCAGACGACACTCGGCGAGGGCGCCACCACGGCCGAGGAGTTGGCCGAGGGCCAGCGCGAGATCTCCATCGCCGAGTTCTTCGAGAAGAACAAACACATGCTCGGGTTCGACTCGGGCGCCCGGGGGCTGGTGACGGCGGTGAAGGAGGCCGTCGACAACGCCCTCGACGCGACCGAGGAGGCCGGCATCCGGCCCGACATCTACGTCGAAATCCGGGAGGTCGGGGATTACTACCGGCTCGTCGTCGAGGACAACGGGCCCGGGATCACCAGAGAGCAGCTCCCCAAAGTGTTCGGGAAGCTGCTGTACGGCTCGCGGTTCCACAAGCGCGAGCAGGCACGTGGCCAGCAGGGGATCGGGATCTCAGCCGCTGTACTGTACTCCCAGCTGACTTCCGGCAAGCCCGCGAAGATCACCTCCCGCACCGAGGGGAGTACGGAGGCGGAGTTCTTCGAACTCATCATCGACACCGACAGCAACGAGCCGGAGATCCAGACCGCCGAGACCACCTCCTGGGACCGCAGCCACGGGACGCGGATCGAACTGGAGATGGAGGCGAACATGCGCGCCCGGAGCCAGCTCCACAACTACATCAAACACACCGCGGTCGTCAACCCCCACGCCCGGATCGAACTCCGGGAGCCGGGGCTCGACGAGCCGCTGAAGTTCGAGCGCGCGACCGACCAGCTCCCCGCGGAGACGAAGGAGATCCGCCCCCACCCCCACGGCGTCGAACTCGGGACGCTGATCAAGATGCTCGACGCGACGGATTCGTACTCCGTCTCGGGGTTCATGCAGGAGGAGTTCACCCGCGTCGGGAAGAAGACCGCCGACAGCGTCGTGGACAGCTTCCGCGACCGCCACTTCGGCCGCGAACTCGGCTGGCCCGCCCGCAACGGCGCGCCCGCCGCAGACGTTGCGGCCGACGTCGAGAGCGCCCTCCGCGAGGCCGTCTCCAACAAGGGCGCCGACGCGACTGACACGTTCGCCGAGCGCGTCGCGAACAGCCTGACAGAACGCGAACGGACCACCTACTCCCAGTTAGTCGACATCGTCGGCACCGTCGCCGACGAGGTGGGCGCCGAGACGGGCAAGACGTTCGGCTCGACGGTCCGGGAGAACGCGGTCGGAGCCGCGTGGGCGGAGCTGGTCAGGTTCGAAGGCTCGCCGGCAACGGGAGCCGGCGAGGACGACACCGACGAGGAAGAGGGCCTCGACCGGCTCACCCCCACGCTGTACGAACTGGTCGACGACGCCACCTCGACGCGGAAGGACGACGCCGCGGTCCACGGCCTCGCGGAGCGACTGGCCGAACGACTGGTCGGCCGCGAGGACGGGCCGAGCCGGATGCGTCTCACCCTCGACGACCTGAAAGCGCTGGTCGACGAGGCCGCCGACACCACCGAGGAGTACGACGAGGAGACGTTCGGCGACACCGCCCGCGAGAACGTCGTCGAGTCGCTCTGGTCGCGGATGGAGACCGTCCCGGACGACCCGCCGAACGTCAACGAGATCGCCGGCGACCGCGACACTGCCTCCGAACTGCTGGAGGCGATGCGGGAGACCGACATCCTCTCGCCGCCGACGGACTGTCTCGCCCCGATCACTGACGAGCTGGTCGAGGCGGGGCTCAAGAAGGAGTACGATGCGGACTTCTACGCCGCCTCGACGCGCGACGCCGAGGTCCACGGCGGCGACCCGTTCGTCGTCGAGGCCGGGATCGCCTACGGCGGCGATATCCCCGCCGACGGGAGCGTCGAACTGCTGCGGTTCGCCAACCGCGTGCCGCTGGTGTACCAGCGCGGGGCGTGTGCGACCACCGACGTGGTGAAACGCATCGGCTGGCGGAACTACGGGCTGGATCAGCCCGGCGGCTCGGGGATGCCCTCGGGGCCGGCGGTGATCTCGATCCACGTCGCCTCGACGAACGTCCCGTTCACCAGCGAGTCGAAGGACGCGCTGGCGAGCGTCCCGGAGATCGAGGACGAGATCGAACTCGCGATCCGGGAAGCTGCCCGCGAACTCAAATCCTACCTCAACAAGCGCCGCTCGATGGCCAAGCGCCGGGAGAAGCAGGACGTGCTCGGGCGGATCCTCCCCCAGATGGCCGAGAAGGTCGCCGAAGTCACGGGCCGCGAGCACCCAGACATCGAGGGCGCGATGGCCCGGATCATGAACAACGTCGGCATCGACCGTGAACGCGACGGGGAGACGGTGACGCTGATCGTGGAGAACCACTCCGACCGGAACGAGAGCCTGGAGATCACCGAGATCGTCTCCGCCGAGCCCGACGGACTGCCCGACGGCGTCGACGCGATCGAGATGGACGACGAGTGGTTCGTGAACTGGAACCCCGACGTGGGGTCGGGTGAGACGGTCGAACTGGAGTACAGCCTGCCGACAGACGCCGACGCCGACGCGACCGTCGACGGCGTCGACGCCGAGAAACTCACGGTGAACGCATGAGCACGAAGGACCTGAGCGACGAGGAGGCACGGGAACGGCTGATCGACCTGGCCGCGGACTTTTATGACCAGTTCGCGGCCGGCGAGATCCCCCGGATGGAGCTCCCCACCCGGACGAAGAGCAACATCGAGTACGACCCCGAGAAGAACGTCTGGGTGTACGGCGACCGGAAATCCACCCGCTCGGCCAACTCGGTCAGCGGGGCGCGGAAGCTGCTGAAGGCCGCCTACACCATCGAGTTCCTCGCGAACCAGTTGGACGATGACCGCTCCTCGACGCTGCGAGAGCTCTACTACCTCTCGGAGTCGTGGGACAACGAGGAGGCCCAGTTCAACGGCCAAGACGAGTCGAACAACCTCGTCGAGGATCTGGAGATCATCACGGGCGTCACCCGCGAGGACTTCCACATGCGCCCGGAGGAGTCGGGCGCGACCCTGATGGGGCCGCTGGAGCTCCGCGAGCAGACCCGCCGCGGCGAGCGGGAGATCCACTGCCAGCTCGACGTCGGCGAAGGCGGCTACCAGATCCCCAACAACCCGGACACGATCGAGTTCCTCGACCACGACATCGACTTCGTGCTCTGTGTCGAGACGGGTGGGATGCGGGACCGCCTGATCGAGAACGGGTTCGACGACGAGTACAACTGCCTGATCGTCCACCTCAAGGGACAGCCCGCCCGCGCGACCCGTCGGATCACCAAGCGACTCCACAACGAACTGGATCTGCCGGTCGTGGTGTTCACTGACGGCGACCCGTGGTCCTACCGGATCTACGGCTCGGTCGCGTACGGCTCGATCAAGTCCGCCCACCTCTCGGAGTACCTGGCGACGCCGGAGGCCGAGTACGTGGGGATCCGTCCGCAGGACATCGTCGACTACGACCTGCCGACGGATCCGCTGGCGGACTCGGACGTGAACGCGCTGGAGTCCGAACTCGACGACCCGCGCTTCCAGACCGAGTTCTGGGAGGAACAGATCGAACTCCAGTTGGACATCGGGAAGAAGGCCGAACAGCAGGCGCTGGCGTCGCGGGGGCTGGACTTCGTGACTGATACGTATCTGCCCGAACGGCTGGAGACGATGGGCGTGCTGTAAGGGCCGCTTCCGCTTTTTCGTTCTTTGCGGCGTCAGTCGGTCGTTCTCGCCCGCTTCGTCAGTAGCTTGCTCCCTCTCCCAGACACGGGAAACGATATCGTCAATAGTGATTTACAGCATCTCTCGAGTATCGAACTGACCGTCCGAATAAGCACCAACTGAACCGGATCGTTCCTCCCAAACACTGCGAGGAACCTAGAACGCCACCGCCAGCGAACGACAGCCTTACGCCCTCGGTACTCGGACTCTCGTGGGTATGTCCGACGCCTCCGACGAGATGCAGTACCACGTCGAACTCGAACCCGGCGACGTCGCCGACAGCGTGCTGCTCCCCGGCAACCCCGAGCGGGTCGACAAGGTCACGCCGCTCTGGGACGACCACGAGGAGGTCGCCCACCACCGCGAGTACCGCACCGCGACGGGCAGCTACGACGGCGCACCGATCTCCGTCACCTCCACCGGGATCGGTTCGCCCTCCGCCGCCATCGCCGTCGAGGAGCTGGCCCGCGTCGGCGCGGACACGTTCATCCGCGTCGGCTCCTGTGGCGCGATCCAGCCCGAAATGGACGTCGGCGACCTGGTGATCACCCGCGGCGCCGTCCGGCAGGAGGGGACGAGCAAGGAGTACGTCCGCGAGGACTACCCCGCCGTCGCCGACGAGGAGGTCGTCTCCGCGCTGGTCGCCGCCGCCGAGCGACTGGGCCACGACTACCACGTCGGGCTCACGATGTCCGCGGACTCCTTCTACGCCGGCCAGGGCCGCGAGGGGTTCGAGGGGTTCGAAGCCGCCGGGAGCGAGGACCTCGTGGAGGACCTGCAGGAGGCGAACGTGCTGAACATCGAGATGGAGGCCGCCGCGGTCTGTACGCTCGCGAACGTCTACGGCCTGCGGTCGGGTGCGATCTGTTCGGTGTTCGCGAACCGCACGACGGGCGAGTTCATGACCGAGGGCGAGTCCGTCGCCGCCGAGACGGCGAGCCTGGCGGTGAAGCTGCTCGCGAAGATGGACGAAGTGAAGGCGGAGGCGGGCGCGGACCGCTGGCACGCCGGGCTGAGTCTGGACTGATTAGCGCGCGATCGCCCAGAATCGGACGCTCTGGGGCACTTTCCACAGCACGTCCGGCTTATCACTCTCTTCAGGGTCGTTGTGTTCCACTTCGTGGTTGTGGTGTTCGAGCAGTCGCCGAACCTCGAAGCCGGCGTCGACGAGGCCGTTGTGGAGGTCCGCAACCGTCCGGTCGAAGACGGTCAGCGTCTCCTCGTAGTTCTCGTCGATCACGATCTCACGCGGCCCCGGATCGACGTAGCTCTCCGCGAGCGTTCCCGTCTCAGGGTCCAGCGCCTCGTTGAGCGGGTGCATCACGCTGAACACGAACACGCCGCCCTCGCGGAGGACGCGGTGGGCCTCCGCGAACGCGCGATCCACGTCTTCGACCATCTGGAACGCCGCCTCCGAGGAGGCCACGTCGAAGCGGTCGTCCGGCAGCGGGAGGTCGGTCACGTCGCCCTGCACGAACCGCGCGTCGACGTCACCAGAACGCGAAGCGTTCTGGTTGTCACCGGAAGCCGTCGGCTTCCGGTTGCCCGAGGGACGTAGTCCCTCGATGGCAGACGAGAGCCTGTGGCTCTCGTCGACGCCGTACTCGTCGCGGAGCTGTCTGGCGTACCGGAGCTGTTCGCCCGAGAAGTCCACGCCGACGACCGGATCGGCGCCCAGTTCCGCGGTGCCGACGCTCCCCTGCCCGCCGCCGCAGCCGAGTTCGACGTACGATTTCCCCTCGACGCTCTCCAGAATCTGCGGTTGTGGGCCGCCGGGAGCGTCTTCGGCGAACGGGGAGGGTGCGGGTGGAAGCTCACCTTCGTCGGTGTCCGAGCGCCAGATCGCCTGGAAGTCGTCACTCCACTCGTCCCAGGCTCGTCGGTTCGACTGACGGAGGTCGCTCACTCGCGAGGCTGTGCGGGGTGGCGTAAAGGGTCTTGTGGGCTCAGGAGAGATCCGACCACGCGCCCCAGAACCGCTGGAGTGCGGTCAGGTGGCCTACGACCGCAAAGAGGACGAGCAGCAGTTCGACCGCGCCGAAGCCCGCGACCAGTTCGCCGGGCAGGACGAACGCGACGACGCCGACGATCCCCACCAGTGCGAGGCGATCCGCGCGGCCGAGCAAGCCGCCGTACTCCCGGCCGAGCCCGACCGCCTGAATCTGTGTGCCGAGGTAGGACGTCAGCAGCACGCCCGTCACCGCGAGCAGACCCAGCGCGTACGCGTCGGCGCCCGCTGCGAGCCCCGCGATGATGATCACGTCCGCGTAGCGGTCGAGCACGTGGTCCAGCAGGTCGCCGCCCTTCGAGTCGGTGCCGAGGCTGCGGGCCAGCGCGCCGTCGACGAGGTCGAGCCAGCCGTTCGCGAACACGAAGAAGCTGGCCGCGAGGTAGAGCCACGTCGGCCCCTGCCCGCCCGCGAGCGCGAACGCGCCGCCCGCGGCGCCGGCGAACACGAACGCGATCACGCTCACGCCGTCGGGAGTGAGTCCCAGCGCCTCCGCGGCGTCGACGAACGGCACGAGCAGGCGGTCCGCGATCTCGCGGTACTGATCGAGCGTCACAGCGCCCCCGTGAAGTCGACCGTGCCGGCCGAGGGCTCGCGCTCGCCGCGCAGCACGGCGACCACGTCGTCGACGACGGCCTCGACCGGCCGGTCGCTGGTGTCGATCTCGTACACGTTCGCCTCCCCGTACGTCCGGACCGCCTCGCTGAGCACGATGTCCAGCGCCTCGCTCTCGACGTTCTCGGCGATCTTCGCCTCGGGTTCCTCGCGTTCGCGCAATCGCTCCTCCAGTTCGTCGGGGTGACAGCGCAGCACGATCGCCGCGTCCGCGTCGAGATGGTGGGCGAGGTGGGAGTCGACTAGTCCGGACCAGTCGCCGAGGTACTCGTCGATCGCGTCGAGGTCGGCGACGAGCGAGCCGCGCTGTTCGTCCTCGCCCTCGTGGAGCCCCTCCTCGCGGATCAGGTCGTTGAGGTGGTGAACGTCGATATCGAGGCGTTGGCCGACCGCGTCGGCGACCGTGGTCTTGCCGGTCCCGGGCGTCCCCGTGAGCGCGACGCGGTCGAACGCGATCTCGTTGCTCCCGCTCATGCCGTCGCCTCCAACTCGGCGAGCACGTCGTTCAGCGTCTCGACCGCCCGACGGGTCTCCGCTTCGGTCCCGCAGGAGAGCCGGATACAGCCCGGCAGGCCGAACGAGCTACAGTCCCGGACGATCACACCCTCCCGCTGTGCGGCCTCCGCGACGGCGCTCCCGTCGCCCACTTCACAGAGCACGAAGTTCCCCTCGCTGTCGAACGTCGGCGCGTCGAGATGTTCGCTGATGTGCTCGCGGGCCCACCGCGCGCTCTCGACGGATCTCTCGACGTGTTCGTCGTCGTCCAGCGCGGCCATCGCGGCCCGCAGCGCCGCCTCGCTGGCGGCGAAGGGCGTGGAGACCCTCGCGTACGCGTCGCCCCACGCGGCGGGGACGAGCGCGTAGCCGATCCGCAGGCCGGCCAGCCCGTACGCCTTCGAGAACGTCCGCAGGATCGCGAGGTTCTCGTAGTCGTCGAGCAGGTCCGTGGCGGAGGGTTCTTCGGAAAACTCGCCGTACGCCTCGTCGATCACGACCAGCGAGTCGTCGTCGACGCCGCCGAGGAGCGCTTCGACCTCCTCGCGGACCATCGTCGCCCCCGTGGGGTTGTGCGGCGACGTGACGAACACCATCCGCTCGCCGTCGTAGGCGTCGAGCACCGTCTCGGCAGTCATATCGAACCCGTCGGCCTTCGAGAGTTCGTAGGTGTGCACGTCGCCGTGGTGGTAGCGCGCGCTCATCCCGTAGTAGGAGAAGCCGGGGTCGGGGACGAGCACGGGATCCTCGGGGTCGAGCATCGCTCGGGAGAGATAGTCGATGGCGCCGTCGGCGCCGGGGCTGACCCAGACCTGCTCGGTGTCGAGGTCCCAGTTCTCGGCGAGGTCCGCGGTGAGGTCGGTGTGGGCGGCTTTCGGGTAGACGGAGATCTCCTCGGCCGCGCCGCGGACGGCGTCGACGGCCGCGGGGCTGGCGCCGTGTGGGTTCTCGTTCGAGGAGAGCTTCACGAGCTCGTCGGGATCGAGGCCGAGGTCGCGGGCGACCTCCTCGACCCCCCGGCCGGGGACGTACTCGACGTGGGCGGAGAGGTCCCGTGGTTGCATATCGCGACGTTCTCGGTGATGGGGGATAAGGCTCCCGCCCTCGGTCTGGACGTTGTTCTGTGTGGATTCGTCGGGCGGGTGAAAATCGGTTCAGGACTTGGCGATTACCGCGACGGCAACAGCATCTCGATGCTTGACCACTTGTGACCGCAGGGTGCCGGGCACGAGGCCCGGCACGGTATGGAGTCCCCACCCCTCCCCCCGCGCTCGCGACCGTTGCGAGCGCGAGGCGTCCACCGCCACCGCACCGCCGTAGCTGTCGGCGCGAAGCGCGAGTCCCTCCGTGGACGAGCAGGCGCGAGGGACGAATGAGCGAAGCGAGTGAGTCGGCTGGGGAGGTCTGTGGGCTGTGCGGGGCGGTTGCGGTCACAAGTGGCCATGCTCACTCCGCGGTCCTGTCGGTAGCTGTCTCGACGCGGTCCTGTCGGTAGCTGTCTCGACGCGGTTCTGTCGGTAGCTGTCTCGACGAACTCGGCAAATTCGACGTACTCAACGAGAACATCCCCAAATCCGAACCAACGAAAACCGACCCAAAAAGCCGCTACTCCCGCCGCTCCTCGATCAGCCGCGTCTCGACGGCCGCCTGCACGACCTCGGAGATCTCGCCCAGACTGTTGGAGCTGTTCGCCACGACGCCGTTCAGCATCGCCTCGTGGTCACGCAGGCCGGCGACGCTCAGCTCGTCCTCCTCCGGCACGTCGTACGCCTCGGCGACCGCCGCGACCACCACGTCGCCGCGGTCCTGCTCCTCGTCGGCGACGGCGTCGAGCAGCCCGCCGAAGACGTCGTCGGCCTCGACGTCGACCCGGCGCTTCAGCGTCCCCGGCGACTCCACGTCGCCGCCGAGCAGCCCCGCGAGATACCCCTTCACGGAGCCGACGACGTACTCGTCGAGCGTCTCGTCGCTCTCCTCGGCCCGCCTCACGGCGAAGGCGCGCACGAACCGATCGAGCTCGATATCCAGCGACGAGCGGTCCTCCTCTTCACCCCCGTGGTCGTCGGTACTCGCCTCCGGGGTCACGCCCGTCTCCCGGTCGGCGTCGTCGGCCGTCGCCCCGGAGTCGTCGCTGTCGGCTTCCGGCGTGACGCCCGTCTCCCGCTCCGTCGCCGCCTCGTCGCTCCCGCGGTCGTCGTCCGCCTCCGGCGTCACGCCTGTCTCCGGTTCGGCGTCGTCGGCCTCCTCCTCGGCGGAGTCGGCCCGCCGGCCGCCAACGCCGTTGCTGCCCGTGCCGAGCGTGTTGATTCGCCCCTCGATATCCCGCCGTCGATCGTTGCCGCCGTTGTCAGTCATGGTTGAGCACCGCGTGCGTGGCCGTCGGGCGCCGCCGCAACCGCGCCCGGGGCCGTGAGCCGCACACACAGCCCCCCTCGAGACAGAGTGAGAAAAAGTCAGCGGAGCGGTAACGGCGGCGCTCACCCCTCCCGGATCGCCGTCGCCCGCGACCGCGCTCGGTCGACGACCGCCGGCCGCCCCGCGAACTCGACGCGAACGCGGTCGCCGTCGTACTCCGCCGTCACGCGGCCGTGGTCGTGCGCCCAGGCGAGGAACGACTGCGTGTCACCGATATTGGGCAGATCGAACTGAGCTGTCTCGCTCGGGAGCGCCGCGGCTACGGCGTCACGGAGGTTCTCGGCGCCGCCACCCGCCAGTGCGCTGACCGCGAGCACCTCGGCGGTACGGTCGCCCGCCACCGAGTCGACCGCGTTTCGGCGCTCCTCGAGCGCCTCGTCGTCGACGAGATCTGACTTGTTGAGCACGACCAGCAGCTCCCCCCGAGGGTCGTCGAGTTCGGCGAGCGAGACCCGGAGCTTCTCGCGCATCGTCGGCAGCGGATCGCTCGCGTCGACGACCAGCAGCGCGGCGTCGCTGTCGGCGACAGCGTCGAGCGTTGCGCTGAACGACGCCACGAGGTCGTGGGGGATCCCGTCGACGAGGCCGACGGTGTCGGTCAACAGCACGCGCCGCCCGCCGATCGTCGCCCGGCGGGTGGTGGTGTCGAGCGTTTTGAACAGCCGATCCTCGACCGCCGCGACGCCGTCGAGGTCGGCGTGGTCCGGCGCCATCTCGTCGACCGCGAGGTCGTCCGCAAGCCGGTGCAGCAGCGTCGACTTGCCCGCGTTGGTGTACCCCGCGATCGCGACGAGATCGAACCCCTGCTCGCGGCGCTCGGCCCGGCGCTCGCTCGCCCGGTCGGTCAGTTCGTCCAGCTTGTTCTCGACGATCCGGATCCGTCGCTCGGTGTCGACCACGCGGGAGCCGGTCTCCGCGGCGCGCTGCATGTGAGTGCGCTCCTCGGTCTCGCGGAGCTTCGGAAGCTCGTACCGCAGTCTCGCGAGTTCGACTTGGAGCCGGGCGGCCTCGTCGCCGGCGCCGGTCTCGAAGATGTCGAGCACGAGCCGGTGGCGGTCGACGACGCCGGTGCCGTCCGGGAGGAGCGCGGTCAGGGAACCGTACTGCCCGGGCGTGAGTTCGAGGTCGAACAGCGCCGCGTCGGCGTCGGTCGCGACCACGCGCCGGGCGAGTTCCTCGGCTTTCCCGCGACCGACGTTGTACTGGCCGCCTTCCTCGCGTCGCTGGGTGAGGGTGTCGACGACCTCGTACCCTGCCGCGCGGGCGAGGCGCTCGATCTCGGTCGTGTCCGGCTGTTCGTCTGCGTCGCGGGCGACGACGATGGCGGTTCGGTCGGCGTCGTCGTCGCTGGTGGTCGCTCGCTGTGCATCCGTCTCGGCTGGTGGTGAGTCTTGCAACGTTAGTGAGGGTGGGTCCCCCACCGGAGACGGACGGCGACGGCGGCGCCTGCCCGCGGCGAGCGGGAGACCCGAGGCTGTCGGAAAACGGTGCCACGGTCGGTCTCCCGCCGCTCACAGCGTGGTCGATGAACAACACACGCCGTCACGTGAGCCCGGCGGGCTCAGCAGAAGTCGAGCTCCATCGGCTACGCGTTAGTGGCTCGGCGTCCCGCAAAAAAGTTCGGTTGGTGTGGGAGTCGTTCGCGAGCGTTACTCCTCGTCGAGCTCGTCGACGATCTCCTCGGCGTCGACGTCGGCGTCCTCGAGGTCGCCCTCGATGTCCTCGAGCTCCTCTTCGAGCTCCTCGGCGCCGCCCATGCCGCCCATCATACCGCCCATGCCGCCCATCATGCCGCCGCCGCTGCCGTCGAAGACCTCCTCGACGACCACGCGGTCGAGGTCCAGACGGTCCATCAGCTCCTGGGCGACCTGGCTCTTCTGGAACATCCACTGCTGGTTCATCTGCATCTGCTGGGTCGCCTCGATGTAGAGGGTACGCTGCTCGACCTCCTCGGTCTCGGTGGTCTCCTCGCCGTCCTCGTCCTCGACGGTGACCTCCTCCTCGACCGTCTCGGTCTCGATGCGCAGGTCCGGCTCCATCTGGAGGTACATCCCCAGCAGGCCGGCGGCCTTCTCCTCGTCGTCGTCGACGACGTCGACGATCTCGTACTCGTACTCGAGATCCTCACCCGCCAGCGGGTGGTTGAAGTCGACGCGGGCGCGCCCGCCGATCACTCGCTCGACGTACCCCTGCTCGCCGTCGATCTGGACCTGTGAGCCGGGGCGGCGGTTCTCCTCGTCCAGCTTCGAGGAGCTGACGGTGCGGACCTCCTCCTGGTCGTACTCGCCGAACCCGTCCTCGGCGTCGATCTCCACGGTGCCTTCGTCGCCGACCTCGCTGCCGATCAGCGCGTCGTCGACGCCCGGGAACACGTGGCCCTCGCCGACGACGATGATGCGCGGGGAGAAGTCGTACTCGTCGTCGTCGATGCCGGCCTCCTCGGCGACGTCCTTCCGGGTCGTGTCGACGACGCGGTCGTCGCTCACGGTGCGGACGTTGTAGTCGATACGGACGAAGTCACCCTCCTGGATCCCGGACTGGGTCTGTTCGGACTCCTCGGCCGCCTCGGCCTCGGTCTCGGCGTCGGCTTCGTTTTCGCTCATACCTCTACCGTCTCGTGTTCCACTCTTAAGGACAACGTTTCGGGGCTGGAAACCGCCGAGGATCCGGATCGAGGGACGTTCAGTTTCGCCCGTACTGAGCCCTCAGCGTCACGCTTTCGGCCACGCTGAGAGCGCGTCGGTCAGTTCGTCCCAGCGATCGCGAGGCCGTATGCCGCCGGCGTGGAACTGCGTTGCGGCCGAGAGGCCAGCCTTTTCGCCGCCGGCGCCGATCCCCGAGCCATGTACGAGGTCGAACTCAAAGTCGAAGCCGACCACGGGGCCGTCCGGGCGGCGCTCGACGACGCCGGCGCCGAACCCGTCGACCACGTCCGCCAGGTCGACACGTACTACGATGCGCCCCACCGCGAGTTCGCCGAAACCGACGAGGCGCTGCGGCTGCGCGAGGAGACCGATCTCGACGCCGAGGAGACGACGACGGCGATGACGTACAAGGGGCCGCTCGTCGAGGCAGCGTCGAAGACCCGCGAGGAGTACGAGACCGGCGTCGACGACGGCGACGCCGCCGCGGGCATCCTCGACGGGCTGGGGTTCGAGCCGGCCGCGACCGTCGAGAAGGAGCGCGAACGGTTCGCGCTGGACGGCTACACCGTCACGCTCGACGCGGTCGAGGGGCTGGGGTCGTTCGTCGAGATCGAACGCGAGGCGGCCGAGTCCGACATCGAGCAGGTCCGGACGGGCGCACAGGAACTGCTCCGGGATCTGGGACTGGACCCCGACGAGCAGATCCGCAGCTCCTACCTCGGCCTGCTGCTCGCCGATGATGCGCAGTAGTTATTTCCTACCCCTGGATCGTTTCCGAAGGTTATAGACCCCGCCCCGCGGAAGAGCCGACAATGACGCGGAACATTCAGGTCTCCGAACTCGACCGGCGCGCGGTCGAGGACCAGCAGGTCGAGATCGTCGAGCGAAAGGGGATCGGTCACCCCGACTCTATCTGCGACGGGATCGCGGAGAGCGTCTCGCGGGCGCTCTCGCAGCTCTACCTCGACCGCGTGGGGAAGGTGCTCCACTACAACACCGACGAGACCCAGCTCGCGGCGGGGCGTGCGGCGCCGGCGTACGGCGGCGGCGAAGTGATCGAACCGATCTACATCCTGATCGTCGGTCGCGCGACCAAGAGCTACGAACGCGACGGGGTAACCGTCGAACTCCCCGTCGACTCGACGGCGCTGGCGGCCGCCCGGGAGTACCTCGCCGAGCAGATCCCCGAACTCGAGTACGGGACGGACGTGGTCGTCGACATCCAGCTCGGCGAGGGGAGCGGCGACCTGCAGGACGTGTTCGGCGAGGAGGAGGTCCAGGTGCCGA
The DNA here is from genome assembly GCF_002025255.2 of Halolamina sp. CBA1230. Taxonomy (GTDB): domain Archaea; phylum Halobacteriota; class Halobacteria; order Halobacteriales; family Haloferacaceae; genus Halolamina. Next base: position 593,022 of record NZ_CP054587.1, read on the forward strand.
TGGCCAACGACACCTCCTACGGCGTCGGCCACGCCCCACTCACCGAAACGGAGACGATCGTCCACGAGATCGAGCGGGGGCTCAACGGCGAGTACGCCGCGGAGAACCCCGAGGTCGGCCCGGACGTGAAGGTGATGGGGAAACGCGAGGGCGACTCGATCGACGTGACCGTCGCCGTCGCGATGATCGACAAGTACGTCGAGAACCTCGAGGCGTACAAGGCCGCGGTCGAGGAGGTACGGGCCTACGCCGAGCGCGTCGCCCGCGACCACACGGACCGCGAGGTCAGCGTCGAGGTCAACACCGCCGACGATTACGAGGAGGGTTCGGTGTACCTCACCGTCACGGGTACCTCCGCCGAGCAGGGCGACGACGGCTCCGTCGGCCGTGGGAACCGCGCCAACGGCCTCATCACCCCCAACCGCCCGATGAGCATGGAGGCCACCTCCGGGAAGAACCCCGTCAACCACATCGGGAAGATCTACAACCTCCTCTCGACGGCGACCGCGGAGGACGTGGTCGCGGAGGTCGACGGGATCCGCGATCTCCAGCTCCGCCTGCTCTCCCAGATCGGTCGCCCGATCGACGAGCCCCACGTCGCCGACGCCCAGGTCGTCACGGAGGAGGGCGTCGACGTGGCCGACATCGAGGAGGAAGTGGGCGCGATCGTCGACGACAACCTCGCGAACGTGACCGAGATCACCCGCGAGGCGATCGAGGGCGACATCTCGACGTTCTGAGCCCACGCGGTCACCCCCGGTTCCGGGGGCGATGAGTGACCACTCGACCGACGCCGACTGGGAGTTCCTCCGTCCGATCGGCGACGTCGCCGACGACCCGATCCTCGCACCGCTGGACCACCGCGGCCTCTACCTCGGCAACCGTCACGCCGCCGACCCCGAGCGCCACGGCCGTCGGTTCGCTGCCGTGGTCTCCGTCTCGACCGACGCGTATCCCCTGACTACGCACCACCGTCCGCTCACCGACGGCGAGGGGAACGACTGGAGAGCGTTCGCGGCCGCCCTCGACGCGGTCAGACGCCTCGCCCGCCGGGAGGGCGACGTGCTGGTCCACTGCAAGGCCGGCGTCAGCAGGAGCGCCACGGTGCTGGCGACGGCCGTCGCCGCCGGGTCGGGTGGATCGTTTCGCGACGGTCTCGTGACCGTCGAACGGGCTCGCCCGCAGGCGGTTCCGCACCCAGCACTGGTCGAACTCGGCGTCGTCTACCTCGCGGCGAACGGGTAGCACGAGCCACCGAGCATTTACAGCGGGCGCCCGAGAGCCACGCCCATGCAGACGTTCGAACTCACGGCCAGGCTTCTCGCTGGGGTGGGGCTCATCCTCGCGAACGGGTTCTTCGTCGCGATCGAGTTCGCCCTCACCCGCGCCCGACAGTTCTCGAAGCAGGAGTTCCTCGGCGACGGCGAGAGCAGCGCGCTCCAGCGCGCCTGGGAGATGACCAACGACCTCGAACTGTACCTCACCACCTGTCAGGTGGGGATCACCGCCTCCAGTATCGCGGTGGGTATCGTCGCCGAGCCCGCGCTGGCGGCCATCTTCGAACCGATCTTCCAGGGGAGCGCGCTAGCCGGCGTCGGCGCGGGCGCCTTCATCGCGTTCCTCATCATCAACCTCGTCCACCTCACCCACGGCGAGCAGACGCCGACGTATCTCGGCGTCGAGCGCTCCCGGCTGGTCTGTAAGTACGGCGCGACGCCGCTGTACTGGTGTAACCGTGCCATCCTCCCGATCATCAAGCTGGGCGACTGGGTCGCGAAGGGGACGCTGGGCCTGTTCGGCATCGAGATGACCGGTGCGTGGCTGGAGGCCGAGGAGGACGCCATCGAGTCCCGCGCGGACCTCCACAAGCGACTGGGGTCGGTGCTCTCGCAGGGCGAGATGTCCGAGGAGCGCCGCGAGGAGGTGCTGAACGCGCTCACGATCGGCGATCAGCAGGTCAACGACGTGATGGTGCCCACCGAGGACGTCGTCACGCTCTCCACCGAAGTCGACACCGAGGAGAACTTCCGCCGGATGGAGGAGCACCCCCACACGCGCTACCCGCTGATCGGCGAGGACGTGCAGGACTTCCGCGGAATCGTCTACTTCCCGATGCTCGCGCGGTACCGTGACAGCGTCGCCGACGGCGATATCGACTTCACCAACCTCTCGGCACCGCCGATGACGATATCCCACGACACGAACGTCAGCGACGCCATCGACCAGTTCCAGGTCGAGAGCCAGGAGCTCGCGTTCGTGCTGGAGGACGGCGAGGTCGTCGGGATGGTGACGGTGACGGACCTGCTCGAGTCGATCACCGGCGAGATGGAGGACCCGATCGACGGGTTGGACGACGCCTGAGCACCGAGGTTCCCTCGAATCGACGGCGTGACGAGGACGGTACGCCCGTCGGTGTCGCGCTCCGTTCGGTTATCAGGAGTTGTCTATTGAGTTACCTTCCAAGCCATCACAGAAGCGAGAGCGAACAGCAGAACAACCAGTCGGTCTACCGAGCCGTAGTAGACTAGTCGAACGGCGGCGAGGGCTGCGGCTATCAGCGCCCCGAGAGCCAAGGCGAGTGTGGTGATACGTGGGTCCTCCGCGTAGGTTCCGGCCCCGAACACCGTTATCGACGAACAGAACCGCGTAGCTGTAGCCGCCTGTCAGGAGGGTGTACCCGGCGCCGAGCACACCGACGGCGATCAGCCCGAGCGCCGACACGAGTGGTTTTCCGTTCCTGCTCACGAAAACGTTCGGAAAGCGACCGCGGAAATATCTTGCCTCACGCGAGATCCCGGCTGGTGTCGACCTCGCTGCCGAGTTCGAGTTTGATCGTCTCGCCCGGCGGCTCGTGGGCGCGGAACTTCCCGCCGCGGCGTGAAACACGCCGACGCCGTCCGTCGAGAGCAGGGTGTCGGTGAAGGAAGTGACGTCGCTGTCGGGGCCGTCGAGACACTACCTCGGGAGCGTTCTGACTCGCGACACGGAGGGAAACGCCCATGCTCGCCCGGCGACTACCCCGCCCGTGCAGCAGTCACCGGACCTCGCCGTCGTGCGCTACGGCGAGGCAGGCATCAAGAGCGACAAAGTTCGCGGGCAGATGCTCGACCGCCTCGCCGCGAACGTGCGGGCGATCCTCGACGACCGATCGATCTCCGGCGAGGTCGAGCGCCGCTGGTCGCGGGTGCTGATCCGCGCGCCCGAGGACGCCGATTTCGCCGCCGACGAGGCCGCCCGTGCGGCCGCCGACGCGTTCGGCGTCGTCTCGACGCGACCCGCGATCACGACCGCGCCCGAAGCCGACGCGCTCGCGGCGGCGGCGGTCGCGCTGGCCGAGGATCACCCCGAGGGCGCGACGTTCGCGGTCCGCGCGAACCGCGCCGGCCCGCCGGAGACCCACCCGTTCACGAGCCAGGAGGTCGCGAGCGAGGTCGGTGCCGCGATCGGCGAGGCGACCGGCGCCGACGTGGATCTCGACGACCCCGACCGCGCCTACCGGCTAGACATCCGCGAGAACGAGGCGTTCGTCTCCGTCACCGAGTACGACGGCCCCGGCGGGCTCCCCGTCGGCACGCAAGGGAAGACGGTCGTGCTGTTCTCCGGCGGGCTCGACTCCCCCGTCGCGGCGTGGGAGCTGTTCAAACGCGGGCTGGAGGTGGTTCCGGTCTACCTCGATCTCGGGGATTACGGCGGCGCGGACCACCTCGCCCGCGCGGTCGAGACCGCCGAGACGGTCGCGCGCTCGGCGCCCCACGTCGACGCTCGGCTGCGGGTCGTTCCGGCGGGCGACCTCGTCGACGACCTCGTCGCGGCGACGGGAGCGACGCGGATGCTCTCGCTCCGGCGCGCGATGCTCCGGGTCGCGGAGGCGGTCGCCGACGACGTGGACGCCCACTCGATCGCCACGGGGGAGTCGATCGGACAGAAATCCTCCCAGACCGGGCCGAACGTCCGCGTCACCGACGCCGCCGCGAACCTGCCGGTCCACCGCCCGCTGCTGACCCGGGACAAACCGGAGATCGTCGCGCAGGCCCGCGAGATCGGCACGTTCGTCGACGCGACGACCAACGTGGGCTGTGAGCGCGTCGCGCCCGACTACCCCGAGACGAACGCGACGCGCTCCGAGGTCGAGGCCGCCGAGCCCGAGGACCTGCTCGACCGCGCGGCCGCGCTCGCAGACGAGCGCTACGTCGTCGACTGAGCCCGACGCCGGACCGCAACCCACTTCATCCGCGCCGGCGACTCCCCGACGATGGCGCAGGTCTGTCTGCTGGGCGAACTCGAGAGCGACCTCCGGTACGAACTGCTCTCCCGGGAGACCGCCCGCGAAGCGCTCTCGACGTACGCGCTGCGGGAGCCGTACGCGAACAGCCTCGCGCTCGACACCGTCTCCATCGGCGCCGCCGTCTCGCTGCTGAACGATCTGAACTGGTATCTCGTCCGCTTCGTCCGGACGCCGCTGGTACAGTCGGACTCCGTCTCCGAGACCGAGTGGCTCTCCCGCGACCTCGCAACCGCGATCCGTGACGGCGACATCGACCCCGCGGAGACCGGTGAACTCCTCCAAGTGTACGGAGTCGAGGACAGTCGCCCCCAGGACCCTGTCTTCGTCGAACGTGAGGGCGATTGGACACCCGAGCGCGAGGGGTACGACGAGGTGCTGGTGGTTCGCGTGACCGAAGACGAGTTCGACGGTTAATCCTCACACTGCCACTGGCAGTCCTCGGCGTCCTCGGCCTCGAACAGCCCCGTCGACATGTAGCGCTCGCCGCCGTCGGGGAACACCGTCACCACGAGGGGGTCGTCGACACCCGCCTCAGCGAGCTGCTTGGCGGTTCGTCGGGCGGCGACGTTCGCGGCGCCGCTGGACTGCCCCACGAGGATCCCCTCCTCGCTGGCCAGACAGCGACACTCCCGCTCTGCGGTCTCCAGACCGACAGTCTCCACCGCGTCGATCAGCTCCACGTCGAGGTTCGGCGAGACGAACCCCGGCCCCATCCCCTGATACTCGTCGGCGCCGGACTCGCCCCCCGAGAGCACGGCGTTCCCCGCGGGTTCGACCGCGACGACCTCCATCGCGGGGAACGCCTCGCGGAGCCGACGGCTCGTCCCCGTCAGCGTGCCGCCGGTGCCGACGCCGGCGACGAACGCGTCGACCTCGCGGTCGACCTGGTCGAGGATCTCCGGGCCCGTCGTCTCGTAGTGTGCGCGGGGGTTGGCGGCGTTCTCGAACTGCCGGACCTGGACGTACTCGCCGGTCGCTTCGAGTTCGTCGGCGCGGTCGCGGGCGTCGCCGATGTCGCCGTCGACCATCTCGATGTCGGCGCCGTAGGCGCGCATGATCCGCCGCCGTTCGGGCGACTTCGACTCCGGGATGACGATCCGCACGTCGTACCCCTTCACCGCGCCGATCATCGCGAGCCCGATCCCGGTGTTGCCGCTGGTGGGCTCGACGATAGCATCGCCCTCGCCGAGTTCGCCGGACTCCTCGGCGGCCCGGATCATGTACAGCGCCGGCCGGTCCTTCGCGGAGCCGCCGGGGTTCTTCGACTCCAGTTTGGCGGCGACGGTGCCGACCGGCGACGCCACCTCGACCAGCGGCGACCCGATGGCGTCGATCACGTTCGCGTCCATCTACCTCGGCGTACCCGGGTCGGCACTAAAGGAGTAGCGACAGCGGCCCCCGAAAACGGCCGTCAGTGATTTTTACCCGCAGTCGGACCCTACATCCGATGAGCACAAACAGTGTGGCCGACAGACTGCCGTTCGGTGCGGGCGCGGGTGCCGGTATCGGCGCGTACCTGCTAGGGTATCTGATCACGTACGTCTGGCAGAGCGGCTCCGTCGCGGAGCGCCTGCAGGGGTACAACCTCATCACCGAACTGCTCGGCGGCGAACCCATCGCCGTCTGGCAGGGTGTCGGGTGGCTGTTCTACAACGCCCACTTCGTCAGCGTCCGGATCGACGCCTTCGGCGGCACGCAGTCACAGAACTTCATCGCGGGCAGCGACGGGGGCTCGCTCGCGTTGCTGTACGCGATCCCGATCGTGCTGCTGCTCGCGGCGGGGCTGCTGACCGCCCGTGTCGCCGACGCCGCCGAACCGGCCGAGGGCGCGATCGCCGGCGCCGCGATCGCGATCGGCTACGCCCCGCTGGCCGTGATCGGTCGGTTCCTCTTCTCCTACGAGGGCGCGGCCGCGCCGGATCTCGTCACCGCGATCCTGCTCGCGGGGCTGGTGTACCCGCTCGTCCTCGGCGCGATCGGGGGGACGGCCGGGAGTCTGGTCGGGAAGTGAGACCGTTCGCCACTGACGCACGATTTATCCCCGCCGGGGGCCGAGATCGAGTATGAGCGAAGCCGAACCACCCGAATCGACGCTCTCGACGCTCCAGCCCGACCCGATGTGGAACACCGCGGCCCACGAGGACGTCGTCGACGCGCTCGGCGCCGACGGCCTCACGTTCCGGGTCTGGGGCGGCGACTGGTGTGGCGACTGCCGCCAGCAGCTCCCCGCGTTCGCGGCGGCGCTCGAGGCCGCGGGCGTGCCCGACGAGCGGATCCACGCCCACGCGGTCGAGCGCGTGGACGGCGAGAAAGTCGGAGAGGCCGTCGAGGAGTACGGAATCGAGCTGATCCCGACCGTGATCGTCGAGAAGGAGGGTGAGGGGATCGCCCGCTTCGTCGAGAGCGAGGACCGACCGATCGCGGCGTACCTCGCCGAGGAAATCGACGCGTAGGCGTTCTCACCCCGAGCTATTTATCGGATCGGGCCGAACCCGCGCGTATGGTCCCCAGTTTCCGACGCGTCGGCCGGTTCTGCCACCAGTACGGTCCCGGGAGACTGCCCAAGGCCGACGAGCGCGCCGTCGGTGCCGGCTACGCCGGTGCGAGCGCGGCGGTCGTGGCTGCCCTCGCTTTCGCCGTAGCAACGACGGTGGCCGGGTTCCTCGGGATGGAGTCGGCCCGCGGCCTCGCACCGTTCGGGCTCGCCGCGATCCCGCTGGTCGTGCCGGGCGCGTTCGCCGCCGGCTGGATGACGTGGCGGTATCTCCCGGCCGAAACGGCGTACTTCGGCCCGATCGCGGGCACCGTCGCCGTCGTCCTGACCTACCTGGCCGCCATCACGCTGCTGTTGCCGGTGCTCGTCGTGGGGTTCGTGTTGTCCGACCCGCTGTTCGCCGCCCTCGAACTCAGCGTCCTGCTCGGGGTCCTGATCCTGTGGTTCGGGTTCGCCTTCACGTGCTGGCTGACGCTCCCGCTCGGTGTGGCGAGCGGGTGGATCTACGAGCGATCGCGAGCCGCGACGGCCTGACCGCGGGTTAGAGGTTCTCCTCGACCCAGTCGAGCGCCGTCGCGAGATCCGTCTCCGGCGGCGAGCAGGTGAAGGAGCGACAGGCGTACACGGTCGGCTCGCCGTCGCGGGCCTCGCGGTCGGCCCAGATCGGCGGCGCCTCGTCGAGGCCGAGCTCGTCGAGCCAGTCCTGCAGTCCGGCTTCGGTCGGCGGCCGCCGGGCGACGACCGCACCCGGCAGGTAGTGGTCCGCGAGCGTCCCGCGCCACTCGTCGGGCAGTTCCTCGGCAGCGACCGTGAGTTCGAGCGACCCGCGCTCGGCCGTGTCGGCGGCCATCGCGAGCGTACCGTGCTCCACGGGGCTGGCCTCGATCCGGCCGCGGTGGGTCGCGAGCGTCTCCCGCGCCACGCTGCCGAGGTCCTCGTCGGTGAAGTGATCCAGATCGAGCAGCAGCGATACCGCAGCGCCGACACTCGAGGGCGTGGACTGGTCGGTGAGCTCCTGCGGTCGGGCGACCAGCTCCTCGCTCTCGCTGGAGGCGAGGTAGAGCGTCCCGTCCTCCGGGTCGTAGAACGACTCCGAGATGGCTTCCGCGAGGTCGAGCGCGAACGCGAGCGGCGCCACGTCGCCGGTGGCCTGGTACAGTTCGAACGCGCCACGGCCGAGGAACGCGTAGTCCTCGAGCGCGCCGTCGATCCCTACCTGTCCGTCCTTGAACCGCCGAGAGAGATGCCCCTCGTCGGCGTCCCAGAGCTGTTCGCGGACGAACGAAAGCGCCGAGCGGGCACGTTCGATGCGAGCGTCGTCGTCCAGTACGAACCCCGACCGAGCGAACGTCTCGATCAGCAGGCCGTTCCAGCCCGCCAGCACCTTCTCGTCCCGGGGCGGGCGCGGGCGCTCCTCGCGGGCCGCGAACAGCCGTTCGCGGGCGTCGGCGAGCAGGTCGTGGATCTCGTCCGCGTCGTCGGGCGCCTCGACCGTCTCGCCTGCCACCTCGATCTCGGCGCCGACCAGCTCCGCGACCGGGACGGTCTCGTTCAGCACGCTCGTGCCGCCCTCGAAGTTGCCGCCCGCGACGACGCCGTAGCGCCGGCAGAACAGCGTCGCCGCCGGCTCGTCGAGCAGGTCGCGGACCTCCGCGGGCGTCCAGACGTAGAACGCCCCCTCCTCGCGGTCGGGATCCTCGCCCTCATCGAGCCGTGCCTCGGGTGTCTCGCTCCGTGCGTCGAGGGTGCTGAAAAAGCCGCCCTCGGGGTGGGAGAGTTCGCGTTCGACGAAGTCGAGCGTCTCCCCCACGACGTCGGCGTAGCGCTCCCGACCCGTCGCGCTGTAGCCCGCGAGAAAGGCCGCCGGGATCGTCGCGTTGTCGTACGCCATCTTCTCGAAGTGTGGGACGGTCCAGTCCTCGTCGACGCAGTAGCGGTGGAACCCGCCGCCGAGGTGGTCGTACAGCCCGCCGCTCCCCATCGCGTTCAGCGCGTTCTCCGCGACCGTCAGCGGCTCTGGGTCGTCCGACAGCGACGCCACCCGAAGGAGGAGTTCGACCCGGCCCGGGTGGGGGAACTTCGGGCCGCCCTGGCCGAACCCGCCGTGCTGGCGGTCGGCGCCGCGGATCGCCGCCGCCGCGGCGTCGTCGAGGATGTCGGTGCTCGGCGGCGCCGATTCCCCGTCCGGTGACTCGGCGGGTTCCATGCGGTCCCGCGCCGCCGACGTCCACTGCTCGGCGCGGTTCTCCATCTCCCCGCGCTGTTCAGGGTCCGACCACGAATCGGCGATCTGCCGGCAGAGCTGTTCGAAGCCGGGGACGTTGCGCCCCGGCTGTGGTTCGGGCGGGAAGTACGTCCCGACGTAGAACGGCTTCCCCTCGGGGGTCAAGAAGGCCGAGAGCGGCCACCCGCCGCCGCCGGTCACCAGTTGGCAGACCGTCTGGTAGACGCGGTCGAGATCCGGCCGCTCCTCGCGGTCGACCTTGATCGGGACGAACTCCTCGTTCAGGACCTCCGCGACCTGCTCGTCCTCGAAGGACTCCTCGGCCATCACGTGACACCAGTGGCAGGCCGAGTAGCCCACCGAGAGGAAGATGGGGACGTCGCGCTCGCGGGCCTCCTCGAGCGCGCTCTCGTCCCACGGCTGCCAGTTCACGGGGTTGTCGGCGTGCTGCTGGAGGTACGGGCTGGCCTCCTCGTCGAGTCGGTTCCGGCCGCTGACGGGTTCAGTCATTACCGGAGAAAACGCGTCGACGGGGAAGTAGCCGGTGGTCGCGGCGCTACGCGACCGCCCGGAACACGACCACCCCGTCGTTCTCGTAGGCGCGCTCCCAGTCGGCCGACGCCGCGAAGGAGCGCTCCAGCGAGCCGAACGTCACCTCGGGATGGCCCCGAACCGTGTAGGACCCCTTCGGAAGGTAGACGTAGTCAGGGTCGGCGTCGACAGTCGCCATCTCGCGTTCGACGCAGTCCGCGCCGTCACAGCGGGAGACGTTCTCGAACGTCTCCAACTGCGTCTCGTACGCCTCAGGCCCGTACCACTCCACCCCCCACGGGCCGACCAGGATCGTACGGTCCGCGAGCGCCGGGAACCACTCCGCGGCGTCGCCGAGCACGACGAACGTCGCGTCAGGTCGGGTCTCGCTCTCGGCCCACGCCATCGCCTCGACGTCCGCGCCGTCGAGGAACTCGGGCGAGGAGGGGTCGCCCGTGAGCGTCATCTCGTGAGCGAGGTACGTCCCGCCGGCGACGCTCGCGAGCAGGAGACAGGCCGCCGCGGCGACCTCGCGGCGGTCCACCGACCCCAGCGACGGGAGCGAGACGCGGCCGTCGAGCGCGGGGAGCCGCCGGGCCACGTCGACGGCCGCGACGCCGGCGACGACGCTCCCGACCGTGAACGCGAACCGAGGCTGGGCGAACAGCAGCTCCGCCGCGAGCGCCCACGCCGCGAGGAACCACTCCCGGCGGACCCAGAGGAGATAGGCGGCGCCGAGCAGCGGCAGCAGCGTGGCGGAGAAGCCGATCGTCGCCAGTCCGCCGCCGACGCCGCCGTGGGTGCCTGCGGCGCCGGTGAGCACGTCGATCCCGTGGGTGCTCGTGACCCAGAGCAGCCACGGCGAGGCGACGACTGCGCCGCCGAACCCGACCGCCGCGCCGCGGAGGAGTCCGACGAGCGAGGGGTCACGAACCGCCCACAGCAGGAGGTACGTGACGACGACGAACAGCGAGTACGTCGGATGCGTGAGCACGGTCGCGCCGAACGCCAGCGCGCCGACGGCGAGCGCGCGCCGCGAACCGTGAGCGAACGCGTGGTAGCCCGCGTAGATCGCGAGCAGCGCGTAGCAGAACGCGAACGCCCGTACCAGCCCGCCCGCGGAGACGTGCCACTGGAGCAGTTGGGGGTTGAGCGCGACCGCGACGCCGGCGGCCGCACCCGCGGGCCGCGAGCCCGCGTAGTCCCGCGCGAGCAGGTAGACGGGCACGAGCGCGGCGAGCACGCCGACCGAGGGGACGAACTGCGCCAGCGCGACCGGATCGGCACCGAGATCGAGCAACACGGCGAGCAGGAAGAACTGCAGCGGCGGGTAGGCGAACGGGACGCCGTCGGCGGTGTACCCCGAGATCTCGGCCGGCGGCGCGTAGCCGTTGGCGGCGATCGTGTCGGCGATCTCGAGGTAGAGCCCGGCGCCGTAGGCGGGGTAGGGGTTGGTCGCGAGGTAGACGACGACCGCGAGCAGCCCCGCCGCGAGCGCCGCACCCAGCCAGGGGGCGTCGTCGCGCGTGATCGGGACGGAGTCGCTTCCTTGCGTCATTTCCGACGGATCTGGATCGGGGAGCGGACGGAGAGGGTACGGTCGAGCCAGCGGTACTCGAGCGTCCCCCAGCACAGCAGGCTGCCGATCAGGACGAGCAGCGCCGCCCCCTCGAGCAGACCGACCCAGCGCGGGAACGCGTAGGAGATCCCGTTCTGGATCGTCGGCGGCAGCGCGTTCTGGGCGCGCTGGAGCAGCGACGCCTCGGCGGGCTCGGGCTCGTGGCTCGGGAGCCCCAGCGACGCCGCGCTCTCGCCGCCCGTGCTCTCGTCGCCGGTGCCGAGGCGCTCGGCCTCGTAGGGGAAGCCGATATCGGCCGACCAGACGACCTCACCCTCCTCGTCGACCTCGAAGACGCGGTCGCCGTTGGAGTCGGTGATCAGCGTGTGGCCGTTCGGCAGGCGGTCGGCGTCGCGGGGCCACTGCATCCGCTGGTCGGCCCACGTCCACGACTGGACCCACTCGCCGTCCTCGCGCTGGTACTCGACGATCCGCCCGTTCTCGGAGTCGCCGACGAGCAGCGCCGGCCCGCCCCGCTCCTCGGGGATGAAGTCGGGGTTGTGCTGCTCGTACAGCGTCGCGTGGTCGCCGTCCTCGCCGAGCGTCCAGTCCTCCATGAGTTCGCCGTCCATCCCGATGAACGCCACCTGGTCCTGGTTCCGGAGGCTGACCATCACCGCCTCCTCGCCGTCGACCTCGACGTGCTCGACGTCGTTGATGTGCGTCCAGTCCTCGGGGTACGGGCCGCCGCTCTCGATATCGTAGTCGGCCTGGGCTTCCCACGACCACTCGATCAGCCCGGTCGTGGTGTTGACGATGAACGCCCGGTCCTGTGCGATGTCGGCCACGAGCAGCCGGTCGTCGTCGACCCGATCCGCGTCGTGCCAGCGTGTGGAGTGTTTGCCGGCGGTGATGCGGCTGAACACGTCGGTGCGCTCGCCGGTCGTGAGGTTGACGCGCTCGATCCCGTTCCGGGTACAGACCGAGCCGTCACACTCGTCGGGGTCGAGGTGGTCGGCGTAGACGAACTCGACGGTGGCCTGAGTCCCCTCCACGGGGTCGACGTCCCAGTAGCGCGTGTGGTCGTTCTGGTAGTAGTAGATGCTCCCGTTCGGCGCGAACGCCGCGAGCTCCGCCTGCGCCCGCGCCGCGGACCCCTCGTCGCTGACGAACGCGTTCGAGTCCGTCGCGACGACGGTGATGTTGTCGCGCTCGCCGACGACGGCGTCGTCGCTGCCGGAGCGGAACGCCTGCTCGACGGCGGGGTCACCGGTCACCCGATCGTTCGTTCGCTCGCTCTCGACGTAGCCGACCGCGACGGTCGCAGCGGAGGCGACGACCAGCACTGCGAGCAGAAGACGGAGGGTTCGTTTCGGGAGCGCCATCGGGGTGGAAAGAGTCGCGGGCTGGGTTAAAGTCTGTCTGAACGGAGCTGTATTCCGTCGCTCTGCGAGGAACAGCACAATTCATATGTCTATCCGTCACCCAGTTCCGGTGATAATGGGCACCGAGTCGAGCCTGCCGACGGACCGCCGCTCGGTCCTCGCGGCACTGGGCAGCGGTGCCGCGGCCCTGAGCGGCGGCTGTCTCCAGCGGGCGCGCAGCATGACGGGCTGGCGGTCGATCCAACCCATCGAGTTCCGGATCAAGACGCTCCCGGCCGACGCCGACCCGTACGCGCTCACACTGGCACGCCGGATCGCGTCGTGGTTCCAGGCCGCCGGCATCGGCACCAACGTTCTCCCGATGTCCGAGCAGGAGCTCATGCGCCAGAGCCTGCTCCGGACCGAGTTCGACATGTTCGTGATGCGGCTCCCCGAGAAGTTCCGGGAGCCCGACGCGCTCACGACGCTGCTGCACTCGCGGTTCGCGGACGCGCCAGGGTGGCAGAACCCGTTCGGCTACACCAACCTCAACGTCGACGCCGCGCTCGAGAGCCAGCGGCAGACCGACGGCGACCACCGACAGGAAGCGCTCCTACGGGCTCAGCGAACGGTCGCTCGGACCCAGCCGTTCACGCTGCTCACCGTGCCCGACGACATCCGGGCGGCGCGAACCGACGCCGGCCCGAACTGGCAGGACGTCGACCTCCGCTCGCCGCTGGGGTATCTGCGGGTCGCCGCTGAGTACGGGAGTGGGAGCGACGAACGGACGCTCCGCGTGGTTGGCACCGATCGACGCGCCACGACGAACCTGAACCCGCTCTCGGTGGAGTTCCGCCGGAGCGACGTGCTGACCGGGCTGCTGTACGATTCGCTCGCCCGCCCGATCGAGGGGGAGCTGACGCCGTGGCTCGCGGAGTCAGTCGAACTCTTGGACCGCGACACGCCGACGGCGCGTGTCACCCTCCGCGAGGACCTGACGTGGCACGACGACGAGGAACTGACCGCCGACGACGTCGCGTTCACGTACGACCTGCTCGCGGACACGACGCTTGGGGGCGACGACGACGAGGACGCCGAGATACCGTCACCGGCGTTCCGGGGGCGGAGCAGCCTCGTCGACGAGATCTCGGTCGTCGACGACCGGCGACTCGACGTGACGTTCGTCGAGTCCGCCCCCGCCGTCGCGTCGCGGGGGCTGACAGTGCCGATCCTCCCGGAGCACGTCTGGAGCGAGCGCACCGACACCGCTGCGATCGGCGGGATCCCCGTCGGGACGGTGACCGAGGCGCTCGTCACCAACAACATCCCGCCGGTCGGGAGCGGCCCGTTCGAGTTCGCCCGGAACACCCCCCGAGAACATCTCCGACTGGAACGCGTCGACCACTTCTCGACGCGTGAGGGAACCGACCTCCCCGACTGGGTCGCCGACCCCAACGTCGACGCGCTCTCGGTACAGGTGGTGGGCTCCGACGTGAGCGCCGTCGACACGGTTGCCGACGGCGACGCGGATCTGACTGGCACCACCGTCGGCGCGTCGACGGTCCCACGGATCGGCCGTGCGGAGGGGGCCGAACTGCTCGTGCGCCGCTCGGACCGACCGTACGTCCTCGGCTACAACACCCGCCGGACGCATCTCGACAACCCGCGGTTCCGGAACACACTCGCTCGCCTGATCGACGGCGAGTCTCTCGCCGCGGAGGTGCTCGACGGCTACGCCCGACCCGCGGTCGGCCCGCTCCAGGGCACCCAGTGGTACCCCGAGGACCTCGAGTGGGACGAGGGCAACCCCGTGGTCCCGTTCCTCGGCCGGAACGGCGAACTGAACGCCGACGCCGCCCGCGAGACGTTCCGCGAGGCTGGCTACCAGTACGACGACGACACGCTCGTCGGGGGGAACCCGTGAGTCTGGTCGGCGTTCTGCTCCAGATCGTCGCCGTGGTGCTCGCGCTGCATCTGCTGGGACTCGGCGCCGTCCGATGGGTCATCGGCCGGGAGTTCCGGGGGAGTTCGCTCCGGGAGAACGCCCGGGCGGTCGCCCCGACCGCCGCCGTCCTCGGTGCGCTGTTGCTCGCCAACGGCACCGTTCGCGACGTCGGCGTCGGGGTCTCGTGGCTGATCGGCGTGAACGTCACGAAGGTGATCCACAGCCTGGAAGGCGCGTTCGTCGCGGACCTGCAGTCGTTCGCCACGCCGGAGCTGACCGCGTACTTCAGCTTTGTCTACGTGTTCGGCTACGTGTTCCTGCTCACGTTCCCGGTCGTGCTCTACGCGTTCCACGACGACACGCGCGCGCTATCTGCGACGCTGGTCGCCTACACGCTGAACTACGGCATCGGCCTGCTCTGCTACGTGCTGTTCGTCGCGTACGGTCCGCGGAACTTCATGCCCGGCGCGGTGGAGTCGCTGCTGTTCAGCAACTGGCCGGAGGTCCAGCATCTCACAGCCCGGGTGAACGAGAACACCAACGTGTTCCCGTCGCTGCACACGTCGCTGTCGGTCACGGTGGCGCTACTGGCCGCCCGGTACCGCACGGCTGCGCCGGGGTGGCTCCCGGTCGCCACGACGCTCGCGGCGTCGGTGGCGGTGGCCACGATGTATCTGGGGATCCACTGGCTGACCGACGTGCTCGGCGGGATCCTGCTCGCGGCGGTCAGTGTCGCCGCCGGCGCGCGGTACGCCGAGGAGAAACACGGCGACGACGGGCCGGGGGACCGACCACCCGTCACCGGTGGAGTCACCGAGCAGTTCAGGCGGTAGCCGGCGGAAGTGGACGGCTGCGGGGAGAAACGGTTGCTGTACGACGCGGAACGACTACGATCCGAGCCAGCGGGCGGCCGCACCCGCGAGCAGCACGAGTGCGCCGGCGATGAACGTCCCGGGGATCGGAAGCACGAACACGAACGCACCGAACGCGAGGACGAGTGTGGAAGCTCTCATCGGAGACGGAAGGAGGGGAAGACTGGGGAAATGGCTTGTGGCAGGGTAGGAACCGATTGATGGTGGGTGGTAGTAGGGTTCGTTCTTTTTTTTTTGTCGTGGAGAGGTGGTTAGCGCTCGGTGTTGTCACGGCGAACGTGGTCGAGGACCGCGACAGCAACAACATCTCGAAGCATGACCACTTGCGACCGCAACCGCACCGCACAGCCCTCAGACCCCCCAGCCGACTCGTTCGCTCCCGTCTGTCGCTTACTCGCCCTCCGAGAGAGCGGAGCTCTCTCGTGCCCTCGCTCGTTCCACTCGCGAGGACCTCGCGCCTGCTCGTCCACGGAGGGTCGTGCGGGCGACCCACGTGTCGCCCGCACTGCCAGCGGGACCTTCGGTCCCGCCCTGCTCGCGCTTCGCGCCGACAGCGACGGCGGTGCGGTGGCGGTGGACGCCTCGCGAGCGCCAATCAGGCGCTCGCGGGGGGAGGGGTGGGGGCCGTATGCTGTGCCGGGCCTCGTGCCCGGCACCCTGCAGTCGCAAGTGTCCTACGAACGAGATGCTGTTGCTGTCGCTGTTGCGATCAACCAATCTCACGAGCATAACACCCGCACCATTTGCAAATTTTGGAAAGTTCAGAAATTTCAAACGCCGCGAACTCCCTACCAAGTCGAACGTCGATCGGCGGTACCACCGTCCCAAAATCGCGACTCTCACCGAAAACCGACAGAAAGCGTTGCCGTCTACCCGCTCACATGTCGCTCCAGGCATTCATTCCCCGCCCGAACGAGGAGATCGAGGCGATCCACCGGACTGCGGCGGCCTTCTTCAGGAACTTCGCGGGCGTCCCGCCGAACGTGTCGAACGGCAGTGCCGCGATGTCGTGGGCGACGGCCTCGTCGCCGACCGAGAGCAGCGTCCCCTTGTCCTCGTACGTCCACGCCGAGAGCGGTCGGCCCTGCACGGCGTTGACGAGGTTCTCCCCCGCGACTTCGGCGGCGGTCCACGCCGCGACCGCGGTCGGCGGCGCGACCTCGTCCTCGCCCTGATCGATCAGGGCCGTGTCGCCGATCGCGAACACGCGATCGTCGCTCGTCTGGAAATCCCGATCGGCGAACACCCGGCGGGAGCGGTCGTCCTTGTCGAGGTCGGTGTTCGCCAGCTCCTCCTGGCCGGTGATACCGCCGGTCCAGACGAGCACGTCGTACGGCATCTCCTCCGGGTCCTCGTCCTCGCCGCCGCCGAGGTACACGGTGTCGTCGTCGACCTCCGAGATGAACTCGCCGCACTCGACGTTGACGTCGGCGGCCTCCAGTCGCTCGCGGATCGCCTGCTGGACCGAATCGTCGTTGCCGGGGAACACCTCCTCCAACCCCTCGACGAGGTGGACGTCGATCGGGGCGTCGTGCTCGTCGCGGTACTCCGCGATCTCACCGGCGGCCTGGATCCCCGACAGTCCCGCGCCGCCGACGACCACCTGCGCCGGGTCGGCGACGGAGGCGTCCGCGGCGGCGTCCTTCACGTCCTCGTGGATCTCGCGGGCGTCCGCGAGGCTCTTGAGGGTGAGCGCGTGCTCGCGCAGGCCGTCGATGCCGAAAAAGGCGGTGGCGCTGCCGATCCCCAGGAGGAGGTAGTCGTAGTCGACGGGCTCGCTGTCGTCGAGTTCGACCGTTCGCTCGTCGGTGTCGAGGCCGACGACGCGGTCCTGCACGAACTCCCCCCAGTCGGGCAGCATCGACTCACAGGGGATGGTGATCTTCGACGCCACGCTGGGGTCGCGGATCACGCGGTGGGCCTCGTGCAGCACGAGGTGGTAGTCGTGTTCGTTGATCCAGACGAGTTCGACGTCGTCCTCGAGTCCGGCGTCCGGCACTTCCTGCTTGAGCGAGTCGACGGTGCCGGCGCCCGCGTAGCCGGCCCCGACGACGACGATGCGATCGGTCATGGCCGGAGGTGGCACGGGCTTCGGTAAAGTCGCTACGAAACCGCCACGAGGCGGGCGTTCCCGCCCCCGTCGACAGTGGGCGACCGGGAACGCAGGAACCAACAGCCCCGGCCGCCAGGGTCCGACAATGACCGCACCGAACCGCAACACGCTCTGGGCCCGGGCGATCGTGGACGAGCTCGCCCGGGGTGGCGTCAGCGCAGCCTGCATCTCGCCGGGCTCGCGCTCGACGCCGCTGACGGTCGCGTTCGACGAACACGAGGCGATCCGGACGTTCTCCCACCTCGACGAGCGCTCCGCGGCGTACTTCGCGCTCGGCCGGGCCCGCCGCACCGGCGAGGTGACGCCGCTGGTCTGTACCTCCGGCACCGCCGCCGCGAACTACCACCCCGCGGTGATGGAGGCCGACCAGTCCCGCGTCCCGCTGCTCGCGCTCACGGCCGACCGACCGCCGGAGCTCCGGGACTCCGGCGCGAACCAGACCGCCGATCAGGAGAAGCTGTACGGCGACGCCGTCCGGTGGTACAAGGACCTCCCAGAGCCCGAGGCCGAAGCCAGGAAACTCCGCTCGCTGCGGACCACCGTCGCCCGCGCGCTCGCCGAGGCCGAGGGGACCGACGCCGGCCCCGTCCACCTCAACTGCCCGTTCCGCAAACCCCTCGAACCGACCGAGGTACCCGGCGACGTGCCGGAGGACCTCGACGCGCTGGCCGCCGAGGGACGGGCGAGCGAGGGGAGCAGCGCCGCCGCCCCCGCAGGTGTCGGTGCCGGCGATTCCGCGCCCGCGTTCGTCGAGCGAGCACAAGGGGCGCCGGAGCTCCCCGACGACGAGATCCGGCAGCTCGCGGACGACCTCGGCGTCGAGCGGGGGCTGATCGTCGCCGGCCCCGCGGACCCGACCGAGGTCGACCCCGAGGCCGTCGTCGCGCTCGCGCACGCGACCGGGTTCCCGATCCTCGCGGACCCGCTCTCCGGCCTGCGCTTCGGCGGCCACACCCGCGTCGCGCCCGTGCTCGGCGGCTACGACGCCTACCTCGACGAGTCGGTTACCGGCGACTGGCCCGATCCCCAGGCTGTCCTGCGGATCGGCGCCTCACCCACCTCGAAGCCGCTGCGGAACTACCTCGCCCGGACCGACGCCGAGCAGTTCGTGGTCGACCCTGCCGGGAAGTGGCGCGAGGCGGAGTTCACCGCGACCGACCTCGTCGTCGCCGACCCCTCGCGGCTGGCCGAGGCGCTCTCGCGGATCGTCGCCGGTCCGGACTCCGGGGAGTGGCGTGAGCTGTGGGCCGAAGCCGAGGAGACCCACTGGGACGTTGTCGAAGCGCACGAGGGACTGTTCGAGGGCGGGATCGTCGCCGACGCGGTCGACGCGGCGCCCGAACCGACCACGCTGTTCGTCTCGAACTCGATGCCCGTCCGGGATCTGGATCGCTTCGCGCAGCCGAGCCCTGACGCGGTGACCGCGCTGGGCAACCGCGGCGTCTCGGGGATCGACGGGGTCACCTCAGCGGCGCTGGGCGCCGGCTCCGCGACGACGGACCACCTGACGCTCGTGATCGGCGACCTCGCGTACTACCACGACATGAACGGGCTGCTCGCGGTCGCGCGGTGTGACGTGGACGCGACGATCGTCCTCGTCAACAACGACGGCGGCGGCATCTTCCACATGCTCCCGATCGAGTCGTTCGACCCGCCGTTCACCGAGCAGTTCGAGACCCCTCACGGGATCGATTTCGAGCCGACCAGCGACCTGTACGGCCTCGAGTACGAACGCGTGGACTCCCGCGAGGGGTTCGTCGACGCCTACAGCGAGGCGGTGGCGAGCGACGGGAGCACCGTCGTGGAGGTCGTCACCGACGCTGCCGACTCCCACGACGTCCGCGACCGCCTGCAGGAGGAGGTCGTGGACACACTCTCGCCCTGAGCGCCCCGCAGCCGCAGAGCGTGGGACGCGAACGCCACCGACCGCGGGCTTTTTGCGGGCCGGCGTCGCGGTTCCGACATGGTCTCAGAGCTGTTCGACCCCGACCGCTGGGAGCAGGTCGACGGCGCCGGCGAGTTCGACGACATCACCTACCATCGCGGCGTCGACTTCCCCGCAGTCCGCATCGCGTTCGACCGTCCCGACGTGCGGAACGCGTTCCGCCCCGGCACCGTCGACGAGCTCCACGCGGCGCTCGACCACGCGCGCAAGCAGGCCGACGTCGGCGCCGTCCTCCTGACGGGCAACGGCCCCTCCGAGAAGGACGGCGGCTGGGCGTTCTGTGCCGGCGGCGACCAGTCGGTCCGTGGCGGCTCGGGCTACGAGTACCGCGGCGACGACGAAGCCGCCGAGGACGACTCCGAGGCCGTCAAGCAGGCCAAGGCGGGCCGACTCCACATCCTCGAAATCCAGCGGCTGATCCGGTTCATGCCCAAACCGGTCGTCGCGGTCGTGCCGGGCTGGGCCGTCGGCGGCGGCCACTCGCTGCACGTCGTCTGTGACCTCACGCTCGCGAGCGAGGAGCACGCGAAGTTCCTCCAGACCGACCCCGACGTGGCCTCCTTCGACGGCGGGTTCGGCTCGGCGTATCTCGCGCGCCAGATCGGTCAGAAGAAGGCTCGCGAGGTGTTCTTCCTCGGGAAGACCTACTCCGCCGAAGAGGCCGTCGACATGGGGATGGCCAACGAGGCGGTGCCCCACGAGGAACTGGAGGACACCGCCATCGACTGGGCCGAGACGATGACGAGCAAGAGCCCGACGGCGATGCGGATGCTGAAGTTCGCGTTCAACATGGCCGACGACGGGATGGTGGGCCAGCAGGTGTTCGCCGGCGAGGCGACACGGCTGGCGTACATGACCGACGAGGCGAAGGAGGGCCGGGACGCGTTCCTCGAAGGGAGGGAGCCCGATTTCTCGGGGTACCCCTGGCACTACTGAGAGGTCAGATCTGCGTCGCCCGCACCCGCTCGAACAGCGCTTCCGCGTGATCGCGGGCGAACAGCTCCTCGGGCAGTTCCGCGAACCACGCGGCGTCGGTGATCGTCTCGTCGTCGACGCCCAGATCGGCGCCGACGGTGGTCGTCTCGGGCGTCGCCTCGAAGCCGACGACGGTGAACGACGCCGAGCGATCGCCGTCGGTACAGGTCGCCTCGACCGCGCTGTGTGGCCGTCCCGGTTCGATCGGGACGCCCGCCTCCTCGTCGACCTCGCGTGTCACTGCTTCCGGGAGCGACTCGCCGGGCTTGACCGCGCCGCCGGGAACGACCCACGCCTTGTCGTCCTCGTCGTAGATCAACAGCATCCGCCCTTCGCTGTCCAGCACCGACGCGACCGTGACCCACCCGGTGGTGAACGGCTCCCCGTCGACCAGCTCGTCGAACCGCTCCGGCTCGACCTCGCTGGTGTTGCTCGCCTCGTAGAGGTCGTCGTAGGCGGTCCGCGGGTCGGCCCGGTCCATACCTCGATCTCCCGCTCGCCGCCCGAAACCGTTCCGGATTCCGCGGCTGGCCGTGCGGGCTACGCCCGTGGGTCCCAGCCGGCGAACTCCTCGCCGTCCTCCAGCTCCACGTCGAACGCGTCGAGCACCCCTGCCAGCGAGCTGTAGCCGTTCACGAGCGACGCGACGCCGACGGCCGTCGACTCGTCGTACGCGTCGACGATCGCCTCGTGGAGCGTGTCGTCGACGTCACGATCCAGCACGGCCTCGGCGTAGCGCAGCAACAGCCCATCGTCCCCGTCGAACCCGTCGAAGTCGCCGGCCTCGATCGCGGCCATCTCGGCTTCGGAGACGCCGGCCTCGCGACCGATCCGGACGTGCTGGTGCCACTCGTAGCGGCTCTCGTTTCCGGCCGCGGTGAGCAGGATCACCAGCTCGCGCTCGCGCTCCGAGAGGCCCGTCGACTCCCACAGCGAGGCGAGGAACGCACGCGTGCCCGCCAGCACCTCGGGGTTGTTGCCGAGCGCCGCGTAGACGTTCACCGGCTTGCCCTGTAGCTTCGAGACGACGAGATCGCTGTACTCATCGGGGATATCCTCGGGATCGACGTAAGGTACGCGTGCCATACGTCACCGTTACACGGCCCGGGTATAGCTCTCCCGCCGACCCCTCGCTCGAGAACCCACCCTTCATGCCCCGCCCGCTCCACCGCTCGACAATGAGTACGGAGACCGAGATCTCTCGGCGGCGCGCGTGGGTGATGGCCGCCCGGCCGCAGACGATGCCGGCGGCGATCTCGCCGGTACTCGTCGGCGTCGGCGTCGCCGTCCACGAGGGGCTGTTCGCGCCGCTGCCCGCCGCCGCGGCGCTGCTGGGCGCGATCCTGATCCAGATCGGCACCAACTTCGCGAACGACTACTACGACGCGATCCAGGGCGCCGACACCGAAGACCGAGAAGGGTTCACTCGCGTGACTGCTGGCGGGCTGATCGAACCCGACGCCGTCAAGCGGGCGATGTGGCTCACCTTCGCCGCCGCGATCCTCGTCGGGAGCTACCTCGTCTGGGTCGGCGGCGTGCCGATCCTCGTGATCGGCCTGCTGTCGGTCGCCTCCGGGATCGCCTACACCGGCGGGCCGTACCCGCTGGGCTACCACGGGCTCGGCGACCTGTTCGTGTTCGTCTTCTTCGGCCTCGTCGCCGTCACGGGGACCGTCTACGTGCAGGCCGCCGCGGCCGTCGCCGGCGTCCCGACCACGCTACCGCCCGGGACCGTCCCGTCGCTAGCGCTGCTTTCGAGCCTCCCGATGGCGGGGCTCACAACGAACGTCCTCGTGGTGAACAACGTCCGGGATAAAGAGGAGGACAGCAGGACCGGGAAGCGAACGCTCGCGGTCCGCTTCGGCTACGGCGTCTGCCGAGTCGAGTACGTTGCGATGCTCGCACTCGCCTACGTGGTTCCGGTGTGGCTGTTCCTCGGGGAGTTCGGACCGCCGGTCCTGCTGCCGCTGCTCTCGCTGCCCCTGGCCGGGATCGTGACCCGAACAGTGCTGACCCGAACCGACGGCGAGGCGCTCAACCCCGCGCTGGAGCGAACCGGCCAACTGCTCGCGCTGTACGCGGTGCTGTTCACCGCCGGCCTGATCCTCGGATGAGTCCGACGCTCCGCCCGTTCTCGCTCGATCTGGCACGCCCGCTGGCGACCGCCGACGGAGATATCGACGAGCGTCACGGGCTGCTCGTCGGCGTGGAGCGCTCGACCGACGCCGGGACGGTTCGCGGCGTCGGGGAAGCGACGCCGCTGCCCGGCTGGACCGAGGAGTACGAGGCCTGCGAGGCCGCGCTCCGAGACCCGCCCGAGTCGTGGCAGCGTGTGGACGACCTCGCCGGGGAGCAGCCGCCGACGCCGGCTGCCCGGCACGGCTACCGGCTCGCAGTGCTGGACGCGGAAGCACGAGCGAGCGGGGAGTCCCTCGCGGCGCTGCTTGCCGACCGCGGCGGGTTTTCGGCGCCGAGTTCGTCGGTGCCGGTCAACGCCACAGTCGGCGACGGGAGCGTCGAGGAGACAGTCGCCGCGGCTCGTTCGGCCGTCGCGGAGGGGTTCGACTACCTCAAGCTCAAAGTCGGCGTTCGGTCACTCGAGGCCGACCTCGAACGCGTTTCGGCGGTCCGGGACGCCGTCGACGCCACTGTCCGAGTGGACGCGAACGGCGCGTGGGACCGCGAAACCGCCGCGGAGGCTGTCGACGCGTTCGCCTCGATGGGCGTCGAGTACGTCGAGCAACCGCTGCCCCCCGAAGAGCTCTCGGGACTGGCCGCGCTGCGGGGTCACGGCGTCGGGATCGCGGTCGACGAGTCGATTCGCGTGGCCGGCGTCGACGCGGTGCTCGACGCCGACGCCGCCGACGTGGCGGTGTTGAAGCCCATGGCGCTCGGCGGGCCGGACGCCGCTGTCGACGCCGCGGGGCGGCTGTCCGCGGCCGGCGTCGACCCGGTCGTGACCACGACGATCGACGGCGCCGTCGCTCGCGCGGCTGCGGTCCACGTCGCGGCCGCGGTTCCGGGTGACCGGGCGTGCGGGCTCGCGACCGGCGGGCTGCTCGCGTCGGATCTCGGGGACGATCCGGTCCCGGTCGTCGACGGGCAGATCGCCGTCCCCGACGGGCCGGGGAACGTCGGGACGGCGCTCGACGACCTCGTGTGGGACTGAGCAGTCGCTCCCGGGGATAGCGAACAGGCGACACGATCGCTCGCAGGGCGGTGTGTCGCGCTCCCGCCTCGTTCGCCCTGCGGCCGTTCTCAGCGCACGCAGAGCGTGGTCGCCCTATCGGGGATAAATATCGGGGACGAAAGGGATCAGTCGCCCTCGCCGGCTGACAGCGTGCCTACACCAGAAATCGGAGATTTCTGGTTGGCGAACGAGAGCCGGTGGCTCTCGTTAACGGCGAGACCAGTCGTCCATCGCGGCAGACCGTCGCCGCGATGGTCAGTCGCTCCGCCCGGCTGACCGCGTGCCGGGCGTATCAGTCGTCCGCAACGGCTGCCTCACCCTCAGCATCGACGCCACCGCGCGGTGGGGTCGCATCGAGGCCGACGCCCGCGAGCGTCAGCACCACCAGCACGAGCGGCGAGAGGAACGCGAAGTAGTAGTACTCTGCGTACTCGGTGAGGATGAACAGCGAGGTCCCACCTTCGAGCCCGAACACGCTGACCATGAACACGCCGCCGGCGTGCCACGGGAGGAGCGCGCCGGTCGGGGTCCCCGCTGACTCGACCGCGCGCGAGAGGACGGAGGTGTCGAGCTCGTGCTCGTCGAACAGCTCCCGCAGCGTCATCCCGGGGACGACGATGCTCATGTACTGCTGGGCCGAGAACGCGTTGACGACGAACGCCGACGCCCCCGTCCCGATCACGAGACTGCGCTGGCCCCAGACGAGCGAGGCGAGTCGCGTCGCGAGCGTCGAGAGGATGCCGAGGTGGTCGAGCAGCCCCCCGAGGGAGAGCGCGAGCACGACCACCGATATCGTCCACGCCGAACCCGAGAGCCCGCCGCTGACGAGCAGGTCGTTCACCAGCGTGACGCCCGTCTCCGGCGCGGTCCCGTTGAGGAACACGTCCCAGGCGTCGGTGAACGCGGTGCCCTGTACGAGCACCGTCGTTCCCGCGCCGGCGAACACCCCGGCGACGAGGGAGGCGAGCGCGGGCACGCCCCGCACCGCCAGCGCGAACGTCACGAGCAGCGGGACGAACACGAGCAGGCCGAGGTCGTACGTGCCCGCGAGCGCGCCGCGGATCTCGCCGACCCGACCAGCGGGGATCGCGCCGCCGGCCTGGAGGCCGAGCGCGCCGTAGAGCACGACCGAGAGCCCGAACGCGATCGCGGTCCCGAGCCGCATCGAGAGGATGTGGTCGTACAGTTCGGTGTCCGTCACCGCCGCGGCGAGGTTCGTCGTGTCCGAGAGCGGCGACTGCTTGTCACCGGCGTAGGCGCCCGAGAGCACGGCACCCGCGGTCATCGGGATCGGGATCCCGAGTCCGGAGCCGATCCCCGTGAAGGCGACGCCCAGTGTACCCGCGGTCGTCCACGAGGAGCCGATCGAGAAGGCGACGACCGCCGCGAGCAGCGCCGTCGCCGGCAGGAACGTCTCGGGCGTGAGGAGCCCCAGCCCGTAGTACATCAGCCCCGGGATCGTCCCCGCGGCGATCCACGTCGCGATCAGCGCGTAGATGGTGAACAGGATCAGGATCGCCTGCAGCCCCATCCGGAGGCCGTGCTCGACGCCGTCGGCGAGATCGTCGTAGCCGACGCCGATCCAGTAGCGGCCGACGATCGCCGCGAACACCACGCTCCAGAGCAGCGGCGCGTGAGGCGCCATCCCCAGCAGCCCGGAGCCGAGGCCGAGAAACACCACCACCGCGAGCGTCGGAACGAGCGCCTGTTCCAGCGTCGGCGACACGTTCAGTGAGCTATCCGCCGTCGAACCATTCCCAGAGCTCATTTTCGTGGTTGGAGGAATTACCTTCGAGAATAAATGGCTGTCGAGACGGGAGAAGTTAGGTCAGTGGTAGCGAACAACAAAGGAGAGTCGGGGCCGCTCGCAGAAACGATACGCTCCGGTAGTCCTGCGGGCAGTTTTTCGAGATTTACCCGCGTAGCGATACCGCCGAGCAGCCGCTGCGCCGCGTCGGAAAACTACCGTGCATTTTTGTCTTTCGAGGTATGCACTACGCACATGACCCGCGGGTTCCGGAGCCGGAGTCTCCACGGCGGCTACGAGCCGAGCGCCGAGGGAGGGTCGTTCGCGCCGCCGATCCACCAGACGACGTCGTACCGCTTGGGCAGCGCCGACCGCGCCGCCGACCTCTACGCGCTGGAGGACGAGGGCGACATCTACAGCCGCATCTCGAACCCGACCGTCCGCACGCTCGAACGCCGGCTGGCGTCGCTCTCGGGCGGCGTCGGCGCGGTCGCGACCAACGCCGGGATGGCTGCCGTCGACACGCTGACCACGGTGCTCGCGAAGGCGGGGGAGAACGTCGTCACGGCGGGCGATCTCTACGGCGGGACGACCGCGTACTTCGCCCACACCGCCAGCCGGCGGGGGATCGAGATCCGAACCGTCGACACGCTGGACTACGACGCCTACGCCGACGCCATCGACGACGACACCGCGTACGTCCACGTCGAGACGATGGCCAACCCCTCGCTGGTGACGCCAGATTTCGAACGGCTTGCAGACATCGCCCACGAGCACGCGACGCCGCTCGTCGTGGACAACACGTTCGCCTCGCCCGCGCTCTGTCGGCCGCTCGACCACGGCGCCGACGTGATCTGGGAGTCGACGACCAAGTGGATCCACGGCTCGGGCACCACCGTCGGCGGCGTGCTCGTCGACGGGGGGACGTTCCCGTGGGACCACCCCGAGGCCGACTACGACGAACTCTCGGGGGAGAACCCCGCCTTCGGCGTCGACTTCGCGGAGCGGTTCGGCGAGGAGGCGCTGACCCACGCGCTCCGCCACCGAGGGATCCGCCCGCTGGGCGCCCAGCAGACTCCCTTCGACGCGTGGGCTACGCTCCAAGGGCTGGAGACGCTCGACCTGCGGATGGACCGCCACAGCGAGAACGCCCGGATCGTCGCCGAACACCTCCAGGACCACCCCGAGGTCGCGTGGGTGACGTATCCAGGGCTGGACGACCACCCGACCCACGACAACGCCGCGCGCTACCTCGACGGGTTCGGCGGCATGATCGCGTTCGGGCTGGAGGCGGGGTTCACCGGCGGGAAGCAGTTCTGTGAGGAGGTGGAGCTGGCGAGCTTCGTCGCCAACGTCGGCGACGCGAGAACGCTGGTGATCCACCCCGCGAGCACGACCCACGCGCAGTTGAGCGAGGAGGAACAGCGCGCTGCGGGCGTCTCGCCCGACCTGCTCCGGTTCTCTGTCGGACTGGAGGAGCCCGAGGACATCGTCGACGACATCGACGCCGCTATCGAGCGATCGACATGACCGGAACGAACGGCGCGACGCCGACACACGCCGCGGACACGCGCTCCGTCGGCGCCTTCGAGTTCGAACGCGGCGGCTCGGTACCCGACCTCGAACTGGCGTACGAAACCTACGGCGAGTACGATCCCGACGGCGGCCCGAACGGCGAGGGGAACGCGGTGCTGGTCTGCCACGCGCTCACCGGGAGCCAGCACGTCGCGAGCGCGCCGGACGGCGACGGGGGCGACACCCCGGAGACGGCCGGGCAGGCCCGTGCCTGGTGGGACGACGTGGTCGGTCCCGAGCAGGCCATCGACACCACGGAGTTCTTCGTCGTCTGTGTCAACGTTCCCGGCTCCTGTTACGGCTCGACGGGGCCGGCGAGCGCCCACCCCGACGGCGGCGTCTGGGGGAGTTCGTTCCCGGCGGTCACCGTCGCGGACTGGACCCGCGCCCAGCGTCGCCTGCTCGACGAGATCGGCGTCGACCGCCTCCACGCCGTCGTCGGCGGCAGCGTCGGCGGGATGAACGTCCTCGACTGGGTACGGCAGTTCCCCGCGGACCTCGACCGGGCGATCCCCGTGGCGGCCGCCCCCCAACTCGACGCACAACTGCTCGGGCTCAACGCCGTCGCGCGGCGGGCGATCCGCGGCGACCCGGCGTGGCACGAGGGGGAGTACGCCGCCGAGGGGACCCACCCCGACCGGGGGCTCGCGCTGGCCCGCCAGCTCGGCCACCTCAGCTACCTCTCGAAGGCGTCGATGGACCGCAAGTTCGACCGTGGCGAGAGCGAGCACGACGTCGAGTCGCCGTTTCCCGCGGATCCGGCCGCGGAGTCGTTCCCCGAGCGCGAGGTGGAGACGTACCTCGACCACCAAGCGACGACGTTCGTCGATCGCTTCGACGCCAACAGCTACCTCTACCTGACCCGCGCGATGGACGAGTTCGACCTTTCGTCCGGATACGACTCCGACGCCGACGCGCTCTCGGGGTTCGACGGCGAGACGCTGGTGCTCTCCTTCACAGGTGACTGGCATTTCCCCGCCGAGGCCGGCGGCACGCTCGCGGACGCGTTCGCGGCGACGGACACGCCCGTCACCCACCACGTCGTCGACTCCGACCACGGCCACGACGCGTTCCTCGTCGAACCGGAGCGTGTCGGGCCGCCGATCCGAGATTTCCTCGCGGCGGGCGTCGACGGCGACGCCGTCGAACACACGGACTGTGCGGACGCGGACACCGCGAGCCAGCGCCCACCGACGCCCGGAACGCCCTGCTCGGGGTTCATGGGTTGACGAGGAGTTGCCCGAACCAGAGCGTTTTTGGCTGACCCGACAGTTTGACTAACTAGTCAGTCAGTATGAGTACGGAGGAGTCGACGAACGACATCACCAAGGGAACGTACCGCGCGCTCTGTAAGCACGGGTACGCCGAGGTGACGATGGAGGATATCGCCGCGGAGACGGACAGGAGCAAGTCCGCGCTACATTACCACTACGACAGCAAGCACGATCTGCTGCTCTCTTTCTTCGACGATCTGCTCGAGAGCTTCACCGAGCGGCTCGACACCGTCGAGGGTGAGACGGCGTACGATCGCCTGCTGAACCTGATCGACACGGTGCTGTACCCGCCGGACGACGACGCCCCCGACCGGGGGTTCCAGACGGCGGTGCTCGAGTTGAAGGCACAGGGCCCCTACGACGAGGCGTTCCGGCGACACCTCAAGCAGCACGACCGGACGCTGCGTGACCACGTCGAGGAACATCTCTCGGCCGGCGTCGAGAGCGGCGAGTTCCGGACGGACCTCGACGTCGAGGCGTCGGCGGATTTCCTCGTGACCGTGTTCAACGGCGCCCAGACCCGGAGCGTCGCGGTCGGTCGGCCGATCGAGGAGACCCGGGAGACGCTGCGGACCCACATCGAGTCGACCATCGTCGCCGACGGGGGTGGCGAGTGAGCCTCCGCGGGAAGCTCGCGGGGGCGCGCAAGCTCTTCCACCGCGCGTTCAACCAGGAGGAGCTGGATCTGACGGAGGGCGGCATCGGGAAGCCGCTGTTCGTGCTCGCGATCCCGATCGTGATCACGAACCTGTTCCAGACCGCCTACAACCTCGCGGACACGTTCTGGGTCGGCCGATACAGCACGGAGGCGCTGGCCGCGATCAGCTTCGCGTTCCCGATGGTGTTCCTGCTGATCTCGCTGGGGCTGGGCCTCTCCGTCGCGGGCAGCGTGCTGATCGCCCAGAACATCGGCGCCGGCGACGAGCGACAGGCCGACTACGCCGCCTCACAGACGGTCTCCTTCGCGGTCGTCGCCTCGATCATCCTCGGCGTGCTCGGCTACTTCGCGGTCGACACGCTCGTCGAGATCTACGGCGCCTCGCCCGACGTGAAGCCGCTGGCGGTCAACTACATGGAGGTGATCTCGCTGGGGCTGGTGTTCATGTTCGGCTTCATCATGTTCATCTCCCTGATGCGCGGGGCCGGCGACACGGTGACGCCGATGATCGTGATGGGGATCTCGGTGATCGTCAACATCGTGCTGGACCCCTTCTTCATCTTCGGGTTCCAGGAGAACCCCCTGTTCGCGATGATCGGGATGCCCGGCCTGCAGGAGCAGCTGTTCGCGATGACGGGGTACACGGGCGACGGCCTGCGCGGCGCCGCCATCGCGACCATTTTCTCCCGGGCGCTGGCGTTCGTGATCGGCCTGGGGATCATGTTCCGCGGGAACCAGGGCGTCCAGATCCGGCTGGGCGATATGGCGCCGGATCTCGACTTCGCGAAGCGAATCCTCGAGATCGGCGTGCCCGCGTCCGTCGAGGGTGTGGGACGGGCGGTCTCGATCAACCTCCTGCTGATCGTCGTCGGGCTGTTCGCGACGCCTGTCGTCTCGGCGTACGGGATCGGCACCAGGGTGCTCTCGGTGGTGTTCATGCCCGCGATCGCGATGGCCCGCGGCGTGGAGACGATGAGCGGGCAGAACATCGGCGCGGACAAGCCCGACCGCGCGGCCGCGACCGCCGCGTTCGCGTCGAAAGCCTCGTTCCTGATCCTCTCGGCGGTGGGCGTGATCGCGTTCGTCTGGGCGGAGCCGATCGTCTCGATCTTCGTCGGCGCGGACCAGCCCGACGCCCCGCGCGTGATCGAGGTGGGCGCGCAGTTCATGCGCTTCGTCGCCCCCACGTTCGGCTTCATGGGGATCATGCGCGCCTACAACGGGAGCTTCCGCGGTGCCGGGAAGACGACGACCGCGGCGATCATCTCGGTCGGGACGCTGATGGTGTTCCGCCTGCCGGTCGCGTGGGTCGGGTCGCAGACGTTCGCGCTCGGCCCGGACGGGCTCTGGCTCTCCTTCGCCGTCTCGAACGTGTTCGGCGCGACGGTCGCGTACCTCTGGTACCAGCGCGGGACGTGGCGGGGCGTCGATCTGGATCGGACGCCGGGACCGGCGCCCAGTGACGATTGATTCGGACGTCGTTTTTCCATTGGTTTTCGGGAGGTGTCGAATCTTCAGTCGATGGGTTCTGCGGCGTTGACGGTAGTCGTGTCAGTGACTGCTTCGACGGCAACAGCATCTCGATCGTAGACCACTTGCGACCGCAACCGCCCCGCACAGCCCTCACACCTCCCCAACCGATTCGCTCTCTCACTGCGTTCGTTCGCTCGTCCTCCGAGGGAGCGAAGCTCCCTCGTGCCCTCGCTCGTTTCACTCGCGAGGACCTCGCGCTGTCGTACGGGCGACCCACGCGTCGCCCGTACGGCCTGCGGGACCTCCGGTCCCGCTCTGGTCGCGCCCCGGAGGGCGCTTCCGTTTCGCGCCGACGGCCACGGCAGTGCGGTGGCGGTGGATGCGAGGGCTCGCCACCGGTCGGCGAGCCCGTGGGGAGGATGAGGGGAAGACTATCGCGGTGCTGGGCGGTCACAAGTGGTCATGCTTCGAGACGCTGTTGCGGTTCCAGCCGTCGACGGTCGAAACGCTGTCGCGATTGCTGTTCCAGTTGTCGACGCACGAAATTGGGTCACTGAACATGACTGAACAAAACTCAACGGTCTCTACGCGCAGCTACCAACCACACGATCCCACGTCCACTAACACAGAGAAACGACTTACCGAGCGATCCGGCACTGATCGCCGGTACGCTCGACGTACCCGGCCGACTGGAGCGACCGCAGCGTCGGCAGCAGTTCGATCAGCTTCAGATCCAGCGCCTCGGCGATCCCGCCGACGGTCGTCTCGACGACCGACGAGAGGTAGACGTACACGAGCTTCCCCGCCGTCGAGTCGACGTCCGCGGGCGGTTCTGTGCTGAGCTCTGTCGCTGCGTCAGTTCGACCGGGCTGCATCTGCGTCATTACCTACGCCGATGAGTTCGACATCCGTAAAGGTTGGTTACAACGATCGTCGAAGAACGGGCGAACGCACACGCCCCATCCGCAGATGTTCGGGACGACGCGTAGGGAGAGCGAGCGCGTACGGTCGCCCATGGCCGGCCTCTCACCCTTCGGCGGCAGCGACGACGCGACGTTCGACGACGACGGCGAGTTCCTCCCCGAGCACCTCCCGGAGCCCGGCCCGTTCCTCGCGGATTACGACGTGCTCGCCGACGAGGAGCATGTCGCCGTCCACGAGACGGCCGAGGACCTGTTCGAGGAGCGCGGCGTGTACGACATGACGTTCGGCTACAACCTCGCGCGCCTCAATTTCGACACGCGGCACCCCGACGCCGGGTTCCGCTACGCCGAGGAGCCCGACGACGCGGTCCTGCGCGCGGAGTTCACACCGACGACGGCGTTCTGCCCGCAAACCCAGACCCTCACTGTCGGCGCGTTCCGGGCGTGGAACGGCCTCACCGACCGTCACGAGTACGATCTCGTCCGCGTCCGTGCGGCGTCGATGCATCAGGAGAGCGCCGCCGTCAACGAACAGCTACAGTCGCTGGAGGCGGAGTTCCGCGAGACCGGATCGGTCCCGGACGAGCGCGACGACGAGCCAGCCGCGACAGGGTCGCCTGACGCGCCGTTCTGAGCGCCCGCGCGGCGACTCCGACTACTCCGCCGGCGCGAACACCACCAGCGCCGTGCTCGCCTCGACCGCCTGCGGCGAGATCTCGCGCTCGCCGCTGAACCGAGCCACGTCGCCGGGGGCCAGTTCGTACGTCTCGCCGTCGAGCGAGAGGTCCAGTCGGCCGTCGAGGAGGTGGAGAACGACGTTCGCCCCGGGGTGAGTGTGCGGCGGCACCTCGTCGCCGGCGTCGAGTTCGAGCCGCACGGCTCGGGGCTCACGCTGCGTGAACACCTCGGCGTGGGGTGTCTCCGTCAGGTCGTCGATCGCAGTGATCTCTGGCATCGACGGAACTCCGTCCGGACCGGGCCTGAGCGTTCGGCCGAAGACGTTCGCCCGGTCGCCGCGATCAGTCGTTCTCGACCGACGCCGATGCGCCCTCGGACTCGACGACCGCCCACCGACCGAACAGCACCGCGAGCAGCGACTGCGGTGCGTGCTTGCGGACGACGCCGACGATATTCGCGACGAACAGGAGCGTCCCGGTAAGAACGGCGACGCCGCCGACCGCCGAGACCGTCGACGGGAGATCGAGCAGGTCGCCGGCGACGAACAGCCCGCTCCCGAGCAGGAGACACCAGAAGTCCGCGACGGCGAGTCGATCGTCGTACAGGTCGTCGACCATCGGCACCGGTTCGTACCCCAGTCGGTCGCTGTAGCGGTGGACCCAGACGACGAATGGGACGACGTGGTAGACGGTTCCGAAAACGACGAACCCAACCACGCCCAGCAGGAGCAGGTGACCCGTCTCGGGCGCGCCCAGCAGCGCGGGCCGCGCGAGCGGACTCGTGACCCACGCGGGCAGCGCGAGGCCAGCCCACAGCGCCGTCGCCGCGGCGACGACGGCGTACCGCGAGAGCATCGGCGTCCGGTCGACCTGAGTCTCCCAGAGCCGGCGCGCGAGCACGACCGAAAACGCAAGCAGCGCGAGCGCGACCAGCACGCCGCCGAGTCGCGCGGCGAGGGGCGACCCGGCGAGTCGACTGCCGGCGAGCAGGACCACCCCGGTCGGGTAGCCCACTTCCTCGAACCGTCCGAGCGGGCGGTCGATCCCGTGGAGCTCGGTCTGGGTGAACATCGTCGCCAACTGGTAGAGCGCGCCCAACACGGTCGTGAGCACGGCGCCGAACACCGCCAGCGTCGCGTGGGCGCCGACGACAGCGGGCCGCGTCACGGGAGAGGTAGCGAGCAGCGAGTGGGTGAAGTCGACCGCCAGCACCAACCCCAGCAGCGTCGCGACGGCGAAAAAGGCGAGCGCCAGCGCGAAGTGGCGCTCGGTGGTGTCGAACGGCCGCGCCCGGGCCAGCGTCCGGCCGACGTTGTAGAGGAACACCCAGAACCCCAGCAGCAGCACGGCGCCGAAGACGGGCAGCAGTGCGAGCCGTGCGGCGAGCAGGCTTGCGGCGAAGCCGAGGAGTCCGCCCGCGAGCAGGGGGAGTTGGAGGCTCGCGAGCCGCGTGGAGTGGAGGTCGACACCCGACCAGACGGGGACGAACTGGGTCATCGCGCCGGCGATGGTGAGGCAGACCCACCCCACGAGCAGCAGGTGGGCGTGGGCGAGCGAGAGCAGCCCCAGCCGAACGTCGACGACGGCGCCGAGCCCCGCGACCGCGCCGAGCGGGAGGAACGCGCTCGCGACGAGGAAGTGTCGCAGCGGCACCGTCATCGGCGGCTGGCGGTCTGGGTCGACGTCGCCCGGGATCGCGCTCATGGGTGAGAGAAGGGAGCCCAGCCGCCTCCCGGTGGCTCCGAACACGTTCGGGGCCGACCGCGCGGCGGCGACAGCGGTCTACTGCTTCGGGAACCGCGCCACGTACTCCTCGGGGCCGCGCTGTTCGACCGCGTAGTTGTCGGCGTCGAACGCCTCGACCTCGGCCTGCATCTCGTAGAACAGCGGTTTGGGCTCGTGGTCGTTGACGATCACCAGTTCGTCGCCGCCCTCCAGCGCGTCGAAGGCGTCGTGGATCTTCGGGTGGCGGTCAGACGGCGGGATCTCGCGGACGTCGAGTCTGGTTTCGGCCATCGACTCCCCGTTGGAGGACCGACCACCAGAAGGCTCTCCCGAACGTGTTCGGCTCCCGACGGCGGATCGGATCGGCCGAACGTGTTCGGCAGCAGCGACTGGTGGGAGAGGCCAGTACGGTCACGTATCGATGCCATGTCGCAGCGACACGTCCACCGCGAACGATCCGGGATCAGTCGTCGACGCTCGCGGCCGATCGACAGCGGGGTCGGTCGGGAACCGTCGGACGGCGGTCCCGAAGTGACCGCCGATGGTGGGGGAATCGGGGGGTCGGGGCGATGACCGGACACCTGCACGAGACGAGCGATCTCGTCGATCGGAGGACGATGAACTCTGAACCGATC
Organism: Halolamina sp. CBA1230; assembly: GCF_002025255.2. Lineage (GTDB taxonomy): Archaea > Halobacteriota > Halobacteria > Halobacteriales > Haloferacaceae > Halolamina. The sequence goes on from NZ_CP054587.1 coordinate 627,205, forward strand.
GCCGTCGAGGCGCCGGGGCTCCAGGACGTGCTCGACGCGCTGGACGACCCGGACTGTCGGGCGATCCTCGAACGGCTGGACAGCCCGATGGCCGCGAAGGAGCTCTCGGAGGCATGTGACATCCCGCAGTCGACGACCTACCGGAAGCTGGACCTGCTCAGCGAGGCGTCGCTGATCGAGGAGCGCACGGAGATCCGCGAGGACGGCCGCCACACGGCGCGGTACGTCGCGGATTTCGACGAGATCGAGATCTCCCGTGCCGACGACGGCGCGCTCGACCTCTCGATCAGCCGCGAGGAGTCCTCGCCCGACGAGCGTCTCTCGGCGCTCTGGTCGGAGGTGCGCACGGAGACATGAACGCCGCCGTCGTCGCGCTCAAAACGCTCACGCTGCTGCTCGGCGGCTCGATCACGCTGTACGCCGTCCGCGCCTCCCGTCGCAACGGATCGGCCGCGCTGCGGGCGCTCGCGGTCGGGTTCGGCGCGATCACGGCCGGCGCGCTGCTGGCGGGGATCGTCGACCAGCTCCTGCCGGTGAACCACGACCTCGCGCTCGTCGTCGAGAGCGCGTTCACGACGCTGGGGTTCGGGGTGATCCTCTACTCGCTGTACGTGGAGTAGCAGGTCGCTTAGCCGTCGTCCGTGGCGACGTACGTTTTCACGATCCAGTAGACGACGGCGATGGAAGCGCCGAGGAACAGCGGCGACTCGACTGGAAGGGCTTGCGCCAGGAGCACGACGCTCAGCAGTATCGCCGCCCAGAGCCCGAGCGTCGAGAGGAGTGTGCTCGCGGCGGGGAGGGCATCCGACACCATACGTTCCCTTCGGGAGCCGCCTATATACTGGTTCTGGCGCCGATCGTGCCGTCGAGGCCGCTCGGCCGGTCTCGCGCGAGACGACTGACTGCTGACTCGTGCTGCCCGACCTATCGAGGGAGGAGCGTCGAGACGCGCGCGTTCTCCTTGAGGTACAGCCCTGCGCCGCCGACGGTCAGCGGAACGCGGGGGAGCTCCGAGACGCGAAGCGTCGGGTGTGATCCGCCGCGCTCGAGGATCTCGGTCCGGGGCTGGAGAACCGCCTCGCCGGAGAGCGACTCGTTGTACTCGAGCAGGTACGTCCCCGGATCGAGCTGCCACCACTGGTAGTCGTCCTCCTCGTTCCGCCAGACTCGCTCGTGGGGCTCGGTCTCGGCGGGTTCGAGTTCGCCACCCCCGAAGTCGACTCGGCCGGGCTCGCTGATCTCGTGGACCTCCGCGACGGTGAGATCGAGCCCACCGTCGTCACGTACCTGGGTCGGTTCGTGAACGATCCCCTCGACCGCGTCGACGAGGTCGCTCATGTGTCGAGGTAGTGGCTCCGACCTCAAAAACGTCGACGTCGGGAGGTGACGCTAGTGGGGGCGAACGCCGACGATGGAGCCTCACACGCTCCGCCGTCGAACGAGCCGACCCGCCAGCCACGCCGGCCCGACACTCCAGACCACCAGCGAACCGACCAGCACCGGCGTCGTCACGCCGGAGCCGACCAGCACGTCCGCCATCCCGCCAGTCACCGTCGGCACCGACTGGAGCGCGAGCACGCGGAACGCGGTGGCGGGGTTGGCGAGCACGAAGGCGGCCAGCCAGTCCGGGCCGACCACGTCGGCGGCGATCAGGCCGACCGAGACGAGGTCGTGGACCAGCGCGACCCAGACCCACAGCAGCAACGCGCCGCCGAGCGCGTGGGTCTTCTCCGCGGCGAGCGTCGACAGCAGGGTCGACAGCGCGAGAAAGGCCGCGCCGCCCAGCACGGCCGCGCCCACGAGTCCGAGATACGCGGGCGTGAGCCCGCCCGCGTTCGCGAGCCAGAGCCCGCCGACGCCGAACCCCGCCACGACCGCGCCGACGAACACCGCCAGCCGGCCGAGGTAGGTGCCGAGGACGACGCGGCTCCGCGGCACCGGGAGCGCGAACAGCACGCCCAGCCAGCCCGACTCGTCGCTGCCGACGACGGCGTCGTAGCCGAACAGCAGCGCGACCAGGGGGAGCAGCAACGCCGAGAGTTCGACGAGGCTGACGACCACTGCGTCCGAACGGACCACCCCGCCCTGGCCGCCGAGCGTGACCACCAGTATCGAGAGGGAAGCGAACAGCGCCGCGAGCGCGAACGCCCAGCGGTTCCGGATCGCGAGCGCGAACTCCAGTCGGGCGACGGTGGCGACCTGATCGAGCGCCGAGCCCTCCGCGCTCCCCGTCGGCAGGCGGAGGCCGGTTTCCTCAACGACCCCGCCGTCGGTCTTGCCGGACGGCGGCGACTGTCGGCCGTCGTCGGTCTTGCCGGACGGCGGCGACTGCCGGCCGTCGTCGGGTCCCGCGTCGCTCATCGCTCCACCTCAACGGTCTCCCCGCGACTGCCACCCGCCTCCGCGACCAGCGTTCCGAACCCGGCTTCGAGGTCGTCGCCGTCGCCCAGCTCCCGCAGTTCCTCGACGTCGCCGTCGAACAGCAGTTCGCCGTCGTGGAGCACCGCGGCGTCGTCACACAGCGTCTCCACCTCGGCGAGCACGTGGGTCGTGATGACGACGGTCAGGTCCGACTCCTCGCGCAGGCGGTCGAGGATGCGGTGGAACTCCGCGACGCCCAGCGGGTCGAGGCCGGCGGTCGGCTCGTCGAGCAAGAGCAGCCTGGGTCGATCCAGCAGCGCCGAGGCCAGCGCGAGCCGGCGGTTCATCCCGTTGGAGTAGCCGCCGACGCGGCGGTCCGCGGCATCGCCGAGCCCGACGGTGCCGAGCGCGGCCGCGACGCGGTCGGGGCGTTCGGCTTTCGCCACGCCGCGGAGGCGGGCGTGGTAGCCCAGCACCTCCCGACCCGTGAGCGCGTCCGGGAAGCCGGCGTGTTCGGGGACGTACCCCACCACCTCGCGGAGTTCGTGGCCGGCGTCGGTCACGTCCCGGCCGCCGACGGCCACTTGCCCCGCGTCGGGGGTGAGGTGGCCGACGAGCAGTTTGAACAGCGTGGACTTGCCGGCGCCGTTGGTGCCCAGCAGGCCGTACGTCGTGCCCGGCTCGATCGACAGGCTCACGCCGTCGAGGGCGACCACGTCGCCGTAGCGTTTCGTCAGATCAGTCGTCGTTATCGCGTGCATGGTGGTCCCTCCAGTCGTGCGGCGAGCGTTCGAGCGGGTGGTAGTCGACGACGCCCGGCGCGTCGAGGACGGGGAGCGTGCGCTCGGCCCGACGGAGCGCCTCGAACGCCGGACTGTTCGTGAACACGGCAGCGGCCGGCTGCTCCCGGACCAGCTTCTCGACCAGCCCCGCGGGCCGGTAGCGGAGTTCGCTCACGCCGTCGTCGTCCAGATCCGCGGCGTCGGCGCCGCTCCAGTAGTTGCCGCGTTCGGAGCCGTTCCAGACGTGGGTGTCGCTGGTGACCGCCTGTACGGGCCGGCGGTTGCCGACGAAGCTGTTGTTGACGACCTCCTCGCCGTGGGTGCCGGCGGTCAGGTGGAACCCGATCTCGTTGCCGAGCACGAGGTTCCCCCTGAGCTCGTTGTCCGCGGAGTTCAGCGAGTAGATCCCGCGCTGATTGTCGACGAACTCGTTGCCGCGGATCGTCGAGTAGTCGATGCGTTTGAGCAGGATCCCGTGGCCGCTCGTGCCGGTGTTGTTCGCGGCGGTGTTGTTCACCACCGTCAGCCGCTCGGAGAGCATCAGCGCGTACCCCACGTCGTTGTCGACGGCGGTGTTGTTCGCCAGCCGGTTGCCGTGGGAGTACATGTAGTGGACGCCGTAGCGCAGGTCCCAGAGCTCGTTCCCGCGGGCGGTCACGTTCGACGCCCACGAGTAGTAGATCCCGTCGCGGGCGTCGGTGATGCGGTTGTCCGCGACCAGCGTCCCGGTGGTTTTCCAGAGCTGGATCCCGTTCCCTCGGTAGGATCGGGGGGTCACGTTCTCCCGGCCGACGACGGTGTTGTTGCGCAGGGTCGCGTCGTCGACGCCGTCGACCCAGACGCCGAACGTGATCTCGGTCACGCGGCTGTCGACGACGGTCGCGTTGGGCGCGTCGATCCAGACGCCGGCGTCGTTGGTCGAAGTGTCCATCCCGGAGTTCCGGACCCAGACGTCCCGGACCGTCACGTTCGCGGCCCGGATCGTCAGCACGTCACCCTCCCGCCCGCCATTGATTGCCGCGCGGGCGTCCGCTGCCGTCGTGATCGTTACCCCCGTGGTGTTCACGACGACGCGCTCGTCGAAACGGCCGCTGATCCGGACGGTCTCGCCCGGTTCGGCGGCGTCGACAGCACGCTGGAGGGAGTCGAACGACTCGTCGCCGACGGTCGCGACGCCGGCCTCGGTCACGGGGTCGAACGCGTCGTAGTCCGGTCGTTCGGCGGTCGCCTCGGGCGTCGGCGCTGCGGCCGACGTGGGCGCGACCGTCACGCCAGCGAGCGCGGCCGCCACGACGACCACGAGCGCGACGAACCCGCGTTCGAGGCCGGCGTCGTCCATCAGCGTTCCACCTCGGTTCCGGGGACGCGTGCTTTCACGTGATCCGGCAGGCCCCGGAGGAGCCGGGGCACGTCACGCACCGTCGCGGTCGAGTCCCGGACCAGCCACGCGGCCACCAGCAGGCCGATGGCGGCCATCGTCAGGTAGGCGCCGACGCCGAACCGGGAGTAGCTGGTGATGTTCGCGACCGCGTACTTCCCCCACAGCGGCGGCATGAACGGATCGACGCCCATCACCGGCGCGTCGGGGTCGAGCGTGTGGCCCGCCTGGTACAGCCGGTACTGGATGTCCGCGAGCAGGACCGCGAACACGGTGACCGAGCCGATCAGCTGTGCCGTGAGCCCGCGACGGAGCTTCGTCGCGGTGGGCGCGACCGCGACGAACAAACTGGTCGCCGCCACGCCGACGAACGCCAGCGGTCCGAGCGACCACTCCGGCACGTCGATGGCGTCGGGGTGGGGCTCGTAGTTCGGTGGCCAGAACACCGGGTCCGGGTAGTAGAACCCGATGTAGCTGTTCAGGCGGGCGATCTCGACGTAGTCGCCGCTGATCCGCGGGTAGGCGTACAGCCCGAGCGACAGCGTCTCGCTGGGGTACTGGACGGCGTCCATCCGGATATGCCACATCGGGAAGGCGAGCGCCGCCACGAGCAGCGCCGCCGCTACGAGCGGCAGCAGCCGCCTGAGCTCGCCGAACTGGCTCCATCTCGGGCGTTGCATGGTCCTAGTCGGCCGGCTCCACGATCAGTCGTGAGCGCATCTCCAGGTGGAGTGCGCTGCAGAAGTACGTACAGTACACCCAGTACACCCCGGGCTCGTCGGCGGTGAACGTCACCTGCCGCGTGTCCTGGGGCGCGAGCGCGAGGTTGACGTCGTACTCGGGGATCGCCATCCCGTGGACCAGGTCCTGGCTCCCCTCGATGTTGGTGACGGTCATCCGCACCTCGTCGCCCTCCTGCACCGTGATCTCGCGCAGGCCGTACTCGCTGCGCTTGACCGAGGCGTACACCTCAACGGTCGAGTCGTCGACGCGCTCGATCCGAGAGCTCTCGGTGGTGACGAACTCCGCGTCGTAGTCGTCGGGGTTCCAGGTCCGCGCCGGCTCGATCTTCTCCTTGTGGGCGAAGATGGCGTCGTGGGGCTCGGGGTAGACGGGGTGGTCCGCGACCAGCTCCATCCCGCCGGTCTCGTCGTCCGCGTCGTTCCCGATATAGATCAGCTGGTCGTTGTCGGGGAACACCGGCCCGACCGGGAGGAAGCGGTCCTTCGAGAGCTTGTTGAGCGAGACCAGCCAGTTGCCGGCCGGCTCGGTCGACATCGCCTGGACCGCCTGGATGTGGCCGGGGTTGTAGTGGACGTCGATCTTGCCGAGGATCGGCTCCTCGGACCCTTTCTCGGCGTTCACCGCGGCCTCGATATCCCACTTCACGACCTGCGAGTCGATGAACAGCGACGTGTACGCGTGTCCGCGGTCGTCGTAGGTGGTGTGCAGCGGCCCGAGCCCGACCTTGGGCTGGCCGACGATCGTGTCCGCGGGGTCGTCGGCGGTCGCCAGCTTCTCGATGTCGATGATCGACACCGTCGGCGAGAGCTTCCCGGCGACCATCCCGTAGTTGCCGTCGGGCGTCACCTCGACGCAGTGGGGCGACTTCGGCGTCGGGATGTAGCGCACGATCGGGTCGTCGCCCGCGTTGTGCGGGCTCTCCTTCCGGCCGTCGACGACGGGGACGCCGTTGACCTCCTCGTACTCGCCGGCGTCGACGAGCTCCTGGATCGCGGGCACGTCGAACGCCTTCACGTCGTCCCGGTCGTCCCGGGTCATCTCCTCGATCTCGACGCCCTCCTCGTCGTTGTACGCCGAGGCGAGCACCCAGCGGCCGTCCTTGTCGGAGTCGACGATGTCGAGCTGGCCGTCGACCTCGACCTGCCACAGCACGTCCATGCTGTCGGGGTCGATAGCGGTGAACACCGAGACGTACTCCTCGGGGCTGTTCACGTCCCGGCCGTCGTTGGGGATCGGCGTCCGGAACTCGCTGTTGGCGAACACGTACCCCGTGTCCGGGCTCTGGATGCAGCAGCCGTGGACCGACTGGACGTTCGGCACGTCGACGATCGCGTCGGTCTCGAAGTACGTGAGGTTCACCCGCGCGACCCGGCCGTTAGCCTTGTCGTTGACGAAGATGTACTCGCCGTCGTACTTCCCGTCGGTCTCCGAGAGGTTCGGGTGGTGGGAGTCACCCCACGTGTAGCCGCCGGCCTCCTCCAGCATCTCACTGGTGCGGTCGTCGAACCCGTACCCCTTCGCACCCTCGCGGTTGAACACCGGGATCCGGGTGAGCTGGCGCATCGACGGGATGCCGTACACCCGGATGTCGCCCGCGTGGCCGCCCGACCAGAACCCGTAGTACTCGTCTTTCTCGCCCGGCGGCACCTTGTGGTCGGGCACCTCGCCGTCGCCGCTCTGGGTGTCCGTGTTCGAGTTGTTCCCGAACGCGCCCGTCCCCGCACAGCCCGCGAGGCCGCCGACGGCGCCGACGGCCGCGCCCGCCTTCATCACGTCGCGGCGGCTGACGTCGCCGCCCAGCGAGGGGAGCGTCGGCTCCGGATCGGGCGCCTCTGTCCCCTCGACCTCGGCGAGCAGTTCGTCCAGCTGCCGTTCGTGCTCCGCGAACAGCTCCGCCTCGCTCTTCCGTTCGGTCTCGCCCCCTTCGACCGTCTCCTCGGCGGTGTCGTCTGTGCTCATATCAAACCACCCGGACGTAGCCGACCATCCCGTTCATCTCGTGGGGGATGCAGTAGTACTCGTACTCCCCTGTCGTCTCGAACGTGTGTTCGTACGTCCCGCCCTCGGTGACGTTCCCCTCGTCGGGGTAGCCGTCCGCTGCCGCCTGCTGGCTGTCGAACCCGCCCGACGCGAAGTACTCAGCGCCGTCGGGGATGTTCTCCTCGTAGGCGGTGATCGAGTGTCCGATCGTGCCGACGTTCTCCCAGGTGACCGTCGTGCCGGCCTCCACCTCGATCCGCTTGGGCGCGAACGTCAGGTCGTCGGTCATCTCCACGGTGCTCGTCCCTTCCCACGATTCGCCACTGCCGCCGTCGGAGCCGCCGGATTCGGTCGGGGACTCCGTGGGGGAGTCGGTGCTGGCCCCGCCGGAGCCACAGCCGGCGAGCCCGAGCCCGACTCCCGTCGACGCCAGTGCGACCAGGTATCGTCGGCGCGTCGTGTCCTGACTCATGGTCCTACAGGTCGGCGTTCGGGGTCACACCATTAGAACCGTCAAGCGCGTTCCCACCGGATCGGAACTTCCGAACACGTTCGCGTCGGGGTTTATCCGTGTCTTCGGGGCGAACGCGGGGCGCCTTCAGTTCCGACACGTTCGGCAGAAACGAACTCACGACCCCGAGAGTCGCCACAGATCACCGCTCGCGCGCGGTCGACGGTGCCCCGCGCGGGCGCTCCTACCCCTCGATGACCGGCCGGGGCTCCGCCTCCAGCCCGGCGGCGAACTGCTTCATCACGCGCTCCTCGGCGCGGTGGAGCGTCTCGCTGACCGTCGACTTCGCCAGTCCCACGGCGTCGGCAAGCTGGGTCAGCGAGCACTCGCGGGGCGTGTCGTAGTACCCCCGGTCGATCGCCTCGCGAACGATCGTCCGCTGGCGGTCGGTCAGCAGCGCCTCGGAGCCGCCGACCTCCTGCTGGAGGTAGTCGACGGTGAAGGAGACCCCCAGCGCCGAGAGCTGGTCGCCAAGCTCCGAGATGGCGTCCTGTGAGGCGGTCAGCGTCCACGTCGCCTCGCCGTCGCTGATCTCGAACGGCATCTCCAGCGGGAGCCCCGAGTCACGGGCCGCCAGCAACAGCAGCGGGAGGTGGGTCCGGAACTGCACCAGACACTCCCGGTCGCCGCGCTGGAGCACCTCGACGTCGTCGACGGAGTCGTGGGCGCGCACGTCGGCGACGACCGACTCGGGGTCGCGGGCGCCGATCTCCGCCAGCCCCACCCCGCCGTCGGCCTCGGTCATCGCCGCCAGGATCCTGATCGTCGCGTCGTCGTGGGCACGGGTGATCTCTCCGGGCCAGGTCCGCTCCGGGATCGTGAGCGTGAGTTTCGCTTCGGGCATGGCTCTACCTGTGCGTTGCCCGGGGATAACCCAGTCGATACTCCCGAACATGTTCGGGAATCTCGTTGCGGCCGGCGATCGGCGCCGCGACCGCCGACCATGTTCGGCACAACTGCCACCTCGACACGGCGGGATGTCGGGGTATGGCCGACAGACGACTCGACGCTCGCGAGATCGACGGCGAACCGTTCGGCCGGATCGTCGGCGAACTGGAGACGCTCGGGGAGACCGAACGGCTCGTGCTGGTCAACAGCTTCGAGCCCGAACCGCTGTACGGCGTCCTCGATCGGCGCGGGTTCGAGCACGAGACCGAACAGGTCGCGGAAAACGAGTGGCGCGTCGTGATCGAACACGCCTGAGCTACGCCGGCCAGATCGCGGTGATCGCGGCGTCGCCGTCCGCGACGGTCTCGTACTCGTACCCCCGGTCCTCGAGCCGCGGGTAGAGATGCTGCGGCCGGCGGTCGTTCGTCTGGACCAACACGGTCTCCTCGTCGAGTTCGGCCAGCCGTTCGAGTGTCTCTCGGAGGGGTTTCGGCGGCGGGAGGTCGCGGGCGTCGAGGTGGACCTGTTCGTGGCCGACGGGCGCGTCGTCGAAGCGGTCGTCGAGATCGGGTCGTTCGTCGGCGGCCATAGTTGTCGGGAGGAAGCCGCTCCTCGGGAGCGTTCTGCCGAACCTGTTCGGGGTCGCCGACGGCGGGTCGAGACGGCCACCCGTGTCGGACGATACGCGCTCAGAACGCCGACAACGACCCGTTCACGCGTTCGGACAACTGCTCCTCGATCTCCTCTCGACGGAACCCCGCAGGTGCCAGCACCGACTCGGCAGCGCGGCACAGTCGGTCGCGGTAGAACGCGATGTCGTAGCGGTCGGGGTTCTCGTGGAGGAGCGCGACGCGTGCCCGCCCCGATTTCTCGTCGTCGACGACGACGTACTCGACGGTTTGCCCGGGGTGTTTCTCTAGACCGAGGTCGGCCGCCCGCTCCAGCGCAGCGACGTTTTTCGTCGTCTGGGTGTACTCCTCGACGCGCTTCGAGACGCGGTTGGTGATCGCCAGTCGGGCCGGGTCGACGTCGCCCGATCGTAGATCGCGAACGAACTCCCGCAGGCTTTCACAGACCGCCTCCGGCGAGCGCGTGCGGCCGAACTCCCGGATCAGTTCGAGTTGGGCGTCCTCGACGAACGGCGGCGTCGATCGCTGCCGGGCCTCGATCCCGCGGCGTTTGTAGCTCGATTCGTCGTCGACAGGGTCGCCCGCTCGTTTCCCGAAGTAGCGCGTGAGCGCGCCGGCGCCGTCGTCGCGCCGGGGACAGAACGCGAGCCAGTCGTAGGCGGCCTCGTACTCCAGCCTGATCCCCGCGTCGTCGGTGATCTCCCGGGCGACGGTTTCGAGGTCGGTCCCCTCGCGGTCGGGCATCGGTGTCACCCACAGCGAGTCGACGATGCCGTGGACGACGCGCCAGCCGTGGTGCTCGAGCGTCGCCTTGGCGTCGAGCAGGATCTCCCGCGCGAACGCGTTGATGGCCTCGTGGCACTCGATCCGGCCGAACTTCGCGTTCGAGAACCCCTGGTAGCCGAAACAGGAGACGAGGATCCACTTGATCGCCGCCGCGGCGCCCTCGCGGCCGTCGTCGCCTCGACCGAGTCGACGCTTGAACTCGTCGCGGTCGTCGATCAACGGCTGGAGCACGTCCGGGAGGTAGCCGTCGTCGGGGCAGATGCCGTACCCCAGCTCCGGCACGTCCTCGCGTTCGGGGTGGCAGTCACAGCAGACGGTCTCGGGCGAGATGTTCCTCGTACACATGATGTTGGGGTAGAGGCTCGAGAAGTCGAGTTCGTGGACGTTCTCGTGGACGCCGACGTCCGGCGATAACGTGAAGCCGCCGCGGTCGGCCGTCTCGAGCGTGCTGGCGGGCTTGAACCGCTCGGCCCGCCACGAGCGCCAGGGGACGAGCACGTCGCGGGACAGCGCCTCGCGGATCTGGATCGCGGTGAGCACGTTGCCGATGCTCGCCCACGCCGCTTCCTGCAGGGGTTTGTGCGAGCGCTCCACGAGATAGCGGACCCCGTCGAGGTCGGTCTCCCGCAGGAAGAAGGAGTTCGAGGCGTCGACGATCGGCCGCCCCGGAACCGCGTACCGCGCCGGCGAGTGGCCGACCGTCCCGTAGCTCTCGTACGTGCTCGCGGCTGCGAGCTGAGTGTATCCGGGTTCGCGACCGAGTCGGAGATCCTCCTCGACCGCGTCGAACAGTTCGGGGAGTAGCTCCGCCGTCGAGACGCGCAACACGTCCGGCTCCGTCCTCCGGATCAGCGACTCCACGTCGCGGGCGATATCGGCCGGCGCGTCCGCGAAGGCGTGTGTCTCACCGCTCGGCGTCGTCGCGGTCACGGACTCCAGTCCCGAACCGGCGATCGGCGGCGCCGCGAGTTCCAGCACGGTCGGATCGCGCGTCGGCGTCGGCTCGGTCCCCGTCTCGACGCAGTAGCGGAACTGCCGGGAGAGGTCGACGTTGAAGCAGCGATAGGTGCCGGGCCGGCCGACCTTCGTGATCGTCGACGCCAGCCGGGAGACGGCGTCGGGTGTCGTCATCTCGACGGCGAGCATCTCCGTCGCGTCGTGGCGCCAGCCGGGGCGGTGGTGCTCGCGCTCGACCGCCGCCACCTCGGGATGCGGGCGAACGGCGTCGGCGACCTCCGCGAGCGAGCCGTCCGCGGTCGCGCGGACGTAGAACCGCGGGCGGTAGGGCCGCTCCTCGCGTTCGACGCCCGCGTCGGTCAGCGACCACTCCACGGCCGTCTCGGGTTCGGGGAAGTCGATGCAGTAGGTCATTCTCCCAACTCGGCTTCGAGCGCGGCGATCCGGCGCTCCTGGGCGAGCAGGACCGAGACGAGCACGAGATCCAGCGTGCGCTCCCGGTTCTGGTACCCTGCCGCGTCGGCGTAGTCGGCGGCGTGCTCCCAGAGCCGGTCGAAGTGCTCCTGGTCGCGGCGGCGCAGCGCCCGGCGGTAATCGCCCCACTGCGACTCCAGATGGCGCAGGCTGTCGCGGTGCGTGGGGTTAGACCGCCCCACTGGCGAACACCTCCCCGGGGAGGGTGGCCGTGTCGTGGAGCGGCTGGCGCGCCTCGAGCACCTGCTGCCAGAACGCGAGGGTGGTCTGCACCCAGCCGTCCTCGCGTTCGTACACCAGCGTCTCGAACCCGTCGCCCTCGAATCGCGGCCCCATCTCGGTGTCCCGGACGGTCAGCGTCGACGATGCCGCGGCCGCGACGGGGTCGCTGAACGCGTCCGCCCGCGAGCGAGTACAGAGGACTGGAAGCTCGTACTCGCGGGCAACGGCGGCGACCTGCGCCAGCGCCCGAACGAGCAGCTCCCGGCCGTCGGTGCCCTGCACGTCGTCGCCGCGGTACTGCGCGTCGATATCGGGCAGGACGATCACCGCGGTGTCGCCGTCGACGTGGGCCGCGAGGTCGTCGAGCAGCGCGGTGTGCTGGTACGGCGTGAACCCGCGGGCGACGTCGACGCGGTCCAGTACGCGCCGGTCGGGCGCGATCTCGGCCAGCGTCTCGGTGGTGCAGTAGCGCCCGGTGCCGACCCAGACGCCACGCCCGCACTCCAGCAGCACGCGGTCGACCAGCAGCGTCTGCAGCGGGAGTCGCGGGTCGCCGTCGGTCTCGAGCAGCGTGATCCCGCTGTCGAGCGTGGGCAGGTCGGGAATGGTGAGTGTTTGGCTGTCAGTTTGGGTGGGCATGCTTCTCCGTTCTCGGACTGGCGGCATGAGTGTCGGCCGAGGGGTTCCGGAGGGTTCCGGGTGTGGAGGAATCAGGGGAGGGGAGTGGAGTTGGGAGTTTCCGGTGGGTGTTCCGGGGAGTGTGCGGCGGCGGGCGACGAGCGAGCACGCGTCACCACTTTTCGTTTCACTCGACGGAGACTTGGGGGTCGAGATAGCCGTACAGCACGTCTTGGAGGAAGCTCCCGGCGATCCCGAGGAACACGATCACGAGCGTCGACCAGGTGACCAGCGACATGTCGCCCTGATCGACCGCCACCAGGCTCGCGCGTGCCAGCCCGTCGATCGGGAGGATCTCCTCGATCACGTAGATGTTCAACACCAGCACCGCCAGCAGCTCCGTCAGCGACAGCGAGACGATCGGCAGCGCCGCGTTCCGGAGCACGTGCCGCACGAGCGTAAGCCGGGAGATCCCCTTCGCCCGCAGCATCTTCACGAACTCCCGGCCCGTCTGATCCAGCACGGCCGAGCGACTGAACCGGAGCTGGCCAGCCAGCAGGCTCACCGCGACCGTGAAGGCAGCGATCACCTGCGGGTGGACGGACAGCCCGCCAGCAGCGGACTGACCGCCACGAGCCGGAGAGACGACGGCGAGAACGTACGTGATCACCATGAACACCGGAACACCGAGCAGCGCGTACGTGCTCAGTCGTGCACTCCAGTCGACGGCCCCGTCCTTCTCGAACGCCGCCAGCACGCCCAGCGGCACTCCCAGGGCGATGGCGATGACCACGCCCGGGAGGACGTACTCGAGCGTCGTCACCACCCGCCCGTCGAGCACGGCCGCGACCGGTTCGCCGTACGCGACCGATTGCCCCCACTCCAGCGTGGTGAGGTCGACGAGATAGTGGAGGTAGCGCTCGTAGAGAGGCTCGTCCAGCCCGCGCTGGGCGACGAACGACTGCCGGAAGCGTTCGACCTCCTGTTCGGTCGCCTTCGCCCACGGCGACCGCAGGAACGCGAGCTGTTGCCGGAAGATGAACCGTATCTGCAGAACGATGAACGCGAACATCGCCGTCGCGGCCGCGTACACCGAGAGGACGGCGAACGCGAACCGCCGGAGGAGGTAGCTGACGTAGCTCATGGAGGGTTATCCGACCACTGGTCGATCGACCGGGACGACATCGTCTTCATCACCATCAGAAAGTCTTATAAATTTTCCTGATAGTTACAGCGTAGTGGTCAGAACCTCGGTTTCCGTGCATCAACTGGGGTTCTGCGCGAGATGAAGGCTGTCGACGCAGCCAACGCTCGACAGGTGAGCGCCGGCAAGAAAGTGGGAACGGAGGGATTGTGAACCACGAGAACTCGCTGACGCTCGTTCTCTGGGTTCAAATCCTCCGATCGATCACTGAGCAGCCGCTCGCGACCGTTGCTCGCGGCAGAGAAGTGGGAACGGAGGGATTTGAACCCCCGATCGACTGATATCTCCGGTGCGCCTCGGTCCTCCAGAGGGTCGTCGTCGCCAGCGATGATCAGTCGCCGACTCGGTATATCAGTCTGGAGTTCGTCACCGGGCGCGTGGCCTCTGGAGTCAGTCGCCATCCCGGGCTTGGCCACGTTCCCTTGCACACTTCGCTACACCGCTTCGGTGTAAAGGGATTTCGATCCGATTCAGTCCCGGTCGACCTCGGCCCAGTCACACTCCTGGCATTTGTATGCGGTCACGAACTCCGTGACGCTGGGCATGTAGCCGACGCTGATCACGTCGCCGCCACACTCCGGGCAGTCCCGGTCGGCGTCCTCGATGGGCTCGGCCTCCAGCACGTCGTCGCCCTCTACCTGTTCGGCCAGCGACTCGGGCGTCACCATCCGCCCCTGCACGACGCGGTTGCTCATGTGCCATGCCTGGGACCCCGGGCCCGTAAGCCCTGTCGGTCCGCCACGGGCGACAACCACCCTCACAGTCCCGACAGGTCCACAGGGTTTTTGCGCTCCACCCCCTCGGGCCAGGTATGGGGTTTGGATCGTACGACGAATCCGAGCAGGAGAACAAGAACCAGGACACCGACGAGCAGGCCGAGGGCGTCGACGTGGACGGGGGCGAGGAGGGCGACCTCTCCTTCGAGTCCACCGAGTCGACCGACGAACTGGTCGGCAAGCTCGACGAGATGCGCGACGACGAAGACGACGACGAGTAAGGCCCGTGACCCCCACGTCGCGAGCCCCCCTTCGTTCTTGAACGAACGAGCCAACAGCCGCGGCTCAGAGACGCTTCAGTAGCTCGCCGAACTCCCCAGTGTCGTCCATCTCCTTCCGGAGCACGCCCAGCGCGTGCCGGAGCGAGCCGTGTTCCGCGAGGTAGGTGATCCCCACCGCCGACTTGAGCGCGTTGGCAGTGCTGCCCGTCAACACCGTCGGCCCGATCTGTGCGACCGCGTCGTCGCCGACCGAGATCAGCCAGCCCGGGCTCTCCCAGTGCCACTGCGCGAGGTCGACGAACCCGCCGTCGGCGGTCGCCGCGGCGACGACGTTCCGCGCGGCGGTCTCGGCGGCCCGCACCGCCGCGGACGCGCTCGCGGGCACCGGCTCGCCGTCGGCGTCGACGATCCGCACCGCGTCACCCAGCGCGAACGTCCGCTCGTCGAGGCGGAGATCCCCCCGCACCTGCGGGCGCTCGCCGCCCATCGCCCCGTTGCCGCGGATCCCGCCGGTCCAGACGAACTGGTCGTAGTCGATAGCCGCGCCGTCCGCGACCGTTATCGTCGCCTCGTCGGCCGCAGTCACGGTCGCCCCGGTCCGCACGTCCACGTTCTGGGCGTCGAGGCGCTCCCGGGTCGCCGTCTGGAACTGCTCCGGGAAGCCGGGCGCGACGGTCTCCTCCTGTTCGAGCAGCACGATCTCCACGCTCTCGGCCACCTCGCGCTCGCGGGCCATGACCGCCAGTTCGCCGGCGACCTGCACGCCCGAGAGCCCCGCGCCGCCGACGACCACCGTTCCCGTTCGCTCGGTGTTCGCGACGGGGTCCTCGTGGCCGAACTCGTCGACCACCGCCTCGAACTCCCGGCGGATCTCGGCGGCGTGTTCCAGCCGCTTCAGCGGCGTCGCGTGTGCCTCGACGCCCGGGACGTCGTAGAACGCCGTCTCAGCACCCAACGCGACCACGCAGTAGTCGTAGTCGAGCGTGTCGCCGTCGGCCAGCGAGACGGTCCGAGACTCGCGATCGACCCCGGTCACTTCACCCTCCCGCAGCGCCGCGCGGTCGAGGATCTCCGCCAGCGGGACCGATATCTCGTCGACGTAGTCGGGGTCCCGGACCGCCCGGTGGAGTTCATGCTGGACCAGGTGGCTCCCCGTGTCATCGACCAGCGTGAGCGTCGCCGACGCCGGGAGCCGCCGCTCCAGTTTGCGTGTCACCGTGAGGCCGGCGTAGCCGCCACCGAGCACCAGAACGTCCATAGCCGCTGTTGGGTCCACGACGACAAAACGGTGTCCGCCCCGGAACTGCGACGCCCGAGTCGCCGCTACGAGACGTCCTCGCTCGCGGAGAACGCCTCGTGAGCCCCCTCGTCGATCACGGCCCGGAGCTGTTCGGCCACGTCGTACACGTCCGCGAAGCCGACGTACAGCGGCGCCGGACAGATCCGGATCACGTTCGGCGGCCGGTAGTCGACGACCACCCCGCGCTCCCGGAGCGCCTGACTCACGCGGTCGGCGTCGGGATGTTCGACCGCGACGTGGCCGCCGCGACGCTCGCCCGCCGCGGGCGTGCCGACCGAGTACTCGTACTCCGCCTCGGAGAGGTCCGCGACCAGCGTCGCGAGCAGCTCGGTGAGTTCGAGCGACTTCGCCCGCACGCGGTCGATCCCGGCCTCGTCGAGCAGGTCGAGCGACCCTTCCAGCGGCGCGGCCGAGAGCATCGGCACGGTGCCGATCTGCCACGCGCCCGCCGACTGCTCGGGCGTGTACGTGAGTTCGAGGTCGAACTGCGTGGCCTTCTCGTTCCCCCACCAGCCCGGCAGCGCGGGCGTCAGCCCGTGGTAGCGCTCGTTCACGTACAGCCCCGCGATCGCCCCCGGGCCGGCGTTGAGGTACTTGTAGGAACACCAGACCGCGAAGTCCACGCCGGCCGCCGAGAACTCGTGTGGCACCGCGCCGACGGAGTGGGCGGCGTCGAACCCCGCGAGCGCGCCGTACTCGTGCGCTAACTCGGTCAGCGCCGCAACGTCGAACAGCTGTCCCGAGCGGTACAGCACGGTCGGCATGAACAGGATCCCCACGTCGTCGTCCATCGCGGCCCGGACGTCCTCGCGCTCGATCGTCCGGCCGTCCCGACTCTCGACCAGTCGGAGGTGCTCGTCGGGGTCCAGCCCGCGCTGGCGGAACTGCGCGCGGATCGCGTAGTGGTCGGTCGGGAAGTCGAGTTCGTTCGCGACGACGACGTTGCCCGACGCTGCGACCGGCGAGTCAGCCACTGTGTCGGGCGCGTCGACCTCCCGGGCCGGCACGTCGGCGACGTGGTCGAGGAACGTCCCGATCAGGCTGTGGATGTTGACGGTCGTGGAGTTGGCGATCACCACCTCCTCGGGGTCGGCGCCGACGTACGGCGCGAGGCGGTCGCCGAGGTACTCCGCGTACTCCCACCACGGCTGCTCGCCATCGGTCCAGCCCTCGATCCCGCGCTCGCGCCACTCGTCGACCACGCGATCCAGCGTGCGCTCGGCGTCGTCGCTGATCGGCCCCAGCGAGTTCCCGTCCATGTAGAGCTCGCTCGGCACGTCGAACCGGTCGCGGAACGACGCAAGCGGATCGTCGGCGTCGCGTGCGGCGGCGTCCGCCCGCGTGACCGAGAAGGGACTGCTCATGCACGGGTCTCCGGCGCTGCCGACAAAGGCGTTGCCACACCGTCTGTCGTCACCACGCCGCCCGCTGCTCACTCCTCGCCGGCCAACTCGGCGTAGGCGTCCCACGACGGGTCCCGCGGCGGCTCGGTCCACTCCTCGCCGCGGAACCGCATCCCCGAACCCTCGACGACCGTCCCGACCTCGGCGACGGGCGTTCCGCGATCCGCGATCGCCCGCCGGACTGCGTCGACGTCCGCGGGCGGCACGGCGAGTACGAGCGTCCCCGAACTGGTGGACTTCCAGGGGTCGATCCCCAGCGCGTCACAGACCGCCTCGACCCCCGAGCGCATCGGCGCCGCCTCGGTGTCGACTTCGAACCGCACGCCCGCACTCCCGGCCATCTCGCAGAACGCGCCCAGCAGGCCGCCCTCGGTCGCGTCGTGCATCGCGGCTACCTCTCCAGCCTCCGCGGCGGCGACGGCGTCCCGGACCAGCCTGGCCTCGTCGAGCCCCGCGGCCGCGTCGGCGACCGTTTCGGGCGAGAGCCCGCGGTCGCCCAACTCCTCGGGGTACAGCGACGCGAACAGGCCTGCGGTCTCGACGGCCGGCCCGCGCGTCACGAGCAGGCGGTCGCCCGGGCGCGCGCCGTCCGGGCGCACGACCGCCTCAGGGTCGCAGACGCCCATCGCGGTCGCGGCGCCGACCCACGGGAACTCGGCGGCGGGGTAGCGCGCGGTGTGGCCCGTGACGACGCTCGTCCCCAGCTCCGCACACTCCGCGTGGATGCCGGTCCAGAGCGCGTCGAACTGCTCGTCGGAAATCGCGGTCGGCAGCGAGAAGGAGATCGCGAGGTGGCTCGGGAGCACGCCGGCGACGGCCACGTCCGAGAGCGCGACGTGGAGTGCGAACCGCCCCGCGCGTTCGAACCCCAGCGCCGGGAGCACGGAGATCGGGTCGGTCGCGACCACGAGCCCCGTCCCGTCGAGGTCGAGAAGGCCGAAATCGACGCCGGCGGTCGGCCCCAGCGCCACGTCGTCGCGCTCGGCGCCGAGCCGGGGGGCGATCCGCTCGGCGAAGAAGGCGCGGTCGATCTTGCCGCGGTCGGTCATGCACGGGGCTGGGGCTGGCGGCAACGTATGCCTGCCGACCGACGACGAGGGGCTGGCGCGCATCCCGCTCAACGAACGGTGGTCAGTCGGTCGTTTTCTCCGCCCGCAGCGGGCGTTCGCTCGCCAGTCGACAGTCGAACTGCGGGTGCTCCGCGAAGTGGCGCACGATCATGTGCCGCCGCGAGCCGGTGACCCCTGCCCCACCCACGTCCTCCGCGCCGAACGACGCCGGCAACGACTCGAACAGCTCCCGGAACGCTTCGACGGAGTCGAACACCTGCTCGTTCCCGGGCGTGTCCGCTGCCCGCCGCGCGACGGCGTAGCTCCCGTCCCGGCGGTACTGGCCGACGGTTCGGAACAGTTCCAGCCGCCGCTCCAGCGCGTCGCCGACGGACTCCCGCAGCGCCAGCGCCGCCTCGCGGGGGAGGCGGTACCTCTCGCCGTCGACGGTCAGCCGGACCGCGCCGTCCTCACGCTCGACGGCGACGGCAGTCTCGTCGGCCGCGAAGAACCCGATCAGGAGCGTGTTGACTCCGCATGGTTGACACAACGGCCGGCACTGCGAAGAACGTGTCGGCGCCCAGTGACGTGTTCTCACGCCACGGGGCCGCCGACCGCGAGGATGCCGTCGTCGGTGGGTGTGGGCGTCCCGTCGTCGGGTGTGACGGTTCCGTCGTCGGGCGTCGCCGTGCCGTCCTCGGGTGTCGCGGTGCCGTCGCCGTCGGTTGGCGTCGCCGTCCCCTCGCCGTCCGGCGTCGGCGTTCCCTCCGGCTCGTTCCCGTCGCCCTCGCCGAAGATATCGGTCTCGATCGTGCGCTCGATGGAGTCGAGTTGGATGCGAACGGTGTCGCCGCCGAACGCGGAGAGATCGATCCGGGCGTAGAACGTCACCTCCAGTTGGGTCGTCTGCTCGTTCTGGAGGTGGCTCACCCACCACTCGTCGAGGTTCTCGTTCCGGAGCGCGGTGGTCGCGCGGACGGTCTCCGTCTGGCCGGGTGCGATCGCGACCCCCTTCTCGGTCGTGCCCTCGCCCATCGTGACGTTGTTCATCTCGATCTCGTAGCCGATCTCCGAGATCGCGACGGGTGTCGGGTTGGGGTTGTACAGGTCGAACGCGGTGTCGATCTCGGTGGTCTCGTTGTCCACCGCACCCCACTCGCCGCTGGTGCTGTTGAGCCAGAGCACGGGCTCGGGCGCGGCGGGGCGGTCGACGTCGATGGGGCGGTCCTCGTCGCTGTTGAACCCGCCGATGACGTTGGTGTTCACCGGCCGCTCGATCTGGGGGTTGAACTCCTTGCCCAACAGATCCGAGTGGATCGAGGCGTCGACGGTCAGCGTGGTGTTCTCGTCGTTCTCGACGTGGCTGACCCACCACGTCGGGATGCGGTCGTTGTTCATCATCGTCGTGAGCGGGATGGAGGTGTTGCCGCTGGCGTTGACTCCCACCCCCTCGCGCCCGCCGGTCGCCATCCGCACGTCGTTCATCTCGACCGCGTAGTCGACGGTGAGCCCGCCCAACCGGACGCCGAACGGGTTGGGGTTGTTGACCACGAGCTCGGACTCGATCGTCGTCGTCGACTCGTTGACCGGACCGAACGCGTTGTTCACTCCGACCACGGACGGCGCGCCGATGATTCCGACGGCCCACGCCCCGCCGATCGAGAGCGACAGCACTCCGAGCACGGCAGCGGCCACCTTCAGCGTCGACGCGGCTGCGAGCTTCCCACCCAGCATACTCGGCCATGAAGGTTGCACCCCCTTAGACGCATCGGGCAGGCGCCGACCGGAAGCGTGTGGCTGATGCTCGCTCGGCGGTAGGTGTCGGTATGGACGAACGCACGCGGACGGCGCTCGGGCTGGGTAGCGCATCGATACTCGTCGTCGCGGGCACGCTCGCGACGGGGTATCTCCCGAGCACGCCCCGCTCGCAGCTGCTCGCAGGAGGGCTGATCGTCGCCGGGTTCGCGCTCGGCTTCCTCGTCCTCGGGGAGTTCGAGCTCCCCGACTAGCCTCACCGGAACGAGTTACCGGCGATCAGCCCACAGCACAGCACCGCCGCCCCCATCGTCAGTAGGGGGTTGAGCAGCCCGGCGACCGCCAGCGGGATCGCGACGACGTTGTACAGCAGCGCGGTCCGGTCGTTCCAGCGACGCCGACCGTAGCTCTCCGCCGAGCAGTCGAACGCCGCGGCGACGCCGTCGAGCCGGTCGTCGAGCACCGCGAGATCCGACGCTTCGGCCGCGAGTGCGGTGCCGCTGCCCAGCGAGATACCCAGATCCGCCGCGGCCAGCGCCGGCGCGTCGTTGGTGCCGTCGCCGACCATCGCGACCGGCCCCGCCGCCCGCAGGCGCCCCACGGCCGCGGACTTCCCGGCCGGGGGGACGCCCGCGAACACGTGGGTGACGTGCGGGCTGGCGGCAAACTCGGCGGCGGCGGACTCGTCGTCACCCGTGAGCACGACCACGTCGAGCCCCCGGTCGGCGAGGCGTTCGAGCGTCGCCTCCCAGTCCGTGCGGGCCTCGTCGCCGACGATCACGATCCCCGTCGCCTCCCCGTCCTCGCCGACGAGCACCGGCAGTCGGCCGGACTCGCGGGCCTCGATCGCGCGACCTTGAACCGCGTCGGGGACGGACCAGCCACGCTCCGCGAACAGGTCGGGGTTGCCGACGAGCACGCGCCGGCCGTCGACGACCCCCTCCACGCCCGTCGGGTGGCTGGTGAACGACTCGATCGCCGGCGCGTCGTCGCTCCCGAACGCGTCGACGATCGCCGCGGCCGCGGGGTGGGAGGCGCGTCGCTCCAGTTCGGCCGCGGCAGCGAGCAGGTCCGCGGGCGCGTCCTGGTCGAGCACCTCCATCTTCCCGGTGGTGAGCGTCCCGGTCTTGTCGAACACGACCGTCTCGACGCCGCGCAGGCGTTCGAACGTCGTCTCGTCGAACACCGCGACCCCGCGGTCGAGCGCGCGGGCGACGCTCGACCCCGCCGACAGCGGCGTCGCGAACCCCAGCGCCCACGGCGAGGCGGCGATGAACGTCGTGAGCAGGCCGACGATACCCACCGCGACCCGGCCACCGCTCAGGGCGAACGCGCCGACGCCGACGAGGACGGCGACCGCGATCAGCGGCGGTGCCACGCGCTCGGCGATCCGGTTGGCCCGGCGCTGGCCGCCGTGGGCCGCGCTCTGGAACCCCCAGACCGACGCGGCGAGTCGGTCGACGCTGCTCCGTACGTCGTCGCCGACGGTCATCGTCGCCGCACCCGTGGTGACGACCGAGCCGCCGATCAGGTCGTCGCCCGCCTGCTTGCGGACGGGCGTCGACTCGCCGGTGACGACCGCCTCGTCGACGGTACACTCGCCCTCGGCGAGCGTGCCGTCCACGGGCACGCGTTCGCCCTCGGGCACGAGCACGCGGTCGTCCGGTTCGAGATGCTCGACCGGGACGGTCTCGGTGCCGGCGGCGGTCTCGCGGGTCGCTTCCTCGACGCGAGAGACCGTGAGGTCGGTCAGCGCGCTGGCGGCGTTGCGCTTGGCGAGGGACTCGTAGAACGTCGCCCCGGTGACGCCCGCGACCGCGACCACCGCGAGGTCGTAGTAGGCGCCGAAGATGCCCGCGAAGTAGCCCGCGAGCCCGAACAGGTACGCCGCGATCGCGGTCAGGGTGACGAGCAGCCCCGTGTTGGGTTTCCGGAGCACGATGGCGATGTAGGCGTCCCGGAGCACGGGCGCGCCGGTGACGACGATGACGACGAACGTCAACACGAGGAACACGGGGACGACCGTCGTGACGCTCGCGTCGCCGCCCAGCGGGTCGGCGAAGCCCAGCAGCGCCGCGAGATGGGAGGGGTAGAACACGACGGCGTAGGGGATCAGCAGGAACGTGGCGAACACCACGCCGGCGGCGTAGCGGTAGCCCAGCGCGCCGTTGACGACGCCGCCGTCGGTGTCGACCGCGCTCCCTGGGTCGCGCTCCTCGCGGAGCGTGGCGTCGTAGCCGAGACCGGAGAGCGCCTCGGTCAGGCGCTCGATCGGCGGCTCGCCGTCACAGTCGACGCGGACGGACTCGGTGACGTAGCTCGCGTCGGCGTCGACGACGCCGTCGATCCCGCACGCGACGGCTTCGAGATACGCCTCACACGTCGCGGAGTGCATCCCGTCGACGGCGAAGAAAGTCGAGGTGGTCCCATCGGGCGCGTCGTCGGCCGGCCGGGGCTCGGCGTCGGCGGTGGGTTCCGGGAGCGTCTCGGCGACCGACCGACAGCCCGCCGAGCAGAACGGCCCCTCGCGGTGCGCCGGGACGGGGTTGTCACAGAGGTCGCAGGCGGACGAACCGGACACGGACGAAGGTACGTGCCCGTGGCGTAAGCCCTGTCGGTTCGAGCGTGCGGCTCAGCTCCGGTAGCGCTGGTCGATCACCGGGCCCGGGTCCTCGTACTCCTCGCGGTGGCGGAGACACCGGCTCTGGCGTCCCTCGCCCACGTCGTTGGCGTCGGGATGCTCCTCGCTGCAGACGCTGCCGAACGCCTCGTCCAGTCGCGTCGCCGCGCCGTCCTCGTCGCCGGCGCGAGCCATCTCCGCGGCCTCGTACACGACCGACGCCGCGTCGTCGGGCATGTTCAGCGAGACGTCGCCGTCGTCGGCCCGCTCGGCGTCGAACAGTTCGAGCAGCAGTTCGTCGACCGTCGACACCTCCTGGATCCCCAGCCGTTCCTTGACCACGTCGACGATGCTCTTCTCGGCGTTGGCGCGGGCCCGGAACACCGAGTGGAGCTGGTCGAGCGCCTCCCAGTGTTCGCCGGAGACGCTGTACTCGTCGGGGCGGATCTTCGCCGGGCAGCGCGTCGAGAACCGACAGCCGCTGGGCGGGTCGCGGGGGCTCGGCGGTTGGCCACGCAGCGTGATGCGCTCGCCCGTCTCGACCATCGAGCCGGGGATCGCCGACAGCAGCGACTCGGTGTAAGGGTGGGCGGGGTCGGTGAACAACTGCTCGGTCGGCCCGAGCTCCATCACCTCGCCCAGATACATCACCGCCACGCGGTCGGCGATGTGGCGGACGACGCTCAGGTCGTGGGCGATGAACAGGAACGTCAGTCCCAGCTCCTCCTGGAGGTCCTCGAGGAGGTTGATGATCCGGGCCTGCACCGAGACGTCGAGCGCCGAGACGGGCTCGTCGAGCACGAGGAACCGCGGTTCGAGCGCGAGCGATCGGGCGATCCCGACGCGCTGGCTCTGCCCACCGGAGAACTGGTGGGGGTAGCGGTAGAAGTGCTCCTCCCGCAGCCCGACCTGTTCGAGCAGGTACCGCACGCGATCCTCGCGCATCTCCGAGGCGTGTTTGGAGAGCTCGACGTGGATCTCGAACTCGTCGGCGTCGACCGTCACGTCGTCGTCGGACAGCGGCGCGTCCTCGCGGATGCTGACGCTGTCGTCGACGCCGACGGTGATGTCGGGGCGTTCGCCGTCCTCGGCGCGGTGGACGCGCTTGCCCGACACCTCGCGGTCGTCGCTAACCGACACCGCGAGATCCGGCCAGTCGTGGGCGTCGAGCGGCTCGCGGATGATCTCGCCGACGGTCATCCGCTCGTTCAGGCTGGCCTCGGGGTCCTGGAACACCATCTGGGCCTCGCTCTGCCACTCCCGGAGCTCCCGCCCCGAGATGCTGGTCACGTCGGTGTCGTCGGCGACCACCTCGCCCTCGGTCGCGGTCTCGAGGTTGAGGATGGTCCGGCCCAGCGTCGTCTTCCCGCAGCCGGACTCGCCGACGAGCCCCAGCGTCTCACCCTCGCGGATGTCGAAGCTGACGCCGTCGACGGCTTTGACGGGGTCGCCGCCGAGCAGCCCGCCGTCGTCGTAGTACTTCTTCAGGTTCCGGACCTCGAGGAACGGTTCGGCGCTCACGCGCGCTCACCCCCGTCCTCCGCGAACTTTTCCTCGGGCGGCGACTTCTCGAACCGCTCGTCGTACAGCAGACAGGCGGCCTCGTGGTCGACGTCGCCGTCGCCCACGTCGATCCGTTCGGGGTGGACCTCCTCGCAGGCGTCGAACGCGTACGGACACCGCGGCGCGAACCGGCAGTCCTCGGGCTCGCTCGTCGAGGTCGGCACCTCGCCCTCGATGGTCGGCAGCCGTTCGTCGCCGGCGGTCCGGCCGGGGATGCTCGCCAGCAGCCCCCGGGTGTACGGGTGGCGGGGGTTGTCGAACAGCTCCTCGACCGGCGCGCTCTCGACGAACTCGCCGGCGTACATCACGTTCACGCGGTCGGTCGTCTCCTCGATCACGCCCATGTCGTGGGTGATGAACAGCACGCCCAGGTTCTCCTCGCGCTGGAGCTCGTCCAGCAGTTCGAGGATCTGGGCCTGGATCGTCACGTCGAGCGCCGTCGTCGGCTCGTCACACACCAGCAGGTCGGGGTCACACGCCAGCGCGATCGCGATCACTGCGCGCTGGCGCATCCCGCCGGAGAACTGGTGGGGGTACTCGGAGACACGGCGGGCGGCGTCGGGGATCCCCACGTCCTCCAGCAGGTCGATCGCGGCGTCGGTCGCTTCCTGGCCGCGGAGCCCCTGGTGGATGCGCAGCGCCTCCTTGATCTGGTTCCCGACGGTGTAGACGGGGTTGAGCGAGTTCATCGGGTCCTGGAACACGATCGCGATGTCGCCGCGGTGTTCGTCCCAGCTGCCGCCGACGAGCTCGTCGCCGCGGAACTCGATCGACCCCTCCTCGATCACGCCGGGCTCCTCGATCAGCCCGAGCACCGAGCGGGCGGTGACGGACTTGCCCGACCCGGACTCGCCGACGAGGCCGACGGTCTCGCCGCGCTCGACGTCGAAGCTGACGCCGTCGACCGCGCGGATCGTCTCCTTGTCGGTGTGGAACACCGTACGGAGGTTCTCGACGGAGAGTAGCGTGTCGCTCACGCGCCACCCCCGGCCCCGGCTGTCTCGCCGCCGGCGCTGTCGGACTGCGGGTCGATCGCGTCGCGGATCCCGTCACCCAGCGCGTTGAACCCGGTCACGACCAGCGTGATCAGGATGCCGGGGATCAGCGAGATATGCCACGAGCCGGTACGGACGTAGTCCTGTCCGAGGTTGATCGCCCGCCCCCACTCGGGGGTCGGCGGCTGCACCCCTAACCCGAGGTAGGAGAGCCCCGCGATGGAGATGATCGCGCCACCCAGCGTCATCGAGCCGTAGATCAGCAGGTAGCCGGTGACGTAGGGGAGCATGTGTTTGCGCATGATCGTGATCGGTGTCTGCCCGAAGCTCCGGGCCGCGTCGATCCACTCGCGCTCGGCGATCTGCAGCGCCGGCCCACGGATGGACCGCCACATGTACGTCCAGCCGGTGAAGGCGAAGATGAGCGCGAGCAGGAAGCCGCCGCTGTACACGTCGCTGATCCACGTCTCCCTGAGCACGGTGGTCAGCATGATCAGCAACAGCAACTGCGGCATCGCCATCACGGCGTCGGAGACCAGCACCATCCCCAGGTCGATCCGGCCCTTGTAGTACGCCGAGGTGAGCGCGAGCGAGGCGGCGATCGACGCGCTCAGCGCGACCGAGAGCACGCCGATCACCAGGGAGATGCGTGAGCCGACCGCCAAGAAGGTGAACAGGTCCCTGCCGTTCTGCATCGTCCCGAACGGGTGGAACCGGCCGTAGTCGTCGTACGTCCACGGCCCGATGTTCTGGTTGTTCCCCACCGAGAGGGAGTTGACGTTCGCCTGGCCGACGACGATCTCCTCGACCGACCCGCTCTCGCTGTCCCAGTAGCTGATCTCGTGGCCGTAGGAGTTGCGCATGTTCTGGTCGACCGTCGTCGGCCCCAGCGCCGGCGCGAACACCGCCATCGTCACGAACATGAACACGATCAGCAGCCCGAAGATCCCCCACTTGTGGCCGCGGAAGCGGTCGAACATGTCGTCGCGGGGGGTCCAGTCGGCGGCGCGGTGCTCCTGGCGGTAGATCCGCAGTCCCCAGACGACCCAGCCGAGGGTGACGAACGCGTAGAGGTAGACGAGGGCCACACGCAGCGCCCACGCCATCGCGGGTGCGAGCCCGAGGAACGTCCCCTCGTAGCCGCTCCCGTTGTAGTACCCCTCGTTGGGGATCGTTTCGCGGGAGAGCAGCGTGGGGATCGACCGGACCGCGTTCTCGACGGCGGTCAGGAAGCCGACGCTGTCGACGCCGGGAAGCGCGAGCAGGGCGTCGGCGAGGATGCTGACGACGAAGTTCGCGAGCGCGCCGACCTGAAGCACGAAGAGGAGGGCGCCGACGGCGGCCCACACTGCGGTCCGGCCGTCAGTGAGCGTCTCGACGACGTTTTCGGTTCGTACCGACATCTCACTCGCCCTCCAGCCCGACGCGGGGGTCGATCAGCGTGTACAGCACGTCCTGAATGAGGTTGATTCCGACGATCATAAGGATGAATACGTACATCAGCGTCCCGACCAGCGGGAGGTCGCCCTGGATGGCCGCCTGGAAGAACAGGTAGCCGATCCCGTTGATCCCGAACACGGACTCGACGAGCACGCTACCGCCGATCAGCAGGAACGCCTCGCTGGTGATGATCGGGACCAATGGCACCAGCGCGTTCCGGAGGATGTGTTTGTACACGAGCGAGCGGTCGGAGACGCCCTTGACCTTCGCGAGCTCGACGTAATCTTGGTTCTTCACTTCCAGCACGGCCGTCCGGCCGATACGCATCTCGTTGCCCATCGACGCCGACCCGAGGACGATCGCTGCGGGGGCCACCTTCTTGATCGCCTGGAAGGTCGCGGTGGGGTTCGTGAAGAAGGCGAGCGGGTTCCCCGAGAGGTAGCTGAGATCGGGGTTGCCCGAGATGCCGGTCGTGAGGTTCGGACCGAGCGTCTCCCAGTTGATTCCGAAGATCGCCTCCGAACTCCCCAGCACCGCGAGCAGCATGATACCGAGCCAGAAGTTGGGCATCGCCCGCCAGACGATCCCCCCCATCGAGGCGACGTAGTCGGCGGCGGTGTTCGACCGCATCCCCGCGTAGAACCCCAGCGGGACGCCGATGAAGATCGCGATCAGCACCGACCAGAACCCCAGCCAGAGCGTCCGGGGGAGGAAGTCGATGATCAGCGCGTTCACGTTCGACCCCTGGTAGAGCAGCCACGTCCGGCCGAGATCGAACACGAGCAGGCTCGAGAGCCAGTCGACGTAGTGCTGGAGGGGGGGTTGGTTCAGTCCCAACTGTGTCTGGGCGGCCTCGTACGCGGCTGGGTTGCGAACCTGCCCTTCGCTCAGCAGGCGCGCGGCCGGGTCGATCGGCCCCATGAAGATGATGAACCACGTCATCGACGTTCCGAGCCACACGACTGGGATCGCCATGAGCAGGCGCTTTGCGAGGTACTTGGCTCTGCTCACGTCTGGCCTCCGTCGGTCGGCTGTTCGATGCGCGCGTTCCGGAGGTCGAGGCCGCGTGTTTCGTGCATTCGTGTGCGTTCGAGCAAGGGGTAGGAAGGGGGTGTTGAAAAGACGGCCGGTTACCGAGCTACCGCTCGAGCGTCAGGTCGGTGAACGTCTGGTTCTCCATGACGCCGTACATCTCCACGTCGACGTCCTGGTGCCAGAAGCGCTGGCTGGCGGGGTTGACGATCGGCAGCTCCTGCATCGAGAGCCAGTTCCCCTCCTCGACGGTCTGGAACGCCTCGGCCTCGGACTCCGCCGTGGAGTCCTCGGCGGCGTAGTTCTCCTGCCACGCCTCCATCGTGGTCTGTCGCAGCTCCTCGTCGAAGTAGCTCCCCTCGGCGCCCCACCGCGTGAACTGGTTCGACGGGTTCTCACCGAAGAGGAACCGCAGGAAGTTCTCCGGGCCGGGGTACTCCATCCCGTCGCCCAGCGCGAACACTTCCATGCTGCCGCCGATGGCCTGACTGATAATGGTCCCGAACTGCGCCTCGGTGATCTCCATCTCGATGTGAGCCTGCCGAAGCTTGGGCTGCAGTCGGGTGAACACGCGCTGGTACCCGCTGTTGCCGGAGATGGTGGTCGCCGTGATCTCGAACGGGTCGTCGGAGCTGTAGCCGGCGTCCTCCATCACCTGCCGCGCGGACTCGATGTCCGTCTCGGCGTAGCCGTACGGGTAGCCGTCGGCGGCCCCCTCGAGGTTGGACTGGTACCCCTCCTCCGCGTGACGAATGTACGTGTCGTTCGCGTCGACGCCCTCCTCGAAGGTGGGGTAGGCCGCCGGCGGCGTGATGTGGTACGCCGGCGTGGCGGTCCCCTTGTACACGTTCTCCGCGACGGAGTGCTGGTTCAGCGCGTAGGCGAACGCCTGCCGGACCGGCAGCGGGACCTCGAGCGTGTTGAACACCAGATACTCCGTCGTCAGTGCCGGGATCTGGCCGTAGTTGACCGTCTGGCCGCCGAGGTCGTACGTCCCGAGGGACTTGTTACCCTCCTCCTCCTCGATGCTGACGTTGCCCGGCGTGAACGAGGCCGTCGGCATCCCTTCGAGGATGTCGGCGTTACCGTTCTCGAAGCGATTGAGTCGAGTGTTGCCGTCGGGGACGACGGTGTAGACGATCTCGTCGATCTGGGGCTGGGTGCCGTAGTAGTCGTCGAACGCCGACAGCGTGATCGCGTCACCCTTGCTCCAGGTGTCGACCTCGAAGGCGCCGGCGCCGGCGAAGGTGGGGCCGTCGCCCGCGGTGCTGAAGAACTCGTTGTAGGAGTACTCGCCGTCGTGCCCCTCGATGTCGCCCACCGAGTTCGCGGGGAGGATCGCGAACGTGCCGCCCGCGATCTGGAACAGCGTCCACTGGAACTCGCTCCGGAGGGTCATCTCGAACGTGTAGTCGTCGACGGCCTCGACCTGCAGCGAGTTCGGGACCACGTCGGCGAGCGTCGTCTCGTCCTCCGGGGGCGCGAGGCTCGCGTCCTTCTCGTGGGCGATGGTCATCGTCTCGCCGACGATGTCGTCGCGGTTCCGGGACCTCTCCGACTCCGCGAGCCGGCGGTAGGAGTAGACCACGTCCTGTGCGGTCACGTCCTCGCCGTTGTGGAACGTCGCGTCCTCACGCAGCGAGAACGTGTAGGTGAGGCCGTCCTCGGAGAGCTCGTAATCCTCCGCGAGGGCCGGCTCCGGCGGGTACTCCCCGTCCGGGAACTGGAACAGTTGCTGGTTGTACTGGTTGTAGCCGGCGCCGGACCCCTTCGCGTTGATCGGGTCCAGCGTCTGGATGGAGCCGGTCGCCATCATCTGGAGGGTGCCGCCCGACTGTGGCGTCCCCTCCGCCTCGGTGTCGGTGTCGTCGGAGCCGCCCGCCGGTTCGTCGGTGGGCGATTCCGTCGCTGTTTGATCGGGTGCATTACCGCCACAGCCGGCGAGCGCCGCCGCAACGCCGGTGCCTGCCGCCGCCAAGAACGACCGCCGAGTACTCTGCTCGGGCATCGTCTCAACACGATGACCGACCATAGAAATAGTTTGCCCTCTGGACATCTGTTTGGGACTGTATTTCCCGAAATCGTGGGTGTGAGACGATATGCCTATATATCGCTATATACCCACCGCCGTCGGTCGACACCCCTCCGTGGGCTTATCAGTGGGGTCGCCACATACCGAGTATGGCCGTCGATCCAGTCGACCACAGCGGCAGCACACCGGGGAACGTGATGGCGCGGCTCCGCCGTCCGCATAGCGACGACCGGACCCGTATCGCCGTCGTCGCGGACCCACACGTCTCGACGCGCGAGGAGGGCACCTCGAAGCTGTTCGAGCACACCGAGGCCCACCTCGAGCGCGCGGTCGCCGACATCAACGACCGCGGCGTCGACTACACGCTCTGTGTTGGCGATATCACCAAGGACGGCGAGCGCTGGAACTTCGACGCCGCCGACGAGATCCTCGCCGACCTCGAGAGCCCGTTCCGGTCGATCCCGGGGAACCACGACGTCGAGAAGGACGGGTACGACCACGAGAACCTCCCGCTCGCGGAGTTCGAGGAGCGTTACACGCCCGGCGGGCTGCCGTTCCACGAGCGCGTCGGCGGCGTCGACGTGGTCGGCCTCAACAGCGCCGGCGGCGACGACTGGCTGACCGACTCCCACGACGGGCTCGTTACCGACGATCAGGTCGAGTGGCTCGACGGGACGCTGCCCGAACTCGACACGCCCCTGGTCGCGGTCCACCACAACCTCCCGACGATGGCCGACCAGCTGGTCCAGCACCGCGACACCAACGAGCCCGAGATGGCGATCCCGCCGACGATGCGGGACCCCGAGCCGTTGCTCGACACGCTCGCGGCCCACGACGCGCCGCTGGTCGTGACGGGCCACCTCCACCTGCCCTCCACGACGACGGAGCGGGGCGTCCGCGAGATCATGTCGCCGACGACCTGCTCGTTCCCGCAGTCGTACCTCCTGTTCGACGTGGGACCGGACGGGACCGAGATCCGCCTGATCCCCGTCGCGGACCACGAGGGGATGATGCTCGGCCACTTCGAGCGCCACCAGGACTCCTACACGGGGAAGGGACTGACCGATATGGCCGCGATCCGGCTGGCGCAGTTCCCGCTGGTCGACGAGTCCTGATCGTCGCCGGGTTTACGCGTTCCTCCGTCCAACCACGTCCATGGTCCACCCCCATCTCCTCGCGCTCGCCGGCGGCCTCGCCCTCGTCCCGATCGCCGCGGAAGCCTGGTCCCGCTACTGGGGTGCCGAGCCCGAGAACTGGCCCGAGCGGGCGCTGATCCGGACCGGGAGCGCCCTGCTGATCCTGGCGCTCGTCGGCTTCGACGGCGTGTTCGGGCTGATCCCCGATCCCGGCGTTCCGCCGGACGTGGCGACGGCCGCAGAGCTCCTGCTCGTCGGGGCCGCGTTGGCCGCCTACGCCGGCTTCTGGTGGCGCCGGCGGGGTGACTAACCTCACTGCTCCCGCTCCAGGATCCACCGGACGCCCATCGCGTCGACGATCGCTCCCGGCTCCCTGACGTGCGGGAGCGTCCGGGGTCGATCCGTGTTCACGTCGACATCCGGGTCCTCGTCGGGGTCGGGCAGCCCGAAGTCGGGCGTCTCGTCCGGTTCCTCGGCGTCGAGGTCGAGCGTTTCGGTGTCGAACGCCCGGTCGACGAGGTCGCGGTCGATTTCGACGCCGTCGACGGCCTGTCTGCGGAGTCGTTGCTGCCCGGCGTCGAGCAGCGTGCTGTGGACGACGAGCAGCCCGTCGTAACAGCGGTACTCGACGGCGCCGTAGGTCAGGTAGCGCGCGAGCGCCCGGGCCGCCGCGAACGGGAGGAGCAGCGCCGCCGCGACCGCGAGGGCCAGGCTGGGGCCGCCGATCAGCCCCGCGACGACGGCGGCCGCCAGCGCGAACAGCGATATCCCGTTGGTCGCGAGGTAGACGATCACTCGGAAGCCCGCGTCGGCGACCGCCGCGGCCCGTGGCGGGCGAACGCGCAGCTCCGGCTCGCCGTCGGGCTCGTCGATCGGTTCCGGATCGAGTTCGACGTCCTTCCCGCCGAACATCCGTGCCAGGATCCCGTACCGATCGTCGTCGGCCTCGATCTGGAGTCCGCGCACGTCGAGCGCGATCTTGCCGACCACGAGCAGTGCGAGCACCTCCCCGCTCCGGCTGGCGTCGACGACGCCCGTGGCGTCGATGGCGATCGCCGCCGCGAACAGGAAGCCGACGCCGAACAGCGTCGTCAACGGCTCGTAGAACGCCGACCGCGCGGAGTGGTCGCGGTACCCCCGGCGCCGGAAGTACTCGATGTACGTCTCGCCGCCCCGGAGCACGAACACGGAGAGCGCGCCGAGGCCGAGCGCACCGGCTTCCTGCTCGGTCACTCCGCCCGACGCGACGTAGCCGAACAGGGCGAGCGTGAGCACCACCCCGACCGCGCCGAACACCACACCCCCGATGATCACCATGAGGTTCCGCGGGTACACCGGCGGGATCGGCCCCGGGAGGCTGATCGAGCCCCGGACCCGGTGGAGCAGGCCGGCGATCCGCGAGCGCTCGACGTAGCTCCGCGGTCGCTTCGCCGCGAACGGCATCTTCACCAGCGACCACGCCGAAAGCGCCGCGAACTCCACCGCGAACACGCCGAGTAACACCGTCGCGGACCAGCCCAGCGCGACGACGCCGACCGGCGCCACGAGGTTCGAGGCGACGGCGGCGGCGACCGCGCCGAGATCGGGCGCGTCGTCGGCCATCAGTACGGCTCGTGCCCGTCGAACCGTCGGATCGCTTCACGGTACGCGGCCCACGCGGCGAGCACGCCGCCGCCGACCAACAGGCCGCCAGCACCCACCTGGACCACGGCGAGCGGCAGCGATCGGATACCCGCCCCGACCGCGTCGAACGACGACGCGGCCCCGGCGAGCACTCCCGACTCCCCAGCCAGGAGACCGAGCAGGGCGCCGGGCACGGCGCCGACGCCCGAGAGCACCAGCCGAACGATCCCCGGCGCGACGACGACGCCCACCAGCGCCAGTCCGGGGACGAACACGAGCGCGCCGTGGAGCGTCCCCGCGACCAGCCGCGGGGGCCGCACGTCGTCGCTGTTACCGATCCGGATCGCGCTGTACCGCGGGAACCACATCCCCACCGCCGGCGCCAGCGCGGCGCCGACGGCGGCGAGCAGCGCGCCCACGAACGCGAGCGCCAGCGCGGGGACGGCGCCGTACCCCCCGCCGACCGCCGCCACCAGCGTGAAGACGGCGACGATCGGGGTGGAGAGCAGCACCGGCGCGATCAGCCCCCGGACGTACGCCCGCCCGGAGACGGCCGTCAGCGTCACCGGCAGCACCGGCCCCTCGTCGCCGAGGGGGTTGAGCGCGAACGCGGCGCCGCCGATCCAGCCCGCGATCAGCGCGACGACGGGGCCGAGCGCCGACAGCGAGATCGTCCCCTGCAGGAACATGCTGAGCATCCCCGATAGGCCGGCGAACACCGGCACCAGCAGGAAGTTCAGTCGCTGGGGCTCCCGCCGGGCACGGAGCAGCGTCCACCGGGCCACCTGCCGGGTCCGGCCCGTGACCAGCGGCACCCGGAGCGGGCTGATCGCCCGTTCGAGCGCGCTGGCCGGCGAGCGTTCGCCCGCGGTAGTCGCCACCCCGCCATCGCTATCGCTCGGATCGATCTCGTCGCCGAACCAGAGCGAGGCCGCGACCCGCTCGGCCGCCCAGCCGCCGCCGATCAGCACCGCGGCGACGGTCAGTAGCCCTCCAGCGGCGTGCCCGATCGAGGGAGCGATCGGCGTCCCGACCGCCAGCACGTCGACGATCCAGCCCACCGGGACGGCGCCGAGCAGCGCGGGGTCGAGCGAGTAGGGGATCGTCGGGAGCTGGAACAGCATGTAGCCGCCGAAGAAGGCCAGCGCGACGACGCCGCTCAGCGCGGTCCGGTGTCG
The DNA here is from genome assembly GCF_002025255.2 of Halolamina sp. CBA1230. GTDB lineage: Archaea > Halobacteriota > Halobacteria > Halobacteriales > Haloferacaceae > Halolamina. The sequence continues at coordinate 660,862 of NZ_CP054587.1, forward strand.
GGCGACGAACGGCACCCGTGCCACCAGCCACGCCGCGATATAGCCAGCCAGCCGGCCGGCGACGACCGCGCTGGCGACGAACAGGCAGCCGACCAGCGGCACCGTGAGCAGCGGCACCGGCGACGCGAACGCGTACGCCCCCACGACGGTGACGAGCGTCGCGGTCGGCAGCGTATACGTCAGCACGCGCAGCGACTCCGCGACAACGCCGCCGACCACGGCGGTCCGTGGCGAGACCGTCGTCAGCACGAACGGCACGGCGACTGGTTCGCTGTGGACGGACGCCGCCCGCTGGGCCAGCAGGAACACGCCGAACAGCCAGAACAGCGCCACACCGCCCCGCAGCGCCGGCGGCACCGCGTGCCCGGTCGGGACGTTCTCGCGGAGGATCGGCGCGAACAGCGCCGCCATCCCGCCGAGCAGCAGCGTCGGGAGCAGGACGCTCCCGGCCAGCAACACCAGCCGTCCGGTGTCCTCGCGGATCGCGCGGGCCGAGCGCCGGTACTCGAAGACGCCGGCCCGGAGCGCGTGCCGGGGCCAGTTCGGCTCAGCCATCGGACCCGTCCCCTCCGCCCGTCGTCGGGCCGGCGACCGGCTCGTCGGTCGTGAGTTCGAGGAACGCGTCCTCGAGCGAGCGCGTCTCGCCGGTCTCCGCCCGGCGCTCCAGCGACTCGGGGCTGCCTCTGGCCACCAGTTCGCCGTCGTAGAGGATCCCCACCTCGTCGGCGACCTCCTCGACCACCGGGAGGATATGTGTCGAGAGGAACACAGTCGTCCCGCCGTCGGCGAGCTCGACGATCAGCTCCCGGAGCGTCCGGGCCGCGCGGGGGTCGAGCCCGGAGGTGGGTTCGTCGAGGAACACGACGTCCGGTTCGTGCAGCACCGCCTGCACGTAGGCGACTTTCTGGCGCATCCCCTTCGAGTAGTCCGCGATCCGACCCGCGGCGTCCTCGGGCGGGAGGTCGAGGCGGTCGAGCAGGTCGTCGACACGGTCGCTCGCCCGCTCGGGGTCGAGATCACGCAGACCGGCGGCGTAGTCGAGCTGCTCGTACGCCGTCGCGTGGTCGTACAGCGGCGGCTCCTCGGGCAGGTAGCCGATCCGGGGCCGGAGCGCGTCGCGGTCGGTCACGTCGGCGCCGGCCACGGTCGCGCGGCCGCGAGTCGGGCGGACGAGCCCGGTCAGCATCCGCATGGTCGTCGTCTTGCCGGCGCCGTTGGGGCCGAGGAAACCGAACACGCTGCCGGCCTCAACGTCGAGGTCGAGGGCGGACACGGCGACGGTGTCTCCGTACTCCTTCGTCAGGTCGGTGGTCTCGATGGCGGGCATGGGAGGCGCGGGTACGTCGGCGTCTGGCGGCGCTGCCCCCAAAGGCGTATCGACAGTCAGACGTACTTCACCGCAGCGCGGATCGCGGTGTCGGTCCAGACGGCGACCACGATCGCCAGCGCCACGAACGGCGGCAGCCTCTCGGGGAAGAGGATGTACAGCGGGATCCCGACCGCGATCAGCACCGCCAGCGGCGGCAGGTCGTCGAGGCGCGTCGAGCGCGTCCCACGGTAGTAGAACAGCACCCCCGCCGGGAGGCCGACGGCGACCGCCAGCGCCGCGGCGGTGCGAGTGATTGCGGGGACTGACCCGCCCCAGAGCCCGAAGTAGACGAGCACGGTGGCGGCCGCCGAGATCAGCAGCGAGATCGTCACCGACTCCGAGACGTCGGGTTCGTCAGGGCTCGGTTCCTCGTCCCGTCGCATGGTGAGCTCCTGGCCCGGGCAAAAGCGTGCCCCTCGGTCACGCGCGGTGCCGGCGAGCGACGCTGGAGGGGAAGGGTTATCCCCCGTGTCGTGCTGTATATTGACATGGACGATATCGAGGACCTGTTCGTGGGACGGCTGATGAGCAGCGACGTGAAAACCGTCACGCCCGACACGCTGGTCGAGGAGGCCGCCGACGTGATGCTCGACAACGCGATCGGTTCGGTGGTCGTCATCGACGAGGACGGCGAACTCGAGGGGATCCTCACCCGGACGGACTTCGTCTCCATCGTCGCCGGCCAGAAGCCCAAGGACCAGACGCCCGTGAAGGAGTACATGACCCGGGACGTCCAGACGGCCAAGGCCGGCGACTCGATCCGGGAGGTCGCCGACCGGATGATCGAAGCCAGCTTCCACCACATGCCGGTCGTCGACGACGAGGAGGGGCTGATCGGGATGATCACCACCTCCGACCTCACCGCGTACCTCTCGTCGGTCCAGACGCCGAGCCCCTAGCGCCGCGCCGACGACGTGTTCTTCGCCGGTTGCCCGATCCGTCACCGTGGAGTAGCGACGCAGGTGCGGGCGGAGGTCGAGATCGCGGTGGTGAAAGCGTCCACCGAGCGACACCGCGACGCAGTGCATATTCCGGCGGTGGTCGACCGAACGAAGCCGGAGAACCACGCAGAGTCAGTCTATCGCCCGTGATCTAGGGGGAAGTATAAACCCTCAGAGGAGAAACAGGTTCGTGGCCATGTCAACTGAACCAGACGACGGCACGCTACGGGCGCTGTACCGAACGCGGATCGGAGAGCCGACGACCGACGACGAGGTCCGCGGGTACTGGCTGTTCGTGGCCGGGCTCGTCCTGGCGGTCGCTGGCGTCCTGCTCTTCCTCGCGAGCGATCCACAGGGCGGCATCAGACAGCTCTCGATGGTCGGGGTCGGCATCGGGCTGATCCTGCTGCTCGTAGGGCCGGTGATCCGGCTCCCGCTCGAACCGACGGCGACGACGCTGGTCGCCGTCGGCGCGACGGTCGCGGCGATCGGCGTCGCCTACTTCGTCGCCGTGTTCCCGGGCGGCTGGTCGCTCCGGAGCGGGAACGCGGTCGTGATCGGGCTGTACGGGCTCGGGCTGCTGCTCGTCGGCGCCGGCGGCGTGCTGATTCCGCTGCTCTCCGGCGCCGGCCGAGCCGCGGAGGCGGACGACCTCGAGCGCGAACTCGCCGAGCTCGACGACGTGCTCGAAGACAGCGCGGCCGACGAGGCCGACCTCGCCGCTCGGGTCGCCGACCTCCGGCGCGAACTGGCGTCCTCGAACGACGCCGCGGCGTGGCTGGGGTCGGCCGTCACGGCGCTCTCGCAGGATCTCGCGGATTCGGAGACCGACGAGGCCGACCTCGCCGCGCGGCTCTGGTCGCTCCGACAGAGCCAGTCCCGGTTCGAGCTGTACGAGGACAAGGGTGGGGAGTTCCGCTGGCGGCTCCGCCACCGCAACGGGCAGGTCGTCGCCACGAGCGGCGAGGGGTACAGCCGGCGCCACAACGCCCAGAAGGGGATCGAGCGCGTCCGGCGGGACGCGCTGGGCGCGACGCTGCTGCGTGTCGAGTCCGAGGCGGAACTCGCCGACGCGGGCGAGGCGTTCGAGCCACCAGAGACCGTCGAGAGCCGGACTACGTTCGAACTGTACGAGGATAAACGGGGTGAGTTCCGCTGGCGGCTCCGCCACGACAACGGCAACGTCGTCGGCGACGGCGGTGAGGGGTACAGCCGTCGAGGGGCTGCCCGAGAGGCGATCGAGCGCGTTCAGGAGTACGCCGGCCCGGCCGAGTACCTGCGACTCGACCCGACCGGGTTCGAACTCTACCGCGACGACGCCGGCGAGTGGCGCTGGCGGCTGGTCCACCGCAACGGGAACGTGCTCGCCGACGGCGGCGAGGGGTACACGCGGCGCCGCGACGCCCGGCGCGCGGTCGACCGCATCCGCGAGGGGCTGGACGAGCTGATGTTCGAGACGTACGAGGACAGCGCGGGCGAACACCGCTGGCGGCTGCAGTCGCCCAACGGGCAGATCGTCGCCGACAGCGGCGAGGGGTACAGCCGGAAGTCGGGCGTCGAGGACGCCGTCGAGCGCGTTCGGGAGTACGCGCCCGAAGCGCACGTCCTGGACATCGGCCGCGCGGCGTTCGAGGTGTACGAGGACGCGAGCGGGGAGTTCCGCTGGCGGCTCCGCCACCGCAACGGGCAGATCATCGTCGATAGCGGTGAGGGGTACGCGGGGAAGTCCAAGGCCGAAGACGCCGTCGATCGGTTCAAACTGAACGCTCCCGGGTCGGAGATCGAGGACCTCGACGCCGTCGACGAGGAATCGGAAACTGGTGGCGGAGAGTAACGCCCCTCAGCGCCGCCAGTACTCCGGCGTCAGACAGACCAGCAGCGGGAGGATCTCCAGCCGGCCCGCCCACATCAGCACCACCATGAACAGCTTGGAGCTGTCCGGGAACCGAAGGTAGCCGCCCATCGGGCCGAGGCGGTAGAACGCCGGGCCGACGTTGCCCAGCGTCGACGCCGTCCCCGAGATCACTTCGAGCACGGTGAAGTCGACGCCGGCGCGTGCGGCGTCGAGGAACAGGACGAACGCCCCGATGAAGAACATCGAGAGGTACAGCAGCGTGAACGACATGATCCCACGGGTCGCACGGTCGTCGAGCGCGTTCCCGCCCAGCCGGACGGGGCGGACCGCCTCGGGGTGGGCCGTGGTGAACAGTTCGCGACGGAGCACCTTCGCGACGACGATCCAGCGGATGACCTTCACGCTCCCGCCGGTCGACCCGGCCGAGCCGCCGACGAACATCGCGAACAGGAGGGCGTACTTCGCCGGCGCCCCCCACACGTCGAAGTCCATACTGGCGTACCCAGTCGTCGTCACGATGGAGACCGCCTGGAACAGCGCGTGGCGTAGCGCCGGTTCGAGGTTGCCGGTGATCGCGGCGGCAGTCTCGGACAGGTAGGCCGCGTCGAACGTCGCGCCCTCGGGCACGCCCGACGCGAACCCGCCGGTGAACAGCAGCCCCGTCAGGATCGCGGTCAGCACGGCCATAGCGCCCAGATAGCCGCGGAACTCGGTGTCTTCGAGAAGTTCGCGAGGGGAGCCGGCGACGGCCTGCCAGATCAGCGCGAAGTTGGTGCCCGCGATCACCATGAAGGGGATGATAACCCACTGGACCGCGGCGGAGAACGCCTCGATCGAGCGCGCCTGCGGCGAGAACCCGCCGGTGGGCATCGTCGTCAGCCCGTGGGCGACGGCGTTGTACGCGTTCATGTTCGGCCCGGCCATCCCCGCGAGGTCGAGCCCGTACAGCAGCAGGATCTCGACCACGGTGATCGCGAGGTAGGCTCCCCAGAGCACGCGGGCGGTCTCGGCGATCTTCGGCGTCAGCTTCTCGATCCCCGGCCCCGGCGCCTCGGCGTCCATCAGCTGTGCGCCGCCGACGGAGAGTTCGGGGAGGATCGCGACCGCGAGCACGACGATCCCCATCCCGCCGAGCCACTGGGTGAGCTGTCGCCAGAGCATCACGCCGCGGGTGTGGTCGACAACGTTGATGCTGCCCAGCACAGTCGCGCCCGTGGTGGAGAACCCAGACATCGACTCGAACAGCGCGTTCGTAGGGTTGGCAAGCGTCGAGTCGGGATGGATCGGCTCGACCAGCAGCGGGATGCCGTGGGCCTCGATCAGGTACGGGATCGTGCCCACGAGCGCGACCGCGAGCCACGTCGCCGCCACCATCAGGAACCCCTCGCGGGCGGCGATATCCGGCTCGGGGGCGAGCCGTTCGAGCCCCCAGCCGACGAGGAGCGTGACGGCGATGGTGGGCAGGAACGGGGCGAGCGTCTCGCCGTAGTACAGCGCGACGACGACCGGGAGCAGCAGCGGCACCGAGAGGTACTTCAGCACCGTCCCGACGAGGCTCAAGCTGGCGCGGTAATCGACGCGTATCGACACGGTTGTCCGAGCGAAAACGCGTTCGGCGCTTCAAGCTACTGTTTCGGTCTCGACGGGCAAAGCCGGCGCTACAGCGCCGCAGACACCTTGTCGGCGTCCTCGGTTTCGACGAACAGCACGACGTGGTCGCCGGGTTCGATCTCGGTCTCCCCGCGCGGGACGACGTACTCGCCGTCGCGGCTGATGGCGCCGATGACCACGTCAGCGGGCAGCGAGTGGATCGACTCCCGGATCGGTTCGCCCACCAGCGGGCTGTCGTCGTCGACCTCGACCTCCAGCACCTCCGCCAGCCCGTTCTCGACCAGCGCGACGTTCTCGGCGCCGCCAGCGCGGGTGAATCGGGTAATCTCCTCGGCGACGACCTCGCGGGGGTTGACGCCCACGTCGATCCCGACCGCCTCGAACAGTTCGACGTACTCCGACTGGTCGATCACGGCGATACTGCGTTCGGTGCCGACGCGTTCGGCCAGCAGCGACGCGAGGAGGTTCTTCTCGTCGGAGTCGAGCGCGGAGACGATCACCTCGGCGTCGCCGATATGCTCGCGCTCGAGGAACTCGATGTCGGTCGCGTCGGTCTCCAACACCATCGTGTCGGGGAGTTCCTCGGCCAGCCAGCGGGCTCGGTCGGGGTCCTGCTCGATCAGGCGCGCCGTGACACCCCGCTCCGAGAGCAGTCTGGCGACGTGGTAGCCGATCTCGCTGCCGCCGACGATCACCACCTCGCCGGAGAGCGCCGACTCGTGGGGGGCGACGTCGCCAGCGAACGCGCGCACGCTGCGGGGCGTGCCGATCACCACGAGGCGGTCGCCCGCGTGGATCTCGGTGGTCCCCGTCGGGATCAACAGCTCCTCGTCGCGGACGATCGCGGCGAACGTCAGCGAGTCGTACGTGTCCGCCTCCGCGACCGACTGCCCCGAGATCGGCGACTCTTCGCCCACGTCGAACTCCGCCATCTCGACGCGCCCGTCGGCGAACATGTCCGCGTCGCGGGCGGCGGGCAGGCCGACGACCCGGACGATCGACTCCGCGGCGAGCAGGTACGTACAGACCATGAAGTCGACGCCGAACGCTGCCCGCGACCGCTGCCACGTCCGGAGGTACTGGGTGTTTTTCACCCGGGCGATGGTGAACGCGTCCGACACCGCCTTCACCGTCGAGGAGACGACGATGTTGGTCTCGTCGTCGTCGGTCGAGGCGATCACCATGTCCGCCTCGGTCACGTCGGCCTCCTCCAGGGCACTGAGGCTGGTGCCGTCGCCCTCGACGGCGAGCACGTCGAGCCCGTAGTTGAGCTCCTCGACGCGATCGGGGTCCTGCTCCACTATCACGACGTCGTGGGCCTCGCTCAGGTCGGCAGCGATGCTCTCCCCGACCTGGCCGGCGCCGACGATGATCACACGCACGAGTTGGTCACTTGGCGGAAGCCACTGCCCCCCAGCGTATCACGCTTTCTCTTCGGCCGGGAACTCCGACTGCTCCGTCTCCGCTCCCGTTTCGACGGTGAGGTCGACCGACCGCGACCGGCCTTCGAGGTCCGCCGCGGCGCGCTCGACGACGGTTCGCGCCTCGGACTCGATCAGCGGTTTCACCTTCTCGACCACCCAGTCCAGCGACACCAGCGTCGGGAGGTCGACGAGCCCGCTGTGTACCGTCTCGGGGGCGTACGCCACCTCGAACCGGACTGCGGTCGCCGTCTCCGCCCACTCCGGGGCGTCCGCGGGGAGCGAGCGCTCCGCGACCAGCCAGCGACCGCTGGCGTCGAAATCGCCCAGTAGCTCCCACTCGATGCGCTCGTTCTCGACGGTCTCGGTCACTGCCGAGCGTGCGGTGTACTCGAGTTTCCACCACGAGAACTGCAGCGCGTACCGCGCACACTCGTCCGTGTCCGGGTCGAGTTCGTCGACGCGGTCGAGGTACTCGGAGTAGTTCGCGTACCCCGGGAAGTCGGCGAGGAACTCGTACACCTCCTCGGGGGGTCGGTAGACGACGGTCTCGACGGCGAGGCGCTCCATACCCGAGCCACGCGGCGGGAGCGGTTTAGCTTCGGGGATCGCGGTTCCCGTGCCGTCGCGACCGAAACGGATCGACGCCGCCACCCCGCCGTCACTGTCGATACAGGCGGTCCCCCTGCCGGTGGGGCCGGCCGGCTTCGATGGGTTCTTCCGGTGGCGCGAGGTTTCGGTTCGTAATGAGTGCGGAGGAGGGGAGCGTGTTCGACGTCTACCGGGAGCGCGTCGAACGACCGCTCTACCGTCTTTTCACGGAGTACAGCGCGGGGCGGGTGCGGTGGCTGATCGTGGGGATGGTGGGGAACATCATCGCCCGGTCGGCCAGCCTGCTGCCGCCGGTGATCCTCGGGGCAGCGCTCGACAGCGTGTTTCAGGACACCGGAGCGTACACCATCCCGTTCTTCCCGGCCGCGTGGATCCCCGAGACTGACACCGCGCAGTTCTGGTTCTCCGTGGAGCTGATCCTGGGGTCGTTCGTCGTGACCGCGGTGTTCACGACGCTGTACGGCATTGCCGCCAACAACTACGCCCACCGCGTGATGCACGCGGTCCGGACGGACAGCTTCGAGACGATGCAGCGGCTGGACATGACGTTCTTCGACGACAAGCAGACGGGAGAGGTCATGTCCGTGCTGAACAACGACGCCAACAACCTCGAGAACTTCCTCGACAACGGGCTCCAGAACTCGATCCGGCTGTCGGTGATGATCCTCGGGATCGCGCTGATCCTGTTCTCATTGAATCGACAGCTCGCGCTCGTGACGCTGGTGGTCGTCCCCGCCATCGTCGCGCTGACGGCGTGGTTCATGCGCGCGGTCGAACCGCGGTACGTCGACCGACGGGCGAGCGTCGGCAACCTCAACACGCGACTGGAGAACGCGCTGGCCGGCGTCGAACTGGTGAAGACCAGCGGCACCGAGTCCTACGAGAGCGAGCGCGTCGAGAGCGCGTCGTGGCGCTACTTCCGGGACACGATGGCCGTGCTGCGACTGAGCTACATCTACCGGCCGGGGATGGAGCTGCTGGCGGGGCTCTCCTTCGCCGTGACGTTCATCGTCGGCGGGCTCTGGGTGTTCCAGGGAGCGCCCTGGTTCTTCAGTGGGGACCTCAGCGGCGGGGATCTGGTGGTGTTCGTGCTGATGACCCAGCGCATCGTCACGCCGCTGGCACAGGTGTCGAACATCATCGACCAGTACGAGAACGCCAAGGCGTCCTCCGAGCGTATCTTCGGGCTCATGGACATCCCCTCCCAGATCACCGAGACCGACGACCCGGTCGAACTCGACGACGTCGAGGGGCGCGTCGAGTACGACGACGTGAGCTTCGGCTACGCCGACGTCGAGCAGGACGAACCCGAGGAGCTGGTGCTCGAGAACATCGAGTTCGAGGCCGACCCCGGTGAGGACGTGGCGCTGGTCGGTCCCACGGGTGCCGGGAAATCGACGCTGCTGAAGCTGCTGCTGCGGCTGTACGACCCCGTCGACGGCGCAGTACGAATCGACGGCCACGACCTGCGGGAGCTCTCGCTCGAGACGCTGCGGAGCCACGTCGGCTACGTCTCCCAGTCGACGTTCCTGTTCGACGGGACGGTCGCCGAGAACATCCGCTACGGCCGGTTCGACGCTGACCGTGAGGCGGTCGTCGAAGCCGCCGAAGCGGCGGAGGCACACGCGTTCATCGAGTCGCTTCCGGACGGGTACGACACCAGAATCGGCGAACGCGGCGTGAAGCTCTCGGGCGGGCAGCAGCAGCGGCTCTCGATCGCCCGGACGATGCTGCAGGACCCGGACATCCTCGTGCTCGACGAGGCCACTAGCGCGGTCGACACGGAGACCGAGATGCTGATCCAGCGCAGCCTCGACAGCCTGAGCGAGGACTGCACCACGTTCGAGATCGCCCATCGACTCTCGACGGTACGGGACGCCGACACGATCCTCGTGCTGGAGGACGGTCAGATCGTCGAGCGCGGCGATCACGAGGAACTGCTCGAAGCCGACGGTCTCTACGCCAAACTCTGGGGGGTACAGGCCGGCGAGATCGACGACCTGCCGGAGGAGTTCGTCCAGCGCGCTCGCGAACGCGCTGCCGAGCGAACGGACATGCTCGAAACGGACGACGATGACGACGACGACTGATCAGCCCGGCAACGGTCGGCCGGGCTGGGCGACTGATCTCGCCGTTCCCGTTCTTCAAGTACGATCGGGCGAGCACCCGCCCCGTGATCTGACTGAAGCCCCGGAGCGGGGAGCGGGTGTGTGGTGTGTCGCTCCGGGGAGGGAAGCACCGCCTGTTCGCCACCGCGGAGGAGAGTAGGAACCCTTTCCTCCGCGACCGAGAAACGTCGGGTAGTGGAAACGACGACCAAGTGGCTGGTAGCCGCCGTCGCGGTGGGGGTGTTCCTGTCGAGCGTGTTCGTCCTCGGGAACGCGCTGTTGGGCGGTGTCGCGGCGGCGACGGTGGTGTGGGCGGCCATCACCCACGACCGCGACGGCAACCTCTCCGCGTTCCCGGTGCTGGTGGCGGGGGCAGTGGTCTGTATGGGCATCCTGAGCGATGGCTACCTCATCTACGCGCTGGTCGGCGCGAACGTCGTGCTCTGGATCGGGCGCAACGGGCTCCCCGAACTCCGAAGTTCCTAACCCCCCGTGGGGTGTCCGGGGAAGCATGTCCGAATCCACCGACACGATGAGCGACGAGGAGCCACAGCACCGCGACGTCCTGATCGTCGGCGGCGGGATCGCCGGCCTGACCGCCGCGCTGTTCACCGCCCGAGCAGGCCTCGATACGCTGGTGTACGACGGCGGCGAGTCGATCCTCCGTCGGAACGCCCACCTGGAGAACTTCCCGGGGTTCCCCGCGGGCGTCAACCCCCGACTGTTCGCGGATATGCTCCACGCACAGGCGACCAGAAACGGCGCCGATCTGGTGGCCGGCCGGATCACGGAGCTCCGGCACGCAGAGGACGGCAGGTTCGTTGCGACCGCCGAGGACGGCGACGAGATCAGCGCCGACAGGGTGATCGCCGCCTCGTGGTCGAACACCGACTACCTCGATCCGGTCGAGCCCGAGATCCGCTCGGCGGGCAGCAAGCAGTTCCTCGACGACGACCCGGACGGCCACACGAGCGTCGACGGACTGTACGCCGCGGGTCGACTCGCAGAACGCTACCACCAGGCGGTCGTCGCGGCGGGCGACGGCGCCCGAACGGCGATCACGCTGATCCACGACTCCGAGACGCCGTTCTACCACGACTGGGTCGCGCCGGAGGGGTACTTCACCGACCGTGACCGGGAGGTGCCGCCGGGCTGTGAGGAGATCGACGAGACCGAGCGCGCGGCCCGACGGGCGGAGTCCCGCGCGGCGATGCGGGAGTACTTCGACGGCGAGCACGAGCAGCGCCAGCGCACTCACCCCAGCCTCGTCGACGACGGGAAGGGTCGGCTCGAGGGGAAATAACCGGATTACGGTAAGCGATCCGGCGCTGGCTCTCCCTGGCGAGTCCCGTGCAACCCACCCCCACCCCCGGCGCAGACCGCCACGTTTTACCCGCCACCTGCGGAACGGGCGACATGGATCAACTCCGCCGGTCGCTTCTGGAAGCGCCGATCATCGAGAAAGGCGAGTACCAGTACTTCGTCCATCCCGTCAGCGACGGGGTTCCGACGCTGGAGCCGGGGCTGCTCCGCGAGATCGTCATCAAGATCTGCCGGAAGGTCGAGCTCGAGGACGTCGACAAGATCGTCACCCCCGCCGCGATGGGGATCCACATCTCTACCGCGCTCTCGCTGATGACCGACGTGCCGATCGTGGTGATCCGCAAGCGTCAGTACGGGCTGGAGGGCGAGGTGTCGCTCTCCCAGCAGACCGGCTACTCGGAGTCCGAGATGTACATCAACGACGTGCAGGCCGGCGACTCGGTGCTGGTGATCGACGACGTGCTCTCGACCGGCGGCACGCTCTCGGCCATCTGCGAGGCGCTCGACGGAATCGGCGCCGACGTGACGGACGTGATGGCGGTGATCAAGAAGGCCGGGGAGAACGAACTCGACGGCCGGGTCGACTACAAGACGCTGATCAACGTCCGCGTCGAGGACGGCGAGGTCGTGATCGTCGACGAGAACGGCGACGGGTAAGCCGATAAACACGTTTTAGGGAGTGCTCGCCCAGCCGTCGAGTGTGTCCAGGGCCCCGTGGCTCCCGGGCTGGTTTGATCGCTGGCTGACCGTCGAACAGCCGGTGACGTACTGGTCGTTCTGGGCGGCGCTCCTGCGGCTGGTACCGCTGCTCGCGGTTCTCTTCGTCGCCGTCTCCGCCGTCACGAGCAGCGAGTTCGCGCTTCGCTCGTTCGCGCCGCTGCCGTTCGTGTTCGTGACCGCGACGCTCGGCTACGCCGTGCGGGCGTTCGACGGCGTGGGTGCCCTGGTCTCCGTGCTCTCGGCCGTGGTGTACGGCTTCCTCCTCTGGCTCGATGGGGTCGGGACGACGCTGCTGCGACAGCCGACGACGATGCTCTCCGTGCTCGCAGTGCTGGCGTTCGTCGCGCTGCTCGCAGGGTTCGGCTCGCCGACACTCCACGGCCAGCATAGCGACGACGAGCTCTCGGCGGCCCGCCGGCGACGGAACGAGTGAGTCACACCTGCTCGGGGTGTGGCGCTACTCCTCGTCCGCATCGCGGCCGTGGGGGTCGTCAGCGTTCGGATCGCTCGTTTCGGGGTCGTGCCGGCGGTACCACGCGGTGACCTCCTCCAGCCGGTGGATCGCGCGGTCCGGGTCGCCGATGTTGTGGTGTTCGTCCTCGTAGACGACCAGCCGACAGTCCGCGCCGGCCTGCTGGGCGGCGACGTACAGCTGTTCGGACTGTGAGGGCGGGCAGCGCCAGTCCTGCCCGCCGGCGGCCACGAGCAGCGGCGTCTCCACGTTCCCGACGTCGGTGATCGCCGAGGAGGCGTCGATATCCTCGGGGTTCTCCCACGGGAACCCGTACTCGTTCTCCATCCAGACGTGCGAGTCGTCGGTGCCGTACGCCGAGCGCAGGTCGTAGATGCCGTGTTCGGGCGCCGCGGCGGTGAACAGGTCGGGGTACTGCGTGACCAGGAACCCCTGGGCGATCCCGCCGTAGGAGAAGCCGTAGCCGAACACCCGATCGGGGTCGGTCCAGCCGCGGTCGACCAGGTTGTCGATCCCGGCGGCGATGTCGCTGGCCTCGACGGTCCCCCACTGACCGTGGAGCGTCTCGCAGAACTGCCGGCCGAACGAGGAGCCGCCGCGGTAGTTCGGGCGGAAGACGAGGTAGCCACGCGAGGTGAGCACCGCGTGGGCGAAGCTGAACACGGGCTCGTCGTAGGACACCGGCCCGCCGTGGATCGCACACACCGTCGGCGCCGGGTCGGACTCGCCGGGCTCGTACTCCGGCGGGTGGTAGAGAACTCCAGAAATCTCCCAGCCGTCGTTTTCGAACGTCACGCGCCGAACCTCGGGCATCTCGTACTCGGCGGTGAGGTCGGCGTTCACCGCGGCCAGCCGGGTGAGGGAGTCGGGCTCCTCGTCGGCACCGAGATCGTCGACGGGCACCGCGTAGGGGTCGTGCCCCTCGCTGGGGTGGGAGAGCCCCAGCGCCGCCGTGTCGCCGCCGATCGAGAGGCCGGCGACGGCGCGGTCGTCGCCCTGGGCCTCGAACGTGCGCTCCCAGTCGGCCCCAGTCGCATCGCACCGCAGGACCCGGGTCCTCGCCTCGTCGCCGACGAGCGTGTAGAACGTCCCGTCGTCGACCCACTCGAAACTCGAACCGCGCGCGAGCGTGCGGTCGAGGTCGCCCGTGACCGAGACGTGTTTCTCGCCGTCCCACACGCGCGCTTCGGTCGGGATACACCAGTTCTCGGCGTCACCCGCCGCGAACGCGATGCGGTCACCACTGGGAGACCACGTCGGGGCGTTGCAGTTCAGGTCGCCGTCGGTGATCCGTTTCGCGTCGCCGCCGTCGGGCGACACGGTGAACACGTCCGTGGCGAGGGTGCTGTCGGGGTCGTCGCCGCGGTAGGAGACGAACGCGATCTCGCCGGACTCCCCCCAGTCGGGCTGGAGCCCGCTCAGCCCCTCGAACGCGCCGCGGCCGTAGGCGTCCTCGAGCTTCCGGGCCGAATCGGCGTCCGCGGCGTCGTCGCCCAGCACCGCGTCCTCGCCGACGACGAACAGGTAGCTGGTGACCGTATCGAGGTAGCCCACGCCGTCGAGTTTGTGCTGGACGCGCTCGGTCTCGACTGGCCCGCCGTCACGCCGCTCGTCGAGGTACGCCGACTCGGCGTCGGTCGGGTCGCGGGCAGTGACGCCGATCCGTTCGCCGTCGGGCGCCCAGTCGAACTCGCGGACGCCCTCCGCGAAGTCGGTGATCTGCCGGGCGTCGCCGCCCAGTGCGAGGTCGAACGCCCAGACCTGTGACTTCGGCTCCTCGTCGCCGTTGCCGCCGCCGGGACCGTTCGACTCCGCATCTTCCTCATCGTCCTCCTCTTCTTCCTCGTTCTCTTCTTCCTCGCGACCGACCCGGAGGTCGCTGTCCTCGTCGCGGGCCGCGAGGAACGCCAGTCGGCCGCCGTCGGGCGACCACGTCGGAGAACTGGCGCCGGAGACACGGGTCAGACGGTGGGGATCACGGCTGCCGTCGGTGGGGACGACGAACAGCGACGACACCGACTCGTCGGCGTCGGGGTCGCTCTCGGCAGTGGTGAACGCGGCTCGGGTACCGTCGGGGGAGACGGCGATCTCGCCGACCTGCGTGAGGTCGTAGTACGCCTCGAGTGGGAGTTCGCTCATAGCGCGCGACGATTCCCGGCAGCGCGAAAAGCGTTCGGCAAGCGGAAGCGCCGGCGCCTACTCTTCGCTATCGTTCGGTGGCTCGTCGCCGCCTTCCGCGCCCTCACCGGCCAGTGGCTCCCCACCACCGCCGCGTATCGAGCCACGACCGACGACGTAGCGCTTGAACACCAGTCCGAGCCCGAACAGCGGGACGCCGAACGCGATCAGGTACGGCAGCGCGTACGCGATCCCGACCACCGCGGCCCGGAGCGCGACGAGCGCGCCGTCGACCGACTCCAGGAACGCGGCGATCACGCCGGTGTCGTACCAGTTCTCGGTGTCGACCGGGTCGTCGGGACGCTCCTCCCGGAGTTCGACGGTCACCGTCGCGTAGGCGACGCGGTTCTCCAGCGTCTCAAGGCGTGCCTCGGTCGACTCGATCTCGCCCTGCACGTCGGAGAGTTCGCGCTGGACCGCCAGCACGTCCTCGGTGTCGTTGGCCTGTTCGTACAGTTCGCGCAGGCGATCACGCTCCGCGCGGAGGTTCGCCAGCCGCGCCTCGAGGTCGGCGTGCTGGCCCGTCACGTCCTGGACGTTCTCCTCCTCGCGGAGCACCGTCCCCTCCTCGCGGACGTCTTCGAGGAACGCCGAGTAGTTCTCCGCGGGGACCCGGTAGGTGAACCGCCCGTCGCGGTAGGTCGCGTCGTCCCACTCGCTGGTCGATACCTGTGAGTTCCCGACGTAGCCGCCGTGGGCCTCGACTGCGGCCGAGAGGTTCGACCGGCTCGGGGCGAACTCGTCGACGCGGACCGCCAGTTCGGCGGTGTAGATCCGCATCCGGTCACTCGCGCCCGATCCGCCGTCGTCGGCCTCCGCGGGCGTCCCGGTCGCCTGTTCGTACTCGGCTCCGTCGCCGCCCAGTGCCGCCTGTGTCGCGCCGTTCCCGGCGTTCCCACCGCCCGTACAGCCGGCGAGTACGAGCAGGAGGGCGACGCCGACGGCGACGAGCGGTCGGTTACCTCGCATATCTACCGCTGTGCACGGCGTTCGCTAAAGTATTGGCTAATCACAAAGAGCCGTTTGACCCATGTCAATCGGTGGGTTCGTGGCTGGATCCCGGTATCGGCCCCGGCGCGACAGGCCGGCGAAAGGCCCAGTTCCATTACCCCTCCGGTCGAACAGCTGTCCACCGATGGTCCCAGACCCCGTTCTCTCAGCCGGGTTCCTCGTCTGCGGTGCGTTCACCGTCGTTCTGGGGATCGTTCACTTCGCCATGCCGTGGTTGCTGGACTTCGACGGCGCGATACCGACCGATGGGGAGCTGTTACGTCCGCTCGATCTGTTCGTCGTCACGTACCAGACGAAGCGGTCGGATATCCGTGGTATCGCGCAGATCATGAACCACGCCGTCAGCTACACCCTCGTCTCGATCGGGATCGTCGATCTACTCGCGTCGCGCTGGCTCTCGGCGTGGTTCGCGCCGTTCCTGCTCGCGTGGATCGCCGGGTGGTGGTTCCTCCGCGCGGCGACACAGCGCCACATGGGGTCGCGGCCGGGCGATCGGCTGGTCGCGGCGGGGTTCACGCTCGTCGGCCTGTTCCACCTCGCTGTCGCCGTGAGTTAGTGAAACCGCTCGCCGGCGTTCCCGTCGGGGATCGGATACTGATCTCCGCCGGAACCAGTCGTCGCGGTTGTCGGCGACTGCCTCTCAGCGGTCGTCCTGCGTCCCCTCCCGCAGGCGTCTGCTCCGGGACGCGACGACGTCCAGCCCCGGGCTGTAGTAGTACACCGGCTCGGCGTCCGGGCGGGCGAAACCGTCGGCCCGCAACAGCGTGTCGGTGGTCACGGTCGCATCAGCCGGGTACAGCGTCCACGGGTCGTGATCGACGTCAGTGTAGCGGACGGAGCCGTCGGGCGCTTCGGTGTAGAAGCGATAGCGCTCGACGAGGAACGCCGCCAGGGGGTCAGTCGACGCGTCGAACGGTTCGCCGGTCGGCCAGTAGGTGGCCTCGTAGCGGCCGGGGCGGGCACCGGGATGGCGGCGCCGGCTCTCGAACTGAACGCGGCCGTCGCGCATCTCGATCGAGATCCGGGCGTAGTAGTACGGCAGGTGGTGGAACAGACGGGCGCCGGTGACGCTGGCGAGCCCCTGGGCGTCCAAACTGAAGAAGTAGACGCTCGGAACGCCGTCACGAGTGAC
Organism: Halolamina sp. CBA1230; assembly: GCF_002025255.2. Taxonomy (GTDB): domain Archaea; phylum Halobacteriota; class Halobacteria; order Halobacteriales; family Haloferacaceae; genus Halolamina. The sequence goes on from NZ_CP054587.1 coordinate 677,615, forward strand.
GTACGTCCGGACGTTGATCTCCGGGAGCCCCACGCCGAGCGGTCGTGGGACCCCTTTCGGCCGGACGGCGACGTTCGTGAACGGGATCACCGAGAGCCACGCGCTCCCGTCGTGACAGTCCGGACTGAGCGACTCGGGGAGATGGGCGTCCATCAGCTCCGGATCGACCGGCCAGCTCTCGAACAGCAGGTGACGCCAGCCCATCTCCAGCGGAACGACCATGCGGTGGCGTTTGGCTCACCGACAAAAGGTCCCTCCGGTACGCTCGGCAAGCCCACCGGAAGTCACTCGTCGGGCGAGCGGGAGCGCTCGCGCCGGGCGTGGCCGGGACCGCCGACGCATCCGGAGAGTCGACCGATCAGCGGAACGTCTGGAACTCCGCGGTCCGGCCGTCGGGGTCGCTCGCGAAGAACTGGTAGATGTCGTACTGCTCGTTCTCGTGGGGCTCCTCGTCGGCGGCGTCGCCAACGCGCTCGTGCATCGCGTCGACGGCCGCGGCGTCGTCGTACACGAACGTCAGGATCCCCTCCGTCTCGGTCTCCTCGCCGTCACAGAAGCCGAAGCGGAACCCATCGAACGCGAGGATCGTACAGCCCGGCTGTTCGAGCCACGTCTCGGCGCCGACGGTGTCGCGGTACCAATCGACGACCGTCTCGCGGTTCTCGGTCCGGAAGAAGACGATGCCGCCGGTCCCGTCGGGTCGGTCGTCGGCGTCGACCATACCTCGGCTGCTCGCCGGCAAGGGATAAACCCGTGCGGAGTCGCCCGACCTATTCCGCCCGTCCCTCGGCGACGACGGTCAGTCGGCGCGCGGGTTTCGGCGTCGGCGACGACGGTCAGTCGGCGCGGGGATTACGGCGTGGCGACGACAGTCAGTCGCCACGCGGCACCGCGTACGCGCCGGCGAGGAAGAACACCGTCGCCAGCACGGTGAGAACGCCCAGGTTCGCCAGCGCGAGCGTCGTCGGATCCGTCGCGCCGACGACGGGGATCGAGACGCGCTCGTACGTCAGGTAGCGCACGCCGCGGGCGAAGTACGTCAGCGGCGAGAGGTTCGTGATCGGCCGGAACCACGCCGGTAGCAGGTCCGGGGTGACGAACGTCTCCGAGAGGAAGAGGAGTGGGAGCGCAACGGAGTTGCTGGCGGCGACGACGCCGTCCTGGGAGTCCGCGAGTCGCCCGAGGACCGCCCCCAGGCCACAGAACAGCGCCACGCCCAGCGCGACGAACGGGATCAGCAGCAGCAGGTGCGGGCCGACGGCGATATCGGCGCCGACCAGCGCGACCACGAGCCCGAAGATCAGCAGCGACGCCGCGCCGATCACGAGCACGTTCACCAGCGTGTGCGCGAGCAGCCACTCCCAGCGTCGTAGTGGCGTGGTCGCGAGCTTCTCGAAGCGGCTCCCCTCGCGGTGGCGCGCGAACTCGCTGCCGACCCGCGAGAGCGGCGTGAACAGCACGACGACCGCGAGGTAGCCGGGCAGGTAGTACCCCGGCGGCTCCGCGAACAGTCCGCCGCCGGTGGGCTGAGTGCCCACGAGCACGCCGAAGATGAGCACGATGATCACCGGGAAGAAGAACGTGAAGAACACTGCCGTCCGCCGGCGCAGGAACGCCTTCGCCCCCGCACGGACCTCGCTCCCGATACGGCCACGGCGGCTCATCGCTCCACCTCCGTCGCGTCGGCGCCGCGGAACCGACGGCCCGTGAGTTCCAGGTACACGTCCTCCAAAGTGGGCTGGGTCCAGGTGAACGACTCGTAGTCGATCCCCGCGGCCGCGAGCGCGTCGACGGCAGCGTCGATGTCGGCGGCGTCGACGTCGTGGAGGGTGAGCCGGCCGGCCGAGGCCTCGACCCGGAACCCGCTGTCAGCGAGCAGAGCGGCGCTGGCCTCGGTCCGGACGACCAGCCGCGACTCGCCGCCGTGCTCCGCGACCAGCGCGGCGGGTGTCCCCTCGGCCACCACGTCGCCGTCGGCCAGCATCGCCACCTCGTCGGCGAGCCGTTCGACCTCGTCCATCGAGTGGCTGGTGAGCACGACCGTCGTTCCCGCGGCTGCGAGCTCCTCGATCAGCGTCCAGAGGTCCCGACGACCGGCGGGGTCGATCCCCGTGGTCGGCTCGTCGAGGAACAGCACGTCCGGGTCGTTGACGAGCGTGATGCCCACGCAGGCGCGGCGCTGCTGGCCGCCGGAGAGCTCCTCGTACCACGTCTCCGCGGAGCTCTCGAGGCCGACCTCCGCGATCACCGAGTCGACGTCGCGGGCCTCGTCGTAGAGGTCGGCGTAGTAGCCCAGCAGCTCCCGGACGGTCAGGCGCTCGGGCGGCGAGAACGACTGCGGGAGCAGGCCGATCCGTGATCGGTCGACGGCTTCCGGCGAGCCGCCGAGCAGCGTGACGTCGCCGTCGTACCCGGTCGTCCCGGTGAGACAGCGCACGAGCGAGGTCTTCCCCGCGCCGTTGGGGCCGATGAGCCCGAACACCGTCCCGGTGGGCACCGACAGCGAGACGCCGTCGACGGCGACGAGGTCGCCGTACCGCTTGGTAACGTCGTCAGCGACGACTGCCGCGTCCATGGTCGAACTGGACGGCGGCAGCGGGTAAAGCGTTCGTTCCGTCCCCGTTCAGTCGACGAGTGCGAGCACCGCGTACCCGAGGATCAGGGCGCCCACACAGAAGGCGACCGTGAGGAGGCTGTCGAACGGGAGTCCGAAACCGTGGTGTGCCAGCACGGTTTGGACGGCGATACTCGCCACGCCGCCGCCGAGGACGAAGACGGGGGTCAGCAGTTTGGCCCGACGGGGGTGGTTCCAGTCCTCCCAGTTCGAACTCAGCAGTCGGTCCCGTAGCTTCCGTACTAGGCCGGTCATGGTTCGATCACGTGGGAGGGTAGGGTAACGGCTCTCTCAGGGGGCAGGGATCCGGTCGGCCGCCGTCTCCAGCGTCTCGCGCAGCCACGACTCCCCGAGGACCAGCGTCTCGTTCCGCCAGCGCTGCAGCAGGATAGCTGCCGAGAGGCCGCCACGACCCCACGCGTAGGCGCCGACGACGACGGCCGCCGAAACGTTGCCGAACCCGATCGCCGAGAGTAGCTCTACCCCGCCGACCCATGCCGGCACGAGCGTGAAGACCGAGGCGACGAGCAGTAGTTCGCCGGTCGCACCCACCTGTAAGCGTCCCGCTCCAGCATTCACCGGGCCTGAGGGATCATTACCCAATAAATATTTGTTGTGACTATCACGCGTGACAACGTCGGTACAATCGTGCCGGGAGTGAATCTGCCACCGAGGAAAGAGTTACGAGTCGAGCGACCGAAAGTGGGAGCCGTGACCGACGTAATCGTTATCGGCGGTGGTCCCGCCGGCCTGAGCGCCGCACTGTTCGCCGAGAAGAACGGCCTCGAAACCACGGTGTTCGACACCGACGAGACGTGGCTACACAAGGCCCACCTGTTCAACTACCCCGGGATCGGCTCGCAGGACGGTACGGTGTTCCTCGAGACCCTGCGCCGACAGGTCGACACGTTCGGCGTCGAGCGCAAGCAGGGCGAGGAGGTGACCGACGTGGACGAGAGCGGCGACGGGTTCGCCGTCACCACCGAGGACGGCGAGTACGAGGCGCCCTACGTCGTGCTCGCGACCGGCGCGAACCGCGACCTCGCGGAGTCGCTGGGCTGTGAGCGCACCGACGAGGGCGTCGTCGACGCCGACGTGACGATGGAGACCAGCGTCGAGGACGCCTACGCGACGGGTGCGATGATCCGCGCCGAGGAGTGGCAGGCGGTCATCTCCGCGGGCGACGGCGCCGCCGCCGCGCTCAACATCCTCTCGAAGGAGAAAGGCGACCACTACCACGACTTCGACGTGCCCGCCGACGCAGACGAGGCGTTCGGCGAGATGGTCGACGAGGCGTAGCGCCGACGCAGTCGTCCCCCGTCGCCAGCGGGATCGCGACACGGAACGCCGCCCCCTCGCCCGCGTCCGGTCGCTGTGGAGTACGGCGTTCGAGACGGGGTTCCGGAACACCGTCGAGAGCAGTGCGTTCGCCGCGACGGTCGATGCCCTGTCGGGGGATCGAGTCCGACGGTCGCGTCGGGGGTGAGCTCCCGAGGCATACTTTTCCCGAACGAGCCCCACACGCCAGATATGGGTGACGACGCGTGCTACCGGGACTACTGCCCGGCGTGTGATCTGCAGGTGACGGTCGTCGACGAGGAGTGTCCGGAATGCGGGACGGCGCTCCCCGAGGAGTGAGAGCCGAACTCAGAGGTTGATCGCGAGCAGCCACGCCTGGCCGAGCGCGAACGCCACGAGCACGAGGTGGGCCAGCAGCTCGAACAGGCGTGGGTTCAGCCCGTTCCCCGCGTCGAGAACGAGCCGTGTGACTCGCAGCGCGACGTACGTGGCGACCGTGACCGCCGGGATGGCGTTCAGTCCGAGCAGGCGCGGCCCGCGCGTGAGCGAGACGCTGCCGTCGAGGCCGACGTGCCAGCCGACGATCATCCGCTCGGGGAGCGCGGGCGCGACGACGACGCCCGCGCCGAGGGTCGCGATCGCCAGCGCCAGCGAGGTGAGTTCCGGGACGGCGCGGCGGAGGGAGATCACGACTCGCTCACCCCCGGCGCGCCGACGGTGGAACGGCGTTCCGGTCCATCACCCGTCCACGACGGCGTCTGTGCTGCCGCCGCCGAGAGCGTCCCTGGCCCGTACCGGACCGTCAGTCCCAGCGCCAGCAGGCCGAACGCGCCGACCAGCAGCACGGTGAACGGCACCGGGAGCGCCGACGGGCCACCGACGACCTGCACCGGGACGCTCACGCTGGCGTTGACGGTCCCGTGCAGCAGGATCGCCGCGGGGACACAGCCTCGCGAGCCGTTGTACAGCCACGTGAACACGACCGAAGCGACGACGACGAACGCCGCGTAGCCCGCGGGCGCCATCTGATACACGCCGAAAGCGAACAGCGGCGCGTGCCAGAGCGCCCAGACGGCCCCGACGACGACGCTGGCGGTCAGCGCGCTGTAACGGGTCTGCAGGTGCGGCAGCGCGAACCCACGCCAGCCGAACTCCTCCTGCCCACCGCCGAGCAGCGTGGCGAACACCACGTTGATCGCGAACGTCAGGAGTGCGGGGACGAGCGTGCCGTCTTCGAAGCCGACCATCACGACCGAAACGACGGCGAGCGCGAGGCCGACGCCGATGGGGATCGCCAGCGCGGCGACGTACCACCGCGCGGGGCGGCGCCAGTCGAGCGTCGACGCCAGCCACGCCCGCACGGACTCGCCTCGGAGGTGGGTGACGACCGCCGCTGCCGCCAGCGGGCCGAACGCGCCGGGGATAGCCGCGATCCGGGCCATCGGCCCGTCGACGCTGGACAGAACCGGTATCCAGACACTCCACGAGAGCGCCAGGGTCAGTACGAAGTACGCTGCGACCGGGTGTCGATCGACCACGTTCGAGGGGACCATCCGTACCGACGGTTGGGAGGGAACCACCATAGCGGGGGAGCCACGACTTCACGCGCTGAAGCGTCCGGTAGCTCTTTAGGTACTTTTGCCGACAAGCCCCCCACAGTGAGTGAGGACGAGATCGAGGCCGTCGCGGGGCTGCTCGAGGACGAGACAGCCCGGCGTATCCTCACTCGGACGAGTCGAGAACCCATGTCTGCAAGCGAACTCGAACGGCGGTGTGACGCGTCGGGACCGACGATCTACCGGCGGCTCGAACGGCTCCGGGAGCACGACCTGATCGAGGAACGGACCCGCCCCGATCTCGACGGCGGCCACCACACGCAGGTGTACGAACCGAACCTCCGGCGCGTGACCGTCGAACTCGTCGACGGCGAACTCCGGCTGGAGATCGACCGCCGGGAGGAGATGGCCGACCGGTTCACGCGGCTGATCGAGGGGATCTGAGATGCTCGAACCACTCCAGGTCGACGGGACGACCACCGCGCTGCTGCAGGGCTACGAGATGGTCGGCGCGGCGCTGGGACTGTTCATCGCCTACCTCGCCTACCGCGGCTACCGACGCAACGACAGCCGGCCGATGCTGTATCTGGCGATCGGGTTCGGGATCATCCTCGGGCTGCCGATCCCCGTGGTCGCGATCTCGCTGCTGTTCCCGTCGATCCCCGGCCCGGCCGTGCAGGCGATCATCCAGACCGTCGAGATCGGGGGGCTCTGCTGCATCATCTACGCGCTCCGGATGGAGCCGTGACACGCCACCGACAGTCGTCGCGCTCTCACTAACGGGGTCGATGGTCACGAAGGCCGCTGGTCCAGTCGCGACGATTCGGCACCGAGGTCGTTCCAGCTCTGTCGGCCCACAGCTCATTTGTCCCCCCTCCGTCACCAGTGACTATGCACCGACGACGGCTCGCCGTCGGACTGACGACGCTCGCTGGCGTGGCCGCCGTCGCCGTCGGCGTCTGGCTCCCGTGGATCGTCATCAATCCGGAGTATCCGGCACGCTTCCCCCGACTCTACGTCTCCGGGATGGGGTACCGAATCGAGGGATTCGACTGGTGGATCCTCGGTCTCGTGGCGTTAGGCGTCGGGATCGGTGTCGCTTTCTCTGGGCGTCGTGATCGTGTCGCCAGCGTGGCGAGGGGCGTGACCGGTCTCGTCGTCGTCCTGTTGACGCTGCTCTGGGCCGGCGACCGGGGTGGACTCGACTGTCTGTACGTCCCTGTTGTGGATTTGGCATTCGGAGCTTCCTGTCGGTATGCCCACGGCCCCGGGGTCTTCGTGACGGCGTTCGGCGGTGTCCTGCTGATACTCGCGGGCGGCTACCAGTTCGTGACAGCCACGGGTGAGTAGCTCCCCAGGCCGACGACGCCCCGCCGGAACCGAAGCGCGGCGTCGAGTTTCCGTGTCGATCCATCGGAGGGGTTTTGTGTCGATAGCCGAGTTGTACAGACGGACGGCACGGCCAGCAGCCCCTTTCGCCCCGCGTGCTCTGCACGTCGGGGTAGGCTGACTGCCCTAAACCGTCCGCTCAACACTCTGAGCGGCAGCTATCCTGACAGGGCCCTCCCCGACTACTCGTCGACCGTGACCGATAGGTGAAAACTCAGCTCCGCTCGCAGGCAGCGTCTCGCTAGAGATTGCTCGCGCCCGCGCCGCCCTCGATGGGCAGCGCGACGCCGTTGATGTAGGAGGATTTCGGCGAGGAGAGGAACGCCACGGCGTCGCCGAGCTCCATCGGGTCGCCGATGCGCTCCAGCGGGATGCCCTCGCCCCAGTCGGCCAGCCCCTCCTCGTAGTCCGCGTAGTCACCGCGGTCGACGGCCTGCTCCACCAGCTCCTCGATCCGGGAGGTCTCGTGGGGGCCGGGCAGCACCGCGTTCGAGCGCACCTCCGGGCCGAGCTCCTGGGAGAGCGTCTTCTCGAGGCCGATCACGGCCATCCGGACGGAGTTCGAGAGCACCAGCGAGTCGATCGCCTCCTTCACCGAGCGGGAGGTGATGAACGTCATCGTCCCGTGGTCGGACTCCTTCAGGTGGGGCGCCGCCTCGCGGACGGTGCGGACCGCGCTCATCACCAGCAGGTCGAACGCCTCGTACCAGTCCTCGTCGTCGGTGTCCATGAACGCGCCGCTGGGCGGGCCGCCGGCGCTCGTCACCAGCGTGTCGAGGCCGCCGAACTCCTCGACGGTGCGCTCGACGAGCTGTTCGATGTCCTCCTTCTCGGTCAGGTCGCCCTGGACGCCGATCACCTCGCCGTCGCCGGCGGCGTCGACCTCCGCGACGGCTTCGGCGAGTTGCTCCTCGTCGCGGCCGTTGATCACCACGTTCGCGCCCTCGCGGGCCAGCGCCGTCGCCGACGCCTTCCCGAGGCCGCTGCTCGATGCCGTCACCAGCGCGCTCGTGTCGTCGAGTTCGAGATCCATACGGGAGTCTGTGCCCGGGGAGAACTTAAACCCGACTCGCTCCGGAGACGCCTGGGGGGTTCTCCGATCGAAGTTTTTCGGCAAGCCTAAAACGTCCCGTCACCTCCGAGGAGTCATGAGCGACTACACGCTCGCGGACGTGAGCGTCGTGATGGGGAGCTACAACGAGGAAGAGGCGATCGGGCCGGTGCTCGATGAGATCGACGAGGCCACCGACGGGGAGGCGGAAGTGGTGGTCGTCGACGGCTCCAGCGACGGCACCGCCGACATCGCGCGGGACCACGGCGCGACCGTGATCGAGCAGGAGCCCCAGGGGTACGGGTACGCGGTGTGTAAGGCGCTGGTGTCGGCGACCAACCCCATGCGGATCACCACCGACTGTGACGGGACGTACCCGATGGAGCGCATCCCGGATTTCCTCGAACTGGTGAACGAGGGGTACGACGTGGTCAGCGGCGACCGCCTCTACCACGGCGCGGAGACGATGCCGACGATGAACCGCTTCGGCAACTACGCCTTCGCGGGGCTGTCGAGCGTGCTCTCGGGGGAGTATCTTCACGACGTGACGACGGGGATGCGCGCCTACCGCGAGGACGTGATCGAGGAGATCACCTGGACCGAGAACACCGGCCTGTCGGCGGAGCTGCTGATCCGGCCGACGATGCGGGGGTACGAGATCCGCGAGGAGCCGATCGCCTACGACGAGCGGCTGGGCGAGACGAAGCTGGACCCGTTCTCGGGCGGCGCGGAGATCGCAGGGTCGATCCTCCGGGTGTGCGCCCAGGAGCGCAAGCGGCAGTTGTCGAGTCTGTTCTAGGGGGTTTCGGGGTTCTCGTTCGTTTCTTCGTTGGTCGGTGTGGGGAGCATTTGCACGACAACCGCGACCGCCGACAGGACCGCGGAGTGAGCTAGACCACTTGTGACCGCAACCGCGCCGCACAGGCCTCAACCCTCCCCAGCCGATTCACTCGTTCGCTGCGCTCACTCGCTCATCCCTCGCGCTGGCTCGCGGACGGAGCCGCGAGCGCTTCGCGCCGACAGCCACGGCGGTGCGGTCGCGGTGGACGCCTCGCGCTCGCCAACGTGGCGAGCGCGGGGGGAGGGGTGGGGACTCCATTCCAGCGCCGGACCCCGTGTCCGGCGCGTGGCGGTCACAAGTGGTCATGCTCCGAGACGCTTTGCGGTTGCTGTCCCAGTTGCTAACGGTCGAGATGCTGTTGCTGTCGCGGTCGCTGTCCGAGTGGCCTAAATTCGGGATAGTCGCGGTAGCCTCCGAACGTACGTTAGCCCCGACACAAAACAGCCGTAACCCCGACGAACCCTACGCCGAAACCGCTTCGACCGTCGTGTTCGCGAACTGCTCGGGCGGCGACGGCCCCAGCCCCGCGGGCACGCAGCGATCCGGCACCGGACAGCGCTCCCGGGTCGCCGACAGCGCGCGCACCTCGTCGCCCGACGTATCGATCGGGAACACGAGCTGGTAGCTGAACCCCGTGCTCGGGCCGGTGGAGACGAACACCGTGACCGTGAGCTCGTCGCGGTTCTCCACGTCGAAGCTCCCCGCGCTCCGGACCCCCTCGCCGGCGAGGCGGGCGCTGGTCTCGTTGACCGTCAGCGTCAGCCGGAGCGCCCCCTCGCTGGCGTTCGCCGCGGCGTAGGTCTGCCCACCGTCGCCGCCCGCGCGGATCGACACCGACTCGGCACCCTCGGGGACGCCGACCGCGGCGTCCAGCCGGACCGACTCGCCGGAGACGCGCTCGACCGGGCGGAGTTCCGCGGTCACCTCTTCGCCGTCGACGGGGTTCCACGCGCCGCGCATCACGTACCGCCGGAGCTCGTGATCCGGGTTCGCGGCGGCGACGTCGAGTTCGTCGTAGTCACCCAGCGCGTACAGCGACGGCCCGTCGAAGTCGGGATCGTTCCGAACCGCCTGGAACGGGTGGTTCAGCCACGGGCCGTACACCGGCGTGAGGAACGTCAGCGTCTTCTCGTCGGTCTGGTTCCCGCCGATGGCGGCGTTCCCCATCGAGAGCCCGCCTTCCTCCTCGAACGGTTCGTAGGCGGCCGCGAGCTCCTCGCTGATACCCGCGTTGTGCTCCAGCGGGCGTTCCGCGACGTCCGCCGCGACGGGGGCGGCGACGGCCGCCGCGACGATCACGACGGCGAGCGCGACCCGACTGGCCGATAGCGCGTCGGGGAGTCGCGGCGCAGTGAAACCGCCCAGTCGGTCGGCAGCCCACACCACGGCGACCGCGCCGAACACCGCCGTCGGGACGAGCACGTCGTAGTGGTAGTACGGGCCGAGGCTGTGGATCAGCCCGTCGTCCTGCACGGTGAGCGCGCCGAGGATGTTGAAGTTCCCCCAGAACGCGACGTTGCCCGCCGCGATGGAGACGAACATCCCCGCGACGACCGCGCGACGGCCCACGAGCGCGGCCGACGCGCGCTGGCTCGCGTCCCGGACGCGGCCGAGAACGGCCGAGCCAGCCGTCGCGACGACGCCCGCAGCGGCGAGCGCGCTGCCGAGGATCCCCATCGCCACCCACTCAGTGAACAGTTTGGAAAGCACGCGGCGGTTCGACTCGATTCCGAGTTCGAGCGTGTAGTTCTCCTCGTGGCCGAGGATCTCGCGGTGGCCGAACCCGGGGCCGTCCTCCGGCGCGAACGCCTGGTACGGGAACACGAACGGCTCACCCGTGACGAGGACGTTGTACCCCAGCGCGACCGCGACGCCGACCATCCCGAGCCCCGCGGTCAGGAGTCGGCGGACGAACAGGTCGCGCTGTCGGTCGGTCACCTCCTCGAACGGCGTTCGCCACGCGCCCGAACGGAGGAGCGTGACGACCGCGTGGAGGATGAAGGGCGACGCGAACAGCACGGCGGTGTACGGCCGCGCGAAGAAGGCGGTCGCGATCGCCGCGCCGGCGACCGCCGCCAGCCGCCGGCTCCCGGTCCGCTCGCCGCGGAGGTACGCGACCGCGAAGCAGAGTTCGAACGCCGCCGTCGCCGCGTAGGGGAGGTACACCCCGGAGTGGACCAGGAACAGCGGCGACGCGAGTACGAGCACGCCCGCGACGGCGCCGACCCGCCAGTCGTACAGTTCGCGGGCCAGCGCGGCCGTGCCGGCGACGACTGTCGCCGAGATGCCGGCGAGCGCGATCGGGTAGCCGCCGAGAACGCGGCCCAGCGCGAACACCGCCGCGGGAACGGGCTGGTACTTCGAATAGAGCCCCTGCTCGCTCACGACGAAGAACCACGGGTGGAACGGCCCCTCGACCGGCGGCTGGAGGAACAGTTTCCCCGAGAGGAGCATCTCGGCCTGCTGGAGGTAGACGCCCTCGTCGTGATTGATCGAGTGGTACGGGAACACGCGGGTGGCGACGAGGAACGAAATCACGGCGGCGACGAGCGCGAGCAGGAGGATCGCGATCCGACCCCGGTCGAGACGGTCACGAGCGGCGTCGACGCCGGCGCGAACCGTCCCCGTGGCGGCGCGTGAGTCGGTGGAGGGCTGCCCGGTCATCTACGCGGCGGGGTACCAGGCGAGGGTGTGGTCGGCGACGAGGCGGACGCTCACGCGCTCGCCCACGTCAACCTCCTCGGCGTGGTTGTGCAGACAGCGCACCACGGGGCCGTCGTCGAGTTGGACGTGGTAGACGAAGGAGGGCCCGGTGTACTGGCGGCGGACGACTTCCCCGTCAGCGGCCGGGGGCGACTGGCGGCCCCCGTCGCCGTCGGCCACGGCCGTGCCGCCGTCGGCGCTCGGCCTGACAGCTTCTGTCTCGGCGGAGATGGGGCCGGCCTCGCCGTCGACGGGCGAGAGTCGGAGGTCGTCGGGGCGGACCAGCACGTCCACCTCGGCGCCGACGTACTCGTCGGTCACCCCCTCCAGCAGGTCGCGGCCGTAGGAGCCGATCACCGTGTCGACGGAGCTGTCGGTGATCTTTCCGGGGACGAAGCTCGCCTGCCCGAGGAACGAGGCGACGAAGCGGGACTCGGGATGCTCGAACAGCGACTCGGGGCTGCCGACCTGCTCGATCCGGCCCTCGGACATCACCGCCACGCGGTCGGAGATCGACAGCGCCTCCTCCTGGTCGTGGGTGACGGAGACGGCGGTGACGCCGGCCTCGTTCAGAATTCGGGTCACCTCCTCGCGCATCTCGACGCGCAGGGCCACGTCGAGGTTCGAGAACGGCTCGTCGAGCAGCAGTACGTCGGGTTCGGGCGCGAGCGAACGGGCGAGCGCGACCCGCTGGCGCTGGCCGCCGGAGAGATCCGTCGGCGAGCGGTCGCCGTAGCCGTCGAGCCCGACGAGATCGAGCAGGTCCTCGACGCGCTGCTGTGCGGCGTCGCCCTCGGGATCGTCGAGGCCGAACGCGACGTTCTCCGCCACCGAGAGGTGGGGGAACAGCGCGAACTCCTGGAACACCATCCCAACGTCGCGCTCCTCCGGCGGCACCTCACGACCGTCCCCGGCGACGGTCTCGCCGCCGACACGGACGGTCCCCTCGGTCGGCGATTCGAGGCCGGCGATGGTCCGCAGCGTCGTTGTCTTCCCACAGCCCGAGGGGCCGAGTAGGGTGAGTAGCTCTCCCTCCCGCACCGCGAGATCGACGCCGTCGACCGCCGTCTCGCCGGCGAACTCCTTGGCGACGTTCGAGAGTTCGAGCACCGTGTCGGCGTCGTCGTCGACCGCCGCGTCCGCCTGCTCGGCCGCCCGCTTCGCCGCTCGCTCGTCGGTCGTGGGTGTGTATTCGTTGCTCATTTATCGCGTCCCTGAACGAGGAGGGGGATCATCGAGAGCCCGGACACCACCACCAGCACCAGCGCCGGCAGCGCCGCCCGGCCGTAGTAGCCGCCCTCCTGAACTCGCCAAATGTACGTTACCAGTGTTGTAAACCCTGTCGGGTGGAGGATCAGCGTCGTGTCCAACTCCTTCATCGTCGTGAGGAACACGAGCGCCGCGCCCGCGAGCACGCCCGGCGCGATCAGCGGCAGCGTCACCCGCCGGAACACTCGCCGCGGGGGTTCGCCCAGCACGCGCGCGGCCCCCAGCAGCGAGGGATCGACGCCAAGCACCGACGACCGCGTCGCGCCGACCGCCTGCGGCAGGAACCGCACGACGTAGGCGAACACGAGCAGCGGGAGCGACTGGTACACCGTCCGGGCAGCCGCCGGGCCGAACCACTCCGCCAACTGATTGCTGCTGAAAAAGACCAGCGAGAGCGCGAGCACGACCCCCGGCATCGCGTAGCCGAGATACGTCGCCCGCTCGGTCAGCCACGCGAACGTCGCCCGGGAGCGCCCCGAGTAGTACGCGACGGGGATCGCCAGCGCCAGCGTCGCGCCCGCCGCCAGCGCGGCGACGTAGACGGAGTTGAGCGCGAACCCCCACTCGAACACGCGGCCGCCGATATCGTACTCCAGCGCCTCGGCGCGGAGGAACCACATCGTCAGCACACCCACCGGGAGCGCGAGCGTGAACGTCGACACCAGCGCGGGCAGCAGCATCGCCACCCAGCGCAGGCGCCCCAGCGAGATCATCGCCGTCGACGACGCTGCCGCGCCGTAGCCGGAGTCCTCGCCGCTGCCGATCCGGGACTCCAACGCGACCACGACGGCGGTGACGGTCAACAGCTGGAGGGAGAGCAGCGTCGCGTTGTTGCGGCCGTCACCGAAGCTGCCGAGTTCGACGTATATCATGCGTGTGAACACGTCGTACTGCATGATCTGTGGCGTCCCGAAGTCCGAGAGCGCGTACAGCGCGACCAGCAGCGCGCCCGCGGTCACGGCGGGCAGGATCTGTGGCAGGATCACCCGCCGGAACGCCGAGAGATAGCCGACGTTGAGCGTGCGTGCGGCCTCCAGTTGCGTCTCGTCGAAGGAGAGCAGCGCGGCGCGGGCGGTAAGGAACACGTACGGGTAGACAAAGAGCGTGATCACCAGCGCGGTGCCGCCCAGCCCGTACACCTCCGGGATCCCGATCCCCCACGGTTCGAGCGCGTCGGCGAGCGCACCCTCGGGACCGAACGCCGAGACGTACGCGAACGCGCCGACGTAGCTGGGGATCACCAGCGGGAGCGCGATGGCGACGGTCCAGAACCGCCGGAACGGCAGGTCGGTCTGCACCGTCAGCACCGCCAGCGGCACGCCCAGCAGCACCGACGCGACCGTGACGACGGCGACGAGCGCGAGGCTGTTGAGGAACACGTCGGTCGAGGTGTCCAACAGCGCTCGCGCCTCGGCGAGGGGCACCTCGCTGGCACGCAGCAACAGCCAGAGCAGCGGCGACAGCACCGCGGCTGCGATGGCTCCCGAGAGCAGGACCAGCGGCGTCGAGACGCCGTCCTCGTCCAGCCCCAGGAACCGACGCGCGATCAGCCGGCGGAGCCCCCCCGACTCACGAGTGGTGTCGCCGACGGTGCCCATTACAGGACGCCGACCTCACGCATGAGTTCGACCGTCGGCCCGATCTCGGAGAGCTTCGACAGGTCGAACTCGGGCGGGTTGAGCTCGTCGATACGCGGGAGGTCGCCCACCGGCGGCACGCCGGGGATCATCGGGTAGGCGTACGCCCGAGTGGCGAAGTACTCCTGGGCCTCCGCCGAGAGCAGGTGGTGGACGAAGTTCCGTGCCAGCTCCTGCTGCGGGCTCGGCTCCAGCACCGCGGCGCCGGCGACGTTGATCAGCGCGCCCGCGTCGCCGCTGGTGAACGCCAGATCGAGCGGCGCGTTGGGGCGTGCGGCCTGCACGCGGAGCGCGTAGTAGTGGTTCGCGAAGCCGGCCTGGAGTTCGCCGTCCGCGACCGCGTTGGAGACGAAGAACTCGTTGGCGTACTCGGTGATGCCGGCGTCGACCATCTCCTGGAGCCACTGCCGGGTGGCCTCCTCGCCCTCGGTGATCCGCATCGCGGTGATGAACGCCTGGAACGCGCCGTAGGTGGGCGCCCAGCCCATGTTCTCCGCGACGCCGGATCCGGGCAGGTCCATCACGTCGTTCGGGATGTCGCTCTCGTCGAGCGCGTTCGTGTTGTACGGGATGGCGCGGGCACGGCCCGCGGTGCCGACCCACTCACCGTTCGGATGGAACTCCTGAGGCACTGGGTCGGTGATCTCGTCGGGGAGTTCGAGGGTGAGATCCTCGGCCGCGACGGCCGCGAGCGAGCCGGCGTCGACCGACCAGAACACGTCCGCGGGCGTCGCCGACCCCTCGGTGATGATCGTGTTCGCGGCGTCGGCGGTGCCGGAGAGCCGCGGGGACGCCGAGAAGTCGGGGTAGATGTTCTCCAGCTTGTTGATCAGGTCACGGTAGAGCCCACCCTCGCCGCCGCCGAGGTAGATGGTGAGCTCACCCTCGAGATCCGGCAGCTCCTCGATCCGGGTGCCGCCGATCTCGTCGCGGCCCTGCGCGAGTACGCCGGAGCCGCGGAACTCCTCGAACTCGGCGGAGCCGATGTTGTCGCCGCCACCGCCGCCCGGCGCGTCGGTCCCGGTGCCGTCGGCCGGCGTTTCCTCGGTTTCGGTGGTGTCGTCGCCGCCACCACAGCCGGCGATTCCGACGAGCCCGGCGCTCGCCAGCGTTCCGAGCAGTCGGCGGCGGCGCTTGGAGGTCGGCTCCTCAGTCATCGGCGGGCACCTCCACACGGTCCGCAGCGGGCGGTTCGAGCGCGTCGAGACAGTCGATCCAGTCGTTCATGTACGTACCACAGTAGTTCAGGAACTCGCCGTTGTTCCACTCGTCGAACTCGCCGGCCATCAGCGCGTCGGCCATCGACGCGAACGCCTCGCGGTAGGAGCTCGCGCCGACGGCGGCGTTGTCGATCACTTCCCAGACGTGTTCGTTGAGTTCGAGCCCCGCGACCTCGTTCTGCAGGTCGTCGAACGTCGACCGCGGCGCCTTGTTGTGCTCACACAGCGGGCCGCCGTTGTACACCTGCTTGTCCAGCACGTCGCAGGCGCGCTTGAGGAACAGCCCCGACCAGATGTCGTCGAACCGACCCACGTCCCAGCGGTTGTCGTCCATCGGGAGCTGGTAGAACGCCGGGATCACCTCGCGGCGGAACGCGAGGTTCATCGAGCAGACCGTGAGGTACTGCCCCTCGGCGGCGACGAAGTCCTCGCCGAAGTCGTCGGCGCTGGTCCGGGTCTGGGCCTGCCCCTGCAGGTCGCCGTCCATCAGGATCCGCACCGCGTCGAGGTCCGGCACGTTGGTCCAGAGCCCCTGGGAAGCGACGACGTCGTCGACGTGTTCGGTGTCGCGCTCGAGCTCCTCGTCCATCGCCGCGTAGGGGTAGCCACGCGGGTAGAGGTCGCCGTCGGCGTCGTCGAGCACGTTCACCCACGACTCGTCGGAGGCGCGGGACTCGATCTCGCCCTCGTAGGCGAGGTTCCGCATGTGCGTGCCGAAGAAGTCCTCGTCCGCGTGGGGCAGCGTGTCGTCGTCGATGAACACGCCGTAGTCGAAGCGCTCGTTGGCCCACATGTACAGCAGGCCGAACGAGGTCTGTGCGTGGCTGGCATCGGGAATGAGGTGTGAGTAGTCGCTCACGCCCTGCTCGGCGAACCACTCCTCTCGGGCGGTGCCGTCGAACACGGCGCCGTCGACGTCGAGCTCGTCGAGCATCGCCGCCATCTCGTCGGTGTCACAGAACTCCTCCGTGACCAGCACGACGAACAGGCGGTCGGTGTCGAACCCGTGCTCGCGGGCGTTCGCGACGTACTCCTCCATACACTCGTACTCCCGTATCGTGGGGACGATCACGCAGATGTCCTGCTCACTCATTGGGCGTCGATTGTTTAGGGACTCCTAAAACAGTACCGATTTTTCGGGCGGCCAAAAACGGTCGCCCCGCCAACCAGTCGGCTTCAGAGCCGGGCGTCGACGGCGTTGGAGTCGCCTCAGAGCCGGGCGTCGATCGCGTCCGCAGCCTTGAGCGACAGCGCGGCGATGGTGAGCGTGGGGTTCATCGCGCCGCCGGTGACGAACACGGAACTGCCGGCGATGGAGAGGTTCGCGAGGTCGTGCGTGCGGAGGTCCGGGTCGACGACGCTCGACTCGGGGTCGGTGCCCATCCGGGTCGTCCCCATGTGGTGGTACGCGGGGCCCGTCGAGTCCGGGCCGACGACCCACTCGATGTCCGCACCCATCTCCGAAAGCACCGAGCGCTGGATCTCGTTCGCCCGCTCGATCGTCCGGCGCGTGCGGTCGTCGAGCGACCAGACCACCTCGGGCACGGGGTTGCCGTGGTCGTCGGTGCGCGAGCGGTCGAGCGTGATGCGGTTCTCCGCACGCGGGAACTGCTCCACGAGTGCGCCCATCGCGACGTGGTTGCCGTACCCCGCCCGGATCTCCTCGAGCAGGTCGTCACCGAAGCTATCGGCGTCCATCGCGATGTCCGACGGCGCGGGGCCGGCGTAGTTGAGACACTCGAGTTTGATCGCCCCCCGGCTGTCGTCCTCGCGGTCGTAGAACTGGTGGCTCTCGGTGGTGTTGAAGCCGACGTGCTTCTGGCGGGTGCGCTCGTCCAGCCGGCCGCCGACGCCCGCGAACAGGTGGTCCATGAAGTACCGACCCACGGCTCCGGAGCTGTTGGCCAGCCCGTCGGGGTACTGCTCGCTCTCGGAGAGCAGCAGCAGGCGCGGCGTCTCCACGCCGCCGGCGGCGAGCACGAACTCGTCGGCTGCCTGCCGGTACGTCTCGCCTTCGGGCGTGACGTACACCGCGGCGGTCACGCGTTCGCCCGACCCATCGTGTTCGAGTTTCTGGACCGGCACCTCGTCGATCACGCGGGCGCCCTCCTCCTGGGCGCTGTCGACGTGCCGGAGCGCGTGGTACTTCGCGCCCGAGGGACAGACCGGCCGGCAGGTGCCGTACCCCACGCAGGCGCTCTCCCCGTCCGTGGGCTCGGAGTTCCGGGCGTTCGGGACGGAGTGGGTGGTGATCTCCAGCGCCTCGCAGGCTTCCGCGAACAGCGAGTCGCTGTACGACGGCGGGAACGCGGGCAGTGGGTGGGGCTGATCCCGCGGCGGCGCGAAGGGGTTGTCCGAGGCGCCCGCGACCGCGAGCGCCTCCTCGGCGGCCGCGTAGTAGGGACGGAGATCCGCGTAGTCGATCGGCCAGTCCTCGGCGACGTCCAGCTCCGAGTCGAGACGGAAATCCTGCTCGTGGAGGCGCATCACCATCCCCTGCCAGTGGAGCGTCGAGCCGCCGACGCCCTTCACCCGGGCGGCGTTGAGCGGGTAGTACCGGCCGCCGCTGGAGGTGTACGCGTCCCGCGGGCCGCCCATCCCCCAGATCGGCGTGTCGTCGCCGGGACGGAGGTGGTTCTCCATGCGCTCCTCGCGCTTCTCGGGGTCGAACCGCGGGCCGGCCTCGAGCACGACCACTTCGTGCCCCGCCGCGGCGAGGCGGTCGGCCACGAGCGCGCCTGCCGGGCCCGCGCCGACGATGCAGACGTCGGCGTTCTCGGTCGGTGTTCGGTCCGTCGACGACTGCGTCCCGCTCATTCTGGCCCCCGCTGATCCCCGCGGTTGTCCGTCACTGCGGGGCCCTGCTGGTAGCTCGCGGTCCCCCCCGGATACCCCGGCGGATTCTCGAGCCCGGCCAGCGACGCACCCGTCGGCGACGCGTAGAGGCCGAACAGCAGATCGTTCACGAGGTAGTAGCGCACGCGCTGGTCGTCGTCGCCGCCCGGGTCGGGATCCGCCACGTCGACGGCCATGTAGGAGAGCAGCTCCTCCCGCGTTCCCGGGCCGAGGTCGGCGTATCGCTCGCTCTCGAGGTTCTCGGCGTACTCGTTCAGCGTCCGGATCGCGTCGAGCATCCCGCGCCCGTGCTCGGGACGCTCGCGGACGCGGGGTCGAACCCACTCCGCGACGAACTCGCCGACGTTCTCCACCTCGCTCGGGTAGAGCACGGTCGCCAGCGCGACCAGCGTCTCGAGGTCGTCCTCGGCCAGTTCCGGATCGGTGTCGTCGCGGTCGCTCGGCGTCGCCGCCGCCTCGCCCCACGAATCGGCGTCCGGTGCGGAACAGCCGGCGGTGCTGCCCATTCCTACCGCCGACAGCGCCGCCAGCGCGTCCCGTCGAGTCAGCCGCATCTATCGCGAGGATTTGGCCAGCCTAAAGAAGAGCGTTGTGGTCGCTACCGGAGTCGTTCGGAGGCGATCTCGGCGCCCTCGACGAGCGCTTCGAGTTTGGGCCACGCGATGTCGGGGTGGACCATCCCGAGGCCGGCCTGCGTGCCGAACCCGCAGTCCGGCGCGGCGACGATCTCGGTGTCGTCGTCGACGACGGTCGCGACGCGCTCGATCCGGTCGGCGATCGTCTCCGGGTGGTCGATGATGTTCGTCTTCACGTCGACGACGCCCGGGATCAGCGTCCAGTCGTCGGGGAGCGGATGCTCGGCGAACGCGCGGTACTCGTGCTGGTGGCGAGGGTTGGCCTGTTCGACGCTCAGCCCGGAGATGTCGGCCTCGTACAGCGTAGGCAGCATGTCGACGAGGTCGGTGTCGAGATGGTGGGGCCCCTCGTAGCTCCCCCAGCAGGTGTGGAGGCGGACCTGCTCCTCGGGGATGCCCGAGAGCGCCTCGTTGAGCGCCTCGACGTGGAGTTCCACGACCTCGCGGAACTCCTCGACGCTGTCGTCGGCGAACAGGTGGCTGTGGCCCGTCGCCAGCAGGTCGGGCGCGTCGATCTGGATGGTCGCGCCGGTGTCCGCGAAGATCTCGTACTCCTCAGCCATCGCGTCGGCGAGGTCGAACACGTACTCCGCGTGGTCGTCGTAGTGCTCGTCGACGTGGGTCGCCGCGACGACGCTGGGCGAGGCGGTGGTGAAGAACGTGTCCTCGATGTCGACGCCCGTGCCCTCGAGTGCCTCGCGGAACGCGTCGATCTCCTGTTCGATCTCGTCGTGGCCGTCGTAGCGGATCTCGCCGGTGACCGCGGGCTGTTTCGCGAGGTCGATCACGTCGGTCTCGAACGTGTCCTCGGCGACCGCCGGGAACTCCTCCAGATCGGCCCACAGCTCCTGCTCGCGCTTGCCGCCGATGTTGGTGAGGCGCTCGCCGACGTAGTAGTTGAACGAGACGCGGGGCTGCTCGCCGTTGTTGATCTCGTCGATCCCCGTCTCCAACTGGCGGTCGACGATCGCGTCGGTCGCCTCGCGGCTCACGCGATCCCACTCCGCGGGGTCGACGTCGCCGCCCGCCTCGCGGGTCCGCAGCAGGTCGAGCAGCTCGGGGGGTCGCGGGAGGCTGCCGATGTGTGTCGTCTGGATGCGGTCGCCGTCGTGAGTCGACATGCCTGGTAATACTCTCTCTTGCAAATATAACTGATGGTTCTCCGAAGGCCGACAGTCCGGCCGGAAACCGTCCTTTCAAGCCGGTCCGCGCCGGCGGGAGCCACATGGACGGAAACGACCGGCGGATCGTGGGGTTGGCCGGGACGGCCCACGCGCTGGTCCACACGTACGAACTCTCGGTGCCGATCCTGGTTGGGATCTGGCTCACCCAGTTCGCGACGACGGCCGCCGAGCTCGGGATCGTCGTCGCGGTCGGGATGGCGCTGTTCGGTATCGGCGCGCTACCGGGCGGGGTGCTGGCGGATCGCTACGGCTCGAAGAAGCTGATCGCGCTCTGTCTGGTGGGGATGGGCGGCTCGTTCCTCGTGCTCTCGGTCGCGCCGGGCGCGGCGGCGGACTCGATCGGTTCGCTGCCCGCGATCTCGACCAGTCCGGCGGTGATCGCCATCGCGGTCGCGCTGGTGCTGTGGGGCGCGGCGGCCAGCGTCTACCACCCGGCTGGGCTGGCGCTGATCAGCAAGGGCGTCTCGGAACGCGGCCGCGGGTTCGCGCTCCACGGGATGGCCGGCAACATCGGCATCGCCGCCGGCCCGCTGGCGACCACGATCATGCTCGCGTTCGTTCCGTGGGAGACGGTCGCGGCGGTGCTCGCGGTGCCGGCGTTCGTCGCCGCCGCAGCCACGCTGTTCGTCGACGTGGACGAGTCGAGCCAGGACGAGGCCGGGAGCGACGAGGACGACACACCCGACTCGATCGCCGAATTCCTCGACGTCTCCGCGATGGTCGTCAAGAGTGCGTTCGCGTTCGTGTTCGTCGTCGTGATGATGAACGGGCTGTACTACCGCGGCGTGCTCACGTTCCTGCCCGAACTGCTCGCGGGGCTGGAGACGTTCCAACCGATCGAGATCGCCGGCGAACCGCAGGAGCCCGCGAACTACGTCTACTCCGGGCTGCTCGCGGTGGGGATCGCCGGCCAGTACGTCGGCGGTCGGCTGACCGACTACCTCTCGCCCGGGAAGGGGATCGCGTACGCCTTCGGCGCGCTCGCGGTGCTCGCGGTCGTGTTCCTCCCGCTGGCGTCGATGGGCGCGGCGCCGCTGCTGCTGGTCAGCGCGGTGCTCGGGTTCGCGCTGTTCATCGTCCAGCCGATCTACCAGGCCGCCGTCGCTGAGTACACCCCCGAGGCCGCACGCGGGCTCTCCTACGGCTACACCTACCTCGGCAACTTCGGCGTCGGCGCGCTCGGCGCGGGGCTGGCGGGCGCGATCCTGACGTACTCGAACCAGACGGTGCTGTTCCTCACCTTCGCGCTGCTGGCGGGGGTCGCCAGCGCCGTCGGCGTGCTGCTGATCCGGCGGTAGTCGGCGGCGGAACGCTCGTTCCGCCGGGTGGCGGGAGCGATGGTTCCGGGTGGTGATTCGTGCTCGCCGAAAGCGGCTCAGGAGGGCGACTCGGTGGTGAGTTTGCTGACCGTCACGACGTATCGCCCCCCACAATCGCACTTGAGGAGTCTGTTATCGTTCGACTCGCCGGAGTGGTTGATCGTTCCCCCGCAGTCGTCACACTCGATCGCTACCCTGGTCATGTTGGATAGACAATACGATGGGCGAGGTAATAAACCCAACAGTAGAGTTGTCACGAGGCAGCAACTTCCGTGCGCGAACTGAATCGCGCTCACTCCGCGTCGACGACTATGACGCTCTCCCCCGGACGCGAACACCGCGTCCACGACGCGCTGGACCGCGTTCGCCTCCCCGCGAATCTCACCAGATCACCGCCTCGACGCCGCTCCGCCGGGGTTATGTTCGCCGACCGCGAGAAGGAGGGTGTGCAGACGACCGACAACGGCGTGTTCGGCAGGCTCCCCGAGCGCTACGCCCACGCGTACCTGGTGGTGGCCTTCTTCGTTCTCCCGGCAGTGGCAGTGGTGCTGAGCGGCGGCGGGGTCGATCGTCCGCCCGGCCCGATCGCGACGGCGCTGCTGATCGCGATCGTCGTCCACCACAGCCTGTTCCTCGTCGCGTCGGTGCTGCTGGATTAGGCGCCCAGCGGCGGCTCCCGGCCATCGGCGACGACGTAGGCGTCGTACACCGCGTACAGCCAGACTGCAGGGTAGAGCACGATCCCGACCAGCGCCAGCACCGAGAGCATCGCGACGAAACTGGCGACGACGATCACCGCCCCCTTCCCGGGCTCGCGGTTGTAGAACTGTCCCAACCCCGGGAGGATCGCGGAGTACACCGCAGCGACGAACGGGTTCTCGCCGTTCGTGAGGACGTCGATCAGGTCGTCGGCCGAGCTGTTCGGCGGCGACTGCTGGCGCACGCCACAGTTCGGACAGATCTCGGCGTTCTCGCTGATGGTCGTGCCACAGTCACGGCAGTACACCTGCCCCTCTCCGGGCGTCGATCCGTCGTCGCCGTCGCCGGTCGTCGGGTCGTCGGTGGAGGACTCCTCGCGGGGATCGTCGCTCATACCCGGTACTGTGAGCCGAGGGCGCGTAGCTCTTGTGGCGCGCGATATCGGGCCGAGTAGGGGCGACGTTGTCGGGATTGGTAAGCCTCTTCGCGGTTCGGGATGAACTCCGAGACGAGTGTCCCGCACCGCAGACGTCCTCCGACTCCCGATCCTCTACATCGGGCTCGCGCTCGCCCGGGTCGGCCTGATCGACCGCCAGCGCGCGGTCGAGACCGCCGACCTCGCGTGGCCGCGCATCGTCACGGGCGTCGCCCGGATGTCGAAGAACGCGGCCGACGTGGCGATGGTGGGCGCGGTGCTCGGCGCCGACGCGATCGCGGGCGTCGGCGTCGCCGGCCCGTTCTGGGGGCTCGCGTTCGCCATCGGCGGCGGCGTCGCGGGCGGGACGATCGCGCTGGTCTCCCAGCGCTACGGCGCGGAAGCCTACGACAAGCTCGGGCTGGCGGTCCGCTCCAGCACGCTCCTGGTGATCGTGGTTTCGCTGCCCGTGACGCTAACGTTCTGGCTGATCCCCGAGCAGTTGGTCCGGCTGATCAACAGCGATCCGACGCAGATCGACTACGCCGCGCGCTACCTGCAGGTCGTCGGGCTGGGCATCCCCTTCGCGGGGCTGAACCTCGTCGGCAGCCGCGTGCTCGTCGGCGCCGACGACGCCTACACCGCGATGCAGGTCCGGGCCGGCGGCGCGATCGTCAACATCGCGCTGAACGCGGTGTTCATCGTCGTCCTCGGCTGGGGCGTCGAGGGCGCGGCGCTGGGGACCGTGCTCTCGAACATCTTCGCCGTGAGCGCGTTCGCGGTCGGCCTCTCGCGGGGCGGCGCGCCCGGGTTCGGGAGCTTCCCCGTCGAGATCGACCCCGTCGGGACGTACGCCGACGGCGAGACGCTGCGGGATCTCGTGCGGATCGGCACCCCCGTCGGCGCGCGCAACCTCGTCTGGACCGCCGCGGAGTTCCCGATGCTGTTCTTCCTCGGGGGGTACCGCGACGGCACGCTCGCGGCGTTCGTCGTCGCCCGCCGCATCTGGGGGATCATGAACACGCCCGGCTGGGGGTTCGGCCTCGCGGCCTCCAGCCTCTCCGGGCAGGCGCTCGGCCAGGGGAAGGAGGCGCTCGCGGAGGCGTACGGCCGGGACATCATCCGGTTCTCGACCGCGACGTACGCCATCTCGGCGGTGCTGACCGCGATCTTCGCCCGCCCGCTGGTGAACGTCTTCATCAACAGCGACTCCCCGCCAGCGACGGAGCCGATCGCGGTGGGGCTGCTGTACGCGGCCTGTGTCGCGATGCTGTTCCGCGGGATCTCCGGCGCCTCGATCGGCCCGCTCGACGCCAGCGGCGACACCCGCGTGCCGTTCCTGAGCCAGTTCCTCGGGATGTTCTGCTGTTCGATCCCGCTGGTGTACCTCGGCTCCGTGACCGCGCTGAGCATCTGGGCGGTGTACCTCGCCTTCCTCGCGGAGACGGTCGTCCCCGCGGCGATCAACTACTGGCGGTTCGACAGCGGGGAGTGGAAGGCGATCAGCCGCGACATCCGGCCCGAACAGGAGGATCCGACGGCCGCGGTGGACTAACCGCCGTCAGCGGTTTCCCACTGAGGGTCGAACCCTGCCCCCGTGCTGGCGCTCGAGATTGCACTGCCCGACTTCCTCCAAACGCTCCTCTCGCCGTGGGGGGACCACAGCTACTGGGCCGCGCGCTGGCTGCTCGGCCGCGGCCTCGCATTCGTCTACCTGATCGCCTTTGTCGTCGCCGCCAGACAGTTCCGCCCGCTCGCGGGCGAGAACGGCCTGCTCCCGCTCTCTGACGCGACGGAGTACTGGTCGTTTCGGGAGAAACCGAGCATCTTCCACTGGTTCGACTCGGACCGCGCCATCGGGATCGCCGCGTGGACCGGCGTCGGCCTCTCGGCACTCGCGCTGTTGGGGCTGCCCTCGTTGCTCGGGACGATCCCGAGAACCCTCGTCTGGCTCACGCTCTGGGGGCTCTACCAGTCCTTCGTCAACCTCGGGCAGGATTTCTACGGGTTCGGCTGGGAGTCGATGCTGCTGGAGGCGGGCTTCCTCGCGGTCTTCCTCGGCGGCGGGGGGATGGCGGCGCCGGCGGTCGTGATCTGGCTGTTCCGCTGGCTCCTCTTCCGCAACATGCTCGGCGCGGGCCTGATCAAGATCCGTGGCGACGACTGCTGGCGCGACCTGACGGCGATGGAGTACCACTACGAGACCCAGCCGATGCCCAACCCCCTCTCGTGGTTCGCCCACCACCTGCCGCGGTGGATGCACAAAGCCGCCGTTCTGACCAACCACGTCGTCGAACTGCTGATCCCGTTCCTCTACTTCGCCCCCCAGCCGTTCGCGGCGATCGCCGGACTGGTCACGATCGGTTTCCAGCTCTGGCTGATGCTCACGGGGAACTTCTCGTGGCTGAACCTCCTCACGGCCGTGCTGGCGTTCTCGACGTTCACCGACGCGCAGGCGCGGGCCGTCCTCGACGGCGTGGTCGGCGGCGCGCTCACGGTTCCGGCAGGCGCGCCCATGCCCGGCTGGCACCTCGTACTCGTCGCCCTGCTTTCGGGGCTGGTGCTCCTGCTCTCCGTCCGGCCGACCGCGAACATGCTCTCCTCGGATCAGGTCATGAACACGGGGTACGACCCGCTACATCTGGTCAACAGCTACGGCGCGTTCGGTTCGATCACGAAGGATCGCCTCGAACTCGTGATCGAGGGGACGAACGAGGCGGGCCCGGACGCCGACTGGAAAGCCTACGAGTTCTACGGCAAGCCGGACGACCCGAGCGAGCGCCCGCCGCAGGTCGCGCCGTACCACCACAGACTCGGCTGGCATCTCTGGTTCGCCGCGATGACCTCGGTTCGCCAACACCCGTGGGTGATCCATCTCGTCGCGAAACTGCTGCGCGGCGACGAGGGAACACTGTCGCTCGTCGAGTCGTCGCCGTTCCCCGACGACGACCCGCCGGAGCGGGTCAAGGTCGTTCACTACCGCTACCGGTTCACCACACCCGAGGAGCGTGCGGAGACGGGCGACTGGTGGGAACGCGAGCGGCTGGGCGAGTACTACGGCCCAGTCTCGCTGGACGACTTCGAACTGCGGCACACCCTCCGACGGCGCGGATGGGCGGCGGACCGTGAGAACGCTTAACTCCGAGCCACCCTCCGCGCCGGTATGTCCGAACTCCTATTGCGCGGCGGCACCGTCCACACGCTCGACGACGACCGACGGGTCGCCGAGGCGGTGCTGTTCCGCGACGGGGCGGTCGCCACGGTCGGCGACACGGGAACGGTCGAGGCCGCCGCGACCGACGCCGAACGGATCGACCTCGACGGCCGAACGGTGCTCCCGGGGTTCAACGACGCCCACACGCACGTCTTCTCGGTCGGGATCGGCCTGCTCGAAACCGACCTCTCGACGGCCGACGACCGCGAGGAAGCGCTCGACCTGCTCGCGGAGAACGCCGAGTCCACCCCCGCAGGCGAGTGGGTGCTCGGCTTCCAGTACGACGAGAGCACCTGGCCCGCGGGCGGGCGCGACTACCTCACGAAGGCCGAACTCGATTCGGTCTCGGAGGATCACCCGATCGTCGCGGTTCGCGTCGACGGCCACTCCGCGACGCTCAACGGCCGAGCACTCGAGGAAGTCGACTTCTCCGGCGTCGAGCACGACGTACGAACCGAGAACGGCGAGCCGACGGGCCGGGTCGTCGAGGACGCCACCGGCCGCGTCCGGGCGGCCTCCTACCCCGGCGTGCCGAAGGCGCGCGACGCACTCGACGCCGCGATCGACCACTACCACGAACTCGGCGTCACGTCGATCCAGACCGTCGCGGGCCTCACGCGGGTGCGCGACCACGGCTACGTCCAGCAGGAGGCGCTGTTCGCCCACTGGCGCGACGATGACCTCGATCTACGGACGACGTTCTACGTCCCGCAGTGGCAGGCCGAATCGCTCTCGGATCTCGAGTTCGCCTCGGGATTCGGCGACGACTGGCTCCGCCTCGGCGGACTGAAAACGTTCTCGGACGGGTCGATCGGTTCCGAGACCGCCAAAACCCACCGTGAGTACGCCGGCGGCGGCCGCGGCGAGATGGTGAACGACCGCGAACAGCTCCGGGAGTGGTTCGCCCGCGCCGCGCGCACGAACCAGCAGATCGCGACCCACGCCATCGGCGGCGAGGCCATCGACGTCGTGATCGACGAGTACGAGCGCGCGCTGGCTGAGTACGACGACGACTTCGACCCGCGCCTCCGGATCGAACACGTCGAGCTCGCGACCGACGAGGCGATCGAGCGCATGGCCGACGCCGACGTCGTGGCGTCGATGCAGCCCAACTTCCTCCAGTGGAACGGCGACGACGGCCTCTACGAGAACCGCCTCGGGAGCGACGTTCGGTCCGAGAACAACCGCTACCGCGACGTGCTCGACGCCGGCGTGTCGCTGGCCTTTGGCAGCGACAAGATGCCGCCCGGCCCGCTGTACGGGATGAGCTTCGCCGTCGACTCCCCCTACGAGAGCCAACGCCTCACGGTCGACGAGGCGCTGGCGGCGTACACCCGCGGCGCGGCGTACGCGGAGTTCCAGGAAGGGGAGAAGGGCGTCCTCGAACCGGGCCGCTTCGGCGACGCGGTCGTGCTCGACGCTGACCCCTACGAGAACCCGGAATCGTTCGACGAGATCGACGTCGAACTCACGGTGCTCGACGGCGACGTGGTGTACGACGGGCGATGACGATGCAGGATCTCACCCACCCCATCGAGTCGGGGATGCCCGTCTACCCCGGCGACCCCGCGGTCAGCGTCGCGGCCGCCGACACGTTCGCGGCCGACGGCTGCCGGGTGAGCGAACTGGCCTGCGGCAGCCACGCCGGCACGCACGTCGACGCCCCCGCTCACACTGAGGAACACGGCGACACGCTCGATTCCTACCCCGTCTCGGCGTTCGTCCGCGACGCCGTCGTCGTCGACTGCACCGACCTCGGCGCCCGGGAGCCGATCCCCGCCGAGCGCGTGCCGGGTTCCGAGACCGCCCCGAGAGCGGACTGCACAGTGTTCCGGACCGACTGGGATCGCCACTGGGGGCGCGACCGCTACCGCAACCACCCGTACCTCTCTGTCGCCGCCGCGGAGCGCTGTGCGGAACGGGGGCTCGCGGTCGGTATCGACGCGTTCAGCCCCGATCCGACGCCGCCCGCGGAGGGGGAGATGGAGCTCGGCGACCGCGCCCCGTTCGGTGCCCACCACGCGCTGCTCGGCGCGGGCGTGCTCGTGTTCGAGAACCTGACGAACCTCGAGGCGTTACCTGAACGCTTCGAACTCCGGGCCCAGCCGATCGCGCTGGGCGGCGACGGCGCCCCCGTCCGGGCGGTGGCCGTCGCCGGAGAAGAGCGAGGGTAGCACGGGACGAAACCGAGCGAAAGCGGTTTTGCCGTCGCCGTCGACCATCGAGCATGGACCGACGCGAGTACCTCGCTGCGCTCGGGACGGCGTCGACGGTCGCCGTCGCGGGCTGTTCCTCCGGCGGGGGGTCGTCGGGCGGCGACGCGCCGTTCGAACACCCCGGCACGATCGACGAGACGATGGTCGCCAACGGCGACTACCCCGACGACGACGATCCGGCCGACGGGCTCCCCCCGGAGTTCCAGAACCCGCCCGAATCACCCGGGGTCGACCCCGACGCGCTGGAGACGATCTCGGTCAACGACGAGACGGTGCAGCTGCTCCCGATCGAGGACGCGCGGGCGTGGTTCCTGCGTTCGGAGGCTCGGTTCGTCGACGCGCGGGGGCTCGACCAGTACACGCGATCGCACCTCTACGGCAGCGTGCTCTCGCCCGCACAGCAGGGCTCGACCGGCGGCGGCATCGAGGGCTGGCCGACCGACGGGCGGATCGTCGCCTACTGTGGCTGCCCGCACCACCTCTCCTCGCTCCGCGCTGCTGGCCTCCAGAAGGCCGGCTACGAGAGCGTGTACGTCATCGACGAGGGGTTCCGCGAGTGGTCCGACCAGGGCTACCCGATGGCCGGGACGGCGTTCGGCGAGGGCGACGACGCGGAGCTCTCGGAGTGGCGCATCGACGGCGAGATCGCCGCCGACTACGCCGGCGAGTACGCGTGGGCGACGGTCGGCCGACAGTACGAGGCCGCGCCGATCGGCGACGACGGGCGCTTCTCGCTCCACCTGTACTTCGCGGGCGTCGACGCCGACACCGACGTGCGCGTCTCGACGCCGGCGTTCACCCGCACGCGGCCGCTGGGCGAGGTCGGCGAGGGGCCACTCCGCTGAGGGCGGCAGAATCGACGCAGAACGCGACTCCGCTGTTTTCGAACGCTTCTGACTGTCTAGCTGGCGGCTTCCGTGGGCTGACCCGCCCCGTCGGACTCGCCGGGCTGGCGGCCCTCGGCCGTCCCGATCGCCCGGAGGAGGCTCCCGGTGAACAGCACGATGCTGGCGACGATAAACGCCGTGCTCAGCGGCGACGCCGTGTCGACGAACAGCCAGTACACCGGCGCCGCGATCGAGGGGCCCGCCACGAGCACGACCACCTTCGCCAGCAGCGGCCCACAGCAGCCACACGTACACGAGCCGACGATGGAGGCCGAGCCGGCCGCCCCGAACACGCCCGCCCGCTCCGACTCGCGCCAACTGCGGGCGACAAGTGCGGCGTTGAGCCCGACCAGGACGCTCAGCAGTCCGCCGACGAGTAGCTGTCCGGGCGACAGCGCGAGGAAGAAGGGGATGTGTGGGAACGACAGTTCGAGAGTGGGCCACGCGACCAGCTGGTACACCACCGGGAGGACGACGATCTCGGTCCGGTGGGGGACGCCCTCCTCGGGGAACACCGAGAGGTAGCCCGACAGCGTGAGGAAGAAGAGCAGCGTCAGCCCCGCGACGCCGGCGCCGAACCGCCGCGCGACCGTGTCCCGGAGCGTCTCCCGCAGCACGCCGCCGACCTCCCGCCAGAGCACGTAGCCGACCGCGAGCGGCGTCGCGAGCACGATCGCGTAGCCCAAGGGGTGGTGGGCGCCGGCGTACCCCGGGATCAGCTGGGGGTAGAGGATCCACAGCGCGAGCAAGATTCCGAGGAACGTGTACCGGGGGCGGCCGGGCCAGCGGAGCCAGCCGACGACGAAGCTGCCGAGCAGGATCGCGATCCCCAGTCCGGCCCGTATCACTTCGTACCACGAGCGCGGGAACGGCATCGAGCTCGCGTCGTACAGCAGGTCCGGGCTGAGCACGTCCAGCAAGACGACGCCGATCACCGTCGCGAGCAGCCCTCCGAACGCGACCCCGAGCGCGCGCGTCGCCGTCACGCGCCCGGATCGCTTGCCGAGCACGCCGGCAGCGACGACGGCGAGGCCGACGAACGCGATGCCGGCGCCGTGGATCGGCCGGAGGCCGGGCGACCCCGCGAGGCTGTGGGCGGCTGCGCGGGACGGAACGACGAGCGCACACACGACCGCCACGAGGAGCGTGAGCGCTCTGATCCGACGGGGTGTCGATCGCTCCCGGCGCGGGACGGGGAGTTTCACGTTGCCGGTCGTAACGGCTACGGCGGCTTTTAGCTTCCCCATCGGCCCGGAGGTTCGACGGGCGTACTAACACGGGTATCCGGTAACACCTGTGTCACCGGGTTACCTCACGGTCAAGAACGGCTTAAGGGTCGCGCGCGCATACGGGCATTCGTGCGCGAGAACACTCCCCGATCGACCGGAACCGACGTCCCGCCGGCGTGCGGGCGCCCGGCCACGACCACCCGCGGCGTGGGGCGACAGTGAGCGACGTCGCCACGGAGGCCGAGATGGCCGACCTCCCCCCCAGCGCGAAGCTGGTTCATCTCGTCCTCCAGGAGAACGACCGGATGACCCAGAGCCAAGTGACCGAGGAGACCCAGCTCGCGGGCCGCACCGTCCGTGACGCCCTCGGCCGGCTCGAGGACGCGGGGCTGGTCACCGAAGAGATCTGTCTGAAGGACGCCCGCAAGCGAGTGTACACGGCGAACAGCCCCGAGTCGGGCGAGGTCGACCATCCGGAAGCCGAAACGCCCGAAGGCGCGGCGACGGGCGACTGACGCCCTGATCGACGGCGCCTCACCACCGGCGAAAGCCGCGAACTGAACCGACGGACGGAACGACCGCAGAGCCGTTTCTCTGACCTGGCCGGCGATCAGATTTACAAGCCGACCGCTCTTCCGTCCCCGTGCAGGCAGTACTGCGCGACGAACCGACTACTGACAGGTATCCACAATGGACTACAGCGAGTTCATCGGCGAAGTACAACATCGAATCGGGGCGGGAGAGATGGGAACGGCCGTCCGGAACACGCGGGCGGTGCTGACGACGCTCGGCGAGCGCCTCCAGGCCGACGAGGCCGAGGATCTCGCCAGCCCGCTCCCGGGGGAGGTCAGCTACTACCTCCTGGACGCCAACTCGGGCCAGGGGTTCGACCACGCGGTGTTCCTCGAACGCGTCGCGGAGCGTGCCGGCGTCGACGAGGGGGAGGCGAAGATCCGTGCGCAGGCCATCGTCGCGCTGGTCGGCGACGTCGTGCCCGGCGGCGAGATCGACGACGTCGAGGACGGCCTGCCCGACGACTACGCGCCGCTGTTCGAGTTCGTCGACGCCGAGGAGACGCCCTGGTAGCGCCCGATCAGTCCTGCTCGCGTTCTTCGAGGATGTGGTCGACGATCTCGTCGGCGTGATCGGCCAGTACACGGACGGCGGCGTCGTGGAACTCCCGGCCCGTCACGTCACGGACGCCGTGCTCGCGGCGCAGCGCGCTCTCGACTTCGAACTCGGCGTCCTCGAGCAGCTCGAGCGTCTCCGGCCGGACGTAGATGCTCTTGGCGCTGGTGGCGTCGAACTCGAAGGCGGGGCCGCCGTTCTCGGCCTCCGTTTCGTCGCCCTGTTCGTCGGGTTCGTCGTCGGCCCCGTCGTCGGCGTCCGAAAGGCCGGCGAAGCGGTTGTCGTCAGGCATCGTCCTCCACGATCGCGGCGAGTTGGTCGAGTCTGTCGAGCATGTCGTTGTCTGAGTCGTACTCCCGGAGCGTCTCTCCGTCACGCCACGCGCGGCTGAACGCGATGCGGTGACGGAGCCCCGGACCCGGGGAGTCGGGGTCGTCGAACTCGTCGGACCGGCAGAACTCGGGCAGGTACTCGGCGAACGGCGAGTCCTCCAGGTCCTCGATGATGCGTCGCTCCTCGTTGTTGCCCGAGAGGTCGTTGGGCACGATCGCGAGCAGTTCCAGATCCACCTCGTTACGGATCGGGACGATCTGCTGGTCCCACATGCGCTCGAAGCCGCTGACGCTTGGTTCGCTCATCAGCAGCGGGACGATCACGCTGCCGGCGCCGATCAGCGCGGCGTCGGACAGCGGCCCGAGGCTGGGCGGGGAGTCGACGACGACGTAGTCGTACTCCGCCTCGAGCAGCGGTTCGACGATCCGCCGGCGCACCCAGAGCATCCCGAACGTGGAGTTGCGTACCCGGTCCTCGATCTCGTCGAGATCCACGTGGGCCGGGAACACGTCGAACCCGTCGCGCTCGACGACCACCTCGCTCGCGTCGACGGGGTCGTCGTCCGTCAGCACGTCGCCGACGTGGGGGCTGCCGCGCTCGTACTCGTCTTTGAGGCCGACTCCCTCGGTGGCGTTGCCCTGCTGGTCGAGATCGACCAGCAACACGTCGTTCCCCCGGACCGCCAGCGCGTCCGCGAGGTTGATCGCGATGGTGGTTTTCCCCACGCCGCCCTTCTGGAGCGAGACGGCGACGGCACGCCCCATCAGGCCGCCACCCCGCGGGTCGGGCTGAACGCCCACGCGGCAGCGTGCTCGCCCGCCCGCACGATCGCTGCGTCCCGAAGCATACGTCCGAGGGTCCGGCGCGGAGTACTTAAGATTTCTCACGATGCGTGAACCGCCAATACACTGAACACATTTCAGAGATCTAGAGATTTCTAGAATTTTCAAACGTCGTCACTCCCACCCCGTTCCGTTCGTTTTCGCCCGATACCGTCGAAAACACGGGATAGAAGCGTTCTTCGGC
Source organism: Halolamina sp. CBA1230 (assembly GCF_002025255.2). Taxonomy (GTDB): domain Archaea; phylum Halobacteriota; class Halobacteria; order Halobacteriales; family Haloferacaceae; genus Halolamina. The sequence continues at coordinate 710,335 of NZ_CP054587.1, forward strand.
CGAAAAAGCTGATAGCTCGAGATATCGAATGAACAGGCGCTGGAGCATCTTACACGCGTGAAAACCGCCGTGTCGTCCGTATCCTGTGCTTTTTACCGGCTCCGATGCTCGCTCCGTTCAGACTGGGATGAACACGAGAAAGCTCGGAGTGCTCGTCGCCGCAACGATACTCACCGTGCCGTGGCTCGGCGGGTGGTTGACCGGGTTGGCCGGCGGGCTGGGGGCGCTCCAGACCGTCGCCGTCGCCGGTGTTGGGATCCTCGGCGCCTCCTTTTTGCTGACGTGGGGCGCCGAGACCGCAGAACAGGACGTGCCGCGGGCGTTCGCCATCGCCGTGCTCGCGGTGCTGGCCGTCGCGCCGGAGTACGCCGTCGACGCGCTGTACGCCTGGCAGGCAGGGGTGAACGCCGGCACCCCCGCCGGCGCCGAGGCCGGCAACCTCGCGGTCGCGAACATGACTGGCGCGAACCGGATCCTCATCGGGATCGGCTGGGCCGGCATCGCGCTGTACACCGTGTTCCGGTCGGGCGCCGACCAGGACTCGGCCGTGAAGGATCGGGGCGGGTTCCTCCGGAACGCCGTCTCGCTCGATCGGGACATCAGCCTCGAAATCTCGTTCCTGCTGGCCGCGACGCTGTGGGCGTTCCTCGTCCCGGTGGGTGTGGGCCCGCTGAGTAAGGGGATCGACATCATCGACATGGCGGTTCTCGTCGGGCTGTACGTCCTCTACATCGGGGTCGTCCTCCGGGGTGAGCCCGAGGAGCACGTGGAACACGTCGGCGTCCCCGCGATGCTGGGGCGTATCCCCAACCCCTACCGGGCGCTGACGGTGATCACGCTGTTCGCGTTCTCCGGGCTGATCATCTTCACCGCGGTGGAGCCGTTCGCCCACAGCCTCGAACTGCTTGGCGAGGACATCGGTGTTCCCTCCTTCTTCATGATCCAGTGGATCGCGCCGCTGGCCTCGGAGTCGCCGGAACTCATCGTCGTCGTCGTGCTGGTCCGGAAGGCCCGCTCGACGGCGGGGTTCAACGCACTGATCTCTTCGAAGTTGAACCAGTGGACGCTGCTGATCGGGACGCTCGTGATCGTCCACTCGATCGCGCTCGGGCAGTACGGCGCGCTCAGCTTCGAACCCAAGCAGGCCGCGGAGATCTGGATCACCGCGGCGCAGTCGCTGTTCGCGCTCGCGCTCATCATCAACTTCGAGATCGACGTGCGGGAGGCGGTCGTCCTGTTCCTGCTGTTCATCTCGCAGGTGGTACTCGAGTTCCTCGCGCTACGGGAGATCATCCAGCTCCCGGTTTCGGAGATCCAGCTGCTGCATCTGTTCACCGCGACGTACATCCTCCTCGCACTGGGGCTGCTGGCCGCCCGCCGCGAGGCAGTGGTCCAGCTCGTGCACGACACCCGCGGGATCATCAGCAGCGCCGTCCACGGCGAGCCTGAACAGAACCCCGTGGCGGACGACTGATCCGCCCGGCACGCTGCCAGCCGGGCGGGGCAACTGATCGGCGCGGTGACGGACTGCCGCGCCGGACGACTGATCGGCGCGGCGTCGGTCTGCCGCGACGAACCACTGAAGCCGACAGAACGGCCGCTGGGCGTACGTTTTTGGCGCCGCCACACACAGCGGGGCCATGGAGAAACTCACCCCCGAACGGTTCTACGACTTCTCGATCGCCTCCGGCGCCGCCGTCTCCCCGGACGGCGAGCGCGTGGCGTTCCTGGTCAGCGAGTTCGACGCCGAGGCGGACGACCGGCACACGTCGCTGTTCGTCGCGCCGACCGACGGCTCCACCGAACCGTACCGGCTCACCCGCGCCTCCAGCGCCTCTTCGCCGCAGTGGTCCCCCGACGGCGACCGCCTCGCGTTCGTCGCGGCCCGCGAGACCGACTCGGGCATCGCCGTCGAGAACGGCGTCGAAGTCGAGGAAGAGGACGAAGAGGAGGAGAACGAACCGGTCGGCGAGGGGCCCAAACCCCAGGTCTGGTCGTTCGACATGGCCCGCGGCGGCGACGCCCGCCAGCTCACCGACCGCGACTACGGCGTCGCGGAGTTCGACTGGGCGCCCGACGGCCAGCGACTCGTGATCGCCGCTCGCGACCCGACTGAGGAGGACGAGGAGTACCTCCAGCAACGGAACGAGGACGGTCCCATCGAGATCGACCGCCTCCAGCACAAAGGCGACGGCGCAGGCTGGATGGACGAAGTGACGTCGTACCTGTTCGTCGTCGACATCGAGAGCCGCGAGACGGTGCGGCTGGACAACGCCTACGACGACGAGGAGAAGGGGGACCGTCGCGGCCTCCAGCCCGCGTGGTCGCCCGACGGCGACCGGATCGCGTTCGTCGCCCAGCACGAGGAAGACCCCGACGACACCCACGTCCGGAACGTCTACACGATCCGCCCGGACGGCACGGGGTACGAGCAGCTGACCGACGCCGGGATGCGCGTCCAGCAGCCGCGCTGGTCCCCCGACGGGAGCCGGATCGCCCTCGGCGGCGGCGACCCGTACAACTGGTACAAGCCGACCGAAGCGTACGTGCTCGATGTCGAGAGCGGCGAGATCCGCTCAGTCTCGGCCTCCCTCGACCGCACGATCGCGTTCGGCGGCAACCCCCACTGGCTCGACGACGACACGCTCGTCGGCCTGTTCGGCGACAAGGGGAACACGCGGATGATCCGCCTCGACGCCGAGGCGGACGACCCCGAGCGCGCCTTCGTCGCGCAGGGACGCAGTCGTTCGGTCTCGGGGCTCTCCGTCGCCGACGACGGCAGCACGCTCGCGTTCCGGATGGACGACCCCGAGGAGGGCGCCGACATCTACGCGATGGGTCGTGAAGGGCTGAATGCGGAGAAAGGCGCCGAAGCCGACGAGGCGGGGCTCGCACGCGTCAGCGAGGTCAACACCGATCTGATTGACGAGCACCACGACTGCGTCAGGCTCTCGTGGGAGAACTCCGACGGCGTGACCATCCACGGGCTGGCGTACCTCCCGCCAGAGTTCGATCCCGAGGATCCCGAACCGCACCCCGTCGTCTCCTCGGTCCACGGCGGGCCGATGTCGTACGACTCGCCAGCCTTCGGCTTCGATCAGTTGTTCTGGACGAGCAACGACTACATAGTCCTGCGGACCAACTACCGTGGTTCGACCTCCTACGGCCAAGAGTTCGCCGAGCGCCTGCGTGGCACCCGGGGCGATCTGGAGGTCGACGACGTGGTCAGCGGCGTCGAACACCTCGTCGAGGAGGGGTGGGCCGACGAGGACCGCCTCTACCTCACGGGGTTCTCCTACGGCGGCGTCACCACCGCCGCGACGGTCACGAAATCCGACGTCTTCGCCGCCGCGGCCGCCGAGCACGGCATCTACGACTTCTACGCCACGTTCGGCACCGACGACAACCACCTGTGGCACGAGGACGAGTTCGGCCTGCCGTGGGAGAACGTCGAGACGTACCGCGAGATCTCCTCGATCACCGACGTGGGCGGCGTCGACACACCGCTGCTGATCACCGCGGGCGAGAACGACTGGCGCTGCCCGCCGACGCAAGCCGAACAGCTGTTCGTCTCGGTGCGCAAGCAGGGCGTCGACTCGCGGCTGGTGATCTACCCCGACGAACACCACAACATCGGCGACCCCGACCGCGCGATCCACCGGCTGGAGGAGCTGTCGGCCTGGTTCGCGGATCACTGAGCCGCGAGGCCCGCGGTTCGGTGATCGCTATCCCGGACCGTCGAGAATCGATATCTCAATATATGGTTTACTCGTTCGAGGACACGCGAAACGGGCAGATTTCGTCACGCACGCAGCGCCGAACGCAGATCCCGTCCCAGATCCTCGGCCACCCGCTCGGCGGCGTCGATCTCCATCGTCGCGAACCCGTGGACCTGCGCGGGGTAGTTCTCGTAGCGCACGTCGACGCCGTCGGCGAGCAGCTGCTCGGCGTACCCCTTGCCGGCGTCCCGGAGCGGATCGAACCCCGCCGTGATCACCGTCGCGGGTGCGACCTCCGAGAGGTCGTCAGCCCGCGCGGGGTCGGCGTAGGGGTTGCGCCGGTGGATCTCGCTGCCGTAGTAGCACTCGTCGAAGAAGCGTAGATCTGCCTCGTCGAGCACGATCCCCGCGTTCTGCTGCACCGACTCCTGGCTCTCCTCGACGCTGGTCGCGGGGTAGAGCAGCGCCTGGTGGGCCAGTTCGGGCCCGTCCCGCTCGGCGGCCATCAGTGCGACGACGGCGGCGAGGTTCGCGCCCGCGCTGTCGCCCGCAACAGCGAGTTCGTCCACGCCACCGAGGCGATCGGGGTTGGCGGCTGCCCACACCGTCGCTGCGTAGGCGTCCTCGACGGCCGCGGGAAACGGGTGTTCCGGCGCGAGCCGATAGGCGACCGAGAGCACCGCACAGCCGCTCTCGCGGGTCAACCGCCGGCAGAGCACGTCGTGGGTCTCCAGCCCGCCGATCACGAACCCGCCGCCGTGGAAGAACACGACCGTCGGGACCTCGCCAGCGTTCCGGGGTCGATAGCGCCGGACGCGGAGGTCGCCGGCGGGTCCAGGGATCGTGAGATCGGTCACGTCGCCGACTGCCGGAGGGTTCCGGGTCCCGTACTTGCCCGCGAGACGGGCGACGGGCCGGAGCAGTTTCAGCCCCAGTCGACTGTGGGGGAGCGAGAACCGCCGCCCGTCGAGTGCCGCCTTCGCCTGCGGGTCGATCTCGGCTGCCTGCACGACCTGGCTTTCACTCGGTGGCGGGATATAGCCATCGAGCGGAAAATACACACCGCTCCAGCGTAGAGGGTGGGATATGGCACAGATCGAAGTCGATCTCCCCGACCGCATCACCGGCGAACTCGACCGCCTCGTCGAGTCCGGCGAGTTCCTGAACCGCGAACGCGCCGTCGAGGACCTGCTCCAGCGCGGCGTCTCCGCGTACGACATCGAGGAAGAGCCCGCCGAAGAGCTCGACAGCGACCTGTTCACCCAGACCGTCGAGGACCAGCAGGATCCCGCGATGCAGGAGGGGAGTAACGAGGACGAACCGACGTTCTGACCGCTTCCACCGCTATCCGTGTTCTTCGAAACCCGTGGTCGACGCCCACAGTGTCGACCACGAGGATGCATCCCGATCCACGCCTCCGAGAGCGCGCCGAGTCCCCCCGACACGCACCACGCCGATCACTGCGCACGTTCCTGCGAACTCGAGCCCGAACGGGCCCGACATCCGCGTCTCGGTACTGGAACGGGACACACCTCAGTGTGGGGCCTAACCACTTTGGGCAGCGTACAGTCGCAACTAGCGGAACAGAAAGCAAGTAAGGAGGACCACGCCCGATGTGGGACGGGCGTTGGTGAAATCACGCCGACCGTTGGGATGTGGGGTGGGGGGGATGCCGGAATGCGTCGGCGTAACGGTCAGGTGTCCTCCTTACCGCATCCGGGGAGACGGGAGTGTCCACCATTTGGCTGGCGGCTATACTGACTGAATCGGAGGCAGGGGCGATACTATCAGTATAGCCCCGGTCAGTCGTCGGCCCCGTCGATGGGAGGGTCGGCGTCCTGTTCGAACAGCACCGTACAGAGTTTGCGCTGTGCCTCCCGGAGGTGGTGGCTGAACGTCGGCTGGGAGATCCCCATCGCGTCGGCGATCTCGGTGCCGGTGTGTTTGCGCGGTCGGTCGAAGAAGCCGCTGAAGTACGCCGTCCGTATCGCCTCGATCTGGCGGTCCGTCAGCGCCTCAGCCGCGGACGCCCGCTGCTGGGCGGCCGACGACTCGGACCGGTGGTGGGTGCGCTGTGCGACCAGCGACGCGCCGGGGTGGCGATCCCGGAACAGTTCGACGAACTCCCGGACGGCGGCGTCGCTTCCCAGCTCCGCTACCACCACCGCCTCGTCGTCGCCGGCACGGAGCTCGTGGGGCCGGGCGCCGTGCTCGACCATGGTTCGCTCGGGGCTGTCCGCCGTCAGTCCCATCCGGAACAGACAGACCGGATCGCCGTCGGCCTCGTACTCCGAGACCAGCCCGAACTCCCCGAGGGGGAGCCGTTCGGCGGCCCCGGACACCCCGTCGGCGGTGGCGCCGCGGACGGAGAGGAACCGACGCACGCCGCCGTCGGAGCGGAACACGAAGTTCTCGGCGACCAGCGAGCAGTCCAGATCGCGGGCGAGCTCGACGAACGGCATCTCGGTGTCGCCCACGTCGAACTCGAGCCGGATCACCTCCTGACCCACGAGCGCCTTCTTGCTCTCGGCGGCGTTGATGGCGTAGGCGATCGTGTCCGCGAGCTCGTCCAGCACTGCCTGCTCCAGGTCGCCGAACACGCCGGTCTGGTCGGCATAGACGTTGAGAACGCCGTACATCGCGTCCTCGTACACGAGCGGGATCGACGCCATCGCGTGGTACCCCCGGTCCAGCGCCGCGCGCTGCCAGCCATCGAACTCGCCGTCGTCGAGCACGTCGTTGACGACCTGTGGCTCCCGTTGCTCCGCGGCGCGCTCGACCGGTGATCCCGTCCCCGCGAGCGCCGCGATCCCGCGGTCGACTTCGTCGACGGGGTCGTGCTCCCCGCCCGCCAGCTCGCGGACGGAGATATCGCCGGTCGAGTGGTCGTGTTCGGCGATCCACGCCAGCCCGTAGGGGCCGGCGTCGGCCAACTGCTCGCAGACGACCGTCTCGATCTCCTGCCGGGTCGACGCCCGCACGAGCGCCCGCGAGATGCTGCGGATGATGTCGTTGATCCGGTTGAGTCGTTCGAGCGTGCGGTTCTGCTCCTCGAGCAGGCGCTCGCGCTCCTCGCGTTCGCGTTCGCGCTCGACGCGGTCGAGCGCGGCCTCGACGTTGCCCGCGACCGTCCCGACGAAGTCGAAGTCGGCCGAGCTGATCCCCCCGGACGCCGTCTCCCCGACGACGAGCACGCCGTGTCTGGCCATCGGGAACAGCGCCAGCTCGGAGAGCGGGTCGGGAGCCGCCTCGCCGTCGATCGTCGTGGGGTCGCCGCCCTCGGCGAACGCGCGCCAGCCCGCGCCGCCGTCGCTGGAGAGCAGCGCGTCCAGATCCAGCAGCTCGTCGGCGTCGGCCGTCCCCCCGGTGGTGCGGAGCGCGGCCGCCTCGTCGTCGTACAGCGCGACCGCCATCACGGGCAGGCCGAGCCGCTCCTGGGCGGCGGTCACGACGCGCTCGCTGACGGCCGTGGGCGACTCGGCGTCCATCAGCTCCCGCGTCAGCCTGTTGAGCGCCTCCAGTTGCTCGTGGCGGTGGGTGCGTTCACGCTCCTGGCGGTTCCGCTCGACGGCGTGGTGGATCGAGCGCACGAGCAGGTCGCTACTCACCTCGTTTTTCACGAGGTAGTCCTGGGCGCCCCGTTTGATCGCCTCGATCCCCACGCGCTCGTCCTGGAGCCCGGTGAGCACGATCACCGGAACCAGCTCGGCGACGTCGATGATCGACGTGAGCGTCTCCAGCCCGCTGCTGTCGGGGAGCCCCAGGTCGAGCAGCACCACGTCGACGTCGCTCTCGTCGAGGCGGTCGGCGCCGTCCTCCAGCGTGGTCTCGTTGTGGATCCGCAAGCCGGACGACGCCCCGAGGTCGACGCGTTCGAGCAGCGTCTCGGCGTCGCGGAGCATCTCCTCGATCAGCCGCGCGTCGCCGGGGTTGTCCTCGATCAGGAGTAGCTCTAACGCCTCGCTCGACACGGTCACCCCCCCTCCGACGGCAGCTGTGCGGTCGAGAGCCAGAACGACTCGAACCGACGGATCGTCTCGATGAACTCCTCGGGCGCGACGGGCTTGGTGAGGTAGGCGTTCGCCGAGAGCTCGTAGGATCGGGCGACGTCCTCGTCGGTGTCGGAGCTGGTCAGCACGATCACCGGCGGCGTCGGCAGCGACGGGTCCTCCTGGATCGCTTCGAGCACCTCCTCCCCGCCCTTTCGGGGGAGGTTGAGATCGAGCAGGATCACGTCCGGCGTGGCCGTCCCGGCGTACTCGTCCGTCCCCGAGAGGAACGAGAGCGCCTCGACGCCGTCGTTGACGACGTGGAGCTGGATGTCGGTCCCCGCCTCGTCGAGCGCCTCCTCGGTGAGACGGACGTCCCCGGGGTTGTCCTCGACCAGCAGCACGTCCGGCGTCTCGGTCATCGTCCACCCGGGAACGTGCTCACGTTCCGATCCGTCGAGAGCGTCCGCTGTCGACGGGCCGTCTGCCGACGCATCTGGTCCCGTCCCTCCTCGGGACCGACGAGTTCCCCCATTCTCAGCGGGCGTAAGTGTTCCTCCCGTAAACTTCTGTCCCCGCCGAACGTTGTCACCCGGAAAACCGACAGTGTCAATCGTTCGCGGACTCCTCGAACAGCGTTCCGAACACCGACCGCTCGGCCGCGCGTAAGTGTTGGGAGAACGTGGGCGGCGAGATATCGAGCAGTTCGGCCACCCCCTCACCGGAGGTCCCGCGGGGCCACTCGAAGTAGCCGGCGTGGTAGGCGGTCCGCAGCACCTCCACGCGTCGGTCCGTGAGCTCCTCGAGCGCGACGTCGTCGTCCGACAGCGCCTTCGGCTGGGTCGTGGAGACTTCCTGTTTGGAGACCAGCGTCGCGTCGCCGTACTGCTCGCGGACGGTGTCGAGCAGTTCGTGCACGTCGACGTCGTGGGGGAGCTGCATGCGGACGTGCAGGTCGCCGTCCGTGACGGTCGCCTCGACGAACCGCCCGCCGGCCGCGCCGATCGCCGAGAGCAGCGGCGGCGACGCGAGCAACGCCTCGAAGGAGGCGCCGCGTTCGGACTCCCGCACGTCGAGCAGTTCCACCCAGCTGGGGTGGTGGTCGACCAGCGCCCCGACGAGATCGATCCCGTCGCAGTCGCCCGTTCCGAACACGATGTACTCGCCACCCTCCCGGGGGACGACGGCGTCGATGCGGAGCTCGTACCCCGACGGGGGTTCGGCATCGAGCTCGTCGAGCGCGTCCGAGACGCGGAACTCGAGATCGACTACGGCGTCGGCCAGCAGCACCTGCCGACGGTCGATCGCCGCGATGGCGTGGCCCACGATCTTCCCGAGCAGCCCCACCACGTCGTACTCCTCGCCAGTGAACGCGTCGAGACGGTCGGTGTAGACGTTCAACACGCCGTAGACGGTCCCCTCGTGGGCGATCGGGATCGCGGCCGAGGACCGATACCCGTGCCTGTCGACGCTGTCCTGCCACGGCCCGTACTCGGGGTCCGTCGCGACGTTGTGCACCGTCTGGACCTCGCCGGTTCGGAACGCCCAGCCGGTCGGCCCTTCGGCCTCCGAATCGTCGGGATCGACCGAGATCGTCACATCGTCGGAGTAGTTCTCGACGCCCGCCTCGGCGCGTGATTCGACGGTCTGGCTCCCGGGGTCCGCCTCGCCGATCCACGCGAACATGTAGGAGTCCGTCGCCGCGATCGCCTCGCAGGTCCGGCGCTCGATCTCGGCCCGCGTCGGCTGGGAGACCGCCACGTCCGCGACCGTCTGGACGACGCGGTTGAGTTCGTCGAGCGCGGCGAGCCGTTCGACGTAGCGTCGCCGCTCGAGCTCGGCGCCGATCCACACTGCGAGGTGTTCCACGAACGCGACCTGCCAGTCGGTGAACGGGTCGTTCCGTGGGTCGGTGTCGTAGAAGCAGAACGTCCCCGTCACGTCGCCGTCGACGGTCACGGGCGCGCCGAGGTAGCACCGCGTCCCCAGTTCGACGTTGCCCGTGCGCTCGGCGAGCTCGGGCGCCTCGAGGCGGAGATCGTCGACCGCCAGCGTCTCTCCCGACTCGACCACGCGCTCGCAGTTGGTGGCCTCGAGCGGGACGGTGTCACCCTGACTCACGCCGGCGTCGGAGGGGACGATCACGGTGTCGAAGCGGTACTCGTCGCCGTCGATCCGGGAGACCGTGGCGAAGTCCGTGCCGACGGCTTCGCGGACGACGTCGAGCAGCGCCTCGGTTTTCTCGTCGAGATCGCGGTCCGCGTCGGTGATGATCTCGGTCGCGCGCCGGAGTGCCCGTTCCCGGCGTTTGCGCTCGGTCACGTCGCGGATCACGCCGGTGAACCGCTGCTCCCCGGTGGTCGTGTGAGCCGCCAGCGAGACGCTGAGGTCAACCCGCTCGCCGTCCTTCCGGACGCCGGGGAACTCGATGCCGCGCCACTCCATCGTGCGCTCGCCGGTGTCGAGGTATCGGTCGACGGCGGCCTGGTGGCGCTGCTCCTGCTCGTCAGGCATCAACAGGCCGATCGACTCGCCGACCAGCTCCGAGGGCGCGTAGCCGAACACGTCCATCGTGGCGCTGTTCGCCCGGCGGATGGTGCTGTCGGCGTCGATAGTCACCACCGCGTCGGTGACGGTCTCCGCGACCGTCCACTGTGGCTCCGGAGTGAACTCCCGATCGTCAGCGATCTCGCGGGCACAGACGGTGACGCCGTCGTCGCCGGGGTAGATCCGCATCGCGAACCGCTCCCCGGCCGCCGTCAGCGACTGTTCGACTCTGACCGGCTGCTCCCGCTCGATCGCCTCGAGACAGCGGTCCTGGAACCCCGCGCCCGCAAGCTCGGGCAGGACGACCCAGATCGACCGGCCGATAACGTTCCTGTCCTCAAGATCGAACGCCGCGGCCGTCGCGTCGTCGACGTACGTGAACTGCCAGTCCGGGTCGAGCGCGAAAACCGCGTCGGTGATCCGACCGTGGACAACTGTCGGCGGTCCGGTGTCGTTTCCCCCGTCACCCCCCCGAGAATCCATCGTAGCGGAACACGACGGGTCGGCGTAAAGTATCTTCCGGAGGGGACGATCACGCGCCACGAACGGCCACGAAACGTGGTTGCAACCAGTGTGAACGCGACGAGGTCGACCGCGTTTCGAGCCGCATTGGCGAACCGACGTGGTGCGATCGGCAACAGACGCATGGTTCGTCAGCAACATAGTTTCTCGAAAGTGGAATTCTACTTTCTATTGGGAAGATATTATTCCCGTTATCCGAACACCGCCCCCGAGTTGGACAACCTTAATACACGTTAGCAGCATGCTGTAGGTGATGGCTAAGACCAACCAGGAGTGGTGGCCGGAGATGTTGAACGTCGACATCCTCGACGACAACGCGGCCGACGTCAGCCCGTACGACGAGGATTTCGACTACGCCGAGGCGTTCCAGGATCTCGACTACGAGCAACTGAAAGAGGACATCCGGGACGTGATGACGACGTCCCAGGACTGGTGGCCGGCCGACTACGGCCACTACGGGCCGCTGTTCATCCGGATGGCCTGGCACAGCGCCGGAACGTACCGAACCGACGACGGCCGCGCCGGCGCCTCCGGCGGGCTCCAGCGCCTCCCGCCGGAGAGCAGCTGGCCGGACAACGTCAACCTCGACAAGGCACGCCGCCTGCTCCAGCCGGTCAAGCAGAAGTACGGCCGGAAGCTCTCGTGGGGCGACCTGATCGTCCTCGCCGGGAACGTCGCCCTGGAGTCGATGGGGTTCGAGACGTTCGGCTTCGCCGGCGGCCGCGAGGACGAGTTCAAGTCCAACGAGGCGACCGTGTGGGGCCCGGAGAACGAGTGGGAGACGACCTCGCCCGAGCGCTTCGAGGACGGGGAGGTGGGCAACCTGAAGGATCCGCTCGCGAACACCGTGATGGGCCTCATCTACGTCAACCCCGAGGGCCCGTACGGCGAGCCCGACGTCGAGGGCTCCGCGGCGAACATCCGCGAGGAGTTCACCCGCATGGCGATGGAGGACGAGGAGACGGTCGCGCTCATCGCCGGCGGCCACACGTTCGGGAAAGTCCACGGCGCCGACGACCCCGACGAGCACATGGGGCCCGAGCCCGAGGCGGCACCCGTCGAGGAGCAGGGGCTCGGCTGGGAGAACAGCCTCGGTGAGGGCGTCGGCACGGACGTCATCACGAGCGGTATCGAAGGTCCCTGGAACGCCACGCCGACTCAGTGGGACATGGGGTACATCGACAACCTCCTGAACCACGACTGGACCTCGGTCAAGGGTCCGGGCGGTGCGTGGCAGTGGCGGCCGGTCGGCGACGACGTCGACGATGCGCCGGAGCCCCACGGCGACGATACGGAGGAGCCGATGATGCTGACGACCGACGTGGCGCTGAAACACGACGACGACTACCGCGAGGTGCTCGAGCGCTTCCAGGAGAACCCCGACGAGTTCCAGGCGGCGTTCGCGCGGGCGTGGTACAAGCTCCTCCACCGCGACATGGGCCCGCCCGAGCGGTACTTCGGCCCCGAAGTGCCCGAGGAGACGTTCGTCTGGCAGGACCCGATCCCGGACGCCGACTACGAGTTCGTCGGCGAGGAGGAGATCGAGGAGCTGGAAGCCGAGATCCTCGACTCCGACCTCTCCCGCTCCCAGCTGATCAAGACCGCGTGGGCGTCGGCGTCGACGTACCGCGACAGCGACAAGCGCGGCGGCGCCAACGGCGCCCGCGTCCGGCTCGAACCCCAGCGGAGCTGGGAGGTCAACGAGCCAGAGGAGCTGGAGACGGCGCTCTCGACGCTCGAGGGGATCCAGCAGGAGTTCAACAGTTCGCGCTCGGACGACGTGCGCGTCTCGCTGGCCGACCTGATCGTGCTGGGCGGCAACGCGGCCGTCGAGCAGGCCGCGGCCGCCGCCGGCTACGACGTCGAGGTACCGTTCGAACCGGGCCGCACCGACGCGACCGAGGAGCAGACCGACGCCGAGGCCTTCGAACACCTCGAACCGAAGGTCGACGGGTTCCGGAACTACCTCGGGAGCGGCGACTACGACGACATGTACGACTCGCCCGAGGAGCGCATGGTCGACAAGGCCGAGCTGCTGAACCTCACGGTGCCGGACATGACGGCGCTGGTCGGCGGCATGCGCGCGCTGGGCGCGACGTACGGCGACGCCGACCGCGGCGTGTTCACTGACGATCCCGGCACGCTGACCAACGACTTCTTCGAGACCCTGCTCGACATGGAGTACGAGTGGGTGTCCGTCGACGAGGACGACGAGGTGTTCGAGGTGCGCGACCGCGAGACCGGCGAGGTCGAGTGGGAGGCGACCCGGCTCGACCTCATCTTCGGCTCGAACGCCCGCCTGCGCGCCACCGCCGACGTCTACGGCGCCGCGGACGGCGAAGAGGAGCTGGTCGAGGACTTCGTCGACGCCTGGACGACGGTCATGCGGAACGACCGCTTCGACCTGGAGTAACGAACTCCCGCCGCTCTGCGGTTCTCTCTCCCTCTTTTCGACGACCCAGTAGCCGTGCCGCTGACTACGCTCGCCGGCCGGCCATCCGGACCGCGCCCGCACCAACCAACGCCGCCACGCCCGCGACCAGGAACGCCGGCTCGTAGGTGCCCAGCCGGTCGTACGTCGCCCCCGCCGCGACGGGCGCGATCAGCCCGGCGACGGCAAAGGCCATCGACGCCAGCCCGAACACGGCGTTGATCTGCTCGTGGCCGAACAGTTCGGCGATCAGCGGCGAGAGCAGGGCGCCGTTGCCGCCGTACGCCACGCCGAAGGCGATCGCGAACGCGACGACCCCCGCCGGCGACGACGCGAGCGCCAGCCAGAGCGTCGCCAGCCCCATCACGGCCGAGCAGGCGACGAACACCCGGACCCGGCCGACCGTGTCGGCGGCGTGGCCGACGGCGACGCGGCCGAGCGCGCTGGTCAGTCCCACGAGCGCCAGCGCCCACACCCCAACACTGGCCGGGAGGCCGACCCCCTCCGCGTAGAGGACGAGGTGGCCGAGCACCGCGTACAGCGAGCCGTAGATCAGCACCCAGCCGAGCCAGAGGAAGCCGAACGCCGGCGTGCGGGCGATCGAGCGCACGGCCGCGAACTGCTCGCGGAGCGGCCGTCGGTTCGGCGTCGGTAGCGCGCCGGCGAACTCCCCGGGCGGCGGGTCGACGCCCGCGGAGCCGGGGTCGTCGCGGACGAGCAGCGTCGCGAGCAGGAGGAACGCGCCGGCGACCGCCGCCAGCACGACCAGCACGTCGCGCCAGCCGAGTTCGGCGATCAGCCACGCTGCCGAGGGGACGACGACGAACATCCCGATCCCCAGCCCGGCCGAGGAGAGCCCGCCAGCGAGGCCGAGCCGTCGGTCGAACCACCGCGTGACGGTGGCGTAGGCGACGACGTACACGATGCTCAGTCCGACGCCCGTCACGACGCCGTAGGTCAGGATCAGCACCGCGAGGCTCTCCGCCCGGCTCGCCGCCGCCAGCCCGCCCGCGGTCAGGAGCGCGCCGACGGCGAGCATCCGACGGGTGCCGTAGCGGTCGATCAGCACGCCCAGGCCGCTGGCGCCGACGTAGATGGCGACCGTCTGGACGCCGAACGCGAGCGAACTCGGCCCGCGCGCGCCGCCGAACGCGTCGACGATCCGTTCGAGGAACACGCCGAAGGAGTAGCTCAGACCGAAGACGACGAACGTGCCGAGAAACGAGGCCGCGACGACTGCCCAGCCGTAGTAGGGGCGGCGCATCGGTAGCGAGCTATCCCGCCGAAAAGAAAACGGTTCGGGGCCGAGCCGCCCCGGGAACCAGCGGGCCGTCAGTAGCTGTAACTGTCGACCGTCTCGCCGTCGGCGTCGACGAGCGTCGCCGTGTCGCCATCACCGTTCCAGACGTACCCTTCGTCCCAGTTGAACGAGTAGTCGGCGGCAGGTGCCTCGTTCGCGCCGGTCTGGTTCGTCGTGACGACGGCGGTCTCGCCCGCAGCAAGCGTCGACGACGGGAAAGTGAACGTTTTACTCGTCTCGTCGGAGAGCGTCCAGCCACCGACGTCGACCGGGGAGGAGCCAGTGTTCTCGATCAGGACGTACTCGGCACTGTCGTCGAGTTCGGTTATCTCGACGCTCGGAGTCGCGCCGTCGTCGTTCCCACCGTCGGTCGACGCCGAGAACGGCGTGAACAGCTCGGTCCCGCCGGCGAAGTTCGAGGTCGCCGGGTTGCTCGCGCCGCCGAGGTTGCTGTCCGCGTCGGTGACCGCCGTCGTCGTGAAGCCGACGTCGGCGTCGAGATCGGCGAGCAGCGGGTCGAAGTTGCCCAGCGCGTCGGTGTCGGCGGCGCTCCCCAGGAGAACGACCGCGCCGCCGGCGTCCGCGAACGTCGCGATCCGGTCGCGCTCGTCCGCGGAGAGTTCGTCCGTCGGCGTCGAGACGACGAGCGCGCTCGCGGCCCGGTCGTCGCCGTCGAGCAGCGCGGGCCCGTTGTCGTCCAGCAGGTCGTTAGTGGGCTGGAACGCGATCGAGTCGAGCGCGGCCGTGGACTGGCCTTCGAGGTAGCGCTGGTAGTAGGCGGCGTCCTCGGCGGCGATCGAGAAGCCGGCGTTGAACTGGCCGTGCCCGCCGTCGATCAGCACCCGGCCGTCGATGCCGCCCGCGAGACGGTCGATCACGTTGGTCAGGAACGGGTACTGGCCGTAGCCGTCGATGCCGGGGCCGCCCTCGCCCGACTCGAACCCTTCGTCGACGATCGGGCCGCCGAGGACGGCGACGCCGGCGTCGTCGTCGAGCGCGACGAGCGGGTCGTCGCCCTCGGAGGAGACGACGGTCGTGCCTCCGGAGACCGCGACCGGTTCCGGGAAGAACAGCGAGTCGACCGCCGAGTCGTCGGATTCGGGCACCGCGCTCGGGTCCGAGATTGACCAGAGGTTCTGGCCGGCGTCGCGCGCGGCCCGCTCGTGGTCCCAGTAGGCGTCGTGCTCGCCGAAGCCCGAGGAGTAGAGGCGCGCGTACCCGTCCTCGATCAGGCGTTCGTTGTACACGTCGCCGTTCGGGAGTTCGAGGTAGCCGAGCACGCGCCCGTAGTTCCCGCGGAGCGGCTCGTTGTCGTCGAACGAGAGCGTGACCGTCTCGTCGGCCAGCAGGTCCTCTGCGTACGCCGAGGCGGCGTCGGCTTCGTCCCGCAGGGTCTCGCCGTCGGTGATCCCCTCGAACTCCTCGATTCGTTCCTCCGTGCTGCCGGTCTCGGGGGTGTCGACGCCGAGAATCCGGACCTCATCGACGTAACCGTTGGCGAATCGCACGTCCGCGGTGTCGCCGTCGGTGACCGAGACAACGTCTACCTCGTACTGCTGGCCTTTCTCCAAGTCGGGCGGCACGATCCCGGTTCGGTCGGCGAAGTAGTCGAACGCGTCCGCGTTGAAGCGATCGGTCGTCGGGACGTACCCGATCCCGTCGTTGTTCTGCTCGTCGATTACCTGATCGTCGTTGAACCGGAAACCGAGCCCCAACGACGACGCGATCTCGTTGAGGTTGTCCGTCGCATCGAAGTTATCGAAGTCAGACTGGTCGAACAGGAGTAGCGCGCCGCCGTCGTCGACGAACGACCCGAGCGCGTCGAGTTCCGGCTGCGTGAATGCGTCTGACGGCGAGGTAATGATCGCCGCGTCGGCGTCGGGCAGCGCACCCGTGAGGTCGGTCGTTGCGTCGGTCTCGTATCCGTTGGACCCCGCGTAGCCGAGGAACTGCGAGAAGCTGTTGCTGTCGTAGAACTGGCCGTGGCCGTCGTCGAACGCCACCGCCGGTCCGTCGGCCTCCGCGTCGAGGACGTTCAGCACGAACTCCTCGTTGCCGCTGCCGAACTCAGTGCCGTTCTGGACGATCGGGGCGCCGAAGCCGACGACGCCGCCGTCGCTGCTGACCAGCGGGATGTCGGCGTCGTCGGGGTAGAACACGGCGTCTCCGTTGCCGTCCTGGTCTTCGTTAGTCGCCGTCTCGGCCGTCCAGACTGCGACCAGCGACTCGTCAGTCAGCGGCTCCTCATCCGCATTCAGTTGGCTCGCCGTCGAGTCGAACACCAGCGAGTCAATCGGCTCCTCCGGTGCGGACTCCCCGTCTTCGGAGTCGTCCTCCTCGTCCTCGCCACCCGTCGGTCGCTCCTCGGCCCCGTGGATCGTCAGGTCCGCGTCGTAGCTGTCGGTCGAAACCTCGCTCGTGTCGAGATACACACCCAGCGAGAGGGAGTCGCCCACGTCGACCTGGATCGCGTTCGCCTCCGAGAACGGCGTCGACCGGTCGCCGTCGACGTAGAGGTAGAACGCGTCGTCTTCGAACGCCGCAGCCTCCGCAGTCGTCCAGATGTACGCCGGGTTCGTCCCCTGGTTCTGCAGCCGGAGCGTCCCGTCGAACGTGTACGTCGACCCGGTCGTGACCCCGGAGCCGTTCCCGTTGTCGCCGAAATCGAGGACGACCTCGCCGCCGCTCTGGTCGACGTACTCCCCGTGCTGGTCGCCCGGCCGGAGCGACAGGTAGCCGCCCGCGTCGCCGGCGACGTTGATCTCCGCCCGCCGATTCGCCTCGACAGTCGAGAACGCGCCCGATCCGAGAGCCATGCTCGTTCCCGCCGCCGCACCGAACCCGATGAGTAGGTTACGCCGTTTCATTGGTGTCTCCCCGAACTGGTCGCCACGACCGCTCAGGATACCGTCGACGGTCCGTACGGAACCGTCAACGTAGCTGACATTCAGCAATGTTCTTGTATAAAACTGGCTATTATCAGTCGATTCTACACATATATATGGATCATTTCGGTACGTACCCTCTCGTTCGGTAACAGTATCCCGCCACCAGTCGACGGCGGGCGTTCGACCATGGCGAAGGGGAGAACGGCCAGAGAGAACTGGCCGCAGCCGTGATTAGTACGGCACCGCCCACAGCACGATCGCGAGGAACGGGATCAGCGCCAGCAGCATCGCGATCGCGTAGCCGAACATCTCTCGCGCTTTCACGCCGGTGATCGCCAGCAGCGGCAGCGCCCAGAACGGGTTCAGCAGGTTCGTGTGGGCGTCGCCGACCGCGTAGGCGATCGTCGCCTGCCCGTAGGGAACGCCGAGATCCTGTGCGGCCTGCAGCACCGAGGGGCCGACGACCAGCCACTCGCCGCCGCCGGAGGGGACGAACAGGTTCGCGATCGCGCCCGTGATCCACGCGACCACAGGGTAGGTCGCGGCGGTAGAGACGCTGAGCAGCGCCTCCGCGAGCAGCGTCGCCAGCCCCGCGCCGCTCATGATCCCCTGGATGCCGGCGAAGAAGGGGAACAGCAGCACGATGCCCGCGGCGGCGCCGGCGGCGTCGTTGAACCGCTCGCGGTAGTACGCCGGGCGCTGGTAGATCAGGAGACCGGCCATCAGGAAGCCGAAGTTGACGGCGTTGAGCGTGAACGCGCCCATCCCGTTCTGGAGGAACTGCAGCGCCAGGATCACCACGCCCGACAGCGCGATCAGCCCGCCGAGCACGCGGCTGTTGTTCAGGCGCTCGGCAGGCGTCTTGCCCGTCTCGGCCGACAGCTCCTCCTCGGTCGCGGCCTCGGCGACGTCGCTGTCGGCCGCGTCGTCGTCGTCGAACAGCTCCTCCTCGTCGACGTACTCGGTGATCCCCTTCGCGCGCTCACCCGAGGGGGCGAGCACGTAGAGCACGATGGTCCCGAAGATGATCGAGAGGATCGTGAGCGTGATCGCGTAAGGGTGGAAGATGGTCTCGGCCGCCGGCACCGTCGACTCGAGGAAGCCGAACCCGGTCCCCTCACCGATGTTACCCGCGTCGGTCAGCTGCAGCGGCGCCGACGCGGAGAGCCCCCAGTGCCACGTCAGCCCGAGCCCCATGTACCCCCCGACCGCGAGCAGCGGGTAGTGGACGTCGATGTCCTCCTCGTGGGCGGCCTTCCCCATCTCGCGGGCGAAGATAGCGCCCATGATGAGGCTGAACCCCCAGTGAATCCAGGCGAGCGACATCGAGATCAGCCCTACGAACGCCGCGGCCTGTGCGCCGGTCGCCGGCACTCGGGCGAGCCGCTGGAGCAGGCTGTTCACCCGCGGGTGGTAGGCGATCACGAACCCGGTCATCAGGATCAGCACCATCTGCATCGAGAAGGCAAGGAACGCCCAGAACCCGTCGTACCAGTACTGGAGCAGGTCGACGGGGCTCGATCCGTTCACCAATCCTGCGACGAACACGATGTACGTGAGCAGAATGGCGAACACGAACGGGCTCGGCATCCACCGCTCGACGATCTCGGACATCCGGAACCCGATGCGTTCGATCATCCCGCCGTTGCTGTCACTTGTGGACATACACCATCCCGCGTCGATTGGCGGATATAAATAGTTCCGGATGGGGACGTTTGTGTACCGGATACTGTCACCGCTCGAACAATTCATGTCGAAGAACCGCCTATTCGGTGGCATGTACGACGTCCTCGGAGGGCTGCGCGACTTCCGTACCCGATCACGCCTCGTCTACGGGCTGATGGCTGCCTCGTTCCTGGCAGCGCTGGCCTCGGCGTTCCTGCTCCCCGGCCAGGTCGGGGTGGTTTCGTTCGTCGCCTTCCTCAACTTCACCGCCGGCCTCTGGATCGCGCAGTCGATCCACGCGCTGGGGCACACGGTTGCGGGGGCGCCCGAGCCGGCCCCGGAGGAGGCGGTCGAACTCGGGCCGGGGCTGTTCGAGGAGATCGCGTGGGAGCGGTTCCTCCGCATCGGCGTCGTGCTCGCCGCCGCGGCGACAGTGTTCGTGTTCACCGCGAGCGAGGTTCTCTCGCCGGAGATCTCGGTGGTCGCCGTCGGTGCGATCGGCGCGATCGTGCTGCTGGCGGCGATGCTCGGGTTCCTGATCGCCGCGGCGTCGACGCTCGATCACGAGGGCGACGGCGTGTCGGCGACGACGGTCACCGCTCGGAACGGCGACGACGAGGCGGCGGCGGCCGAGGAGCGCTAGCTACTCCGCGGGCGCGGTCGTCGCCTCGGGCAGCCGGCGCTTGAGGAAGTCGTCCAGCGTGCGCAGCATCCGGATCTTCTGGTCGATATCCGAGGAGGCGTGACCCTCCTCGCCGAGTTCCACGTACTCGTAATCCCCGGCGGCTTCGCTCCCTCCCGGAGACGCCGCGGGCGTCTCCCCCTCACCCTCCTCGAACCCGGCTTCCTCCAGCGCGTCCCGGAAGATCCGGGCCTGCGAGACGGGGACGCGGCGGTCGTTGACGCCGTGGACCATCAGCAGCGGCGCCGCGAGGTTCTCGACGTGGGTGACCGGCGAGCGCTCGCGGTAGAGCTCGGGGTTCTCCTCGGGCGTCCCGAGGTACTTCTCCATGAGTTCGGTCCGGAAGTGGGGCATCGTGTTCTCGAACATGTCCTCCAGGTCGGTCACGCCGATCCACGCGATCCCCGCCGCGTACAGCTCTGGGTACTGGACCATCTGCCAGTACGCCGAGTAGCCGCCGTAGGAGCCGCCGAACACGACGACGCGGTCCTCGTCGATCCACTCCTCCGCGGTGACGTGGCGGACCGCCTCGGCGATGTCCGCCTGCTCGCCGCCGCCCCAGTCGTCGTAGAGGCGCTCGACGAACTCCCGGCCGCGGCCCGTGGAGCCCCGGTAGTTCACCTTCAGCACCGAGTAGCCCCTGGAGAGCAGGAACTGGGTGTACATGTCGAACGACTTGTAGTCCGCGGCGCGGGGGCCGCCGTGGGGGTTGACCACCAGCGGCGACGGCCGCTCGCCGGAGTCGTACAGCAGCGCGCCGATCTCGAGGCCGTCGTGGCTCTCGAACGTGAAGTAGTCGGCGTCGACGAAGCGGCCGGGGTCGAACTCGCCGTAGTCGGCGGCCAGCAGGGTCTCGGTTTCACCGGACTCGAGGTCGTGAGCCAGCAGGTCCGGGCGGCTGTCGGTAGTGGTGTGGCGCACGAGCACGCGATCGCCGTCGAGGATCGGCGCACGCGCGCCGGAGAACGCGGCGACGCCCTCGGGGACGTCGAGTTCGCGGCCCTTCCCGGTCTCGAGGTCGTACACCAGCGGCACGACGGCGGCGTCCCGAGTCCGGAGCGCGAGGAACCGCTCGCCGTCGGGGGTGAACGCGACCGGGCTCTCCTCGGCGTCCAGGTCGCCGAACCACTCCACTTCGTCCGTCTCCAGGTCGTAGACGCCACAGCGCGAGAAGTTCTCGGTGTTGTCCGAGACCAGCAGGCGCTCGCCGTCGGGGCCCCAGTCCGCGAAGCCGGCTTCGGCGCCGACCTCGCCGATTTCGAGGTTCCGCGGGTTCGAGCCGTCGGCGTCATCAGGACTCGCAGAGTCCTGATTGGCTAACGAGACGCTTCGCGTCTCGTCAACATCATCAGAAATCGGAGATTTCTGATTGGCAGACGAGAATCGAAGATTCTCGTCAACGTCGGCGACGTACACGTCCTGATTGTTGTAGTCGTCGGCTTCGTTCGTTGCGTACGCCAGCCGATCCACGCCCGGCGAGAAGCCACCGCTGGCGGTCGCGCGGTCGTACTCCGTGAGCTTCGACACCTCGCCGGAAGGCAGGTCGTACGCGAAGAGGTTCATCTGGCCGTCGCGGTTCGACCCCAGGAGGAGCGTCTCACCGTCGTCAGCCACGTCGACCAGTGCGGTCTGCCCGTCGAGGTCGGTGAGCTGTTCGACCTCGCCCTCACGCTCGCCCCGGACGCCGATGCGATAGACGTCGTTCTGCTCGTTGCCGCCCTCGTCGTCGTGGAAGTACACCCAGTCGCCGTCCGCGCTCCAGTCGACGTGCCAACGGGCGTTACGCGGCACCTCGCCGTCGCTGATCTGGCGCAGGTCGCCGCTCTCCACGTCGAGGACGTGGAGTTCGTTGCGTCCGGTTACGTCGTAGTACAGCGCCACGCGGTCGCCTCCGGGGGCGGCGACGGCGTGCTGGAAGCTGGGAAGGCTCGCGAGTCGTTCGAGGAAGTCGGGGCCCGTGTCTGGCATCGTCTGACAGTTCTCCCCGTCCGACAAAAGCGTTCCCAGAACGGCATTTCTGTCCGCGGAGTGAAAGCTGCCGGTCAGCGGTGCCGGTCCCAGAACCGCTCGACACCCAGTTCCAGCATGTCCGGCGAGACGGGCTGGAACTCCTCGCGTTCGGACTCGGGGAGGTACTCCCGAACCGAGTTCCAGGACGCCCGCGCGTAGCGGGCGTCGACGAGCGCGCGGACGCCGACTTCCTCGGGGCCGCGGATCACGCGGCCGATGGCCTGTCGCGCCTTGCGAACGGCTGGCACCGTCAACGCTGTCTCGAACCCATCCCCGAACTCCCGATCGTACGCCGTCCGAACCGCTCTGGTCCGGGGCGAAGCGGTGTTGATGATCGGCACGCCGCAGACGACCGCCGCCGAGAGCCGGTCACCCTGGTAGTCGACGCCCTCGGTCAGCGTCCCGCGGATGCTCGTCACCAGCACCTTCGGGTCCCCGCGGAAGAACTCGGCTTTCAGTTCCTGCGTCACCTCGTCCGCGGAGGAGCTATCGAGCAGGATTGGCTTCTCGAGGCGGTCCTCGAGCTCGCCGGCCATCCACTCGGCCTCGCCGTAGCTGGGCATCCCGACGAGCACGTTCCCGGGCGACTGTGCGACCGTCGCGGCGGCGTCGACGTGCATCCGGCGACACTCGTTCTCCTCCCCCGGCGCCCCCCGGTTGTCGTACGTGAACTTCGGTGCGTCGACGGCGAAAGAGGCGCGGTTCTCCTCCGGAAACCCCAGCCCGTAGCTCCGGGTGACGACGGGGCGTCCCTCGCGCTCGAGGTGGTTCAGCCCCGTCACCTCCCGGAACACGTCCAGTGGTTCGAGCGTCGCGGACATCAACACGCCGCCGCCGAACTCCGCGAGGCGGTCGCCGATGGCCTCGCTGGGGACGCAGTTGTGCAGCGAGAGCTGCGCGTTGTACGCCCGGCGCCACGAGTCCGGCCGCTCGCTCTCGTCCCACGTGCGCTCGAGTTCGATCTCGCGGAAGAACGACTCGTGGTCCTCGCGGTACCACGCGTTCAACACTCGACCGACCGGCGTCACGGCGCGGGAGGCGTCCTCGTCCTCCACCTCGTTCAGGATCCGGGCGACGACGGCACCCACCACCTCGGCGCGGGCCCAGACCGCCTCGCCGAACCCCTCCCGCTCCGCCCACTCGGTGATCTCGTCGGGCTGGGGGGTCTCGGGGTCACGCAGCGGGAGTTCGGCGTCGTCGAGATCGTTCAGTTCCGCCCGCCAGCCCGGGCGTTCGCTGTCGAGGTGGGCTTTCACCCGGCGGTCGAGCTCCTCGCGGAGCGATTCGCAGAAATCTCGCAAATTCCGAAGTTCGTCCAGTTTTACGTCGCTCTCCTTGAGTTCGCCACGCACGAGGTCGGCATCCTCGTTCCCCGTGGAAGGAGTGCTGTCGTCGTCGAACTCGACGGCCTGCACGACGCGCGTCAACTCCGAGACCGCGTCCCGAAGCGTCCGATCCCCCACGCCGTCGCTCACCAGATCACGCACTCGCGGTTCGAGCATATGTGCCTCGTCACAGACAACGAACGTCGAGTCGTCGACGAGCGCGCCGGTGAACTGCCCCGACGTCGTCGGGTCGAACGCGTGGTAGTAGTTCCCGATAACGACCTCGACGTGGCCGAGGATCGCGCCCATCACCGAGTGTGGGCAGGTGCCGTGGCCGGCAGCGAGCCCCACCAGTTCCTCCGTGTCGATCAGCCCGCGGTCGGTGAAGTCGAACGGGACCGCTTCGGCGGGGTCGCCGTCCTCCGGGAGGTCGGCGAGGTACTGGGCGTAGAACGGGCAGTACTCCGTGCTCCCCGTTCCGGTGCCGTACTCCTCGGTGTCCGGGCGGTACGGTGTCGGCTCGCCGGCTGTCTCCAGGTAGTCGGCGCCGCCGCTGCCCGAGTCGGCGATGCCGACCTGCTGGCTGCGGGCCCCACTCGCCAGCGCGTCGGCGGTCGTCGGCCCGCCGTCGGCGGTGAGGTTCCGGGTACGCTCCCGGAGCCCTTCACAACGGTCGTAGACGTTCTCGTCGTCGACACCTCCGCGGTTCTCGCGAGCGTACGGGCAGACGTCGGCCTTCCCCACCAGCGTCAGTCCCGAGACGGGATCGTACTCGTCGGGGAGGTTCTCGTTGATCGTCCGGAGGTCCGCCTCGAACTGGCGCAGCTGCTGCTTGACGCTCGTGAGGACGAGCACGCGCTCGAACTCCGAGTCCGGGTCGCGCACGCGGGAGAGCCCCGCCGAGAGCGCGAGCATCGTCTTCCCGGTGCCGCAGGCGCCCTCCAGCGCGAGGAATCCGCCGCCGTCGGCGGCCGAGACGGCCGCCTCGATCCCGTCATGCTGCTCGGGGTAGGGTTCGGGGTGGCCGAACAGGTCGCGCCAACTCACTACCGGAGGGTGGGTGGCGGCCAGTTTAGGCATGTCGGACGTGGTCGCGTCTTCGCCCTTGAACCCTGGTCCGATCACTCAAGTACGATGATGGAACCACTCCCCCGCGTGACCTGAGAACGACCGCGTGGGAGACGGGGCGGGAGCGCGAGACACCCCACGCGATCCGCGGCCTCGCCTGTCAGCCAAACGCTTACCTTCGGTGCCGCCGCGTTCCGAGGCATGACGAGCAACGCCGTCGGGG
Organism: Halolamina sp. CBA1230; assembly: GCF_002025255.2. Classification (GTDB taxonomy): domain Archaea; phylum Halobacteriota; class Halobacteria; order Halobacteriales; family Haloferacaceae; genus Halolamina. The sequence goes on from NZ_CP054587.1 coordinate 734,704, forward strand.
CGAGTCGGGGCGTCCCGGACCGAACCGAACAGAGGGGGTGCTGAGCCGGATGGCTGCCGAGGAGATGGACGAGGAGCCGGACGTCGACGACCTGCTCGACGAACTCGAGGCGCTCGAACTGGCGGTCGCCGACGAGGATCAGGATACCCAGTCCCGAGTGCGCGAGAGCATCCGGATGGCCAGGCGTATCGACGACCCCGAGCCGGTGTTCGGCCGCGTCATCAAGGGGTTCGACCGTCACGACGCCGCCGAGGCACTGGTCGGGAGCGTGGTGTTCGGGATCCCAATGGCGATCGAGGGCGGGACGCTCGAAGCGGGGGAGTATCTCGCGACCCACCCGATCTACTTCGTGGGGACGCTACTCGCGGGCGTCGGGATCGTGGCCGGCCTGCTGTACGTGGCCGAGATCCAGGACGTCCGGGTGGTCGACCCGATCCTCGGCGTGATCCCGCGCCGTCCGCTCGGCCTGCTCACCATCGCCGCGCTGACCGCGTTCTCGATGATGACCGCGTGGGGTCGCGTCGACTGGACCGACCCCTGGGTCGCGCTCTGTCAGACGACAGTCTGTTTCGTCGGCATGTCGATCGGAGGCGCGCTCGGGGATATCCTCCCCGGGAGCTGAGGCAGCCGGTATCCACACTCTACTCACCACTGACTGCGTATCAATTCCCTTATCAAACGGCCACGAGGCTTATACGTATCTCGTGAAACGGGTTCGTATGAAGCTATCGCGTCGAGCAGTGGGAACGTTGACAGTCGCAGGGCTCGCCGGGCTGGCGGGCTGTAGCGGATCGACCAGCTTCAGCGCCGAGTACGCGACGACCGACACTGGGGATACGGGGTACGAACAGACCGGCCAGCGCGAGCCGACGATGACTCGGACGTTCGCCGGACAGGAAGTGAACGTGACCAACACGGTGACCGAGTACCGAAAGGAGGTCCAGCTCTCGCTGCTGGGCGGGAGTTCCGACGTTGGCGTGTTCGCAGCGTTCACCTCCCCGCAGGTCGAAGTGGCCGGACAGTCGTTCAACCCGATCTCGGACATGGACGCCAAAGAGATCGCCGAGCAGTTCCAGAACCGGTTCGACACGATGGACGGGCTCGGAGAGGAGAGCACTGAACAGGTCGACATACTCGGCTCCGCCCGAACGGTCACGAAGTTCTCGGCGACCGTCACCGTCGACGGGAACCAGGTACCGGTGTTTCTCCTGATCGCGAACTTCAACCACGAGTCCGACGTCGTCGTCCCGATGGGGATCTTCCCGCAGGAACGGCAGGACGAGGAGGGGCCGAACATCCGCCAACTGATGGCGAACCTAACCCACCCCGCCTGAACCGGCGATCGGGGGCTGTTCTGCGATAAGCTTTATCGGCCGTCGGGTCCCACGCTGGGGCATGGTCGAAGCGTTCGTCCGTCTACTGTGTCCGGAGTGTAACAAGGAATGGGAGTCGAACCCGACGGATCTCCCCGGAACCGACGAGAACCTCAGCTGCCCCGACTGCCACGCGACCCGCCGCCTCGCGCAGTTCATGCGCACCGACCGCGACCTCGAAGTCGTCCAGCAGTTCGAGTAACGCCGCGCCGTTCTCCCGCCGTCAGTCCCGGAGCGACGCCATGTGCTCGACTCGGGACTGTACCAGTTCTTCGGTACCGACGTCCTCGCGCACGCGAAGTCCATCACCTGCCGCATCCAGGGCGTCGGCCGCGATCGCCTCCGCCGTCGGGATGTCGTCGGCGACGCCCACGACCGCGAACGACCGCGAGGTCGTGGTGAACAGTCCGTCCTCGCGCGCGTCGACCGAGGCGTAGAACAGCAACGCGTCGCCGTCGCCCGCCTCGGCGGCCGCCTCGACGGTCGACTCGTCGACCTCGATCTCGGCACCGGAGTCAGGGTCGGTCGGGTAGCCCGCCGGTACGGCGTACTTGCAGACGGTCGCGCGGTTCTCGAAGCGCGGCTCCGGGAGCCGGTCGCCGTCCCGTGCAGCCGTGATCACGTCGAGCAGCGGCGTCTCCATCACGGGGAGCGTGTTCATCGCCTCGGGGTCGCCGAATCGGGCGTTGAACTCCACCACCTTCGGCCCCGCGGCGGTCAGCATGAACTGCCCGTACAACACGCCCGTGTACTCGGGGAGCGCGTCGACGGTCGCTTCGAGCACGTCGACGGCGTCGTGGTACTCCGCCTGTGTCATGAACGGGAGTGCCGGGCCCGCGTCGCTGTAACTCCCCATCCCGCCGGTGTTCGGCCCCTCGTCACCCTCGTAGGCGCGCTTGTGGTCCTGGACGGCGGGCGTCGGCCGGACCTCGCCGTCGTGGACGAACGCCTGGACGGTGAACTCCTCGCCGACGAGTCGCTCCTCGATCACCCACTCGTCGTGGTCGCTCCCTCGGACGTAGTCGGCCGCCTCGACGTGGCTGACCTGCTCGCCGGTGACACGGACGCCTTTGCCCCCAGTGAGACCGGTCGGTTTGACCGCCACGTCCTCCCCCACGGACTCGACGTAGTCGGCCGCCGCGTCGGCGTCGTCGAACGTCTCGAACTCGGGAGTGCCCGGGATGTCGTTTTCGGCCATGAACTCCCGCTGGTACGCTTTGTCCGTCTCGATCCGGGCCGCCTCGGCGGTCGGGCCGAACGTGAACACGCCCGCGTCGGCCAGCGTGTCGGCGACGCCCGCCGCCAGCGCCGACTCCGGACCGACCACGGCTGCGTCAGCACCGACCTCCCGAGCGTACGCGACGACGGCGTCGGTGTCCGTCTCCTCGGCCGTCTCGATCCCGGTCGCGAGCGCCGTGATCCCGGGGTTTCGGTTGCTCGCCAGCGCGTACACCTCGGCGTCGGGCGCCAGCGCGCGCACGATCGCGTGCTCGCGGCCACCCCCGCCGATCACCAGCACGGTCTCGGACATGCCCGGAGAGTATGATCACGGGAGTGTAAACGTTGCCCTACGATCGTTACGAGAAGTACACGAACGTGAACACTCAGAGGATGCGCTTGCCGAACGCGCTGGCCGCGAGTTCGACCGCGAGTTCGGCAGTCTCGTTGTGTTGATCGAGCGTGGGGTTGACTTCGACCAGCTCCATCGAGCGCATCCCGCCGTCCTCCGCGACCTGCTCCATCGCGTGGTGGGCCTCGCGGTAGTCGACGCCGCCCCGGACCGGCGTCCCGACGCCTGGCGCGATCGTCGGGTCGAGCCAGTCCAGATCCAGGCTGACGTGGTAGCCGTCGGTGCCGTCGCCGGCGACTGCGCGCGCCTTCTCGACCACGTCGTCCAGTCCGTGTTCGTCGATATCCGACATCGTGAACGCGCTGATCTCGCTGTTCCGCAGAATCTCGCGTTCCGGATCGTCGAGCGACCGGAGGCCGACGATCGCGACGTTCGCCGGCGAGAGTGACGGCGCGTTCGCCCAGTCGACGCCGACCCACTCCTTCACACCCAACAGCGCCGCCAGCGGCATCCCGTGGACGTTCCCCGACGGCGACGTCGTCGGCGTGTTCAGGTCGCCGTGGGCGTCGAACCAGATGGCGCCGATCTCGGCGTCCGCAGCCGATCCCGAGATCGTCCCGATCGCGATCGAGTGATCCCCGCCCAGCACGAGCGGCGTGTGGCCGTCCGCGAGCGACTCCTGCACCTCGTTGGACAACCGGGAGCAGACCTCCTCCGTCTCACGGAGGAAGCGAGCTTTCCCCTCGGTGGGTGTGCGGTACTCCGCGTCCCGTTCCTCCGCGCGTGGCACGAGCAGATCCCCGGCGTCCTCGCTGTCCACGTCGGCCTCGGAGAGTCCCTGGCTCAGCCCGCCGTAGCGGATGGCCGAGGGGCCCATATCCACGCCCCGCCGGTCCTGTCCGTAGTCCGTCGGCGCGCCGATGATCCGTACCGAGCGACGATCCTCCTCGACGGGTTCGTTTTCAGACATGGACGTCGGTTCGGCGCCCGAGAGGTTAGCTTCCCGGGGTTCGAGGAGACGAACGATCAAGGCAGTCGGGGAACAGGGGCCGCTCCCGAACCTGGACTGGCCCGGGTACGTTCGATATCGCGGTATACGATTTATTTGATCCGCAGCCGTCACGCGCGTCGCGGGCGAGGAGTTAAGCCCACGCCACCCCGCGCTCGGGGCGTGAAACGACGCCTGTTCGACGACGTCGACGATCTATCCGAGCGGATGGACGAGCTCGCGGTCGATCTCTGGGAACACCCGGAGCTGGGTCTCCACGAGGAGCGAGCGAGCCGGCTGCTCCGGGGGGCACTCGCCGAGGCCGGGTTCGAGATCGAGGCCGGCGTCGGCGACATGCCGACGGCTTTCGTCGCCAGCTACGAGTCAGGCGACGGGCCGTCGATCGGCGTTCTCGGGGAGTACGACGCGCTTCCGGGGCTCTCACAGGCAGTCAGCGCGGAGCGAGAGCCGATCGACGCCGGTGGGCCAGGACACGGCTGCGGGCACAACCTGTTCGGAACGGCAGGCGTCGGCGCCGCGATCGCGGTCGCCCGGGCGCTTGATCGCGGCGATGCAGCGGGGGAACTCCGGTTCTACGGCTGCCCGGCCGAGGAGACGCTGGTCGGGAAGACGTTCATGGCTCGCGACGGCGTCTTCGACGATCTCGCTGCCGCCGTCACGTGGCACCCCAGCGACCACACCGCACCCCAGCGGGGGAGTTCGCTCGCGCTCGACTCGCTGTCGTTCACCTTCGAGGGGGAGAGCGCCCACGCCGCAGCGTCGCCCGAATCCGGCCGAAGCGCGCTTGACGCCGTCCAACTGCTCAACACGGGCGTGGAGTACATGCGCGAGCACGTTCCCGAGGCAGTGCGGGTCCACTACAACGTCCAGGAGGGCGGCGACGCGCCGAACGTCGTCCCCGCGGAGGCGTCGGTCTGGTACTTCGTTCGCGCACCGACACGCGAGGGGGTCGAACGCGTGACCGCCTGGCTGCGGGAGATCGCCGACGGCGCGGCGACGATGAGTCGAACGACCGTTAGCGAACGCTACTACACGGGAGTCCACCGACTCGTCTCCAACTCGGTCGTCGCCGACACGTTCCGGGAGAACATGGCCGAAATCGGGCCGATCGAGTTCGACGAAGCGGAGCACGAACTCGCCGCCAGCCTCCAAGAGACGTTCCCGGAAGGCGCGATCGACGACCGACTGTCGGAGTTCGAACCGCCACACGACGAGGCTGCCGCCGGTACCGCACTGTACGGTGAACCGATGGACGCCTTCGACGAGGGTGATCCGGGTGGCGGCTCGACCGACGTCGGCGAAGTGAGCCAGATCACTCCCACCGCACAGTTCCGTGCGACGACCTGGGCGCTGGGGACGCCGGCGCACTCCTGGCAGGCCGTGGTGGCGAACGGCGACTTCGGCCGGACTGCACTCCCCTCCGTCGCGAAACTGCTTGCCGGGTCGACGCTGGATCTGCTGACCGACGAAGACCGACTCGCCGCCGCACGCGAGGAGTTCGAACGCGAGGTGGGCGAGTACGAGAACCCACTCCCCGCCGAGACGGAGCCGCCGTTCGAACTCACGCAGTGATCGACGTGTCCGGTACCACCGTTCGACTATCGAAAGATCGACGAATACGGGATCGAATACAGATTATCGGTGTATTCGGGACCGCCTATCGGCAGTAGTTCGGTCCCTCTCTAGAGGATTAGTGCCCTAATCCCTGTTTCCGGTACGTTGATGTGCCAGGCGAGAGAGCCTCGTTCCATGGCCGCAGACGCCGACAGCGAGACGGTCCAGGTCAAGACGCGGGTGCCCGCCCACCAGCGCGAGGCGTGGCGCGAGGCCGCCGACGAACTCGGAATGAGTCAGAGCGAGTTCGTCCGGACGATGGTGCAGGCGGGCCGGAGCGGCTTCGAGACCGACGACGACGGCGGGGAAGCGAGTACCCCCGAGGACCCCGGTTCTCCGGGCTCGAACCCCAGGGGTGACGCCCTCGAAACGCGTGTCCGCGAGACACTGACCGAGGAGGCGCCAGTCGGGTGGGACGAACTCGTCGACGCGGTGCTGGGCGACTTCGAGGACCGGCTCGATCGGATCATCCAGGAGTCGGAGGAGATCCGCTACAGCGGTCGCGATGGGGGGTACGTGCTCGATGGCGAGTAGGCGCCCCGCCGCCGAGGTCGCGGATCCGGTCGACTACTACCTCGAAGATATGGAGATGCACGGCCGAGCCGAACGGACTCGTGACGCCTACGAACGCGTGCTTCGGGGGTTCGCCGAGTTCCTCGACGGCCGGTCGACCGACCCCGGCGCCGCAGGGCATAGAGACTGTCTGGCGTGGGTCCACTCGCTGCGGGCGGATCTCTCACCCAGCACCGTCGCCACTTACGCCACGACGGTCAACCGCTTCTACGACTACATGACCCGGGTCGGCGCGTTCGACGAGAACCCCATGGCGCTGGTGATGGAGGAGATGGACGAGTCCATCGAGAAAGACCCCGAACGACGTGACGTCGACGTGGCGACGATGGGACGCTTCCTCGGTCGGATCACCCACCCGCTTCACCACGCAGTGGTGCTGACACTGCTGAAAACCGGGATGCGCGTCGGCGAACTCTGCAACCTCGACTGCCGGGATCTTCGACTCTCGAACCCAGGACTCTCGGAGTACGGTCTCGACGGACGGCCACAGCTCGACGGCCGCGGCGACGCGATATACGTCGACAGCGAGCCAGCACGCGGGGGGGAGTACAACGGGGAGGTCCGCGAGGAGTCGAACAAGCGCAAACGCTCGACGGTGGTCCCCGTCGACGACGAACTCCGGCGTGGGCTCCGCCGCTGGCTGGCGATCCGTCCCGACTCGCTCTCGCCGGCCGAACCGCTGTTCGTTTCGACCGCCGACGACTGGGGTGAACGGCTCACCGCACGGGCGATCCGGCACTACGTCCGTGAGTACGCCGAGGAGATGGGCTGGTACGAAGCCGGCGCGGGTGCCGGCGAGAACGTCACGCCCCACTACTTCCGGCACTTCTTCACCACGCACCTCCGGGACCGGACCGGCGATCGAGGTGTCGTGAAGTACCTCCGGGGCGACGTCGCTAGCGACGTCATCGACACGTACACCCACAACTGGGGGGACCAGGTACGCGAGACGTACCTCTCGAACATCTATCGGTTCGACTGACGACGGGTAGGAGTCACGTAAACTGTATAGCGCGATATCGAACGCGGTGGGAGAAGATTCAACTTCGCCCCGCCACGAGAGCGGCCGTGCCCTCCCGCAGAGCGTTCCTCGCGTCCGCGAGCGCGAGTATCGGCCTCGCCGGCTGTCTCTCCCGTGGTCTCCCGAGCGGCGAACTCGACAGCGTCGACGGCGGGTGGCGGATGGACGGTCACGATACCTCCCACTCGCGCCGCGTCGAAGCCGGGCCCAGCGACCCCACGACGGTCTGGGGGCGAGAGCTGGACGGCGTGCGGGCTGCCGGAACGCCCGCGCTCGTCGACGAACGGCTGTACGTTCCTGCGGACGCCGTAACGCCGGAGTCACGGTCGTTCAATCGGCTCTACTCGCTGGGTGCCCGGGCCGGCGAGACGTACTGGTGGGCACCGCTCCGGATCGACCTCAACGGCCCGCCAGCAGTCCTCGGCGACAGAATCCTCGTGAGCGGGAAGCGGTCGCTCGAACGCGGCCGGGTGCTCTGCTTCGGATCGCGCGTCGGCGAGGAGGAGTGGCTGTACGACGTCGACGCCCGCCTGACCGCCCCACCGACCGTCGAGGACGGCGTCGCCTACGTCCCGGACTGGAGCGGCGAGGTCCACGCGCTGTGGGTCGCCGATGGGTCGGTACTGTGGTCCCGTCGGGTCGAAGATACGGTCGACCAGGGGAACACGACGTTCACGACGCCGGCCGCAGTCGACGGCGACACCTTGTACGTCGGCTCGAACTCCGGAGCGACGGGTATCGTCGCGATGGAGACCGACGACGGCGAGGTGCAGTGGCGCGCCGAGACCAATCCCGTGACAGGCGGGCCGGTAGTGTACGACGACCTGCTGCTGATCCAGAGCTACGGGCTCGTCGTCGCGTACGGCACCGACGGCGAGCGACGCTGGGGGTTCAATCTGGTCGACAGCGGGCACCAGCCGATGGCCGTCGACGACGAGCACGTCTACGCCGCCGGCCGCGAGACGCTCTACGCGATCACCCACGACGGCGAGCGATCGTGGACCTACGAGCAGTCGGAAGGCAGGATCGGCACCCCCACGGTCGCCGGCGACAGCGTCCTCCTCCGCGGCGAGGATCGACTCACCGCGCTCTCGGCGGCGACCGGGGAGGAACAGTGGTCCAGGACTCCCGAGGGGCTGGGTGAGGTCGTCGCGACTCCGGACGCGCTGTTCGTCACCGGGGATGCCGGCCGACTACTGGCGCTGGGGGAGGAATGAGCGGTCGCAGGGGTACTCAGGCGATATCCCGGGAGGTGTCGATGTTGACGCTCTCGTCCAGCCGCAGTTTGATCGGCTCCGAGAGCGCCTTCCCGCCGCGGAACTTGGGGACGACGAGGCGGTTCTCCACTTCGGCGTTGGTGACGGTCGTCTGGAGGTCGAACACCACGTCCGCGACGTGAGCGGTCAGGTCGCGGTTGTTCGGCACGTCGACGCCGTCCATCCCGTGGAGGATCGCGACCCCGCCGGTGTTGACCATCACCGTCTGGAGCTCGTTGAGGAAGCGCCGGTAGCGACTGCGGTCGTAGCGCTCCAGCGCGTCGACGACGTCGACGATCAGCGTCGCCTCCTCGGGCAGCGTGCCGATCAGGCGGTTAGCTCTGTCCAGCGGGGCGTCGCCGCCCACGTCACGGATGGTCGGGTCGCCAGTCCGAGTGTTAGTTCGGTCGATCGCGTCACCCACGGCCTGATCGGAGCGGACGGTCGTGAGATACAGCGTCTGCCGTTCGGCCGTGAGCTCGTAGAGGAACAGCTCCGACTGGCTAGCGGGCTCGGCGGAGAGCAGGACGATCGAGCCCGCGGGGATCCCGCCCTCGATCTCCCGGTCGAGGACAGTGATGCCGGTCGGAAGCCGCTGCGCCATGGATCACGGTACACGTTTGTGCGCCAAAAGCGTTCCGTGCAGCTGTCAGCCGCTCACAACGACTCGATGTCGAGAAGTGCTGTCGCGGCCGCCTCGTACCGCTCGCGGACTCGCCGGTCGTCGAGAGGTCGGTCGGCGACGTCCGGGACGGTAGCCAGCAGCGGGCAGCCCAGCAAGTCGGCCGCGTTCGGTGGGCGGGCGGCGGTCCGGGTCAACACGGCGCCGACGACGGGCGTCCCGACCGCGCGGGCCATCGACGCCGTCTTGGCTGCGTCCCGCAACGCTGGCGCGCAGGCAGTGCTCACCAGCACGACGCCGTCGGCGATCTGTAACGGCGTCGCGGCGTCGACGCCAGCGCCGGCCGGCGTGTCGACGAGCGTGTGGCTGTCGGTCTCTCGTGTTTGGAGCCGTCCGAGCCGTCGGTCGACAGATGGGGTGTCCTCTCCCGAGACTGGGAGCACGCGACAGGCGTGCTCCGGACAGTCGTGTGGGCCATCGACGTCGATGGCGGGAACGCCCGCGAGCGCGTGCAGGTTCGGCATGTCGCGGTCGGCGTCGACGACCAGCGGGCGGTCGGGGAGCGCGGCGGCGAGGCCGAGCGCGGTCGTGGTCTTCCCCACCCCTCCCTTGCCGCCGGCGATTGCGAGCATAGGGCTCCCTGGTCCCGGCTTCCGACAAAAACTCTCGGTCGTCTGATCGAACGCCTCCGTAGTACGTTGGTGTCAGTCCTGACAGACTGCGACTCTCCGTGTCGCAGTCAGTCCTGACAACAGCCGCCGGCTTCGCCGCCGAAGTCGACGACGAGTTCCGAGGAGATCGCGTCGTTCACCGCGTCGAGGCGGGCCTGAAACGCCTCCTGGGCCTCGAGATACTCGGCCATCTCCGGCAGCGAGTGGAGTTCGTGCTGGGCCTGCCGCACGTCGTCGACCAGCTCCTGATCCGCCTCGCCGGTCTGGCGGGCAGTGGTGAGCTCGGCGCGGAGCGACTCGAACTCGGCGATGCGCTGCTGGGCCTCCTCGCTCTCCTCGACGGCCCGTTTCGCTTCCTCGAAGCGCTGGTACTCGTCGGTGGCGGCGATGCGCTCGCCGAGTTCGGCCCCGAGGTCCTCGACGGTCTTGGCGACGCTCATACGTCGGGGTTGGAGATTGGTGGGTTTAGGGCTACCGACCGCGGTTGACCGTCACCGCGGCCCGATCCACCGACCGCGGTTGATCGGTACCGCGGCCCGATCGATCAACCGGACGACGACGCTCGCCCGGAGCCGTTTTGGGTCGCCCGTTTGAACCCCCGCCCATGTCGGTACTGCTGGCGACCGTCGTTACCCTCGTGGCGACGGGGGTCGTCTGGAAGGGGTCGGAGATGCTGGAGGAGGCCAGCCACCGCCTCTCGGGGCACTACGGGCTGCCGCCGGTGATCCAGGGGTCGGTGGTCGCCGCGGTGGGGTCGAGCTTCCCCGAGCTCTCGATCGCCGTGCTGTCGGTCGTGCTCCACGAGTCGTTCGATCTGGGTGTCGGCGCCGTCGTCGGCTCCGCAGTGTTCAACATTCTCGTCATCCCCGGCGCGGCCGCGCTACTGTCCGACGAGGAACTGAACGCCAGCCGCGACGTGGTGTACAAGGAGGCGCTGTTCTACATGCTCTCCGTCGCCGCGCTGCTGCTCGTGTTCTCGCTCGGGGTGATCTACTACCCCGCCGGGGGCGATCGGCTGGCGGCGAACGTCCCCCCGTGGCTCGGGATGGTGCTCATCGGGCTCTACGGGCTCTACGTGTTCATCCAGTACGCGGACACGGTGGAGTACGTGCCCGAAACGCCCGCCGAGTCGATCGACGTGGCCAAGCAGTGGGGGACGCTCCTGCTCAGCCTCGCACTCGTGCTCGTCTCCGTCGAGGGGTTCGTCTACGGTGCGGACGTGTTCGCCGCCACGCTGGGCGTCCCGGAGGCGGTCTGGGGGCTGACCGTCGTCGCCGCCGCGACGTCGCTGCCGGACACGCTGGTCTCGGTTCGTGCGGCTCGCGAGGGCCGGGGCGTGACCAGCCTCGGGAACGTGCTCGGCAGCAACGTGTTCGACCTGCTGGTCGCCGTGCCCGCGGGGATCGTGCTCGCCGGCGGCGCCGTGGTGAACTACGGCGTCGCGGTGCCGATGATGACGTTCCTCGTCGTCGCGACAGTCGGGCTGTTCACCGCGCTCCGGACGGATCTCCAGCTCAGCGACCGCGAGGCGTCGCTGCTGCTCGTCGCCTACGCGGTGTTCCTCTGCTGGATGCTGCTCGAAACCGTCGACGCGGTCAGCTTCGTCCCCGGACTCTGATCGGCGGTGCGTTTTTTGGCGTCGTCGTCCCAGTGTCGAGCGATGCAGCCGGTCCCCGCCCACGCGTTCGCGAGCGAGTTCCGCGCTCTCCCCGCCGGCGACCGAGTCGGGTTCGTCGCCGACCTCTGGGCCGCCCGCGGGTGGGAGACCAGTGTCGAGGACGACGTCGTCGTCGCCGAACGGGACGACGAGCGACGGCGGATCCGCGTCACCGATCCCGGGCGATTCGGTACACCAGACCTAAGCGGCGTCGACACGCTCGTCGCCGCACGCGACCGCGACGCCGTGCAGTCGGCCGCGGCGGAGGCAGGGGTCAGGTACGTCCCGCCCGAAAAGCTCCGGGATCTGCTGCTGTACGGGGTCGAACGCGACGCCGCGGCCGCGCTGTACGAGGAGTGGTTCGACCAGCCGCTGGAGCGGACGGTCGTCGACGAGGCCGACGAGGAGACCGCGCTCGACACAGTGCGGGGGCGGATCCCCGCGGTGGTCGGGCAGCAACGGGCGCTCGTCGGCCTCCTGCTCGTCGCACTGGTCGGCGTCGCCCTCGCCGGCCCGACGGTGCCGGGTATCGGGGGTCCGGACCGGGAACCGATCACGGTCGGCGACGTGACCCCGGCCGAGGAGAGCGGGGGCGCCATCGGCGCCAGAAGTCCGACGCCGACCGACGGGCCCGAACTGCTTCCGGGAGTCACGCGGGCGGGGGTCGTCGATCCGGCCGCGCTCGTGAGCGCGCACAAGGCAGCCGTGCGGAACCGCTCCCGCGTGCGATCCGTCGTGATCACCGGTCCCCCGAACGCGTCGGTCACGGCCGGCGCAGTCCGGCAGAACCTGACCACCCGGATCGTGAACGCGAGCCACTACCGCCACCGGACGGTGTCCCAGCTCTCGAAAGACGCCGAGAACGGGTCGATGGCTCGACTCGGCGTGTACGCCGACGGCGAGGCAGTGTTTCAGCGAACCGTATTCAACGAGACGCGGTACGCGCGGTTCCCGCCGTCGCAGCGGCCGGGGACGCTGTACGACGACCTGACCTCGTACCTCTACCGCTACGTCGTCAGCGACGACTCAACGGTGCACTGTGTGGGCGAGAACGCGTCCGGCTGCCGGACCTACCGTATCGCGGTCGACGGCGACCCGCCGACCGTTCTCCAGGGCGACATCGCGGACTACGAAGCGGTGGCGAACGTCTCCGACCGGGGCGTGATCAGGCGCATCCGCGCGAGCTACACGCTGCCGGACCGGGACGACGACGGCGAGCGCGAGCCGGTTCGGTTCGCGCTCGACTACCGGTTCGAGACAGTCGAGCTATCGCCGCCGGCGTGGCTGCCCGAGGCGCGTAACGAAACGGCACCGGTGACGACGCCGACACCGGCGAACGCGAGTGAGAACGGGACTGCGACTTCGAGGGCGACTTCGACGGCGACCGAGACGCCGAGTTAGTCGTGCTGCTCGACGAACTCCTGCACCGCGTCGAGTTCGTCCGGGCCGATCCCGTGGCCGCCCTCGAACGTGCCGAACGTCACGTCAGCGCCGGCCTCGCGCATCCCCTCGGCGGCGGCCTCCGAGCGACTGGCGGGGATGATCTGGTCGGCCGCGCCGGCGGCGACGAACACGGGTTTGTCCTCGATCCCGTCCGGTGATCGGTCGGCGTGGGACTCGGCGAGGTAGCCGTGGTGGGCGGCGACCCACGCGAACGTGTCGGGCCCTTCGAGCACGAGCGAGAGGCTGGTGATCGCGCCCTGACTGAACCCCAGCAGGCCGAGGCTGTCGGCATCGAGGTCGTACGCGTCGACGGCGGCGTCGACCGACTCCGCGACCATGTCGAGGCTGCGGCGGAACCCCTCGGGGTCGGGCTGACTCGACTCGAGGCCGCCGTCGGAGAGGTCGAGGTCGTACCAGGTGTAGCCGCCGCGCAGGCGGTCCGGCGCGCGGAAGCTGACGACGTGACGGTCGCCGGGCAGGCGGTCCGCGACGGGGAGGAGGTCCTGTTCGTCGGCGCCGCGGCCGTGGAGGACGAAGACGGCGTGTCCGGTGTCGCTGTCGGGTTCGCGGTGAATGTGTTCGAGTGGGATGTCGCTCATTGCGAGTGGGTTGACGGGGCACGGGTTTGAAGCTCTCCTTCGTGGCACGGGTTCTGGATTTTCGAGATTTGGGACGTAGCGAATGGTTTAGCTGCAGAAGTAGCTGGGTACACCGTGAAAGCCCCTGGCCGCTGGGCTCGGGGGACTCGCTGCGGTCCTCGCTCCGCTGCGGTCCTTGCGTCGTCCGCCGTCGCCCAGCGGTCAGCCCCTTTCAGTCCCGCCCGTACGGCCCTCGAACCTCCCCAACCGACTCCCTCCCTCGCTGCGCTCGGTCAGTCGTCCCTCGCGCTCGGCTCGCGCACGGAGGCGCGAGCGCTTCGCGCCACTGCACTGGCGGTTCACATCCCTTCGCCACGGATAGTCAGAGAGAAATTTGGTAACGAAACCCATCCAACAGCACGACTGCCGGACCACCGGGTTGATAAGCGACCCAATACAGCCAACCAGTATGGACGAGGAGGTCCCGGACCAGTACGATCCGCAGGCGGTGGAGGACACCGTCTCGGCGTACTGGGACGACCACGACGCCTACGAACGGACCAAGGAGGCACACGCCGACGACCCGCCTTTCTTCTTCGTCGACGGCCCGCCGTACACCTCCGGGCAGATGCATCTCGGCACCGCGTGGAACAAGACCCTCAAGGACGCCGTCATCCGGCGCAAACGGATGGAGGGCCACCACGTCACCGACCGGCCGGGGTACGACATGCACGGCCTGCCCATCGAGACGAAAGTCGAGCAGGAGCTCGGCTTCGACTCCAAGCAGGACATCGAGGAGTACGGGATGGAGAAGTTCATCGAGGAGTGCAAGCAGTTCGCCGTCGAGAACCGCGAGAACATGGACGAGGATTTCCAGTCCATCGGCGTCTGGATGGACTGGGACGACCCCTACCAGACTATCTCCCCCGAATACATGGAGTCGGCGTGGTGGGCGTTCTCGCGAGCCCACGACAACGACCTCGTCGAGCAGGGGAAGCGCTCGATTACGCAGTGTCCGCGGTGTGAGACCGCGATCGCGAAGAACGAGGTCGAGTACCACCAGGTCGAGGACCCCTCGATCTACGTCCAGTTCCCGCTTTCCGACCGCGAGGGCAGCCTCGTCGCCTGGACCACCACCCCGTGGACCGTCCCCGCGAACACGTTCGTCGCCGTCGACAAGGACGTCGAGTACGCGAAGGTGCGCGCCGAGCGCGCCGGCGACGAGGACGTGCTCTACGTCGCGACCGACTGCGTCGACGAGGTGATGGAGAAGGGCGGCTTCGACGAGTACGAAATCGAGGAGACGCTCACGGGCGAGGAACTGATCGGCTGGCAGTACGACCACCCGCTGGCCGAGGAGGTGCCCGACCACCCCTCCTTCGTCGGCGCCGGCGAGGTGTACCACGCAGACTACGTCGAGACCGACCGCACCGGGCTGGTCCACTCCGCGCCCGGCCACGGGCAGGAGGACTTCGAGCGCGGCGAGGAGCTCGGGCTGGACATCTTCTGTCCGGTCGGCAGCGACGGCGTGTACGACGAGCGCGCCGGCGAGTACGCCGGCCAGTTCGTCCGCGACGCCAACGACGACATCGTCGACGACCTCCGCGAGAACGGCTACCTGCTCGCCCACGAGACGTACACCCACGACTACGGGCAGTGCTGGCGGTGTGACACGGACATCATCTTCCTCGCGACCGAGCAGTGGTTCATCACCGTCACCGACGTGAAGGAGGATCTCCTCGAGAACATGGAGGACAGTGAGTGGCATCCGCCGGAGGCGCGGGAGAACCGCTTCCGGAACTTCATCGAGGACTCGCCGGACTGGAACGTCTCCCGCCAGCGCTACTGGGGCATCCCGATCCCGATCTGGACGCCCGAGGGCAGCAGCGCGGGGGAGACCACCGAGGAGGACTGGATCGTCGTCGGGACGCGCGAGGAGTTGGCCGAACGCGCGGACCAGAACGTGGACGTCGACGAACTCGACCTCCACCGGCCGACCGTCGACGACCTCACGATCACCGAGGACGGCACCACCTACACCCGCGTGCCGGACGTGTTCGACGTGTGGCTGGACTCCTCGGTGGCGACGTGGGGGACGCTCGACTACCCCAGCGAAGACGAGAACTTCGACGAACTCTGGCCCGCCGACGTGATCGTCGAGGCCCACGACCAGACCCGCGGCTGGTTCTGGTCGCAGTTGGGCATGGGCACCGCCGCGGTCGATCAGGTCCCCTACGACGAGGTCGTGATGCA
Source organism: Halolamina sp. CBA1230 (assembly GCF_002025255.2). Lineage (GTDB taxonomy): Archaea > Halobacteriota > Halobacteria > Halobacteriales > Haloferacaceae > Halolamina. Next base: position 750,344 of record NZ_CP054587.1, read on the forward strand.
CGGGTTCGCGCTGGACAGCGACGGCCGGAAGATGTCCAAGAGCCTCGGCAACATCGTCACGCCCCACGAGGCGATCGAGGAGGTCGGGCGCGACCCGCTCCGGGCGTACCTGCTGCAGCACGACCAGCACGGCGCCGACCTGCGCTTCGAGTGGGATGGGCTCGACGAGACCCAGTCGACGCTCAACATCCTCTGGAACGTGTTCCGGTTCCCGCTGCCGTACATGGAGCTGGACGACTACGATCCCGGTGAGGCAGACCTCGAAGACGGCGAACTGAGCGTCGTCGACGAGTGGGTGCTCTCCCGGCTCCAGACCGTCGAGCAGGAGACCGAGGAGGCGTGGGAGGAGTACGCCGTCCACGACGCGCTCAACGCGCTGCTCGACTTCGTGACCGAGGACGTGAGCCGGTTCTACGTGAAGGCGATCCGCGAACGCATGTGGGAGGAGAGCGACTCGGCGAGCAAACGCGGCGCGTACGCGACGCTCTCGACCGTGCTGAACGAGGTGGTCCGCCTGCTCGCGCCGTTCACGCCCTACCTCGCCGACCGCATGTACCAGACGCTCGACGGCGAGGCCGACACGGTGCACATGCTCGAAGCACCGACGCCGGACGAGGAGTGGCACGACCCCGAACTGGAGCAGAACATGTCTGTCCTTCGCGATGTCGAGGAGGCCGCCGCGAACGCCCGCCAGCAGGGTGGCCGGAAGCTCCGCTGGCCCGTCCAGGAGGTCGTCGTCGAGACCGATGACGACGACGTGGCCGCGGCGATGCGCGACCTCGAGGAGCTGTTCCTCGATCGCGTGAACGCCCAGGAACTCACCGTCACCGACCACTACGAGGAGCTGGTCGAGATCGCGGACCCGCAGATGAGCGTGATCGGACCAGCGTTCGGCGGCGACGCACAGGACGTGATGGCCGCCGTCCGCGGCGAACGGCGTGAGGCAGTCGAGGACGGCGTCGAGGTGAACGGCGAGACGGTCGACCTGACCGACGAGATGGTCGAGTACGAACCCAAGCCGCCCGAGCACGTCTCCGACGCCGAGTTCGACCAAGGGACAGTGTTCGTCGACACCGAACTCACCGAGGAGATCGAGCGCGAGGGGTACGCTCGCGACCTGATCCGGCGCGTCCAGGAGAGCCGCAAGCGCCTCGAACTCGATGTGGAAGAGGAGATCCGCGTCGGGGTCGACACCGAGGACGAGCGCGTGGCGGGCTTCTTCGAGGACCGCCGCGACCTGGTTGCCGACGAGGTCCGCGCCGCCGAGTTCGTCGACGTGAGCGAGATCGACGAGGACCGCGGCCTCGTCGAGGAGTGGGAGATCGAGGGTGTCGCGGTCACGATCGGCGTCGAACCGGTCGACGACTGAGCGACCCACGACCGCTGTCCACCGAGCCTTTTTGTCCGATGACGGGACCACCCCGTCGCGTGATCTGAGAACTGCGGCGCGACGAACACGGGCGTCGTCCGGAGCCCGTCGCGCCGACCCACACTCTCCGGCTGTTCGCTATCTCCCGATCACGTCGGCGTCTGCGGGGCCGATAGCGCCGAACTCCCGGACAAGCTCGTCGAGCCGTTCGGGGTCGTCCGCGCCCGGCAGTGACTCCTCGGCCGTCCGACACGGCTCGTCGACGCCCAGGTTCCCGCAAACGTGGTCAGCCACGGCTTCGGCCATGAGCCGGTAGGTGGTGAGCTTCCCGCCGACAACGCTCACCAACCCGGGCGCGGCGTCGTGGGCGACGACGGCGAAGTCGCGGGAGATCCCGCGTCCGCCGCGGCCGATCTCGTCGGGTTCGTAGAGCGGGCGGAGCCCCCAGTACGTCCGCTCGACCGCCGCGTCGGGGAGATCGGGGAGTATCGCGCCACACTCCTCGATCGTGCGCTGGACCTCCCAGTCCTCCCGCTCGAACGCGTCGGGGTCGTCGACGGCGACGCTGGTGGTCCCCAGCACCGCCTGTTCGCCGTGGGGGACGACGATGTCGCCGTCGGCGGGCTCGCGGCAGCGGTTCAGCACGGGGCCGATATCCGGGTAGTCGACAGCGACCATCACACCCCGAGTCGGTCGCATGCCCAACTCCGCGCCGGCCATCGCGGCGACTTCGCCGGCCCAGGGGCCAGCAGCGTTGACCACTGCGTCCGCCGTGACGCTCGGACCGTCGTCGACGTGGACGGCGATCCGCTCCGGATCGCCATCCCCGACAGCGTCGATGTCGGTGACAGGCGCGTTCGTCCGGATTTCGGCGCCGTGATCGCGTGCGCTCGCGGCAGTGGCGGCCACGAGCCGCGAGGGGTAGACGACGCCGTCGGGCACGACGAACCCCTCCGCGAGGTTCTCGGAGATCCCGGGAACACGCTCCCGGATCTCGTCGGGATCGAGCCGTGTCGGTTCCATCCCGACCTCCCGACAGGCATCGAGTTTTCGCTCGAAGTAGTCGGGGTCGTCGTCCGCGAGCCGGACGAACAGCCCGCCGGCGTCGGCGATACAGCCAGGGGCAATCTCCCGGAGGGTGCGGTTCTCCCGCAGGCAGTCGACTGCCCCCTCCGGATCCGAATCGGCGTACCGCGCCCCGCTGTGGAGCACGCCGTGTGAGCGCCCCGATGTGCCGGCGTTGAGCCCCATCCCGCGTTCGAGCAGCGCCACGCCGACGCCGCGGGTCGCGAGGTCGCGGGCGACGCCGACCCCGGTGGCCCCGCCACCGATCACGGCGACCTCGGTCTCGTCGGTCATTGATGGTAGTCGGACGTGCCGGAACTTGAGCGTTCCCGCTCGGACCGAAAGAGTCGACCCGCCGGCGCGCCGACGGGGCGTATGCACGTCCACGTGAACGCCGCCGGAAGCGTCGACGGGAAGCTCTCGACCCGCGAGCGCGAGCAGGTGGCGATCTCCGGCCCGGCGGACTTCGACCGCATGGACCGACTTCGGGCGGAGTCCGACGGCGTGCTCGTCGGCGTGGGAACCGTGCTGGCCGACGACCCGGGGTTGACCGTCAAGGACGCCGAACGACGCGAACGGCGCGAACGCGACGGGGAGCCACCCAACCCTGCCCGCGTCGTCGCCGACTCCCGAGCACGGACGCCGCCAGATGCGGAGATCCTGGACGATGCGGCCGCGACGTACGTACTCGTGAGCGACGACGCCGACGACGGTGACGTGGCAGCGCTCTCGGCGTCTGGCGCGACCGTGGTAACGGCGGGGTCGGGGCGAGTCGATCTCGCGGCGGCGCTCGACCGACTGACGGAACACGGCGTCGAGCGCCTGCTGGTAGAGGGCGGCGGCGAACTCATCTTCTCGCTGTTCGAGGCGGGTCTGGTCGACCGACTGACCGTCTACGTCGGCTCGGTCGTGATCGGCGGCCGGGAGGCGCCGACGCTAGCCGACGGCGAGGGGTTCACCGATCCCGACTCGTTCCCAGCGTTGTCGCTGACGGACGTGGAACGGCTCGATGACGGCGTCGTACTGAGTTACGACGCCTGAGGATCAGTCGAAGGCGGCGACGAGTTCGTCGTGGGCCTCGCCGTTCGAGGCGATGATGCCCGGGGCGCCGGGTGTCCAGCGGTTGCCGTCGAGGTCAGTGACGGTCCCGCCCGCCTCGCGGATCATGTGGACGCCGCCGACGGTGTCCCACGGCGAGAGCTGGATAGCCGAGACGGCGGCGTCGAGCTCGCCCGCGGCAACCGAGGAGAGCGCGAACTGCGAGCTCCCGAACCGACGGCTGTCGCCGAACTGTTCGGCGATGGTCCCGACGTACTCGCTCAGTTTCCGGCGCTCGTAGTCGGAGAGACCGAAGATCGGGTTGATCGTGAACGTCCCCGGGTCGGTCCGGTCGCTCACGCTGCAGGGCTCCCCGTTCCGCATCGCGCCGTCGTCGGCAGCGGCGAAGCTGTCCCCCAGCGCTGGGAACTCGTTGACCGCGGCGACGGCCTCCCCGTCCTCGACGGCCGCGACCGCACAGCCCCAGATCCGGTTGCCGGCGACGAAGTTGTTGGTGCCGTCGATCGGATCGACGACCCACGCCGCGCCGCTCTCGGGGAGCACCGTCCGGGTCTCGACGTCCGGCAGCTCCTCCTCGCCGACGATGACCGCCTCGGGGTCGTCGTCACGGAGGAGTTGGGTGACGTGGCGCTGGACCTCGCGATCGAACTCCGTCACCGAGTCGAGTTCGTTCTCCTTCGTCTCGACCGTGAGCGGGCCGCGGAACCCCCCGTGTGCGACCTCGCCGCCGGATCTTGCGGCCTCGCGGGCGAGAGTCAAGCGTGTGGTGGCGTCCATACTCCCCGTGTCTCACCCAGACGCAAGGATGGTTCGGTCCGACTCAGACGTCGATCCAGGCCCCCGGACGAACGCTTATTAGCCATCGCGGCCCAACTCGGGACGATGGACGTAGACAAACACGCCGAGGAGCTCGCCTCCGCTCTCGGTGTTGACAAACAGGAGGTCAAAGAGGACCTGGAGAACCTCCTCCAGTACAGCGTTCCGATCGACGAGGCCAAACAGAGCGTCCGCCGGAAACACGGCGGCGGCGGTGGCGGCGACGCCACCCCCGAGTCGCTCGAACTGTCGGAGCTGACGACCGAGCACGACAACGTCACCGTAACCGTGCGCGTGCTCACGAAAGGGACACGTTCGATCCGGTACCAGGGCGAGGACATCACCATCCGCGAAGGGGAGTTCGCCGACGAGACGGGGACCGTCTCCTACACCGCGTGGCAGGAGTTCGGCTTCGAGCCGGGCGACACCGTCACCGTCGGCAACGCCGGCGTCCGCGAGTGGGAGGGCAGCCCCGAACTCAATCTTGGCGACAGCACCAGCGTCGCCCTCGAGAGCGAGGAGCTGGACGTGCCCGACGAGATCGGCGGCGAGCGCGACCTGATCGACCTCGAACCCGGCGACCGCGGCCGGACCATCGAGGTGCAGGTCGTCGAAGTCGAGGAGCGCACGATCGACGGCCGGGACGGCGAGACCGAGATCCTCTCGGGCGTCGTTGGCGACGGGACCGGCCGGCTCCCCTTCACCGACTGGGACCCCCACACCGAAATCGAGGAAGGGGCGAGCGTCCGTCTCGAGGACGTGTACGTCCGGGAGTATCGCGGCGCGCCCTCGGTGAACGTCTCGGAGTTCTCGACGGTGACGTCGCTGGAGGAGGACGTGACCGTCACCGACTCGGCGCCGTCGATGTCGATCGGCGAGGCGGTCGCCGGCGGCGGGCTGTTCGACGTGGCGCTCTCGGGCAACGTGATCGAGGTCCGGGACGGCTCGGGGCTGATCCAGCGCTGTCCGGAGTGCAACCGCGCGATCCAGAACGGCGAGTGTCGATCCCACGGCCAGGTCGACGGCGAGGACGACCTCCGGACGAAGGCGATCCTCGACGACGGCACGGGGACGTGTACGGTGATCCTCGGCCGCGAACTCACCGAGGGGATCTACGGCGGCGACCTCGACGACGCCCGCGAGGCCGCCCGCGAAGCGATGGACCGGGAGGTCGTCGCCGAGGAGATCGCCGCGGCACTGGTGGGCGACGCCTACCGTGCCCGCGGCTCGCTCTCGGTCGACGAGTACGGCGCGAACCTCAACGCCGACGCGTTCGAACCCGTAGAGGAGGAGCCCGAGACGGCCGCGCGTGAACTGCTCGCGGAGCTGGGGGTGGGCGCATGAGCGCCGACTCCGGCCCGGGCAACCGCGAGATCGCCCGCCGACTGTTCGCCGCGGAGTTCGACGACGCGACGCTGTCGTACTCCGAGAGCGACGAGGAGCGCGCGCCGAACTACGTCGTGACACCGACGGGCGCACGCGTGAACCGGCTGTTCGCCGTCGGCGTGCTCACGGAGATCGAGCAGGTCAACGAGGACAGCCTCCGCGGGCGCGTCGTCGACCCGACGGGCGCGTTCGTCACCTACGCCGGCCAGTACCAGCCCGACGAGCACGCCTTCTTGAACCGCACCGAACCGCCGACGTTCGTCGCACTCTCGGGCAAAGCCCGGACGTTCGAGCCGGATGACTCCGACCGTGTGTTCACCTCCGTCCGCCCGGAGAGCATCAACGAGGTCGAGGCCGAGACGCGGGACCGCTGGGTGGTCTCCGCGGCCGAGCGCACGCTCCACCGGATCGCAGTGTTCGCCGAAGCGCTCGACTCGGAGCGTCGCGGCGACGACCTCCGCGCCGCACTCGAGGCGGCGGACGTCGACGCCTCGCTCGCCGCAGGGGTGCCGAAGGCGATCGACCACTACGACACCGGCCCCGCCTACCTCGAAGCGGTCCGCTCGCTCGCGGTCGAGACGGTCGAGCAGGTCGCCGGCGAGCGCGACTCGGTCGGCTCGCTGGAGACGCTCCCCGACGACGACACGCCGACCGAACTCGGCCCGCTGCCCGACGTGTCGATCGACCTCGACGACGTCGAAAGCGAAGCAGCCGAGGCGGAGTCCGAGCCGGAAACCGTCGAACCGACGACGGAAGGGACGGAGTCGAGCGAACCGGAGTCGAGCGAATCGGAATCGGCCGAACCCGAGAGCGACGAAGCGGAGCCGGACACGACCGACGCCGAGGCGTCCGAGCCTGCGGAAGCGGAGGCCGAACCGTCCGAGGAGACGAGCGAACCGGCGACCGACGAAGCGGAATCGGAGGCGTCCGAAACCACCGAGGAACCGCCCGCCGACGAGGAGTCTGCCGCAGAGCCGGATGACGAACCTGCCGAGGAGGAAGTCGACGACTCCGACGCCGACGAGTCGGTCCAGGACACCGTCGAGAGCGAGGCCGAGGAGCTCGGCGACTTCGATCCCGAGGAGACGGTCGACGACGACGAGGAGGCGCTGAGCGAGGAGGAGCGCCAGGAGGTCAAAGAGGAGTTCGGCACGGAGTTCTCCACCGGTAGCGAGGTGGGCGAGCCCGGCGAGGCCGGCATCGACGTACCCAGCTCCGAGGAGGAACTCGAGGAGATCGAGTCCGAGATACCCGACGACGAGGAGGGAGCGACGGAGGAGCCCGAGGAAGAAGCGTCGGCCGACGAAGCCGACGTCGACCTCGAAGACGCGGCGGTCGACGCGATGGCCGAACTGGACGACGGCGACGGCGCCGACCACGGCGCGGTCGTCGAGCGCGTCGTCGACGAGCACGGCGTCGACGCCGGCGCCGTCGAGGACGCGATCCAGGACGCGATGATGAGCGGGAAGTGCTACGAGCCCAGCGACGGCACGCTCAAGGCGATCTGATGGGCGAGCCAGCGGTCGAACCGATCCCCGGCGCACCGGCGGCGACGCTCGATCTCGGCGAGGAACGCGGCCTCGCGGTCGCGGACTACCACGCCGGGATCGAGGTCGGCCTGCGCTACGAGCGCGGCGTCGAACTCGACTCGAACGCCGACGAGCGCCGGCGGCGACTGCTCTCTTTGCTCGATCGAACGAACGCCGACCGCGTGGTCGTGCTGGGCGATCTCGTCCACCGGATCGCCGAACCGGACGGCGTCGAGGCCGAGGAGGTGCGCGACCTGCTCGACGCGCTCGACTCGCGGGGAGTTCCGCTGACGCTCGCGACCGGGAACCACGACGGCGGCGTCGCCGACGTGTTTCCCGACCGGATCGACCTGTTGCCGACCGACGGTGGGAGGATCGACGACGTTGGGCTCGCCCACGGTCACACGTGGCCCGGCGCCGAGGCGCTCTCGGCGTCGACGCTCTGTATCGGCCACGAGCACCCCTCCGTTCGACTGACCGACGAGGTGGGCGGGAGCCGGGTCGAACGGGCGTGGCTCCGCGGGTCGCTGCGGCGGGAGCCGTTCCTGGAGGCGCTCGGCGACGACGGCGACGAACTCGTGTGGAACGACCCCGAGCTGGTGGTGTTCCCGGCGTTCAACGACCGCTCCGGCGGCACGTGGATCAATGTCGAAGGTGAGTCGTTCCTCTCGCCGTTCCTACCCGAGGCGTTGGCCGACGGCGAGGCGTACCTGACCGACGGGACGCGGCTCGGGTCGTATCGCTCGGTCTAGAGCAGGAATCCGACCGTCCCGACCACGGCAGCGACGACGGCGGCCCACCAGACCGGCGTCCGCCCCTCGGGGCCGCCGGCCCACTCGGGGCGGGCGACGCCGACCAGCGCGAGGAGCGTCAACAGCAGGAACCCCGCGAACGCGGCGACGTTCCCGGGCCAGACGCCGACTCGGGCGACCGCGATCCCCCACGAGAGACTCTGTGTGGCGCCGAGCCAGCAGAGGGCGAGCCAGAACGTCCGGCGGGGAGTGAACTCCACGCCGGTTCGGGCGGGTGGACCGACCGAAAAGCTGTCGGACGAAACCCTCAAGCCGGCGGCGGGAGAGCCGCGAGTATGGAGATCCGCGACGCCGAACCCTCGGACGCGGCGGCGATCGCCGCCGTCGCCCGGGAGTCGTGGCACGCCGCCTACGACGACATCCTCGGCGCCGAGACGGTCGAGGCGACCGTCGACGAGTGGTACGACAGCGACTCGCTACGGGAACAGGTTCGCGAAGTCGCGGAAACCGAGGGAGGCTGCTTCCTCGTCGCCGACGACGACGGCGTGGTTGGGTTCGCCAACGCCGGTCCGGCACGGGACTGGGCGAGCGATCCCGACGACCCGGACGCGTTCTTCTCGCGACTCTACGTCGCCCCCGAGCGCTGGGGGGAGGGAGTCGGCACGGAACTCACCGCTCACGTCGCCCGACAGCTCCGCGGGGCGGGGCACGACCGCGTCTGGCTGGAAGTGTTCGACGCCAACGAGCGGGGGAGTGGGTTCTACGAGTCGCTGGGGTTCGAGCGGATCGGGAGCGTCACCGAGACGTTCGGCGGCACCGAGGTGACGACGCTCCATCTCGCCGCGTCGCTACCGGGGCTCGTCGAAGCGACGCAGACCGTCGGGTAGCCTGCCGTCGGCGGAAGGTTCATGCCCGTACCCTGCCTCGTGGCACCAATGACCGATCTCCTCCGTACGCCCGACCGGCGCGCCTGCGAGCGCTGTGGCCGGGTGGAACACTCCGACGACGGGGTCTGGCGGGCCGACCGGCTCGGGGAGCTGTACTGCATCCACGAGTGGGATATCGACGGAGCGTTCGTCCCGATCGAGGGGGAGACCGCCGCGACAGCCGAACAGTACTGAGCCGTCGGGCTACTCGCCGTTTTTCGCTCGGTCCCTGATCGCCCGGAGCGCGTCCAGCGTGCCGTCGACGTAGCCGCGGTCGAGCACGCGATCCGCGGCACGTTTGGCGGTCTCGTCGGCGTTCGCGACCGCGTAGGACTCGCCGGCGACCGCGAACGTCGAAGCGTCGTTCTCGCTGTCGCCGACGGCGACGAACTCCCCGGGGTCGTGCCCGAGCGTCTCGGCGACGTCGGTCAGCGCCGCGCCTTTGCTCGCGTCCGGGCTCTTGAGGTGGTAGGCGTACCCCGAGTCGACGACCGCGAGGTCGAACTCCGCGGCGATATCTCGGAGCAGTTCCTCGTCGGCGGTGGGGCTGACCGCCACCTCCGTCTCGCGCCAGCGGTTCACGGTGTCGACGCCGTCCCAACCGAGGTCGCCGCCGCGCTCCTCGAACGCCTCGACCGCGGCGTCGACGCGCTCGGGGTCGCCCGCGTAGTCGAGGTGGCCGTCGACCAGCGCGACGCCGCCGTTCTCCGCGATGGCGCGCTCCGGGATCCCGACGAACTGACAGAGTGCGACGGGGTAGGGGAACGCCTTCCCCGTCGCCAGCACCACCGGCGCCTCCCACGCCGCGAGCAGGGGGAACGCCCGCGGCGCGATCGTCCCCTCGGGGGTGGTCAGCGTGCCGTCGATGTCCAGTGCCAGCGGCGGAACCATCGGTTCGGTGTCGGGCAGTGGTGCGGAAAACCGTCCCGGTCGGGCTCAGCCTTCCTCGCGCTCTCGGGCGAGACGCTGGAGGCCGTCGGCGGCGGCTTCGACGGCCCGCAACAGCCGCCAGCCGCCGTAGGAAGCGAGGAGTAGAACCCCGAACAGTGCCGGGATCACCGGGTCCCCGAGGAAGAACAGGCTCGCGGCGGCGACGAAGAGCAACCAGAGTGCCAGAACAGCCTTCACCCGGAGAGAGAGTCTCGGCGGGGTGTAGCGGGACACGGGCAGCGATCGTCCCCGGGTGACAAACCCGTTTCGACTGCGCGGGAGAACAACCCTTTTCGCCGTGGCCCCGGAACCCGGAGGTATGGCAGACGAACCCGACGAGGCCGACGAGCCCGCCGAGGAGAGCACCGAGGAGGGAGCGGAGGAGAAATCCTTCCGCGAGCGCGTCGAGGAGATCCGCCAGCGCCGCGAGGAGGAGCGCGAAGAGGGCGAGGCGCCCGGCCCGGAGGAGATGGGCGGCGGCCCGCCCGGCATGGGCGGCGAGGGCCCCGGCGGCGGCGGCGGCAACCCCTTCGCACAGATGATGTCCGGCATGATGGGCGGCGGTGGCGGCCCGGGCGGTATGGGTGGCGGCGGCATGGGCGGCGGCGGTCCCGGCGGCATGGGCGGCGGCCCGCCCGGTATGGGCGGTGAAGCTGCCGAAGAAGGCGGCGAGGGCAGCGAACGGCAGGCCCAGGCCGCCGAGGACATGGTGCGTGAGGTCCGCCAGCTCCGCGACGAGGTGCGCGACGCGACCCGCGAACTGCGACGGATCGCCGACGCGCTCGAGGACTGAGGCTTCGGTTCCGCGGCCTTCTCGTCGTTTCAGTGTGACAGCGTTCGCTCCCGAACAGTTAGCACCGCGAAAAGGCGCGGCGGCCGATCAGTCCGCGCTGGTCGGCTGCTGGTGGAACGGCGCGCTGGCGATCCGCTCGCGGAACGAGGGGAGCGCGTCCCGCCCCTTCGAACTCATCGCGCTCACGACCGCGAACACCTCCTTCCGGGACACCTTCACGCCGCGCTCGGTCAGCACGTCCTCGGGGTGTTCGCGCACCTCGCGGAGCGTCCCAACCGCGAGCAGGAACGGCACCGCCCACGCTTCGAGCGTGTTCCCGTCCCGGAGCGGGACGTGCTGGAGGTACGTGCCCGCGTCGTCGAGATAGGACCGCGCGAGGTCGGTGGTGCGCCGGACGACCGAGGTGGCGCCCTCGCGTTTCGCGGGGTCGAGCACTTCGTCCTGCCCGACGCCCTCCTCGGCCAGCCACTCGGCGGGGAGGTAGACGTTGTTCTCCTCGTCGTAGTCGTCGTACACGTCCTTCGAGACGTTGACCAGCTGGAGCAGCAGCCCGAACTCCTCGGCGGTCTCGTAGAGGGTCCGCTCGCGCTCGGCGTCGATATCCCCACGGGTGACGAGGTTCGTGATGAGGTTCCCGACCGTGCCCGCGGCGTAGTAGCAGTACTCCTCGAGTTCGCGCTTGTCGTCGATGCGGAGGCCGCCGTCGTCGGCGTAGCGCTCGACGAACTCGGCCATCCCGTCGACCATCTCCCGGACCGGCGGCGTGATCGCCTCCCGCACGTCGGCGGGCAGCGCCTCGAACGTGGCGACGATGCGGGGCGCGCTCGCGACGACCGCCCAGTCGGCGTTCCGTTCGTCCGCCGCGGGCAGCCACTCCTCGACGTCGGCGGCGAACGCCTCGATCTCGGTGTCGTCGGTCGGATCGAGCACCGCGTCGTACGTCCGGAGGAGGGCTGCCTGCTCGGCCGGCGGGATGTGGGAGGCGTCCTCCACGGTGTCGGCGACCCGACAGAGGAGATAGCCCAGACAGATGTACGAGTCCATCGGCTCCTCGAGCACGTCGACGGTGAGGGCGAACGTGCGGGAGACGTCTTGGACGGCCTCGTGACACCACGCGAGGTCTTCTGACGGAACGTCGGCGAGGGGGTCGGGTCCGGGCATTCGGTTTGGGGACCCTATGTGCAGCGGCGTTAAAAGTCTCTCCCAAGCGGTTCGCGAACCGTCGTTTTCCGACCGTTCGGGCGGGGTCAGGACGGGGTAGTAAACCCTAAGCCCGCGCCGAAAGGAGACGCAGGTATGGAGTTCAGTCTGGACGCCGAGCAGCGCCAGATCCGCGACACCGTCGCCGAGTTCGTCGACGAGGAGGTCGTCCCGCGGGCCTCGGAGATCGACAAGGAGGACGAACACCCCGCAGATCTGGTCGACCAGATGGCCGACCTCGGGCTGATGGGGATGCCGTTCCCCGTCGAGTACGGCGGCGCGGGTCTCGACTACCACAGCTACGCCATCGGGATCGAGGAGATCTCCCGAGGGTCGGGCGGGCTCGGCACCGTCGTCGCCGCCCACACGTCGCTCGCGGGCAACATGCTGTACGAGTTCGGCGACGAACATCAGAAGGAGGAGTACCTCACGCCGCTCGCGGCGGGGGAGGATCTCGGCGCGTTCGCGCTCTCGGAGGCCGGCGCGGGCAGCGACGTCCCCGCGATGAACACCACTGCTGAAAAGCAGGGCGACGAGTACGTCCTCAACGGCGGGAAGCTCTGGACCTCCAACGGCTCGGTCGCGGACACGGTGACGGTGTTCGCCAAGACCGACCCCGACGCGGGCAACAAGGGGATCAGCTCCTTCGTCGTCCGGCCCGAGAGCGACGACGGGTTCATCGTCGAGAACACGGAGGAGAAGCTCGGCGACAAAGGGTGTGAAACCGCCGAACTGCGGTTCGACGACCTTCGGCTCTCCGAGGACCGACTGATCGGCGACGAGGGCGAAGGGTTCGTCCAGGCGCTGAAGACGCTCAACGGCGGGCGGATCTCCATCGCCGCCCGCGGGGTCGGGATCGCCCGCGCGGCGAAGGAGGCCGCAGTCGAGTACGCCACCGACCGCGAGCAGTTCGACCAGCCCATCGCGGAGTTCCAGGCGATCCAGCACAAGCTCGCCGACATGGACACGAAGGTGCAGTCGGCGAAGCTGCTGATGCACAAGGCCGCGGACCTGAAGATGCGCGACGAGGAGTACATCAAGGAGGCCGCACAGGCGAAGCTCAAGGCCAGCGAGGTCTCCCGTGAGGTCGCCAACGAGGCGATCCAGGTCCACGGCGGCTACGGCTACACGAAGGATTTCCCCGTCGAGCGCTACTACCGCGACGCGAAGCTGAACGAGATCTACGAGGGCACCAGCGAGGTGCTGCGGAACACGATCGCCCAGCAGCTCTTGGACTGAGCCGACCCCCCGGCTGACCGAACTAGGCGCTCACTCCCGTGAGTCGCTCCTCGACGCCAGCCGGAGGCGAACCCCGATTCGCGAGCCGTCGGGGGTCGTCCGCGAGACGAGGTCGCCGTTCGACCGCTTGACGATCCAGTGGACCAGCCAGAGGCCGATGCCGGAGCCGTGGCTCAGATCCGTCTCCTCCTCGGCGTCGAGCACCTGGAGTTCGAGCTGGGGGATACCGGGCCCGTCGTCCTCGACGAACAGCGTCACCCACTCGTCCTCGACCGACGCGTAGATGTCGACGGTCGCTCGGTCGGTTCGGTCGTTGTGGACGATCGCGTTCTCGACGAGCTCCCGGATCGCGAGATCGAGCTTCGGGTGAGCGGTGACCCACACGGCCGGCACGTCGACGGAAATCGACGAAGGCGTCCCCTCGGGTTCGAGGCTGGCGACGGCGTTGTCGACGGCCTGATCGAGCGAGAGCGGCTCGACCTGTTCGTCGGTGAACAGCTGTCCGACGTCTTTCGTCTTTCGCGTGGTCGCGATGAGCTCCTCGGCCGACGAACGGATGAAGCTGGCGTACTCCTCGGTGTCGCCGTCGGCGTCGGACTGGATCAGTTCCGCGTAGCCGGCGATGACGTTCAGTCGGTTGCGGAAGTTGTGTCGGAAGATGCGGCTGATGACCTCCTTGAACAGCTCCAGGTCCTGCTGGCGGTTCGTTATCGCAGTCACGTCGGTCAGGACGACGACGCGCCCCTGCGTCCCCCGGTAGTGTGTCACCGGCGATTCCTTGACCGAGTAGTACCGAACCTCGCCATCGCGTCTGATCGAGACGATGCCCGGGTCGGCATCGATCTCCGTCTCGCGGTGCGCTCGAAGCACCGAGGAGAGCTCCTCGGAGACGACGTCCGGACCGAGGAGGTCGGTCGCCTTTCGGTTCGCGTCCAACACCTTCCCGTCCGAACTGGCGATGAGGATGGCGTCTTCCACCTGTTCGAACGCCTGCTCACGGGCGATCGTCGCCGTCTTCAGGAACCCGTGTTGCTGTGTCGAGACCGCGAACGCGAGCCCCGAAAGGGAGAACACCATGGGAGTGGGGTAGAAGTAGACCGGGACGAACCCGGCCACCTTCACCAGGGTCGCGAGGGCGAGCATCGTGAACACGAACAGGAGATACACGACCTGTCTCCGACGAGTACCCGTGGTTCGGATCGCCTCGCCGAGCAGCATCCCGGTCGCAAGGCTGACGAGGAGGTAGCCGTACACCTTGACGACGAGCACTTTGACTGGGCCGCCGAACTGCGGGTAGTGGAGGATTCCCGCGGCGTCGACGTAGTACGCCTGGGTGTAGATCAGGTTCTGCGGGTTCCACCACGAGAGCACGAACAGCACAGCGACTGGAAGGAAGAGGCCGACGACGAGCGAGCGACGTGGGGGCTTCGTCCCGACGTACTCGTAGACGAAGAGGAACATCGCCACAGACGTCGTGGGGATGACCGCCCAGAAGACGTTCGCCAGCGCCAGCGTCGCTTCGGGCGATCGAAGGAGCGTGAACGTGCCGACTAACAGCGCCCAGACGCCTCCAAGCACCATTGTCACGACGAACCAGAGCACGCCGGGTTTGTGCCGGTCGTCGAAGAGGAGCAGGACAACGAGTACCGCCGGACCGACACCCAGAAACGTGAGGACCGCGGCCACGGTCGGTGGGAGCCACGGCGCCATTGTCCCACCATTGTGCTACCGGTGTGTTAACGGTACGTGTCTCCGGCCCGCCGATCCGGCAGTCAGGGGATCAGCCGGCCGTTCTCGCGGCCGCTGTGAGCCACCGAAACCCGGACAGGTACGCGAAGTAACAGCCGAGCAGGACGACGACGCCTGGCCCCCCGACTACCCAGAAGAACCCGGCTCCGGAGGCTTTCGCCCCGACGGCGAACAGCCGGGTTCGGGTGGCGCCGAGCCGGCTCGCGAGCGTCCCGTGGTCGACCTGCTCGTCACCTGTGACGTCGGCGACGTTCCGTGACTCCACCCCGGCGAAGACGACGAGCGTCCACGCGAGGAACGCGACCCCCACCGAAGCGGAGAGCGCGACATCGCCGACAGCGACGACGGTGGCGACGATCAGCGACGACCAGGTGACCGCGACGGTGAGAGAGTCGAGCACTGGCACCGTCTTCAGTTGGAGATAGACGACCAACACCACGAACGGGAGATGTGCGACTGCCAAAGCGACCAGCCCATCGGGCCGATGCAGAGGGAGTGAGGCGACGAGCAGGCCCTCGTAGGCGACCACCGCGACCAACTCTGTCGCCCGAAGCGGGCCGTCGTATCGCGTCACCAGCCGGCTCCGAGTCGGGTGGTTCAGCCAGTCGTCGTCGGAGACGGCTCGTCGGTCCCTGACGTAGACGGCGTAGACCACGAACGCCGGCAGGTAGAGCCCCCAGCCGAGCGCCTCGAGGGAGACGCCAAGCGCTATCGCTGTCACCGCCACCATCAGCACAGAGGCGACCGCGAGCCAGATGCTCAGCGTCAGGAAGAGTCGAAGCGCGTCCCAGAAAATGGTAGCCACGCCCCTGCGCTCTTTACCGACCGGCTGGGCCGACGAGGGAAGTCGTTCGGGCGGCATTCGACTACTGGGTGAAAAGTGGGCCGGCTACCCCCGGCGCCGGTCCCGCCGATCCCGAACAGTTCGTGTCGAAACCGGTAATGATGTACGTTCGGTTGTCAGTCAATTCGGTCATAAGTTCTAATTAGAAACACTATCCCTTGAAACGATGGGCCCATCGCGGCGTCGTGCGACCAACTCCCACGAGTGCAACTGGGTGGCTCGCCGGACGCCACGGTGGCTCAGTTCTCGACGAACTCCGGCGGCAGTTCGATCCCGCCGGAGAGTTCGCGCTGCGGGAACGGGATCTCGATGCCCGCCTCGTCGAAGCGCTGCTTGACGTTCTTGACGTACTCCGAACGGATCTTCACGAAGTCCGCCCGCGAGGGGTTGTCGATCCAGATGCGCGAGCGCAGGCCGACGTAGGAGTCCGCGAGTTCGGTCAGCCGGACGCTCGGTGCCGGATCCGTGAGGATGTCGGGGTGGCGCTCGGCCTCGTCGACGATGATGTCCGTCGCCTCCTCGACGTCGTCCTCGTAGCCGATCCCGAACGTGAACTGCAGGCGCAGCGTGTCCTTCGCGACGGGGTTTTTGATCACGCCGCTCGTGAGCTGGGAGTTCGGCACGGTGAGCAGTTCGTTGTCGAACGTCCGCACGCGGGTGACGCGGAACGAGATGTCCTCGACGATGCCGGAGTTGCCGTCCCACTCGATCCAGTCGCCGATGCGGAACGGGCGGTCGGTGTAGATGAACAGGCCGGCGACGAAGTTCGCGATCACGTCCTGCATCGCGAACCCGATCGCCAGCGTCGCCGCCGCGGCGACGGTCGCGAGCGACTGGAGGAAGTCGCCGAAGCCGGCGAAGCCGAAGGCGACGGCGACCCCGACGAACACGATCAGCACCGACGAGAGCTTCCGGATCGGCCGGCGGGCGTGCTCCTCGAGACCGCGATTGTCCAGCACGCGGTCGAGCAGCGGAACGACCGTCGCCTTCCCGACCAGGTACACTGCCGCGAAGACGACGACGAACACCACCGCGGCGCCGATGGCGTTGGCCAGCACGGTCGGGAGGAACTGTTCGAGAAACGCGGCGACGACCTGGTTCGGGTCGGCAGCCGCGCCGCCCTGGGCGGGCGCCGGCGTCGACTGCTGCAGTAGCATCAGTGGAACACCGCCGTGTGCCCGCGCGTGTCGACGACCTCGGCGTCGACACGGTCGGCGAGTTCGGCCGCCAAGGTCTCCGTATCGTCGGTGCCCCGCGCCGAGCGCAGGAACTTCGCCTTCACCAGCTTCTCGTTGTCCAGCTGGTCGGAAAGCTCGTCGACGACGGCGTCGATCCCGTTTTTCCCCACCCACACGGTCACGTCGAGGTCGTGAGCCTGCTTACGCAAATCCTCAGACATTCTTGTCGGGACGACTCACCGAGGAAGCTTTGAAGCTTCGGTATCGGGAGCCTCGGCTTCCTCCAACGGCTTCAGCCGTGCTCTTCCGCGTGCGTCAGTCCGCGTACGGGTAGCGAGCGGTCGCGCCACAGTCACACCGGCGGATCACGCGACCCCGCTGGAGCCGGACGCGGACGTTCACTCCCGGGCGCTGGAACACGTCACAGTCGTCGCAGGCCGACCGCGCGAACTTGCGAGGCAGGGAGAGCCGGTGGCGCTCGGCCAGCCGCCGAGCCAGCCGGACGTACTCCCGCGAGCGGTCGAACTCTCCCGCGGTCGTGGCCGCCTCGGCCAGCCCGGCGAGGCGGTCGATCCGCTCGGCGGCGATCTCGGCGCTCATCGCTCGTCCGAATCGAGTCGGGCGCCGGGGTTATCGTTTTCGGGGCAACGCGCGCAGGTCGGAACGTTGATGGATCCGACCTTCGAACGACGACGAAAGTGCGCGTCCTCGACTACCTCGAACAGGAAGATCGGATCCGCGGCGGCATCGTCACCGCCACTCGCCAGCAGCGGACGGCGCTCGCCGGCGCGGGCGTCGACGTGGTCGAGTCGCCGTGGGTCGGCGACGGCCCCGTCGACGCCGCGAGATCGCGTCTGACCGGCGGACGGGCGTTCAGGGAGTACGACGTGGCCCACTGCAACGTCGTCGGCCCGGGGAGCGTCGCCGTCGCCCGCCACGCCAAGCGCAACGACATCCCGCTGGTCCTGCACGCCCACGTGACCGCGGAGGACTTCGGGGAGTCGTTCCGGTTCACCGACCGTCTCGCGCCCGCGCTGCGCCCGTACCTGCGGTGGTTCTACTCGCAGGCGGATCTGGTGCTCTGCCCCAGCGAGTACACGAAGGGCGTGCTCCGGGAGTACCCCGTTCCGACGCCGATCGAACCCATCACGAACGGCGTCGACATCGACTCCATGGAGGGGTTCGAGGACCTTCGTGAGGAGACCCGCGAACGGTTCGACCTCGAGGGGATGGTGGTGTTCTGTGTCGGCGAAGTGTTCGAGCGCAAGGGGCTGACGACGTTCTGCGAGGTAGCGAAGGCGACCGAGTACGACTTCGCGTGGTTCGGCCACTACGAGGAGGGCGCCGCCGCCGGCGAGGCGACGCGGTACTGGACGAACAACCCACCCGAGAACGTCACGTTCACCGGCTGGATGGACGACAAACGAGCCGCGTTCGGCGCCGGCGACGTCTACCTGTTCCCGACCAAAGACGAGAACCAGGGGATCGCGGCGCTGGAGGCGATGGTCTGCGGGAAGGCGGTCGTGCTCCGGGATATCCCGGTGTTCGAGGAGTTCTTCACCGACGGCGAGGACTGCCTGAAGTGTGAGACCGAGGCTGAGTTCGTCGACGCGCTCCGCCGCCTCGACGAGAACCCCG
Source organism: Halolamina sp. CBA1230 (assembly GCF_002025255.2). Lineage (GTDB taxonomy): Archaea > Halobacteriota > Halobacteria > Halobacteriales > Haloferacaceae > Halolamina. Next base: position 768,817 of record NZ_CP054587.1, read on the forward strand.
ACCTCCGGGATCGCCTGGGCGAGAACGCCCGCGAGACGGCTGCCGAACACTCCCTCGACCGCGTGGGCGAACGGTTAGTCGAGCAGTACGAACGCCTGCTGGGGGAGAGCCATTCCGGAACCCCTTAACCGCGCCTCGGACAAGCGCCCGCGCATGGAGTCGGTCGCCGCGTTCACGGACACCTACCTGCCGACGGTCAACGGTGTCACCTACACCGTCCAGAGCTGGCGGGACCGCTGGCAGGCCCGTGGCGGCCGGATGGAAGTGGTCTACCCCGACGCGCCGGAGTACGAGCCCGAGCCGGACGAACACCCCGTTCGATCGCTGCCGCTCCCGATCTACGCGGGCTACCGGCTCGGCGCCCCGCGCGTTCCCGACACCGTCACCGACGTGGACGTCGTCCACGCGCACACGCCGTTCGCGATCGGGCTCGCCGGGCTTCGACTCGCACAGAAACGGGAGCTCCCGCTGGTCGCGTCGTTCCACACGCCCACCTCGGAGTACGCGGCGTATCTCTCCTCGTGGGGGCCGGTCAAGAAGCCGACAGCCGCACTCAGTCGGCGCTACGAGTCGTGGTTCCTGAACAAGGCCGACGCGGTGGTCGTCCCCTCCGAGTCCACCGGCGAGTACGTCGCGACCGAACTCGGCGTCGACAGCCCGGAGGTCGTCCCGAACGGCGTCGACACCGAACGCTTCCGCCCGGTCGATCCGACAGCGTTCCGCGAGCGCCACGACCTCCCCACCGACCGGACGCTCGTCGGGTACACGGGTCGACACGGCCACGAGAAGTCGCTGCCCGCGATCATCGCCGCCTGCGACCGCCTCGATCGGGAGGTGACGGTCGTGTTCGGCGGCGACGGCCCGGCGCGGGCGGAACTGGAGGAGGCGGCCCGGAAACTGAACGTCGACGCGCGCTTCCTCGGCTTCCTCGATCGGGAGGAGCTTCCCGCGTTCTACGCCGGCCTCGACGCGTTCCTGTTCCCGAGCCCGGTCGAGACGCAGGGGCTGGTCGCGCTGGAGGCGTTCGCCTGTGGCACGCCGGTCGTCGGCGTCGACAGCGGCGCACTCTCGGACACCGTCGACGAAGGGGTGACGGGGTACCATTTCGAGCCCGACGACGTCGACGGGTTCGCCGACGCGATCGCACGCACGCTCGACGAGCGCGAGCGACTCCGGGAGAACTGTCTGGACCGTCGGGCGTCGATCAGCGTCGAGCACGCGGTGGATCGGCTGACGGAGATCTACGCCGCGGTTCGGGAGTGAGCGGGCGAATCACGTCGCTTAAATTCGCGCCGGCGGAACGGTTCCCCATGAGCTTCGAGAAAGGCGATACGGTCGTCCTTCACGACGAGCACAGCGAGTTCGACGGCGAGGAAGGCGAGGTCACGCAGGTGATGGAGACGATGTTCGGCGACCCCAACTACACGATCGTCTTCGAGGAGGGTCAGGAGGCCGGCATCCCCGAGGGCCAGCTGGATCTGGTCGCGGAAGCCGACGACGAAGAGCCTGAAGAGTAGATCGACCCCTTCCCCGTCGAGGAAGCCTTTTGCGCGCCGCACTCATACGGGTGAGCATGCCGAGCGTCCCGTTTCACTACGTCGACCTGCGGACCTTCTGCTACGCGACCGAGGACGAGAAACGCGTCGAGGAGGCGCTCCGGCAGTTCCTGCCCGAGGAGTACGAGATCGAGCGCGCGGTCAACCGCGGCCACCACGGCGACCGGATCGTGGTGTTCTCCGCCCGCGTCGACAACGCCGACGACGTGCGACACGTGCTCCGCCAGCTGAGCGAACTGTCGGACATCGACGACGTGATCGGCGAACTCGACGATCGCGTCGACGAGAACTGCGCCTTCTTCCTCCGGCTGAACAAGCAGGACGCGTTCAAAGGCGATGTCGAGCGCGGCCCGGGGATCACCCTGCGGGCGAAGGTGGAAGCCTACCCCGCGAAACAGCCCGCGGCCGTCGAGAACGCCCGCGAGGCGTTGGAGCAGGCACGCGAAGAAACGGAGCCCTAGCTCTCGACACCAGCCACGGGATCGAGCACCGGGACCGCCGGACGGGGGCGGCGAGCGATCACTCGCCGAAGTTAGTCACTTCCACTTGATCGAGCAGCCACGCGAGGGCTGCTCCTCGATATCGACCGCCTCACCCGAAAGCACCGCGTCGATCGCCTGCCGGATGTAGAACTCCGAGGGTTCCTCGTCGGGGTTGGGCGCGTCGTCGAGGCGGCCGTGATACGCCAGGGTCCAGGAGTCTCCCTCGCGTCGGAACAGGAACGGGTCGGGCGTGCAGACCGCGCCGTAGGCCGCCGCGACCTCCTGACTCTCGTCCCGGAGGTAGGCGTCGTAAGCGATCTCCCCGGACTCGACGTACTCCTGCATCGTCTCGAAGCTGTCCTCGGGGTACTCCTCGTCGTCGTTGGGGTTGATACCGACGACCGCGGCATCGTCGTACTCCGCGGCGAGCTCGTTCAGCAGGTCGAACTTCGCTTGCGCGTACGGACAGTGGTTGCAGGTGAACACGATCAGCAGCGCGTCGCTGTCGCTGAAGGTGTCCAGCGTGTACGTCTCGCCGTCGGTTCCTTGCAGCGAGAACGCGGGCGCCTCGTCGCCGTGTTCGAGTTCGGAGTCGGACTCTTTTGCGACCATGTGGGCCAGTTCGGCCGCCGATCGGAAGGTGGTTTCGTCCGCGGTCGCGTCGGCTCAGGCCACGTTCCGTTCGTGGAGCAGGTCGTCCCCTTCGAAGCGGTCGCTCGCGAGATCCGAGACGTCGACCGTCGACGCCTCGCCGTCGAGGACGAGTTCCGCGACCACCCGCCCGGTCGCGGGCGCGTGCTGGAACCCGTGGCCCGAGAAGCCGACCGCCTGCACGAACCCCGGGACCGACTCCTCGACGATCGGGTGATGGTCGGGCGTGACCGCGTACAGCCCGGCCCAGCCACGCCTGAGTCGCGTCCCGTCGCCGAAGTACTCGCAGTACACCGCGGCGCGTTCGACCGTTTCGACCGCCCAATCCACGTCGTACGACTCGGCGTAGGCGTCCGGGTCGGCCGTCTCGGGCTCGGCGTCGAAGTAGCCGCCGACGACCGCCGCGCCGTCGCGCTCCGGGCGGAAATGCGAACTCGTCTCCAGATCGATCGTGAGCGGGTCGTCCTCCGGCACCGGCCGCTCGGGATCGACGACGAGCGCCTGTCGTCGCTGTGGCTCGACGGGGATGTCGACGCCCGCCATCGCCGCGAGTTCGGCAGCCCACGGGCCCGTGGCGTTCACCACGGCGTCGGCCTCAATGTGGCCGTCGCTCGGCGCGCCGTCGCCCGCCACGTCGACGCCGACGACCCGGCCGTCGTCGAGTCGGACGCCGGTGACTGCCGTTTTCGTCCGCACGTCGACCCCCTGTTCGCGGACGGCGTCGGCGTACCCCTGGAGGGCGAGGTAGGGGTCCGCGAACCCGTCCCGGGGGTTGTACGTCGCCGCCGTAACCACGTCGGGATCGATGCCCGCACAGTACTCCGGCACCTGCTCGGGTGTCAGCAGCTCCGTCTCCGCACCCCGTTCGTGTTGGAGATCGACCTGCCGCTCCAGCCCCCGCGCGGTTTCCTCGGTCCGTGCGAGCATCAGGTAGCCCGTCTGCCGGAACGCGATGTCGACGCCGAAGCGCTCCTCGAACGACTCCCACGTCGACCGGCTGGCGAGCGAGAGGTCGACGTTGACCGCCGTCGAGAACTGACAGCGGATCCCGCCGAGCGCCCGTGCGGTGCTCCCCTCCCCGAGACTCTGCCGTTCACAGAGTACCACGTCCGCGCCGCGGTCGGCCAGCGCGAACGCGCTCGACAGTCCGACGATCCCCCCACCAACGACAACGACTCGCATAGAGCCCCTCGGCGTGGCGTGGGCAAAACCGTTGTGCCGACCTCGGGTATCCGTCACGGCGTCGGCACGAGTGGCGAACAGGCGACGCGTGGCTGCCGCGTGAGGGGCGCATCGCGCTCCCGCCTCGACTCCCCCACGGTTTCTCGGCGGTTCTGGTCGCGTCATCCCCCTTCAACGTTCGGCCAAGAGCTATCATCGCGGGAGCGAACGTAGGGGTATGCGCGTCCTCTCCGACGACGACGTGGCGGCACTGCTCGACCTCGACGACCTGCTGCCGGCGATCGAGCGGGCGTTTCTGAAACAGGGTCGCGATGAGGTCGAACGCCCAGATCGGCCGCATTTCCCGGTCGGGACGGGGATCGAGGGCGACGAGCCGCTGGGAACCGGGCTCACGATGCCGGCGTACATCCACGGCGACTCGCAGTACGCGACGAAGCTGGCGAGCGTCCACGAAGGGAACGCCGATCGGGATCTACCGACCGTGCAGGCACAGATCGCCGTCACCGACGCCCGGACGGGGGAGCCGGCGGGGCTGCTGGCGGGAACGCGGATCACGAACGCCCGGACCGGCTGTATCGGCGGGCTGGCGGCCGACTGGCTCGCGACCGGCGACGGACCCGTGCGGCTGGGGATCGTCGGCGCTGGCACGCAGGCGCGCTGGCAGACCCGCGCCATCGCGGCCGCGCGCGGCGTCGAGTCCGTGCGGGTCTACTCGCCCAGCGACTCGCGGGAGGCGTGTGCGGCCGACCTCCGTGCCGAGGGGCTCGACGCCGAGGCGGTCGACTCGGCGCGCGCCGCGGTCGGTGACGCCGACGTGGTCGTGACGGCGACGACCGCGACCGAGCCGGTGTTCCCCGGCGACGCGCTCACGGCCGGGACGCTCGTCGTGGCCGTCGGCGCCTACACCGCCGAGATGCGCGAACTCGACGCGGCGGCGGTTTCGCGAGCAGCACGGCTGTTCGCGGACGTTCCCGAGGAGGTGGCCGAGACCGGTGATTTCCCGGATCACGACGAAGATGCGTTCACGCCGCTCTCGGCCGTGTTCGAGGGAGAAGCTGGGCGGGAGTCCGACGAGGAGATACTGGTCGTCGCCTCGGTCGGGTCGGCGGTGCTCGACGCCGCGGCGGCGACGGCGCTGTTCGAGCAGGCGACGGCGGGGAGCGTCGGCACCGAGGTCGAACTCTGACTACTCCTGAACGCCGCCGAAGGGGTCCTCCTCGTCTGCGTCGTCGGCGAACGGTTCGCTCCCATCGACGTCCTCGAACGGGTCCTCGACCTCCTCGAACGTCCGAAACAGTGACTCGAACTCCTCGTTCTCGTCCATCTCGTCGATGGTGGTGTCCAACTCCGCCCGGAGCCGCTCCAGCCGGTCGGCGAGCTCCTGGTACTCCTCGTTGTCGGCGAGCTCGGCGTCGGTCTTCTCGGCTTCGAGCAGTGCCTTCTTCGAGGAGAGCGAGAACAGCTCCTGTACTCTCGCGTCGTACGTGCTCCGGCGTTCCAGGTCGCCGACGGTCCCCAGCAGCTCCTCGCGGGCGACCGGCTTGACGAGGTAGTCGTCGAACCCCATCCCGAGCACGTCGAAGTCGGGCTCGACGGCGGTCACCATCGCGACCTGGCAGTCGATCCCGCGCTCCTGGATCGCGTCGAGCACCTCGTCGCCGGACAGCCCCGGCATCCGTCGGTCGAGCAGCACGACGTCGACCTCGCTGTCGAGGTTCTCGAGCGCCTCACGGCCGCCGTAGGCAGTGCGGACACGGTAGTCGTCGCCGAGCCACGCGGCGTAGAGATCTGCCAGGTCTGCCTCGTCCTCGACCACGAGTACGAGAGGGCGAACGTCACTCATCTGATGGGAAGCGATAGGCTCTGGCGAATGACGGGCGGCCGACTATATCAAAATACCCCTTCCGCTGTCCGTCGTGCTGCCGCCCGAACGAACTCACTCGTTGGGGCTGTAGTTGGGCGCCTCGTCCGTGATCATCACGTCGTGGGGGTGGCCCTCGGTCTGGCCGGCCGAGGAGACACGGACGAACTCCGCGCGCTCCTTGAACCCGGGGATCGTCTCGGCGCCGACATAGCCCATCCCGGACTGCATCCCGCCGACGAGCTGGTGGAGTTCGGAGGCCAGTGTCCCCGTGTAGGGGGTCGCCGCCTCGACGCCCTCGGGGACGTACTCCTCGCCTTCCTCCTCCTCCTTGAGGTAGCGCTCGCCGCCGCCGGACTGCATCGCGCCGACGCTGCCCATCCCGCGGTACTGCTTGTACTTCTTCCCGTTCATCGTGATCACGCGGCCGGGCGCCTCCTCCGTCCCGGCGAAGTAGGAGCCGAGCATTACCGCGTCCGCGCCGGCGGCGATCGCCTTGATCGCGTCGCCGGAGTAACGGATCCCGCCGTCAGCGATCACGGGCACGTCGTGCTGGCTGGCCACGTCGGCCACCTCGGCGACGGCGGTGATCTGGGGCATCCCCGCACCGGAGACGACGCGGGTGGTACAGATGCTGCCCGGGCCGATCCCGACCTTGATCCCGTCGGCGAAGTCGACGCAGGCCTCCGCGGCCTCGCGCGTGCCGACGTTGCCGACGACCACGTCGGCGTCGACGGTCTCGGTGATCGCCTCCGCCGAGTCGAGCACGTTGAGGTTGTGGGCGTGGGCGCAGTCGATGAACAGCACGTCGGCGCCGGCCTCGTCGGCGGCGACCGCGCGCTCCTCCTCGAACGGGCCGACCGCGGCGCCGACGCGCAGGCGACCGTCCGCGTCGCGGGCCGCGTTCTCGTTCTCGCGGCGCGCGAGGATCCCCTGCATCGTCACGAGGCCGACCAGGCGGTCCTCGTCGTCGACGATGGGGACGCGCTCGATCTTGTGGTCGTACATGAGTTCGAGCGCGTCGCGGGCGCTCACATCCTCGCCGGCGGTGATGACCTCGTCGGTCATCGCCTCCCGCACCGTGTCGCTCTCGCCGACTTCGAGGTAGGGACGGATGTCGGTGCCGGAGATGATCCCCAGCACGGTGTCGTTCTCGTCGACGACCGGGGCGCCCGAGACCCCCTCCTGCTCCATCATCTCGTCGACGTCGTCGACGGTCTGATCGGGGGACGCCGTGACGACGTTCTCCCGCCGGATCACGAGCTCGTCGGCGCGCTTGACGCGAGTGATCTGGGCCTCCATCTCCGGGGTGTCCATGTTGCGGTGGAGCACGCCCAGCCCCCCCTCGCGGGCCATCCCGACGGCCATCTCGGCCTCGGTGACGGTGTCCATCGCCGCCGAGAGGACGGGGATCTGGAGCTCGACGGAGCTCGACACCCTGGTCGAGACGTCCGCGGCGTCGGGCTCGACGCGGCTCTCCATCGGGCGCAGGAGCACGTCGTCGAACGTCAGCGCTTCCGGCACTCGTAGCTTCTCCGAGAAAGGTTCCGAACCGTTACTCGCCATGTTGTCGGTGGTGACCCTCGACGCAAAAACGTTCCGTATCTCGAAACCGTGTGGCGAGGGTCACCACGCGACCGCACCCGTCTCTATCGACATATCTTCAGTTTCAGTCGCGATTCACCGAGAGTTCTTCGACGATTACCCAGTTTCACCGATGATCCGGGTGTGTTCGTGGGTCCCACTCTCACACAACGTTTATCGGCCTCTCCGGAGAACCAGTAGGTATGGACGTCGACTGTCTCGCCACGTCGCGCATCGCCGGCCAGCCGAACGCCAGTGCCGTCGACTCGCTCAAACTCACGTGGCGAACAGTGCGGCGGTTCCTCCCGAAGTTCACAGGATTCGTTTGCGGCTATCCGGAGTCGGGAGCACACCACCGTTTGGCCACGGGTGAGGCCGCCAGCTAGTCGTGAGCGTCTCGGACCACCCGATCGCGTTACGCCTCGAACAGCAGGTCGGCGGTGCGACGCGCCTGCTCGCGACCGTGATGGGGCTCCCGCTCGTCGACGGGATCTTCCCCGCGCTTGTCGTCGCCGGCGCGCTCACCACCGAGACCGGGGCTATCTCCCCCGGCGGCGTGCTCCAGACCGGGCTGTTGATCTTCGGTGGTTCGGCCACCGTCGCGGTTATTCTCGCGGAGATGGACGGCACGCCGACCGAGAAGGCGATCTCCGTCCTGCTGGTCGGTGCCGTGCTCGTCCCCCTCGCGGTGGTCGAGGCGGCGTTCGCCCAGACGCTGTACTCCCTGTTCGACCCCGACGTGTTCCAACGGTTCGCGGGGCTGGTGATCCTCGCGATCGCCGCCAAAACCGCCAGCGCCGAGGTCGGCACGTACCTCCCGGGGCCCGGCGCGATCGTCGGGCTGGGGATGATCGCCAGCTTCCGCGGCGGCGCCGAGCTGACGATGAACTTCGAGCTCGCGACGCTGTTGCCCGCGGCCGCCGCCGCCGGCACGGGGGTCGCGTTCGCGCTCGGCGTCGCGCTCGGCGCGCCGACGCTCCAGGGCGCGGTCGACATCGACCGCTTCCGGTTCGGGAGCTCGGTCGCGCTGGGGATGCTCGCGGTCGACGTGCTCGGCCTGCTCGCGACCGAACAGCCGGTCGCGCTGGGCGTGCTCGCGGTGACGGCGCTGCTGTCGTACGACCCCGACTCGAGCGGCGACATCACGGAGTCGACGCCCGACGAGCCGGCGTCGACGACGTACAGCCTCGACGCCGACAGCGAGGACCGTCCGGTCGACCTGACCTCGGAGCTGGCCGTCGACGGCGAGGGTGAGGAACGCGACGGCGCGGGTGCCGTGGGTGCGGCCGACGGCGGCACCGTCGAAGACGAGCCCGTCGAGGAGTCGCCCGACGAGCCGGAACGCCCGCCGTACCTCTAGCGCCGCCGGAGCCACCAGACCGCGGCGACGCCGAGCAACACCGCCATGCCGCCCAGGAAGAACAGGAGTCCGGGCGGGAGCCCGAGTGCGTCCTCCGCGGTCCGCACCGTCGTCTCGGCTGCGGGCGTCGGCTCCGGCGTCGCCGTGGGTTCGGGCGTCGCCTGGGAGATCCCGATGTCGCTGGACTCGGTCTCCGTGGCAGCCTCGGTCGCCGTCGCGTCGGCGCCGGTCTGGTAGTCCTCGGCGCCGCCGGTGCGGCCGAACGGGAGCGGGAGCTCGCCGAAGTACGCCTGCACGAGCAGGCTCACGATCCCGAGCGCCGCGACCGCGCCGATCAGCCGCGAGAGCGCGGCCTTCAGGCCAGTCGTGTCGTCCTCGGTGCCGGCGTAGACGATCAGCGGGGCGTCCGCGGGGCCGTACACCGTCATCTCGCGACCCTTCTCGGAGTACACCGTGTCGACCGGCTCGATCAGGCCGGCGTCATCGAGGTTACCGATGTGGTACTGGGCGTTCTGGAGCGAGAGGTCCATGCGGTCGGCGATCCCCGAGGGGGTCGCCGGCTCGTCGTGGAACTCGCGCAGCATCCCCCGAGCAGTGTCCGAGGAGAGCGCGGCAAGGGTCTCGCCCGCCTCGTCGCTGTCGACGCCGAGCACCCGCGGCTCCGGGTCGGGGTCGGCGTCCGGGGTGGAGGGCAGTATGTCGACCATACAGCCTCCGTTTTCGCGCCGGTCGTTGAAACTCTGTCCCCTCCCAGCCGTCCGGTCGCTGTCACGTTCGGTCGCTCAGCGCCGGCCGGGCACGACCAACACGCGGAGATCGTTCACGTTCGTCCCCGTCGGGCCGGTCCGGAGCGCCGCGTTCCGGCCGTCGAGAAACCCCAGCGAGTCGTTGCGGTCGAGCGCGTCACGAGCCGCGGATCGATCCGTCACCGTCCCGGCGTCGATCAGTGCGCCCGCGGCGTCGGTCGCCCCGTCGCGGCCGTCGGTGTCGACGGCGCCGACGACGAGATCGTCGCCGGCGTCGTCGGCCCGCCCAGCCAGCGAGAGGGCGGCGGCGAGCGCGAACTCGGTGTTCGGCCCACCTTTCCCCTCGCCGTGGACGTCGACGGTCGCCTCGCCGCCGGAGAGCAGGACTGCGGGAGGGTCGACGGGATCACCAGCCGCCGCGGCCTCCTCCGCGACGGCGACGTGAGTCGGCGCCGCCGCGGTCGCCTCGCCGCGCACCCGCGAGGAGAGCACGCAGGGTTCGTACCCCTGTTCCTCGGCGACCGCCGCGGCGGCGTCGATGGCGGTCCGGGCGCCGGCGACGACGTGGGTCGGCGCATCGGGCAGTGACCCGTCCGCCCCGGGCGTCTCGGGGTGCTCGCCCGACTCGCCGGCGTCGAGGTGTGACTTGACCGTCGGCACGTCGATCCCGTGGCGGGTCAGCACCGCGAGCGCGTCGGCGTACGTCGTTTCGTCGGGCACGGTCGGCCCGGAGCCGATCACCGAGGGCGGGTCGCCCACCACGTCACTCAGCGCGAGCGTGAGGACCGTCGCGGGTGCGGCCGTCGACGCGAGCCGCCCGCCTTTCACCTGTGAGGTGTGCTTCCGGACCGCGTTGATCTCCTCGATGTCGGCGCCGGCGTCGAGCAGCGCACGGGTCGATCGCCGGAGATCGCCGACCGAGAGGTCGCCCGCGGGCGCGGCCAGCAGCGCGCTCGCCCCGCCCGTGACGACCGTGAGCACGAGCGTCCGTTCGTCGGCCGCCTCGGCCATCCCCAGCAGTTTCTCGGTCGCAGTGACCCCTCTCGGCGTCGGAACGGGGTGGCCGCCCGCCTCGAGCGCGACCGCGCCGATCGACTCGCCGACCCTGGGATCGTCCTCGGGGACGACGATCAGGCCGTCGTCGATCCGGTCGCCGAGGCGGGCGTCGATCGCGCGGACGACGCCCGGCGCGGCCTTTCCGCCGCCGAGGACGAGCACGCGGTCGAACGCGGCGAGGTCGAGGCCGGTGGTCTCGATGGTGGTCACGTCGAGGTGGCCGTCGTCGACCGCCAGCGCGTCGCGGGTGGCTCCTTCGGGGTCGGCGCCGTCGACCCCGGCCGTGAGACAGTCGAGCGCGACCTCGTGGGCGGGCGAACGGGCGTGAGCCTCGCGGTTCTCGAACACGGCTCTGGCTGGGGGTGGCGCGAGCAAAACGGTTCTGGCGGCGGACGCCGGGCCGAACCGCGCTTCGTCACGGTCAAGGCCCACCGGGGCGGAGTCGCTCGCAATGAGTGAGTCGGAGGGGAGCGTGCAGGTCGTCGGCACCGCGCACGTCTCCGCCGAGAGCGTCCGGGAGGTCGAGGAGACCATCGAGGAGGAGCGCCCGGACGTCGTCGCCGTCGAACTGGACGAGGGGCGCTACAACCAGATGCGCGGCGAGGAGCCCGAGGACCTCGCCGCGGGCGACCTGCTGGAGGGGAACACCGTGTTCCAGTTCCTCGCGTACTGGATGCTCTCCTACGTCCAGGCCCGGATGGGCGACCGCTTCGACATCCAGCCCGGCGCGGAGATGCTCGCCGCCGTCGAGACCGCGGAGGATCTCGACATCGAACTCTCGTTAGTCGACCGGGACATCCAGGAGACGATCCGGCGGTTCTGGGCGCGGATGAGCCTCTTCGAGAAGTTGCGAGTCGTGGGCTCGCTGGCCTTTGGCATCACCGACCCCCGGATCGGCGGCGTGGTGTTCGGCCTGCTGGTAGGGATCGTCCTCGGGCCGATCCTGGGCGTGTTCGGCGGCGCCGTCGGCGTCACGCAGTCGCTGCTCGTCGGCCTCACCGGGAGCGCGTTCGTGGGGCTCGGCGCGGCGTACGTCCTCTCGGAGCTGACGCTGCGGACCATCGAGGACGACGTGCTGGCACTCGGTGGCGCTGCCGTGGCTGCGACCGTTGTCGGCGCGCTCGCAGGCGTCGGGCTCGGCCTGACCGACCCCCTAGTCACCCAGTACCTCGGCGACTTCGTGATCACCGCCGTGGGGTCGATGACGCTCGGGCTCTCGGCGGGGCTGGTCGTCGGCGCCGTCGTCGCGGCGGTCATGGGCCTTCTCGTCGACGGGGGCGAGCCGGCCGACGAGGAGATGGAGGAGCTGTTCGACCCCGACGAGCTGACGGACACGGACGTGGTGACGGCGATGATGGAGGAGTTCCGTGAGTTCTCCCCCGGCGGCGCGGAGGCGCTGATCGACGAGCGGGACGCGTACATCGCCCACCACCTCGTCGACCTCCGCGAGCAGGGGAAGGAGGTGGTCGCCATCGTCGGCGCCGGCCACCAGCAGGGGATCGAGTCGTACCTCGAACGCCCGGAGACGCTGCCGCCGAGGGAGTCCCTGACCGGACAGAAGGAGCGCCTGCTGCCGTGGGGGAAGATCGTCGCCGTCGGGATCACGGGGGCCTTTGTCGCCTTCTTCGTGCTGCTGGCGATGGCGGGCGTCGAGGACCGCTTCCTGCTCGAACTGTTCGGCGCGTGGTTCGTCGTCAACGGCGTGTTCGCGGCCGGGCTCGCGCGGCTGGCGGGGGCGCGCTGGCCGTCGGCGCTGGTCGGCGGCTCCGTCGCGTGGCTCACCTCCGTGAACCCGCTGCTCGCGCCGGGGTGGTTCGCGGGCTACGTCGAACTCCGGTACACCACCGTCAACGTCGGCGACATCGACACGCTGAACCAACTGATCGACGATCAGGAGACGCCGATCCTGGAGCTCGTCGAGGAGATGTTCGAGGTGCCGCTGTTCAAACTCATCATGATCGTCGCACTCACCAACGTCGGGAGCTTCGTCGCATCGTTCCTGTTCGCACTGTACGTGCTGCCCGCCTTCTTCGGCGACATCGGCGGCGTCGCCGCGGTGCCGGAGCTGCTGATCGAGGGGGCGCGTAACAGCGCCCGCACCCTCGTGGGGTGGGTCGCGTGAGCGCCCAGCGAGGCGATGGCGGGCGGTTCGACCCCGATCCGTCGCTGCGGTTCTCGGCCCAGGAGATCCAGGACCTGCTGATCGCGTGGCTCGCGCTGGGGCTGGCGTTTGCGATCTTCTTTGCGGGCGGCGGGAACGCGGCGATCGCCCTGGTCACGGCGAGCCCGACGGCGTTCGCGGTCGCGCTCGTGGTGTCGCTGCTCACTGCGGGCGTGGGGTTCCTGCTCCACGAACTCGGGCACAAAGTGGTCGCGGTGCGCTACGGGAACATTGCCGCGTTCAAGGCGGAGTACGGGATGCTGTTCCTGGCGATCATGAGCGCGTTCCTGGGGTTCATCTTCGCCGCGCCGGGGGCGGTCCACCACCGCGGCCGGCTGACCGACCGCCAGCACGGGCTGATCGCGCTGGCGGGGCCGGCGGTGAACCTCGTGTTGGCGGCCGTGTTCGTCCCGCTCTGGCTGGGTGGGCTGACGCTCGGGATCGACCTGCTCGAACTGCTCGGGGGCCGCGGGCTGGCGGTGAACCTGTTCCTCGCGGCGTTCAACATGATCCCCATCGGCGCACTCGACGGCCGGACGATCGTGGGATGGAGTAAGGCGGTCTGGGCGGGCGTGTTCCTGCCGAGTATCGCGGTGACGGTGTACGTGGTGTTCGTGATGGGCGTGGGGTTCTGAGTGGTTTTGTGCGGGCTTTTCGGGAAGTGATCGCGGTGGGTCTCTCGGTTCGTTGACTACTGCATCAGCGACCGCGACCGCAACAACATCTCGAAGCATGACCACTTGTGACCGCAATGTGCCGGACACGAGGTCCGGCACAGCATGGAATCCCCACCCCTCCCCCCGCGGCCGGCGACAGGTGCCGGCCGCGAGGCGTCCACCGCGACCGCACCGCCGCCGCGGTCGGCGCGAAACGCTCGCGGCTCCGTCCGCGAGCAGGCGCGAGGGATGAGCGAACGGATGTGAGCGAATCGGTTGGGGAGGTCTGTGGGCTGTGCGGGGCAGTTGCGGTCGCAAGTGGTCATGCTCACTCCGCGGTCGTGTTGGCGGTCGGGACACCGAACTCCGCGGTCGTGTTGGCGGTCAGGACACCGAACTCCGCGATTAAGACACCGAACCTCACACTCGTCGAAACGACGAGCACCACCCAAACACGGAGCCGACACCCACCCAACACCACTACGAAGGGAGCGGAGGACTTTTGCGCGACCCTCCCGCCGCTTCGGACATGACCGAAGAGGAGGGGCTGACCTACTCGGAGGCGGGCGTCGACATCGCCGACAGCGAGGCGGCGACGGCCGCGCTGGTCGGCGCCGCCGGCGCCGCGGGCGAGGGCACCGACAGCGACTACGCCGGCTTACTCGACATCGGCGACCGCTACCTCGCGCTGGCGACCGACGGCGTCGGCACCAAACTCCTCGTCGCGGAGGCGATGGAGGACTACTCCACCGTCGGCATCGACTGCATCGCGATGAACGCCAACGACCTCGTCGCCGCCGGCGTCGACCCCGTGGCGTTCGTCGACTACCTCGCGGTCGACGACCCCGACGAGACGTTCGCCGAGCAGGTGGGCGAGGGGCTCGCCGCCGGCGCCGAGGCGGCGGACCTCCAACTCGTCGGCGGCGAGACGGCGGTGATGCCCGAGGTCGTGAAGGGCCTCGACCTCGCGGGCACCTGCGCGGGGCTGGCCGCGAAGGACGCCGTCTTCCCCGGCAACGCCGAGGTCGGCGACGCGCTGGTGGGCTGGGAGTCCTCCGGCATCCACTCCAACGGCCTGACGCTCGCCCGCGAAGCCGTCACTCGTGAGTACCAGTACACCGACCCCTACCCGGGCGAGCGCTACGACGCCGTCGGCGACGCGCTCCTCGAGCCGACGCGGATCTACACGGACCTCCTGGAACCGATGCAGGACCACGGCGTCCGCGCCGCGGCGCACGTCACCGGCGGCGGCTGGACCAACCTCGAACGGCTCGGGGAGTACCACTACGAGATCGACGACCCGTGGCCCCAGCAGGAGGTGTTCGACTTCGTGCAGGACCTCGGCGACGTGAGCGACGAGGAGATGCATCGAACGTTCAACATGGGCACCGGGTTCGTCGCCGCGGTCGACCCCGAACGCGCGGACTCGCTCGTCGGCGAGACCGAGGGCCGCGTGATCGGGCGCGTGGAGGAGGGCGAGGGCGTCGCTATTCGCGGGCTGGAGCTGTAGCGGGACTGTTGGTTCCCTATCGGTTCGGCGTTCTCGTAGCCGTTAGTGAGGTGGGCGAACTGACCGGAGTGGCGTTTATCCGTACTTCTCGACGGCGGGAAGCACGACGAATCGAGAGAGAACGAGGCCGAGCACGGCGCCGAGGGCGAGAGAACCGAGCGTGGGGAGCGGTTCAGGAGGTACAAATCCCAGCACCACGTTCGCACAGAGGATTATTAGGAGGAACGTGATCATCAGGTTTCGCAAATCCATCGTTCACTCACTGATACATATCTGGATGGATAGCTCCGACGGATTCGTGCACTCGTCCCGAGACGAAGAGGTCCGAGGCTCGCGACGTGAACCTCTCCGTACCTGCAGAACGGAAGCTACGAGAGGTGACTCGCGATGTCGGCTTCCGTGATGATCCCCGCCGCCTCGCCGCCGTCGGTGACGATCACCGCCTTGTAGTGGTCGAGCAGGTTCCGGATCTCGTCGACGGTCGCGTCGGTGCCGACCGTCGGGAACGACTCGCTCATCACCTCCGCCACGGGCAGGTCGCCGACGTTTTCGCCGGCGTGGACCACGTCGGACTGGGAGATCGACCCCACCGGAACGCCGTTCTGGATCACCGGCAGCTGTGAGTACGCCTCCTCGTCCATCAGGTCGACCGCGTCGCTGACCGAGTCGTCCGGGCCGACGTTGACCACGGTCTCGTGCATCAGGTCGGCGGCCCGAACCACCTCACCCTCGGCCTCGTCCAGCGCCTCGACGATCCGCCGCAGCGTCGAGAGTCGCGGGTCGACGTCGTCGTTCTCGACGCGGGCGATCAGCGGCTGGGAGACCCCCGCGCGCTCGGCCAGCGCCGACTGCGTCATCCCCACCTCGTTCCGCCGCTCGCGCAGGTCCTCGGGTGTCGGGAGCTCCATGGCGGGGAATAACTACTGGTAATTTGAAAGCGTTTCGGAAACCCGGGGGTTACTCGGCGGTCGCGCCCTGGTCGCCCTCCTCGGTCTCGACGGTCTGGATGACCTCCAGCGGGACGTCACGCAGCGCGCCGCCGACCTCGCTTTTGGCGATGCGGGTGGCGTGCTCCTCGTTCTCGGCGTTGAAGATGTCGATCTCGAGCACCAGGCCGACGAGGGCGGTGCTGGCGGCGATAAAGGCGGAGTCGAACGGCTCGCCACAGGCCGGGCAGTCGGTCAGGCCGACCTCGACGTCGACGTACTCCTTGTCGGCCTCGTTGAGACGCCGGCCGGACTCGGAGACGGCGACGCCGATGGCGTCGTCGATATCCTCGACGTCTCGCACGAGCCACGCAGCCTCCATCACGACGTGATAGTTGCCCATACAGGTACTCCTCCACCAGCAGGCAAAGTTTCGTTGGTTCGCCGGCGTGAGCGAGGCCTCGCAGTCGTCGTCGAGGGCGTCAGTCGTCGCTCGCCCCCGCGGGTCGCCCTTCCGCTGGGGGTTGCGGCTGTCCCGCTCCGCCGTCCGGGGGATCAGGTCCGTTTCCACGTCCACCGGGAGTCGAGCACGTAGCGGTAGACGCCGCTGAGCAGGATGGCGACCGCGTTTGCCAGCAGGTACTGGACGTCGCGGAAGTCGACCAGCGCGTACAGCACCGCCAGCTGGATCGGGATCGCCGTCCCCCGCACGACGTTCGTCTTCAGCAGGCCGGTGAAGTACGCGCCCCACCCAGAGTTCTGCATCGACGCGAACGTCCACGCGTTGTTGAGCACGTACGTCAGCACGATGGTGATCTCGATCGCGACGGTCGCGCCAACCAGGTAGTTCACCTCGCCCACGTCGACGAACAGCCAGAGCAGCAGCATCTGCACCCCCGCCGTGGAGGTCCCGACGATCACGTACCGCCGGAGCCGGACCGCGAGCGGACCGCTCACGAGGTTGCGGAGGAACGCGCGGACCATCTAGCGGTAGCCCAGCGCCTCCAGTCGGTGTTCGAGCTCCTCGTCGACGCCGTCGGCCTCACTCGCCGCGTCACCGTCGGCAGCACGGAGTAGCTCGGCGTGCGCATCGGCGAGCCCTTCGAACTCCTCGAGCACGGCTCGGGCCTCCGGCGTCGGGTCGTCGATCAGGTTCTCCTGCTGGGTCGGGTCGTCGGGCCGGAAGTACAGTTCGCGGTCGCCGGCGCCGTCCCGGTCTCCCGACGCGACCTCCTCGCCCGCGTCCACGTTCTCGATGTACGTCCAGTCCCGGTCACGAACGCTCACCAGCAGGTCGCCGTCGTCGAGCGAGCGCGGGATCGGCTGGCTGGTCACCGTCTCGCCGCGGACCGTGACCGACACCACCGGCTCGTCGGCTGGCGTCTTGCCGTCGAGCACGCTCGGTGCGACGCTTCGCCCCTGCCAGGCGTCGGGCGCGTCGGCGCCGAGGAGGTCGGCCACCGTCGGCGGGATCGCGTCGAGGCCGACCTGACGCTCGACCCGTCCGCCGTCGCGGCCGGGCACGTCGACGATGAAGGGGACGTGAACGAGTTCGTCGTACAGTTTGGGGTAGTGAGCGAGGTGGCCGTGTTCCTGAAACTCCTCGCCGTGGTCGCCCGCGACGACGACCGCCGTCTCGTCGTCGACGCCGGCGGTTTCGAGCGCGTCGAGCACGCGACCCACGCTGGCGTCGACCTGCCGGACGGCGGCCTGATACAGCGTCCGGAGATCCGCGAGGGTGCGCTCGCCGACGTTCCAGCCCAGCCCCGTCCGGGTGTGGGCGTGGATCATCCGGTGGGTGCCGAGCAGACCGTCGGACACCTCGCGGATGTACCGCGGCGCCGGGACGTACGGCGTGTGGGCGTCCATGTAGTGGATCCAGAGGAAGAACGGCTCCTCGACCGACTCGACGTAGTCGGTCGCGGCGTGTTCCACGTCGAACATCCGCGAGGTGTCGAGGAACGGCCGGTCGTCGGTGCCGCCGCGGAGCCACGAGCCGATCCGGCGGATCGGCGAGGTGGCGAACTGGAGCCACGCCTCGACGGTCGGGTGGGTGGCGAGATACTTGCTGTAGATGCTGGAGCCGACGCCGGTGACGAACGACTCGAACTCGTCGAACCCGTCGTCGTACCCCCAGTGGGAGGTGAGAAAGCCGTTGGCGGCGTTGAACCCCGCCGTCGAGAACCCCGCATCCGAGAGCGTCTCCGCCAGCGTCTCCACCCCCTCGACGCCGATGCGGCCGGTGTCGGCGAACACCGGGCGGGACGCCATGATCGACGGGAACGAGAACGGCGTCCAGTTGCCGGTGGCGAACGCGTGGTCGAACGTCGTCCCGCGGTCGGCGAGGCCGTCGAGCACGGGCGTGTGGCGGTCGTCGTCGTACGCGCCGACAGCGTCGGCCCGGAGCGAGTCGACCGTGACGAGCACGACGTTCGAGATGTCGGTGTCGGTCATGGTGAGGACCTCCGCCGACTGGTGGCTTGACACTCCCCTGGAGTGAACGGCCGGCGCTATCGACGGAGACGTGCGTATACGTACTCTCCCGCGCTCCGGGGGGATAAGTACCACCATCTCGGAGGCGTCGGCGTTTTCCCGTGGCTCCTCGAACGGCCACCGAATGGACGGGAAAGCGCTGCTCCAGCGCCGACAGGTCGCGATCTACGCCGTCGCCGTGCTGCTGGCGGTCGCCGCCGGTCTCGGCCGCCCGGCGACGGCGTCGGTCGTCGAGCGGTTCATCGACCCGGTGCTGGCGCTGCTGCTGTACGTCACGTTCCTCGAAGTGCCGTTCGTCCGGTTCCGGCGCGCGTTCCGCAACCGTCGGTTCGTGGCGGCGGCGCTGGGGGTGAACTTCCTGGTCGTCCCCATCGTGGCCTGGCTGCTCACGAGACCGCTGCCGGCAGAGCCGGCGCTGCTCGTCGGGGCGTTCCTCGTGCTGCTGACGCCGTGTATCGACTACGTGATCACGTTCACCGACCTCGCGGGCGGCGACGCCGAGCAGGTCACCGCGACGACGCCGGCGCTGCTGCTCGTCCAACTGCTGGCGCTGCCCGTCTACCTCTGGCTGTTCGTGGGGCCGACGGTCGCGACGGCGATCGATCCACGGCCGTTCGTCGAGGCGTTCCTCCTGATCATCGCCCTCCCGCTGGCGCTGGCGTGGGCGACGGAAGCGTGGGCGGAACGCTCGCCCCACGGTACGTCGTGGCAGACGGCGATGGGGTGGCTCCCGGTGCCGATGCTCGCGGTCACGCTGTTCGTCGTCATCGCCTCGCAGCTCCCCCGCGTGTGGAGTTCGATCGACCAGATCGCGACCGTCGTCCCCGTCTACGTCGCGTTCCTGCTCGCCATGCCGCCGATCGCCGGGGTCGTGGGCGCGCGGCTGGATCTGCCCGTGGGCGAGCGCCGCGCGCTCGTGTTCACATCGGTGACACGGAACTCGCTGGTGGTGCTGCCGCTGGCGCTCGCGCTGCCGCCGGCCTATCAGTTGGTGCCGGCGGTAGTCGTGACGCAGACGCTGGTGGAGCTGGCGGGGATGGTGACGCTGACGCGGGTGGTGCCGCGCTGGCTGGTGCCGGGAGAGGCGTAGTGGCTACCGACTCTCCTGCTGTTCGACCCGGTCAGGTAGCGAAAACCCACATCCACAGTGCCGAAACGAACCGATTGGAACCACCAATGGGGAGTTAGTGGTAAGTTTCTTCTTTCGTGGTACCATATCCTCGTCTATGTCAGCAGAGACGGACGGCCAGGGGCGGCTGTACATCCCGAAGGAAGTGCGCGAGAAGTACGGCCAGAAGTACCACATCGTTCTGTACGAGGACAGAATCGAGCTGATCCCGGTCGCGGACGACCCACTCGCCGCTGTTCGTGAGGCAGCAGGCGAACTCCACGACACAGCAGTCGAGGATGTTCGAGAGGATATCGAGTCGGAGGCCAAAGCCGAGGCTGGGAAGGCCGGCGACGACAGATGACGGTGTACGTCGAGACGGATTTCCTGCTGGCACTCGCCAAAGACACTGAATGGCTGCAGGGCTCCGCGGAGGACGCTCTCACCGAGTACGCCGTCGAAACGTCACCGTTCTCGTATCTCGAACTCCTGCTCGCCCGGGAACGCTACGAGTTCGACTACGTTCCGCTGGTGGCGAACCTGCTCGAACTCGTCCCCGTGCGGGACGAGGAAGAGAAACAGGTCGTGCTGAAAGCCGTCAACTACTACGACGAGGGGATGACACCGTTCGACGCGTTCCACGCGGCCACTGCGGAAACGCGAGGGGTGGACGTCCTCTCCTCCGAGAACGAGTACGAGGATATCGAGGTCGAACGAGTCCCGCTCGAACCGACCGACGACGAGTAGCGTCGGCCCGTTTTCGGCTACCGACTCTCCCGCTGCTCCACCTTGTTCAGTTCGATCAGCAGCCGGAAGATCGCCTTCACCAGGTTCGAGTCGACATCGAAACGCTCGGCGTTCTCGCCGGCGCGGTCCATCACCGCCTGCTCCTGGTCCTCGTCGGTGGTCGGGAGCCCCTGCTCCGCCTTCACGTCGGCGATGGTGTCGGCGACGTACGTTCGCTGGGCGATGAGCTCGACCAGCTCCTGATCGATCTGCTGGATCTCCTCGCGCAGTTCCTCCAAGGTCATGTCGTCGGGCGTTCGCTCGGTCATAGATATCTCCCTCCAGTCGCGCGTGTCCGCGTCCGCAGCGTCTCCCCCGGTCGTTCGCTCCAGCGGTCCTCGACCGCTTCCAGCCCCTCGGGATCGCCGACCGCGACGACGCTCGGCCCCGTGCCGGAGAGCGAGACGCCGTCGGCGTGGGGCATCGCTTCCACCGCCGGCTCGGGGTCGAACCCCAGCGCCGCAGAGAACGCGAGCCCGTTGACCGTCATCGCGGTCCCGTACTCGCCGTCGAGCGCGAGTTCCTCCACGAGTCGGGCCATCGGCGCGACCAGTTCACAGCGCTCGGCGTCGGCGTCGGCGGAGTACGCGCGTTCGGGCGGCGTCCAGACGAGCGCGTTCCAGTCGACTTCTTCGCGGGCGAGCAGTTCGTCGGCGGTGTTGTCGGTGACTGTGAGCCCGCCGAGCATCGACGCGCTGGCGTCGTCGAACGCGCCGGTGACGGTGACGCCCGCCGCCCGCGCCGCCTGCACGCCGAGCCGGCAGGCGTCCTCGTGGTCGACGATCCCCGCGAGCCCGAGCGCGTCGGCGGTCGCGAGTACGGCCGCGTTCGCGGCCGCGGAGGAACTCTTGAGCCCCGCGGCGGTCGGCACCTCGCTCTCGGTTCGGACCGTGCCGCCGACGGTCTCAGGCTCCGGGAGCGCCGCGGTCGCGGCCGGGTCGTCGCCCCACTCCTCGGCCGCGAGGGCCACGCAGCGCTCGATCAGCTCGGTGTCGGCGTCGGGCTGGCCCTCGATCTCGCCCGCGACCGTCCCGGAGTCGTCGAGTTCGACGTGGGCCGCGGTCTCGAAATCGAGCGCGAACGCCGACCCCCGGCCCGTGGCGAGCGCGTTGAGCACCGTGCCCGCACCGGGCGCGGCGGCGTGGCCGTCCATATCCGTACTGGAACGGGTCCGGGGCTTGAAGCTGGTGGTCGCGACGGTTCGGCGGTGTCGGCGGGGTTACAGCAGCCGCGCGCCCTCGGTCGAGACGCGTGTGCGGTTCGCCAGCACGCCCTCGCAGTCGACGGCGACGACCGTCTCGCCGAGCATCGCCATCGTGGCCGCGCCGCCTGCTTCCTCGACGCGGGCCACGTCGTCGACGACTCGGTCCGTCGGGAGATCCAGCGCCTGCGCGAACGGCCACGAGCGCTCGACCACGTCCCGCAGCGTCGGCGGGGCGGGCAGCGCGTCGAGCACGGCGCCGCCCTCCTCGCGAACGCGATCCATCAGCTCCTCGTCGGCCAGCGCGTCGGCGGTCGAGAGCCCGCCGTAGGAGACGTACTCGACGGCCTGATCGGTCTCGACACGCTGCCGGCCGTCGCCGACGTTGTACAGCAGCCCGCCAGCGTCCTGGATGAACACGTCGCCGAGTCCGGTTCCGGCGGCGACTTCGGCCTCGTGACTGTGTTCGACGAGGTGGTCGCGCGGGAGCGCGAGCTCGTACAGTTCGTTCGCGGCGAGCGCGGTCGCGAGCGTGGCGGCGCCGCTGGCGCCGAACCCCGCGCCGAGGGGGACCTGTGGCTGCACGTCGACCGCCGCGTCGACGCCGAGGCGGTCGAGTACGCGCTCGACTGGTTCGAACGCCGCCGGCTCGCCGTCGACGGTCACCGTGCTCTCGGGCGCTTCGTCGACGCTGACGGTCACGCCGTCCGCGAGTGCGACGCTGGCGCCGCGGGAGCCGGACTCGATCTGGTCGGGGGCGAACACGGCCGTCACGCTGGCCGGGGCGAAGGCGTCCATGGGTCGGGGGTGGGGAGGAGTGTAGTTGAATCCGTGTGGTTCCTCGCTGTTCTCGGTTCTCGATTGGTGGTGTAGTCGTCTTTCGTGACGAGATTGGTTGCGTTGACCGCGACGGCAACAGCATCTCGATCGTAGACCACTTGTGACCGCAGTGTGCCGGGCACGAGGCCCGGCACAGACCGTGATTCCCCACCCCTCCCCCCGCGCTCGCCGACCGCTGGCGAGCGCGAGGCGTCCACCGCTACCGCACCGCTACGGCTGTCGGCGCGCGACGTGAGAGCGACGGCGCGAACGAGCGCGCGAGGGACGAACGACCGAAGGGAGTGAGTCGGTTGGGGAGGCCTGAGGGCTGTGCGGCGCGGCTGCGGTCACAAGTGGTCATGCTCACTCCGCGGTCGTGTTTGCAGTCCAAAACACCGAACGCCGCGGTGCTGTTCGCGGCTGAAACACCGAACGTCGCGGTGACGTTCGCGGTCGCTGTCGTCGATCGCCCAGAGCGGCCGGAGTCGTTACGAAACCGGACTACCGTCAACTCATCGAACCGCCAGAACCCACGAACGAACGGTATCGGAGACGAAACACTCAAACGCCGACCCCGACAACCCGAATCCATGGAACTGCGGGTCATCGAGAAGACTGACGAGGAACTCCGCATCGAGGTCGCCGGCGAGGGCCACACGTTCATGAACGTCCTGAAGGGGACGCTGCTGGAGAACGACGACGTCGCCGCCGCCACGTACGACGTGAACCCCGAGCAGTCCGGCGGCCAGACCGAGCCGATCCTCTCGATCACGACCGAGGGCGGCGCCGACCCGCTCGACGTGCTCGAGACCGCCGCTGGCGACGTGAGCACCAAGGCCGACGATCTCCGCACCGCGTTCGAGGACGCCGCCGTCTAGTTTCTGCCGTCCGGTCCTTCTTTCCGGCCGTCCCGAGAGCACCCGGCTGCCGGCGTCAGATCCGAACCGGCACGCCGCGCTCGGCGAGATACTGCTTGACCTCCCGGATCGAGTAGTCGTCGTAGTGAAAGATCGAGGCCGCCAGCCCGGCGTCGGCGTTCGCTTCGGTGAACACCTCGTACATGTCCGCGGGCGAGCCACAGCCCGAGGAGGCGATCACGGGCGTCGAGACGGCGTCACAGACCGCCGAGGTGAGCGGGACGTCGTACCCCTCCTCGGTGCCGTCCTTGTCGATGGAGTTGACGAACAACTCCCCCGCACCGCGGGACTCGGCCTCCTCGGCCCACGCCACGGCGTCGAGGCCGGTCCCCTCGCGGCCACCCTTGACGGTGCACTCGAACCAACAGGACTCGCCGTCGACGCGTTCGTAGTGTTCGCCCCCCTCGTCGTAGCGCCGGCGGGCGTCGATCGAGATGACGATACACTGCGAACCGAACGCTTCGGCACCGCGGTCGATCAGGTCGGGGTTCGCGATCGCGCCGGAGTTGATGCTGACCTTGTCCGCGCCGGCGCGCAGCGTCTCCTTGATGTCGTCGGTCGTCCGGATGCCGCCGCCGACGGTCAGCGGGATGAACACCTCGTCGGCGACCGCCGACACGGTGTCGAGCATCGTCTCCCGCCCCTCCGCGCTGGCGGTGATGTCGAGGAAGACGAACTCGTCGGCGCCGGCCTCGTTGTAGCGCTTGGCCATCTCCACCGGGTCGCCGGTGTAGTCCAGGTTCTCGAAGTTGACGCCGGTGTAGACGGCGGGATCGCCGTTGTCGTCCACGTCCACGTCGATGCAGGGGATGACCCGTTTGGTGAGCGTCATTGTGTGGGCTGGGCGGAAGCGGTCGCGGTTCCGCGCATACGTCCGCTGGGCGGGCCACCCATTTGCACGTTACGGAAGGGGGGCTCCAGCAAACCCCGAGAGGGGAGGGGGTCGATCGCCGGAAGCGATTTACGGTCTCCGCCCCCACGTCGGAACATGGTCGACGCCACGGAGCGCGACGGGATGACGTGGTACCAGTGTGAGAACTGTGGCCTCCTGTTCGACGACGAGACCGACGCCGGCCAGCACGAGGACAACTGCGCCGGCGACGACCCCTCGTACCTCCAGTAGCCCCGGCCTCGACTACCGTTCCGCCACGCTCGAGAGCGTCGGGAGCAGCCACTCGACGACCGACGCGCCCGCGAGCAGCCCCGTCACGGCGCCGAGTACCTGCATCGCCGACACGCCGGGGTCGATCGCGTCCACTTCCGCGACGATCACGATCCCGGCGACGACGAGCAGGAAGGCGCCGGTCACGATCCAGTCCGCCGTCGATCGCTCGTTACCCGTCGACTCCTTCTGAAGCCCCGTGTGCTCGTAGGCCAGCAAGACCGCGACGCTCGCGACGGCGCCGACAGCGAGCGCGAGCAACGGGAACGGGTCCGCGACGGCGGCGAGCCCCCCACCGAGCAGGAGGGTCGGGAGGAGGTAGAGGACGGCCGGGTGGTCGGGGACGACCCCGTAGAAGAGTTGGTCGACCAGTTCGTCGAACAGCCCGTCGAACATGGCCCGCCGGTTCGACGTGCGGGTACTTGTCGGTACCGCTGGCTACTCGCTCTCGTCGGCGCTCACGATCTCGAAGCTCTGTTCCCCCCAGTCGTCCTCGACGAACACGAACACGCGGCCCCGAGCGACCTCGGGGTCTGCCTCCACTTCGATCCGTCGCCCGTCGACGTGGCGTGCGGTCACGCCGGGGAACACCTCCTCGGCCTCCCCGGGGTCGATCATCACGCGGCCGACGCCGGTGTCCTCGAGGATCTCGTCTTCGGTTTTCAGGTCGTTGATGTACAGCATCACCCCCTCGCTCTCGGTCGGGTCGGTGACGAGCAGGTGACACTCCTTCCCCGGGCCGGTCCGGACCGATCCCTCCTCGGCGCTGGGGACGCCCCGGTACAGCGTCTCGCGGCCGTCGGCGTACTCGACGACCACGCCCTCCTCTCGGAGGTCGACGCCGACGGTTCCGGGTGGGACGTCGTTCCGGTTGGACATACTCCGCCTACCGCCCGCGAACGCAAAAGGGCCGCGTCACGCGCCGGCAGCCGCTCAGCCCATCCCCGGCGGCGGGCCGTCGTCGTCGTCCTGCTCGATGTCGATGTCGAACCCCATCTCCTCGCGGCGTTCCTGCAGCTCCCTGATCTGTCGGAGGTAGTAGGCGCCGCCGACGATCGCGACGCCGAGCAGGCCGACCAGCAGGCCGGCGAACAGCTGGACGTCACGCGGAAGGTAGAACCGCACCGAGAGCGACTCCCGGGAGATCTCGGTCCACTCGATCGTGAGATGGCCGTCGACGACCGTCTTCGAGTCCGCCGGGGGTGCGATACGACCGAACAGCGGGATCGACGCCTCGCGGTCCTCGGGGAGGACGACAGTGTAGTTCCCCTCCTCGACCGCGACGGGGTGGGTGAACTGCTTGGGCGTGCTCTCGCCGGAGTACGCGACCCAGCCCTCCTCGCCCGGCGGCTCGATTACGAGGTGGTTGTTCTGGGTGCGCACGTCGCCGCCGTGGTCACCGAACGCCGAGCCGTTGATCGTCGTCCCGTTGGGGTAGCGGTAGCGCAGCGAGCTGATCGTGAGCGGCTGGTCGGTGCCGAGGAAGCCGGGTCGGGAGAGCCGGATATCCTCCTCGACCGCCGACGCGTCGTACACCGCGCGGTAGGTGACGTTGCTGGTGACGGTGATGTGGACGTCGTCCGCGGCGTCCCAGTCGTACGCGGCCTCGGGCGGTTCGTCCAGCCGGTCGGGGCTGGTGGGGCCGCCGCCGCCGAGGCCACCCATACAGCCACTGAGAGTGACGAGCCCGACGAGCGCGACCAGCGCGAGCAGTCGCCGGTTCATCCTTCCATCCTCAGGGGACGACGCACTTGAGTTCCGCGGGGAGGTACTCGCCGACGCTGGCGAGCAGCCCCGGCGGGTCGGTGCCCGCGGCGCAGACGACGCTCTGTTCGAGCAGCCCCAGGCGCTCGACGGTGACGATGTCCTGGGCGTGGCCCGCGCGGTTGATCGTCGCGCGCACCTCGCCCCGCGTCGCGGAGTTGACGTTCAGCCGGCCGCCCGAGTCGGCGCCGTCGTCGTCGTTGCGGGTCCAGCCGTACAGCAGGTCCTGGCTCTCGTCGGCGAGCCGGTGGTCGCCCTCGGCGTCGTAGACGAACGACAGCGGCGTGTGCTGGACGACGCCGAAGCGGTCCCGGATCTGCGAGCCGTCGCCGGGCCCGAGCCCCAGGTCGTCGACGTCGATCTGGATCGGCTGGCCGGCGTCGAGCGTCCACCCCTCGTCGTCCCACGATCGGAGGGTGCCAACGGCGACCTCGCCGTCGTCGAAGTGGTCGGTTATCTCCCCCCAGCGCTCCCGCAGGAGGTTCCGGGCGACGGTCGCGTCGTCGCCCTCGACGGTGACGGCGACGAACTCGTCGTCCCGGAGGCCGACCGTCCAGTCGACGTCGAGGTCGGCGAGATCGTTCGCGACCAGCGAGTCGAGGCTGTCGAGCGCGCGCTTTCGGGCGCTGCCCTCGACGTAGCATTTGGTTGCGAGGACGACCATCAGGCGGCCTCGACGTTGAGTTCGTCGCGGATCTGGTCGAGCCGCCACTCCATCGCCTCGACCATGCGGGTGTTCTCCATCGACTCGAGTTGGGTCTCACAGTCGGGACACTCGAAGCCGAACTCCATCGCCTCCTCGAACTCGAAGCGCAGCGAGCAGTTCTCACACAGGTAGAACTGGTGCTCGTTCTCGTACTCGAGACGCTGCTCCAGCGCGTCGGCGAGCCGGTGCATCTCCTCCTCGAGGTTCTCCGGGATGTTCTCGTAGTGGAACGTCCAGAGGTAGGTGAGCCAGCCCGAATCCTCGTCGCGGACCCGGCGGTAGGAGGCCAGGTCGTTCTCGTAGAGGATGAACAGCGCGCGGCGCACGTCGTTGAGTTCGAGGCCGAGCTCCTCGGCCAGCTCCTCGTCGGTTACTTCGCCGTCGGGTGGGGCGGCGGCGACGGGCATCCCCGTCGGACCGACCAGGTCGTGGAGGTACTTCTGAATCACTGGGTCCTCCAAGAGTTCCTCAAAAGCCATTGCGGTGACGTATAAGGGGCACGCGCTTCAACGTTGTGGGTTCCGGGTCTTAGTCAACGGCAGTTCGGGTCTCTCGACGACGGTTGGAGTGACCAACACCGTGAAAGCCCCAGTTCGCTCGGCTCGGGGGACTCGCTGCGCGCCTCGCTTCGTTCGCTTCGCTCACTCCGCTGCGGTGCTTGCGTCGTCCGCCGTCGCCGAGCGGACTGCCCCTTTCAGTCCCGCCCATCCGTACAGCCCACACGCCTCCCCAACCGATTCGCTCGTTCGCTCCGCTCACTCGCTCATCCCTCGCGCTCGGCTCGCGCACGGAGGCGCGAGCGCCTCGCGCCACCGCAGAACCGCGAGTATACCCGTCAGTCCTCGAAAAATCAGCCGTCATCGTCGTCTTCGTCGACGGTCCCGTCCTCGTCGAGTGCCTCCGGATCGACCACGCGCTTGCCCGTCTCCTTCGGGATCACGCGCTGCTCGCCGCCCTCCCACTCGCGATCGAGTTCGTCGCCGTCGAACAAGCGGTCGAGGAACACGGCCAGCCCCGCGACCTCGGAGTGGGGCTGGTTCGTGACGCCGACGTTCCAGTCCGCGTGGTCGTACACCTCGAACGGCACCTTCTCGCCGCCGACGACGACCAGGAGCGGGCCCTCGGTGTGAGCTTCGCGGATCTCCTCCTGGACGGTCTGAACCTCCTCGCCGTACATCGTGAGGTGGACGACGGTCCCCTCCCAGTTCCGGATGATCGCGCGCTGATCGTCGCGGAGCTCCACCGCGAACGGGCCGCCGAAGCGGTCGGTGATGTCCCGGACCGTCTCCGCGGACTGGCCCGCGTTGTCCGGGAAGATCACGCGGTCGGCACCCAGCGCGCGGGCGGTGAGGCCGACGTGGGTCGTCATGCGGTCGTCCCGGCCCGGCCGGTGGCCGAACCGAAGCACGCAGCACTCCGGCGCTCCCTGCATACCTCCGCGGAGCCACGGCGGAAGGGTGGCGCTTTCGGTTTCCGATCGGAACGCACTTCCCCGAACCCGAACAGTCGCGGGTATGGACCTCAGCGGCAAGCGCGTGGTCGTGACCGGCGGCGCGGGGCTCGTCGGCTCCCACCTCGCGGGGACCCTGGCCGACGAGAACGACGTACTGACGGTCGACGACCTCTCGAAGGGGGAACGCGAGGCGGTCCCCGACAACGTGGCGTTCGAACAGGCGGATATGCTCGACCCCGCGGACGTCGCGAGCGTGATCACCGAGGACACCGATATCGTGTTCCACTTCGCGGCCCACACCGACGTGCGCGTCGACGACCCCGCCGAGGAGCGGCGGGTGTTCGAGGAGAACACCGAGATGACGTACAACGTCGTCGAGCGGATGCGCGAGGTCGGCTGTGACGCGCTCGCCTTCACCTCCTCCTCGACAGTGTACGGCGAGGCGCCCCGTCCCACACCCGAGGACTACGCGCCGCTCGAACCGATCAGCATCTACGGCGCCTCGAAGCTCTCCGACGAGGGCGTCGTCTCGACGTTCGCCCACTCCTACGGGATCCAGTCGTGGGTGTTCCGCTTCGCGAACATCGTCGGCCCGCGCCAGCGCGGCAACGTGATCCCGGACTTCATCCAGAAACTCCAGGACGACCCCGAGACGCTGACGATCCTCGGCGACGGCCGACAGGAGAAGTCCTACCTCCACGTCTCCGACTGTGCGGCGGCGATCCGTGACGTGGTCGAGAACGCCGACGGCGACTACAACCTCTACAACCTCGGCTCGAAGACGACCACCTCCGTCGTCGACATCGCGGACATCGTCGCCGACGTGATGGAGCTCGACCCGGAGTACGAGTTCACCGGCGGCGACCGCGGCTGGACCGGCGACGTGCCGAAGATGCGACTCGACACGAGCAAGCTCTCCGAGCTGGGTCACGACGTGCCCGAAGACAGCGACGCGGCGGTCCGACGCGCGGCCGAACAGCTGTACGACGAACTGAACTAGATCAGCACCGTCTCCTCGGCGGTGACATCCCGATCCTGACACGTCATCTCACCGACAGCGTGGTACTCGCCGGGTTCGGGCTCCTTCCACGCGGTACTGAACGTCACGCTCTCGCCGGCGGGGATCGTCTCGCTGCCGAGCACCTGCGCGAACATGCGGTCGGCGTCGGAACGCCAGATCGGCGCCGCCTCGCCGTCGGCGTCGGCGGGATACAGCGAGACGCGGAGACGTTGGGCGTCCGGGAAGGTGAGTTCGACGGGGTCGTCGCCTCGGTTCTCGACGGTGAGGTCGAACGCGAGCGCGCCGTCACGTCGCTGGCTCCGGAGGGAGGTTTCGAGCACGGCCACAGTTCCACCGACGGGCTGAAAAATCTTCCCGCGTCAGGCCTCGTCGCGCATGTCCGGCGGCAGCAGGTTCGGGATGCCGTCCTCGATGGGGTAGGACTCGCCGCAGTCGGTACAGGTCAGCGTTCCGGAGATGATCTCGCCGTCGTCGCGCTCCTCGGCGTCGAGTTCCAGCTCGTGTTTGTCCATCGGACAGCAGACGATCTCCATCAGCGACTCCTTCATGTGCTCCCAATCTAGTCGGATGGGGCAAAAGGCTGCGGGTTCCGTGGGCCGAACGCTCAAGTAGGAAAGCGGGACCAGCGCTCACGTGCGCTGACGGCTACCCGGGCCGAACACGACGGGAGCGCGACCCACCGGCCCGGAGAGCGACGCAGTGGGGTCGCCTGTTCGCCAGCCGGATCGTCGAGCTGTGCTACTCCCAGGGGTTCTGCCGCTCGACGGTCTGGTCGCGGTCGGGGCCGACGCCGACGGCGTATACGGGGGCGTCGAGTTCGCCCTCGAGGTACTCGAGATAGTCGCGACAAGCGGCGGGCAGCGCCTCGTACCCCTCCTCGGCGACGGCGCTCCAGTCCTGTTCGGCCCACGTCTCGAACGCCCGGTAGTTCGGCTCACACCGTGCCCACTCCTCGGTCGTCGCGGGCACCGTGGTGCGCGTCTCGCCGTCCAGTTCGTAGCTGTGGCAGACCTTCAGCTCCTCCAGCCCCGCGAGCACGTCGACGTGGTTCACCGCCAGCCCAGTGAACGACGAGCGGCGCGCGGCGTGGCGCAGCATCGGCACGTCCAGCCAGCCGATGCGCCGCGGGCGGCCGGTGACGGTGCCGAACTCCCCACCCTTCTCGCGGATCTCGTCGGCGAGCTCCGCCTCGTCGGCCTCCATCTCCGTCGGCAGCGGCCCCTCGCCGACCCGCGAGAGGTACGCCTTCACGATGCCGACGATCTCGCCCGACCCGACGACGCCGGGGCCGACGCCCGAGCCGACAGCGGCGCCGCCGGCGGTGGGGTTCGAGGAGGTGACGTTGGGGTAGTTCCCGTGGTCGATGTCGATGCTCGTCCCCTGTGCGCCCTCGAACAGGAGGTTTCCGCCCGACTCGTGCTGGTCGTGGAGGTAGTCCCCGGCCTCGACGAGCATCCCGTTCTCCCGGAGGCGCTGGCCGTAGTTGGCGTACTCCGCGACCAGCTCGTCGACGTCGAACTCGACGCCGGTGTCGACGCCGTAGACGTCCTCCGCGATCGCGCGCTTCTGGGGAACGGTGTACTCCAGCCGCTTCCGGAGCACCTCCGTGTCGAGGAGGTCGCCGATCCGGACGCCGCGCCGGCCGGCCTTGTCCTCGTAGGTCGGGCCGATGCCGCGGCCGGTGGTGCCGACCTTCATGTCGGTGTCCTCCTTGTCGGCCTCCTCCATGTCGTCGAACACCCGGTGGTACGGCATGATCACGTGAGCCCGCTTGGCCACGCGGACGTCGGGGTCGAGCCCTTTCTCCCGGAGGGTCTCGATCTCGTCGAACAACGTTCGTGGGTTGACCACGCAGCCGTTCCCGAGCACACCGGTCTTCCCGCGGACACAGCCGCTCGGAACGAGCGAGAGCTTGTACTCCTCGCCGCCCTCGACGACCGTGTGGCCGGCGTTGTCCCCGCCCTGATACCGCACGACGGTGTCGGCTTCCTCGCCCCAGCGGTCGACGAGGGCGCCCTTGCCTTCGTCGCCGAGTTGCGCCCCGACGATTGTGACGGTCATGTACGGCGGTTCAGTAGCCCCGGCTAAACCGATTACGATGCGGCCATCCTGTCGGCCTCGACCCGCCCGACTGCAGGCCAGAACGGTTAACAAGGTGCCGTGCGTAGTTGTAACACCCGGTTGCGAGCGGGTACCGAGGGGAAGCTTTAAACGCTCGCAAGATAAGTTAACATACGGCATGATAGATCGACTGGAAAAAGAAGTGGATATGCTGGAACGGCACCTGCAGGTCCTCCGCATGGTCATCGAAAACGAGCCGATCGGCATCGTGAAGATGTCGAACGAGACCGGCTACCCCCACCACAAGGTCCGCTACTCGCTGCGCGTGCTCGAGGAGGAGAACCTGATCGAACCGTCGAGCCAGGGTGCGATCACCACCGATCACACCGCGGAGTTCGTCGAGGATCTCGACGAGAAGCTGGACGACACCGTCGAGAAGCTGCGGGACATGCGGATCGAATCGGCGCCGGAAGCCGAGAACTAACTCTCTCTGCGGACTACAGTTCTGGGACGCTGACGTGGAAGTCGCCCTCGCGAGTCTCCACTAGACAGAGGTGGTACCCCTCCTTGCGTGAGAGCTTGACGAAGCTCTTGTTCTTCCCGCGGCCCAGGAACCCGCCGCCGGTGGCCTCCTCCGCGGTCTCCAGCGCACCCGGCTCGTAGTAGCTCGACGTGACGAAAAACGCCGCCGCCAGCCGATCGCCCGACTCGGCGACGGGCGTCGCGTTCCGAACCAGCGACTCGAGCATCGGCTCGGTGGCGGGCTCCCGGGAGTCGTTCAGGTCAGTCACGATCAGGGGCTGGCCCATCCGGTCGCGCAGCACCACGTCGAAGGAGGCGCTCTCCCCGTCGGCCTCCTCGCCCAGTTCGACGGCCCCGCGGAGCTCCACCCGATCGAGATCCGGGATGGCGTCGTACAGCGTCCCCATCGACGTCTGGTTGCGCGTCTCGCGGACGTCGTGAACGAACGATCGGGTGAGCCACTCCACGAACCCGTACTCGACCGTGTTGCGGAGCCACTCCTCGAACGGCTCGCCGTCGACGACGGCGCCGTCGGCGTCGAACTCCGTGTGGTGTTCGAGCCGGAGGTTGTCGTTGACCGCCTCGCGGCCGGCGTCGCCGTTGTGCGCGTCCTCGAGCGTCGGCCCTCCCTTGCGCTCGTACCGGACGAACAGGCTCGTCCCCGCGAGCGCCTCGTCGGGCGGGATCTCGTGGTCGCCCTCGGGAACGTACTCCCGGGCCGTTTCGAGCTCCGCCTCCAGTTCGTCGACGGTCGCTCTGAGCGACTCGAGCTCGTCCTCCAGCTCCTCCGCCCTGGCTGCCGCCTCGTCGCGCTCGTGTTCGAGCCGGTCACGCTCGCCGGTGAGGCGTTCGGTCTCCGTCTCGAGGCGCTCGTTCTCCGTCTCCAGCTCCTCGACGCGCTCGCGCAGCCGGTCACGCTCCTCGCGTAGTGCTTCGACCTCCTCCGAGGTAGTCTCGGTCGTCGGTTCGGGCTCGGTCGAACTCTCGGAGTCGGCCCCCTCGGCCGAACCCCTCGACACCGACTGCGAGGGGTCGAGCGCCGGGATCGTCGTCGATTCGCGCCACTCGGACTCCGCCGAGAACCGCCTCCCCGGTTGGGACGCCGACGCGGCCGCGGAGTCCGTCGTCGACGACTCCCCGTCGTCGGAGATCGCCGCCTCGGCGGCTTCGGTCGCGGACCGGCCGGCGTCCGTCCGCACCGAGCGGGGGGCCGAGTCCGTCGACTCGTCGCCGGTCTCGGGGTCGGGCGTCTCCTCCGTCGCCGCGGACGATCGGTCGGGCGACGCCGAGTCGGGGGAGTCGTCGTCGCTCTCGGTCGCCGCGGTGCGGGACTCGTCCGCGGCGGTCCGATCGTCCGCGGCCGCGGCAGATCCGTCACTGGTGGCCGATCCCGAACTCGCCGCGGGGTCGTCGACAGTGGACGACTCCGCGCCCGCAGCCCGCTCGTCCTCGGTGTCGGGACTCCCCGCGGCACCAGCCGCAGTCGACCCCTCGGTCGGCTCGGCCGACGGAACGTCGACGATATCCAGATCGGCGGTCGTGACCTGGTAGATACCGACCTCGTCGTCGGCGCGCTCGAACGCCTCCTCACCCGTGATACGCCGTTCCTGGTTCCCGATGAACGCGACCGGGAGCCGCCGGCCGCCGTAGTAGACGAGGTAGTAATCCCCGGAGAGCACGTTGTCGGAGAGCTCCACATAGCCGGTGAAGTTGCCCGACTGGAGCGTCCCGTCGACCTCCGAGATCGGCGTCTCCTCGGTGTAGTACTCGCCGCGGACCTCGCCGCCGGCCTCCCGCATCGCGAACAGCAGCGGCAGCGAACGGTCGGGGGCGACGTAGGCGGTGCCGTCGGCGTCGGCGAAGCGATCCATGTCGCCGTCGAACACGCCGAGCACCCGGCCGTTGAGCATGAACAGCCACGCCCCGCCGTCGGTGACCGCGCCCGTGAACTCCCGTTCGGCGAGCTCCCGGAGCCCGGCGTGGCCGTCAGAGAACGGCTCCGAGTCCCACTCGGTCACCCGCTCGACCGTTTGGCTCTCCATCGTTGGTCGGTACTCGCCCTGTGCGGTGGAAATACTTTGTGGAGCGCCGTCCACGACCGGACAGCGGGCTGACGCGTTCGGGGCTCGGCGTCGCCGATCAGCCGAGCGCCCGAACGATCGCGGCCACGGTCGGCGTCCCGAGCAGCGCTAGCGCGACCAGCACGATGGGGTCGAACCCCTGCGTCGGCGGGAGCGATCCGGTCACGGTCAGCCAGACGGCGCCGGCGGCGACGACGGCGATACCGAAGCTCGCGCCCGCCGCGACGGCGCGTTCGATCGACGTCGCGACGATCCCGAGGAGGAGGCCGGCGACGGCCAGTCCCGCCGGGTGGGCGACCGTCGCGGCGGCGCCGAGGAGCCACGCGAGCGCGCTCGCGGCGTCGGCGAACCGACCGTCGCGGACCGGCCGCAGTCGCTCCCCGTAGGCGAACAGCGTCGGCGAACGCTCGATCACGACCGGAGAGAGCGGTGGCTCGTACATCAATCCACCCACTCCGACCGGCGAGTTCTGTCCGCGCTGTCGGCGAGGAAAATTTGCGGTACCCAATCGCTTTTGTGGTGGTGTCGCAAACCACACCTCGTGCTATCCGACTCGCCCGACCTCGACCCGCTGTTCGACCCCGGCTCCGTCGCCGTCGTCGGCGCCAGCCCCGACTCGTTCTACGCGGGGAACCTCATCGACAACCTCCTCGACTACGGGTTCGACGGGGAGCTGTACCCCGTCAACCCCGGCCGCGAGGAGGTCTGGGGCCGACACTGCTACGACGGCATCGACGACGTGCCGGAGACGGTCGACCTCGTCGTCGTCAGCGTCCCACGCGAGTACGTCGTCGACGTCGTGCGCGCGGCGGGCCAGCGTGGCGTCCCGGCCGCGCTGGTCGTCACCGCCGGCTTCTCGGAGGCCGACGAGACGGGTGCCGAACTCGAAGCCGACCTCGCCGCCGCGGCCGACGAGGCGGGTATCCACGTCGTCGGCCCGAACTGTATCGGGGTGATGGCCGCCGCGGGCGCGACGCTCACCGCGACGTGCTCCCGGGAGCCACAGCAGGGGTCGATCGCGCTGGTGAGCCAGTCGGGCGCGCTGGCGTTCACGACGTTCTTCGAGCGCGCGGCCGATCAGGACGTCCACTTCAGCCACATCGTCTCCACGGGGAACGAAGCCGACCTGACGACGAGCGACTACGTGGCGTATCTCGCCGACCAGCCGGAGGTCGACGTGGTCTGTACCTACGTCGAGGGGATCGAGGACCCCGAACGGTTCATGCGCGTCGCCGACGCCGCGACGCGGGCCGGAACGCCGGTGCTCTCGGTGAAAGTCGGCGCCTCCGAGGTCGCCGAGGCCGCGACGCTCTCACACACTGGCTCGCTCACCGGCGACGACGACGCGTGGAACGCCGCGTTCCGGCAGACCGGCGTCGAGCGCGCGCCGGACATCCCCGATCTGCTCGCCCGCGGCAGCGCCCACGCGGCGTACGACGCGCCCGACGGCGACCGCGTCTGTGTCGCCTCCACTAGCGGCGGGCTGGCGAGCCTGCTGGCGGATATGGCCGCCGAACGCGACCTCTCGCTTCCCGACATCGCGGGCGACACCGAGGCGACGCTGCTGGAGATGGAGGAGCTGCTCACGTTCGGCGAGTTCCACAACCCCGCCGACATCCGGGGGTACGGTGCCGAGGTGCTGCCCGAGATCGCCGAGACGCTGTTCGCCGACGACAGCTTCGACGCGTACGTGTTCGCGATCGGCCTCTCCGGCGTCGACGACCGCGCGGGGGAGGTGGCTGCCGACCTCCAGTCGATCGTCGCCGACGCCGACGACCCGGCGGTCGTGCTCTGGACCGGGCGGAAGGAGCCCGACGACCCGACCGAAACGCCGCCGTACGCGAAACTCCGCGAGCACGTCCCGGTGTACGAGGACCCCGCGAACTGCATGGACGCGGTCGCGTCGCTGACGGAGTTCGCCGCGGTGCGCGAGCGCCACGGGCAACGCCCCACGCGCACCGATCTCGCCGCGTCCGTCTCCGCCCCCGACGTCGACCTGCCGAGCGACCGCGTGCTCACGTGGGCGGAGTCGGCCGACCTGCTCTCGGCGTTCGACGTGCCGCTGGTCGACACCGAACTCGCGACGAGCGCCGACGAGGCCGTCGACGCCGCCGGCGAGCTGGGCTACCCGGTCGTGCTCAAAGTCGACTCCCCCGAGATCCCCCACCGGACCGATATCGGCGGCGTCGCGGTCGGACTCGAAGATCCCGAGTCGGTGCGCGCGGCGTACGACGGGATCGTCAG
Organism: Halolamina sp. CBA1230; assembly: GCF_002025255.2. GTDB lineage: Archaea > Halobacteriota > Halobacteria > Halobacteriales > Haloferacaceae > Halolamina. The sequence continues at coordinate 804,886 of NZ_CP054587.1, forward strand.
CTCGGCCCGCGAGGTCGCCGACGAGGCGGCTATCGAGGGCGTGCTCGTCCAGCCGATGCTCGACGGCGGCGTCGAGGCGCTGGTCGGCGTCTCGCCCGATGGGGTGTTCGGATCGCTCGTGACGGTGGGTCCTGGCGGCGTGCTGGTCGAGGCGATCGACGACAGCGAGGTGCTCGTCCCCCCGTTCTCGGCCGCCGAGGCCCGCGAGGCCGTCGAGGCGACGGCGCTGGACACGCTGCTCGCCGAGCGCCGGGGCGGCGACGCGATCCCGCTGGAGCCGTTCGTCGAGTTCCTCGTGAACGTCGGCGAGCTGGCCGCGGCCGTCGACGACGTTGCCGAACTCGATCTCAACCCCGTGATGGTGACCGAGGGCGGCCCCGTGGCCGTGGACGCGCTGGTCCGGACGGAGTAGGTCGGAAAAAATCGCCCGCGTCGACTACTCGTTTTCCGCTCTCTCGAGCAGCCGGCGGTACCGGTCGACCGTCGCCGTGTCGAGGAACACCCCCTCGACGCGCAGCGAGTCGCGGTCGGACTCGTCGAACGCCTCGACGAGGCGTCGGGCCTGTGCCAGCTCCGCCTCGTCGGGCGCGAACACGTCGTTGATCACCGGGACCTGCGCGGGGTGGATCGCCGTCATCCCCACGTATCCCGTCTCGCGTGCGCGCTCGGCCACGCGCCGGAGCCCCTCGGTGTCGTCGATGTCGAGGTGGACCGACGCCACCGGATCGACGTCGCCCATCGCGGCGAACTCCGCGGTCCGGAGCTCGAGGCGCTCGCGGATACTGTCGGGCGTGCCGGGCGCGCCGACGGCCTTGCAGTAGTCCGCGAAGCCAAAGGAGAGGCTCTCGGCGCCGGTCTCGCTGCAGGCGTCCGCGACCTCGCCGCCCGCGTGCATCCCCGTCGGCGTCTCGATAGTGACACGGAGCCGTGGCGGGTCGTCGCTCCGGTCGGTCAGCGCGGTCCAGGCGGTCCGCACGTCCGCGCCCGATTCGACCATCGGCAGCGCGACGGCGTCGGCGTCGGCATCGATCGCCGCGTCGACGTCGTCGTCGAACTGCTCGGTCCCGACGGCGTTGACCCGGACGGCGATCTCGCGGTCGGTGTCGAGCGTCGGGATCACCTCCCGGAGGTTCGCCCGTGCTGCGTCTTTCGCGTCGGGCGGGACGGCGTCCTCGAGATCGAACACGAACGCGTCGGCCTCGGTGTCGACGGCCTTCCGGAGCATCCCCGCGTCGTCGGCGGGGGTGAACAGCGCCGAGCGCCGGCGGCTCATGGCGCGCTCGACCCCTGCTCCTGTGGCACCTCGTCGCCGGTCGTCGCGGTGTCGGTCTCACCCCGGTAGCGATCGAGCAGTTCGGCCTCGACGTCCTCGACCGGGAAGTAGCAGGCCGCCTCGTGGTCGTCGTCGGCCCACGCCGACCGCTCGGGGTCGGCCTCACGGCACTCCTCGGTCGCTTTCGGACACCGGGGCGCGAAGTTACAGCCCTCGGGGAGGTTCACGGGGTTGGGCGGCTCGCCCGGCAGCAGCACCCGGGTTCGCTTCTTCGCCGGATCGACGTTGGGCGACGCCGACAGCAGCGACGCCGTGTAGGGGTGTTTCGGGTCCTCGACGATCTCCCTGGTTCTCCCGACCTCGATCACCTGTCCGAGATACATCACCGCGAGCCGGTCGGTGATCTGGCTCAGGCTGGCGAGGTCGTGAGAGATGTAGACGATCCCCATGTCGCGCTCGGTGGCCATCTCCCGGAGGATGTTGAGGATGCTGGCCTTGAGCGAGACGTCGAGCATCGACGCCGGCTCGTCACAGATCAACAGCTCCGGGTCGAGCACCAGCGCCCGCGCGATCGCGACGCGCTGGCGCTCGCCGCCGGAGAGCTGGTGGGGGAAGCTGTCGATGAACTTGTCGACGGGGTCGAGCCCCACGTCCGACAGCGTCTGGCGGACGCGCTCGGTGATCTCGTCGCTATCGACGCCCTGGATCTTCAGCGGTTCGGACACCGCCGCACGAACCTTCTGACGCGGGTTCAGCGAGTCGAACGGGTCCTGGAAGATGAACTGCACCTTCGAGCGGAACTCCTTGGTGTTGCCGTCGAGCAGCTCGTCGACGGAGGTCCCACGGAAACGGATGTCGCCGTCGGTGTGGGGCTGCAGCGCCGCGATCACCTCGCCCAGCGTCGACTTCCCGCAGCCGGACTCGCCGGCGACGCCGACGATCTCGTTCTCCCGCACCGTGAGATCGACGCCGTTGACGGCTTTCACGTAGTCCTTCTCGCGACCCAGCACCTGATCCACGATCGACTGGCCCTGTTCGAACCACTTCGTCAGGTTCTCGGTCTCGAGGATCACGTCGCCGGCCTCGCGCTGGCTCTGTTCGGTCGTCTCCAGCCCCCACGTCTCCGGGTCGACTGCCTCCTCGCGGAGCTCCTCGACGCGGTCGGTGTGGTAGCAGGCGGACTGCTGGTTCTCCACGTCCCGGAGTTCGGGGTGGTCCTGCTGACACTCGTCGGTCGCGAACGGACAGCGGTTGCTGAACACACAGCTCGTCGGCTCCCTGGTGAGATCCGGTAACGAGCCCGGGATGGAGATCGCCTCGCTGTCGAACTCCTCGATGTCCGGGAAGGAGTTCTTCAGCCCCATCGTGTAGGGGTTGGTCGGGTTCTTGAGCACGTCGTACGTGTCGCCCTGTTCCATCACCTTCCCGCCGTACAGCACCGACACCTGATCGCAGGTCTCGGCGATCACACCCATGTCGTGGGTGATCAGCAGCATCGAGGAGTTGATCTCCTCCTGGATCTCGAGCAGCTTGTGGACGATCTTGTCCTGGACGATCACGTCGAGCCCGGTCGTGGGCTCGTCGGCGATGATCAGGTCGGGATCGAGCACGAGCGCCATCGCGATAGTGACGCGCTGGCGCATCCCCCCGGAGAACTGGTGGGGGTACTCCTCGGTCCGGGACGGGTCGAGGCCGACGATGTCGAACACCTCCTCGACGCGCTCGTTGGCCTCCTGTTTGGTCACGTCACGGTGTTTGTGCATCGCCTGGCGGATCTGCGCGCCGACGGTCATCACCGGGTCGAGGGAGTCCATCGCGCTCTGGGGGATGTACGCGATCTCCTCCCAGCGGATCTCCTGCCACTCCTTCTCGGAGCAGTCGAGCAGCTCCCGGCCGTCGAACTTGATACTCCCCGCCTCGACGTTGCCGTTGTCGTCGAGCAGGCCGAGCACCGAGTGGGCGACCGTGGACTTCCCACAGCCGGACTCGCCGACCAGCCCGTAGTTGTTTCCGTCGCCGATCTCGAACGAGACGCCGTTGACGGCGTGGACGTCGGCAGCGTCGGTACGATACGTGATCTTTAGGTCCTCGACTTCGAGTAAGCTCATTCGTCACCTCGTAGTTCGGGGTTGACGACTTCCTCGAACGCCCGTCCAACCAGGAAGACGGACGTGGTTACCGCGGCGATACCGATCGCGGGCGGGAGCACCCACCACCACGCCTCTCGCATGCCGCCGGACGCGAACACCTGTCGGAGCATCCGGCCCCACGAGGTGGTCGTCGGGTCGCCGAACCCGAGGAACGCCAGCGACGCCTGCCCGGCGATAGCCCACGCGACGGCGTAGGCGGTGTAGAGAAAGCCGATCCCGAGCACGTTCGGCGCGACGTGAAGGAACATCGTTCGGAAGTGGCCGGCACCGCTCGAGCGGGCGGATTTCACGAACGTCCGCTCCCTCACGGTCAGCACCTCCGACCGGATGACGCGGGCGGGCATCTTCCAGAAGAACGCCACGATCACGGCCGTGATCAGCGTGACGCTGGGCGTGACGAACGTCAGCAGCAGCAGCGCCATCGGCAGGAACGGCAGCGAGAACGTCAGGTCGGTCAGCCGCATCAGGAACTCGTCGACGCGGCCGCCGAAGTAGCCGCTGACGAGGCCGACCAGGAAGCCGAGGATGCCGGTGCCGACGCCGCCGAAGAAGCCGACGATGAACGTCGGCCGGGCGCCCGCGAGGAACTGGCTGAGCACGTCCTTCCCGTAGGTGGTCGTGCCGAGCGGGGCGGCGTCGTTCGGCGGCGACATCCGCATGATGCCGCCGTCCTCGGCCCGCATCGTGTGTTCGATCGGTGCGTGCGGGGCGAGCTCCGGGCCGAACACCCCGAGGAACGTGAACACGGCGAGGATGGCGAACCCGAGCTTGGCCGCGTTGTCCCGGAGGACGAACTTCGCCGTTCGGCGCGAACGGCTCAGTACGTCGGCGATTCTGTCCCTGGCCGTGTCCGTATCGATATCTATCGTCGACATCAGAGATCAGCCTCCTCGACCGTCGGGTCGATCTTGGCGTACATCACGTCGGCCAGGAGGTTCATCACGATCACCGCCAGCGCCATGATGAACACCGCCGCCTGGACCGTCGGGTAGTCCTGTTGGTTGATCGCCTGTACCAGCGTGCGGCCGATACCCGGCCACGCGAACACCACCTCGAGCGTGATCACGCCCTGGAACAGCATCCCCATCCGGAGCGCGAAGTACGTCACCAGCGGGAGCATCGAGTTCCTGCCGGCGCGTGCCAGCTGTTCGCGCTCGGAGAGCCCCTTCGCGCGGTGGAGCGTGAGGAACGCGGACCCCTTCCGTTCGATCACGGAGTTGCGTGCGAGCAACAGGAAGTCGCCGCTGTAGTACAACACCGTCGCGGCGAACGGGAGGAAGTAGTGTTTCGCGAAGTCGACCGAGAAGTACGTCTCGATGTACCCCTGTGGGTTGTCGAGCGGGCTCCGCATGCCGAACGCGGGGAAGATCCCGAGCTGGTAGGCGAAGATCACGAGCAGGAAGATGCCCGTGACGAACACCGGCGTCGAGCGGAAAAAGGTCGTGACGACGATGCTACTCCGCTCGAAGTGGGAGCCACGGTTCCAGCCGGCGTACAGCCCGGCAATGGAGCTGATGATCGCGGTGGTGATCAGCGCCGGCACCAGCAGCACGAGCGTGTTCATCAGCCGGGGGTAGATGATCTCCGCCACCGGCCGGGACTCCGCGATGGAGTAGCCGAAGTTCAGCGTGAGCAAGCTCTGGATATACTTGACGTACTGGACGTAGATCGGTTCGTTGAGACCGTACTGGGCCTCGATCTCGTTGACCTGCTCCACGCTGAGCCCGCCCGACGCGACGAGCGAACTGAACGGTGTCCCCGGCAGCATCCGGAGGGTGACGAAGATGATCGAGACGGACACCAGCGTGAGGAGGAAGGCGATGACGACCCGTTTGATGAGGAATCGACGAAAGCTCATACAGTGAGAGAGAGGGTTGTGTTAGGAGAAGTCTTGCTGGTCCAGGTCCTCGCGGTTGGCGTGGCCGTCCTCGGCGCGCTCGGCGAAGGCGTCCCAGGCGTCGCCGGTGGGCCAGACGAGGTTGTCGTCGCCGTCGAACGTGTACCCCGCCTCCTGAAGCATCGTTCGGGCCCCCTCCACGTCGTACTCGTAGGTGGGGATGTCGCCGTTGTAGAACGGTGTGAGCATCGGCGAGAGGAGGTTCTGCCCCTCGATCACGTCGGCACGTCCGCCGAGGACGCCCTCGACGAACCCCTCCTTGTCGGTCGCGTGGCTGAGCGCCTGTCGGAACGTCTTGTCACGCAGCAGCGGGACGGTGTGGTTGAGGTGGACGTCGAGCGGCGCGTAGTTGCTCGCCGTCTGCTTCTCGATCCCGTCGGTTCCGGCCGCGCGCTCGGCCTGGCCGTTCGACAGCGTCGTCCCGGTCGCGTCGAGGTCGCCGGACTGGAGCCCGCCGATAAGCGCGTCGGTGTTGCCGACGTTCGCCCAGACCATATCCTCGATCCCGTCGCCGGCGACGAAGTAGTCGCCGAGGATCTCCTCGCGAGTGTCCTCGTCCCACATCCAGTGCTCCGCGTTCTTCTCGACGCGGAACTGCGAGCCCTGGTTCCAGCTGACGAACTGGAACGGCCCCGTGCCGACGGGGTTGTCCGGGCTGTAGTTCGCCGGGTTGTCGACGTCCTCCCAGCGGTGCTTGGGGAGGATCACGCTGCGCACCGCACGCTGGGTGAGGAACGCGGCGTCGGGCTCTGTGAGGTTGAACCGGACGCGGCCGCCGTCGCCCTCCTCGACGATCTCGACGCTGTCGATCGGACTGTAGAACGGCCCCATCTCGGGGGAGCTGTACTCCTTGAACAGTTCGACGCTGAACTTCACGTCCTCGGGGGTGAACTGCTCCCCGTCGTGCCAGGTGACCCCCTCGCGGAGATCCATCTCGACGGTCGTGTCGTCGACGACCTCGTGGTCGACCGCGAGCGCGGGAACGATCTCGAGTTCGGGTGAGGCGTCGTACAGCCCGTCGTAGAGGTTGGTCAGCCGCTTGGCCTCCGGGCCGCCGGCGGCCCACGCGATGTTGAGTCCGCCCATCGACGCGGTGATCCCTTTCACCCACGTCGTGGAGTCGCCGGTGGGCTGGAGATTCACCTGTGTCCAGACGAACGAGTCACGCGTCGTCCCGTTGCCGGGCGTCGGGACGTACCCCTCGAAGTCGGCGGTGTTAGCCGCCGTGATGACTTCGGTGAACGCGATCGAGTTGATGTAGGCGTCCTCGCTGGCCATCTCCTGGATCTGGCCACAGAGCTCCGCACGGCGTTCGGTGTCCTCGATCTCCTGGGCCTGCTCGTTCAGGAGCTCGGTGATCTCGTCGTTCCAGTAGTTGAGGTAGTTCCCCGCCGTTTCGGGGTGCATCCGCATCAGGAACGGGTTCGGGTCGAGCCCCCGCTGGGGGTCCGGCCCGTGAGTGTTCATCGACACCGGCACCGTCTGCCCGGTGTCGGCCGCCCAGTACTCGTCGTACATCACGTTGGTCGGCACGTCGTCGAGTTCGGTGGGAACGCCCAGATCGTTGAACGCCCGCTGGATCATCAGCGCGTGCTCCCGCATCCAGGGCTCCTCGTCGCTCGCGAAGTTGATCGTGATCGGCGCCAGCGTCTCGCCCTCGACGGCGGTGTACTCGACCGGGATGTTGTCGTTGGTCTTGCCGTCGATCGGCCACTCGTTCCGGAACTGGGTCTCGATGGTCTCCGCCTCCGGAACGGGACTGCTCGTTCCGCCACCACCGCCGCCACCGCCACCACAGCCGGCGAGGCCTGCGGCACCGAGCGCAGCCGTGGTTGTGAGCATCCGTCGCCTTGTCAGTCGTGACGACTGCTCCGAGGAATCATTTTTGCCAGACATTGTCACGGTTTCTCTCTAGGTCGCTCATACATAATAGTGAGGGTACCTGAAACACAGGGAGAATTGTAAGCAGTCGGTGAGAATTCACATTGGAAATAATGGAATAAATACAGCTTCGGCAGGGGTGCACGACGCCCGAAGGGCTAACTGGCGAGCGTCCCACGGCCGACCCGTGCCCTCTCACCCTTCGCTCGATGCGTCCCCGCAGCGACGGCGGGTCGCACGGCTCACGGGGCCTGCGGCCGTCGTCGTCACGCTCGGGGGGATCCTGGCGGCGACGGCGCTCTCGCCGACGTTCTCCTGGACGACCGGCGCGCTCTCCGATCTCGGCGTCACGCCCGCGAGCGCGTGGCTGTTCAACGGCTCGCTGATCGTCGGCGGGATTGTCGGCACACCGTACGCGTGGGCGCTGTACAGCGCCGCGGCGGACCCGCTGAGCCGCCTCCGCGCGGCGGCGTACCTGCTCGCGTTGGTCGCCATGACCGGCGTGGGGCTCGCCCCCGCCGGCCGGCCGCTCCACCTCCCGTTCGCGGCGACGTTCTTCGTGGTCGCTGCGCTGACCGCGATCGTCGACGGCGTCGCCCGGTTCCGGCTCGCGAGCGGGAAACTCTCGGTGCTCGCGGGCGTGCTCGCACCCGCCGCCTGGCCCGTGTGGACGCTCCTGCTGGACGGCCGCGGGATCGCGGTGCCGGAGTTCGTCGGTGCCGTGCTGTTCGGCGTCTGGGTCGTCGCGCTCAGCCCCGAGCGCCCGATGCGGCCGTCGTAGCTACGTCGCGAGTTCGACGAACGCGTCCACGGCGTCGTCGTCGCCGGCCACGACCAGCGTGTCACCCTCCCCGATCCGTACGTCGGGCCCGACAGCGGTGATCGTCCGGCCGTCGCGCTCGATCGCGATGACGGTACAGCCGGTGCGGGCACGGACGTCCGCCCCGCCGATCGTGTGCCCGACCAGCGCGGGCGCCTCGCGGCGGACGACCTCGACCTGGGTCTCGGGGGTGATCACCTCCTCGTCCAGCAGCTTCGAGGCGAGCATCCGGCCGCTGACGGTCGGGAGCGAGAGCACGTACTCCGCGCCGGCGCGGTAGAGCTTCGGCCCGGAGTCGGCGGCGTTGGCCCGCGCGATCACGCTCGTCTCCGGGGCGACACGTTTCGCGACCAGCGTCGCGAACAGCGCGGTGGTGTCGTCCGCGAGCGCGAGCACCAGCGCCTCCGCCTCCCCCACGTCGGCGTCCTCGAGCGTGGCCTCCTCGGTCACGTCGCCGACGATGTCGACGCCGGGTTTGTCCTCGATGTCGACGATAGTGACCGGGACGCCTGCGGCGGTGATCGCCTCGGCGACCGCGGAGCCGACGACGCCGTACCCCGCGATCGTGATGCCGGCTCGGGCTGCACGGTCCTCGGCGATACTGTGCTTCTTCATCGTCTCGACGCCGTCCTCCGGGCCAGCGACCAGCAACACGGTGTGTTCGTCGATGACGCGGTCCGGATCCGGTGCCGAGACGAACTCGCCGCGGAACCACGCGCCGACGATGTTCGTTCCCGAGAGCTCGTCGACGCCGCAGTCGCCGATCATGCTCCCCGCAAGCGGCGAGCCACGCTGGACGAGCAGCTCGCCGACCTCGAACTCGTCGACGATCTCGACCGCGCCGCTGAGCTCAGAGGAGACGGCGGCCGACGCCTTTCCCGCCAACGACTCCCCCAGCACGTCGCGAGGGTAGATCACCTCGTCGGCGCCGGCGTAGCGGTGGTAGTCGGCGTGGTTCTCGTCCTCGACGAGGCTCAACACGCGCGTCTCGGGCGCGACGTGCTGGGCGGCGAGGATCACGCTGGCGTTGGTCTCGTCGTCCGCGGCCACCACGACCGCACTGGCGTCGGCGGTGGAGGCTGCTTCCAGTGTCTCGACCGACTCGGGGTCGCCGTGGACCACCTCGACGCCGTCGGCTTCGAGCGACTCGACGGCGTCGCCGTCGGGTTCGACCACGACGTACGGCTGGCCGCGGGCGCCGAGTTCGGTGATCAGCGCGTCGACGGTCGGCGAGAACGAGCAGATCACCACGTGGCCGTCGCCGTCGAACTCGCGGGGTGGCCCCGACGCCAGCGCCTCGGCGAACAGCGGCAGCACGAACGCCGGCAGCGTGAGGAAGATGAGCGCGACGCCGGTGAACTGCATCACGATCGAGAGCGCGAGCATCGCGGTAGAGTCCCACTGGTTGGCTTGCTCGCCGTAGCCGACGGTGGTGAACGTCTCGACGACGACGTGCAGCGCCTCGATGAACCGCATCTCCACCCCCTCCAGCCGCGCCATCCCGAACTGGTAGAGGAGGGCGTACACCAGGATCACCGCGGCGGTCCCGAGGAGGTACAGCCCCGCACGCCGCGCCGGCTTCGCCATACCCCGCGTTCCGTGGGGAGGGATTAAAAACCGCCTGCCCGAACGGTGGTCACGGGTGCTCGTTCTCGCCGGTGCGTTCGACCGGCTCGACCGCGAACATCGCGAGCCCGGCGAGCGCCAGCAGCCCCGCACCGAGCAGGAACGATCGGCTCCACCCCAGCGTCGCCACGAGCACGCTCGTTGCCACGCCGCCGAAGACGCTGCCCCAGAGCTTCCCCGTGTACAGCACGGCGTAGTTCTCCGAGGAGTGGGCGGTGCCGTAGTACTCCCCGACAAGCCCCGGGAACACGGCGAACGCCGGGCTCCGGAAGAAGGCCGCGACGCCCACCATGAGGACGAACGCGGTGCCGAGCCCCTGCCCACCGCCCACGACCGCGCCGACGATCGAGAGGGCGCTCAGCAGCAGCGCGACGCCGACGGTTCGGGTCGGAGAGAAGCGGTCGGCCGCCCCGCCGCCGGCGATCACGCCGGCGCTGTCCCCGAGCGCGATGGTCGAGGCCGCGGCGGTCGCGGCCGCCGCCGAGAGGCCGAGCCCGTCCGCGAACGCGATCGCCTTCTCGACCAGCATCAGGCCGACGCCGTTGAGGACCGCGAACACGACGTACAGCACCCAGAACTGCCACGTCCGAACCGCGTCGCGCCAGCCGTACTGCGGGCCCCGGTGATCGACCCCAGTCGTCGAATCACCGTTCGCGTCCGGGCCGTACGTCTCGGGGTCCCGGACCACGAGCGCCGCGGCGATGCAGGAGACGGCTACGATACCGCCGAGCACGAGCACGCTGGCCTCGAAACTTCCGGCGACGCCGCCCCTGATCGCCGGGATGAGCGCGACGCTCAGGCCGCTGTACGTCATCGTCACGATCCCCGTCGCGAGGCCGCGGCGCTCGTCGAACCACTTCACCGGAGTGTTGATCGCGACGGTGTACACCGTCCCCGCGCCTGCTCCGCCGACGACGATGCCGCCCGCCGCGACCGCGGGCGTCGACGCCACCGCGAACACGCCGTAGCCGGCCGTGATCAGGAGGCCGCCCACGAACAGCGGGACGCGCGGCCCGTAGCGGTCCCGGATCCAGCCGGCGGGGAACTGCGACAGCGTCTGGGCGACGATCAGCAGCGTGAACAGCGTGCCGAGCGTCGCCTCCGAGGCGCCGACCTGTGCGCCCAGCGGCCCACGGATCGACGACCAGACGAACTGGTAGGTGCCGGCGGCGCCCATCGCGAGCGCGCCGACGACCACCAGCCACCACCGCGAGAACGGGAGCGCGTCGTCGGCGACGGCCATCAGACCAGCCGGGAGAGCCGCTCACCCAGGAGCGACCGGAACCGCTCCACGTCCACGTCGACGGCAACCCGAGCGGTTCGTTCGGCGTCGGTGACGCCGTACTCGTCGAACATCACCGCCCCGCGGGCGTCGCCGTCGTCGACGAACACGTCGGTCGGCGCCGACTCGTAGCTCAGCACGTCCGCGAACAGGTCCGCGACCACGAGCGCGTCGTGCTGTGCGGAGTGCTCCAGGCCGACGCCCTCGCGCACCCAGTCGGGGTAGTAGTCGAGCCACTCGCGGATCGTCTCCGCGGTGCCGGAGTCGCCGTCGACGACGCCCGGCGGCACCTGCGCGCGGTGGGTGACGTTCAGCCCCGCGATACGCGGGTTCGCGTCCCAGACAACCCGCCTGGCGGCCGCTGGGTCGGAGTAGAAGTTCGCTTCCGCCATCGGCGTCCGGTTGCCCGTGGCGCGGATCGTACCGCCCATCACGGCCACCTCGTCGAGGCGCTCGGGGAGGTCGGGGTCGCCCATCAGCGCGACCGCGACGTTCGTCAGCGGCCCCAGCCCCACGAGCGTCAGATCGTCGTGTTCGGTCGCCTGCTCGCGGATGAACGCCGGCGCGTCGGTCGACACTGGCTCGGCAGTCGGTTCGGGCAGGTCGCCGGTGATCCCGCCCTCGCCGTGGATATCCTCGGCGGTTTTGAGTTCGTGTGCCAGCGGCCGGCCACAGCCGGCGGCGACGGGCACGTCGGTCCGGCCGAACAGCGTCAGCACGGCCAGCGCGTTCCGTGTGGCGTTGTCGACGGTCGTGTTGCCGGCGACCGTCGTCACGCCGACTACGTCGAGTTCGTCGCTCGCGAGCGCCAACCCCAGCGCGACGGCGTCGTCACAGCCCGGGTCGACGTCGAGCAGCACCTTCCGTGACATGGCCCCCCGTTCTGGCCCGCCCCGCAAATACCCCTCGACTCAGAGGATCTGCCAGCCGCCGTCGACGTGGAGCAGTTCGCCCGTCACATACTCCGCGCCGTCGCTCGCGAGGAACACTGCCGCGGGCGCCACGTCGGTCGGGAAGCCGGCCCGACCCAGCGGGACGGGCTTGAGGAACTCGTTCTCCTCGGCGCCCTCCTGTGCTTCCTCGGTCCAGCCGTCGAGAAACTCCGTCGCGATCTGGCCCGGAGCGACGGCGTTGACGCGGATGTCGTGTTCGGCGAGTTCGAGCGCTGAGCCGCGGGTGATCATCCGGATCGCCCCCTTCGTGGAGTCGTACTGCACCTGCCCGAACTGGGCGACGTTGGAGCTGATCGAGGCGGTGTTGACGATGCTGCCCGCGACGCCGCGGTCGATCATGTCGTTGGCGGCGATCTGGGTGCCGAAGAACACGCCCTTGGCGTTGACCGCGTGGATGCGGTCGAACTCGTCCTCGGTGATCTCCCGCATCGGCCCGCCGATGTAGAGGCCGGCGTTGTTCACCATCACGTCGACGCCGCCGTACTCCCGGGCGGCCTCGACCGCCACTTCGAGGTCTTCGGGCTCGGAGACGTCGGTCTCGACGAACGCGGCGGTGCCGCCGTCGGCCTCGATGCGCTCGTGGGTCGGCTCGTCGGCGTCGCGATCCTTCGGCGCCGGGTCGAGGTCGGCGTTGATCACCGTCGCGCCCGCGTCCGCGAACTCGAGCGCGATCGCGCGGCCGATACCCGAACTGCCGCCGGTGACGATCACCGTCTCGTCGGTGAAGTCGTACTGGACAGTGCCCATGTTCGGGGCGACGGCCGAACCGCACTTAACGGTAATTAGTGCTAAGTCCCCTTCCTCAAGGAGCAACGCAGAGAGCGAAGCGACCGAGTAGCGCAGTAGGGAGGGGATACAGCGTCCCCAGAAATCGGAGATTTCTGATGTGCGAACGAGACGCGCCGCGTCTCGTTAACGCCGCACAGTTCTCAAACACGTTTGCCGCTCGGGCCACAGGCCCACCGCTATCTTTATGTATATCTATAGTCTATACATCGGTGATGGATAGATTTGAAATCGAAGGCGAGGAAGTCCTCGATGGAACCGCAAAACCGTCGGGGAATAGCGCCCACGTCATCGTTCCCAAACGCTGGCGCGGAGCCGACGTGAAAGTTGTCCGCGTCTCAGACCCCGGCTCAGACGAATAGACCATGCACTACAACTACAGGTATCGGCTCGACCCACCGGAAGCCCTCAAAGAGGAGCTTCTGCACCACGTCGATACTTGTAGGCAACTCTACAACCACGTTCTCCACCTACTCAATGAGGCAGACGACATCCCAGCACGCTACAAGGTACAGGGACAACTCCCCGACCTCAAGTCGTGGTGGGATGACCTCGGAGACGTTCACTCAAAAGTCCTCCAGATGGTCGTCAAGCGCGTCTACGACAACCTCTCAACGCTCAAAGCACAGAGGGAGAACGGGCATGCCGTGGGAATGCTCAAGTGGAAATCACCCCGGGAGTACCGATCTATCACCTACAACCAGTCCGGCTTCGAACTCAAGAAAACGAGTGGTCGGCCGACGTTGTGGTTGAGCAAGATCGGCGACATCCCGATCCACCTCCACCGAGACGTCCCCGAGAACGCGTCCATCAAGCAGGTCACGGTCAAGCAGGAACCCACGGGCGAGTGGCACGCCACGTTCGGCATCGACATGGACGAAGCCGCACCCGAGAAACCCGACAATCCAGAGGAGGTCGTCGGCATCGACTTGGGGATTCTCAAGTACACCCACGACACCGACGGCTGCGCCATCGAGAGCCCCGACTTCAGCGAGGAGCGTGAGCGACTCGAACGCGCTCAACGCGACCTTTCACGCAAGGAACACGGCTCTGCGAATTGGGAGAAACAACGGCAAGTCGTGGCCGAACGCTACGCCGACCTGAAGCGGAAGCGTCGGGACTTCCTTCACAAGTTGTCGAACTACTACGCGAGTGAATACGATTTGGTGGCGGTCGAGGACTTGGACGCGAAGGAACTGGTCGAACTCCCCGGCAACTCGCGGAACCGTGCGGGTGCGGCGTGGGGGACGTTCCTGCGAATGCTCGAATACAAATGCCAACGCGAAGGAACACACTTCGTCGCTGTTAATCCGAAAGACACGACGAAGGAGTGTGCATCCTGCGGTGTCAAGACGGACAATCCACTGTGGGTTCGTGAACACTCGTGTCCCTCGTGTGGGTTCGAGGCAGATAGGGACGCGAACGCGGCGTGGAATATTCTTTCTCGGGGTTTCGAAGATGTAGGAGTGGTTCACTCCGAATCAACGCCTGTGGAGACTGCGCTCCCTGCGGACACCGTTGTGTCTGCAAAGCGCGTCGTGGAAACAGGAAGCCCCACCCTCAAGAAGCGAACGGCGCAAGCCGTGAGCGAGTAGGGTGTGGGGTAGTTCACTTCCCGACGCGTTCGGAACACGGCGCCGCGAACCGCGACGCGCCCAAGAGCTATCGGCGCGGACGCCCACACACCGCTGTGACCCGCCACGTGACCCGGGAGAAGCACTCCCCGACGTATCTCGACGAGGAGGATATCGACCCCGAGAAGGGCGACATCGCGGTCTGTCGCTGCGGGCTCAGCGACGAGCACCCGTTCTGTGACGGCTCCCACCGCCGAACCGAGAACGAAGGCGACGGCGTCTACTGCTACGTCGACGGCGAACGACGCGAGATCGCGAGCATCACGTTCGCGGACGGGGAGACGATCGAGTACGGGGAGGCGGATGGGACGGACGCCGACGGCGAGAGGGACGACTGACACCTCGGCCGAGTGCTTTAGGGCGATGGGGCGAACAGCCACCCGTGTGTACCGCACCGGCCATCTCGGCGTGTCGATGCTGGTGTTCGCCCCGATCGGCTACCTGCTCGTCGCGGCCGGCGAGCCGCTGGCGGCGCTCGTCACCGGCGGCGCGATGCTCTGGCTGGCGATGCTACCCGACGTCGACCACCGGATCCCGGGGATCCCCCACCGCGGGCCGACCCACTCGCTGCTGTTCGCCGCGCTCGTGGGCGGCGCGTTCGCCGGCGCGGGCGCGCTGCTGGCCGACGGCATGGGGACGGTCGACCGCGCGCGGCTCTCGCTGTTCGGCTTCTTCGTCGGGTCCCTCAGCGTCGGCTCCCACCTGCTCGGCGACGTGCTCACGCCCGCGGGCGTGAACCTGTTCTGGCCGTGGGGGCGGGAGTTCAGCCTCTACGTCACCCGCGCGGACAGTACGATCGCGAACTGGGGACTGTTCCTGCTCGGGGTCTTCGCGGTCGCCGCCGCGGGCGTGCTGGCGGTTCAGGGGCTGCCCTGATCGAGCACGAGCACCGCGCCCGTCGCCCAGCGCTCGTACCCCAGCGACGCCGCGAGCGCGACCGACGCCGAGTCCGAGTCGAGCGTCCGGTAGCGCACCACCGTGTCGCGGTCGACGTCGAACGCGGTCGCGGTGATCTTCGAGGCGACCTCGCGCCCGTACCCCTGTCCACGGTGCTCGGGGTCGACGACGACCCCCACGTCCGGGAACGGCAGATGGGTCAGCGTCGCGACCGCGATCAGGTTGTCGTCCCGGAACAGCCCCGCCGTCTGGCCCGGGCGGAACACCGGCGACGCGCGCGCCCACTCGTCCTCGGTGACGCGCTCCTGCAGGCGATCGAACGCGTCCCGGTCGGCGCCGACGAGCAGGCGGGCGTCGGTGTCGGCCGGCGAGAACGACGGCTCGTCGACGTAGCCCAGGAAGTAGGGGCCGTGGACGGCGTCGACGCCCGCGTCGTGGTCGGTCAGCGCGCGCTCGACCACCTCAGTTGCGGGCAGCTCCGCATCCGCGAGCGCCTCGCGATGGGTGTCGAGCGCGTCCCTGACAGTCTCGGGCGCGGCGACGACGAGCGTCTCCCCGCGACGGACCAGTCGGATCGTCCCCTCGTTGGGGTTCGTCGTGACCGTGACGCCGGGGTCCGCGAACGCCCCGGGCGCACAGTCCAGTCGCTCGGCCCAGTGGCGGGCGATCCGATCGTCCGTGTCGGGCGCGAGCGTCATCGTTCGACGTGTCGGACCGCCAGCGGGAAAGTCCCGTGGCTCAATCGTCGCCCAGCGAGGGCTGCCCGGTAGCGCCGGCCGCGGCGTCGGCGGCGCCGTTCACGAGGGTCACGTCGAGCTTGCTGAACGGGATCTCGATGCCGAGGTCGGTCAGGCGGCCGTAGATGCCGCGGTTGAGTTCGTGGGTCGCCTTCGACCCGCGGACGGGGCTCCGGACCCAGCAGAGCAGTTCGTACTCCAGCGCGGAGTCGCCGAACGCGCGAAACCGCATCCGCGGCTTGGGCGAGTCGAGCACCAGAGATTCCGCCTCGGCGACGCCGACGACGGCCGCCTCGAACGCGTCGATGTCGGTGCCGTACGCCACGCCGATCGGGACGCGGATCCGTTTGCGGCTCCCGGGCGCGGACTCGTTGACGATCTTCGCGGCGTTGAGCACGGCGTTGGGGACGGTCACCAGCACCTCGTCGCGGGTCTGGAGCGTCGTCGAGCGGACGCCGACCTTGACGACCGTCCCCTTCTCGCCGGAGTCGAGCACGACGAAATCGCCGATCTTGTACGTGTCGTCGAAGTACAGCGCGATCCCCCCGAAGAAGTTCGCGACGGTGTCCTTCGCGGCGAACCCGATGGTGATGCCCGCGATGCCCGCGCCGGCGAGCAGCGGCGTCACGTCGATGCGCCAGATCGAGAGGATCGCGGCGGCGGCGGCGACGATGACGATCAGCGTCCAGACGTTCGAGAACACCGGCGCGAAGTCGAACCGCGGGCCGGCGTCCTGCACGGCGTCGACCGCGCGGTTGACGATGGCGTTCAGCGCCCACGCCCAGACCACCACCAGCACCGAGAGCGCCGGGCGGCTGAACAGCGCGTCGCGGGTCGCGGCGTCGACGGCGAGCGCGTCGAGCACCCCCCCGTCGCCCGTCAGCAGGAACACCCCCGCCAGCGCCGCCGAGACCACGAGCGGGAGCCGGAGCTCCTCGAACACGATGTCGTCCAGCGCGTTCTCCGTCGAGCGGCCGAGCCGCCGCAGGAGCCGGACCACGACGCGCTCGACGACGACGGCGGCGACGAGGCTGCTCACGAGGACCGCGACGAGTGCGAGCATGGGTGGCAGCGCGTCCAGCGCCGACGTGACAGCGTTCATGAGACTCAGAGGCGGCAGGGTAGCTTAACCGTTTCTCGCGGGCGAACGCCTGCTCGCGGATCCGCACGGCTTGAAGTGGTCGCCCGCCCAACCCCCGGCGATGGCCGACCCCGAACTCGACGACGACGCGATGACCCGTTTCGAGGTACCCGACTTCGAGGACCTGCCCGAGGACCTCCAGGACCGCATCGCCGAGGAGACCGAGGAGGCCGGGTTCACGCCCAACGTGTTCTCCGCGTTCGCGTACAAGCCGAGCCACTTCCGCGCCTTCTTCGAGTTCCACGACGCGCTGGTCGACGACACGGCGCTGGACCGCGAGGAGGTGGAGATGATCGTCGTCGCCGTCTCCGGCCGGAACCACTGCTACTACTGCAACGTCGCCCACGGCGCGCTGCTGCGCATCTACTCGGGGAACCCCGAACTCGCGGACCAGTTGGTCGCGAACTACCGCCAGGCCGACGTGAGCGAGAAGCGGATGGCGATGCTCGACGTGGCCGTGAAACTGACCGAACACCCAGACCGCGTGACCGAGGCCGACCTCGAACGCCTCGCGGAGGTCGGGTACAGCCCCGAGGCGATGTGGGAGATCGCCGCCGTGACCGCCTTCTTCAACCTCAGCAACCGGATGGCGATGTTCGCGGACATGCGACCCAACGAGGAGTTCCACACGATGGGGCGTTGAACGGTTTCGTTCGCGGGCGCCTCAACGGCGCCGGACGCCGACGAAGTACGCGGGGTTGCTACTCCAGCGACGCTCGAACGCCGTCGGGATCGCGAACTCGACCTCCCAGTCCGAGCCTGCGAACCGCTCGCGCAGTTCCGCGGGCGTGACCCCGTACACGTCGCCCGCCGTGCGCCGGGCGTCGCCGAGCACGTAGTAGTGGCCACCCTGCGGGACGACGGCCGCGAGGCCGTCGACGAAGCGGTCCCGTTCGGCGTCGCCGAGCACGTGGAACATCGCGGAGTCGACGACAGTCGGGAACGAGAGCCCCGCGCGGGCGAGGCCGGCGAGGTCGAGCGCGTCCCACACCGCGAACTCGGCGTCGATCCGCCGGCCGCGGGCCTTCGCCCGGGCCTGCTCGACCGCGCGCGGCGAGAGGTCGATCCCCAGCACCTCGTGGCCCCAGCGGGCGAGGTACATCGCGAGTTCGCCGGTGCCACAGCCCACGTCCAGCACGGGGCCGCGGATCCGGCCGGACTCGGCGAGCGCGACGAACGCCTCCTGTGGCCGGCCGATGTCCCAGTTCGGCACGCCGGCGTAGGCGGCGTCGTAGACGTGCGAGAGCGGGCGTCCCGTCGGCGGCGCGCTCCCGCCTCGGTCGGCGGTAGTCATACCGGAGTTTCCGGGCGACACGCCATGAATCCCCCGCTCGGTACGGGGGTGCTGACGCCGCGGCAGCGGACTTATGCCGTCGCCGGCGGAGTCCGACGTATGACCGACGCAGTCTCCGTGACCCACCTCCCGGGCGACCCCGTCGCCCGCCGGCCGGCGGAGTTCGTCGAGCGCAAGGGGGTCGGCCACCCCGACTCGCTGTGTGACGGCGTTGCCGAGGCGGTCTCGCGGACGCTCTCACGGTTCTACCGCGACGAGTTCGACCGCGTGCTCCACCACAACACCGACAAGGTCCACCTCGGCGCGGGCCGGGCAACGCCCGAGTACGGCGGCGGCGAGGTCGTCGACCCGATCTACCTGCTCGTCGGCGGGCGGGCGACGACGAGCGTGAACGGTCGGGAGCTCCCGATCCCGGATCTCGCCCGAGACGCCGCGCGCGAGTACGTGCTCGACACCGTTCCCGAACTCGACGCCGAGGACCTGGTGGTCGAGACCCGGATCGGCCGAACCTCGGGCGATCTCGCCTCGCTGTTCGACCGCGGCGAGGTGCCGCTGGCGAACGACACCAGCTTCGGCGTCGGCCACGGGCCGGGCTCACCGGTCGAGCGCTTCGTCCGGACGCTCGAACCCCGGCTCCACGCCGAGATCGACGCCGTCGGGAAGGACGTGAAGCTGATGGCCTCGCGGCGCGGCGACGCGGTCGACCTCACGGTCGCCGCCGCGGTCGTCGACCGCCACGTCGCCGGCCGTGAGGAGTACCACGAAGTGCTCGATCGCGTGGACGCGCTCGCCCGCGAGCACGCCGCGGACCGCCTTGACTGCCCGCTCTCGGTCCGGGTGAACGCCGCCGACGACGACGAGTCGGTGTACCTCACGACCACGGGGCTCTCCGCGGAGGCGGGCGACGACGGCGCCGTCGGCCGGGGAAACCGCGCGAACGGCCTGATCACGCCGGCGCGACCGATGAGCCTGGAGGCGACCGCCGGCAAGAACCCCGTCACCCACGTCGGGAAGCTGTACAACCTCCTCGCGCTGCGGATCGCCGGGACGCTCTCGACCGACCTCGGCGCGGCCCACTCCTGTGTGCAACTGCTCTCGCGGATCGGGAGCGCGGTCGACGAGCCCCACGCTGTGGACGTCGAGACGACCGTGGAGGACGGGGCTGCGGTCCGCGACGTCGTCGACGACGAACTCGCTTGGATCGACGAACTGACCGAGGATCTGCTCGCCGGCGACGTCGACGTGTTCTAGCCGACCGCGGCGTCGACGACCACGAGCAGGACGAAGCCGACGATGAACGCGGCCGTCGCGGCGTCAGCGTACCCGTGGCCGTGGCTGGAGGGCACCATCTCCCGGAGGACGACCGCGAGCATCGCGCCCGCGGCGAAGCCGGCGGCGACGGGGAAGATCCCCGCCGCGAGGCCGACGAGCGCGAAGCCGAACACCGACCCCATCACCTGCGGGACCGTTCCGGAGAGCGTCGTGTACAGTAGCACCTTCCCCGAGGAGACGCCGGACTGGTTCACCGGGACAGCGAAGGCGAACCCGTCGGGAACGTTCTGGAGCGCGATCACGACCGCGAGCACGAGCGCCACCTCCTCGAGGCCGGAGGCGTAGGCGATCCCCATCGCCAGCCCCTCGGGCGCGTTGTGGATCGTGATCGCGCCGCCGACCAGGACGGCCCGCCGGACGCGGTCGTCGAGGCCGTCGAGGTCGATCCCCTCGGCGTGGCCACGCCAGCGGCGGTACTCGCCGTGGACGTGCGGAATGATCCGATTCCCGGCGAGCAGGCCGAACCCGCCGACAGTGACGCCGAGCATCACCTCCCACAGCGCCCCCTGTTCGGTGCCGGGGATGATGAGCCCGAACACCGACGCCGCGACCATGATCCCGCCCGCGAGGCCGAGCGCGGCGTCGTACGTGCGGTGGCTCACGCGGGCGCCGAACAGGATCGGGATCGCGCCGAGGCCAGTGGCCAGCCCCACCAGCGTGCTCACCACCAGCATCGACTGGAACGGCGTCATCGAGGGGAGGAGGGAGTGCCGGGCGTAAATACGCTCTGGGGAGAACTCTAAAAGACAGACAAGGGATATCTTGAAGTTGATACCTTGCTAATTAGTGTCAATATGGAATTACGGGAGCTCGCCGAGCAAGACTGGAACAGCCACGAGCGGAAACGATTCATAAAGGACGAAACGAAATCGAGTACCGACTCGTTCGACCCGGAGTCGTTCAAACACGACGGTTTCAGCGACCGTGAGAAATACCTCGAAACCTACGTTCCCGCACTCGCCGAGGAAGAACGGCTCGAGACGGAGTTGAACAATTTCACTCCGCCGCGATTGAACGCACTCAACGATTCTCCCTATCAAGCGCTCGTCATCCGATACGGGATTCTCCGCCAACTGATTCAACAGCCCGACTACAGTATGCCCAAGGACGGGCTTCTCGAGAACGTCCAGACGTGGCAACTCGATATTCTGAACGAGTATTCGGAGGACGAATTCCCGGATTCCGACGATCTGCTCCATCTCGCCGAGGCCGCCGTCGACTACAAGAACGATGTCGACGACTCGGAGCTCCACATGGTGTACAGCTATTTCGAGCTTCACAACCGCTCCCGGGAACAGAAACACGAGTACTACACCTGGCTGGATTTCTTCAAACGCCTCTCCGCGATCGAACGGTTCCCGAAAGTTCGGCGTTCCGACAGCCCCGAGCACGCGCTGGACACGATCGAGAAGGGACTCTGGTCACTTCAGGAGCAGGCGATCGTCTACGAGGTGAACACCGACAGCACGAACGAGCTCGTCGGTATTCCCGAGGAGTATATCGACTACGTCCGGGACTGGCTCTACTACGAGATGTCCGAAGAGAACTACCTCCGGATGCTGGAGACCCTCGAACCGTTCGACAGACAGTCGCTACTCGTCGACATCCGTGAACAGTACGGAATCGAATCGAAGACCGGGGGGCGCAACGACAGGCGCCGCGAGAGTATCGTGAGAGGCGGCGTGTTCCCGAGCGAACTCCTCAGATACGCTCTCACGAAAGACGAACTCAAGGGGATCGTCGATCGATACGGACTCGACGCTCACAAGCAGAAAACTGAGGAGATGATTTCGGCGATCATCGACTACTTCGAGCAGTCTCAGAAGTCGGTCGGGGACGACGATCCGGCCGTCGAACTGTATCTGAGCGCGTACGAGGACATCGCCGACGGGACGGTACAACAGGTCCCTCCACAGCTACAGGACCTCGTCGATGCGGACAACCCCGGCGACAAACTCGATATCCTCTTCGAGGACGCGACGGCCGAGATATTCAGCGAGGTGTTCAACCTCGACGGAACGAACCTCCTCGGCCAACGGGCAAACGGTGTCGTCGCGGACGGGGAGGTCGAACAGGGCGACAAGTGGCTGCTGTGGGACAACAAGCGCCGAGCCCGGCAGTTCAAACTGGGCAGCACCGCACGCAGTAAGATCAAGAGCTACATCGACACCAAGGCCGGACAGCACGAAGTCGAGTGGTTCCTCATTATCGCTCCCGAGTTCAGCGAGAACGCGGAGACTCACGCCGAACAGCTCGAGATGCAAGTCGGTCGCGATATCCGACTCGTACGCGCTGACGACTTCAAGCAGCTAGCCGAACAGTGGCGCGAAGAGTACGCCGACGACGGACACGAGCTACCGCTCTCGATCTTCTTCGGTTCCGGGTTGTTCGACCCCGACATGGCGATGCAGGTTCTGGATCAGCAGTTCTCGTGACAGACGCAGTCAGCTACTCTCCCCGTTCGAGAATACATATACGGGGCCGCATTCATTAGGAGGATATGAACGATCTGAGTTCCTCGAGTGCTGGATGGTTCGCCGGCGTCGACCCCGGCGACCCCGAGGCTGCGGCGGCCGCCGTCAGCGAGGGCGAGGCCGATGAACCGCGTGACTGGCCCGCGCTGGCCGTCGAGTCGGGGTTCGCCGCCGACGAGGACGAGTACTACGACCGCCTCCACGAGGCGACCGTCAGGGCTGCCCGCGAGGCCGCCCAGGCCGCCGAACGCGCGGACGACCAACAGTTGATCCACTCGTTGCGGGCGATGGACGACGCCGAGCGAACCGCGAACGAGCTCGCCGAGCGACTGGAGGAGTGGGCCGGCGCGTTACTAGCGGTCGAGACGGACGCGTCGGGGCTCGACTTCGCGGCCGTCGTCGCCGACTACGAGCCGACGGACGCGACCGAGGAGCGGGCCGTCTCGCTCGCCCAGCGTGCGGTCGACCTCCGCGAGGAGCGCGACGACCTGCGGGCGTTCGTCGAGCGCCGCGCGCCCGAGGTGGCGCCCAACCTCGCGGAGATGGCCGGCCCCGTGCTCGCGGCGCGGCTGATTTCGCTTGCGGGCGGGCTGGAGTCGCTCGCGAAGAAACCCTCGGGCACCGTGCAGGTGCTCGGCGCCGAGGACGCGCTGTTCGCGCACCTCCGCGGGCACGCCCCCTCGCCCAAGCACGGCGTGATCTTCACCCACGAGTTCGTCCGCGGCACGCGGCCGGAGGACCGCGGCTCGGCGGCGCGGGCGCTGGCCGGGAAGCTCTCCATCGCCGCCCGGATCGACCACTACGCCGGCGAGCGCCGCGAGAGCGTGCACGAGGACCTCCGCGATCGGATGGCGACGATCCGCGCGCGTGCAGACGGGGATACGGCGGGTGAGGACGATGACGACACGGAGGAGAACGATGAGTGAGCTCCCTGCCGGCGTCGAACGTCGCACCGTCGCGGGCGAGGAGCGGTTGACGACCGCCGGCGAACCGGTGTACGGCGAGCCGACCGTCGACGGGCGGCGGGTGTGGGACGCCGGGCGGTCGAAGCTGGGGGCGATGCTCGAACTCGGGATGGACACCCACCTCGCGGGCGGCGAGTCGGTGCTGTACCTCGGCGCCGCCTCCGGGACGACCGTGAGCCACGTCGCCGACTTCGCGGGGCCGACGTACGCGGTGGAGTTCGCGCCCCGTCCCGTTCGGGACCTGGTCGACGTGGCCGAGAGCCGGCCGAACCTGTTCCCGCTGCTGGCCGACGCGCGGAAACCCCGGGAGTACGCCGGCGTCGTGGAGTCCGGGCTGGACGTGATCGTCCAGGACGTGGCGACCCGCGGGCAGGCCGATGTGGCGATCCGGAACGCGGGGTTCCTCGCCGACGACGGTCTGCTGCTGGCGGCGATCAAGGCCCGCAGCGAGGACGTGGTGGCCGAACCAGACGAGGTGTTCGAGGAGGTTCGGGAGACGCTGGGCGAGGCGTACGAACTGCTCGAGACCGCGCGGCTGGATCGCTACCACGACGACCACCTCGGGGTCGTCGCGCGCAAGCGGTGAGGATCGCCGGGGGCTGATACGCCCGGAGTTCCGGAGCCGGCACCCTATTTAGGTGGGGGCGCACACTGTGGAGCAAATGGAGGAACTGGGCTCCCGCGAGAGCTTCGACCGGATGGGAACCCTCGGCGTCGAGGAGGAGTTCTACGTCGTCGACGGGGCGGGGATGCCCGTCTCGGGGATCGACGAACTGGTGTACGGCGACGACGAGCCGCCGGCACCGCTCGCGGGGAAGCTGGACCACGAGCTGTTCAAGTTCACCATCGAGACCCAGACGCCGCTGATCGAGGACGTTAGCGAGGCCGAGGAGCAACTGCTCGCGGTGCGGGAGGCGCTGGTCGAGCACGCCGAGAACCACGGTTATCAGATCGCCGCGGCGGGGCTCCACCCCGAGGCGCGCTGGCGCGAACTCGACCACGCTGAGAAACCCCGCTACCGCTCCCAGCTCGACCGGATCCAGTACCCACAGCACCGCAACACCACCGCGGGGCTGCACGTCCACGTCGGCGTCGACGACCCGGACAAGGCGGTCTGGATCGCCAACGAGCTCCGGTGGGAGATGCCGCCGCTGCTGGCGCTGTCGGCGAACTCCCCGTTCTGGAACGGGTTCGACACGGGGCTGGCCTCGGCGCGGGCGAAGATCTTCGAGAACCTCCCCAACACGGGGATGCCGACCGCGTTCGCGGATTACGAGGCGTTCGAGCGCTTCGAGCGCCGGATGGTCGAACAGGGCTCCGTCGAGGACCGCGGCGAACTCTGGTTCGACGTGCGCCCCCACACCGGCCACGGCACCGTCGAGATCCGCACGCCCGACGGGCAGGTCGATCCCGCGGTCGTCGATGCGTTCGTCGAGGGGGCCCACGCGATGGTGGTCGACCTCGCGGAACGCTACGAGGACGGGAAGCGTGATTCGCTCGGCTCGGGGCTGCGCCGTGAGCTTCTGGACGAGAACAAGTGGCGCGCCACGCGCTACGGCCACGACGCGACGTTCATCGACCGCGACGGCGAGTCGACGATCGGCCTCGCCGAGGCGATCCAGCGCACCTGCGACCGGATCGGGAACGACGCGCTGACCGCGCTGCTGGACGGGGAGAGCGGGAGTCAGCGACAGCGACGGATTCGCGAGGAACAGGGGAGCGAAGCGCTGCGGGAGGCGCTCCTGCTGTAGCTCAGTAGCGGATCGGGTACTCCCGGATCGATCCGGGGACGTCCTCGCCCCAGAACTTCTGCATCTCCTCGTCGTCCATCCCGCGTTCGGTCTCCAGTGCGGCCTCGTACGCCTCCCGGAGGTCGGCGATCGGCTGGCCTGGCGTGTCGACTCTGAGGTTGTGGTAGAGCTTGTGGGGTTCGCCGTAGACGAGCACGGCGGCGCTGAGGTTGTCGCCCCGTTTGTCGCCGCCGGTGGACTCGCTGGCCTCGAGCGCGGTCAGCAGGCGATCGGTGAACCGCCCGGTGGTGCGCTCGAACGCCGCGGCGACGGCGTCGATCACGTCGGCGCTCGCGAGCAGGTCGCCTGCGACGGTGTACTCCTCGCCGGCGTAGTGGTCGGCGTGCTCGACACATTTCTCGCCGGTGTGGGCGTACGTGTTCCCGTCGGCGTCGACGCCGTGGAGTTGGAGGCCGACAGACCCCTCGCGACCGGCGAGAAGCGCGTCGGCCGCGGTGGGGAGCGTGAACCCCCAGTCGAGCAGGGCGAGCAGTGCCTCGCCGTAGTCGGCGCCGGCGTCCCAGGACTGGGTGACGACCGCGCCGTCGGCGCCGACCCACGGGCAGACCGCCCCGACCGCGGGGAACGCCGAGGCGACGGCGACGCCGAACTGGTCGGACTCCGGGTCGCGGGCCGCGATCGAGATCGTCACTGCGACACCCCGCTCGTAGTACTCTCGGCCACACGCCGAGTGAGGCTGTCGGCGGCTTGAACGTTCCGGCCCCGACCGAACGCTTTTGCCCGACCGCGCCGCCACGGTCGACCGTGTACCTCTCACACCCGGTCCGGCGGATGCGGGACGACCCTGGGGAGGAGACGGCCGCGCTGGTCGTCGAACTCGCCGACGACGCCGAGCCGTCGGAACTGCGCGACACTGTTGCGGACGCGGGCGGCGAACTGGTCGACGAGATCGGGTTCGACTGCTGGCTCGTTCGCGTCCCCGAGGCGGGCGTCGCCGACCTCTGTTCGCTCCCGGGCGTGGTCCGGATCGAGACCGACGCGACCCTCGAGTACGCCGTCGACGAGACAGTCGAACCCGACGGTGGCGGGGAGTCCGCTGTCGACGACGCCGAGTAGTCAGGCGCTCGTCTTGATCTCGACGCGGTAGCCGAACGGGTCGCGGACGTAGACGGCCGGGGCGGTCCCGGTCGCGCCTTTCAGCTCTCGCGGCTCGCGTTCGATCTCGACGCCGGCGTCCGTTAGCTGCTGCTCGATCGTGTCGACGTCCTCCTCAACGACGATCGCGACGTGGTCGAAGTTCGTCTCCGCGGGTGGCTCGAACGACTCGTCCGGGCTGAGGTGGAGCAGGCTCGTCGCCGAGAGCCGGACCGAGAAGATCGGCCGCTCGCCCGCGCGGTAGGCGTCGAGATCCTCCAGGTCGAAGCCGAGCGTGTCGCGGTAGAACGCGACGGCGTCGTCGACGCGGTCCTCCGGGATGACGAGGTTCGCGTGATCGAGGTGGCTGGGGTTCACGGACGTTGGTTGGGCCGACGCGTACAAATCGGTGGGGGCACCGCAGTAGCTAACACCCCCGGACTGGATGGTGGACGCGTGACGGGAACGTTCGACGATTGCTACTTCGCTGCGGGGCGGTCCGACGCGGAGCGTGGGGGGTCGTGAGCGAAACGGCTGCTCGGGAAGTCGACCTCTCGGGCACCACCGTCGAGTACGAACTGCGCCGCAGTGCTGACGCCACGCGGCCGCGCATCGACGTCGACCTCCACGGCGTGACGGTCGTCATCCCCGAAGGGTCGCGCCGGCGGCCCGGCGAGTTCCTCCGGGAGAAGGCGTCGTGGGTGGTCGAGAAGCACCGCGAGTTCCAGCGCTACCGCGAGCGCGTGCCCGACCGGACGTTCGAATCCGGCGCGTCGTTCCCGGTGCTCGGGACGGAGCGGGAGCTAGTGGTCGAGCCGGCACGGCGGAACGAACTCACCGACGAGACGATCCACCTCCGGCGGAGTGCGGTCGAGCAGTCCTCCGTGAAGCGCGCGCTGGAGAGCTTCTACCGCTCGCTGGCGCGGGAGCAGTTCACGGCGCGGGCGGACCAGTTCGCGCCGGAGATGGGCGTCGAGTACGGGGGGATCGAAGTGCGGAACCAGAAGACGAAGTGGGGGAGCTGTTCGAGCAACGGCACGTTGGGGCTGAACTGGCGACTGATGCTGGCGCCGCCGGAAATCGTCGACTACATCGTCGTCCACGAACTGGCTCATTTGCGCGAGATGAACCACGGCGAGGCGTTCTGGGCGATCGTGGAGGCGTTCGACCCCGAGTGGGAACAGCATCGGGAGTGGCTGCGGGAGCACAGCGCCGAGTTGGTGTTCTCGGAGGACGATCTGTAGGGTGTCGAGAGAACCGCGCTGGCTGGGGTCGAACCGGAGCCAGCCGTGAGTGCGCGGGGAAGTGGCTGAAGGGTAGCGGCGACCAGTCGGGGAAGCGTCAGGTCGGCACCGACTGTGGCTGTCGACGCTTCTCGACCGGTTCCGAGTCCGCCCTCGGAAGTGTGACGGCGAACACGCTTCCGTCCGAACCGGTTTCGGACAGTTCGACGTCCCCGCCGTACCGGTCAGCCAGCCGTGCGACGATGGTGAGACCGATACCGTGGTCGGTCTTGGCCGTCGCCGTCTCGAAGAGTACGTCGCGCTCGGTTTCGGGGACCCCTGACCCGTTGTCCGCGACCCGTACTTCGACCGTGTCCGGTGTTGTCGAGACCGAGAGGCTGACGCGTGGCTGTTCGCTCTCGTTGTGTTCGACCGCGTTGTTGAGCAGGTTGGAGAATATCCGTGGGAGGAGTTCGTCGGCAGTGACGTACACGTCGTCAGGGATCTTCGCGTCGATCTCCACGTTCCGGTACCGGTCCTCCAGGTTGTCGACTTCCTCCGCAAGCACGTCAGTGAGGTTCACAGGGCCGAGGTCGGTCCCCTCCTCCAGCGACTGCAGCAGCAGACGCACGTCCTTGGTCGTTCCGGTGAGCTCGGTCGCCTGCCGGTCGATGATGTCGAGATACTCGTAGACGGGGTCGTCCTCGCTGGACTGCTGTTTGAGCAGCCCGGCGTAGCCGCTGATGACGGCGGCGGTGTTCAGCACCTCGTGTCGGAGGAGCGAGTTGAGGTAGTCGAGCATCTCTCGCCGTTCCTCGGACTCTCTCGCTTGGACGGACGCGCGCTCGGCCCTCACGGCGCGTTGCACCGCCCGTGCCTCGTAGTAACCGATGAGGAACCCGCAACCGGCGCCGATGCTGAGGGACCACCGCCCCCACCCGACGGCAATCAGGAGGTTGGCGGGCGGCATCGTGAGCATCAGCACAGTGTTCACTAGCAGGAACCCGCCACCTCCGGCGACGGACCACTTCAGAACGCGATACTGCTGGTCGCCGGAGAGCGACGACCGCGACAGATACACCCCACCGCCGAGGAGTCCGACGAGTCCGGGGAGGCTCGTCACGAACCCGACCACGTACACTGCATTTATCAAGTAGAGTCGACCCGAAAATGTAACCCAGATTAACTCAGTTGCGACAATCACTCCTAATAGACAACCGAGCGCAACCAGAACCCTACTTTCGCGGTTGTCAGACTTCACTCGTTACTGGTGATGTGTCCCCTATCACTCATAATGGTACCGCAGATTCTCCCGGCGTGGGTACCAACGTCGGCCGGGAAAGAGGCTCTGCGACAGGATCTCGGAGATGTGAATCATCTGTGGGTCGAGACGGAGCTACCGTCGACGACGACTCGCTACGCTCGTCGCTCGGACATTAGTCCCAGCAGAAATGCGCTGGCTGGGATTTGAACCCAGGTTGTGACCATGGCAAGGTCACGTGATACCACTACACTACCAGCGCGTTCCTTCTCACTCCCATCAAGTGCGGTTTTGTTCTTAAGACTTCCGAAACGCTGCCAATCGACTGCCGGCGGCGGGGTGGCGCCGACGTCACCAGAAATCCGTGATTTCTGGTTGGCGGACGAGAGCTTTGCTCTCGTCAACGTCCCTATCCGACATCCACGACACACACTGACGAACGAAAGAAAGCCACCAACGGGCGTCTGGGGCCGTGTGACGGCGTCACAGCCCCCGTGCTGAGTCGCTACCCTTTTACGGTGTCGTTCGGAAGTGACGGTACAGTCCAGTGGCGAGGCACATGACGGGCGACACAACAATCGTCGTTCCGTCGTCGCTCGTCCGGGAGGCCGAGGACAAACGCGAGGCGACCCGAAAGCTCGGGTACGTCGCTCGCGCGGCGGCCATCTACCGGATCGAGCGAATCCTCGTCTTCCCCGATCGGGAAGCCGAGGGCCGCTGGGGCGGGGAGTTCGTGCGCACGGTGCTGGCCTACGCGGCCACACCACCCTACCTCCGTCGGGAGGTCTGGGACGAGCGCGACGAACTGCGCTACGCTGGCGTGCTCCCCCCCATGCGTGTCTCCCCACGGACCGGCTCCGCGGGTGAAACCCCGGAGTCGAGAGAAGGAATCGTGACCGAGGTCGGACCTGACGACCGCGTCCGGGTCAATTGCGGAATGCAACACCCGATCTCCCTGCTCGTCCCGCCGTCGATGGCGGTCGAGGAGGGGGAGCGCGTCACAGTCAGGGTCTCTTCGAGAGAACCCGTCCGCGCACGGATCGTCGACGAGGACCCACCCGGGTTCACCGTCGACGCCTGCGGGGACATCCAGGAAGCTCTGGCCCGCGAGGATGCGGGTCTCTGCATCGGCACGTCGCGCCACGGGGACGAACTCACCCGTTCGCGGCTGGCCGAACTCGCCCCGCGCTACCGGGACGGCGCCACCGTCGTCTTCGGCTCGCCGGGCCGTGGGCTTCCGGAGATGCTGGGGGTGTCCCCCGAGGATCTCCCCGTCGAACCCGACTCTCCCGGGTTCGACCTCTGGCTGAATACGGTTCCAAATCAGGGCAGCGAGGTGGTGCACACCGAGGAAGCGGTGTTCGCCACGCTCGCCCCGCTCGCGCTCAGGGACTGAGCGCGGAGGAAAACGAACATGCCACAACCAAGCAGACCACGAAAAGGCTCGCTGGGCTTCGGCCCGCGAACGCGTGCGGCGTCAGAAGTGCCGCGTATCCGCTCGTGGCCGGACGACGAGGGCTCCCCTGCACTCCAGGGGTTCGCTGGCTACAAGGCCGGCATGACCCACGTCGTCATGGTCAACGACGAGGAGGACTCGCCGCGGAACGGGATGGAGGAGTCCGTCCCCGTGACCGTCGTCGAGACCCCGCCGATGCACGCGATCGCCGTGCGAGCCTACGAGGACACGGCGTACGGAGCGAAGCCGGCAACCGAGGTTTGGGCGTCCGAGTTCCACGACGAACTCGACCGCGCGCTCGACCTGCCGGCGGAGAACGACTTCGAGGGCGACGCCGACGAGCTGCGGACGCTCGTCGAGGAGGGTGCGGTCGACGACCTCCGGGTCATCACCCACACCACCCCCGCGTCGCTGCAGAACATCCCCAAGAAGGAGCCGGACGTGATGGAGACTCGCGTCGGCGGCGGCTCCCTGCAGGAGCGCGCCGACTTCGCGCTCGATCTGGTCGAGGACGGCGGCGAACACGAGTTCGGCGACGTCTTCCGCGCGGGCGAGTACCTCGACGCCTCGGGCATCACGAAGGGGAAAGGGACGCAGGGTCCCGTCAAGCGCTGGGGCGTCCAGAAGCGGAAGGGCAAGCACGCCCGTCAGGGCTGGCGGCGCCGCATCGGTAACCTCGGCCCGTGGAACCCGAGCCGCGTTCGCTCGACGGTTCCCCAGCAGGGCCAGACCGGCTACCACCAGCGGACGGAGCTCAACAAGCGCCTGATCGACTTCGGCGAGGGTGACGACGCCTCCGTCGACGGCGGCTTCGTCAACTACGGCGAGGTCGACGGGCAGTACGCGCTCGTGAAGGGCTCGCTACCGGGCCCCGACCAGCGCCTCCTGCGCTTCCGTCCCTCGATCCGGCCGAACGACCAGCCGCGCCTCGATCCCGAGGTGCGCTACGTCTCCACGGCCTCCAACCAAGGGTAACAAACAATGCAAGCAACTATCCGAAACCTGGACGGCTCGAACGGCGACGAGATCGAGCTCCCGGCGGCGTTCGAGACGCCGTTCCGCCCGGACCTCATCAAAGGCGCCGTCCACGCCGCTCAGGCCAACCGAAAGCAGGACTACGGCGCCGACGAGTTCGCCGGCCTCCGCACCCCCGCCGAGTCGATGGGGTCGGGCCGCGGCATGGCGCACGTGCCACAGGAGAACGGTCGGGCCCGCCGGGTCCCGCAGGCTGTGGGTGGCCGCAAGGCCCACCCGCCGAAAGCCGAGAAGGACCGGGGCCAGAAAGTCAACGACAAGGAGCGCAAGCTCGCGACCCGTTCGGCCATCGCCGCCACGACCGACGCCGAGCGCGTCGCCGAGCGCGGCCACGCCTTCGACGACGACCTCGAGCTCCCGCTCGTCGTGAGCGACGAGTTCGAGGAGCTCCAGCGGACGAAGGAGGCCGTCGAGGCGTTCGAAGAGCTCGGCATCCACGCCGACGTCGAGCGTGCCGACGAGGGTCGCCGCGTGCGAGCCGGTCAGGGGAAGGCCCGTGGCCGGAAGTACGACGAGCCGAAGTCGGTGCTGGTCGTCACCAGCGAGGAGCCCTCGCGTGCGGCGCGGAACCTCGCCGGCGTCGACGTGGCGACGGCCGAGGACGTGAACACCGAGGACCTCGCGCCCGGCACCCACGCCGGCCGGCTGACGCTCTGGACCGAGAGCGCCGTCGAGGAGGTGGCCGACCGATGACGGGGATCATCGAACACCCGCTGGTCACCGAGAAGGCGATGGACCAGATGGACTTCGACAACACGCTCCAGTTCATCGTCAACGTCGACGCCGACAAGCCGACCATTCAGGAGGAGATCGAGTCCCGCTACGACGTGACCGTCGATTCGCTGAACACGATGGTCACGCCGCAGGGGAAGAAGAAGGCGATCGTCCGCCTCTCCGAGGAGGACGACGCACAGGAGATCGCCTCGCGGATCGGGGTGTTCTGACACATGGGACGACGAATTCAGGGGCAGCGGCGTGGCCGTGGGACGCCCACGTTCCGGGCGCCATCTCACCGCTACAAAGCTGACCTCGAACACAAGAAAAGCGAGGAGCACGACACGATCTCCGGCGAAGTCGTCGGCATCGAGCACGACCCCGCCCGCAGCGCACCGCTGGCGGACGTCGAGTTCGACGACGGCGACCGCCGGCTCGTGCTCGCTCCCGAAGGTATCGCCGTCGGCGACACCCTGCAGGTGGGTGTCTCCGCCGAGATCAAACCCGGCAACACGCTGCCGCTTGCGGAGATCCCGGAAGGGATCCCGATCTGCAACGTCGAGAGCCAGGTGGGCGACGGCGGGAAGTTCGCCCGCGCCTCCGGCGTCTCGGCCCAGCTGATGAGCCACGACCGCGACGTCGCGGTCGTCCAGCTACCAAGCGGCGAGGTCAAGCGCCTGCCGCCGGCGTGTCGCGCCACCATCGGCGTCGTCGCCGGCGGTGGCCGGACGGAGAAGCCGTTCGTCAAAGCCGGCAACAAACACCACAAGATGAAGGCCCGCGGGACCAAGTACCCGCGTGTCCGCGGGGTCGCGATGAACGCCGTCGACCACCCGTTCGGTGGCGGCGGCCGCCAGCACCCCGGTCAGCCCAAGTCCGTCTCGCGGGACGCCCCGCCGGGACGGAAGGTGGGCGACATCGCCTCCAAACGCACCGGTCACAGCGGTGGCAAGGGGGAGTAACACATGAGCTCGGAATACCGAACCGGCCGCGAAGGGGAGTTCACCTACCGCGGTCACACGCTCGAGGACCTCGAAGAGATGGAGCTCGACGAGGTCGTGGAACTGCTACCCGCCCGCGTGCGGCGAACCATCGACCGGGGACTCGGCATCGACCACCGCAAGCTGGTCGAGCAGGCCCGGGAGGCCACCGAGGAGGAGACGGCCAACGATCCGATCCGGACACATCTCCGGGACATGCCGATCCTCCCCTCGTTCGTCGGCCTCACCTTCGAGGTGTACAACGGCCACAGCTTCGACCGCGTGAAGGTCGAGCCGGAGATGATCGGCCACTACCTCGGTGAGTTCCACCTCACCCGATCCACCGTCGAGCACGGTCAGGCCGGCATCGGCGCGACCCGGTCCTCGAAGTTCGTGCCACTCAAGTAACATATGGGAATCAGCTACAGCGTCGACGCCGACCCGGAGACCACGGCGAAAGCCATGCTGCGGGAGCGTCAGATCAGCCTGAAGCACAGCAAGGCCATCTCGAAGGCTATCAAAGGCAAGACGGTCACCGAGGCCGAGGAGTACCTCGACGCCGTGATCGAGGGCGAGCGCTCGGTGCCGTTCAAGCAGCACAACAGCGGCGTCGGCCACCGTTCCGACATCGACGGCTGGGACGCCGGCCGCTTCCCCGAGAAGGCCAGCAAGGACTTCCTCAAGCTGCTGACGAACGCCAAGAACAACGCCGACCACCAGGGGTTCGACGGCGAGGAGATGACCATCTCCCACGTCGCCGCCCACAAGGTCGGCGAACAGGTCGGGCGCAACCCCCGTGCGATGGGGACCGCCGACCCGTGGAACACCGTCGAAGTGGACGTCGAGATCATCCTCGAAGAGGAGGAGGAGGATAACTGATGGCGGACGAACAGCAGTTCATCGAGAACGGGCTCCAGCGGAGTCAGATCGACGAGTTCTTCGCGGATGAGCTCAGCCGCGCCGGCTACGGCGGCATGGACATCGCGAAGACGCCGATGGGGACCCAGATCGTCCTCAAGGCAGAGAAGCCCGGCATGGTGATCGGCAAGGGTGGGAAGAACATCCGGAAGATCACCACCGAGCTCGAGGACCGCTTCGACATGGACGACCCGCAGATCGACGTGCAGGAGGTCGACGAACCCGACCTCAACGCACAGATCGTCGCGGACCGGCTGGCCAACGCGCTCGAGCGTGGCTGGTACTTCCGCAAGGCGGGCCACACCACCATCGACCGCATGATGGAGGCCGGCGCGCTGGGCGCGGAGATCGTCCTCTCGGGGAAGGTCACCGGCGCCCGCTCGCGCGTGGAGAAGTTCAACCGCGGCTACATCAAGCACAACGGCGAGCCCGCCCAGACCGTCGTCGACGAGGGTCAGGGCGTCGCCGTGATGAAGCTCGGCACCATCGGCGTCACCGTCAAGGTGATCGGGCCGGACGCGACCCTCCCCGACGACTTCGAGATCGCGGAGACCTCGGAGCCGCCGGAGGTCGATCAGGCCGTCGAGGAGGAGGGCGTCGAGGAGCTGCTCGCTGACGTCGAGGAGGA
The DNA here is from genome assembly GCF_002025255.2 of Halolamina sp. CBA1230. Lineage (GTDB taxonomy): Archaea > Halobacteriota > Halobacteria > Halobacteriales > Haloferacaceae > Halolamina. Next base: position 839,128 of record NZ_CP054587.1, read on the forward strand.
CGAAGCCCCCGAGGCGCCCCAGCACGAGGAGCCCGATGTCCCCGACGAGACGCCCGAGGAGGTCATCGACGAGGAGGTCGTCGAGGAAGTCGTCGAGGAAGCGAAGGAGACCGACTCCTCGCGTGAGAGCGCCGAGAGCGCTCCCGAGGAGGAGGACGTCGGCGTCGCCTCCGAGGAGGCCGTCGAGACCGCCGAGGAGGAGGAGTCCCTCGACGAGGACGTCGAGGAAGAAGCCGCCGACCTCGTCTCCGAGATGGAGGAGGCCGAGGAGGCCGAATCCGAGGACGAGGAAACGGCCGACTCCGACGAGGAGTCCGACGACGAAGACGAGGAAACGGAGGAGTAATACATGGCGATTCTCTACACCGAAGAGATCCGAGACATGACGCCCGCCGAGCGGGCGGCCGAGCTCGAGGAGCTCGAAACCGAGCTCCTGAACGCTCGCGCCGTCCAGGCGGCGGGTGGCGCCCCGGAGAACCCGGGCCGCGTCGGCGAGCTTCGCACCACGATCGCCCGGATCAAGACGATCCAGAACGAGGAAGGCGACGACGTTTCGGGCGACGACGTCGAAGCCGCCGACACCCAGGAGTAACGCACGATGGCACTCACACCCGACACCCTCACACGACACGAACTGAACGGGCTGCCCGTCCGGGTAGCCGACGCCGCCAACCCCGACCTCGTCGGGATCAGCGGCCGCGTCGTGGTCGAGACGATGAAGACGTTCCACGTCGACGACGGGCGTCGGGTGCGGCAGGTCCCCAAGGAGGGGAGCTGCTTCGAGTTCGCTATCGCGACCGCGGACGACGCTGCGAGAGCCAGCGTCGCTCCCGCCGCAGATGAAGCCGCGGACGCCGCCGAGGCGTCCGGGTCCGTATCCCAACTCGGGACGGAAACTGCCGGGGTTCGCCCCGGCAAGTCTGGCCCGTCCGCCCCGCCCCGGAGTCAGGGTCGGGGGGCGAGTCAGCGAGGTGGGGAAACGTCCCCGCAGGGGACGGCAAACCACCTCGATGCGACCGGCGAACGAAGTGAGCCGGGAGCCGAGGACGAGTGCCAGGATACGGTCTACGTAACGGTGGATGGCGAACGACTGCTCTCACGACCCGCCGCGCGAACCGAGCGCGGGGGTGATTCGACATGGCAATCGGACTAAACGTAGAACAACCGGAGGAGACCTGCTCCGACGAGAACTGTCCGTTCCACGGGGACCTCTCCGTGCGCGGGCAGACGCTCGAGGGCGAGGTCGCCTCCACAGACATGGACAAGACCGTCGTCGTGGAGCGGGAGTACGACGTTCGTGTACCGAAGTACGACCGGTACATGAAGCGTCGGTCCCGCGTCCCGGCCCACCACCCGCCGTGTATCGACACGGAGGAGGGTGACACGGTCCGTATCGCAGAGACTCGACCGCTCTCGAAGACCAAATCGCACGTCGTCGTCGACGTCGTCGACGGCGGGGGTGAATGATGGAGGCGCTGAAAGCCGACGTCACGCAGGGTCTCGAGAAGGGCTCGAAGATCACGTGTGCCGACAACACCGGCGCACGCGAGCTCAAGGTCATCAGCATCGCCGGCTACTCGGGGACGAAGAACCGTCACCCGAAAGCCGGTATCGGCGACAAGATCACCGTCTCGGTCACCAAGGGGACGCCCGAAATGCGTCGCCAGGTGCTCGAAGCGGTGGTCGTTCGCCAGCGCAAGCCGATCCGCCGACCAGACGGCCAGCGCCTCAAGTTCGAGGACAACGCCGCCGTCATCATCGACGAGAACGAGGAGCCCCGCGGCACGGAGATCAAGGGGCCCGTCGCGCGTGAGGTCGCGGAGCGGTTCGGCACCATCGCCAGCACGGCGACGATGATCGTCTAAGCATGACACGACAGCCACGCAAACAACGAAACCAGAAGCGAGACGCCGACCTGCACGAGAAGCAGAAGCAGGTTCGGGCCACGCTGACGGCCGACCTCCGCGAGGAGTACGGCCAGCGGAACGTCCGCGTCAACGCGGGCGACACCGTCGAGGTGCTTCGCGGCGACCACGCCGGCGAGGAGGGCGAGGTCCTGGAGGTCGATCTCCGGGACGAGGTCATCCACGTCGAGGAGGTCACCGTGGAGAAGACGGACGGGGAGGAGGTTCCCCGGCCGCTCGACGCCTCGAACGTCCGCGTGACCGACCTGAACCTCGAGGACGAGGTGCGGGAGGAGCGTCTCGAGGAGGACAACGAATGACGAAACACCAGAAGCGACTCTCGGTACCGAACTCCTGGCCGGTCGCACGGAAGGAGCAGACGTTCACGGTCAAGGCCGACGCCGGCCCCCACGGTGAGGACGGGGTTCCCCTACTCATCGTGCTCCGGGACGTGCTCGGCTACGTGGACTCCCGCAAGGAGGCCCGCTACGCGCTGAACAACGACGCGGTGCTCGTCAACGGCGACGCGATCGCCGACGAGGGCCGGCCGATCGGGATGTTCGACATCCTGGCGTTCCCGGCCCGCGAGGAGTACTTCCGCGTGTTCCCCGGCGAGGGCGGCCGCCTCGCGCTCACTCCGATCGACGAGGAGAGCGCGGCCTCCCGCCTCGGGAAGATCACCGACAAGCGCCAGGTCACTGGCGGCGAGTTCCAGCTGTCGCTGCACGACGGCACCACCCTCCAACTGGAGGACGCCGACGAGTACAGCGCCGGCGACTCGCTGGTGATCGACAACGAGGACAAGGAGATCGTCGCCCACTTCGAGTACGGCGAGGGCGCGCTCGTCACCGCCGTCGACGGCCAGCACGCCGGCGAGATCGGCGAGGTCGACGAGATCCTCGTCACCCCCGGCTCCGGTCGCAACTCCGTGACCGTTTCCACCGACGACGGCTCCTTCGAGACCGTCGAGGAGTACGTCGTCACCATCGACGAGAACTTCGTGGGTGATGACGATGAGTGAAGCCGAATCGGAGTTCCACACGATGCGCGAACCGGGCATCGAGAAAGTCGTCGTCCACATGGGCGTCGGCCAGGGTGGTCGTGACCTCGGCAACGCCGAGGAGATCATCGAGGAGATCACGGGCCAGCAGTCGGTCCGAACCAGCGCGAAGCGCACGGTGCAGGCGTTCGACATCCGCGAGGGCGACCCGATCGGCGCGAAGGTCACCCTCCGGAACGAGGACGCCCGCGAGTTCCTCGAGACCGCGCTCCCGCTCGCGGACATCAGCGCGTCGCAGTTCGACGAGGCCGGCAACGTCAGCTTCGGCGTCGACGAACACACCGCGTTCCCGAGCCAGGAGTACGACCCCAACACCGGGATCTACGGACTGGACGTGACCGTCACGCTGGTCCGGCCGGGCTACCGCGTCGCCCAGCGCGACCAGGTGACCCGCTCGATCCCCGAGACACACCGCATGACCACCGAGGACGCCATCGCGTTCCTCGAAACCGAGTTCGACGTGGAGATCGACGAATGAGTGAACTAGACGGCGAACACACCGGCAACGAGGAGACCGGCGAGCACGCCACCCAGGGCAGCACGCAGGAGCGGCAGTGCCGACGCTGCGAGCGCACCGAGGGGCTGGTGAGCAAGTACGGCGTCTTCGTCTGCCGGCAGTGTTTCCGAGAGATCGCCCGCAGCATGGGCTTCCGGAAGTACAGATAACTATGGCAGGAAACGACCCACTGGTGAGTGCCCTCTCCGGCATCGACAACGCCGAGAGCGTCGGGCACCTCGACCACACGGTAGCACCCGCCTCGAACGTGATCGGCAGTATCCTCGAGGTCTTCTACGACCGCGGGTACATCGGCGGCTTCGAGTTCGTCGACGACGGCCGAGCAGGCAAGTTCGAGGTCGAACTGAGTGGCGCCATCAACGACTGCGGGGCGGTCAAGCCCCGCTACTCGGTCGGCGCTGACGAGTACGAGCAGTGGGAGAAGCGGTTCCTCCCGGCCCGTGACTACGGGTCGCTCATCGTCACGACCAGCCACGGCGTCATGAGCCACTACGAGGCCCGCGAACAGGGCATCGGTGGCCAAGTCATCGCATACGTATACTGATGAGCAGGACAGAACTCACGATCCCGGACGACGTCTCCGCGGAGCTCGACCATCTCGACCTCACCGTCGAGGGACCGAACGGGTCCGTCACGCGACGGCTCTGGTACCCCGACGTGACCGTCAGTGTCGAGGACGGCAGCGTGGTCATCACGGCGCCCGACGAGTCGGGCGCCAAGACCCGCGCCACGGTCGGCACCTTCGAGAGCCACGTTCGGAACATGTTCCACGGCGTGACCGAGGGCTGGACCTACGAGATGGAGGTCTTCTACGCCCACTTCCCGATGCAGGTGGAAGTGCAGGGCGAGGAGATCGTCATCGAGAACTTCCTCGGCGAGCGCGCCCCACGGCGGACGCCGATCCGGGGCGACACGCAGGTCGAGATCGACGGCGAGCAGCTCACCCTGTCGGGCTCCGACAAGGAGGCCGTCGGCCAGACCGCAGCGGATATCGAACAGCTCACACGCGTCAGCGACAAGGACAACCGCGTGTTCCAGGACGGCGTGTACATCACGGAGAAACCCACGGGTGATGCCTGATGGCTGACGACGCACCCGAGGAGATCGAGGACATCAGCGGCGTCGGGCCCTCGAAGGCCGAGACGCTCGCGGAGGCCGGCTACGACTCCGTCGAGGACCTCAAGGCCGCCTCCCAGTCCGAACTCGCCGAGGTCGAGGGGGTCGGCAACGCCCTCGCGGCCCGGATCAAGGCGGACGTCGGCGGCCTCGAAGTCGAAGAGGAGACCGAGGCCGAGATCGAGGACGAGGCGGAAGAAGAGGAAGCCGAGGAGGAGGAGGTCGAGACCGAGCTCCGCCCCCGCGGCCACGCCGACAAGACGCCCGACCTCGACGACGAGACCGCGGCTGCCCTCGCCCAGAAGCACCGCGAGGGGAAGCCGAAGTTCAACCGTCAGGACCACCACAAGAAGAAGCGCGTCTCCACCTCGTGGCGGCGCCCGCGCGGCCAGCTCTCGAAGCTGCGCCGCGGCATCAAGGGGAAAGGCGACACGGTCGAGGCGGGGTTCCGCTCGCCGAAGGCGGCTCGTGGCCTCCACCCCAGTGGCTTCGAGGAAGTGTACGTCCACAACGTCGACGACCTCGACGGCGTGGACGCCGACACGGAAGCGGTCCGCATCGCCTCGAAGGTCGGCGCCCGCAAGCGCGAGCGCATCGAGGAGGAGTGTGAGGACGCCGGCATTCGCGTCCTCAACCCGACCTACGTCGAAGTGGAGGTAGAGGAATGACGGATCTGAGCGCACAGAAGCGGCTCGCCGCCGAGGAGCTCGACGTCGGCGAGAACCGCGTCTGGTTCGACCCGGAGGCACAGGACGAGCTCGCGGAGGCGATCACCCGCGAGGACATCCGCGACCTGATCGCGGACGGAACCATCCGCGCGGAGGACGCCAAGTCCAACTCCCGTGGCCGCGCCCGCGAACGGCAGGCCAAGCGTGACTACGGTCACCAGACCGGCGCCGGCTCCCGGAAGGGGAAGTCCGGTGCCCGGCGGGACAGCAAGGAGGACTGGGTCAGCCGCATCCGCGCCCAGCGCGAGCGGCTGAAGGAGCTCCGCGACGAGGAGGAGGTTCTCGACGCCTCCCAGTACCGCGAGCTGTACAACAAGGCCAGCGGCGGCGAGTTCGATAGCGTCGCCCGCCTCGAGGCCTTCGCGGAGAACAACTACGACGTCGAGATCGGAGGCGACGACTAATGGCAACAGGACCACGATACAAGGTGCCGATGCGTCGTCGCCGTGAGGTCCGCACGGACTACCATCAGCGGTTGCGCCTGCTGAAATCCGGCAAGCCTCGCCTGGTCGCCCGGGTGAGCAACAAGCACGTCAGGGCGCAGCTGGCCAGTCCCGGACCGGACGGCGACGAGATCCACGCCGCAGCGTCCAGCGAGGACCTGTCGGAGTACGGCTGGGAGGCCCCCACGGGCAATCTCCCGAGCGCGTACCTGACGGGCTACCTCGCGGGCCTGCGCGCGGTCGACGCCGGCCTCGACGAGGCCGTGCTCGACCTGGGTCTCAACACGGCGACGCCCGGCAGTAAGGTGTTCGCAGTACAGGAAGGTGCAATCGACGCAGGGCTCGAGATCCCCCACAGTGACAGCGTCCTCGCGGACTGGTCGCGTAACCGTGGCGAGCATATCGCCGAGTACGCCGAGCAGGTCGAGGGCGATCTGTACAGCGGGGAGTTCGACGCCACGGAGCTGCCCGCGCACTTCGACGACGTGCGCGAGGCGCTCCAGGAGGACCACGAATGAGCCAGAACGACGGCTGGGAGCCGGTAACGCGGCTCGGCAAGCAAGTGCAGGACGGAGAGATCACCTCCATGCAGGAGGCGCTGGAGTCCGGGCTCCCGCTGAAGGAGCACGAGATCGTTGACCAGCTCCTCCCCGGCATGGAGGACGAAGTACTGGACATCAACATGGTCCAGCGCATGACCGACTCCGGCCGGCGGGTGAAGTTCCGCTGTGTCGTCGTCGTGGGGAACCGCGACGGCTACCTCGGCTACGCCGAGGGCCGCGACGATCAGGTCGGCGGCGCGATCCAGAAGGCCATCGAAGTGGCCAAGCTGAACGTGATCAGCGTCGACCGCGGCTCGGGCTCCTGGGAGGACCAGGCCGGCGGCGTGAACTCGCTGACCCGGCGTGCCGAGGGGAAAGCCGGCTCCGTCGAGGTCGAAGTCATCCCGGCCCCGCAGGGGCTCGGGCTGGCCGGCGCCGAGACCGTCCGGAACATCCTCGAACTGGCCGGCGTGCAGGACGCCTGGACCCAGTCGAACGGGAACACCCGGACGACGGTCAACCTCGCGAAGGCGACGTTCAACGCGCTCGAGAACGCCTCGCAGGCGCGCACGCCGGACCGCGCACGGCGCGTCCAGCGTGAGGCCGAGGACGGGGTGAGCAACTGATGCGGGCGGTCGTCCAGCTCCGCGGCGAGATCGACATGAACCAGGGCCAGCGCGACACCCTGGACATGCTCAACATCGGCCGCGTCAACCACGCGACGCTCGTCCCCGAGACCGACACGTACGACGGGATGGTCGCGAAGGTCAACGACTTCGTCGCCCACGGCGAGCCCTCCGTCGAGACGCTGGCGCTCGTGCTCGAGACGCGTGCGGACGCGCTCGACGCCGACGCCGACGTCGACGAGGAGTACCTCGCCGAGGAGACGGAGTACGACAGCTTCGAGGCGCTCGCGGAGGCGCTGCTCGACGAGGAGACGACGCTGCGCGAGCAGAACATCTCCCCGACGCTGCGGCTCCACCCGCCACGCGGCGGGCACGACGGCATCAAGCATCCGGACAGCACGAGCGGGGAGCTCGGTCCCCACGAGGAGATCGATCCGCTCCTGGAGGCGATGCGATAATGACCAGCAAGAAACGACGACAGCGCGGCTCCCGCACCCACGGCGGCGGTAGCCACAAGAACCGGCGCGGCGCCGGCCACCGTGGCGGCCGCGGCAAGGCGGGCAGCCGCAAACACGAGATGCACCACTACGGGCCCTGGGCGAAGCACGGCTTCACCCAGCCCGAGGAGGTACAGGACAACGTCGTCGAGGTGCGCGTCCAGAAGATCGACGAGGACGCCGCGCTGCTGGCGGCCGAGGGCGTCGCCGAGAACGACGACGGCGCCTACACGATCGACGCTCGCGACGTGGCCGAGGACGGCTGGGAGGCCGACGTTGTGAAGGTGCTCGGCAACGGGCAGGTCCGCCAGGAGCTGCACGTCACCGCCGACGCGTTCAGCGACGCCGCGAGTGAGCTGATCGAGGACGCCGGTGGCTCGACCACCGTCTCCGAGCGCGCCCAGGAGCGCGCCGAGCGGGAGGCCGAGCAGGCCGCTGACGACGAGAGCGAGGACTGACCATGAGCTGGAAGGAGACCGCCGAACCGGTGCTCACGCGGATGCCCACGGTCGCGCGGCCGGAGGGGCACGTCCCCTTCAAGCGCAAGCTGCTGTGGACCGCCGGCATCCTCGTGATGTACTTCTTCCTGACGAACGTCACGCTGTACGGGCTCCAGACCGGAGGCGGCGACTTCTACGGCCAGTTCCGGTCGATCCTCGCCGGCGCGTCCGGCTCGATCCTCCAGCTCGGGATCGGCCCCATCGTCACGGCGTCGATCGTGCTCCAGCTGCTGGGCGGGGCGGACCTGCTCGGGCTGGACACGGAGAACGACCCGCGTGACCAGGTGCTGTACCAGGGGCTCCAGAAGCTGCTGGTCGTCGTGATGTGCGTCCTGACCGGCGCGCCGATGGTGTTCGCGAGCCCGATCCTGAGCGCCGACCCGCAGGTCGCGCAGTCGCTGGGGATCGGTCTCCGCGGCGTCGAGGGGCTGCTGTTCGCCCAGATCATGGTCGGCGGGATCCTGATCCTGTTCATGGACGAGATCGTGAGCAAGTGGGGCGTCGGCTCCGGGGTCGGCCTGTTCATCATCGCCGGCGTGAGCCAGCGCCTCGTCAGCGGCCTGTTCGGCTGGCAGGGGCTGACGGGCAACAGTGGGTTCGTCTCCTCCTGGATCGGGATCATCACCGGGAGCACCGAGCTCCCGGGGTCGCCGCTGACCACCGACGGGCTCAGCGCGATCTTCCTCGGCCAGGGGATGATCCTCGCGATGATCACGACGGTGCTGATCTTCGTCGTGGTCGTCTACGCCGAGAGCGTTCGCGTGGAGATCCCCCTCTCGCACGCCCGCGTGAAGGGGGCCCGCGGGAAGTTCCCCGTGAAGCTCATCTACGCGAGCGTCCTGCCGATGATCCTCGTCCGGGCGCTGCAGGCGAACCTGCAGTTCCTCGGGCAGATCCTCCACAGCCAGTGGGCCGGCATGCCCGCCTGGCTGGGCGAGTACGACCAGCAGAGCGGCCAGGTCATCGAGGGGATCTTCTGGTACCTCAAGCCGATCCAGGCGCCCGAGCAGTGGATGTGGTTCACGGGCGCGACCGTCACCGCCGAGTGGTGGGAGGTCGTGATCCGCATCGCCATCGACCTGACGTTCATGGTGGTCGGCGGCGCGATCTTCGCGATCTTCTGGGTGGAGACCACCGGGATGGGCCCGGAGGCCACCGCCAAGCAGATCCAGAACTCCGGGATGCAGATCCCCGGGTTCCGGCGGAACCCCCAGGTGATCGAGAAGGTGATGGAGCGGTACATCCCGCAGGTCACCGTCATCGGCGGCGCCCTCGTCGGGCTGCTGGCGGTGATGGCGAACATGCTCGGCACCATCGGCGAGGTCTCCGGAACCGGGCTGCTGCTGACGGTCTCTATCACGTACAAGCTGTACGAGGAGATCGCCGAGGAGCAGCTGATGGAGATGCACCCGATGATGCGCCAGATGTTCGGCTCGGAGTAACCCCACTGGGGACCCACCTTTTTTCTAGGCTGTCTCCTTACGTTGGGCATACTCATGCCCGACGGCCCACATAGCAAGGTCAAACTCAACGTCCGAGTCTCACCTTCCAAGAAAGAGGAATGGAAGGACGCACTCGAAGAGGGTGAGACCCTCACATCGTTAGTACAGCGAGCTGTCGATCACGAGATCCGGGACGAGTATGTCCTGAAGGACGCTATCGAGGAAGTCGTCGCTTCACCTCAGCAATCAGAGGTTGATTTCTCAGAGGTTACGGACCAGGTCGGAGAGTTACAGCAGGACATCAACTCGCTCGAAGGCAAAATCGACACACTGTCCGCAGCCAATTCGTCGTCAAGGGAGACGACCGATGTTGTAGAGTTAGCGATGGATGTCTTGCCGCGGATTCCTTCTTACCCTGGCGACATTCCCCAACACGTGCATGAGTCGTTAGGGGGGAAAGGTGAGATGGATGATCAAGAGTACATCCGGTTCCTAGTCAAATCGTCTCGTGAGTCTTCTGATTTCTCAATCGAGGGGAGTGCTCAACGTATATCGAACGAAATGGGGGAGCCAGCCCATATCGTCCGTGAAGCCCTCATACACCTCGAAACGAACACGACGGAGAACGTGACAAGCGCTGTCGTGGATGGCACCCGCCACTGGATGCAACTATGAGAAACAACAAGGGTCAATACTCCAGTCCTGCTGACAAGCAGATTTCGGAGGAAATGGAGGAATTGCTGGGAATATACCTTGACAGTCTCCAGCAACAAAAATCAGACACGTCTGACAGTACGATCGAGACTCGAAGCCGAGAAGTCCGTTACTGGCTTGCGTTCTGTGAACATAACGATATTGAGCCACTTCGTGCGACCACTGCTGACGTACGCGCCTATCTCCAGACGATCACGGACAAATCTGACACGACGATCGGCAATTACTACGCTTCTGTTCAGTCCTTTTACTCGATCACTCAAAACGACCAGGCACACAAACGGTTGGAACTTGCTAACGGCCATCCCTGCGACAAGAATGCAGGGATTAGCCTCAAAGATGACTACGGCGTCCATCGGTCTACTCCCGAATATCGAAAACAACACAGCCTCTCTGCCAAGGAGATCGACGGCATTCGAGAGAATTCTGGGGACGTTCTGGCGTTGATACCCGAAAAAGTCGAGATGCTATTCGACAACGTGCCCGGAAAGACTCCTGAAACGCGATTAAGGAACGAGGTTGCATGCCGGCTGAATTGGTATACTGGATGCCGGAGCGTCGAATTGTCCAGGCTGAAAATACAGAATATTGACTGGGAAAACTGCGCCATCAACGTCAAATCTGCCAAACTCAAAGCATCCGAGAACCCAGATCTCGTTCGCCGGAACGTATTCTTCCCCGAAGAATTCAGGTTCCAACTTAAACGATGGTGTGAACGTGTCCGACACGGATTCTCATCTCAAGTGGAACCAGAACACGGAGCCATCCTCTGTACGACTCACAGCAAGACGATGGACGGAGCACAAATTAATGATATCGTCAAACAGGCTGCCGACAACGCAGGTGTTCAGCGTCCTTTGCGACCAGCGAACCCAGAACCTAACGAGGAAATTAAGGAGTGGTTCGTAACGACTCATAGAATTCGACGAAGCGCGATTAGCTACTGGGTCAATGATTGCGAGACTATTGACCTCCATCAGGCACGGCGACTCGCAGGCCACGCACGGTTGGATCAAACGATGGAATACGTGGAAGACGACGAAGAACAATTGGCCGAAGATTATCAACAAGCCATGGGGTAATGAGTTGGTTCTACTGGAATTATATTGGGGTTGCCTCGACTATCAGGCAGATGTTTAAATACGACCATGGCATTAACTGCTTCAGAGCATGTCACAACCAAGTACAGAGAAGAGTGAAACTATATTTGAAAGTGTAAAAGCTATCGAAGCAGACTGCCGAACAGTTGAAGGAATCGCCGAATACAAAGTATATGTCGAAGAAAATTCGATTTCGGATGATATCGCTGAGGGGGCCGGTATCCGTCGTTGGGTTGAGCACGCTGTCGAAAACCACCTTGAAAGAGAACTCTCAAAAGAAGGGCACGATGTCGTCTGTCACGCCCGTGCGAGCGACATCACCGAAGATAGGGCGGTAACTGACGCAGATTTGGAATCAAGCGTATCGGTATATTCGGTGTGGGCTAAATTTCGTTGATTCTCAGGTAGCTCGTTTTGACTTTGAATCTAATGAGAGCCGACCCACGACACGATTAGTGTAGAGGACTCACCTATCGTGCAGTACAGACTACTCATTTGAATCGCCAATAGGCTTATCCCCTGACTGATTATTGTGTGTTAGTCAATGCCTTGCATTAATTGTGGTGAAGATACAGAGATAGCGAGGTTTTCACTCCAATTTGAGCGAGCGAACGGGGACTTGAAAGAACTCGAACTGGAATTATGTGATGACTGTCTTACAGAGATTCTCTCCGAGCGGTGGATCTCCAAAGTATAATCTTAGCCTGGCAACTTCCCTACGAGGCCCCTTACCGACTCTATATTGAGAAACCGCGGCGTTTGCTCGCAATACTGCTCGTATTCGTCGCCGTAGTGTTCACGGAGCCATGGCTCTTCAGCGAATGGGAAGAGGATGTAGATGAGTGCGGTCAGTGACCCATGTACCGCCAGTTTCTGCGAATTTACTGCAAGCATCGCTCCAACGATGAAGGTGACAAACCCGACGCTCTGTGGATTCCGGGTATATTCGTAGATTCCATCGGTTCGAAGATCACCCTCCCGTCCACTACTTTCCATCCACCCGAGTTCGAAGAGTGCTGAGAGCGAAAACGCCATGCCGAACACAGAGAGGAGTGTGCCGACAATTCGAAGGGATACACTCGTAACTCGGAACGAGTCCCAGTCACGGTAGGCCAGCACGGGAAATCCGGTGAAGACTACCGAGAGTGCCGACCAGTTGAACCACCAACGCCATTTACTGTCACCGATCGGCCAGAGACGTCGATCGGGGACAAACACACTGACAACGTATCCAACAATCAGGACAGCATCGGCGATCATCGTGGTGAGAAAGGCACGATCTGATCGGGACGCCATAATCAAGATTGGTTATCATCAGGGTAAAAGCATTAGTGATATTAATTGCTAGCTGTATTTTCATTCTCACTCAGCCCATGGGGAAATCAAATACCCAACTAGTGGAGTTCTTCGGAACGCGACATTTTGTTCCCATTCAACGGGAGAATGGCTGATGAACGGAACGACTAATTGACTAGCGGGGCAACCGGCTATGATGGACGATTCCGGACGGAGCGCAACATTAGGTATTCTGTCGTCACTGATGTCCTTTGCTACCGTCTGGCTCCTACTAGGTGTTCTCCCCGGTACTGTCGCTGCACATGGAACAACTACGGGAGGTCTGTCCCACTGGCACGGTATCGCTCTCTTGGTACTGGGAGGCGTCATAACCGGAGTAGGAATCCTAGCGAAGCGATACGACAAGGGAACACTGAGGATGATTCTCTCTACTGTCTTCGTCGGAATCGTCGTTGCCGCTATCGGCGCAGTGCTGTTTGACGTCCACTCCCCAGACCCTGTCTATAGTGCCAGTAGGATGCCGTTCCCGCGCTCATTCTATCCATTTATTGGGGCCGCTGTTGGGTTATCTGCCATCGTCGTGAGCTTCTTCCTCGGATGGCTACGGTGGCCGACCCGCCCGCGGTACACCTTCCTGGGCATGCTGATGGGCGGCTGGATACTCTACCCGTACATCGTTCCCGGATTCGCCAGCAAGAACCCGCTCGGGTACGCGCTCGTGCTGGGAACTCCGGTCGCCGTCGGGTACGTCCTTTGGACCGATGCAAGCGAAGTTCTTCGAGTCATAATGAACGACCCTCTCGCTCGCCGGTTCGGAACCGGAATCGGCATCGTCACCGGCCTGTTTTTCCTCTCGATCACGGGGTATCTCTCCTTCTTCCCTGAAGAGGGCGTCCCGCAACAGACAGTCATGACGGTGATTCCGGCACAGTATCAGCTCGTCGTCTGGCCGACGTTCGAACTGCTGATCCCAGAAGTGCCCTTCTTCCTCGCTCTTTCGCCAGGCGTCGTCGTTATCGTTGGGACACTCTCCGTGCTGGTCGGGATTCAAGCCAGCCTCATCGCGCGGAAATGGCGGGTTGACGAGCAGGTCGGTGCAACAATGAGTACGGCGAACACATCCGCTATTGTCGGCACATGTACGTGTGGCTGCTGTGGTCCGCTGGTCGCAAAGGTCGCCGTCCTCGTCGCCGGCCCGACGATCACGGCCCCATTGTACTGGGTGTTCGTCGATACATCGTCGCCACTGAGTGTGATCTTCATCGTCGGAAGCATGTTGCTGTTCACGGGCAGCATCCTCTACTCGATTGGGTCAGTATATCATCCAGACCGCTCTACTGATATCGCGTCAGTACAGGCTGACTGAAAGTCTATTTACCGACGCCGTCCGCAACTAGCCTGCTACGGAGTCCACTATGGGAGATGGTCATAGTCACAACGGGGAGGGTCGAAGCACCCGAAAGCTCGCCATCGTCGCTGGAATCAATCTTGTCGGGTTCGTTGCAGAGCTCGTTGGGGGGCTTCTCTTCGGCTCGGTCGCACTCATCGGGGACGCCCTTCACATGCTGTTCGACGCTGTGGCATACGTGCTCGCGCTCGGGGCAGTTTACGTCGGTCGGCGAACGGAGCCCGGGAGCCGCTGGTCGTACGGGCTGAACCGACTGGAACCGCTCGCTGCATTCTTGAACGGCGTTCTGTTGGTCCCGATGGTCGGCTACCTCGTCTGGGAATCGTACCAACGATACCTGCAGCCGGTCGAAATCGAACCACTGCAGACAGCCGCATTGGCGGCTGGTGGATTAGTTCTCAACATTGCCTCCGTGTACGTGATTCAGGGTGGGTCGATGAGTCTCAACGAGCGTGGCGCGTACTATCACCTCCTCGGAGATACCGGTGCATCCATCGCTGTGATCGTCTCAATGCTGGTCGTCCAGTTCTCCGGGTCGAAGCTTGCGGATCCGATTACTGCCGTCATCATCGCGGTGATAATCGTCTGGTCCGCTGTCGAGTTGATTCGTGAAAGTGGCGCAATCTTCCTGCAGCGGAGTCCAGTTTCCGTGGAGGACGTCCGACAACGACTCCTCGAAGTCGGTGGCGTAGCGAGCGTCGAAGACGCGCACATCTGGGAGCTATCCAGCTCTCTCCGTATTGCGACCGTCCACGTTCGTGATCATGCGACGACGGTCGCAGAACGGGACTCTCTCAACGAACGGATTTCCACGATTCTCGCCTCAGAGTACGATGCGGATCACGTCACGGTTGATCTCGTGTCCGCCGGAAACGACACCGAGAGGCGGCGGGAACACTGACCACTCGAAAGTTAATATCTCAACTCCAGAAATTTGTTAATCACTACTATCTAATGGGGTGTTATTGGCAGAAGAATTGTTAACCTCTCGCCGTCTACCCTGCAGCATGACCGGTGGAGAGGATTCACATCACGATCACGACCACGATCATGGCGGACATGATCATGATCACGACCACGGACACGGTGGTTCTGAAAACGAAGTAGCCGGTGACCTCGCGGGGGAGGAGTCGGTCCAGCTTACGGTTCCGGAGATGGATTGCCCGTCCTGTGCCGGGAAAGTCGAAAAGAGCGTTCGAAAACTCGACGCCGTCGAGACGGTCCACCCACAGGTGACGACCGGGACGCTCACGGTGGGGTACGAATCGGACGGGACGACGCCGGAGGATGTCGCGGAGCGTGTCGAGAAAGCCGGCTACGAGGTCGAGGCCGGTGTGGGTGAGGTAACCGAGACGTTCACCGCCCCGGAGATGGACTGCCCGTCCTGTGCCGGGAAGGTCGAGAACGCGGTCGAAGGCGTGGAGGGCGTTACCGCCTATCGAACCCAGCCGACGACCGGCAAAATCACCGTGACGTTCGACCAGTCGCAGACATCTGCAGACGAGGTCACTCGCGCAATCGAGAACGCAGGGTACGAAATCACCGACTCGACTGCCGGCGGAGGTGACGGCGCTGTCGCCGAGACTGAGAGCGTCTGGCGTAGCACCCGGGCCATCAAGACGTGGGTCAGTGGGGGCTTCACCCTCCTGGGGTTGCTATTCGAGTTCGTCCTCGGTGGACTGAACGTCGAACTCCTCGCTACCGCCGGTGTGGCGCTCTCGACTGCCGACGTGTTGTTCCTCGCTGCCGTCGTGACTGGCGGACAGGAGATCGTTCGGGGGGGCTACTACTCGCTGCGAAACCGGAACCTCGACATCGACCTGCTGATGAGTCTCGCCATCCTCGGGGCCGTGACGGTCAGCCTCGTCTTCGGCGAAGCCCTCTACATGGAGGCGGCGACGCTCGCGTTCCTGTTCAGCGTCGCCGAACTGCTGGAACGCTACTCGATGGACAAGGCCCGGAACTCTCTGCAGGAACTGATGGACCTCTCGCCCGACGAAGCGACGGTCCGGCGCGACGGCGAAGACGTGACGCTCCCCGTTGACGAGGTCGAAGTCGGCGACGTAGTCGTGGTGAAGCCTGGTGAGAAGATTCCGCTTGATGGCGAGGTGCTGGAGGGCGAGAGCGCGGTGAATCAGGCCCCCATCACCGGAGAGAGTGTCCCGGTGGACAAGACGACGGGCGACGAGGTATACGCTGGCACGGTCAACGAACAGGGCTACTTGGAGGTGCAGGTCACCTCCGAGGCGGGCGACAACACGCTCTCGCGCATCATCGAGATGGTCGAGGACGCGCAGTCGAACAAAACTGAGCGCGAGCAGTTCGTCGAGCGGTTCGCGGGCTACTACACGCCGCTAGTCGTCGTCTTCGCGGTGCTGGTGACGCTCGCGTCGCCGGCGGTGCTCGGCGCGACACAGACCCAGGCGATCGTCTATGGGTTGACGCTACTGGTGCTCGCCTGTCCGTGCGCGTTCGTGATCTCGACGCCCGTCTCGGTCGTCTCGGGGATCACCAGCGGCGCGAAGAACGGCGTCCTGATCAAGGGCGGCAACCACCTCGAAGCGATGGGCGAGGTCGATGCGGTCGCCCTCGACAAGACGGGGACGCTCACGTTCGGCGAACTCACCGTCACCGACGTGATCCCGCTCGGGGAGAACTCCGAGGACGATGTCCTCCGGTGTGCGAAGGGACTCGAAACCCGGTCGGAGCACCCCATCGGCGACGCTATCGTCGAGCACGCAGAGACACGGGGTGTCAGCGACCGCAGCGTCTTGGAGTTCGAAAGTATCACCGGAAAGGGTGTCCGAGCCGACCTCGACGGCACCGCCCACTACGCGGGGAAACCCGGGCTGTTCCAGGAACTCGGCTTCGACCTCAACCACGTCCACGCTGCGACGGACGGCGGGATGGTCACACAGAAGAGCCGGCAGATGTGTGAGCGGAACGACTGTGTAGACCTGCTGGAGTCCGTCGTCCCCGACCTCCAGTCCGAGGGGAAGACGGTCGTTCTCGTCGGCACCGAGGACGAGATCGAGGGTGCCATCGCCGTCGCCGATGACGTCCGCGAGGAGGCGAAACAGGCGGTTTCCCGCCTCCACGATCTCGGTGTCGAACACGTCGTGATGCTGACGGGGGACAACGAACGAACCGCCCGTGCCATCGCCGAAAAGGTGGGGGTCGATGAATTCCGTGCCGAACTCCTCCCCGAGGACAAGGTTGACGCGGTGCGAGAACTCAACGAGCAGTACGGTGGCGTGGCGATGGTCGGCGACGGGATCAACGACGCCCCCGCACTGGCGACGGCGACTGTCGGCGTCGCCATGGGGGCGGCAGGGACTGACACCGCCATCGAGACCGCCGACATCGCCTTGATGGGCGACGACCTCTCCCGACTGCCGTACCTCTACGAGCTCTCCCACGACGCGAACAGCGTAATCCGGCAGAACATCTGGACCAGCCTCGCAGTGAAAGCTGGCCTCGCGCTCGCCGTGCCGTTCGGGTTCGTCCCGATCTGGGCCGCAGTTTTGATCGGCGACGCCGGGATGACTCTCGGCGTCACTGGGAACGCGATGCGACTCTCCCGTATCACGCCTGAGATGGGAGAATAGTGCCGTAGGTCCACTTCGTACGAACCCTTACGAGAAGGCTACCAATCTCTGTTTCCGGAGCGGTTAGAAGAGTGGATTCAGTCGTCGCTACTCCCGCGTCGCATGTTCGCTGGCTGTCTCAACATGTTCTTCGCCAGTCGCAGCTCTCTCTGAGGCAGAGCGAAACGTCGTTCTAGCTCACGAACACCATATAGAGCATCACGACTGCAGCCCAGAGGATCCCGATCAGGATGACCATCTTGATGTGAAAGATGAATATCTCTTCTTCCTCCTCCTCGCTCGCTTCCTCGTACTGAACGCGTTCTGTCTCTCCGAGCCGTTCTTCGTGTTTCTCTCCGAGATGCAGGTCGTGTGTTCGGTCACTGGTAAACGGCCGGTCGCAGTACGGGCACTGCTGTACGCTCTCGTGGCTATCCGATAGACGAACATCTGGGTGAATCGGTTGTTCAGTCATACGTATGCTGGGTTCACGTACGGTTGGGCGATGATCCACAGGCCCGTCATCGTATAGAGTACCATGACGACGATGAACGGGTACTGACTCCGAATTGGCTTCAGGCTTCCTGGGAACAGCGAGAGGGCGAGTGAATGCGCGATCCAGACTCCTAACACGTGACCCGCGACGATCAGGAGGAGTTTGATGTTGATGAACCATGCGGGGATGGTCAGCGTGTACAACGTTTCGGGCGCTGCGAATGGGTTCGAAACGGCGAGAGCCAGTGCCGGCGAAAGGCCGAGGAAGTACGTGAGATAGTGGGCGACGTGATAGGCCGCAGCAATCGGAATCAATGCT
Source organism: Halolamina sp. CBA1230 (assembly GCF_002025255.2). Taxonomy (GTDB): domain Archaea; phylum Halobacteriota; class Halobacteria; order Halobacteriales; family Haloferacaceae; genus Halolamina. The sequence continues at coordinate 857,422 of NZ_CP054587.1, forward strand.
GGGACGAACCACCCCTCGATGAACTCTGTAGTCACGGGCGTTTCAGTGCGCTTTCGGGAGCGAGCGGCGGCGAACCGGTACGCTCCATAGAACACAGCGAACCCTGTCCCAAGCCCGAAGAGATACACGAGCGGATACGGAATCCCGCCCTCGACGATCGCCCTCGTCAGACGGTTCCAACTCCCCGTGGTCACGACGCCGTCGAACGATGTGCCCCAGAGAAGCGCAATCGTGAATGCAACCGTATCTTTCGATGCGGCGGTATCGCTTTCGGCGAGAGACGCTCCGGGGAACTGGACCGTGTACCCGTCGTCGGTCTTCTGAATCGGGGCGATACGCCCGTACACGCGAAACACCCCGGAAATCGGGTCAACTGTCTCGAACCACGTTTCTTCTCCGAATACAACAGCTCCAGAGAGGGTCACTACCGAGTATGCGACGATCACCAACGAAAGCAGACGTGGTACTGCATCGACGGGTGTGACGACCTCAACGTACACCAGGAGCAAGAGGAACACAACGCTTGGCCAGCGGCCATATCGTTCCGGATACGGCCGATCGAGAGAGGGGAGTCGGCTTGCAATCGACTTCCACGGGTTGAGTATCGGCCACGAGTTCCCGATGAAGTACGTACTCATGGAGTAGCCTGCCCACCACCCTGCCCAGACGATCAGTATTGCAGCGTTGTACTGGGGCCGAACTGTCCCAACCAGCCCTCGGTACACGACGAAGACGACGGTCGCTATTCCGAAGAGTTCTCCAGCCGTTTTGAGTACCGATTCCAGAGGTGGGAATTCGGGAAGCGAAAGGGAGCGAGTGTTGACATCGCGGACCGACTCGTGGTCAGTGAGAAAACTGGTGAAGACAAACGACCCGGCAACGACCGCTCCACCGGTGAGAACCGTCAACCACGTCGGAATCGACGCTGACCGGGTCGCTGTACCCCCGACAGACCCTCCCCGTGCGCTGACCAGCCCGGTTACGATCGGGAGCGCAATTACGACCGCAAGTACGGTTCGACGCTGTTTCATTACTCTCAGCGCCTGTCGCAACTTCTCTGTCGAGACTATCTCACGACTCTTGTTCATTGTTGAAGGTATAGCGAATACAGAATCACTCCCAGTCCGGTAGCGACAAACACGCTGTTTGCCAGAACGCCTTCTGCCAGCGGCACTGAGAAGAACTGGTTCGCAACGCCGGAGAGAAGCGCCCCGACAGTAATAATTGCGAAGCCGATACAGAGCAGCTGGAGCGACCGTTCTGGTGTTTTCCTGTATGCTTTGTACGCGACGTAGGAAATCGCTCCGCCGAGAACGAAGATGATCGATTTGACGACGGCGATTCCGAGTTCAACCATCGTCATATCTCATCACCCATCTTCGACCAGAGGTCGCTCAGTCGATCCTCCGGGGGCCGTTCTCTCTCATCTATCTTAATACTGAATTCGCCATTGTCATCCATGGTTACTGCGACTCCTTCGAAACTCCGAACGTATTCTGTCATCTGCCCTGTTTCTGAATCGACTGTGACCTGTTTTCGAACGAGAGAGGCTGTCGTGAGTTGGTTCAGCTTTCGGTACAAGGTCGTCTCCGGAAGATCACAAAGATCCGCGATCTCATTGGGCGTTCGTGGCTCGGTCGTTACCCGGAGGATTTCTCGACAGTCCGGATCGTCGAGTACAGCGAAAACTGTGGACAACGGGCGTTCTGCATCTCCCGAGTCATCTTCCTCCATCGTGGTTTATTTGGTTCGGTTTAACCCGGGTGGGGACGGACGGGTATTCTCCGAGAGCCCACTCATTCCTGCTCTCCACTTCCAGTATCAGCATAAATCTCCAGTAGCTCCTGATACCGGTTTCGTATCGTTACTTCACTGACGTTCGATACCTCTCCGACTGCTTCCTGTGTCAGTGACTGGTTTGTGAGGTACGCCGCCGCGTACAGGGCTGCACCTGCCAGCCCAGCCGGACTTTTACCGCTATGTGCCCCTCGCCCCTTCATAGTCGAAAGGATGTCGATAGCTAGCCGTTCAGACTCGCTTCCGAGATCTAAGTCCGACGCGAATTGGGGGATGTATTCACACGGGTCCTCCGGTTCGATACCGAGAGATAGTTCACGGGAGATGTACCGGTAGGTCCGTTGGAATCGCATCTTTTTGACTCGACTGACAGTCGCAAAGCGCTCCAGCGTACGCAACGACCCGTGTTGTCTGGCGGCTGCATATAGTGATGCTGTCGCCATCCCCTCAATTGACCGCCCACGCAGGAGATCCTCGTCTACGGCCCGCCTATAGATAACACTCGCTGTCTCTTGAACCGATCTGCTGAGACCAAGCGCGGATGCCATCCGGCGGATTTCCCCAAGGGCTTGTCGAATATTTCGATCGCGGGAATCCTTCGTCCTGAACCGTTCGTTCCACGTCCGAAGGCGACCCATCTGCCGCCGCTTCTCGGTCGAGAGTGTCTGGCCATAGCCATCCTGTTTTCTCCCGATCTTCGTACTAAGCCCGTCATCGTGCAGGAGATTTGTAACGGGAGCTCCAACGTGCCGGCCATCGTCGTCTTCGTCGGAGAATGACCGCCAGTCGGGACCTCGATCAATGGCGTCTTCGTCGAGAACTAGGCCACAGCTATTGCAAGCAAACTCCCCGTACTCTTGGGTCTGAACGATCGACCCACTACACTCCGGACACGATTGCACCGAGCGGGTATTGTTTTCCTTTGTGCTACTGTCTTCGCCAGAACGTTTCACACGATCCATAGTTCGATGGCGCTTCTCTTTATTGATCTCGCCCAGTGCAGCATGACCACCAGATACAGCGCACTAATGGAAATAGAAGCGGGCGACGCCCAAAATTTGGGAGTCCGGAAAACAGCCTTTCGCGGGGCGTTTCAATGCGAGTGTATCTAAATGACTGAAGATGACCTTTTTCGCAATGACCTCCCGAACCAAGAACCCGATACAGAGCCAGCCGAGGACGGGTGGCTCGCACAATACGTCAAAATCGGTCTCGGAATCGTCGGACTATACGGAGCCTCTGTACTTCTCCTATCGGTGATTTGATAGGGCTTGTCGGGCCGAAAACACCGACGTGAAGTTCCCAGTACTTAGGAAGGTGTTTTGCAAACAGAATCTTCCGGATTGCTGTCTGGACTGTCACGGCCGTCAGAATATCGGCAGCGACGTAGTGCTACGACCGAGCTGAAACGTTACGGAGCCATCGCAAAGCATCGTCGCGGTTGTCTAGATGAAAATATCGCATATCGTCGGGGGCAACTGGCCAGACTGGCCGAATGGCTCGCCACTGGTGAAAGAGTAGTTTTGCCCAGAATGAGTCTCCGACGCACGCATAGGAACGGATGTCGAACTCGGGCCCGTATCGAAGGTCTGGAACAATCCCGTGGAGATGGGTGAGATACGTCCTTGCTGTCCAGTTAGGGACTTCCTCATACACTCGGACTGAGCCGTGTTGCTTCGTTCGCTCGATGAGTAGCGAGTAGAACTCCTCGTACCCGTCCGCAGTACCACTCCCGACACGTACCGCAACGAGATCGTCCTCTGTTGCGTCCAGTATCTCAAACATCCTTAACGAACGCAGTCGAACAGGTGTGGCAAAGTTCCCACGGTCACTTGACGAATCCATTCGCAAACTCTACTGAGTGGCTGTTCCACCATATATTGTGTCGAAAATAGATTTCAACAATTCCTCCATCTACCAGTACCTGCCCATTCTAGCAGATATGGACCATCCAGAATTTCTCCGCAACGACGGCATCTTTGACACGCTAGCCATCGTTGGGTTTACTGCGAGTTCCGGCGACGACCTGCCAGCCATCGATACGGACGGTAATCCGCCTACAACCGGTGACTCACCGTCGCCGACAGAGACGTCGTCAAGCGCGCAGACGAGTTCACTGCGGAGGGGTTGACGACGACTACTTGTACGTCAGTTCGCACGGCATCCGTCGGCGGTTTTCGGAGCAGCGAGGACAGTTTCGCCACTACGGGCCGTATCTGAACGCGCCGACTACCGATGTCGTGAATGAGGCGGTTGAGGAAGTTGATCCTGAGTAGTCGAACCTAGCCCTCTGTTTAGAGCGCGCCCGGTCCTCTTTCCTGACTGCAGTAAACAGGAATCGCCGATAGAAATTGCATCATCGCTAGTACCGGTCAAATACTGGCAGGCGAAGGACGCTCTGAGGCAGAGTTTTAAAAATGAAGAGTTACTCAGTTTTTCGGAGCGATACTATGCAAACGACACAAGCAGGCGAACGAATGCGGAAGCTGGAAAAGGCAAAGAACGTCCTCGCGGAGTTGGAGGATGAGGTGGACGCCGAGTTGAGCGGTGCCCGGTTTTCGTTGAGGCAGGCCGGACAGACCATCGATATAGAGAACACATTCGTGTCCCACCTCCAGGAGGCGATGGGAGAGGTCGCAGGCTTCGCCATTGAGGCGGGTCTCGACGACATTGCCTCGGACGCCACCGAGGTCATAGTCGAGCTGGAGCAGAACGAGTCGGACGACGACTGAACGGCCACGCGATCTACTCGGCCCATCTTCTCACCGCAGCTGCGGCTGGTCAGTTGAGTGTAAGGGAGTCCCGGTGAATCCCATGGCGGTGTGATTCAGCTGGACGCCCGTTCAGCGATAAACTCTACAGTATCATTCATCTCCCGCGTCGCAGAAAAACGTTCGCTCCGTGACCGCGGGCAACCCAACGACTAAACCGTGTCAACACCAACGTTGACGTAACCATGGCGACGGCAGACGAGCAGATCCGCGTGAGCGACCGGGTGAAACGCATCCTCGACCGGCACCGCGCCGAAGGCGAGAGCTACAACGACGTGCTTGAGCGCGTCCTCGATCAGGAAACGGGCGGCGACTTCGACGACGGGTTCGGACGCTGGTCTGACGACGAGGCCGACCGCGTCCGCGAGCAGCGCGAAGCAGCCAAGGAGGAGCGAAAGGCGCGGATGCGTCGGCGGAGCAGTGAAGGCGAGGACGCCGACGCATGAAGGTTCTCGACGCGAGTTTTCTCATCGACTACTACGACGGCCACCCGGCGACCAAGAAGTTCTACGACGCCAACGGCGGCGAAGAGGAGCGGTGGGTGATCCCCGTGCCGGCCTGCGCCGAACTGCTGGTCGGTGAGGGGAACCTCCCTGATGGCGATGTCGAGTCTGCTCGAACCGCGCTCGCGTGGGCAGAGACGCACACTGTTGATGAGCACACCGCTGTGCTCGCTGGGAAGATCGCGGACGAAATCCCTGCGGAGGGGCCATACCTCGACGGCCCCGACGCGATGATCGCGGCTGTCGGGCGCGAGGTCAACGCACCGGTGGTGTCCCGCGACGGCGACCTCACCCACGAGGCGACGAAGGGCGTCATCGACGTCGAAGAGTACCTCGACTGACGCAGACTGCCCGCGGTGTGGTTGATGCTGTCTGGGATGGTACTCAACTTGTTGCTAAACGACGATATTCGCCGCTGAACCCTCCGTCACTGGCCGCCTCGTGTCTTCCCGATAGAGTCCACACAGCCTAGCCCCTTTCTCAGGACCCCTGCTGGTAGTGTCCCGTACTGGCAGCGCCTGCGGGTCTGCTAGTTGAACTCCGCGGCAAGACAACACTCGCTCCATCACCGAGGTAGAGCTGGAAGACACGATCGGCCCATCGGTTGACGCCACGGGTGAGGGGTGGCACTGAGAGTCGGTAGGGCAGATTGACAGCACGACTATATCGTGCCGCCGCGGGCTCGGACCGGCTGCCACCGACAGCAGAGAATGCCGCGTAGGATCACTCAGGTACCTGACTGGATATCGAGTAAGTCGGTGTTGGGACGAACGATTAGCAGGACGTTTCGGAATGCACCCTATCTATACGGGGGGTGTCGTGAATTTCATCACCGTTCTATCTACCGGTTTCCAATTTCCATGTATGGTTCCCGACAGGGGGTTAAGACGGGTCCAGTAGTAATCGGGGAATCACAGTCAATATCCAAATATGAACAGTTGAATCCCGAGCGTCGAGTGGTTTTGTAGATGATGTAGAGCACCTCTATCTAGTGTTTAATGGTATTTACACTCGACACTTGGTGTGGGGGAATATATTATCAGTCGTATGATTTGATTGGCGGTCGATACACGAGATAGATTAGCCGATATCATACTATCAGTGGAGCTAGAACGCGTTGAGTACTGCACCACAAGCGAAATCGTGGGTACCGCACGGTCGTCGGCAGTGACATACGGAATGAAATCTCGGTACTAGTCTTCCTCGTATTCGTAACCCCAGTCACGGAGTTCATCGGCGACTTCTTCAGGATGCTCTGCTGCGACGCGGACCAGTGCTTCACGCAAATCCGTGAGTAACACGTCCGTCCCAAGTTCACTCTCAACCGCCCGCTTCACGTCATCTTCAATGGCTTCCGTTTCCTCTCGAAGGAAGTACTGGATCATCTTCCGATCGTCCTTGACACTATTCCGGCCGTAGATGTAGGGTAACCCCTCACGGTCAGTGCGACTCGTTGATTCAATGGACTCTGAGTGGTCAGCTGTTGCACTATCCGCTTGCTCGTGGTCTTGGGTCTCCGCGGTGTCTTGCCCATTCTCCTCAGGAGTATCCGTGGTCTCTGCCTCGTTGTCAGCGGATTCCTCCGCGTCGTCGTTGTTTGAATCCGTTTCAAAGGGGTCACTCCCGGATCCGGATTTCATGCCAGTCATTGGTCTACCTCTTCGATATGAGTCGCAAGGGTACGTAGTTTGTCGAGCGTGTCCACTTCGTAGTCACGATGCCGATTCCGATAGTACCCGACGTAATGGAACGCCGTGCATTGTTCATCCCAGCACCCCTCGAACAACGAGGCTCGATTACGGAGGATTACGGGGGCATCATATCCGAGTTCTTGAATCTGTGTGAGGTACTGATCTTGATTGGTCGTCTGCCCAACTCCGTTTGGGACGACAGCAAGTACGCCGACGTCGAATCCGAGCTCTGTGCTGAGGTTCGTGACGATGTCTTCGATACCTGAAATCGACTGAAGCCCCTTACCGGTGGGTTCGACTGGGAGGACAAGCGATCGGGTCGCGGACACAGCGTTGTAGAGTTGGACTCCTGCTGTCGCTGGAGGGTCCACGATAAGTACGTCGTAGTCCTGGTTGACATCCGCGTTCATCAAGACTTGGCGGAGTCTGTCGTGCGGGTTGAATGAGTCGCCCAAGTCCTCGGCCATTTCTTGAGCTTTATTCAGGAGTTGTGGAAGGCTCTCTAGCATGTTGTGGGAGGGGATGAGATCGAAGCCAAACGGTGTGTCGTGGATGAGGTCGTCGAACGAGCCACCCGGGCGGTCGATGAGATGTCGGGCGATGTTGTCGGCGTCATCGTCGTCACGGGAGGTGTCAACTCCGAGGAGGTACGTTAACGATCCCTGTTGGGGGTCCAAGTCAATAACCAAGACGTCCTGGTCTCGTTGACTGTGGGCATCAGCGAGGTTTGCGGTGAGAGTGGTCTTCCCAACGCCGCCTGACTCGGAATAGACGGTGTAAGTGAGCATGGATACAAGTAAGTCTCACACACGTAAAAGGATAATTAGACTAATTAGTTATACTATGTAGTTAGACTAACTATTAAGACCAACTATTTAGCCATGTTAGACCTACTTCTATCCCGGTCGATACGGGACGGGTTCGGTTCTGAATCGTCGTTGGCGAGTGGTTCGCTTACGAATTTTCTATGTTAACCAATAGTCGAGTGTCTTCCTCCCGAGTGTTGGTTAATACAGCTGTTACTCGAAATCCAAGAGAGCATTGAGAGTATCAATTAGTCTGGCATCTACACCGCGAACTATCGCAGAATAGGCCGTTGATTTCGGACGGGTTCCATCGGCCAGTTTTCGAAACACCATTACGAAACTCATGTAACGCCATCCGTACGCATTCGGGTGATTATTGACCAGCCGTAACAAATCGTAATGTATCAGAAACCCTTCATTGGGGAGAGATTCCGGAATCTTCCGGGCCTGATAATCGGTGCGGAACACGGCTATACACGTCCGGACGGGAGAGTTGGTGGGAAAATCAGGACCAGTGTAATACCTGTATATGACCCCATCTAGGGGGTGTGTAGATGATGTCTGGAAAATTCGTTACCAGTTGATTGATAGGATTTGTTCGCGGGTGAGCTCGGGGCCGTTTGGCCCGAGCGTATCTTCCCACTTTCGCCAAGTGGTGGACCAGTCACTGACGATCCAGGCAGTGTTGGAGTCGTTGTATGCTGCCTGGATTTGCTCGCGGCCTTTCGAAATGCTATAATCGGAGTCGAATGTGCCGTTGGGTAGTTCCGCGAGTCTCTCACGGAGCCAGTAGTTGAAGACCTTATACGCGGTCGCTCGGGTATCGAACACGACGATCGGCTGGAATCCCTTATTGAATAACTCGCGGAGTTTCCGGTAGGTTTGTTCGTAGTTCCCCCAGCCATGGTGGTCGGTCAGGATTTCGATTGCGTACCGCCGGCCAGCTGCATCCTTACTCACGACATCGACGACGCCAGCATCAAGCTCGGCGTATGGTTGGACTTCGTGGCCAGCGATTAGTTCATCAAGCACGGTGAGCCCAACGGTGACGCGGTGCGTCAGTCCCTCATTGAGATCACCGTGCAAGTCCGGGAGGTCGTCGTCGTTGTTAATTCGGGTGCGTCCTGCCTGTGTGAGGTCGTACCAGACTGGTTTGCGGAGGAGGGTCGTTGATTTCAGAAATCCGGAACTATAATCAAACCAGTCTGCGTCGGCGAACGTGAGAATAATTTCCCACCCAAGATTGGTATTGTAGTAGAGGTGGTTGAGGTCATCATGGTCGAGGTCTGCTGTGAGGTCGGTGACGGCTGGGCATTGGTCCCAGAGTAAGTGGACGCCACAGACGGACTCCCCATTCCACAACCGAGCAATACGGTCAAGGAAGATAACACGGTCTTCCGTATCGTGGATGGTTGGTTCGGCGGAGCCTGCGATGCGGCGCTCGTGTAACTGCTCCCATTCGGTTTCATCGACGTCCTGGGGTTTTGGTGGGTTCAGAGGGTCATAGCGGAATTCGGCTTTGAATTCGCTTCTAGAGTACCACTTAATCGATGGCCGATCAAACGACGAGTACACTTCGACGTAATCGCTCCCCCGCATCGCGGAACTGAAATCAAACGCCAGTTCTTCTTTATCTAAGTCATCTCCGTTCCGCGGAATCCGATCGTAATTACTGACGTCTTCATCGGATCGCATCGGCATGATCTCGTAGGTAATGTCGTATCCTTCTCCTCCATAGAGTGGGGCGTCCACAAACCAATCTTCGCTGTCGGGATTCCGGTTGAATGGACTCAATCGCATATCAAAGATTAGTACCTCTACTGGAAAAAGCATTAGCCCCGAATACCGCTTAGAGGCTCTCTACCGTATATTATAATCGGTTCTGGCAGACTCACAGTACGACCATATTGTGACGAGTGTCGTCGGTGGTCACCCATCAATTGAAACTATCAGAATAGCGGTTTGATTGCCGCCGGTTCCGTGTAGCCACTCAATGAATTCTGTAGAAATCATTACATCGTCCACTGCGCGCGATACATCAACCGACTGTGGTAGTTGGCTAGCTGACCGTCGTCGTAACAATGATTCATCGAAATTGCCACGCCAGCGGTATGGCACCGAAAAGCGATAAACAAAGCTAGAACGCATGTGTGTATCAAATATAGGGCTTGAGTCACCTCTCAGAGGCTAACCATTTTAAATACCTGTTTCATACCAGTGGTGCTGTTAGAAATCATGAAACACCAGACAAACTCCGCGGAGGAGCAGACAGCCACCTTCTCCCAAGAACGATCTGCAGGTAGACAAGTAGAGATCACCGTTACCCCGGATATCGTTTCAGCCGCGATTTACGTGCACGACACGCGCAACGGGTGGTCGCAAGCTCATAGTGACATGCTTCCCGCCTCTGAAGTCAAGACCCGTCGCGTGAACCAGTACACCCATCTCGAAACGGATGGGTATAGCGAAGGCGCAGACGAAGGTCATGGTCACCTCTACGTTCTGGCAATCACTCCTGCTGGGGAGATCGAATCCCTTCGCTCAAATCCTCGATTGCCAGATCAAATGAAAGCTGAGACTGGCATCACTGAGACCACAGAGAACCACTTCCCCAACGATTCCAGTCGATCACACTGGACCAACCGGATTACCGTGCATCGGAACGACATTGAAGACACGATCAAGGCCGGCGGACGTGTCCTCGTCATCGAAACGTACCGGGATGCTACCTATCGGCCGGGGAACGAAGGGGGGACTGGCTTCGGAATTCGAAACGTTACCGAGCTTGACCTCGACAAGTAACAACAAAACAAAATTGCGATATACACCAATGAATCAAGCCAAGAACTGCGCGGAAGGCACGAATTCCCCCGTTCATGACTATGTGGCGGATCATGGCCGAGCCATTTCGAAGACCGATCTTGAACAGGCCTCGATTGCTGGCCACGAGGTCACGCTTTCGAAAGATGTGACCGCTGATGAGCGTGCACTGATAGAGAACGCAATTCAAGCAACCAGACCGGAAACCAAGGCGTGTTTCGGAAACGCGTACAGCCTCTGGGAGTACGATACCCGATTCAAATACACAGAAGGGGTCGCCGTCATGGCAGACCTATCGCTCGACGGAATCAACCACGCTTGGAGTATGCTTGACGGGACAAAACTCGTCGATCCGACCGCTCCCTTGGATGACTACTACGGCGTCGTAATCGAGGATGAGACGATTTCGCAACTCTCCGAAGCGGTCTCACCTGCACACGGCATCATTAGCAACCACAAGAATCGGTTCGAGTTCCTTCGGGAGCGCGGCTATGTCGAATGACACAGGCGCTTCTTTTGACGGGCGTTCGTGACGGGGTCGGCCCTGGATAACCGCTACACGCTAGACGATTTTACTGGCAGCGTGTTTGTACTGAGCGTACTGTTCGGCCGCCCATTCGACGGCGTCGTCAGAATCGTTGACGATCGCGCCAGGAACGCCACCCTCGTTATAGAACGTAATCCCGGCAGTATCCGAGTCAGGACGGTCCATCACCCAGAGCCCGTAGGGGAACGACTCATAAGTCCGGTACACGGTCACGGCATCGAAGTTGGTGAGTGCATCGAACTCGTCACTGTATTCCTGTTCAATCAACTCTAACACTTCAGACTCGATTATCACTTCGAACTCGAACGAGCCCTGATTTAGCCGATCGATGTACTCCTCGAAGAATTCTCGATACACCACAGGAGCGGTTCCGACCATTTTCGTTGCGTCTTGCATTAGCCGCTGTCCAGGGCGGAACGCGATGTCCGGCGATTTGACGGACCGGTACACATCAGCGTCCCGGATGATGTCCTCCCCGATCGGTGCATCATCAGGTAATTCTGTGAGAATTGGTCTCGCTTCTTCGTACTGCTGTAGCCTCCCAAGGTACTCTTGATGCGTTTGGAGCATCAACTCGCCGAGGGTCGTCCCGCGGTATAGACTCGAATTCGGTGCTGTGCGCTCAACGCACCCGATCTCTTGGAGTTCCTCGATTGCCCGGTCAACCGTCGAGCGCGAGCAGGGAAGCGCCTCTACCAATTCAGGTTTGGTCTGCGGTTCGTTCAGCAGTTGCTCAAGCACCTGCTGGCGCTTGGAAAGAATCTGATGGGCCGTGATATCAGCCTCGACAGCCATACGATATCCGACTGACAGTATCCTTCACGGTCGAATATATCTGACTATCTATGATGATTCCAACATCTCGTGACAGATTATCGCTGGCCGTGAATTCTCACGTCGAATGAAGATAAGATGAACCTCGACATACGGCTCAGCAGGTACGATGACTCGACAAAGGGGGGTTAACGAATGGAACGATCCATACAAAATCATCGATACAGACGACCCCACGACTGTCCCGGACGAACGGAAGCAGGCGATCCTAGAGGCAATCATCACCGCGTACGACGACCAACACACCACGACGCCGCTTGACGCAAATACATCGTTCCGCCTAGAAGGGTTAACGCCCGTAGACGATTCCTCGGGCACCGAATACAAGTTCGAGGTTCAGCGATTCATCGGCGGCACGCCAGCGAAGCGCCACGCCGGACACGTCCACCGTACCGATGACGAGTGGGAAGCGACGTACGAGGATCAATCGTTGGGCAGCGGATTCCTGGACAGTGTACGGAACCTCCTCCCGTACACCTCTCCCGAATAAGGTTGGTAAACTCCCAACAGCGTACCTTCCAAATTCAGAGGGTGAATCAGCGAGAGACTGCGCTGAGGAATCGAAGCGCCAGCTATAGCGTGGTCGCCAGCCAAAGATGAGTCTCGCCACCGAGTACTTAGACACTGAACAGCATATCCGTCGCGCCCATCAGGCCAGGCTCCTCGCGCTAGGCATACTACTTGTCGGCGTCTTCCTCGTGTTCTGTTACGGGCTCGTCACTGTACTCGGCGTCGCCGCGTGGCTCGTCGTCGCTCTCGCTGCCGGCGTAAACGCGCGACAACTCGTCGCCGCCAAGCGGGGCTATGCACCGACGCGTACGGGAAGCAGTGCTGACGATCACCCGCGGCTCTCAACAGCTATCGAACGCGTCACCACTGCGTTCGATTTGCCGGACCCGGACGTGCACGTCGTCGATACTGAGCACGTGACTGCAGCTGCCGGAGGCCTGACGCCACACTCCGCACAGCTCGTCGTGTCGAAAACAGCACTGTCCGAACTGTCAGACAGCATCCTCGAAGGGATTATCGCCCACGAACTCGCCCACTTGAAGAACTACCACACGCTTCTCGGGAATCTTCTCCGCGTCCCAGCGACGATCGTTGGCGTCGGTGTCGCCGGAAGTGTGCTCGGGACCGTCGTTACCTTGGTGGTTCCTGGATTCACAGGTATTCAGGTCGAAACGACGCTCGGTGTTGGTGCCATCAGTATCCTGTACGCAGTATTGCACGCGGCTGTGCTTCGTGAACGCGAGTACCTGGCCGATCTAACCGCGGCAGAGTACCTCGGAGATGCCGACCAGTATGAAGCCGTGCTCCGGGCGGTCTCGTCGATGAATGACGCGGATCAGTCAGTGTTTCGTGTCCATCCACCGCTCGCAGCGCGGATCCAGTCCGGTCGAACCGTAGCAGAGTGAATCTCTCGACGAGTGGCGGATTATCCCACCGCAGTACGCATGTGTCTCACCTCGGGAGTACGAATAATCGGGTGAAACGTTGCGGCTCCGACCAAGCACAGGGAAGACGATACGACTGCCCAGCACGTTCAGTCCCTGAACCATTACCACCAGTCAGGTGTTGCTACTGCGTGATGGATGAGGTCGCCCCCAACCTGTATGTAGGGACGCTCGCGGATGCCGGGGATACGGCACTGCTTCAAGAGCACGGCGTTGATAGCGTCGTTTCCTTGACGCATGGTGATCCTGAGTCTGGGTTCCCTGTTCCCGTTTCGAAGTGTGCGATGATGGACGGTCCTCGAAACGAGCAGGAAACGTTCCGAACGGCCGTTGAAGAGGTCCTAGTAGGCCTGGACCGCGGTGAAACTACGCTAGTACACTGTCGTCGCGGTGCGTCTCGAAGCCCGTCAGTCGCGGCGACCGCTGTTGCACTCCACAACGCGATCAGTATCGAGGGGGCATTCGAACGGATCGAGGAACAGAGAGCCGAATTTGACGCACATCCCGCGTTAGTGCGGCAAGCAGTCAGCGTGTATCGAGCATTTCCGAAGTAAACTCTCGCGCTCCTACCCTGCCGGTAATCGATTCTCTATTCGCCGCGCAAGTTCTTGGCTTGCTCTTCGAGTTGCCACATAGATATGTATAGGTCGTCGATATCTGGCGATTGAAGCGTCGCTGGAACTATCTGTGTCGCGTGTTCTCTCGCCCATGATGGCGTTGGTAGACCGGTTACAGGGTTTGCTCTCAACTGAGAATCCAACCGAGCCCTACCAGTGCCCGGGCTGTGGCTCACGATTCGAGTTGCAGTACCACGTGTGCCCGGACTGTGGCGGGTACAGTATCCAACGCCGTTGGGTGAACAGCGATTGAACGCCGCGTGACCGGTGAATACTCACCTTTTTCGTTCCAGCTGAGAACGTACCCGTGGAGCCTGGAGGCCAGTGTGACACGCTCCAGCGCTCCCTCCGCTTGAACTTCTCTACGTTCTCGGCCGTACGTCAAGTGACTGTTCCGTGTCAGTCAGTCGTAGTAACTCACGCGTTCGACAACATCGGCAAAGGCAACGTTCTGACTCACATCGGTGATCGTGACTGTGACGCGCTCGCCCTGTTCGGTGTCCGGGACGATAACGACAAACCCACGCTCGACACGCGTGATACCGTCGCCTTGTTCACCGATATCTTCGATTTCGACGGTGCGCTGTTCGCCCTCTTCAACAGGTGGCAACTGTGTCGCTTGCTCGCGCTCGGACTCGGCGTCAGTATCGTCAGCTACTTCGGTCGAACGTGACGGGAGAACGGCCACACGGTATGTATCGCCTGCCTGTAGGTCGCCAAGTTGAATCTCTTGTTCCGGTACCTCAACCACGTACGACCCATCCTGCTCTTCGACAGTAGCAGAGAACAGACAGCGGAGTTGCTCTGAGATCTCCATTTGTAGATCGTATCCGGCTACGCGACGATGAACACTTGATTCTGCTGTTCCCGACTACGCCGCCGAAACGAGCATTTCGTAACCTCGGCGAGAACTGTGATCGGCATGCGGATCCATCGCCGATCGGGATAAGAATGCCACCGTGAACGTATGCCAACTGGGGGGCCTCGCCAAGGCGGACGCAAGTCGTGTCGTTGAAGCAGGAATCCCAGCCCTGACCGAGCCCCTAGTAGTTAATAGGGCCGAATCGTTCACAAACAGGAGTCATTCAGACTCATTCATCGAAGGACGGCTCCGACCTGTCTTTCGACGTGATCATGTTCCACGTTCGATTCGCATCCTTCACAGTCGTCTGAGCAGGCTGGTCAAGAAGTCGCCGTCCACGGGCGGTGAGATCATAGATTTCTCCTTCAGACGTGACTGCCCGGTCAAGAAGATCGAAGAAATACAGTTCGTAAAGAACTGCTTGTGTGGCATAGAGATTCATCTCGATCCGATCCGCCGCTTCTTGTGGAGAGATCCCGCTTCGGTTCTCCAGTCTCTGCAGTAACTCGTGCGCCTGTCCGGTCACAACCACGATGTCGCGTGGAGTAACTTCCTCATCGGCTTCCGCGGACAGTTCACGAGCAAGTTCGACAGCCGACTCAACGAACTCGCCAAACAGTTCGGATTGTCGCCGCTCGTACTTCTCCTGTTTCGAGAGGACGAACTCTGCTTTCTTCGTCGTGACGTGCATCCCGGAGTTCTCCGCTGGACCAGGTTGTTGGAGTAGCCCCATCTCGTTGAGCTTCGAGAGTTCTTTCGAGATGTAGTTTGGCGACTTGTCCAGTGCCGCAGCGATGTTTTTCCGTGTTTCGCGGTTGTCGCTACACAGGTTAAGGATCCCCCAGTCAGTATCTGAAAGTTCCATTTACCAGTTTCCTGTATGTGGCCGAATATAGGTATTGTGATTCAGTCTACCATCAGATAGCTATGGAGGTATAGAATAGGTTTCCTGAAAACTTTTTAAACTACGGGGTCATAGCGGGACACAGACATGATTCACCGAGACCGGAATTGGGCTCCTCGTCATGCTGCACGAGGTGAATACCGTCTGCAACACGCCTCCTCGGACGCGCAGTGTCTGCTAGAAGCAATTGGAAATCGCCCTACCCTCGGGAGTGGATCGATGCAGGGAAGCAGCGATACCGCGTCTATCACTACCGGTCAAGAGCCAACCTGCAGGGGGTGGATGGTGTGAGCAGTCAGCAGCAGAAGGGTGAGTCCCCGGATAGCTCACTGGATGAAGATGATGCTCCAGAACTCCGAACCATCGAAGCGCGGTTGGAGGCTCACTCGAAGCGCATCGAAACTCTCGAAGACGATCTTGATGACGTGCGCACGGAATGCGACACGCTCCGAGGCGAGGTCGAAGCCCTCCAGCAGGAGAACGAGGACCTCCGGGCGGAAATTGAGCGCTTGGACGCACGGACTGACCTGCTATCTCTCGTCGAGAACAGCGACGAGATGACTGCGAAGCAGCGTCGTATCGCGCTCATCCAACATCTGAAGAAGGCGGCTGAGAAGGAACGTGAACGTGGGCGAGATGCGAAGGCGTCGCTGAACAAGGAAGAGGCCGAGGCGGCGCTGAAGTACCCTGATATCGACCGCACGACGTTCTACGACGACCTCCGGAAGGCTCCACGTCTCGTCGGGAAGGAGGATGTTCTCTGGTACGATCGCGGCACCGGTGGGGAGAGTCGGCTGAAGATGAACTTGGAGAACGGCGACCTTCCAGGCAGCGTCGTCGGTCACCGTCGGCGGAACGGAGGCGAGTAACTGTGGGAGCCCCACAACACCTCGAAGGTGGGAAGCCTCCTCCGATGAAGCGGGCCTCAGACGATAGCCTCTGAGGCCGCAGAATCTGTACGGTAAAGGCGGTTGTAAATAATGGTCGGCTAGCTGATGGTCTGCTCGCTGACCGCTCGCTCCGCTCGCTCCGGTCCGGGAACCACACCCCGGCAAAGGTGTTGTGGAGCTCCAACAATTCAACATGAGACAGAATCAGCAAGAACTCACCGAACGCCTGATACAATTCCTCCGGCACTACTACCAGGAGGAAGTCGCACAGCTCGCCCAACACTACCCGCGAGAACAACGCTCACTCCACGTGAGCTACACTGATGTCTTCCAATTCGACCGCGGCCTCGCAGAAGACATCAAGGAAAATCCACGAGAGACGCTGGAATACTTCGAAGAGGCACTCCGACTATACGACCTGCCCGTAGACGTCAGTCTGTCCGACGCCCACATCCGCATCCACGACCTCCCAGACGACATCGTCCTCGACGTCGCGGAAGTTCCACGGAAAGAAAACATCGGGAAGCTACTGGGGATTCGCGGCCAAGTCCAGAAGGTCAGCCCAGTGAAACTGCGCGTCGTCGAAGCCACCTTCGAATGCCAGCGCTGCGGAACCAAGACGAGTATCCCGCAGACTGGCGACCAGCTTCAGGAACCGCACGAGTGTGAAGGGTGCGAAAGACAAGGTCCGTTCCGACACGACTCGTCGGCCAGCACGTGGACCAATCACCAGTTCGCCCGCGTTCAACAGCCGCCCGAGCACACGAAAGACGGAGAGGGTGCGACCATCGACGTCCATCTCGAAGATGACCTCATTCAGTCGTTCGACGCCGGTGATCGCGTCACCCTCACCGGTATTCTCGACGTCAAGGAACCCGGGAGTAGCCAGACGCGTGATTTCGACACCATCGTAGACGGGCAGGCAGCCGTTCGAGAGGAGAGTTCCTACGACGATATCGACATCTCCGAGCACCTTGACGAGATTGAGGCCATTGCCGCCGGCGAGTACGGTGACCCGTACGACCTGCTAGTTCAGTCGATCAACCCGGGACACAAGGGAGACGAGGACGTGAAACTCGCCATCGCGCTCCAGATGTTCGGCGGGTGGTCCCGCGGCGAGCGAACGCGCGGTGACTCTCACATTCTCCTGATGGGTGACCCTGGTTGCGGGAAATCGACCTTCCTGAAAGCCGCCGATGACCTCGCTCCGCGCTCAACGTACGCCTCCGGGAAGGGAGCCACGGCTGCGGGGTTAACCGCGGCGGCGGTAGCCGACGACTTCGGCGACGCCGAATGGGGGCTCGAAGCCGGCGCGCTCGTCCTCGCTGACGGTGGAGTCGCGTGTATCGACGAACTCGACAAGGTCAACGATAACGTCATCTCATCCCTCCACGACGCCCTGGAGAATCAGGAAGTCCGGGTAAACAAAGCAGGGATCAACGCGACACTGAACGCGCGCACCACGTTGCTCGCGGCAGGGAACCCAAAATACGGACGGTTCGATAACTACGAGCCGATTGCTGAGCAACTTGATCTCGGACCGGCGTTGATGTCACGGTTCGATCTGATGTTCATGGTTAGCGACTCACCTGACGAGGAGACTGACCGGCAGGTCGTTGACCACATGATGCGGTCGCGGCGGGCGGCGGCAAAGAAGGAGCTCGGCAAAGATCTCACCGAGGAAGAGCGGAAGAGCATCGAGCCGGCGATTCCTCACGAGACGCTACGTGCGTACATCGCCTATGCGAAGGACGAGGTGACGCCGTACATCAGCGCAGAGAATGGGGAGGCGCAAGAGTACCTCCGTGAGGAGTTCCTCGAACTCCGGCTCGCCAACGCTGATGGGGAGGACAACCCAGTGCCAGTGACCTTCCGAAAGGAGGAAGCCATCGCGCGCCTCGCGGAGGCGTCCGCCCGAGTGCGCCTCTCCAATGAAGTCCAGCGGGAGGACGTAGACCGTGCCCTCTCACTGGTTCGAAAGTCAATGAAGCAGGTCGGCATCGACCCCGAGAGCGGAGAGTTCGATGCGGACGTCGTCGAAACGGGACAAAGCAAGAGCCAGCGCGACCGCCGGAAGCAGATTCTCGGCGTGATCGAGGATCAGAACGACGCAACCGTCGAAGGGATCATGGATACCCTCGACATGGACGAGTCGAAGGTCAACAGCGCTATCGAGTCGCTGAAGCAGAACGGCAAAGTCTACGAGATAAAGGGCGAGCTGAGGAAGTCATAGGAGGAAGGAGAGAGATTAGTCTCCTGATTGTCGGTTAATTCGCTATTCTGATACTCGTTCTATATCTTGAACTGCGGAACAGCCGATAAGCAGAAATGCGGTATCTACAGGCGGAGCAGGCCGAGTGACTCGGGGCTTGACCCCGAGGCGGTTCACCATCGGTTTCATCAGGGATTTGGGTAAAGAAACTGTACCAACTACTGGTAAGACGATATGCGTCTGAAAGCCCTATAGGCTTTCAGACACACACTTATTACTCTGGGAATGCCGGGTTCAGGCGAGATGAGTCTCGACCCGACCGGTGACAACCGAGAGGACGACGCCGAAGACGGAGAACGCCCCAAGGTCCCGGAGGGTGTTCTTCGCGGGATCGAGGATATCGCTGAGGGGCGGACAGCGACTAAGGATGACCTCGAATCCGTCCTGAAGTACTGATTCTGTTCTAGCAGCTGTGAGCCGGGTACCCCTGTCTGACGAAGAGACTCGGGTCATCTTCGCCGGTGAAGCGCTTGAGAACTTCGCTGCCCTTGACGCTGGAGAACAGGAAGACGTTGTCAACCGGCTATTGAATATCGCCACGAGCGAGGCCTCGCCTCGCTCTTTCGTGTACGAGCAGATTGGCAATCTCGACATTATTGTTGTCGGTGATCAAGGACGCCTGTACACGAAAGTCGTAGACAAAATTCCCCGTGGAAACACGGAGTACCACGTGATTTTCGTTCTTTTTCATCGATCCTTACCACGACTACCCACCCAAAGCGCTGGCAGAGTACAGTAGGAGTGCAGAATCCAGAGGTGAGTATGTTACATCGCTTGAGGAAGTAGAAGATGTTGACCAGTACTTCAGAGAACAGAACGCGCTCGACGAAGACGACCTCCGAGATCTCCTCCCATAGCGTACCCTAGGCACGGTTCCAACAACCAGATCCTCCATAGGCATTCTTCCGCTGAATCATTGGAGGTGGGCCCGGAGAATGGATATCTCCAGCCTTCGACCCCAGGGCTATGTACAGAACTATTCTGTGTATTCAGCACAACTGATGACACTGCATAAAGGTATCAACTAGCCGGACTCCCTCTACTTTCACCATGGTTGGCTCGCCTTTTTGCTAGTAGCTCCGTAAGAATCGGTGGAGCCTGGAAGCCAGTGTGACACGCTCCAGTGCTCCATTCCCCTAATGTCGATCACGAGCCTCGGCAGTTGTCCGGTCTGCGGGAGCGATATTCCATCAGATTTGCTGCTCATCGAATACGAAACCGGCGTCTTCGCTGAGTGCCCGCAGTGTCGAGAACCAGTACATCCTGAATGACTGTGACCAGGAACTGTGGTGAGTCCGCACACCTACTGAGCGGCAAGTTCAAAACACGACAACAAACATAGGTGATATCCTCAACGCCGTTCGTCAGAAATTCGAAACCCTGCCTATATCGAGAGCGGGTGTTACTCTACCGTCGCTTGCAGGGCTTCCAGTTTCTCGATCGCGGCGTGTACCTCATCACGAAGATCGTCAGCCGACTCGCCCGACTCTTCCTCCTGCGCTAACTCGCTCAACAGCGTCGCCCCATCCGCATCAACTGACTCGTCCGTAGCGTCACCGCCCCACGTTTCCGTCTGACTGTCATCGTCACCGTCCTCCGCGACGGCGTCGAGGCGCTGCTGTGCATCTGCGTCATCCTCGTCTGCCTCACCAGCACGATTCGCGTCCTGGTCTTGGGTGTCTGTCGGTGGTCGCCCGCCGCGACTGAACGCGTCCAGCGGGAAGTCGAACGCGTACCCGCGGTTCGCCTTGTAGAACGTCGAGCGGCGCGACACACCCAGCACATCCATGATGGCGTCCCGATCACACCCGCGGTCAACCGCCCGCCTGACCTGCTCGTCCTCCATGCGCTGCAACAACAACTGGTCGTCGTCCGGGATGTGCCCGCGCGCGGACACGCCGACCTGATCGACGAGTCCCCACTCACCGGTCTCGACGTCCTTATCGACGAGCTGCTGCTCACGCCCATCGACCTGGTTATCGAGCCCCATGAGCACCCACAGGCGTTCCCTGACAGAGGACACGGTCAAGTCCGCCGTGAGTGCAGCGGCGATCTCACCGGTTCGCGCCGGCCCCTCGTCTGCCAGCACCTGCAGAATCTCGATGTCTTGGGAGAGCAGCACCGTCCGATCTTCTTCCGTGAGCCGCACCGGCGCGTCAGTCGGGTCCACCTGCTGGTGCAGCCACTTGTGACACGGCCGGCACATGACCGTCAAGTTCTCCTCGTCGTGCTCGTCCATGCCGGCAGGGTCCCGCTCGATGTGGTGGACGTGCAGCGCTGCGAGGCCGCCTTCCTCCGGGCCACGCCGCCCACAGGCCTGGCATCGATGCGAGTAGTCGTCGAGGACAGCGTCGCGCGTCGCTGCCGGCACCGACTCGTGACACGCTTCGTGGTCCTCGTGGTCTCGATGTCCGTCCGCCTGCGTCGGTGATGTGTCTGTACTGCCGTCGCCTGAGTGTCGTGACTGTGTTGGCATCGGTCAGTCGTCGTGTTCAGTCGTTCCCGCTCGATCCGCCTCGCGTGTGTCGTGGTGTATCGCTTCAATCCGCAGTCACAGCACACTGCGCCGTCGCGTCAGGACGCTCCACCTCACCCCGGCGGGCCTTTCTGATTCGTCACCCGCAGCGGCGGCGATGCTCCCCAAATCATGGATCTCGTGTCGGTGTCAGCGACTTAACTCGGAACTCTGATTTCGCGCAGTACCGTTCCGCGACGCGCCCGAGCGCTTTCGTTCGGAGCACGTCCGCCACGTTATGTCGGACGAGCTCGTCGAACCGCCCGTCCTCGAACGCCGCCACTGCTTCTTTGCTGTCGTCGAACGGATCCAGTTCACAGTACGGCCCGTCACACAGGACCGTGTACGCTCGCGCCAAGTCGGTCACCGCGTCGCCGTCAACGGTCGTGTTGAACCGGTCCGACACTACGGGCAGCAGGTCAGCGTACGCGACGTCGTCAAACGGCCACGGCAACCCGACACGCGCAAACCGCGTTCGGAGGAACGGGACGTCGAACCCGCCGCTCCACGTCTCCCCGTTGAACGCGACCAGCAGCACGTCCCGCCCGCAACACCGTTCCGCCACGAACGACGACACCGCCGCCAACAGGCCCTGCTCCGCGGAATGCGTAGACACGTTCACAAGCGTCCCGGCGTCGTCCTCGATACCCGCTGTAACGTCGTCGCCAACTGTCTCCACCGGTCGCCCGCCCGTCTGAAGGAACACGCGGACGCCCATCGGCACCGCGAAGCCAACAACCGTCACTTCGTCATCGACATCGAACCCGGTCGTCTCGATATCGAACGCGACTTGCTCCAACACCATCACGCATCACCCCCCGCACGCCCCTCTCCACGTCCCGGCACACGGTCCGTCCCGGCCGGCCTGACACGCAGCTCGCCGAACCCGAATCGAGAGTGCGTGCCGACCCGCGTCACCCCGTTCTTCGCCGTCCGTACCGGATCCGACCCGGCGTACGCGACGACCTGCCCGTGATCCACCGTCTCGACAGCGTACGACGCATCACCGTCAACCAGCCGCGTCTCCCGCCGACGTAACTCCTCGCCGCCCGGCGACGCCTGGACTGCATCAGACTCCACACGCCACCACCACGGCACGTCCTGCGCATCAGCCCCGGGCTGCTCACTCGCCAGCACGTACGGCGTCACCAACTCGATCTCGACCCCGTCGTCAGCGTCTTCCAGCCGCGAGTAATCCAACGCGTCCAACTCGACGAGTTGCGTGTCCGCCACGGAGAGTTCACCGAACCCGTAGTTCCGCGCGCCGCCGACACGAATCCCGTCCAGCACGTCCGTATCGACCGGCAGGATACCATCGTCGTCGCCGGCCCCGTCGGTGTCGGCGTGCAGGTAGCAGTGCACGTACCACGACACGGACCGTCGGTGATCCCGCAGCTCCGCCGGCCGGCCGAACCAACACGTGTCAGCGAACGCCACGTGGTCCCCGTGCTGCTGCACGTCGAGCACGTTATGCGCGTCGCGCGGCCGTGACGACAGTAACCAGCGCTGCGCTGCATCCCGGAACACGAACAAATCATCGTACGACCGAACCTCCGGGAGTGACTGCCCGAGTTTCCCCGCATACCCGTCCTGTGATGCCGCCGCCGGGAACTCACCGTACTCGCCCGGGAGGAACACGCCGTGACTCACGTGCAGCGAGCGCCGCGTCGCCGCATCGACACGCCGCGCAACCGCGTTGAACAGTGCGTTCCCCGTCACAAAATACGGGTGCCCGAGGTACTGCGCCTCCAGTTCGAACAACACTTGCTGAATCCGCGTCACCGCCGCTCACCCCCATCTGTGCTGCCGTCACGTCCGACCGGTTGTGCTGGCGTGAACGCCGCGACGTACTCCTCGATAAACTGGAGCGCCGCCGACCACGACCGGATCCGCCGCAACTGCGCGTCTAACACGCGCCACCGCCGCGACCCGGCCACGTCGAACGGGATCTCAGGCAGGCGCGACCACACGTCCGCGAACGACCGCGCCGGCACGGCACCGAGTCGCGCCGCCGGCCGCCCGTCAGGGTCTCGCGTCACGTGCAGTGTGAACGCCGACGTCGCCAGCACCGTACGATGCGGCACCACGGCACCCCCTTCGTTTCCACTGCGTGTCACCGCGAGCCACAGGTCCTCGAACGCAGCGCCGGCGCGGTAATTATCCAACAGCGCCGCCGCCAGCACCGTGTGGTACTTCACTGACGTGTACGGGTAGTACGGCGATTCACTGAACGCCGCTGGCAGCGACGCCGACAACCACGCCGCATGCAACTGGTCGGCGTCGTCGAACCGCAGCAACTCCCGTAGCGACGCATCGGCAGCCGCCGGCGACACCGGCTCCCCAGTCAACAGGGAGAGGCGTCGCCACGACGCGTGCGCATCCACCGTCTGCTCCGGATCCCCACGGGGCCGACTCAACAACGCCGCATCCACATCCGCACCCGCCGGCACCGGCTCGTTCACCGGCACGCCATGGACGCACTCCGCCGCGTGCTCGTGCGCCCGCGACCGGAGCTTGTGGACGTCGTGCCGGTACACCGCCACCATCGGCTCAACCGACACGTCACTGTCTGCATCGTCGCCAGCCGCCGACGCCTCACGCATCACGATCACCTTGACCAGTATCGTTGTCACCAGCGTCGCCCGCATGAGCCGCATCGTCGTCGCCCGACGCCGCCTCCCGCTCCTGCGCCGTGCGTAGATCAACTTGCGGTTCCGCCAACGCATCTAACTCCTCACGCTCACCCGCGTCACCAGCAGCTGCATCCGAACAGCCACACGCACAGTCACCATCACTCGACGCGACACGCTCAACAGCCGCTTCGCGTTCCTGCACCGTTCGCAAGTCTGTCTGTGGTTCTGCCAGTTCCTCCACCGCCTCATTCACAGTACACCGTGACTCGTCACCCGCCGACGAGTCATCCGCACCGCCGTCAGTCACGCCCCATCACCCCTGTCTTCACCGTCAGTATCACCGTCCGGGACCGGCACGTCACCATCGCGTTTGGCGACCCGTGCCTGCAACGCTTCCACGAACACTGGGCGGTACGCCGACCGCCACGTCTCGTCTTTCTGCTCCATCGCCGTCGTCGCCGCCTGCCCGCGGTGAAACACGCGGCGCACCTCCTGTTCAGTGTAGAGTGGATTCACGATCCAGGCGTCCGCAATCCCCGCACCGAAGTTCCGCGCCCCACCGATCTGGAACGCGTACTCATCACTGTGCGCGTCGAGGAACGACACCGCTTCCACAAGCAGCCCGACGAACTCCGGTTTCAGGTCTCGCAGCGTCAGCTTCCACGTCCCCTCGACGTTCCCCAGCACATCCCGCTGGGCGTGCCGCAACGGCTGCCCGCCGTCCGCCGCATTCCGCGAGCGCACTTGGTTCGACACTTGGCGGAAATGCGCTTCCGCCTCACCATCCAACACATCGACGTTCCGGCGAATCGGCGAGAACGACACCGGGCGGCGCAGCAGCTTCCCCGGCTGATCACCGAACCCGCCGAACACGTCGTACACGACACACCCGGCATCGTGCTCGTCAAGACACGCACCCTTCTCGTGATACCCGGACTCCAAGTCACGGTCGTACACGTCCGCACGCATGAAGTCCGCATTCGCCTCCCCAGGATGACACGCCGTCGCCCCCGCAATCTGCACCACTTCCTCACACCCGTGCCGCAACCAGCCACTCAGGGTGAACGGCGAAATCTGCCCCTCGATCTGATTCATCGGGTCATCCGCCTCGTACCGGTCCGCAGACGCGTGATGCCGGTCCGTCACAACCCCATCACCAGGAGCCAACAAGTCGATTTCCAGCCCGACGTACACGTCCGGGAACAGCAAGTCCTCAGCAGTGTCCGGGAACGCGACGTCACCCGGCAAATGCGACGCATCCAGCACCTGCTCGCGGGTCATCGCCGCTCACCTCCACGGAACGCATCATGTCGCTCGACAGCCGGTCGCGTCCCGCACCGTTCCGCACGAACGTTCAATACCTGCTCAACCAACGGAACCGGGCCATTCGGTTCACCACTCTCAGTGCCAGCACCTGCATCAGTGTCCTGAACTGGGAATTCAGTCAGTGACTGCGTCGCCGCCGTACTCACCCCCACCACCGCAGGCGCAAGCAACACCGGCCACGCCGACTGCGTCACCACATCCGAACACCAGCCAACACGGCCCGCAACAACGAGTTCCCGCACACCAAGCGTGAACTCCTCCGGATGATCGTGCCGGCCACCACCACACATTACGTACCCCAGCTGAAACACCGGCGCTCCAGCCGGGCGAAACACGTACACCGCAACCGCATCTCCCTCGGACAAGGAAGAACCGCACACTTGACACGTCGCGGCCCCCACTCCGAGCGAAATATTATTTATTTGATGTATTTCTTCAATAGTCGGCCTGCCGCTGCCTTCTTGTGTTTCAGGGTTTGAGTTTTTCATGGGTTCTCACGCGGCATTTTGAACCCAGCCTGGGTGCTGCAACACCCAGGCACTTCTGCTCAACTGTGCCCGAGGGCTGGGTTCGCATCCATTAGTCAGGGAGCCATTGGTAAATACCTTTGGACAATTGACTAATGGGGTGTGTCCCAGTAGTCATTAGTGACCCAACTTGCATTGAGACTATATGGGAAGTCGGGACCGTGATGAGGAAAGCGGGCAATTCACCGAGGAATACCCGCGTGAGGACTTCTTAGAAGCTCTTAAAGAATTCGGTCCTGCAGGAACAACCGATATCTCAAATAAGGTGGGTTGTGACAGAAGAACTGCGTATCTGAAGCTTCAAGCACTCGAAGAGGAGGGTGTGATAGAAAGTCAAAAAGTTGGGAACTCTCTCTTGTGGGAGTTAGCAGACTAAGTGTCTATTACTCTGCTTCTATCAGGGTAAGATTCTGAACCGGGAATGGATTAGCACTTTCTTGACCCACGTCTGCATAGTGCCAAAGATGACCATCCACTTCATATAAGAATGACTCGTCACCAGCAGCTTTCACGCGGATACGGTCTCCGAATTCTTCGTCGTCTTCCCTAGCAAGAACGGTGAGCGGCTCAACAGGCCACTCGAAAAAGGTCACTTTGTCACCTCGCTCCAAATCTTGGAACGTTTCTAGGTCCCCCTCACTTTGATTACGAGGTTCCAGGTCGGGATTATGGTTAATGTTCATAGCTCGATGGTGTCACAGAGACCACTTAACCCTGTGTAGTAGTATTGCGTTGGTAACTGAGATTGAAGGTTTTCTGAAAGAATGATATACTATTCTACACGGGGTGCCCGTGAAAGCCACTCCAGAACAGTCTGTTCCGCGCTATCAGGTGATGGGACCGACTCGGTTCCGCCGAGCAAGTTCTTTACAGATTCGTTTGTTGATGCTGGCTGTACGACCTCCGCTGTTTGAGTGTCGTCTACGTGGTCCGCCGTGGTCACTTGAGAGCCGCTCTTACCGTGGGTCCCACACACGAATTCAAGGATATCTGACTCATCGGCTATTGCATCGTTGATAAGAGCTTCAAACAGCGGGTCGCCTGGTAGTAAGAGTCTGATTGACGGATACGACTCCGAAATTTCTGGATCGAACGTAACTACTAGTCCCTCTCCTCCGAGTTCTGCCTGTGCGGTTTCTGTGAACGAGTCGGCAACGGTTATCCGGTCGAGATCGGGTGTATGAAGCACATAAGCGTCATCGATCACGCTGGAGAAATCATCCTTCCGTTCGTGATTTCGCAGTGCAGTAAATTCCCAACCAGCCTCCTCAAGACGGGTGCTCTGGGTCAGAAGTGTTTCAATCGTTCCGAGATCAACTAGGGGTTCGTACGCTCTATCTTCACTTCCGACGCTCTCCAGCGCGGGATGGCAGTATGGCTCCCATCCGTCAAGTCCAGAACTCTCGATAATTGCCTCACGTGTCGTCGCTGAATCGGCTTCGTCTTCCAGACCTGTCTCTTCCGCTTTTTGTTGTGCTTGTTGCGCCTTGTCGTCGGCCTTCTGAACTACCTGCTCTGCAGACTCATTTCCGTCAGTAGTTCCACCCATGACGGCGTTTTTGATGTCTGACTCAATACTGTTCAGAACTGGTCGCATTGGCCCAACAACGTTCTCGAACAACTGTAGTCGCCCCTCCAACTCCTCGTAGATGTCCCCGTCAATACTGTCTTTGTACGCGTAGTTGATGATCTTCACAATCTCGTTTTTCTGCCCGATTCGGTCGATGCGTCCAATTCGCTGTTCGACACGCATCGGGTTCCATGGTAAGTCGAAGTTGATCAGTGCGTCAGCTGTTTGGAGGTTGAGTCCCTCACTTGCGCTGTCGGTACATATTAGAATATTGGTACTTCCTTGTGTGAAATCCCGCTTGATTTCCTCTTTGCCAACGTTATCCCACTCTCCAGTATCGACGTCGTATCGCATTCCACCCTTCCCACTGTAGGTCCCGACGTGAGGGTGGGTATCTGTGAGCGTTTCTCGAATATGCTCTAGTGTGTCGTGATACTGGGTGAATATGATGATGTTGTCCTTCGCGTCTTGACGTAGTTCCCGGATATCACGTCCTAACTGGGCGACCTTCGGGTCCGTGTGGGCACGATCAAGGTCATCTACGAACTCTTGGAGGGCCGAACGCTCGGCACGGATTACACTCGCAGCTTCACCGCTGCTGGGGCGGTAGGCGTCAAGTGATTCTTGCCCGATTGTTTCGTCGATGGTGGCTTCGGTCACGCCAGAGTCCTTACTGAGCTCTGAGACCTCCTCCGTTAGGTCTTCGACTTTACCATCGAGCTTCTCCATACGCCGCTTGAGACTCTGTCGGATTGCGTGGAGGCTGCTTGTTAGCCGCTGGCGGTACGTGGTCATCACGAACCCGAGGGCGAGTTTTTCTTTCCCAGTGAGTACCTTCTGTGATTGCTTGTAGGTCTCGTCGATGTACTCCTCGACTTTGTCATATAGCGGCTCTGCATCGCCCAGTTCGATTCGAGTAGTTTCTACGTCTCGCGTCGGGACCGTGTCATCGAGTAGGTCGAGTTCTTGGCACTTCTCAAGGACAGCACGAGTATTCCGGAAGATTCGTGATTGAACTGGCGTGGCCCACTGGGAGGCTTCTACAAGTGCCTTCCACTCTACCGGGCCAAGATCGAACATCAACGATGTCGGGTCATCCAAACGAGAGGATGTCTCACGAACACCGAGTAATTTCTCCAGCGCTTTGCGCTGCTGAATCGAGCCAGTATCAGTTTCTTCGATCACCTCTCTCGCTTGGTCGCCGTATCCAGGGTTCGACTGGATGTGCTCATGGAGTAGTTCCCCGAAACGTTCGAGCTTCGGCCGGCCTTCGTTTTCTTCGAGGTCGAGTTCCTCTTGGAAGCGCTTCAGTACCTGCTGCCGTCCATCGGTGACACTCTGATAGCTCTCGTCCACTGTTTCAAGGCTTTCTCCGAGGGCTCGGCGTGTTTCGAAGAACTCGACGAATCGTTCCTTGTTGTCCCACTCCTGCGGTAAGTCGCACAGTCGGAGAAGGTCGTATAGTTCCCCCACATTGAGTTGCATGGGCGTCGCGGTGAGAGCGTATAGACAGCGGGAGACGTCCTCCGTTTGGCCGAGTAGGTCGTACAGCTTTGTTCCTTCTCTCGCGCTGTGTGCCTCGTCAACGACGGTGAGGTCCCAGATTTCGTCGTCTATCTTTGGTGCGACGTGTGACTGGTTTCCCTCCATCCGTGCGGTGTGCCATGATTCAATGACTACTGTCGGCTGGTCTCGCTGTGTGACGAACGATCCAATCGGTGTCTCTTCCCAGTTTGCTGCATCGACGTTCCCTGAGATCGGGATTTGGTCGTCGCTTTGGGTTCCGAGAGGGCCGACCATGTAGTCGCCGTCGTATGAGCGTTCGTGGTAGTATGCGTGTATGTTGAATCGGTCGAGTAGTTCTTCTTGCCACTGCTGAACGAGGCCTGCAGGAACAAGGAATAACGCGTTCTCGACCTGTTCGGTCTGCATCAACCGTGAGAGGGTGATTCCCGCTTCGATGGTCTTCCCTAGTCCAACTTCGTCACAGAAGAGGAGGTTATTCGGGTAGATACTGACTGCTGTATCGGAAATCGTGCGCTGATGTGGCCACGGTGTGACGGTGCTGATTTCTTCTGCGAGATGCATCCCCCCTGGGGTGCGCCCGGCGAGCGAGACGACGCTTGCAGTATCGTTCTCCGGAACGATCGTCTGTGAGTTGTGATTTTGAACACGTTCGACGTGTTCGTCGAGTGTTCCATCGGTGTCCTTCCAGTCGATCAGGTCTTGGCGAGCAGCCTCGTCCAGTTCATAGACATCGACTGACGGGTGGAACCCGTTCCAAAGTGCGTTGAATGTCGAGACGTCTTCCTCGACGTACTTCGCTTCGCCTTGGTTCCACGAGCGGTGGACTTTGAATCGCTCATAGTTGTACTGCCATGCGCTCAGGGTCTCATTGATGCTTCCTTCAAAGGTGAGCGTGTTGCCGTCACCATCGACGCCGATACCGAGTTTTGGGTGGAAGAGTCCGTCACCAGCCTTTGGGTCGCCGACCTTGATCTGGAGGTCGCCCCGATCTAGGAGCGTCGCAATAATCTTGAGTTGGGATTCGACCCACGGTTCAAGCGGCTCGTCAGCGTCGGGGAACATCGCCCCTTTCTCTTGTTCTTGGAGGTCCGCACCGGCGATGACGCGGACGGTACCTCCAGTTTCGAGTAGGGAATCGACGCCCTCTAGCGCATGTGCGAGGCTCCGAAGACTCAGGTAGCCCGCCAGTCGGTCGTATCTGATGACCTCATCGAGAAACGGTTTGTAGAACGTCTCCATGAGGGTCCGGTTGCTCCGGAACTCGCTCTCGTATACCGGGTCCCACGGGACGTCCTGTAAGCTCATTATTCGTGGTCGCTGAGTTCAGTTTGGCCGTCTTTCGTCATGTCGATGTGATCGAGGTTGATGTCGAGGTAGTCGCCAGTTTCGCCGGAAACGATGTTGACGAGAGTTTCACGCATGTCCGACTCAGTGGGTAGAACCTCTAGTAGAGCAGTTATCGTCGCTTCGAATTCTTGGTCCGATTTGAGGTTTCGGTCCGAGAGCCACTGCCAAGCTGCGCGGGCCCCTTCGCGTTCGTAGACGTGAATCGCGGAGTGGACCGCGTCGATGTTGTAGGTGAATCGAGTGTCGGTCGGGTTGACTGGATACTTCCGAGAGGATGGGTCCTCAGCATCGTCGCTTTTCAGCATGACGATGTCCTGAACGCGGTCAGTGTGGTCTTTCAGCTGGATGTCCTTCCCACTCTTTCCCCAGATCTTGGTTGGACGCTTGATGTTGTCAATATCGACGTTGGCAGCGACGCCCAACTGTCGTGCCTCGTCGTAGGGGATGGTGTCGTTCTCGTAGATGAGCCACGAGAGAATGTACCAGCGCGAGAGCGAGTCGATTTGCTCAATACCGTCGGTCTTGAGGAATCGTTCAGCGAGTACACCCGTAACTGCCTCTCGGGCCTGACTCAGCGCCTCCCGAGGCCGGATCTCTTCGCCCTTCTTGTTCACGACGGGGTACTCCTCGGCGTACTTCTGCAGCGTTGGGCCGTAGGCGGCGATGGCCGTGTCCGTCTTCGAGATGTTGTATCCTGAGTCTAAGATATCTTCCGCTTGGTCCCTGGCTGCCTCCCGAATATCGTCTTGTACATCTTCCCAAAGTGTTCGTCCTGTAGTCTGGTCTTCTCGCTTACGGGCGACGAGGAAGATGGAACTATCTGCGCTCGCTTTCCCCTGCAGTCCGACCCGATCTCCCATTTCGGTTTTAATCGGGTGGGTGGCAGTAATTGTGAAGCCTGCGTTGATGAGTGCTGAAGTGAGTGTGTCCCAAGCATCCATCTCTCGATGGGTGAACATAACCGTCATTATGCCATTTTCCGTCAGGAGGTCTTGTGTCTCTGAGAAAATTTCCTCCATTTTTTCTTCGTAAAACGCGTCGGCCAGCTCATCTTTAGATTGGTCTCCGTCTGAGATATCTTCAAATCGGGCTGGATTCGCAATTGCCTCGT
This sequence comes from Halolamina sp. CBA1230, assembly GCF_002025255.2. Classification (GTDB taxonomy): domain Archaea; phylum Halobacteriota; class Halobacteria; order Halobacteriales; family Haloferacaceae; genus Halolamina. The sequence goes on from NZ_CP054587.1 coordinate 888,746, forward strand.
CAGCCTTATTTGTCAGCTTTTTCTGAAATAGATCTGGATGAATATCCTCTAGATATCTTTTTTGCACAACGTAAAACAGATCAGATAGCTCAGCGTACAGAATGCTGCTGTAGTATGGGGGGTCAACAATAGCGATATCTACTGATCCAGGTTCCCATTTGGATGTTAGCGTTGCTGCATCTTGTGACGAGAGATCTGCAGTACCCGTTGGTGAGAAGGATACTAGTTTCTCGTAAGATTCGATAACGTGGTTTGTACACCGAGTATAGCCACGTCGTGGCGCAGAGATATTATTATCCCCTGCCATTTTCTTGAAAGCATAATTATTATCAGAGAAGATTTTATCCGGAATTCCTCTGTCGTCGTACCACTGACTAAGCCGGGAATTAAATGTAATTGTTCTACTTACTGCCAGTGATAAGACTGTTAGAATTGCATCTGCCTTCTTGTCGTCATATTCTGATCTGACCTCTTCCTTGTGATCTTCAAATGCAGAATAATATTCATAGTGAGTGACTAGTTGTCGAGGATTGAATATATCGCGCCATTCTTCCATTCCCCAATTTGTTGGGTCGTTTATTCGACTACTCACTTCGATCGGTTCGGTAAGGAACGTGAGTAAATCAAAGTCGGACTCTACTCGATCACGCGCCTTCTCCATACCTCTCCGATCGACCTCGTCACCCGCTCTAAACTGATGTGTCCCATCTTCATTCTCGTAGTTAACACCATAGATGCTATAGTCAAATTCACCATTCTTTATTTTTGATTGAAGATCCTTTTTTAGCGTGGGAACATCACAATGTGGACACACTGCATCCCCGCTAGATACTGGACCATCATCGGGGTCATAGCTATCATCTACGTTTTCCACTTTGACATGTTCGTAATCTACGTCCCCGTTGCTGTATATTGGTCGAATCGCATCTCCACCTTCCGCTGTCTTATCAAGCCACCATTTCCCGGTTAGCGGAATATCGCCACCACACGAATCACATTTGATTAGATAGGTAAATGCCGAGTTTAGTATTGTTCTGCCCGGCTTTTTAGTAGGGAAATACGGCTCTATTGCCTCTGTTGCAGTTTGATGGATCTTATCTCGCCACTCATGTAGCTCCGATTCTATGGAACCGACGTTACGAACATAATCTAGTGCCGTTTTCATGACTAATGACGGGATCGGATTTAACTCATTTGCTTTTGTGTTAAATCCGTATCTCATCGCCTCAAATGGGATACTCCCACGGCCCGCAGTTGGATCTAGGATGGTTGGAGATTCACCACCCCATCCATCTTGAATTTCGTTATGAAGACGGTCAATCTCAGCTTTAGTCGGCGTTTGTGTGTTCGGATTGGGATACCCGTAATGGTCGTCAAGAGTACCGCTAGTTCTAGGCTCAGAAAATTTATTCTCTACAAATTCAGAGATCCCCGACTCCAACGCATTTGGACCCACTTGCATGAGTTTCAATAGCTCATCCGGTTCAATAGTACCGGGATATGCTGATGCTATAATTGACAGACGAACAGCGGGTGTAGGACGTGCGGCAAACCACTTGTGGAGACTTCGAAGCGGATGATATCGTCCCGACTCCATATCTTTCTGGCTTTCAATGTCAATAGCATTTAGCGGAAGTTTCGATTCGATTGAAACGGTCTCTGGAACATCTGCATCTTCTATTGGTGTTTTATCAGTCATATTTATTGTTAGAGGTGGTCGGCGAGCAGTACTCGGAGTGCTTTCGTTCCGTTTGGCGACGACGGTGAGCGAGCTTTGGCGTGCCAGTAGTAGCATTCGCCGAGGCTCATTTGGTCGATGCCTTTGGCGACGGCTCGGAGTTTGTCTCGGCGACGTATCGGCTTCATTGTCCGGAAGGCGATGGAGAGGCGTACGCCTGTGCCTTCTGGGAGGCTTACGCTGGCCGGTGCTCCGGTACAGATGATTTGCGGGTCGAGGTCGATTTCTTTGAACGTCGATTCGATGAGGAAGCTCACTTCGTTGAACGAGTCGCCACGGAGAGTTGCGATTTTGATCGCACACCAACTGTCCCAGGTGAACGGTCCGCTGTTGTCCGTACCGGGGAGTTCCGAGGGTGACTGGTCGCCGACGATGGCGTCGTTGAGGTCGTAGGTGGTGACGTTCTCTGACTTCTGTGCTTTGTCGAAGCGTTCCTTCCGTGCGGTAGCGATATCCTCCGGCGCGAGTTCGTACAGGCTGACCTCGTGTTGGTCGTCGATACGTTCCCGTGTGAGCACAAACGTCGGGCGGTTGCCGTACGCACCGGTGGTGAACGCGAAGGAGTTCCCTTCGGCGAGCCCTTTGCTCACGAGCCAGCCACCTCGCTTGCTTCGACTACCCGGATCTGAGTGTGCATCGTCACGGTGAACGCGTTGTCCACGGCGAGAAGGTCGTCGATGGCATCGAACGTCTCTTCGTAGAGGTGTCCGTCTTCTTGGTCGAACTCGATGCTGAAGTCCGCCTCTGCTGTGCGACCACCATCGGGGCTGGAGAGATCCTCCGGCTCCATGTTGAATCGGAGGTGGTCGGCGAACACGTCGGGGGTCCCGTTGAAATCGACCTCGAAGACGGATTCGCCGTCTCCATCGTTGGCCTCGTAGTCGAAGTTCATCGTGGTGTGGTCGCCGAACTTCTCGGAGTTGCTGAGTTTGTTGGCGGTGAACCACGTCCCCTTCCAGGCGTCTGCGCCGTCGATCCGTATCCATACGCCTTCGACAACAGAGGTGAGTTCGTCAGGATGACCGCGGTATTCCTCGTGTGCCTCGGTAAGCTCGTCGGCGATATCGGCACGCATCTCCTGCAGTGCACGCGAGATATGGACCGGGTCGGACGTTTCAACCTCGATGAGCCTGCTGAACGATTCGGGCTCGTCGATGTCGTCATCGACGTCGTCGTCGGTATTGTCACCATCGTCGGATTTGCCACCGTCACTCTCGTCTTCTGGCTCTTCCTCTTCCGGTTCTTCCCAGTCGATTTCGTCTCCGATGTCGGAAACCAACTCGTCGATGGACTTGTAGAGGGCGTGTGACTGCGTGAGTTTGACGTTCTGGTAGTCAAGCCCACTGGCGAGATTTTCGGCGTCGTCTAGTTCGTGCTCATCAGTCGAGAGCGTGGCATTCGACGTGTGGTATCCTTTCTGCAAGTCGTCGTCCCAGTACGCGTAGTTGGACTCGGACACCAACTTGGCGATGGTCTTGCGAAGCGGGATCGGTGAGAGGAGGATCTCGGCGTCTTGGCGCTTGCCGAATTGCTCTTCGAGTGCGCGCGTAGTCATCGACGTCGCGCCGACGTTCCAGATCGTCGCTTCGAACCAATCGACGCCGTACGCCCCTTCGCCCTCGGGAATGATTGCGCCCGCCTCTTCGAGCTTCTCGATTACGCTCTGGTGGATCGTACTGTCAGTCGTAACGTTCCGGTGTGCGAGGCCGTCGGCGGTCGGGAAGTACAGGTGCGTGTACGCTTTCTTGATGTCTTGGTCCAGCGTGCCTTTTGCGCTGTCGAGGCGCTCACCGAGTTTGTCCCGCTGTTCTTTGTTCAGTTCATACTGGTCGCCGAGGTTGTTCTGGATGTGTTTGATTGCGGCGACGCGCTCGGCAGTCCGTTTCGCATCGGTAACGTCGTTTGTGCTAGCTGCGAGGAAGACAACGTTGTTCTTGTACACCCGCGGCGTCTTCTGCCCACCACTGGAGGACGCCGTGTTTTTGAACAGCGTCTGAATCGTCTCTGGCACGGTCTCGTAGTCCGAGATCGTGACGGTATCGAAGTCCATCACGCACAGGTGTGCTTCGTCAGCCGTGTCCGGGATCTCGTGGGGCTGTTCTGGACCCACGATGACGTTGAGGCTACCCTGCCCAAGCGCCGAGTCAAGTGCTTCTTCGAGGTGTCGTCGAGCGAGCCCGTCCTGAAGCTGTTCGACGACGGAATCGACGAGTTTTGTCAGGTTCGGTTCAGACTTGAACTGGATCTTCTCGCCATTGTCTCCGTGGAGGAAGAAGCATGCAGAACGCCGACCTTCTCCGAGAAGGTTGTTCAGTGCGTCGTCGTAGTGAGCGAGTTCGACGTCGATATTGGCGACTGCGTGTCGAAGCGGCCGCCGCGTAGTACCGCGGCCTTCGGCACCTTTGACGATGCTCTTCCAGAGGATGGACGTAGTGAGTTGTGTTCCAAGCGGTGGGTGCCCGTTCTTTATCCAGTCTCGGTCTTCTTCCTCGGCGTTTGCGGTGCCGTCTTCAGAGTAGATGTCCGCTTTGATCGCCGCCTCGAAGTCCATATCGACCGAGGAGAACAGTCGCAAGAGCGTCGAACGGACGTCGCCATCGGATGGGTGGAGGTCGAACAGGCGAACGTAATGCCGTCCTCGTTCGTCATCTTGTCGCTTCCAGAGCCGTGCAACGCCCCGAGACAGGAGTTTGAGTGCTCCACGCGTTCGTTGGAACGATGGAAGCGAGTCGAGTTCTTCGGTGAGTGTGTCGATGACGGTCGGGTGAATTGGGTAACTCTCCTTCAGTCGTTCCTTGTGCTCCGCGCTTGCTGCATGGTCGGGGAAGGAATCACGATCACCGACGTAGAAGGACGCGTACGCATCGACTGTCGCGTCACGTCCGTCATCGCCAATGTCTTCGAACAACCGGTGGCGGAGCACGGCAGCGATTTCGCTGTCCTCTGTTGGGGTGATCGAGTCCTCGACACGGTCACTGATGCTGTTGAACTCGGAGATCGTCTCCGAGACGAGCCCTCGGATGTCTTCGGCTTGGTCGGCGAAGGCTGTGTCCGCAATACTTAGAACAACGGTGACTTTGTCGTTGTTCTGAGTCGCAGACAGCAGCGACATCAAGAACGCGTTTGTCTGCTTTGCAAGTGTTGAGTCCCCGATTTCCACGGCTGCAGCTTGCTCCAAGTATGCCGCAATCTCGTCGATGAGGATGAGCGACGGGTCGTCGTTACGCTCGAACAACCGTTCGAGCTTAGTAGTTCCAGGTGGGGTTCGGTTCTCGTCGTTTTCTCGAAGGAACTCGTACCCCTCACGTCCAAAGAGCTGATAGGCCATTTCGCCCCACATCGTCTTGGTTGCGGGGGCATCGGCGTCCTCGTAATTCGAACGGGCATCTTCTGCATCTACGTGTGTCCCGACAAAGACAGCGGTGTTGACGTCGAGCCCGAGTGCCGCGGCTTCGGTATAGTTGTCAGCGAGTTCTTGATCGTGGATGAAGTCGGAAATATCCGGGACAGCTTCAGGCGACTCGGCTAAGTGGTACGCGGCAATCTGGTTATGCGTCTTCCCACCGCCGAAACTCGTGTCGAGGCGGAGGATTCCGTTTGTCCCAGTGTAGTCGTCTTGGTGAGAGCCGACGAACCGAGTCGTGAGCCGTGTCAGCAGTTCTTGCAGCCCGCTTGTCGGGTAAGTCTTCTCAAAGAACAGCTGCGGGTCAGCGTAGACTTCTGGTGCATCACTGCTGTGTGCAACGTCTGCTAAGCTCGCAGCGAACTGGTCCTCTGCGAGCTCTCCAGTGAGAACATCCTGCCGTGGTTCACAGGTGTCGAATATACTGGGGACGTCACTTCGCTGTGCCGGTGTGGATTGTGTATCACTCATTCGTATCCTCGCTCATTGAGGACAGGTTTGCCTTCGCCCACTCTCGCACACGAATCATTGGCGGGACCATTGCGTAGTATCGGAGTATATCCGTGTGCCACTGCATATGTTACTGAAGGTGGGTTGACCCAGCGTTAACTTAGGCGTTTGGTAGTACTATTCATCTCGTCGTGAACGCAATTACCAGAAGGCTCCTACATCGGCCCTTTATCTAGTCTCTTATATTCTCATCTGAGTAGGCAGCATTCAGATAGGGTAAAGAGTAAGACAGGATAACCGATATCGGAGATTCTGTTGAATCCCTTCATAGATGACATTGAGGAGAGCTACTCGTTCGACCGGTTTACTTAGATCCGGGTAGAGAATAGCCACTCAGCAAACCGGAAGACGTAGAGAGCGTTCAATTGAACCGACCAGTACAGTTTTTTGTAGCAGGATTCATTCCAATAGTGAATATATGGACGACTTACACGAGGAATGTTTCGAGGCTCACGTCGATTTAGTTGAGAATCAGTGGGAACTTTCGGCTCGTGATTGGTGGCATCGATATGAGGACGATGATCCGGACTACGTAGATAGTGAATCTGATTCTGAGTTCGATAACCAACTAGACAAACTGAACTTCTACGCGTTCTACAGGTGTTATCCAGCACGGGATCAGGAAATCGCAGTTGTCGGTACGAATCCGAAACTCGATCCCGATGGGCCGGGTGATGATGTTTTTGACTTTGCGGAGATGGCCGAGGATTTCGAGAAGATTCAGGAGAAGTCGGTTTCGACGATGAAGGAGTACTTCACGAATTACTCTGATCATCCTCGACACGCTTGGCTAGGCGTCTACAAGAGCGACGAACCGATTGACAAAGGCGGTGTGTTCAGACCATTGGCGACCGATACTGACTATCTTGATGAAGAGGAGTATTTAAACTCCGGTATCTACGATGATAGGATATATAATACGATTTATTATACGAACTTATTCAAGTTCGGAAGTGGGGATTTTGGAGAGTTGCCGGAGTCTGATGCAGCTGCAGAACTTGGGGAAGAGTATCTTAAAATGGAATTAGACCGGGTCGATCCTGAAGTAGTTATAATGATTGGTGAGGGTGTTTCCGGGTTGGTTGATTCCCGTGATTTAGGTGAGATTCACGGCACGCATCAGAAGTATGCTGGATTCGATGTGATACCGCATTATCACCCGTCTATGTACAGTAGTAACGCATCAAAAGAAGATTATCAGAGGTATAGAGAGACTGTTCTGAAGCTTCTAGGCTGACTATTGAAAATAATGTTCTGTCGGGAGTACGTTTTAGACACTCTGTGGACCCCTTCGACCCGGGAACGAACCTGCTCGCGGTTCGGGCCGACGAGAGTGACCTCGCCGTGGCGGCCGTCAGGATCACTCTGACCTGTTCAGGGGGGACTTCCGTCTCGTTCCGCGACGACGGGTTTGGGAGCCGGTTAAGGGATGCTGCCGTCGGGGCATATGAACAACTGTCACTCTCGGTGCTGTCCGTCGGGGGCAGAACGGAGCGGATCAACTTCACCGGAGAGGAACGCGGTGAGTTGGAACCCGCAGACGTACGCGGAAACAGTGTATTTGCCCACCTCCTCCCCAGAGGCGACACAAAGCGGAACAACGCACAGGTGCGACTCGGTCTCCGCACCTCTGGTACGGTTCCGTCGAAGCCAACGGTTCGAACCGATTTCGACGAGAGTGCCGTCGAGTTTCACCAGTGGGTTCCGGAGCGGATACTGATCGAACATGACCGAGTAGTTTCGGCTGTTCAACAGGGCAAGTGAGGCTTCTTCTGCGATGGTGAGTATTCGGCTCCAGGTGTGGAGTCTGGCGGAGGCAATCATGACCAGAAATTGGGACGGTCACAGAGAATCTTGTTCACTGTTGATCTGGTCTTGTGCCTTGGCGTTGTACCTCCGTCCTAGGATCAGTCTTCGGAACGGAGCGTAATCGTCCCCTCTTTCGAGGGATGTGAAAACGACCACGGTGGAGGACTTACCGATGGGAGGTCTTCGACGTCTGCCCCGAATATCGCCCATATCTCCACGGGATCTAAGTCCGAGTACTCGACAGCGACCTGCGCCATCCTGTCTCTGTCTTCCCAGTCGTGGAGGTGGCGGTCTCTAGTCCACATCGAAAGCAGGTCTCCGAGGAGCTCGGGTGAGTCCGTTTCTGCGGAGGAGACCCGAGCCTCCACTTGATTGCTGGCCACAAACTGCCATTCCATATCGGCCTGTACGGCAGGCCCTGTCAAATGAGTCGGTGTTTGAGCACGAATATGGCAACGGTCGTCAGACTCACGAACGTGAGTTGGATGTCCTCTAAGAGCCCACGTCCAGCGGAGTAGAGTACCTCGTAGAAGATACCTGAGAGAACGAAATTGACGGTGATCGGTGCTACCGAGGACATCGGTCGTGATGTGCATTCGGCGAAGTGGGTGGCGAACGACGTGACGAGTACTCTTCGGTCGTCGCCGCCGGAAGGTTCAGCCATAACGGAGCCAGTCCGGTGTCCGGAGTGTGGGTGGACAGGAAGACGATTTGGTGCTGAGTGACGGGGACCACGACTGTTCTGTGTGCGCCGGGGTAATCGAGTTTTTTTGAATAATCTATCTGAACAACGGCTGAGTTCACTTCGACTGTATAACGGTTATACAATACCCGTAAATTACTTATTTTGGTGGTGTGTACTGTCTTCTGTAATGACCCAGAAGACCATCCGCGTGGACGGACCAGTTCATGCCCATCTCGAAGATAAGAAGGCTGAATACGGCGCAGAGACGTTTAACGAAGTGCTGAAACGGGAACTCGGAATCATTCCCGATCCGAGCGAACTCGACAAACTTGCCGCGTACTTCACACCGGAATTGAAGGACGCAGTACAACAGATAGTCGAAGCCATCCGCGACATCGACGACTTACATGAACACGTCGAGGAAACCGAGTACGGTGACGACTACAAACTGGTCTTCACCGACCCTGAAACCGGCATGGATATTGCCTACATCGAATTCGGCGATAATCGGTTCGACTACTATTACCGCAATACCAAGCGGGAATGGGAACAAGCGGCGGCTGGTGACTATCGGAAACGAAACGACGAGCTTCAGTTTGGAGATTCCGGCGCAGGAACATATGACCACATCGAGTTGGGCGACGTGAAAGATACTGTCCGCCAGACCCTCTCAGGTGCTATTCAACGATGGCGGGACTGACCAGGGCACGCCAGACAGACTCGGAGGAGCCGTATCTCTGGGATTGTCGAGAAATCGATATTCCTCACACGGCTGGCCTTGTCCACGAGCAGGGGACAGAAGATGGACTTCCGAACTATGCTGCACAAAAAGATGGCCAGGTACGTGTGACGATCTGCTCGAAGTGCCACCCCCGCATACCCGGTCACATCGTGACTGTAATGCCAGATACCCTTGAGCCCTATTTTCGCATTGAGAACACAGATAAGTTGTTTGACGCCCTCCCGCGTGGGTTTTCGGGATCGGGCGCTTCGCGAAACATTCGAGAGCGAATTATGCGATACTGTGTGAACGGGCCGTACAACCCCTACCAAGGACACGCGGGGAAGACCTTTCGAGCCGCATTAGCGTACCAACTGGACCGCCCCGAGTGGAGACCGACCGAGAGACAACGATGACGACCTACCGTTTCCGTATCAAGTACGAACACGACCCGACCTCGCTGTGGGGGGATATCCTCGTCGGCGCGGACCGCACGCTCAACGAGCTCCAGTCGGTGCTGAACAGCGCGGTTGGACTGAATCAGGACCACCTCTGGTTCTTCGGGACCGACCAGGACTACTGGGACAGCGAGGTACAGTACAAGCGGCCCGGCGAGATCGAACAGTCACCAAGCGGGATGCTTCGGGGTGGTGAAGAGTACGACGCAGGCGAGACGACGGTCGGCCAGATGGCCCACCAGTTGGACCTCGACGAACGCGACCGGATCTGCTACCTGTTCGACTACGGCGATGAGTGGCGCTTCTACGCCATCCTCAAGGAGATCGACGAGGCCGGACCCAGCGACAAGGAACCGGAGGTCGTGAAAGAGAAGGGCGAGCCCGTTGAGCAGTACCCGCCGCCCGACGAAGGCTGGTAGCTCTCTATCTCCGTGCGCGAAGGCTTCTCCGGGTAGATCTGAATCGCGCGCCGGTGCTGTCAGGACCGTCGTCCCACGCTCCGTCACCCCTCGTCAGCCTCGGCGCAGGGAACCGGCAACTCTCGTTCAAACACCCGTTATTCTGAGGACCGCCCCACCGTCGGTCGGTGTGTCGTTATGGATGTTCGGCGTCGGGCCGATTCCCGGACTGCACCCGACAGCACCGTTGATGCTTGTTTACGTCACAATCGATGCGTTCGCGTTCGTTGGACTCACACTCATTTACTTGTCTAGAAGATTTAGATATCGCTGTGGTGCCAATGGTTATCGGTGAGATCAGCGGGTGTGGTTAGCGCCGCAGGTCAAAGAGGAAAATCAAATCGGTTTTCAACTATAGCTCGATCGCCGCTAACGGTACTTCCTATCAAGACGAGTATGACGAAGAGCGCGATCATACCTAGAAGGCCTCCGAAAACGGGTTCAGACAGATGGTAGAGAAGCCAGGCCATAGCGATGTTCGCACTGGCTAATGCGAATGGGTAGATGGTTTGTAGCAAGTACATCGTTCTTGGTCGCGTCTACACACGTATCTGTTAAATATACTGTTTAACTCAAAGGGTCGGTTGTGTTTGAGAGCCAGTCGCAAGAAGATCAGTGAGTACTTGCTTATGAGGCGGATCAGAACTGTTTATCTTAACACCGAATCAGCGGAGTCTAACCGATACGCGTCCTCTCTTCCGTGACTATATTATGCCGCCGCAGGCTCGGAACGGCCGCCGCCGACAGCAGAGACTGAGGCGGATATGGCTTGACACGTACTAACCCGGTCGGACTGGGATCTCACATTCAGGGCATTCTGCGTAGACTTCCTGGGAGTCCCCTTTCTCGTACTTGATGAGAAGCTTACCTGCAGGGATCACGGTGTTACAGGCTGGGCACCGTCCGAGTGTGGAACGATTGGTGGGCATCGGGGGAAATGGAGCGCTGGAGCGTGTCACACTGGATTCCAGGCTCCACTAGCACGTAGTGATGTAGCGGTCAAAAAGGCGAGCCAACCACGGTGGAAGTGGAACCTAGTTTTGAAGATTGTACTAACGGAGTCCAGTGAGATCGTTCAATGAGTAGCAAAAAGAAGTGCTAGATATTGGATATCCGATGGTATGATCGGAGTTTGATTATCACTGAAGCGTCGATTCTACCTTCATATAAAACCTTTTTGCATAGTATGCTCAAAGATCACGTGCCTAACTGGCATACAATGGATCGCTGTCTATTACATCCCCCCTCATAGGTGAGAGTGCAATGGGACTACACGATGTCATCCAAGAGAATCGACCGCTGACGGTTGAACAGGCGGAAGCAACTGACGAAGTGTTCGATCAGGTGGCTCCGGCCAGTGACTACAGAGACCAGGTCGTCTCAGAGTTTCTGGAACTTGACCCGGTTCCGCTGCACGCCCAAACGCGGGACCAGAAGCTCCCGGTCGAAGTAGACCGAGCTCGACGAGCCATCCGGAACGTCGCAGATTCATCGAATCGAACTGAGGCGAACGTTGAGCAGCGAGTAAAGCAGGTGTATGATGGTCCTGGTGAGAAGGACTCTGAGATCGCTCGCTTCGCTGAGGATCTCAAGGAGATCGAGTCTCAGCTGTAGGTCCGGCCGGATAGCTCTAATTCGTTCACAAACTGGATTAGGTATTCGGGGTTTGGCATATCTTGGCTGGTCAGATGTCGATGAATTGCCGGGTCAGAGAATTCTGAAAACCATCGACTAGAAATTCTGGTTCGGTATGCGATGTGCTTCAGACAAGCGCGAGGTACGTCTCGAAGGCTGCGAGGAACGCGGGGTACACGATTGCCATTGTTCCAGCCACCCGTACGGAAGGGACGAACAGATCGCGTCCCATCGGGAAGGAGAAGAACCCATAGGTTGGCGTTTTCACTTCGGGATTGATGTCGGTGGGGAGGTAGTCGGGAACGGTTTTTGCGTGGCTCTGGCCCATGACGGCGACAACTCGGTCGTCGTCTGTGGCGGCCTGCGCAATCTTCTCAGCGATCTTCTTGTCGCGGTTGTCACCAGGTTTCCTTGTTTCGTAGAGCCGCAGTAGCAACACTGGTCCGCCGCCGGCCAACAGAAGGGTACCGGCACCAGCGATCTGGTTTCCAAGGATTCCGAGTAACGCGGAGAGGAACACGAGCCCGTAGAACAGTATGAACGCTGCTCCGGTCACGAGTGTATGTGAGTTCTCGATGAGGGCTGCATCCGTGTCACGAGTGTAGACAACGTCGGCTCCCTGTCCTTTTGCAATATCTACCAGTGTCTGGTGGTCGGTGTACAGGCTCTCGGCGAACAAGTACTCGAAGATCAGTATCGCTACTTCGAACCAAGCATGAAGCCAGCTCACCCCGACTTCGTCCTCGCTACTCCCCTCGATCACGAGCGTGTCAACTCCTTCTGCGAGGAGGTCGCGTTCCTCTTCAAGATCCCCTCGACTGGCGTGGATTTCGCCTTTGATGGTCACGTCACTCATCGTGCTTGTGAGGAGCTAGCAAGCTTGGGTGATTAAGAATTTCGGCGCTTTACCATTCAACACTCTCCATTCGACTCAGAACTAACGTGAGACTGCCTATCTATGAGTCTGAGATCCCCACCGATGGTTTGCTGAAGAGACTTTTCTGAAGAGTCAGTCTTCATCATCACTTTCGTCAAATGGAGGGTCTACACTTCCATACATCCCACTCCTCCGAGAAGTGTCGAGTAGATGTCTCTGGGACTGTACCCATTCTGTAAAGGATGGTTCCCCCTCTACTGGAGGCGTTTTTACACCTGTTAACGGGAGTTCAACGGGATCGACGCTTCCCGGCATGAAATCTATCACAGATGTTGGATCTAAACTCCCGTTAATGATCCTGTCAGCAGTTCTGACTGGGAGATCACTAGACAATCGGTGACTAGTGTAGATATCAAAGTCTTCCATGACGTGTTCTGGTGAGACATCATCGATGTATCGCAGATAGAGTATTGTACCGTACCATAATTCGGCCATCGACTCCAACTCTGACTGGTCAAGGTTTTCGGCCCCGCGAGTCCATCCATTACCGACCATGTTCCAATTCACGAATTGCTCCTCGGTTTTCAACTCGAATCTGATTGCTGCGGATGTCAACTCGGCCATGGACCCATAACAGCTGCCAATGACTTTCTGAATCGGGGATACATCTAAGATGTGAACTCGAAGCCACCGATCAACACGAAGATCAGTTAGCTCATCCCCCTTGTTCAAGGCTTTTGATAGAAACTTGGGAAATGTAGAAATCAGTAGAGACGTGTATACCTTCGAAATCTGCCCAGTACTTCTCATCATCGCTGAGGCTGCTGCAACCCATCCAAGCCGTCGAACCCCGATGGCAGCCTCCTCAAACAGCTCCTGTTCAATTCCGTTACCAAGCAATGATTCGACAGTATCAATCGCGTCCTTCCGTACGCTCTCTTCAGGACCATCAAATCCGAGACCATCAATCAGGTCCGTCTGCCCCTTAACAACATGCTGGAACGGCATGCTGAGATTGTTCTCGGTTGCTTTTGAACCGATGTATTCTGCAGTCTCAGGTACTTCGGTCGCAACAGGTTTCAGGTCCTGTGAAAGCGACTCTTCTACAAGATTCGGTAGCTGGTCTGAGAGTAGATTTTCGAGTGATTGGTCAAGAGGGCTATTTTCCTCGAATAAGTGTCCCTCGGACTCAACGAACAGCTCCTCAAGTCTGTTTTTCAACATTCTCTGGCCAAGTATCGCAGCTGCTCGATCTTTCTCAGAGATAAGTGAACTAATGGTGCTTACAATAGCGAGAAATGGGTCTGGTTTTGTCGGATCATCTGCAGCTACTCTTGCCTCCTTTTCGATTGTGTCGGGTTGTAGTCTCTCTGAAAGGAGGGTGATTACCCCTTCCGGGGTGGTTTTCTCTAAGATAGAGTCTACGAATTGATACAGGGTGAGAAATGCACCTACAGCGAGGAATCCACAGGTGATGACGTAAACTGTCAATATGGGCCCGGAGAAGGTGGTGAAGTACAGGCCGAGAACGCTGGAAGCGATTGATGCTCCGAATACTGTGACCGTTCTCAAATAATCTCTTCCCGAGGTAAAGGTCGCTGCAACTCTTGCAGAATACCTTGATGCAGACAACTGGACACCAAGAACAATTACAGAAAAAACGATGGCAAAAATCGCAGCCTGAAGCGTAGCTAACGTACTAAGGATAGCCTCAGTATTCGACCCGACTGCTGGAAAAAGAGAAACTGCTACAATAGACGAGAGCATGGATAAAGCCCCTAAAAGCCACCATTGTCTTTCAGCCCAGTGGATCCCGTCCATTGGGACTGGGTGTACTCCGACGACACTTACTTCTTCCCTCGTTTTGGCTCTGAACGAGTGACGTAGACAGATGCAACTGCGTGGCTCTAACCATTCGTCTGCATATTAGCCTACGCACAATCGGTGAATAACAGATTGTTCTCGATACTACTGGAGGATTATTTCCACTACTCCGGATTACTACTGTTTGACGACACCGCGAGCGTTGATGAGGTGGGTGAGTCCGTCGTTGAACCGGGTGTTCTGCGTGCTGGCGTCGATGTCGGGATCACAGGCGGCGATGAGTTGGGTGAGTCCTTGGCTGCGTTTGGTGAAGTGCGTAGCGTAGTCGCGTAGCGTGGGGCCGTCGTGCGAGATCGCGTACGGGCGGTCTGATTCGAGTACCTTCTCAGGGATTGCGTCCTTGGCGGCGTGGAATCGCTTGTTCGCCTGGTCGAGGTTCCCTTGTTCGTGCTGTCGAGCTCCGGTTTCGATGAGGTCGGCTGTGTCGAGATACGTTTGAATCGCTGTGTTGAACCGGCGCTGGATCTGTACCTGTGTGTTGAGCTGGGCTGTCACTTGCTCTGTGTCGGGGAGTAGTGAGTCGGCGGAGTTCTCGTTGGCAGCGTGTTCGCCGACACGGCTACTCGCCTCGATACTGGTTTCAATCGCGTCGAGATCGATGATACTCGACAGTGCTTGGTCTGGGTGGTCTCCGTCGTACAGCGCAGGGGTTTCGACCGTTGCGAGGACGCGCTGGGTTGACGCGACGTGTTGGAGCACATCGGTGAGTGATTGGTAGTACGTGAGCACTGTGTCAAGACGAGCCTGCCGTGCTGCGGGGCGTGACTGTGATGGCGGCGCATCGACGCCCGGGAGAATACTGAGTACGGTGGTGACCTGTCGGTGTTTCTCGGCGACCCACACGCCGGACGTGACTGTTCCATCGTGCAGCACGTCGTTGATTGTCTCGATGGTACGCTCAACCATCGGCGTGAGCCCCGACATCATGAGCGGGTCACGAAGGTCTGTGCCATCGAGCTGCTCGGCGAGTCTACTCGCGTGTTCCTCAGCTTCTGTCAGGCGGGAATCTGTGTTTCGTGCTGTAGGCAGTTGGTTTCTGAACAGCCAGCCCCACCCGGTGAACAGCGCTGCGGCTTTCAGGACGTCCCGTCGGTCGAGGTCGTGCCCCTCGATCCATTCTTGGAGGGTTTCCTGGTCGGGGATGTCGTCCATCGCTCGTGTATTGTCAGCAGTACGAGAAGGGTTTAAATTCGTCGCTGAATGAGTGTTGAATATGGACGACGCCGACTCGGATCGGCTTGCAGGTGCGAAACACCGGATTCGTTCAGGGCTTCGGTCGCACGCGGTCGCGTCGCCGGCTGCAAAGCGGTCTGTTCAACTCGCTGATCGACTCGCCGTCGTGCACGAGGAGCTTGACGACACAGAAGTCGCCCCCGTCACGGATGGCCAGCCCCTATCCGAGGCTGTCGAGAGCATCAACACGGACCGACTACACGGCCTCCGGAAAGTAACTGAAGTCATCGAAGACGATCTCGGCGTCAATGTCGGGCACAGCAAATTCGCGCGGATCGCGGGCATGGCTTCGACGTTCACCTCCATGGGATCATTTGCGATTGCCGGGCACAACGTCTTGCTCGCCGCGACCGCACTCGACACAGCACACGAGAAAGCCGGGTCGGTGTCCGCAATCGAGACGCCGCGATTCTTCGATTTCTATCGATCACTCGCGTTTTTCATCGTCGAAGGACTGCTCCTCACCACCCCATTAAAGTTCAAAACTGCGTGGCGGGGGACACGATACCTGAATAATCGAGTGCTCTACCGGTTCAGAAACGTGCATAACGGCCTGTACAAACTACTGTTGAGCGAAGTTCACTACGCGATTCGTGGTGTCGTCCCGGCAGCGTTTCGTGATCCCGAAGCATTCGCCACGTATCTCAGCTCGATGGTCATGCAGACCGTTGAGTTCATTCGAGAATTCGAGGACATTAACGTGCTCAACTTTCTGGACACCGCGGAGTCAATCGCTCGTGAGTTCCAGACATTCATCGAGAACACGTACGACGTGACCACGGGTAATGTGGATATTGCGGTGATCGTAGAGGAGGCCCTCTCCAAATTCACGAACACGCTTGATTCCAGAACCATGTACACCCCGACGCACGGGTTCTAGCGGTCAGAAGGATACCGCCGTCTGAACGTGGTAGTGCCTGAAATCAGCATCAGAGCTGTTCGTTGTACCAGGCGAGTGTTTCGCCGAATTGGAGGCCGTCGGTCGGGGTATCGGTTGTAATGGTGGCGTCGATGTCGGTGAGAATCGGGATGAGTTCGTCGTAGTAGTCGCGGCCGGCGTGGAACACGAGGCGTTCTGCGTCGTCGAGGATGTGTTCCTCTTGGAGTTGCGTGGCGACGTGCTGTGCCCAGTCGCGTTTCCGTGCGACTGGTGCGCCGCTTAACGTGTCGTCGTACGGGTCGATCGGCGGGCCGTCCGGGTCGAGCAGCCCGTGTTTGGCCGAGAGGATGTACCAGTCATCGTGATGAGTTTCAGCGTATTCTCGTGCTTTCCGGAAGAACGCTGACTCGTCGTACAGGTCCCTCGGTGAGGCGGCAGCGTCACGCTTGCTTTTCGTGCAGCTCACGAGACCGATTTCCATGCCGAGACTGTGGGTGCAGGACGGAAATAACTCGGGTGGGTAAGCCAGGCATGGACATCGCTACCCGGATGTTGAATGACTCAGATTGTTCTTCAGTTGGAGGAGTGGTCGTTCTCCCGATCGCAACGGACAGGAGCGATGGGCGTATCTGGTCGTGGCAGTTCACCGAATTGTTTCTTTTCGAACTCTGATGATCGCCACGCGACGACGTTCTCTTTCCGCTGTACGTATTCAACTGCGGATCCTACCTGTTCAGCGATCTCTTCGTACGAGTTTCCTTCAGCACACAGCAGTGCGAGTACGGTGAAATCTTGCCTATCAAGATTTGCTTTCTCTAAGTCTCGTTCGATACGGCGAACGAGGAAGTCCTCACACGACCGAAGGAACTCCATCGTGGTTTCGTATATCCGGATCTCTCTATCAGTGGCTTCTTCTTCATTAGCTGGGAGTTCATCGAAGTCCATCCCGTGAGAGATATCGCGGTGGCCTGAACTCCCGATATTGATCTCCCACTGAAGTTGCTCAAGTGTCACGAGGTCGGATTCGGCTATCGGTTGGATACTGTGTTTATGCTGCTCTTCCCAATGCTGTATTGCTTCTCGTAGGGCGTCTGCACGCTTTTCGGAGAGGTATTCTGCGGGCCCGTTCTCCACGATGATTCGTGCTGCGGTCTTCCCAGTTGTGTCTAACACTCCGCTGACTGCCTCGTCAATCTGTTCTAACTGGGAATTCATCCAGTCCAGTTGGCGTGTCCCTTCGACTGAGATTCGTTTTCGCGGATCGTGAACGAGTGTATCCCGAAGGGATTTGACTGCCCGTACCTTTGACAGGAGCGTTTCTGAAAAGACTCCATTTTCTTCCAAGATTCCCAGTCTCTGCCCCTGCGTGAGATTGTTAATCCGATTCTTGTTCACCCCAAGTCGGTGCTCTTCACGATAGATTTCTCGGAATACGGCTTCCGAGGTGAGTTCCTCGATCAGAGCCGTCGCCAATAGCAGATGGGCGAGGAATTCCCGTTGGACCCGGGGAGTGACACCGCCTTCGTCATCAAGGTTCTTTACGAGGTCATCACGTGTTCTGACGTACTGGACAAGAGTACCGTCAGCTTTCCCGAGTGTCTGGTTCTTTCGCTCGACAAACGCTAGCAAAAGTACAGATTGCGCAGTGAAATCAGACTCCTCTGCAAGTTCGGCGAGGTTAGATCGATGGTCTTCCGGGAGGTGCCGACTAAGGTACGCGTCTTGGTCGTACGCGTCCGGAAGATTATCTGGGAGGGTATCTGCGATTTCTTCGAATGCGTCGTTTGAACGTAACTCGTTGATCGAGTCGCGGACGTCTTCGGGGTCCTGTTCGCTGAGTGGTTCGACTAAGTACGTGTCGCCGTCGATTTCCAGGACAGTATCGATGCGTGAGGATACGTCAAACTCTGCTGGCTGACCTACGTCAACGTGGTAGCGAGTGAGAACGAAATCTCGGTCATACTCACCGAGGAATGCAACATCGTCGCACTTCGGGCACGGCATTAAGAATCGTACTGCGGCCGCTACCCGCGATATTCCCGACGAACAGTCTCCAGATCGAGGTCCTCCCGATCTGCGACGTATTCGAGATATTGTTCCGTGGTCTCGAATCGTTCGACTTGACTCATCGTTGGGTTACCTCTCACTTGTTCTATTCTCGTGGACCGATTTAGTAGTTCGGGTCCAGTATTAGGCGATTTGTATTGTTCCAAATCTCCTAGACTGAGTGTTTCCGCCCTAGACTGGTACAGAGAGGGCGAACTGCGATTCGAGAACTGCCTGCCCGACGATAGATTGTTAGATCCATAGGCTCATACGCAGGTACGATGGTGCCTTCCAGTGGTGAGTCCTCAGACGAGCTGGCGACCGCGGTCGGTCGCTACGTGCTCGGTGATCTCTCACTGGGACGTGCCGCTGAAGCCGCTGGAATGTCCCGCGGGGAGTTCGAGAAAGTGCTGGAGAACGCCGGCTTCACGGCTCTCTACGGGCCGCGGACCGACGACCAGTTCCAGCGGGAGATCGATGTTGCACTCGACCTCGACGAATAGATGCCGGATGGGTACCCGCAGCCTGTTTTCTCGACGAGACCGTCAGCAGTAATTTTGCCAATACGCTTGAGGGAACCTTGTGTGTGAACAATTATCAGTAAGGGGTGGAATGAGGCAGTATGGATCGGGAGTCGCCGGAGGGTACGGCGGATGATGATGAGCAAACCGTGGAGGGGATGATGTCGCATTTGGAGGACGCGAAACAGTTGCAGGAGGCGAAGTCTCGCGGCGAGGATCTCGCTACGTCGGCGATTCAACGAGCGATTTCGCAGCGGCTGGATCCTGCAGTGCTCGGGAGTAATCATGAGCAGCGGCTCGTCGAACTGGAAGAAAATGAGGCAGTAACGCATCGAGCAGGCAAAGCGTGGAAATCCGCAAAGGTTGGTGTCGAAATCCACGGCCGATTACCGATTTACTATCGAATCGACGGGGAAATCACGCATACCGGAATCATCTCAAAGATAGCGATTGACCCGGAAGAAGGAACGAAAGAAGCCGAGGAGTTCGTTGAACACATTACTGATGCTGACACGTATGCGGATTACAACGACCGCTTAGATACGACCACGTACATTGTTACCGGCGGAAAGCGACTAGCGAACCCGTTCCCGCAGTCAGAGTTGCAGAAGCTGGTTAGCGGGGAAAATATTGATCAGGGGTATTCGTACCAGCCGGCGTACGTTCGGCAGCGCGACGGGGATTTCCCGGACTTTCCATAGTGACAGCGCCTGAACCGTCTCGTCACTCGAATCCCTAAATGACCGCCACCTCCTGCCAATAGGTGTGGGAGGCAACGGAACTCCTCGACGAGATTTACTTGATCTCCATGTTCATGTACCCGCCTTTCACGACGGTTTCGAACCGATCGTTGTCCACAACGGCGTTGAGCTCTGCTTCGGTCTCAATGATTTTCTCGGCGACGATGGACGTGTTCTGCGGCCAGTCTGTGGTTCCGGCCTCGGGGACGGCGACGAGGCGGATTACGTAGGGGATGTCGCCGTCGCGGACGAAGGCTTTGGCGCGGCGGTATTCGTTTGTGGTGAGTCGGAAGCGGAACGGTGGGGTGGTGCCGTTGACGGCTTTGATTTCGACGGGGGTGAACTGGAGGCCACGGTCGTTGTGCTCGTCGGTTCGGGTGAGTGGGCCGCGCGGGTCGATGATGTCGAACCCGGGGCCGCGTTCCATCGTGACGTTGATTAGTTGAATCAGGGGAAGCTGTGTGAATGCGGTGCCGTCGGCGACGTGGTCGCACCACGCCGTGATTTCGCTGCTACGGTCACGACTCAGGTTCTGCAGAAGGGGTAAGAGATCGCCTGTCCAGACGCTTTCGACGTGCCAGTTGTACGCAGCGTCCTGCTGCTCATCGTGCAGGCTCCTGAATGCGGAGCGGAGTTGGAAGAGGTCCCCGGCGGCGTGGTTGTCGAGCCAGGTGGCGACGCGGTCGAGGACCGTGGCCATGACGTAGGCTTCTGCTTGCTGTCCGCGGCCTCTGAACTGACTGCTGCCGCCACCACCTTGCCCGCTGCTTGCCGACACGGTAATGTCTTGGTTTGACTGTTGGATGGCTGCCGTGGTGGAGAAGTCCATAGTGTCGTCGTGGTCGCGGATGGAGGTGGCGATGGCGTCGAAGGCTTGTGCTTGATGGTCTTTTGCGCCGGTGTCCGTGTCGGGTTCAGGGATTGTGCCGTCGTCGATGTACTGAGTGAGGAGTGATTGCCAGTCGAACTCGACGGCGGGGAGCTCGCCCGTAATGTCGTGGCAGAACGCGGTAGCGAGGGTATCGACGCGGTCGTTGATGGTGATGTAGACGACCCTCGGTGCGCAATCTACGGCTGTTGCGTACTCCTTTGGGATCGTGTCGGTCCAGGCGGGCAGGGTCGTGGTGTGGAGTTCTCGCAGCCGAGTGACCCACGTGTCGAGATCGGTGAGTTCGCTCGTGTCTGTTTGCTCCCAGAGTTCGGTGACGGTTCGGAATCGACTGTACGCTTGTCTGGCTGCGGTGTCAAACGGTGGGCGGTCGAGTGCATCGCGGTGACTGGCTAACCAGTCGATGACGACGCGTTCCATGTCGGCGTCGAGCGCTTCGGCTTCGAGGGTTCGAACCCAGTGCGTGGTCGTTTCGTCGAACAAGCCAGGCACGACGAAATCGAGGGCTGCAGGGAGCGTGTCCCACAGGTTGGTGACCGGGCCGGCGATGTTCGCAGTATCGACGGCGGCCGCGTTCTCGTCGGTGAGCGTGTCAGGTCGTTCGCCGGCGGCGATCCAGTCGCGGACGGCGACGATGTGCTCAGTGTCGGCGTCTTCTAACGCGTCCAGTATCGCATCTGCATCGACGCGAGGCGTGTCGAGTGCGTCAAGAAGGTCGTTGAATGCGGTGAGGTCGCGTTCGAGTGCGTGGAGGGCGTTGGATCCGAGGACGCGTTTGACGGTGTCGATTGGGAACGTTCGTTTCGCCCACCGTGTTTCGAGGTCCGGCACGGCGACGTCGGCCGTGAGGGCTTCGCGGAACGTGGCGACTTTCGTGGGGCGTTCAAACAGTAACGCCAGCCCCATTGCTAACCCGTCGAGTGACAGGGTGTCGCCGGCTTCGCTGGCGTT
The DNA here is from genome assembly GCF_002025255.2 of Halolamina sp. CBA1230. Taxonomy (GTDB): domain Archaea; phylum Halobacteriota; class Halobacteria; order Halobacteriales; family Haloferacaceae; genus Halolamina. The sequence goes on from NZ_CP054587.1 coordinate 910,184, forward strand.
CAGCAGGAGTGCTTCGTCGCCGTCGGGCGTCGCGTACAACGCGGATGTCGGGTCTGAGAGGTGCCGCGTGGCGTCGTCGGGGAATGATGCGGCGACGGCGAGGTTGGCGGTTGCAGTTCCAAGCTCGTCCGCCGTGTCGATGATGTCGGCTTCGTTCCCACGGTCCGTGGACGCGACGAGTAAGTCGCGCCGTGCGTCGAGTTCGCGTTGGAACGTCGAAACGGCGTCACGGTACGACTCCGTGACGAGTGAGATGTCGTCCGTGTCGAGGTCGAACACGAGTTTCGACGCCTGCAGTTGTTGGACGCCAAGCACAGCCGCGAGCCGGGTAAATGAGCCGCTGGCGGTTCGCGGGAGGATGTAGTACCCGTTGTCTTCGACGGCTTGGGTTTCCCACGGCTTGGGGGACTGGTCCTGGTAGTACCGGATTTCGTCGGTGTGGTCGCGGATCCACTCGATGGATGCTGTCACCCACTGGTCGCCGTCTCGCAGCGGAAGGTGCGTGAGCGACCCCCAGTTCGGGTCGCTGTCTGCAGCAGCCGGGTCTTCGGGGAGGTGGTTGAGGACGGGTTGGAGGAGCTGCGTGTAAGCTTGGTTCCAGTCGTCGATACGGTCACCAGGAACCCACAGTTGCGTCGGCTCCCCTGCTGGAAGCTCACCGTCGGCGAGAACGGCTTGGAGTTGCTGGAGCCGGTCGGTTGCGCCAGTCACGCCGAGGGTTTCGACGCTGCGCACGCCGAGTGTGGCGAGTACGTCGTCGGCGATTCCGCTGGCGTCGTCGATGTGCGGGAACATCCGTGCGGCTTGCGGGCCGCGGCGTGACTCTAAGTGCACGGCGTAGCTGAGTCGGGAAGCGTGGTCGCCCCACGCGTCGGCGAGTTCGTCTTGGACGGTGACGATCGGGTCCCAAATGTCGAGTTCGCGGAGCTGCCAGTTCAGCAGGCTCGGCACTGACTGGTCCCATGCGCGTCGCTTGTGCCCGTTGTTACACGACCAGCCGGTGCGGAGCAGCGTCGCGTCGAGTGCGTCGCCGTGCCGGCGAAGCAACTCTCGCACTGCGTCGCCATGCTCAGCGAGTGCCTGGTCGTCCGTGACCCACACCCAGGAGGCGACGTTCACGTGGTCGAACTCCCCGGAGAGTTTCACGTCGCATTTCCGCGAGTGATCGGCGCTTGTCTGCGGGTGGTGATCCGGGCTGGTCAGCAGCGACAGGTACCCCGGCGTGTTTGCAAGCACTGTTTGGAGCGACGTCACCGTGGCCGGGATGTCGCCGGCGAAATCATCAGTCGTCCACTCTGTCGGGTTCCAGTCGTGGCTACGCCGCATCGACGGGTGCTCGTCGCCGTACAGCCAGAGCACTTCGACGCCCGGCAGAACACCCGTGCCGAGTAGAGAGAGTGTCCGGACGAAATCCAGGTCGGTGACGTCCCAGTTGATCTGCTCGCGGAACACGTCCCACGTGGCGGCGTCCGGAGCCGGCCACGTCGGCGCAGGGGAGTCGCTCGTCGTGATGCTGTCCCAGTCTTCGGTCGGGTCGTCCTCGGCGTCAGTAGAAGTGCCGCGTTCGCGGATGCGCTGCCAGTCGTCGCCGAGGACAGTACCGGTGATTGGTCGTGGCTGCTCGTTGTGGAGGTGCAGGTCACACGTTCGCAGTTGGACGCGACGCCGGAGATTCCCCCGCTGGTCGCCTTCTTGCTGCGTGATGGCTGTTTGAAGGTAGTCGAGCGGGAAGAACGATCCTTCGCCGGTCTGCAGGTCGGTTGATTCTGCGCCGACTCGGTCGATGATCCCGGCGAGGAACGCGAAATCGATGGGTTCCACGACGTCGGCTCGTCCGTCAGCGAACGTGTCGAGTAACGACCGGACGAAACTCGGGATGCCCTCGTAGGCGCGTAACCCCCAGACTCGGCCGGCGGTACTCAACACGTGGTGCACGTCGGCGATTTCCTGCACTCGCTCGTCAAGGAAGTACACCGTCATGTTCGAGGACTGCGGCGGGGTCGGTGGGCGTTCGACGTCGCGGGTCTCGGATTCGATATCCCAAATCACCGACCGGACGCGCTGCTGGTTCTGCTGCCCGCCGCTCGGTGCTTGCCGTTGTTCTAACGTGACGAGTGCGAGTTCGTCATCCGGGTCGGCGTCGCCGAGCCGGCTGGGGAGGAGGTACACGCCGTCGAACTGCCCGGCGAGCTCCTGTAACGTGCTGGAGAGTGACTCGTCGCCCTTGGTTGCGGCTGTCAGTAACGCGACCGTGCCGTCCAGCAATGACCGAGCCGCACCGGCTGGCACGCGAACCGCCGGTGACTCTCCCGGGGTCTTCGATAACGATGCAGCGAGGTACTCGACCCATCCTGTCAGCACTGTCTTCGATGTCGCCTGCTCGTCGTCGGCGTGCAGAACTGCTTTGACTCGCTGTTCCCAGTCGGGTGGCATCGACGCTAACGCTCGCAACGCGCTGGCAGCCGGCAGCGCATGGGCCCCGCCATTGTCTAGCGGGCGGTCGAGGGCGTCGAGAATCTCGGTGAACGCGAGGTAGCCGTCGATGACGCTGCGGTCCCAGTGGAGGATCGTGTCACTCGGTTGCTTCGCTTCTGTGCGTGTCGGGATACACGGCGTGTCGGCTAACCGTTCAACGACTGCTTGTTGGAACCACGTGATCAACTCATCCGCAGTCGGATCCGTAATCGCTTCGTCGCGTTGGCGCGGCGGCAGTAACGCCCACGGAAGCTGATCGCTATACTGCGACTCCTCCGGATTTTGGGCGTCTCTGGCGACTTCTTCACCGATCAGTTCGATCAGGTCAAGGCCTTCTTCGAGGACGTCGTGGTTGGTGGCGGCGTTGTTTGAACTCAGGTCTTTTCGGTTCGTATCGACTCTGAACCGGCCGTGGAAGCAGAACGGGAGGTGCGCCTGGTCGGTTCCTTCGATCGGGTAGAACAGATACAGCGGGTAGGACGTGACAGGCGGTGTTCCACTCTCGCCGGCCTTGTTCACGAGAATTGCAGTGTGGTGATCCCGCGGGTCAGCGAACCGGAACTGGTCGAACTCATGGATAGATTCGCTGTCCCATGAGTGCACGCGAACCTGCACGTCGGCGTGGGCGAGATCCGGAACCGTAGTGGGTGATTCGGAATCGTACGTGATCTCCCATCGCTCCTCCCGCGTGGGTTCCTGAGCAGTCGTCGCGCGTTCTAACTGGAGTTCGGCGATGCCGCCGAGTTGCACGATGGTCTCGGGTTGCAGTCCGCCGTCGCTTTCGCCCGCGGCAAGGTACTCCCAGATTCGTTCAGGGCGGTCGTCGATTGACCCGTCGTCCTCATCCGGAAGCGGGATGCCGAGTGCCGATAACTGTGCCCGCCAGTCCGAATCCTCGTACCGGATGAACACTGCCGTCCGGAACGGGTCCTGCTCAGGATCTGCGGGGGTTTCCGTCAGTAGTTCTCTGACACGTCGTTGAATCGGGTCGGCAGCATCGCTGGGCGTCGAAAGCGGGACAGGGAAGTTGAACAGTGGCAGCTTCGAAATCGAATCCCGGAGATCATCCTCCAAGGGAATCGGATTCCCGGCAGGATCCTCAGTCAACAGGTGTTCTAACTTCTCGTCATCGAGGTCATCGATACTGCTTCGGCCGCCCGTCTCTTGCCCGAGCCGGTTGAGAATCGCACTGACGAGGTACGATCGACTGAGCCGAACACCGAGGATGTCGTCGGTCGTGTCGTCAGGCCGGGTGAAAATCTCGAATGAATCACCCGTGGCGAGGATCGACTTGAGCCCGACGCCTTTGTGGCCGATTGATTGCCCGTCGTCGTCGCCTTTCCCGGTCTCACCGATCATCGTCACTGCGTCCTCAACCTGTGTGTCGAACAGGTCGAACCGGCTACCGGTATTGGCGACTAAGACACCTTCATCGTACACGCCGATGTGGACGCGCCCCTGATCTGCGTCGCCATCCCATATCGCGTCACGAGCGTTCTGGAGTAACTCCAGGATTTCCCGGCCTTCGTGTCCGCCGGCGATTTTCCGCTCGGCGTTGCCGATGATGACTTTATCTCGAAGCACGTTCTGCGCGTCTTCGACAGTCTCCGCATCCTCAATGAGGTGAAGAAAACTTTCCCATCTATTTCGCCACCGTTGCTGTAACGCAGACTCAGTTAAGGTCGCCACGAGAGGTCTCTATCAGTATGATAAGCAAACGACCCTCAATGTTTCCCTGCCAGTGCTTGATCTGTCTTACTACTACGTTTGAAGCGAGACCAAAGTTTCACAGGATGCAGTGTCAATCAGTGCCGACGGAGTTGGCGTGTAGAACCCAAGTGTAAGCACTACAATATGCTTTTACCTCGGCACCTCTTCAAGTGCTAGTTATGGAAGTTATTCGGGAGGAAACCTATCGATCGACTCCTGAGCTGTGGCCTGCAGCAGATAAGGTTGACTCGTTAGTTGACGAGTCGGACGTAGTCAGCATCCAATTACAGGAGCGAGAGCACTACGAGGATCGACTTGTCGTTCAAATCAATAACGGAGAGGGTGAGAGTACCAACCGGTTTGAATTTGATATTGCCTCAGGAGAGTACCGAGTTTGTCGATACGAGGGCTCGGACCTCCCGCTCATTATCCTCCATTATGTGGCTGCATTCGGGTATTACGTTGAGGGAACCCCGAGTGGGCCTTGGGGGCAGTATGAGTACTTGGTTGACGCAGCGGGTGAATTAGAAGAGCTGGCGGGCAAGTCTGACAGCCCACTTGTGGACTATTTTTCTCGGGCTGTATCTACTCAGCTGCAAAGTATCGTGGTTGAGGTGGCAACCCATACGTACCTGAGTAACCAAGAATTTGGAATTGGTGACCTAGTTGAACAGACAGACATGTCGAGTGAATCTGAGGTAGAGAACGTGTGTGGGGTTAAACAGCTGAAAAAATTACCATTCTCTGAAAACACAGCTATCCCTGAGCAACTCGAAGAACTCGACCTTGGTCCAGAAGTGTCAGGATATGATGACTTCGGGGTTGAAGGCGTAAATGTTCGAACCTTCTGCGATCGAGATAGTGACACGATTGCTGTGATCGTCTCGTTCCCGAAGGGAGTGAAGTATTTCAAATTCAACGGCCAGCCCGGGGCAGATTGTTCTATTGAATACATGGATCGACGCGAATTACCCGGGTTATTCCTCGAAGACCACTTGCAAAACGAGTTGGACGTTACTATCAGTACCACCCCGCGATTGAGTCCGTCAGACTCCGCTGTTGATGCATTGAACACCAGTAGGAAGCTGTTGAAGTCGATCGCCGAGACAGACGGTTTGCGAACGAATCCGAATAACACCTCCTTGGAGGTTGCCCAACTAATTACAGAGATGGGGGAACTTTATCTGCACCTTGAGCAGATCGCACCTGACGATGAATTTTTACAGCGAATCGACGATGTGTGTGAAGAGCAAACAGATACGATGGGAGTAACCGATCTTTCGAAAGCCCCGGTCGATAAGTTCCATACTATCATCTATTTCCTCGGACTAGCATCACAGCGATTAGACGACGAGGTGCGGGAACATGCTGCCACGTATCTCGAAGACAAGGGGCTCAATGATGTCGATGCGGAGAAATTGAATCTCGAAGATTACGTCTCCTCGAATATTCAAGACCTTTCAAACACGTTATAGCTGCTCTATCCGTACTCGGTCAGAATGAGTTCAAGGAGGGCTGTTCTCCGATCACCGCCATCATGTTTCACGGTTGGGTAGAATCTTCGAGCAGAGAGTACGATCCTGAATACTGAAACAGAGGCTGATCGGATCTGCTATTTGAGTCACTGACTCCATATTCATACGACGACAATGTTCAACCGGATGTGCCTACATTACGAAAAACCGATTGAACCGTTCGTCGAAGCGCTATATGATGACCAGTAGTCGTTTTCTGGATTCTTGGGCCGTTATGATAAGCTCTGTATTTTCTCCTTGTCGGCGTCAGTGAGTAGTTGCGTGCCGTATTCGTCCTCAAGCGTGGCTATCTCCTGGAGTAGTTGGAGGGCTGTGTTTTCATTGCCTTGCTTCAGGTGGTATTTCGCCTGTTTCCGCGCTACTTTGGCGACTCCCTTCCGGCCGTCGTACCACGATTCGATTTCGTAGTAGTACTGTTTTGCTTGGTTGAGATGCGACCACCATTCGTCAGTGTCGCCGTGTTCCTTGCGGATTCTCTTCGACGCTTTCCAGTGAGCGTCTGCAAGCCGATTGGCGATCGTTTTCGTTTCGTTCTCATCGTTGGTCAGCTGGTACGCCTCCTCTAGGAGGTCGATCGACTCTTCCGGTGACACTTCTTCGCTCTCCGCCAGCAGATCGTCGATTCGGTCTTGCTTTTCGAGTCGTTGGCTTCGCCAGACCGTCGTCCCGTCGAGGTCGATGCCTCGGTACTGTTCGTCACCGTCGAGCAGGTACAGCACTGTCTCGCCGTTCTGCGTTCCGAACTCCTGTGCTGGACTATTGAGATTCGGTGTTTCGAACCTGGTTTGGAGGTCGCCTGCCTCGATGTCGAACACGTATACTGCGCGGTCGGGATTGTGTGTGGCCGTTGAGGCATACCGACCACCCTCCGTAATCGCGCACTCCCAAATGTTCGCATCAAACTCGTGTTCGATACATGGCTGGCCGTCAGGGGCGACGACATCGAATGTCCCACCGAGACTCTGGTTATTCGCCTCACCGATGTCGGTGACTGCGACGTGACCAGAATTCGCCACAGCAACGTTTTCTGCCCGAGTCACAGTGAAGGCATGTTGAACCTCCTCGTCCTCGGAGAGGAGTACTATCGGTGTATCCTCCCTCATGGCAGTTCGTCCATAGAGGCCTTTCCACTGGCCGTTTGGCGAGGATTCTGCTTCGAACGTGACGCGCTCACCCTGGAATTCCCCGTGAACAAACGCCCCATCCAACGGCTCATCGAGAACGATGTCCGGTGGCGATTGAGACCGGTCTTGTGATCCAGACTCGGAGGCGCTACCGCCACCGAATAACCGACTCAGTAACCCCATGACACTATTCAACAATGTCTATGAGATAAAGATTATCCAAGAACTGAATGTCGGGTGTTTCTCTCCGGATATTGACCCACACGGCTATCTGCCAGAGAATACCTACTATTCAGATACGGTGATCACGTTCAACGTACGCCCTGCTCACCACAGGAACTAATACGCTTACTGTTGTCTTTGCTTGTCATGACTCGGGTCCTCCATACAGCTGATGTCCATCTGACGCCGGACTATCCGGAACGGAAGGATGGGCTTCGAAAGTTGCTCAATCGAGCTGAAACAGGCGATATCGACGTTGTGACGATCGGTGGGGACTTGTTCGACCAGCCGGAGGGCATGGAGCAACTCCGGACTGACTTGCGCAACGACCTCTTTACTGACCGGTCATTCGAAATCGTCCTCATTCCTGGCAACCACGACCTCGAAGCATACCGTGGGGACGTGTTTTTCGGCGACGCATGTACTGTCATCACGGAGGAACCGTTCAGTCACTGGACTGCACCGGAGGAGGATCTCCGGATTACGGCTCTCCCCTATAGAGAACACCCGGATGACGAACTCCTCCTCAAACTGCAAGACAGAACATCGTTTGACGGGCATGAAGCCCTGCTTCTTCACTGTAGTCTTGACGCGCCGTTCGACGACTACGAGACAGGTGACGAAACGGCGAGGCGATACTTTCCCGTGACTGAAGATCTCCTCTCCGAACTGGAGTTCAATTCGTATCTCGCTGGGCACTATCACAGCCCGCACAAAGTCTCGTTTACGGGCGGTTCGGAGTTCACCTACCCTGGCACGCCGGTTTCGACAAGTCGCTCAGAGACTGGGCAGCGCCGGGTGAGTATCCTCAACCCGGAGACCGGGATTGAGTTTGAGACGCTGGACACCTACCATTACGCTTCACGTGAGTTTACGGTGACACCTGGTGATGAAGACACGCTCCTCAACAAGGTTCGTGAGTGGTCGAACCAGCATGCGATTGCCAGTGCGGATGCGTCGGTGCACGTCGATGGCTTCGTCGAAATGGCGGAAGACGCGTTCAACGACGAGTTGCGTGCAGCAGCGGTCCCGGCGTCAGTGACAGATGCAACTCGGAACGTCGAACACGTCCTCTCCCACCCGTTGTTCAGATCGTTCCAAGCAGAACTTGCCGACACGGACTGGGACGAGGAGACAACCGAGAACGTGACAAAGCGGACGCTCGAAGTGTTCAGTCAACTGTCGGCCCGGGGGGAGATCTGAATGCGGCTCACTACTGCAGAGGTTGATCGGTACGGGCCGCTGTACGACTGTCGGCCGCCCTGTCAAGACGGCATTACCGTTCTCTCAGGATCAAACGAGGCGGGAAAGACACTCTTCCTCGAAGCCGTACTGCAACTGCTTGAACCAGAAGTGTCGGGCGTCATGAATCCCGGCCCTCGCGTCAGTGACTCACCAACGGGACGAGTCGTTGTTGAAAATGGCGGCGACCAGTACGAATGCGACGGCACGACGTCGCTGAGCGATATTTCCCCGATCGAACCGCGGCATTTGCAGAGCGTGTTCGTCGTCCAAGACAACGACCTGGCACTCCCGAGCGACCAGGAGTACTACACGTCGCTCATCGAGAAGCTCGGTGATATCCACACGACCGAAATCAATGCCATCCAGTCGGAACTGAAAGATCGCGGGCGGCTCACCGACACACGACTCAACATCTCCAGTGATCAGTCCTACAACAACGCCGGCGATGTCCACGAGAAGGCAGGTACGCTCGCCGAGGAGATCCGTGACTACACGGAGCAAATCAAGGCTGAAGGGTTAGACGAGTTGGAGACGCGTCGCCTCCGCCTCAAGCGAGAGCTACAGAAGGTCCGTGAGGGCCTTCAAGAACAGCAGGAAGCGAAGACGGTCGCGGAATATGAACGTCTCTCGAATCGGCTTGCGACGTACCGGTCTACGAGTGACCGACTCGCTGACGTCGAAGGGTTCGACCGTGAGACGTTGACCGAACTCCGCGAACTGCAGAACGACATCGAGCGTGATCGGGATGAGCTGCAGAGCCTCACGGCCGACATCGACGCGAAACGTGAAGAGGTCGCGGAGGCAGAGCAGGCGCTGGAGGACCTCGAATCACGGGAGGCAAAACTATCACGGCGAGAATCAGCGGTAGCTGAGACGCAGTCTGCGCTGGAAACGTATCGTGACCGGCAGCGTGACGCCGCCGGCGCGCAACGGCGACTCACATTAGCGAAATACACAACAGTTGCAGGCTTGCTTGCGGCCGGCGGTACAGGTGTCGCAGGCGCGATTGCAGGTTCGACCGCTGCCCTTGGACTGGGCGCTGTCCTCCTAGTTACTGGGGTTGTGAGTGCGTTCCTCTACCAGCAGTCGAACGAGCGCCTCACCGCTGTCGAGGCGGCACGTGAGTCTGCCGTCCAAACCGCGAGGGATGCTGGGTTCAATGTTGAAACAGTCGAAGACATCGCTCCAGCGATCGAATCCTTCGAGAACGAGTTATCGCAGGTTCGAGACCGTGTCGCTCGGAAAGACCAGCAACGTCAGGATGCCGAACAAGAACTTGAGGAACTTCAGGGAGAGAAATCCGAGTTAGAATCGGAGATTACTGGGCAGGAACAGCGGTTTGACGAGCTATTGGCGGAGGCTGACGTTGAATCGATCGACGAGTACGAAGCCAACGTCAAGGAACGAGACGACCTGGAACCAGAACGTCGCACGGCGCGCCAGAGTCTCGTCGATCGGTTCGGTGAACCTGACGCAGATGAGCCAGCTGCGAAAGCTACAGAGTGGGAGCGAGATTTGGAAGCGTTGGTCGATGACGTCGAGGTAGACGAGATCGATGTCGAGGAGTATGACGAAGGTACCTTGGAGGAATACGAGGCCGAGGTTGACCGGCTGGAAACCAAGCTTGACGAGCTCGAAACGCAGCTCACTGACCACGACAACACGTTAGATACGTTCGATCAGCGAGCCCGGAATCTCAATACCCAGCCGTTCGTCGGCCACAGTCTCGGATTAGCATCCCGTTCCAGGGAAGGTCTGGAAACGCTTGCGTCCGATCTTGATGCTGTTGTTGATCAGATTGAGGAAGATGCAGAGGTGTCACGGAAGGCGCTGAAGATCTTCAACCGGATCGAAGCGCAGGAGGAGCAGAAATTAACGGATTTATTCGACCCTGACGGGCCGGCCTCTCAAACGTTTGAGCAAGTGACAGGAGGCCGCTATACTGAAGTTGCGTATGATGCCGAAACGCACGACCTCGTCGTTGAGCGGGAAGACGGGCGCACCCTTTCGCCGGATACGCTGAGTCAGGGGACCAAAGACCAGTTGTACTTCGCTACACGCGTGTCGCTTGCTCAGCAACTCCTTGGGAACGAATCTGGGTTCCTCTTGCTCGACGATCCGTTCCTTGCAGCGGATCCAGACCGTCTGCGAAAAGGCTTTGAGACACTCCAAGCACTATCTGATGACGGCTGGCAGATTCTCTACCTCACCGCGAAACAGGAAGTGACCGAAACGATGGTCGATGAGTACGATTTGGCTCACACCCAATTCACCTCTTAAATGGTGAAACGGGTTCTTGGGTTCAGATGTCTCTCTAGTTCCATAAATGTAAGTCCCGAAAATACTTCACCGAGAGACATCACCTACCTCTGATGGCCTCGGATACTCCGACGATGCAGAAAAACTGGAGAGCCCTAACCGACCCGGGAGTATACTTATTTCATGTTGAGGGGCGTCCCCGTCTTCAGGAAGTTTCCGTAAACCGCTATCGCTTGTCAGTGGAAGGTGGACTTGATCGGCAGCAGGATAGGCACGCATTCACTCAATCTGCTGCATACTGGCTGGACCAAGAGCACGGTACACCAGTTGGTGGATCTGGTGAGATGCACGTGATCTCTATGACGGAACTCTCTCGAACGGTCACAGCAAAAGATCACGAAGTCACGCCTGAGAAGGTCGGTGAGAGAACCCTTTCACCGAGCGATCCTGGGGAACGAGCGCAAATCAAGGGTCTCATCCAATCCTCACTTCGGCGCGCAATCCCGGATTCACGGTACTCTTTCCAGTTCCTTGACGAGGTCGTTCGACGGGACATCGAGTTTGGCGGTGGGGAATCTGACTTCGGTGCTCGACGGAAGCACAGTCTGAAGATTCACATTACTGCCGATGGTGTCGTTTTACTCCAAGTGAGAGTTGGGTATAGTCTCGCCACCATGTCGTCACTTGACGAGATGGTTACAGCGGGGAAGGAGCTCCCCTCATGGCGAGTCGAACATAACTCGGAGGTGTACAGTAACTCGGGGACGGGACAGCTTGCAGGCTGGAGTGACCTGCACTATAATGACTGGTCTGATTCTCTCGGTGAAGTCATTTCCGAGTATCAGGAAGGGGTGATGAAGGAGGAAGTCAGAAAGGAATTGATCGAACAAAACCCCCGACTTGTTGAGGTTGACTATGGAGGGTTTACTGGCGATCAAGCCCCGCGTGCGCTCACGCTAAGCCCCCGGACAGAGCAAGTGAAAGAGCAGGATTGGGACTTCCACGACCAATTCACAACGCGTAGGGCAATGGAGCCTGACGAACGGTTCGAACTTGTCGCTGACTTCGTTGATGACTTAGCGACGCTTCCGGGGTTGGACATTGACTTTGAATCGAGCCCATCGAACTACGGGTTCGAGTATGTGAATATGCGGGAAGGCCAGTCCAGACTCATCTATGGTGATGGGAATCACGCATCCAAGCCGAGTACCGGACTCAAGCGACATGGCGTGTACAGTCCACCCGGGGAGTACCGTGTCGGCGTCTTGTATCCAAGTGACTTTGAAGAGATACATCAGGATCTAATCGGGCTCATCGCAAAGACGCTCGCACAGTGGGAAGCACCGGCGGGAACATCCGGGTACAGTTACGAACTTGGGAGTCTTTCAGAGTATGGCGATATCTATCAGCAGTTGCGAGACGATACGGACGTCGTTGTCGCACTGGTTCCTGACAAAGGTGCTGCAGATGATTTCCCGGGCGTCGAAGACCCCTACGACGAGCTCAAACGGACGCTGATGCGGAAAAACATCCCCACGCAGATGCTGCAGAAATCGACCGCCCAAAGGGTCATCAACATGTCTCGAAAGGGGGCGAGCGATGAACTTGTAAACACCCTGAGTGCGGTTGTTGCGAAGGCAGGCGGGACACCCTGGCAGATTGACGAGCTGCCGGGGGAGACTCAGGCCTTCATGGGATTAGACGTGACGAGGGACCAAGAGACCGGCCAACACTCCGGCGCAAGTGCGAGCATTGTGATGCGGGACGGTTCAACGTTCGCTGCAGAGTCCACGACACAACAGGCCGGCGAAAAATTCGTTTCCGACCAAGTCGCCAAATTCGTCAGGGATCTCGTGTTTGACTTCGCTGACGAACGTGATGAACCACTTGAACGTTTGACAGTCTTCAGAGATGGGAAAGTGCATGAGGACATAGAGGCCGTTAGAGAGGGCCTTGACGCTTTAGATGCTGAAATAGACATTGTCGGCGTCCGTAAACGCGGTCAGTCCCGCGTCGCAGAGTTCGATGGGCGGGAGTTCCGTATCGCGGACAAAGGTATTGGATTCGTAGATTCGGACCGCGACCAGGCCATCGTTCATGCCTTTGGAAAGCCAGAAATCGACGACGACAATCACGTTGGCACCCCACGTACGTTCCGCTTAGTCAAAGACTCTGGACCCACAGACATCGAAACCCTCGCTCGCCAGTCGTTCTGGCTATCTGAGGTCCATTATGGAAGCCCCGCAAGAAGTACTCGCCTTCCCGTACCGATCAAGTACGCTGATGCCGCTGCGAAATACGTGAGCGACGGCTATATTGATCCGGGTCGTGTCATTCGTGGTCCCGCGTATCTATAGTCAATTAAGACGAGCAGCGGTAAACGAGTCACCGATCTGCTTCTCACCTTTCTAGTAAAAACAGGATTCCCCAACAGAATATAGTGGGAAGGTTATCGTCCCACCCGTACCGATGTTTGGTCCAGTTGTTCCTGCAGGAGTTGAACTGTGTCTTCGAGTGCGTGTGTGAATTCCGGGGCTTCCCACGTGTACGTGTCTTCCACGTCGGTGAAGTACAGCGTGGCAGTCACGTCTCTCGTGGGATCTTGTTGATTGAGCGCGGCAGCGTATGCTTGCAGTTGTGGCTGATGGTGGGTGGCTCGGTCGGTGAGGAACTCCTCGGTAGTCTGGGTTGACGCTTTCCGATCAGTCTTGTAGTCGATGACGTGGTACGTGTCTGGAGTAACGACGAGGTGGTCGATGAACCCACTGACAGTACCGTTGCCGAGGGTGAGTTCGATGTAGTATTCGTCGTGGATTTGCTGAACGTTGAGCGTGCTGTGGAGTGTGTTGAGGTACTGAATCGCGGCGTCAGCGGCTGTTTCGATGGCGTCGAATGCTGAGTCGGGGTAGGTTGATTCAGTGAGTCCCGGTGTGCGGTCGTGTTGTTCTTGGATCGCTTGTTCGATGACGCGGCGGCGCTCGTCACGTGGTGGGCGGGTTTCGCAGAGTCGGTGGACAGCGTGGCCGTAGATGGCTGCGGGGATGTTTCGCGTGTCTGTGTCGGGGTAGTCGTGCTCGTGTTCCTCGCTCGATTCGTTCGTCACCGGGCTCGCCGTGACTTGGTTCGTATCGTCGTGTTCGTGGAGTTCAACCGTGCCGGCGGGGATGCGGGTGAGATCTGATGCGGAGAGAGTGAACTCCCATGGCTGCTCGTACGTGTACGGTGAACGTTCCGTCGTTGCCGGGACTGGATCAGGATCAGGGTCGTATTGTGCATCGTCTGGTGGGAGGCGAACGTCGAGAGTGCCTCGGCCGGTGTCGCCGTCGATCTCATACGGGAGTGTCACGGTGAATGACCCGTTTGCTTCGAGAGTATCCCACCAGCCAGCTGTATCAGTATCTGTGTTGAACAGCGCGGGTTGGATCCAGTCAATGGGGCTGGACGGGTCGTCAGGGTCAGGTTGTTCGATCCCGGTGTCGTGATCGCCGTCAGCGTTGTGCCGACCGGTCAGGATGAGGTGGTCTTCGGCGCGGGTGGCAGCGACGTAGAGGATACGTTTCTCTTCGGCGTGTTCTTCGGCGCGGCGACGGTCACGGGCGACGCGTCGCATGAGGGTCGCGTCAGTGTCGGTACGGTCGTCCGTAGAGACGTTGAGACCGAGAAGTGGGCGGCGCTCGCCGGCGATCGGGACGCGTTCGTACTCGATACTGCCGTTGCTGATACGTGCCCTATCGTTGAACCCCTTCCCGAGCCCAGGCATGGCGACGACAGGGAATTCCTGGCCTTTCGCTTCGTGAACGGTCATGATGCGAACCCCGGTCGAATCGGTTGCGTCGTTTGCTTCGGGTTCTTTCCGGCCTTGTTCGGCTTGATCGGCGAGTCGTGTGGTGACGCGGTCGATGCTGGGGACGCCGTTGGCGTCGAATTCGCGGAGTTTGTCTCGGAGCTTGTCGATGTTGGCGAGAGCAGTAGTGCCGCGTTCGTCGGCGGCGATCGCGGCGAGGTACCCGGTTTCTTCGAGGATCCGGTCAGCGAGTGCGACCCAGCTCTCGACGGTTGCGCCGGGTGTGTTCCCGGTGCCGGCGTACTCGCGCCAGCGTTCGATGTCCTCGACGACGGATTCGACAGCAGGATCAGTACTGGTCTGCAGGGAGTTCCATAGCGTATCGTCGGTGTCGTGGGCGGTGGCGAGCTGCGTGTCGGTTAGGCCGCACAGCGGGGAGCGTGCGGCGGCGTACAGTGCGATGTCGTCGGTGGGGTCAGCGAGTGCGTTCAACAGCGCGATGAACGGCCGGATTTCTGGCGTGTCGAAGAACCCTTCGCCTTTGATGACGGTGTACGGGATGTCCGCTGCGCGAAGACCGCGTTCGTAGTCTTTGAGGTCGCTTCGAGAACGGATGAGCACGGCGATATCCTCGGGTTGGACGGGCCGGGTATCGGTGTCTGATTCTGGGTCGTCGTCGGTGACGAGGGTGTTGTCGGTGAGGAGAGCGGCGATGCGGTTGGCGAGGGCGGTTGCCTCGATGTCGGCGGGTTCGGACTCGGGGAGATCGGTGAGGCCGTGGTCTGTGTCGAGGTAGCGGTCGCGGAGGTCGGTTTCGACGGGGACAGGGAGGTATTCGGTGATCGGAGAAAGGTCGGTAGGCGTGTCGCGCCCGGCGGTGAGCGGGCCGCTGACGGCTTCGTACGGTTCGTCGTTACCGTACGCGAATACGTGGTCGAAGAGCCCGTTGATGGCTTGCAGCGTCTCCGGAAGTGTGCGGAAGTTCGTAGTCAGTTCCGGGTTACGGGGATTCGTTCCGTTTGCGGTGTTCGCGTCGTGCATCGCGGTCGTGGCGTCGTCGAAGATGGTGACGTCGGCGTCGCGGAAGCGGTAGATGCTTTGTTTGACGTCGCCGACGACGCACACGTTGTCAGCGGTGAACGGGTCAGTACCGCTCGTGAGCGCTTGGACGAGTTGCCACTGGCGCGTGTTCGTGTCTTGGAACTCGTCAACCATGATGTACAACAGGTCCTCGCGGAGGTCGGCAACAGCATCTTGGTCGGGGTCGGTGAGGAACGTAAGCGTGTGGCCGATCAGGTCGTTGTAGTCAAGGACGCCGCGCTGGTGCTTCCGGTCGTTGTACTCGGTGAGCGCCGCTTCGGCGAGATCGGCAAGCGCAGTGAGGAGTTCATGGGCATCGCGGTCCGGATCGAGTGAGGCGTCCGTTGGTCGCGTCGCAGGTGCGAGCGTATCAAGAACGCTATCCATTGCGTCGCGGAACCGCGTGGCTGTCGGGCCATCGCTCTGTCTGAAAGATTTGTTCCCGTAGTAGGTGCCGTCCCCGTACCGGTCGCCGTCGCTGTTCGTCAGCGTGTCACAGAGGCTGCGGAACAGTTCGAGTTGCTCGATCGGCGTTGCGTCCGCGATGTCCTGCCTAGATGTTGCTTCGACGAAAGCAAGTACGTCGTTCCCGACGCGTTTCGTCGGATTCGTTCCGAGACGGTCAGCGACATCGTCATCGCTGTACAGTTCACACAACGTGTCGAGGTCATCACGTACCGTTTCCAGCAAGTGTGCGGGGTCGGCGTCCAGTGGGTGCAGTTCGACAAGGTGTGCTTCGTACGCTTCTTGACTTTCGAGGTCGCGTATCTCGTCGATCCACTCGCTGGTCATGTCGGACTCGGCGATCAGTTCGGCCAGCACGTCAACGAGCTTCGACCGGTCAAACTGCGGGGCGAGGACGCGCACGCCGGGCGGTTCGGACTCGACGAGTTCGGTAGCGACGGTGGTTCGGAGTCGTGCGGCGTCGGTGTCTTCCAGTACTTCGAAGTCCGGGTCTACCGCTGGGTGCGTGACGGCGTACTCTTCGAGGATACGGCTGCAGAACCCGTGCGTGGTGTCGATGTACCCGGCTTCGACGCCGTCGGCGGCGGCGCGCCAAACGGCCCACCGGTCGGGGTCGTCAATATCGTCGAGTCGGTCATGGATCTTCTCGCGGATCGATCGTGCGAGGTCTTCGGCCGCCCGGTCGGTGAACGTGGTGACGACGATACGCTCCGGGAGTCGCCGGGCGGCTTCAGGGTCGGTAATCCGGTCGATATCGTCCGGTAAGCAGTAGCCCGGTTCGTCGTCAGCCGCGGTGAGGCTGTCCGGACCGTCGAGATGCGCGCGGAGGATCGTAAGGTACCGCTCGGTGAGCATCGTCGTCTTCCCGGTTCCGGCTCCAGCTTCGACGGAGACGTTCCGGTCAATCGTCCGGGCGGCGCGTTGCTGGGCGCGGGTGAGCGTGATGTCGTCGTTCGAGGCTGTGTCCATTTGGTCGGTCATTGGGTGTCCTCCGTGTCGATGCCGGGTGCGTACTGTGGCGTGTTCGATTCTGTGAGCGCGTCGTGGATGTCGTGCCGTCGGTGGTGTCGAACGTCGCACGCATCGCGGTACGGGCAGTACTCACAGCCAGCCGTGTCTGGGCTGAGAACCGTCGGGTGGAACGACCCGTTGTCCACGGCAGCCGCGATCCGGTCAATACGGTCCGGAATGACGTCGTGGAGGAACTCAGTGAACTCGCCGCGCGTGTCGAACTCCAACGTCTGGTAGCGGCGAAGTGGCGCTGGGTCGTCTGCACCCCAATACGCGTGAGCGGCGTCCTCTTCACTGCCGACCGTGCCCGCATGTGGTGAGATTGAGTCGGTCGGATCCACTTGGTAGTAGGAGCCTCCGACGGGGTCCCCGTTGAGTGCGTTCTCGGCCATCAACAGGTACGCGGGCAACTGGAAGGTGTGCCCGTCGATCGTGTCGCTCTCGCTTGCCGTGCTGCCTGTCTTGTAGTCCATGCCCACGATTCCGCCGTCACTGGTAATGTCGAGCCGGTCGATTTTCCCGCGGATCTGCACGTCCGTTCCAGGGACGCGCACCGGGTCGTCCGCGAGGACCTCGGGGCCGGGCTCGTCAGGAGTGAGGCCAACGTGCGCTTCGAAGTACGACGGCGTCGCGTCCCGCGGTGCAAGTTCGGCCTCGGAGTGCAGGAATCGTTTGAACAGTCCGGGTGGGCCGTCGGCGTTACCATACCTGTTCTCCGGAACGGTGAGCCCATCAAAAAGCGCGGTAACCCACGTGTCGTGGAAGGCAGTGTCTCGTGCGTCGAGTTCGTCAAGCCGGGACGCTGCCACTTCGTACAGTACCTCCTCTGCCTCATCAACCGTCTCCTCCGTGACGCCGTCGTGGCCTTCTCCGCGCCACGTGCGGTAGAAGCGTTCGAGAACGTCGTGGACGTACGTGCCGGCATCAAGCGCGTTCAACTCCAGCGTGATCTCATCGTCCGGTTCGATGTCGAGAACGTATTTGAGGTAGTACTTGAACCCGCAGTCAGCGTACGTTTCCAGCTGACTCGGGCTGTACGGCTGATCTTCGCCTCGCAGGGCTGTGACGATCCCTGAATCCACGTGCCCGTCGTAGTCGCCGACGTTGTCGGCCGCTCGTTCGGCGGCGACCGACACGCCGTCTGAGAGGCGTTTCGACGCGTTCGCTCCTGAGATGTTGATGTCGTACGTGTCGGTGTTCCTTGAGAGCGCGTCAGGCGTGAGTGCGTTCGAGTCAATCGCTGCCGCAAGTTCTCGGTGCACGTCAGTGTACGACGCCGGGGGTGCGCGGTCGTTCACGCTGCTGGCTTCTAACCCAGTGACACGTTCGAGTTCGACGACAGGGTCAGCGAGGATGTATGGGTCGCCGTTCCGGTTGTGTTGCGGGGCGGTAAGCGTCAGGTCCGCGTCGGCAGCGATTAGCTGCGCGAACGTGTACCGGGTCCCGGCAACCGGGTTTGATGCCGCGAACTCTGGGTGAGAGTCGTTAAGTGGCCGTGCGAATGCGAGGCGGCGTGGTGGTGACGGGGTGTGTTCGGTTGTTAGCCCGGGGACGAACACGTACTCGGCAGGGTTGGTGGCCGCCTCCGCCGGCGAACACACTCGAACGCTGTCGGACTCCCGACCCACCGATGTTTCGACCGTCACCTGTTCGAGCGCACGCCGCAACTCCTCTACATCTGTGTCCGCGTCGTCTCGATCCGCTGCGTCCCGACGTTCCGTCAGCGACGAACATACTTCGGCTGCCCTCTCGATGGCCTGTTGTTCCCGTGCGCGGACGTGCCGTGAGAACCCGATGGCGTCGGTGAGGCCTGCCCCGTTCTCGGTCGTCGGGACGCCGAGTTCCGCAAGCAACGCCTCCCGTTCACTGTCGATATCGGTCGCATTTACGAACTCTTCGCAGGCGGTCACGACGTCACGGATGAACGCCTCAGTGTCCGCATCGACGTACTCGGCGAGGGTAGAGACGCGCGTGGACTCCAACCGGTCAGCGTTCTGGAGTGCGTTCCGAACGGTTTCACGGTGGTTGGGGGCGACGAGTGGGTTCGACAGGAGTCGTGTGAGCGGGCCTTGCCGGTCTGGTTCGGTCCCAAGGTTGATTACGGACTCAAACAGTTTGCCGGTCGTTGTTGCGAACAGCGACCGTGACGAACTGGCCACTACCGGCACGTCCGCAGCTCGAAGCGCGTCTGTGATTCGATTCCCGTATGTGCCCTCATCGAACGGTGCGACGGTGATCGAACTCGGATCGACACCGGACCCGATTAACGATCGGACTGTCCGAGCAACGTCACGAATTTCGTCTTGTATCGTCGCGTGGGTCTCCAGAGTCACGTCGGACCCGACCTGAACCGGCTCAGCTTGCCCGTCTTCGTGTTCGTACAATGATGCCGCTGCGCGTTCACGCGGCGATCGTGAACTTGTGCCGTCAGTCTCGTGTGGCGTGAATCCGAGTTCGTCGTACCATCGGCTGATTCGACGGATCGCGTCATCAGCCCCGCTGAGTTCGTCGGCGTCAGTTACGCGGGTCAGTACGATTCCGGTGTCGAACGCATCGGCGATCAACCCGATAATGTCGCGCTCCTGTGGTGAGAGGGTCTGGAATGACCCAACGATCACTACTTCGATCGTTGAGAGCTCGGATTCGACGAGTGGCTGCCCTGCGTCAAGCACATGGCGGAACCGTTCGCTCCGAAACGTCTTCGCATCATCAAAGCCGTCCGCACGAACTTGATGAACGAGCGCAACGAATCGGGATAATGATTGCGCGAGCCTAGGGAGCCCTTCTTGGGTCAATCGTTGTTCGACTTCCTCCGCAGTGATCGTACCGGCGAACTCCAGGAGCGTGAGGAGTTCTTCAGACTGCTGGATGAGGCCGACAGATGGATCCTCTTCGCTGTACAGGGGGTGTTCAGTATCGGTAAGGCGAGAAAGTGCTTCCTCGACGATCCACTGCCGTTCGGCACTGGAAATGTGCGTCGCTGACCCGTCGTAGGTGTCTGCCTCGTATAACTCGTCTACTAACGTACGGAATCGTTCGCATCGAAGCTCAATTGGGGAGCCGTAGGTGTCCCACTGGTCAGCGACAATCCCGTCGTTCACGGATGGCGGTTCAAGATACAGCACAGACTGCGGTACCCCTGAGGAACGTTCGTCGGCCCACTGGAGTATGGCGGCCCGTCCATCTGAGGGAGTAGGTTCCGAGAACACCCGGCGTGTCGTCATTGTGCCATCCTCACGCAACAAACACGTCAAACTTGCGCTGCCGAAAAGACATGTACTGAGTCAGCCGCAGGAAAAGACGGTGAACACATCACTGATTTTTCTCGACTGTGCCTATCGGTTGGAACCGCTTGAGATGTTTCTGAATATGGGCAATAGAGCTATCTTTTTTGATCGTGACGAGTCTCAGGAGCTCTAATGAGCGGCCCTAAAGCGCCGAGTTCAGTCGGGCGGCTCCCGACTGCCGTGGCAGATGAAATGGTTCGGCGGCTGTTCGACGATGGAGACCCGGAATCTGATGACCGGATCTTGTTCCCTGGCGTCGGCCACGGGGAACTCGTTGAAGCGGTGGCTCGATACTGTGAACGCCACGAGCTCGATTTCCCCGAGAGCATCGCCTTGGAGACGAACGAAGAGCTCGTAGAGGAAGCCAGAGAGAAGTTTGACGAATTGCCGCTTGAGGTTCGCCGGCTCGATTTTCTTGGGAGTCTTCCCGACCTCGGAGAGTTTGAATTCATTGTGAGTGACCCACCGGTAGCGAGGCTGCACGAGCTGTCCCAAGAGGTTCGGGAGGATCTTGCAATGCGGTTCGATACGATCTCTGCTGACGGACCTGGACGGGATGAGGACTATTATCTCGCGTTCTTCGAGCAGGGGTTAGGGATACTTGCTGCCGAGGGGCGACTGGTCTTCGCTACCCCTGACTTCACGAGCAAGCAAGGGCACTCCGCAATTCCTGAACTGAAACGGCGGCTCACAACGTTCCACATTGAGGATATTGATGAGAGTCCCGTCGAGTCACCGTACGATCAAGCGGAACTGGATATCGTGATTACAACGGTCGCCCACGCAGAGCCCGATTCGAAATATGCATCCGAGGTTGATTTCGAAGGCGTGCAGGAAGCACTGACGGTCACATACGACATCGGCGTTGCGGACATCATGACGCAAGACCCGGTGGCGTTCTACTCAGACGATGATGTCCATAGTGTCTACCTGACTCTCGTTCGGAATGACTACGACGCGGCACCGGTTCGAGACCGGGATACCGGGGAATGCCTCGGGCTCGTGTCGAAAGCCGAGCTCACTGGCGCTGATACGGGGACGCTTGCGGACGGGTACATCACGGATCTTGACGAGAGTAGGCTCATCTCTGCTACGGCGTCGTTCGATGAACTGCTGACGCAGTTACGTGAGAAACGGTTTTGCGTGGTAGGGACTGCTGACGATATTCGAGGGATCGTGACGCGGTTCGACCTCAACAGCATGGAAGTGTATTTCCACTTGTACGCGAAGTTCGCGCAGTTCGAGATCGGGTTGCGAAACGCCATCCGCGACTACGAAATCGACTGGGATGACGCGCTCTTGGAGGCCGGAATCAGCTGGACGGATATCAAGCGACGGCGAAAGGAGTACCGGGAGAAATCTGAAGTCGCACAGGATGTTCTCGACACGCTGCTGTTGTCTGACCTGATCAAGATCGTTGAGAACAGCAGACTCCAAGCGGAGATTGAATTCGACCGGTCGTCCCTCGGCGTTCGACCTTCGGCTATCAACAAGCTGCGTGGGTCCGTTGCTCACTACCAGCCGCTAATCCATACGATGGACTCGTTATCGTTGCCGAAGCAGCGAACAGCGGAGAATTTCGGCGAGGTTTATGATGCACTGAACGAGAGCCTTCAGGCTCTTGAGAGCCGGAACTACATCTAACCAGAGGTTGTCTTCTTCACCGCTCCATCTGCTACGCCAACTGAGATAGCCGATCGTCTTGAGTACTGAGAAACCCACCGGTGTCGGGGGTTATGGAAAATTCATTACACGGAAGCACCGAGTGTCGCCGATTATACCGGTTGCTTATACTCCGACGGCCAGTGAAGAGGGGGGCGTCTCCCTCTTCGGAGTGCTGTCGGACCGGACGAACGTACTAGACGTGATTCCCCCACGTTTGACGTCGTGTCGTTCGGTCTGCCGCGTCTGAGTCGTGAGTGCCGGCGACGTGCGCCGATACCGGACGGGGTACTCAGGGCTAACCGTTTAAAGTGGGTGGTTACTCTCATTCTGTGGTCGAATCATGACAGCGAACAACGAGACCGGTCGAATTGCGAAACTGGACGAAGTAAAGGAACTCCTCGCGCGGTTAGAGGAGGAGAAAGACATGAAGTTAGGCGGTCCACGTGGAGCGCTGATGCGGGCGGGGCAGAGCGTGTCGGTAGAATCGGCGTACATGAACCACATGCAGAAAGCGGCTGGGCAGATTACTGGGCTTGCGATCGAAGGTGGGTACGATGAGACTGCATCGGACGTCGCCGCCCTGATCGATGAACTCGAAGCTGCGAGTCGAGGTGGGTCCGAATGAGTGAGTCGAACAGTGACTTGTCTGCGGAGGAGAAGTTCGTCGGGATCGTCAACGCGGCGATGGCGAAGGGGGTGCAGAACGGTGTTGACCCGGACCTGATGGCTCGCGTCTGCCTGAACACCGCCCGCGAACTGTATGATTACTACGGTGCTGGGGAAGAGCACACGAACTACCTCGCGTTCGTGACCGACGCGCAGTTCGAGCAAGCCGAAATCGAAGAGTGGCTGGATCACGTCGAAGCCCGGGAATGGCGAGACGGCAAGCGGAACTAGCCCTGAGTCGGTTCGACGTGATTCAGCTTATCGGTAGGAAATTTCCGTTCATACCCAACGCAGATGGTCTTCGGAGGAAGACTGGGTCGATATCGAGTTCGCAATCGGTTGGATGCGAGATTTAAGATAGTGCCCTAAGCCACGGTGAAGCTGAATTACTTCACTTCGGTTACATCGGCTTCGTCCGCGCCAGCCTTTACTGCTTTAATACCCTGTTTTGCCTTCGATTTTGTCGCATATCCTTCGCCGCTGTCAGCGACGATGTTCCCGTTATCATGCCGTAATCGCCATCTCCACTGACCTGCCCCATCCTCGAATATCTCAAACGAGAGTTTGCTCATACAGGGGCTACCACATGCAGCGTAGAAATGGTTTGGGCGTACGTTAGAACTAAGCGACTGGTTCCCGTTTTGTTCTGACAACAGATGTCCGAGAATACAGGTGAAGAGATTCCCGAGGGCATCATTGAACCCGACTGGGAGTCAACCATTTGGCGTTATATTGACTTCTACCAGTTTGTCTCGTTGGTCCAGAGGGAAAGCCTGTATTTCAACAGAGCGGATCGGTTTTCTGATCCATTTGAAGGATCCCTACCCCTTCCGAATGCGAGGGAAAGACAGGAGATCATTGACGAGTTCGAATTAGCGGAGACAGCTGACGACGTTGACGAGCTAGCCTCCTCTGCTTATGAATCATATCGCAAATTCACGTTCCTCAACTGTTGGCACTCCCGGGATCGAGAATCAGCATTTATGTGGGAGTTGTATTCTGACCAAGCAATCGCACTGAAGTCTACAGCAGGTCAGCTCCGCGAAGCACTCACAGAATCTGGAGAGGACGTGCAAATCAGCAAAGTTCGGTATATTGACTACCAAGAGTCGAAAATTGATGAGGAAGATACCTTCAGTCCGTTCGTTCATAAACGCCTGAGTTACGAAAACGAGAACGAAATTAGAGCACTCATTCAACAGCCACCTGACGTTCGTCCACAGCGTGAATCAGATGATTCTCCGGGTGTCTACGTCCCCGTCGGTGATGACGTGACCGACGCGATGCTGATCCCAGGAAAATTCGTATCAGTAAATCTCCCCGAACTGATTTCAGAGATATACATTTCCCCATCAAGAGGAGAGAAATTCGAAGAGCTAGTCAAAATGCTAGTCTCCGATGCTGGACTAGACATAGAGGTTAAAAGATCTGAGCTTGACTCTGACCCGGTCTATTAATGCGACAAGCAGGCCGATTATCCTTGTCACGGTTCCAGCGATTACTGGCCATCGGTTTCCCATATTCTCGTGAGATGCTTGCTATGCGGAGCAGTGTGCTTCGGTAATTGTTGTAGGCTTCAGCACAGTAGTGGGACTGGCCCTGTTCATGGACACATGTCCGTGTACAGGTTGTACACGACTTTCCTCTTTTATTAGTGGATCAAACCCAGATATGGGTGTATGAGAGACACCGAGAATGTCGCCAGTTACGTCCGGTCGAGCAGCGACCAACAAGAGGAAGCCCACCAGATTGACGACATCGATGCGTGGGCGGAGAACCACGGCATCGACCCGCGAGATATCGACCGGTACGCTGATATCGCTCAGTCAGGGGCCGACCCAGGACGCGAGCAGTTCCGCGAACTAATCGACACGATCGAAGCGGGCGAGTACGACCGAGTCATCATCTGGGAAATCAGCCGGCTGGCACGACTCGGCAGCACTTACCAGCGGTTCTTCGAGGCAGCTGGCGATGCAGGGACGATCGTGAATATCACGAACGGGTGGACGGACACGGTCAAACCGGACGGCACCGGGAAGCTCATCGCAGACATCAGCGCCGCGGTAGCAGAGGAGGAGCGACGGAAGCTCATCAATCGCGTTGAGTCAGGCATCAGGCGCGCTCGGAAGGAAGGGAAGTGGCTGGGGGAAGTGCCGGTCGGGTTCGAGCGGAACAACGAGGGATACCTTCGCCCGGTCATCGATCCGGAAGGGAACGAGGATGGGTACTTGGAACTCCGCGCCGCGCTGCAGGACATCGAGGACGGAGAGTCCTACCGTGCCGCCGCCGACGGTCTCAATACGACCCGGCAGACGCTCAGTCGAATCCACCAGGACGAGGATCGCCGGCAGTGGTACCTCGATGCGGAAGCGGGCGACGATCGTGTTGCGGAGGCGCTGCAGGACGTCGCCACAGGCACGAGGACCGACTCATAGTGGCGCGAGGGGTGGTTCGAGTTACGATACCCGCGAGTTTGTCAACTACAGCGACGGAATGTGGCTGTTGAAGTGACTCGGTGCAGTGACATTACCCGCCGCCCGAATGGGGCGGCGGGCGGAGAGAGTGACGACGGGCAGATGACGCTCGCAGGCTACTGACAACGGCCTTCTTGTTGTCAACACGACCCGTTCCCCCCGGAGCCGGATTTATCAAACTGAGAACCACACAGTCACCCATGGCCGACGACGACGAAGAGAACGACACGAAGGAGAGCGAAAACATGCAGGAAGAAGGAGAAGAGGAGTCACTTAGCCGGTCCTTTGTCGCCGAAACTCCAGACGAAGATCCGCGGTTTGAGACGGCCGGTACAGACACGTCAGATCACGGTAGCGAGAACACCAGTGATGGGAGCGATGAACAACCCTGTGAGAGCGACGAGTAACCAATACACGGTCTGAAATTGCAGGGTTTACTTCCAGTCCGCGGCGACGGTTTTTACCCACGTAGCAACCACTAATGGGTACATGACCGACGATAACGGGGATTCTGAGTCCGAGTCGGACTCACCGACTACAAGTGTTGATCGGAAAGCGAGAGTTGCGGATACACCAGAGGATGACCCGCGTGGGTCATCAAGCGACGGTGATTCCTCCGGAGACGAGTAACCATGTCTGACGATAACGGTGATTCGAGTTCGAGTGGTGACGGGAGCAAACAAAGTGCGAACAGGAAAGCGCAAGTCGCCGACACACCAGATTCCGACCCGAGAGGTGGGAACGACGGTGGTGGCGACGGTGGGTCGAGCTCCGGAGAGGGAGGTGAAGACTAATATGAGCGACGATGACAACGGCGATGAATCGGGCAACCGGCGAGAACTAGAGAAAGCGAGGGTAGCAGACACGCCAGACAAAGACCCGCGAGAACAATCTGCAGAGGCTGCGCAGGCTGACAC
The DNA here is from genome assembly GCF_002025255.2 of Halolamina sp. CBA1230. GTDB lineage: Archaea > Halobacteriota > Halobacteria > Halobacteriales > Haloferacaceae > Halolamina. The sequence goes on from NZ_CP054587.1 coordinate 936,103, forward strand.
GGCCGAGAACGACAGCGACGAGTAACTCCGCAGAGGACGCCTTGGAATGGTCTTCAACCTCCCTGTTCTCGATCTGATATTCGCGTTCCTATTCCTTGTCCCTGGATTTCTCACTTATCGTCTCGCGCGGCACTTCGGGAAAATCACGGTTCAGACGGATTCATTCAACAAGACAGCGTACGCGTTGATTGCGAGCGGAGTGGCGATATCGATCACGTGGATTGTATCGACACTATTGTTCGATATTCCATTTTCGGCGCTTGTTCAGCTTGATTTGAATGTCTTCCAGTTGGCGTGGTTTTACCTTGGGATTGTCGGGGTATCATCCGTTCAGGGTGTGATCGTAGGTGTGGCGGTGGATCGGGGGCTACGCCGTAACCATCGAGATAAACGAGAGCGAGTGTGGACGTTAGCATTCAATGGGTCTGACCAGCCGATTGAAGCGCGTGTGGTGACAGCAGGAGGCGACGAGATTCACGGTTACGTGCAGTCCTGGGACAGTGTCGGTCACGGGAAGGATATCTTGCTGAGATACCCGAGGCGGCTTGATGATGAATACGAGGAAATCGGCGACGACGACGGTCTGTTTATCGGGGAGTACGTGTTGCTGAATGAGGCTGACGTCTCGCAGATTTACTTCGAAGAAGACATCGAGATTGACTAACTCTTGACCGTTCCCCGGGACGGCGGGAGTTGTCAACACGTGTTACCTCTCTCTTGAGGGTCCTCCCCTTACCCGTAGACATGCGAATCAGGCAGAGACACGCAGTCACAGCACTGCTAATCCTCCTGGCGCTCACCGTCCCAGGAGCCGCGCAATCAGACACCGATACTGAAACATCACCCGCCGCCCATCCGGGCGGCGGGCAGAGAGAGTGATTCCGGGATGATAGCGCGGAATCGTGCGGGCGGTGGTGCGCCCGCATGGCGGGCTATACACGTTAAAGGTCGTAGTTTTTGCGAAATCAGTGTGGCCACGAACGGTTACCGCACACAGTGACCGCGCAGTGTTATCGCCCCCACCGGACACAGGGAGTGGACACGAACACAGGGTACAATTAGCAGGACGGTGGGCGGACTGCCAGCACGACTATACTACCGCGAACACGCAGTAGGCGGCCTGAACCGGGCGTCTGAGGGCAGGGTTTTAAACGTGACAGCAGGTTACTGACGGGTACGATGCCGCCCTCCCTCGAAATCGACCAGGTCATCCGCATTGAAATCGGCGACCCCGTGAACGACGACAACGACGACGGCGACGCCAACAGGTACCACGGCCGGGCAGTCCACCCCGAACACGTCACACCCGTCACTGTGGATCCGCACGCAATCCTGCGCAGCATCCGGCCCGGCGACACGGTCACTGCGGCCGCGTACGACCGCGAGACACTCGGTGCGCTGCTAACGCCCGCAGACGCCGACGGCAGCGTGGAGGTGGAACAGCAGGAAAATTGGCAGAGCACACTCGGCTACACCGCCAGTACCAACATCGAACAATGACACGAATCGACTCAATAACCCACGTTCCGAACGAACGAGTCGAAATCAGCATCGAGCGAGACAACGGTGACGAAGAGACTATCTCCGTGTCAATGTAGATGGAGCAGCTGCGCGGTATGGCCAGTCACGCAGTCATGGACGGCACGACCCTCATGCCGAGCGGCGAGGGCGTCAGTGCTGCAACAGTCGGCCGTGATCCCACGCACGAACGAATCAGGGATGTGCTCGCAGACCTCGATATCGGTGACGATGTCCGGCAGACAGTACAGGCTGTGTGCCTACAAGCATAGACCAGTTCTACTACCAGAAAGATTCTACAGAATCAGTAGATTAGATCTTAGTTATCTTCAAACTCGAAGCGGTCATTTCTGCCTTCGTCTTCGGGAGACATGTCGAGGACGACGAAGGTAGCAACATCTCGCTCATTAGTCCTCCCACTCGTCGCTTCGACATAGAGACCATTCCCAATTTTACCGGTGTCAAACCCTTGTGAGGGGGATGGTGAGGGGTTTGCGTCTATGTTATATCGGACGGTGAATGGGTATAACGTCTGTCCGTAGTCGTTCTCTTCTTCTTCGGAGTACTCTAAGAATTCCACAGTTACGTCTTCTTTAGATAATTCCTCTCTCGCAACGAGAAACGCCTGTTCGCAGATAGTTTCGCACTCCTCTGGTGAGGGCTTGAGGGGTTCCATCGACAGAGAACATGGACTGTTTGAGAATAGTGTTTGGGGGCTTTGTTGAAATCGTCACCAGCTATCAGGAATAGTGCCCGACTCACTAAGTACAGAGCACTCATCGGTCGGCCGTGGAATCACACGGCCGTTGCGGTTATGCTCCCGAATTCGGTGGAAATAGACGGTGTGATCCTTTGCCGAGAACGAACGCCGTAGTTCCAGCTATGAGCGCCACCAGAAGTGCGAGAATCGGTCCGTATTTGAGTCCGAACATCAGTTCGGAGTAGGGATCCATGCCCACTACAGACGGACGCAGAACATGGTAATTTCGTTCACCGAAACTGTCGCCTTGGAGATACGCCACCAGCGGAGGGACGACGTATAACCACAGGGCGGCGAGAAAGACGGCCAGCCACCCACTGAGGAGTCCACCGTTGTTCCGGCCTGCATAACCAGCCAACCCCAGTGCAAAGACGATCAATCCATCCCAGAGATACCATCGAAGGCTATGGAGTATCGTATCCACTTGGAGAATAATTGGCAGTGAAGCGACGATTGTTGCGATGACGGCTATTCGCACAACCCGAAGGGAGGACTCTTTATCGCCAAGAAACGGGGACTTGATATCCATGTGATTCTCTTTGCAACAATCATGTATAGTTGTTCGGTTGATTTGCATACCTACTGAGCGGCTATTTCACACCCACTCAGGTGGTTAGAACCCGCCTCGATGTGCTACGTCACTTCGGTAAGTACAGACGAGCCGCCAATCAGTCTGCGTAGAAGAGAACTCTATTGCAGTCCGGACAGACGTGTGCGTCAATAGTAGTCGCACTCTTGAATCCAAGCGTCCCAAGGACGCCCTGATCGTTCGGTATTCGGAGCATGTCCCCACGACTATTCACGTCATAATCAATGCGCTCAAGTTCCACATCACAGTCGGGGCAAGTCCGAGGCATACAGTTAATTAACGAATCCGATTAGAAAGAATATTCGATACAGTAGTACGCATAGAGAGAATCACATTATTGGTTCGCAACCCCACTTACCGGCTGTTTCACTGAATATAGTGTCTAACTAAGAGGATTTCAACAAAGCCGTGTATTCCTATCGGAAGGCAGAGATAGCTGCCTAGACAGGCCCGAGGCGACGTCGCCCTAATCACGTCGGGGCCTGTTCCTCGCCATTGCGCGCTCCGACGAGTTCGACATCAAGGTGGATACGCTCGTAGGGCAGGTACGGCCGCTTCGCCTTCCCCTCCTCGATGACGAACAGCAGCCCGTAGTCGGCGAGCAGCGAGACGTCGTCGTGGACCGTCCGGTAGTCCCTATTGAGGTCCTCCGCGAGTGCGGTAATACTCTCGGCCGCCCCCTCGGTCCCCATGAGCGTTTGAAGGAGTTCGAGTCGGCGGTCGGTGAGGATCTTCCGCAGCTCACTGACAGTTGGGAACGACACGACTGCGGGCTGTTCCTCGCCTTCGCTAAGAGCACTAACGGTATCGAGGGTGTCCTCACGCATTTCACCGAACGACTCCACAGTGACACGGAGCACGCTAGGGTGGGGGCGGTCACGAGGATCGCTGTACTTGTCGGGCCATCCGTCGTCGGTGGGGTCAGTCATTGGTTGTGTCCTCGGTGTGAGTGAGGTAGGCGACTTCCTGAAGGAAGCGAGCGACGTGCGCGGTTATACTCCGGAACTTGATCTCGTTGTCCTCCCCGAAGCGGACGTGTCGGTGATGCCAGCCGAGATCGTCGTCATCGTGAGCGTTGTCGAAGCGCAGTATCTCTTCCTCTTCCGGGTGGTAGTACTGGAACCGGTAGAACCACCCACCCGGGTATTCGTCATCGGGGATAGCGAACATTTCCACGCGACCGCCAGGGACCGCGCGGTTTAGTTCAAGCGGGTGGTTCCCGGCCATCCTCTACCTAGCTATGGTCTATGACCTCATAAGACATAAAGATAGCTGGACCGGGTATTCCAGAACATCACCTGCCCCCGAAAGAATAGAAATGGTACCGACTCAATTATCTTTGAAATCTGTTCACAGCTAAGAATCGAAGTTCGACCTGATTCTCTCATCAAGGTCATCCCCCATATCATCATGATACGCCAAGTATGTCTCAGCGTTCCTCATCCAACCTTTCAAACCAGAAGGACTGGCTTCTGGGGACTCGATAATAACCGAGCGAAGTTCAGAACAGATAGTCTCGATCACCTCTATCAGTTCTTCAGAGTTCATCGTGGATAAGGTCCAATCCGGCGTCTCGAAACCGTCGGCTGTGGTAGTACCCGTGGCCCTCAAAGCATGATCGGGTTCCGACTCTTCTGCACACCGAAGGACGATTGAACCGTGGCCTCTGTAGGAATGGTTGTTCATCCCTGTGTAGTCTACGAGTTGCTCAACAGTTGATTCTGAACCGAGGCAGGCCAAGAGCTGCCCCAGATACAGCGTATGGTTGCTCTCCATAGAACGGATATTGGTGTTCTCGATTGCATGGAGAAGCGGTTCCTTCGACTCCATCTTCCACACCCAGAAAGAGCCGAGATGGCCGTTGTTCCACGAACTCTGAACAAGGAATGCCAACTGCTCCTCAGCGAGATCTAGCTGGCCTGTGTTGAGGTAGTAGTCGTACAGACTTTCTTCACTACAGCTGTGTCGATTCCTGCGCCTCCACTTGGTCACGTCCGCGTTCAATTCCCGGGATACGCTGTCCAGTTCGATAGGATTAATCAAAGAGGATTGAATGTCTGGTCCGTCTTCGCCAGGACTCACCGGGATCACGTTATCATCATCTTCTGCCTCAACTTCCCGAACTTGGCCCAGATCCCTGAGGTAGTCGATATTCATCCCGACCACTTGCTCGATCCCATCCGTGATGTAGTCCCGCTCTTTCTCTAAGTGAAATTGAACGAAGTCCAGATAGTCCTCTCGTCGGGCCGGACGGTTTCTGTCCCCATCTCGAATGTAGACATCTCCCCGCGACAGTTCAGACCCCAGCTCCCGATTGATAGTGACCGGAGGTGAATCATGAGCCTCAATGACGATCAAGCACAGGTATGGCTCCGTATCGTCGTACTTGTGGATCTCGACATCAGGGGTCGGTGTCAGGTAATCTGCCAGTGTGTTCTGAGGCGTAGAAGTATCGACATCCAATAGACTGGTATATCCACTTAGTTGCTCCGTGGTTCCGACTATGTCGCCGGAGTCGTCTACTCCGACCAGAATGTATCGTTCGTCCTCGTTCAGGAAGCGCAGGCCATAATCTGGCTGTAGAGAGACTGTGTTAGCCATCGCGGCGACATCCTTGATGAAATCCGCTTTCTTCTCGTTTCCACGGTCCTCGTTGATAGGATAGTGATGTTTCAGGTCAACCCAAGTGTGTTCGTCCCCGGTAAGGTTGCCGGCCAGCTGTTCTACCTCCTCCCTGAGCATCTCGTATTTAACCAACAAATCTTGGCCACCATATCTGTTGTGCAATATACTTCTTTATTTACTATATGGAATGGTTAGAATATTATGGTGAAATATCCTTTTGGGGGAACGGATTGTGGGTACCTAATGTACACCCATTCTCACAAAGATGCGCCAGATGTTCGGCTCGGAATGAGGAACATCTGGGCCTCAGAAGCCCGATAACCCTTTTTCAGCCGCTCTCTCCTTCCACGTTCCGTAGCTCCCGCCAGGGATCCACGTTGGGTCGTGTGCCCGACAGCGGCGTCCAACTCCGGCAGTTGCGACGGTCGTCCAACTGGGCGGTCGAAACCGTGTGGCGTCGGCTCAGTCGCTACCGACGCCGCCCGGACGCGCGGCGACGAACACGCGCATCTCGATCTCGTCGGGGCAGGTTCGCTCGACCGCCCGGACGACGTCGAGCGACTCGTATTCCTCGGCGGCGTAGTTCGGGTCGTGAAGCCCGACGGCCGCAGTGCCGTCGGCCGTACCGTCGACGACCCGATCTGTTCGCCGCTGGAGTTTCGTTTTGAGCTCTTCGCGGGGGCCCATAACCGGAACTTTTCGTGTGCTGAACTAATAGCGCTTTCGGGGGATTCGGCCTGGAGAGCGCCGCAGCATGCTCGGTTACGCGCGACGCGTTCCCGACAGCCGTCGCTGTACCGCTCGTCACAACCGCCCCGTTGTGTACGTCCTCCGCGAGCGCTCGGGAGTTCGATCACGACGACCGGCAGTCACGTTACAGCGCGTTCCTGACAAACAGCTAATCGGACGGCAGAGCGCCCCGTAACCGCCGCGTCGGTCCTTGGTACTCCGACTCAGAGTAAGGTTATAACCCTCCGGCCGATATAGCCGATGACCATGAAGAAGCAGGAGCTCATCCACCTGCACGGCCTTCTCGCGGAGCTTCAGAGCCAGTTCGACGCAGCGGGGGAGACTGTCTCCGAGGAGTACCGGGAGCTGGGCGTGCAGCCGACATCGATCCACCGATCGAAAACTGACCACAAAGCCGCCGTGTTCGCACTGATCCACGGCGTCACCGACGAACTCGAAGACGACGGCGAGGCGGAGACGGAGACGATCGCCGCCACCGCCGACTGAGTCCTCCGGACTGCCGTCCGATCCCGTCCACAGACCCGCCAGCGACTGCGTTCTCGACGGTCTCGGGGAGTTCGATTCACGCCCGTCCGTACTGAAGCGTTTATCTGTCTACCGTGCGTACCGTTCGGTGAGGCGCGCCGGCAAGCGCCGAAGAGGGACCACCATGAGTGTACGACAGACACAATCGGGCGACCTGCTCGCATCGTACCCCGACTTCGGGCTGAGCTGTCTGTACGACGACGACGAGAACCCATCGGAAGTCACCGTCTTCCCCGGGGAGGAGATGTCGACCACCGAGTGGGTCACCGCCGACGTCGACAGCGCCGTCTCGCTCGACGAGCTCCGGTAGCCGGCGCGACCGTTTTTCCGTGCTTCGACGACGCTGGTGCTCCAATCAGGCGAGGAGAGCGTCCACCTGCCGCTGTTCTAGCTGCCGGATCGCTCCCCCGCAGAAGATAGCGGTGAACTACCCCTCCCTACTCGCTCGGGTAGTGTTCAGATAAGCTGGTTCCATGCGAAGGCGAACGCTTGAAACCAATTTTCGACGGTGTTTGGTTCGGCGTGACTGAAACAGTTTGAGAACTGGTTGGTTCGTCGTTTTAGTTCTCGGAAGACACGTTCGACGCTGTTCCGATTACCGTGTTTCTCGTATCTGTAATCGAGGCCGTGTCGATGGAGTGCAGCTTTCAACCAGGCTGCAGAATCGACGAGAAAGAGTGCGTCATCAACGAGATGTTTGTCGCGGAGTTCAGCGAGGAATATCTCGGTAATCGCTTGATTTCTCGTTGTAGAGAGCTTGACGTGCAGGAAGCGGTTCGTTGCAGGATCGACTGCCGCGTACAGCCAGAACCGTTCGTCGTTGAGTTGGATCACGGTTTCGTCAACCGCGACGTGATCCGGGTTCGCACCGTCGAGGGGCTGTAGATCGGCCTTCTGCACCCAGTTGTGAACGGTCGTGCGACACCGTTCGACACCCAACATATCGAGAACCGAGATGGTATCCGAAAGTGATAGTCCAGCCAGATGGAGCCGGATACCGAGCTTCATCGCGGGCTCGGGTGTCGCCTCTCGCTCCAGAAAATCTAACTCGAAGCAGTCGCTACCTCCGTTGAGGCGGGCGATTTCGAGCATGAACCACTCAAAGATCGTCCCGCCTCACTCTTCATCCTTATCTGAACACCGCCACTCGCTCGGCTCCGCTCACTCCTTGAGGAAGGGGACTTAGACCTAATAACAGTTAAACGGGAGGCGCCGATAGCGGCCCGTATGAGCGACGACCCGTCAGCCGCACTTATGTCGCATTTGCTCGTTCCGGTCGCTACTGAAAAGGACGCTCGGGAGACGGCAGTCGCGCTGGCACCGTACGCCCCCGAGCGCGTGACGGTGGTTCACGTCGTCGAGAAGGGGGGCGGCGTGCCGGACAAGACGCCGGTCGAGCAGTCCGAGTCCGTCGCCGAGGCCGCGTTCGAGGCGTTTCGCGAGCGGTTCCCCGACGCGGAAACCGAGACCGTCTACCGCCGCGACGTCGTCGAGGGCGTCATCGATGCTGCCGCCGAGATCGGCGCCAGCGCTATCGCGTTCCAGCCCCGGGAGGGGAGCCGACTCCAGCAGTTCCTCGCGGGCGACCGGACGCTCCGGCTGGTGACCGAGGCCGACCGCCCGGTGATCACGCTGCCGGGGCGCACTGAATGAACGACGAGGAGCTGGCGAAGGACCTCGGGCCGCTCGCGGCGCTGACGATCGGCGTCGGGACGATGATCGGGGCGGGGATCTTCGTCCTCCCGGGCGACGCGATCGAGGGCGCCGGCTCCTTCGCAGTGCTTTCGTTCCTGCTCGGTGGCGTGATCGCGCTGTTGACCGCACTCTCGGCCAGCGAGCTCGGGACGGCGATGCCCCGGTCCGGTGGCGCGTACTTCTACGTCAACGAGGCGCTCGGGCCGCTGTTCGGGAGCGTCGCCGGGTGGGCGAACTGGTTGGGGCTGGCCTTCGCCAGCGCGTTCTACATGGTCGGGTTCGGCGACTACGTCGCCACTATCGCCGGCCTCCCCGACGGGTTCGTGGTCGCGAGTGTCACCGTGTCCTGGATCAAGCTGATCGCGTTCTTCGCCGCGGCGCTGTTCGTCCTGGTCAACTACGTCGGCGCCAAGGAAACCGGGAAGCTCCAGAACGTCATCGTCGTCCTCCTGGTGTTGATTCTCGCGGTGTTCACGCTGTTCGGCCTCACGGAGGCGCAGGTCGCGAACATCCCCGAGGCACAGGGACTGACCCCTACCCTCGAGACGACCGGCCTGATCTTCGTCTCCTACCTCGGCTTCGTCCAGATCACCAGCGTCGCCGAGGAGATCAAGGATCCGGGAAAGAACCTCCCCCGGGCGGTGATCGGCTCGGTGGTCATCGTGACGCTGATCTACGCGCTCGTGTTGCTCGTGATGAGTGCGGCCGTCCCCGAGGGGTTCATCGCCGAACAGTCCGCGATGGACAACATCGCGATCGTCGAAGTCGCTCGCGTGGTGATGGGTCCGCTGGGGGCGGGATCGATGCTGTTCGCGGGGCTGTTGGCGACGGCCTCCAGCGCGAACGCGTCGATCCTTGCGTCCTCGCGCATCAACTTCGCGATGGGCCGGGACCGGATCGTCACGCCCGACCTCAACGAGATCCATCCCCGCTACGGCACGCCGTACCGCTCGATCGCGCTGACGGGGGCGTTCATCCTCGTTTTCATCGTCGCGATCTCGAACATCGGCACGCTCTCGAACATCGGGAGCTTCCTTCACCTCGTCATCTACGGGCTACTCAACGCGGCGTTGCTGGTGATGCGCGAAGCTGACGGCGTCGACTACGAGCCGGAGTTCGAGGTACCGCTGTACCCGATCACACCGATCGTGGGCGGGCTACTCTCGTTCGCCCTGATCTACTACATCGACCCCTTCCCACAGCTGATCGGTACCGCCATCGTCATCTTCGCGACGGGATGGTACCTCCTCCACGCCCGGAGCCGCACCGACAAGCAAGGGTTGTTGAGCGAGTATATCCTCTCCCGATCCGAGGAGATGCCCGACGCCGCCGTCGACGCCGCCGAGAGCGTCCAGCCCACCGGTGACAACCAGTACCGCGTGATGGTGCCGCTCGCGAACCCGGCCCACGAGAAGGAGCTCATCACGCTCGCCAGTGCGATCGCCAAGCAGCGCGGCGGGGTCGTCGACGCGGTCCACGTCATCACCGTCCCGGATCAGACCTCGCTGAGCTACGCCGCCGACCACGTCGACCGGCTGGAGGAGGACCACCGATCGGTGCTCGAAGACGCCGAGCGGGACGCCGAGACGTTCGGCGTCGACGTCGAGACGCGCACGATCATCTCCCACCGCGGGATCGGCGAGGTGTTCGACGCCGCCGCGGACCACGAGGCCGACCTCGTGGTGATGGGCTGGGGGCCCGACAGCGGCGGGCGCGTCGAGGGTGCGGTCGACGAGGTGGCAGGCGACCTGCCCTGTGACTTCCTCGTGCTCAAGGACCGCGGGTTCGACGCCGAGCGGGTGCTGATCCCCACCGCGGGCGGCCCGGACTCGGAGCTCTCCGTCGAGATCGGGAAGCTGCTCCAGGCGGAGTTCGGCTCCGAGCTAACGCTGTTACACGTCGCCGACGACGAGGCGGCCGGCGAGGCGTTCCTGACCGAGTGGGCCGAAGCCCAGGGGGTCGACGCCGACCTGCGCGTCGAAACCGGTGACCCCGGGACCGCGATCGAGGACGCCGCCGCGGACGCCTCGCTCGTCATCCTCGGGGCAACCGAGCGCGGCGTGCTCTCGCGGATGCTCACCGGCTCGCTGGTGCCCGACGTGGTCAAGGACGTCGACTGCTCGGTGCTGCTGGCCGAACGCAAGCGGGACCGCAGCGTGTTCGAGCGGCTCCGCGGGCTGCTCCGGCGGTAGCTACCCCGCCGACTCGATCTCGGACTCGATCACGTCGACGTCGCCGTCGACGGTCAGCCGCAGCCGTTCGTCCCCGACCCGACAGCTGACTTCGACGCGCCAGGGGTCCTGTGAGAGCACGCGGTCCTCGGCGTACTGGCAGATCGACCACGGGTGACGATCGAAGATCTCGATATCGTGGTCGTGGAAGAAGCTGACCACCGCCGGCTCGATGTTCAGCGCGAACGGGACGCCACAGTGCATCGACCAGCTACACCGCCGGCAGCGGAATCGGGCGACCGAGGCGTAGACGCGCTCGTTGAACTCCTCGAGCTTCCCGCCGTCCTCGGCGAGTCGGCTCTCGACCTCGCCGGCGCAGTACGGGCAGATCCCCTGCCGCATCGCCGCCTGGTCCCGTAGGATGTACGCCCCGCCGGCCGCGAGCAGCGACTCGGGCCGGTTGCGGTCGAAGCTCGCGGGCGGGATCGGGTACCTGATGACGAGGTTCTCACACGCGCGACAGCCCAGGTGGAACTGACTGTCCGCGTACCACGCTGCCGCGTCCGCGCCGCAGTACGGGCAGCGCTCCCCGTCGACGGGGACGGGATCGGTGTCGCCGTCCTCGGCGTACGCGCCGGAGACGATCGATTGGTAGATGTTGTTCCCCGACGGCTCGAGCTCGTACCCGTCCTCGCGTTTGGCGACGAGCCGATCGGTCAGCTTCGTGAGATGGTAGTTGAAGCGGCCGTTGTCCTCGACGCCGACACGGCGCTGGAGGTCGGTGAAGGAGAGCGGCGCGTCGTCCTCGGCCATCGCCTCGCCCAGCGTCCGCAGGATGTCGAGTCGGACCTCGTTCGACAACAGGTCGAACGTCTCGATCGGTCCGTCGAGGTCGCCGCTCATTCGTTGGATCGCTACACCGTGATGGTTTATATCTTCTGTTATCTGTTACGTTTCTAAAATAACACGGACGCGTGAGTATCGCCGCAGGCGGGTACGTCGGGCGATTTTTCTCGGCCGGTGTAGTGAAACGCAGTTCACCGAGCGCTTTTGATCGGTGATACCGAACGGGGAGACGCGTGCGTGAGGGATCTGCCTCTGACAGATCACCACCCCTCTCCGCACGAGGCGAGCCCCTCGCCACCTTCCGGTGAGGGGCCAGTACTCACTAGCTTTACCAGAGGGCAAACGCCCCTCTGGGTTGGGCAACGGTCAGCTTGCCCTGAAGTCGGGGACGTTGAACGTGAGCGACGTGTCCAACGTCCACTCCAGTCTGGAGTTCGAACGGGAGTCCACCGACAAGCCCACCCCTTCAGGGGTGGGTCGCTGACGGGAACGTTTTACCCCACGCCGGCGTAATCGCCGCCATGGATCGACTCCAGTTCGAACGCCGGCGCCACTCCGGAGGGCGAGCGTGAGCGGCAGCCACGCCGGCCGCGGGAAACCGAGCCGCTACGCGTTCTCGACCCGCGAGCTGGCGTTCGAGGGTCGTCGCGGCCACCTGTTCACCCCCGACCGGCCCGCCGACGCCCCCGTGGTCGTCCTCGCCCCCGGCGCAGGGCTGTCGTGGCGTCCGGCGCTCGAACCAACCGCCGAGCGACTCGCGGCGCGGGGGTACGCAGTGCTCGCGTTCGACCACCGCGGCTTCGGCGCCGTCGGCGAGGATCGCCTCCTCTCCCCGACCCGCCAACGCGCGGATCTCGACGCTGCGATCGAGGCTGCGCGGGACGCCCCGGAAGTGGACGGCGACCGCCTCGCACTCTGGGGGATGGATCTCTCGGCGGGCACGGCGTTGTCGGCCGCCGCGGACTCGTTCGGCGTCGACGCCGTGATCGCCCGGTTCCCCGTGCTCGCGGGGTCGGGGCTGCTCCCTTCGTGGGTCCGCCCTCGACTCCGCGGACTGGCTCGCGGTGTCGCGGACTACCCCGCCTCGGCGCTGGGTCGGCTCCGCGGCGTCGACGCCGACGAGCGCGGGATGCGTGTGCCGCTGTTCGGCGACGCCGGCGAGGTGGCGGCGGTCGCCGCGTCCGGCGTCTCGTGGAGCGTGCGCGACCTGCTCGGGCGCGAGCCCGGAACCACGCCCGCGCGCTCGCTCATGAAGCTCCAGCGTCACGACTTGCGGGCGGCGGTGGCGGAGGTGAACTGTCAGACGCTGTTCGTCGCCGGCGAGCACGACACGGTCGTGCCGCCGGCGTCGGTTGTCGAAGCGAGCGAGCGGGTTCGGGACGCCTCGCTGGTCCGGGTGCCGGTGTCGCACTACGCGGCTCTGGAAGGGCCGGAGCTGGATCGCGTGCTGAACCACGAGCTGGCGTTCCTGGACGCGGAGCTGTAGGGATTCTCGCGATTCGGTGGAACAGTTCCTCGGGATCGGGGTTGGATTTTCGGAGGGTTTCTTTCGGGAACAGCAACAGCATCTCGTTCGTAGACCACTTGCGACCGCACCGCCCGGTACGGCCCACACACCTCCCCAACCGATTCGCTCCTTCGCTACGCTCAGTCGCTCATCCCTCGCGCTAGCTCGTCCACGGAGGGACTCGCGATACGCGCCGACAGCCACGGCGGTGCGGTGGCGGTGCGGTGGCGGTGGACACCTCGCGGGCGCGACGGTCGCGCCCGCGGGGGGAGGGGTGGGGACTCGGCGCTGCGCCGTTGACGAGAGCCGCAGGCTCTCGTCTGCCAATCAGAAATCTCCGATTTCTGATGACGGACCTCGTGCCCGGCGCACTGCGGTCGCAAGTGGCCATCGAGATGCTGTCGCTGTCGCAGTTGCGGTAGTCAACACTACGTCGTCGCGGTTGCGGTAGTCGACATCACGCCGTCGCGGTAGTCGGCGACCGATCACCCTCCTTCCAACTACCGACACTCCACACACCATCCACCGTTCACTCAACGAGCGACCCAACAGCACACAAAGCACTTGTAGGGCTCACGAGACGTTCCAGCCATGGACAGCCAACGAGCCCTCGCCGGCGGCGCCGTCGTGGTCGTCGCCGTCGCCCTCCTCTCGGCCGCCGTGGTCCCCGGCGCGGTCGCACCCCCAGACGACGGCCCGCTCCGTCCCGGACCGGTGCACGTCGTCGACGCGGACATCGCGACCGGAGAGATCACGGGCCAGACCGCCGAGCTAGAACTGTTCGCGACGCTCGCCCACCGCGGTAACCCCGCCGAGAACGTGACCGTGCGGTTCGAGGCGACCGACGCCGAGTCCGGCCTGCTCGAGGCCGCCGAGGAGGTCAGCGTCGGCGATCTGACTGCCGAGGGCGAGCGCCGCGTCTCGACCACGCTCACCGTCCCCCGCGAGGGTGGGTACGAACTCGAGGGCGTGGTGTACCGCAACGGCACCCGGGTCGACGAGTTCACGCGACAGGTGAGCGGCGTCGAGGCGCTAACGCCCGCCTACGCCGAGTCGAACGTGAGCTTCGTCGACGATCCCATCCTCGAACCGGTGACGGTGTCCATCGTCGACGCCGGCGAGAACCGCACCACGCTGGAGCTGGGTAGCTGGCTCACCGCCGTCGGCCCGAGCGAGGCCGACTCGCTGTCGGTGACGTTCATCGTCCGCCAGGCGGAGTCGAACGTCGTCGCCGCGCGGACGAGCGTCGACGCCGGCGGCCTGCAGGAGGGCCGCAGCGACACCGTCACCGCCGAGGTGTCCGTCCCCAGCGAGTACAACTACTACGTCGACGCCGTGCTCACCCGGGACGGCGTGATCGTCGACACCGCCGGCGGCGTCGTCAACCTCGACCCCACGGAGACCATCGACCGCGATCAGACCGAACAGGAGGTCGAGTTCGACGCCAGCGACTTCGAGAGCGACGACGGGCCACCGGACCGACCCGAGGGGACCGAAGCAACCGCGGCACAGACGCCCGGGTTCGGCCCGGTCGTCGCCGTGGTCGCACTCCTGAGCGCGGGGCTGCTCGCGCGGAGGCGACGATGAGCGACCGCGATCCCCCGGACGACGAACCGAGCGAGGACGAGGAGATCGAGCGAACCCGAACGGAGGACACCATGACCGAGATAGCCGACGAGACCGACGACACGGGAACCGACGAACGACCGCAGCGGGCCGACGACACCGGCCGCGACCTCCGGCGCACCCTCAACTACGTCCTGCTGGCGGGGCTCTCGCTGGTGGCGCTGATCGCGACGCTACAGCTGTACTTCAACGTCTCCACCGCGATCAACCAGTGGGTCAGCCAGGAGTACCGTCCGCTGTTCCAAGCGGCGTTCAGTCTCGCCGTGCTGCTGCTGGTCGGGTCGGCGATGGTCTGGCAGGTGCGACGGCTCCAAGAGTAACGGCTACTGGATTCCGGAGACTGCGACCCAGAGAAGCGCCACCACACCCCCGCCGAGCAGGGTCGACGCCACCGCGTGGAGGCGGAGGCGATCGAGCACCGCGTGGGCGTCGCCCTCGATACTCAGCGCCTCGTGGACCTCGCTGCCCAGTTCACACCGCGGCAGGAAGTCCATCGCGACGTGGAGGAACACGCCGGTCGCGAAGCCGAACACCAGCCCGTTCGCCGGCGCCGAGGCGGGCAGCGCGACCGCGCTCGACAGCACCGCGACGACGCCGACCCCCGCCGCGGGCAGCAGGATCGGGTACCACGACCGCCCGTTGCGCTGCAGGCGGTCCGCGGCGGCGTACCCCGCCGGCCCCTTGTGCGAGACGATCGCGACACCCAGCAGCGGCCCGAGTTCGGGCATGTTGCCGTAGACGACGCCGATGATCGCCCCCGCCGCGGCGGCGTGGGCGGTCAGCTGGGCGACGGTCGCGTCCATCGGCAGGTCGACGTGGGAGAGCCGGTGGCCGATCGCGTGGGCGGCGAAGCCGACGATCACGCCGGTCGCGACGCCCAGCCCGCCGAACTTGGGGTGGTGGTTCAGCGCGTCGGGGAGCAGAAAGAGGCCGACGCTGACGATCATCGCGCCGCTGGCCAGCCCGGAGCCCCAGACCAGCGTCGCCGGCCGCTTCTCGCCGGCCCGCCGGGAGAGCGCCACGCCGCCGACCATCGCGACGAACGCGACCCAGCCGATCCCGACGGGCTTCGTGGCGCCGATCCCGACGCCGATCCCCGTGGCGGCGAGCAGCGCCAGCACGCCGGCCGCGCCCACAACCAACTCGCTCCGTCGCGAACTCCGCTCTGTCTCCATCTGATTGTGAATAATCGCGTCGAAGTTAATAAGTCCTCGTAGTCGAGCGGTGCCGTGGGCGACCCTACCGCGGGAGCTTCCCCGGTTCGCCGTCCTCCCGGATGTACTCGACGGCGATGCCCGTGATCGGCGCGTCGGAGGCGTCGGCGGCGTCCCGCGCCGCGTCGAGGTACGACTCCGTGATCGAGACGACTGCGTCGTACGCCGCGGCGTCGCTCTCCGCGAGCAGGTACTCCGCCGTGACGGGGGTGAGCTGCCCCTCGCGCACGTCGGCCGCGAAGTCGTCGACGTCGTCGAGCCAGACCTGCGCGCCGATGATCGACAGCACGACCGCGCGCTCGAACTCCGGCGAGAGCTCGATCCCGGCCTCGCGGAACATCTCGATCATCCCGTGGTAGATCACGCCCACGCGGCCGTACTGGGTGACGAGGTAGGGGAGATCGAGCTCGGCTTCCTCGAACAGCTCCGGGGTTTCGTCGAACGCGGCGTGTTTGTACTCCTCGCGCAGCGCCTCGCGGGCCTCGTCGGGGTCGCGTTCGCTGGCCTCGGCGTTCGCCCCCTCGACGGTCACGTCCGCGACCGCGTCGGCCTCCGCGCCGGCGACGGCGTCGGCCATGAGTTCGCGGAAGTACGGATCGCGGTCCTGGTGGGCCTCCGAGCGCTCGACTGCGGCGTCGTACGCCTCCCTGACGGCGTCGGGGAACGCCGCGAACTGCTCCTGGACGGCAGCCTGGAGCACCTCCTGAGCGATCTTCGCGACGCGTTCGCGGTCCTCGGGGGCGACGTCGAAGTCGGCCTCGAAGTCCTCGTACTCGCCGTCGTTGATCGCGTCGCGCATGTCGCCGTCGAGCAGCGCGACGACGACCAGCTCCGCCACCTCGCGGGCACGGCGCGTCTCGCGGACCAGTTCTCGGGGCTCGGCGTCGCTTTCGGATCGGTGCCGACGGAGCCGGGAGATCGGGTCGGTCGCCCGCCGGCCCGAGACCGGGTCGATGCCGGGCGCGGCCGCCTCGCTGGCCCGCCGGTAGACGTGGGCGAGCGTGAGTTCGACCGGCATCGTGAGCTTGGTGTCGTAGGCGAACTCGACCGATTCGCGACCGAACTCGGCGGCGAGTGCGGCTTCCACGTCGGCGTAGGCGTCCTCGACCATCCGATCGACCTCGTCTTCCACGCGCTGCTGCAGTCGGATCGCCCTGAGTTCGAGCGAGCCGCCGGCGGCGTAGTGGCTGAACACCGCGCGGGCGGGCGTCGGGAACGCGTCGACGCCCGCGAGACGGTCGGCGACCCCGCGGAGCGGTCCGGACATGGCCGTGGGTGGGCCGACCAGCGGTTTGAAGCTGTCCATCCCCGAACCGCCCGGGTTTTTGCCGCCCCGCAGCGAGGTGCCCGTATGCGACGGGACCTCGCGGCGCGGGGCGAGCGCGCGGTCGACACCGTGCGGCTGCTCGCCCGGAGCGCGCTCGACACCAATCCGGTGCCGGACTGGGAGCACGTCACGAAAGTCGATCCGGAGGGCGCGAAGAAGCTCCCGCTGCTGTACCCGCTCTGGCTCGCGGAGACCGACGCCGTCTCCGTCGGTGGCTCCGCGGACGTGACCCCCGCGAACACCGAGGCCGCGTTCGACCTGCTGGCGCCGCTGTCGACACCGGTCTGTCACGAACCGAGCGGCGCGGACCACGTCACCCGCCGGAGCCAGGAGACCGCCGACCTACTGCTCGTCCCGGAGGTGCTCAACGGCGACACCGAGGCGCTCGTGGGGACCCTCGGCGTCGCGATCGAGAGCGTCCGGGAGGAGTTGGCTCCCCGCCTCGTCTCGCAGAAGGCGCCGTGGCTCCCCGACCGCATCGCCGACTGGCTGGCGAGCGTCGCCACCTCGCTGCTGCTCTCGGAGGCGGCGTTCGAGGCGTACATCGTCCAGAACCCCGACAGCGCCGCCGCCCGGGAGGCCGGCGTCGACGAGTCGGACGTGCTCGATCCGACGACGGCCAAGCGACGGGCGATGGCGGCCGACCGGCACCTAGAGTCCGAAATCGTCTACCTCGAGTACTCAGGGACGTTCGGCGGCGACGAGGCGATCGAGATCCTCGACCGACTCGACGACTCGCTGGTCCGCTCGCGGCTCTGGTACGGTGGCGGGCTCGCGGACGGCGAGGACGTGCGGGCAGTCCGGGACGCAGGGGCGGACACGGTCGTCGTCGGCGACGCGTTCCACCGCGTGGCCGAACGCGAGGCCGACCTGCTGGAACAGGCAACGGCCGACCTCGGCGACGACGCCGACCCGGAGACGATCCGCGAGTGGGTCGCCGAGCGCGTCGACGCCGAGGGGCCGGGCGCACGCTTCCTCGCGACGGTGCCGGGCGTCGACGACCCGGTCGCGCTCGCCCGTGAGTACACCGGCGCGACGGTGCGTGCCTGGCTGGAACTGCGTGCCCGCCGGGAGCGTGCTCGCGAGAACGCCGACGGGGTTCCCGTGATCGACATCCAGGGGACGGCGCTCCGGGCCGCGCTCGCGCCGGTCGTCGACGACCCCGACGCGCTGGCGGCGACGATCGCCCGCGCGGCGTTTTCCGGGGCCGGCAAGGGGAACGGCGAGGCCGAGGGCGAACAGCTCAGCGCCTCGCTGGTCGACGGCGGAGCGTCACACTAACGTAGTCGGCCGTCGGTAGCGCCGGTATGGTCGATCTACCGGACGCTGCCTTCGTCCTCGGCTTCGGACTGCTCGCCTGGCTCGGTGCCGTCACGTTCACCGACGGCTGGAGCGAGCCGGTCGTCGCCGTCTGGGGTGCGGTGCTCACCCTCGGCGTCGCCGCCGCGTTCCTCGTCGCCGACGAACT
The DNA here is from genome assembly GCF_002025255.2 of Halolamina sp. CBA1230. GTDB lineage: Archaea > Halobacteriota > Halobacteria > Halobacteriales > Haloferacaceae > Halolamina. Next base: position 954,724 of record NZ_CP054587.1, read on the forward strand.
GGAACTGACAGGCTGACCCGCAAGCGACCGAAAAGGCAGGTTTGAAACGCGGCGCTCTCCTCGGATCGTCCGATGACCATCCCCTCGTTCGTGGTCGGTATCGCCGGCGGCACCGGCGCCGGCAAGACCACGGTCGCCCGCCTGATCACCGAGAGCGTCGGGGAGTCGGTGACCCGAATCCCGCTCGACAACTACTACAAAGATCTGAGCCATCTCGACCGCGCGGAGCGCGAGGAGGTCAACTACGACCACCCCGACGCGTTCGAGTGGGAGCTGCTGCGGGAACACCTGCGACAGCTCTCGGAGGGGCAGGCCGTGGAGATGCCCCAGTACGACTTCGAGATCCACAACCGCAAGGACGAGCGCGTGACGGTGATCCCGACCGACGTGATCATCGTCGAGGGGATCCTCGCGCTGTACGACGAGAACATCAACGACATGATGGATCTCCGGCTGTACGTCGAGACCGACGCCGACGTGCGCATTCTTCGGCGGATCAAGCGCGACGTGATCCAGCGCGGCCGGGAGCTGGAGGACGTGATCGACCAGTACCTCTCGACGGTGAAACCGATGCACGAGCAGTTCATCGAGCCGACGAAGAAACACGCCGACCTGATCATCCCCGAGGGGGCGAATTCGGTGGCGGTGAACCTGTTGGAGGAGAAGATCCAGGCCGAGATCGAGGGCGAGGGGACCCGGACGTGGGAGCGCGGCGCGCTCGAACAGCAGTTGGGCGAGCGGATGTCGCTGGACGAGGAGTAGTTTCTGGTTGGTTGTGTCGTAGAGGAGTGTTCTCAGGATCGGGGTCGATTCGAGTGATCGCGTGCTCGGGAATTCGTTGGTTCGGTTGGAAACAGGACCGCGGAGTGAGCTAGACCACTTGTGACCGCAACCACCCCGCACAGCCCTCACGGCTCGCGGCTTCGCCGCTCGCTTCGAGGCAGTTTCCCGCTCCCGTTGGTCGCGTTTTCCCGCCTCGTTCCCTCCCCAGCCGACTCACTCGCTCACGTTCGTTCGCTCCTTCGTCCCTCACGCGCTCGTTCGCGCACGGAGGCGTCGTGCGGGCGACCCACGCGTCGCCCGCACTGCCAGCGAGACCTCCGGTCTCGCCCTGCTCACGTCGCGCGCCGACCGCGGCTGCGGTGGCGGTGGACGCGAGGGCTCGCCATCGGTCGGCGAGCCCGTGGGGAGGATGGCGCGGCCGACCAGCGCAGGACCGAAGGTCCTGCAGGCTGCACGGGCGACTCGCGGGTCGCCCGTGCAACGACGGGAGGCCGCGGAAAACCGAGCGGGGAACGGAGTGACCCGCGAGGATGCGGGGAAGACCATCGCGGTGCTGTGCGGTCGCGGTTGCGGTACAAGTGGTCATGCGTCGAGATGCTGTTGCTGTCGCGGTTGCTGTCTCAGAAGTCAACGATCGAGAGTTGCTGGCGACCAGCCGGACTAAACCACACTCCCGAACTCACCCACACCGCGTCAGATACGCCCGAACCGCCCGCTGACACTCCTCAATCAGGTCGTACAGCCGCGTCACGGTCGACAGCACCGGGAAGACGACCGGCAGCGGTTCGTAGAGATACCGAACCAGCGCCCGATGACTCACGTCGGCCGATCGGTTCCGGCCCGTCGTCGACAGCAGCAACGCCTGGCGCTCGGCGAGCAGTTCGCTACAACGTTCCCGGTACTCCGCCAGCCGGTCGTGCCGTTCACGAAGTTCCTCGAACCCCAGTTCCGACAGCGGCGTCTCGTCGGCGTCGGTGACCCACTCGGTGATCTCCGTCACGGTTTCGCCGACCTCGCGGAGCGACGCGGCTTCGCTGTCGAGGGAGTCGACCGTCGCCTCGATCTCCCGTTCCCGTTCGCGGGCCGCCGTGAGCACCGCCCGCTTCGTCTCGGCGGTGAACCCGGCACCGGTCGTCGGCGCCAGCGCGAGCGCGATGCCGTCGCCGAACTCCGCCCGGATCGTCTCCAGCAGCGACTCCTCGCCGTCGACGTCGGCGACGCTGTGGGGGCGGATCGTCTCGTCGAACGCCTCCCGGACCTGCTCGCAGGCGCCGGCGCCAGCGTCGGTGCGGCCGGCTCGGACCGCGACCGCACCCTGTGCAGCCCCGCCCGTTGCCTGGCGCATCTCCGTCGCCGACACCGACGACACCTGGCGACGGAACTGCTCGTAGGCCGCACGCTCCGCCTCGAGCACCGACCGCTCGCGCTCGACCGCCGTCCGCGCCCGGTCGACGTGGGTCTCGATCACCGTCGGGCCTCCGATGACCGCCCCGTCGTCCCGACCTCGGGAGTCTGCCGCACGACGATGTCGTACCGCGGGACCTCCGGGTCGTAGTTCCTCAGCAACGATCGATACTCCTCGGTCAGCCGCGCAGCCCGCTCGGCGGACTGGCGGCTCTCGAACCGACAGTCCGCCGCCGGGACCGGCCGGTCGCCGTACTGACCGCAGACGAGGTAGTACTCCCCGCGCTCGCTCGCGAGCGCCTCGATCCGCTTCCGGAGGGGACAGAGTTCCCCTTCGGTCATCGTCCCACCCCGCGTCGGCGCCGTCCGGCGAGCGGTGCATCCCCACCGGTCCCCCCGAGGCTGTGAGGTAGCTCGACGTGGCGGCCTGCGGTTCGCATACTCTTTAGGTTTGCCTAAAACCACTTAGTCGTTCCGGCTTTTAGGCCGGCCGAAAGCGTTCGAGTCGCGAACCGCCGGCCTCGGGGTGGGTGAACGGAATGGGCAGCAGTTCAGGCGTCGGCGAACTGCTCGGCGCCCTCGTAGAACCAGTAGCCGGCGTCGCGCATCGCCGCGCCGACGACGCGGTGGAACTCGACGAAGTCCTCGAACTCCTCGGCGTCGACGTGCTCGAAGATCTCCTCGACGGAGACGACCTGTTGGTAGCTGATCCGGATCGGGTGGTCGCCGTAGTCGGCGACGTACTCCTCGGCAGTCAGCGGGAAGTCCTCCTCCTCGTCGATCTTCTTGGCCAGCACGGCGTGCCCGTACTTGCGCCGGCCTTCACTGCCCTCCTCGCCGTCCGGGTCGTGTGGCCAGTCGTCGGCGTCGCTCATTACGCGGCCGTTCGCCCGACCCGCCCAAAGCCTTTGCGTTCGACGGAGTGAGGGACGACTGCGTGAGTCAGGGGAGAGTCGCGTGTCGCAGAACGACGGTGGGACTGGGATTCGAACCCAGGAGGCTGACGCCACCGGTTTTCAAGACCGGCGCAATAGGCCACTCTGCCATCCCACCGCGCGTTCGGTCGTTCTCGCTCGGGTGGGTTGAACCTACCGCTCCGGCCTCACTCCCCGCCGGCGTACCGGACTCCCAGCCAGAACGCGGCCGCGGGGACGAACAGGTACGTGTAGGCGTTGCCGAGCAGCGAGTACGCCACGACGGTCTCCCCGACGGTACCGAACGTCGGCAACCACCCCGGGAACCCCGACGCGACGGCACTGTCGACGAGGACGCCCAGCGCCACGTCGAGGGCGAAGATCCCCACGACGAGGGCGACGACGCCGAGCGGGTAACGCAGACGGCGATGATTGCTAACGGACATATCCCTCAGTTCCGGGCACACCGGTAAAAGCCTTGTCCGGAGGTTAGCGCCGCGCCAGACCGTCCTCGTCGACGACCAGCCCGTACTCCTCGATCAGCGCGGTGGTGAACTCCGGCACGACCCGGTCGGCGGCGACGCGGGCGCGGATCTCCGCGACCACGCTCGCGAGCTCGTCGCCGGTCCGGACAGTCGGCCGGGTCGGCAGGAACTCGGTGTCGTGGCCCTCGCCGCGGGCCAGTTCCGCGAGCGTGTTGAGCGCCGGCGGCGTCAGCGCGTCGCTGAAGTCGACCGTGTCGGTGAAGCCGGCGTAGTACACCGCGCCGCCGGCGCCCGGCCCGAGCACGACCTCGTTGCTTCGGAGCTTCATCGCCGAGGAATCGATGCCCGACCGCGTGACGAACGGCGTGTTCCCGGGCAGGACCGCGACGGAGCCGGCCTCCTCCTCCTCCTTGAGCAGGTGGGTAACGGTGTTGCCCACGCGGGCGCTCTGGGTGGAGCCGACCTGTGGCTCGAAGCGCACGTCGCTCACGTCCTCGACGGCGTCGGCGGCGAGCGCGCGCATCTCCGCCTCCGGCGAGGCGTCGATCCGGTGTGCCTCGTCGAGCGAGTCGTCCGGACGGTAGTTCACCAGCAGATCGGCGCCGGAGCGCTCGACGGCCCGCATGGCGTCCCTGTCCATCGCGGCCGCGAGTTCGGCCGCCTCCGACCCGCTCAGCGGGCTCGTCGCCGCGAGGTCGGGAAAGCGGAGTCCGGGGCGTGGCGGGTCGGCGAGCAGCACGACGACTGTCATCGTCGACTCTCGGCTCGCGGCGCGCTTGAATCCGGCGGGTCGCGGTCGAGAGCGAGCGCCGGGCTTAAGCGACTTCCCGCCGACCCGACAGTATGCTCGACGCTCGCACCGCCGGCCTGCTCGCGGCCGGGATCACCTCGGCGCTCGCACTCGGCGGGCTGGGAACGTTCCTGCGACGGCTGCCGAACTCGGCGACGCTCGCCCCCACGGCCGCGGCGTTCGTGCTCGTCGTCGTGGCCGTCATGGCGGGTGTCGTCGTCGGAACCCGCGGCGTTCCGGGCGGGACGGCGTACTGGGAGTAGACCATCGACGGTCGCACGGTCACGGCGAACTCAGCGACTTCTCCTGCCCTTCGTCTGCCGGTAGTCCCGCGAGAACACGTTCTCTTTCACGTGCTCGACGAACGCGGCCTCCTGCTCGTCGGTCTGCTCGGCGGGGGGGATCATCGGCACCAGTTCGAATCCTCGGCCCCGGACGGTGGTGGCGTGCTCCTCAAACACGTCGAAGCTCTCCGGCGCGCGGGTGGTGTACTCGACGGCGAGTTCCTCCAGCACGCGGTCGCCGATGGGGACGATGATGTGGGGGTTGATCATCCGGAGTTCGGCGTTGAGGAACGGCTCGCAGTTCCGGACCTCCTCGTCGGTCGCCGCGCGCTCGGGGTGACGACAGCGCGTGAGGTAGGTGAGGTAGACGTTCTGGACGTCGGGGTCGTCGGCCTCGGGCGGGGAGCGGGAGAAGCCGAGTTCGCCGAGGATGCGCTGGATCCGTTCGTCCGCCGCGTCGCCGGTGAACGGCACGCCCGTTTCTTCGGCGCCGGCAGAGGGTGACTCGCCGAGGAAGACGAACTCCCCGCCGGCGTCGCCGTAGCCGTGGACCACCTGCTCGCGGCAGTCGGCGAGGGCTGGACAGTTCCGGCAGTCCTCGTCCATCGCGAACGGGTTCGAGAGTTCCTCTTGGTGGGCGTCCACTACGTGTGGTGTGGTTTGGCGCGTGGAAAAACGGTTCGCTACTCGTGATCGATTGGTTCAGTTGGATAGGTGATCGTCGACGGCACCGCGACCGCGAACAGCGACAGCATCTCGAAGCATGACCACTTGTGACCGCGAAGTGCCGAGCACGAGGCTCGGCACAGTTCGGAGTCCCCACCCCTCCCCCCGCGGCCGCCAGCGGTCGGCGGCCGCGAGGCGTCCACCGCCACCGCACCGCGGTCGCGGTTGGCGCGAAACGCGAGTCCCTCCGTGGACGAGCCAGCGCGAGGGATGAAGGAGCGAACGAACGTGAGCGAGTGAGTCGGCTGGGGAGGTCTGTGGGCTGTGCGGGGCGGTCGCAAGTGGTCTACGATCGAGATGCTGGTGCTGTCTCAGTTGCCAACGATCGAGCTGCTGTTGCTGTTCGCCGTTCCAGTCTACGAGCACACACCGTAGCAACACGCAAACTCCAAACCGACAGAAAACGGAAATTGCCGCTACTCTTCGGGATCCAATCCGCCCTGCTCCCGGACCTCCAGGATATGCCGCATGTTCATGTAGATCTCCGGGATCGACGTCTCCTCGCCCTCCTTGTACAGGTCCGACACCCGATAGAGGAAGGCACCGATCTGGGACGCCTCGGAGGAGTCGTCGCGGGCCCGGATCTCGTCGGCGACCGCCCGCAGCGTCTCCCGCTTCGCCGCATCCTCGGGGAAGCTCCCCTCCCCCTCGGGCGCCATCTCCCAGTCCGTGTCGTCGCCGTCCTCACCAGCCATGCTGCTGGACGCCCTGCCGGCGGATCACGCCGACGTTGTTGGCGACGTTCTCGGTCAGCACGCGGAACGCGTCGGCGGTCTCGCCCTCCCGCAGCACGACCGGCCTCCCCTCGTCGCCGCCCTCGCGGATCTCGGGGTCCAGCGGGATCCCGCCGAGGAACGGCAGGTCGTTCTCGTCGGCCAGCGAGCGACCGCCGCCCTCGCCGAATATCTCGTGCTCGTTCCCACAGTCCGGACAGCGGAACGAGGACATGTTCTCGGCGATCCCCAGCACCGGCGTCTCGTGCTTGCCGAACATCCGCAGCCCCTTGCGGGCGTCGTCGACCGCCACCTCCTGTGGCGTCGTGACGACGACGGCACCCGTCAGCGGCAGCGTCTGGAGGATCGTCAGCTGGGTGTCGCCCGTCCCCGGCGGCAGGTCGAGCACCATGTAGTCGAGTTCGCCCCACTCCACGTCCTCGACCAGCTGCGTGAGGAGCTTGTGGACCATCGGGCCCCGCCAGATCACGGGGTCGTCCTCGCCCGAGAGGAAGGCCATCGACATCAGCTTCACGCCGAACTTCTCGGGCGGGATGATCGTGTCGTCGTCGGTCGCCCGCGGCGCCTCGTCGGCGTCGAGCATCCGCGGCACGTTCGGCCCGTACACGTCGGCGTCGAACAGCCCTACCTCGGCGCCGAGTTTCGAGAGGCCGGCGGCGATGTTGACCGCCATCGTCGACTTGCCGACGCCACCTTTCCCGGAGGCGACGGCGATGATGTTCTTCACGCCCGGCAGCACCTGATCCTCGCCCTCCTGGTCGTCGGGGATGCTGGCCGAGAGCTCCACCTCCATCCCGGCGTCCTGCAGTTTCTCCCGGACCTCCGCCGCGATGGCGGACTCGTGAGGCGCGTAGGGCGCCCCGAGCGCGAGCGAGACCCTCGCGGTCCCGTCCTCGACCTCGATGGCGTTGACCAGTCCCAGCGACACCAGGTCGTCGCCGAGGGAGGGGTCCTCGACCTCCGCGAGCAGGTCGCGTACGGCGGCTTCGTCCATAGCTGAAGGTGGCGCGTTCCGCTAATGAGGGTTTTGAAGCCGGCTCCCTCGAACGGGGCCGGTTTCGTGCCCATCGATACCGTCTCGACCGCGGGTACGAAACCTCGAACGGTTACATTTCGGGTGATACCACCCGGAGGCTTAAGCCCGTCCGGACGAACCATAAGCCAATGCCGCTCTCGGACGAGTTCGGCCGCGAGGTGACGGGCGTACGGGTCTCGCTCACCGACCGGTGTAACTTCGACTGCGTCTACTGTCACAACGAGGGGTTGGGGGACACCCGGGGGCCGATGGAGCCGGGCGACGACGAGATGGGGACCGACGACGTGGTCCGCTTCCTCGACGTCGTGTCGGAGTACGGCGTCGACTCGGTGAAGCTCACCGGCGGCGAGCCGATGCTCCGACAGGATCTGGAGGAGATCATCCGCCGCGCGCCCGACGAGATGGAGGTGTCGATGACCACCAACGGGACGTTCCTCCCCGGCCGCGCCGAGGAGCTGAAAGAGGCGGGGCTCGACCGCGTGAACGTCTCCCAGGACGCGCTCGACCCCGACGAGTTCGCCGAGATCACGAAATCCGGCGCCTACGAGAAGGTGATGGAGGGCGTCCAGGCCGCCGTCGACGCCGACCTCGCGCCGGTGAAGCTCAACATGGTCGTGTTCGAGCACACCGCCGGCTACGTCGAGGGGATGGTCGACCACGTCGCCGAGAACGAGGGGCTCCAGCTCCAGCTGATCGAGTACATGCCCGAACTCACGGGCAAGCCGGAGTGGAACATCGACATCGGGCGCGTCCACGACTGGCTGGAGGACATTTCCGACCACGTCGAGCACCGCGAGATGCACGACCGCAAGCGCTACTACGTCAACCCCGAGGCGGCCGAATCCGTCGCCGCCACCCCCGAGCCGGCCGAGCTCGACGAGTTCCAGGGCGGGATGGTCGAGATCGTCGACCCCGTCGAGAACGAGGAGTTCTGTGCCAACTGCGGCCGGGTCCGCGTGACCCACGAGGGGTACCTGAAGGGCTGTCTCAACCGCAACGACGACCTGAAGTCGATGGGCGAGATGAGCCGCGCGGAGATCCGCGAGACGTTCGAGGCGGTCGTCGCCGACCGCGTCCCCTACTACGGCGAGTACCTCGTCGAGAACGACCGCGGCGAGTACGAGATCAACGAGAAGTACATCAGCGGCGCCGCGGACTGAAACCGATCGCTACGTCTCCGAGTCGTCGTCGGCCACCTCGGCGATCTCCGCGGCCACATCCTCGACGTGCTGTTTGTGCGCCGCCGACGTTCCGGCGTCCTGGGCGGCCTCGAGTTGGTCGTCGACCACGGCGTTCTGCTGCGGCCCCCACTTCTCGGGCGGTTCGGACTGGATGTACGCCACCCACCGCTTGATCGCCGCGATGCGCTGCTCGCGGTTCCGTTCGTGTTTCGCGTGCAGGCCGTCAGGCTCGTTCGAGTCGGTCATACTCGTCTTCGACTCCGAGTCGACGTACCCACTCTTCGAGCCGAGAAACACTAAGGCTTTGCTCGAACAGCGTGTAGAGGTGGACGGCGTCTTCGAGATCCTTCTGTGCCCCGAGATGCAGCTTGTAGGCGATCTGGAGCTCCAGCGGACCGATCGGGATCTCGTGACCGCCGATCCGTGCCGTGATCGCGTTCTCGAGGGAAGCACGGTCGAACTCGTCCCGGACGAACTTCAGTTCGATATGGGGCGTGACCTGATCCTCCGGCGCCACCCAGACGTGGTCGCCGTGTGAGAGCATCTCGTACGTCGACGATAGCGGCATCGCTGCACCCCAGAACCCCTCCTCGTCGAGTCTCGTCGCTAACTGATCGGCCGTCGCCTCGTCGATTCGCTCGATGAGGACGTCGACGTCTTCGGTCGACCGAGCACGGCCCGCGAGGATCGAGACGTACCCCGCGACGAAGACGTGGGTAACGCCCATATCGTCGAGGATCTCGGAGAACTCGATCGCCAGTTCGTCGAGTCGGTTCGGCTCGCGACCGACGAACAGGGTTTCGTCCCGAAGCTCGATGCCGCCCATACCAGCGACTCGTCTGTCGAGTGGATAAATCGGTCGGGGGAGTGAGCGCCCTTCGGTCCCGATCTACTGCCAACGACGCCGAAGTTGGAGGGTCAGCGTAGCGACCAGCCACCCAACATCGATCCGTACCGCTCGACCAGCGTCGACGCCAGCCGCCGCTCGACCGGAGTGAACCCCAGCGTCTTCAGCGTCGCGGCGAACGCGATCAGCCCAACCAGTGTTCCGGGCACCGCGGCGGCGACGACGCCGACGAGCACCAGCGACGTGTGGTGTGCCACCGAAGGTAGCTTGATGGATGGCCGGCACTACCTTCGCCTATGCCCGACACCTGCGAGTTCCTGGAGCGCCGGACGGCCGGCGACGACGGCGAGGCGTTCGACGAGGCGCGGCCGTACTGCACCGCCGTCGACGCGTTCGTCCAGCCGATGCGGGCGGACGTCTGTGCGAAACGCTACGGCCTCGACCCCGAGACCGACTGCGAGTTCTACCGCGAGGCGAAGGATCTCGGGTCGATAACTGGGTTCGACGGCGTGGACAGCGAGGACGGAGATACAGCGACGGAGGGGGCCGACTCGTGAGCTACGACGACTACCGCGACGGGAAGCCGCTGATCGTCACCGCGGCGCTGACGGGCGGCGTCCACGGGAAGGAGGCCAACCCCAACGTCCCCGAGACGCCCGCGGAGGTGGCGGAGGCCGCGGCGGCCGCGGAGGAAGCGGGCGCGAGCATCCTCCACCTCCACGCCCGCGAGGACTCCGGGGAGCGCGCGTTCTCGACCGAGCGGTTCCAGGAGCTCACCGACGCGGTCCGCGAGGCGACCGACGACGTGGTGATCCAGCACTCCACCGGCGGGACGGCGGCGCCCGACGCGCTCCGGGCCGAACCGCTTCGGACCGACCCCGCGCCGGAGATGGCGTCGCTGGACATGGGACCGCTCAATCGCTACCAACACCTCACCAGCGAGAACACCCGGGCGCTCGTCGACGCGCTCCACGAGGAGATGCAGGCCCGCGGGATCAAGCCCGAACTGGAGGTGTTCAACGGCGGCCACCTCAACGAGTCGCTGCGGATCTGGGACGACCTCGACGAGCCGCCGTACGTCAACCTCGTGTTCGGCGGCGGGACGACGACGATACCCAGCCCGCGGAACCTGCTGAACATGGTCGAGAACGTCCCCGACGGAGCGGAGTTCAACGTTCTCGCGTTCGGCCCGCACCAGCTCCCGCTGACGACGATGGGGATTCTTCTCGGTGGGCACGTCCGGGTGGGGCTGGAGGACAACCTCTACTACAGGAAAGGCGAGCAGGCCGAGAGCAACGCGCAGTTGGTCGAGCGCACCGTCCGGATCGCCGAGGAGCTCGGGCGGCCCGTGGCGTCGACGGCGGAGGCGCGGGAGATACTGGGACTGTAGCGACGGAAAGAAAACACTTTCCGGCCGACGGCTGTGGGGCGAAAGGATGGACGAACAGCGGGTACTTCGGCTCGGAACGCTTGCGCTCGCGCCGTTGGGGTTGCTGTTGGTCGCTCTGGGACTGGTGGTGGGCAACACCGTAATGGCAGGGGTAGGTGTCGGGGTGACTGTTCTCGGCGGCGTACTCTCCGTGGTGTTTCGTCGGGCCGACTTCGATCCGGCGTCGCTGGGTCGGGGCGGACGGGCAACGACGCACGCCCTCACGACCTCAGGGCTGTTCGGTTGTCTCGCATACCTGTTCGGGTCGGGCCCGATACTGATCGTCCCGCCCATCGGCGCAGCCGCTGTGGGAACCCTACTCGGACTCCTCACCGTCGCGGTCCAGTCGTGGCTGTTCGGCCGCGACCCGCTCGGCCGCGTAATCCCCCTCCCGACGGCCGTGTCGTTCGTCGCGCTCCTGTTGGTCCTCCCCGCGGCGTGTCTCTCCTACGCCGTGGTCACCGTCGTCGGTGGAACGGTTGCCGTCGGCTGGCAGGCCGTCAAGTGATCGACGGCGCGAACAGCGGTCCGACGCCGGCCCCGATGTTCCGCTCTCACACACCCACCCGGGTTCCGTGATGTTTAAGTGTACACTCCCGGAATCGGTGTATGTAGTGAACTGTAGGGGCGCGGCGTCCCGAGTCCGACGACGTCGGGCGACGATACCAGCACGCGGGTTGCGGTAGCCTAGCCTGGCCCAAGGCGCAGGGTTGCTAACTCTGTGGCGCACAGCCTCCGGGGTTCAAATCCCCGCCGCAACGCTCGCACCGACACCAACCAGATATGAGTGCAGAAGAACCAGCGGACGGCGAGACGGAGGGGGACGAGGACCTCCAGTACTTCGTCCGGATCGGGCAGTCCGACCTGGACGGGACCAAATCCGTCGAGCGGTCCCTCAGCGAACTCAAAGGCATCGGCAAGCGCATGGCGCGCATCGTCGCCGACGAGGCCGAAGTCGATCGGCAGGCGACGTTCGGACGCCTCGACGAGGACGAGATCGACGACGTCGTCGACGTCGTCGAGAACCTCGGCGATCACGTCCCCGAGTGGATGGCAAACCGGCAGAAGGACTTCTTCACCGGCGAGACCACCCACGAGACCGGGGGCGACCTCGAGGAGTCCCGGCGCCACGACATCAACCGCATGAAGATGATCAGCTCCTACAAGGGCGTCCGCCACGAGCGCGGGCAGAAGGTCCGCGGACAGCGGACCAAGTCCACGGGTCGAACCGAGGGGACCATCGGGGTCAACATCGAGGAGATCCGCGAGGAGATGGAAGAGGAAGGTGAAGAAGAATGACGACCGGCAACGCGACTAAACGCTACGAGACGCCGAACCACCCGTTCCAGGGCGAGCGTATCGCCGAGGAGGCCGGGCTGGTCGACCGCTACGGGCTCGAGAGCAAGGAGGAGCTCTGGCGCGCGCAGTCGCGCCTCCGCGACTTCCGTCGCGAGGCCCGACGGCTGCTCGGCGCCGCCCAGGGTGACGTCGAGGCCGCAAACGCGCGCGGCGAGGAGTTCGTCGCCCGGCTCCGGAAGATCGGCATCCTCAACGAGAACGACGACATCACCGAGGTGCTGAGCCTCGACGAGACCGACGTGCTGGAGCGCCGCCTCCAGACCGTCGTCTACCGGCAGGGGCTGGCGTCGACGCCCCAGCAGGCTCGGCAGTTCCTCGTCCACGGCCACGTCACCGTCGACGGCGCTCGGGTCACCGAGCCCTCGAAGTTCGTGACCGTCAGCGAGGAGGACGCGATCGAGTTCGACGAGAACTCGGTGCTGTCCGACGAACTCCACCCCGCACGCGCGGAGGGTCAAGACGAATGAGCCAGAGCGAGTCCACAGCCGCTGACGACGAGAAGTGGGGCATCGCACACGTGTTCGCGTCGTTCAACAACACGCTGATCACGGTGACCGACGCCACCGGCGCGGAGACGGTCGCGAAATCCTCCGGTGGGACGGTCGTGAAGCAGAACCGCGACGAGGCGTCCCCCTACGCGGCCATGCAGATGGCCGAGGCGGTCGTCGACGACGTGAAGGCCGCCGGCATCGGCGGCGTCCACGTCCGCGTCCGCGGCCCGGGCGGCAACGACACGAAATCCCCCGGCCCCGGTGCACAGGCGACGATCCGTGCGCTCGCCCGTGCGGGTCTGGAGATCGGTCGAATCGAGGACGTCACTCCGCTCCCCCACGACGGGACGCGCGCACCCAAGAAGAACCGACTGTAACACATGGCAGACGAATTCGACGTCGAGTTCATCCGAGGCGACGATCGCGAGGCGCGGATCCTCGTGCGCGGTCTCACCCCGGCCTTCGCCAACGGGCTGCGCCGGGCGATGATCGCGGACGTGCCCACGCTGAGCATCGACACCCTCCACGTCGTGGAGAACTCCTCGGTGATGTTCGACGAGATGATCGGGCTCCGACTGGGCCTCGTCCCGCTGACGACGCCCGACGACTTCGAGTACGGTGATACCGTCACCCTCGCGCTCGACGTCGAGGGGCCGGACACGGCGTACTCCGGGGACATCGAGTCCTCGGATCCCGACGTCAAGCCCGCCGACGAGGACATCCCGATCATCCAGCTGAACGAGAACCCCAGCGGCGAGAACCAGCGCATCGAGCTGGAGGCCGAGGCCGTCCTCGACGACGGCAAGAGCCACGCCAAGCAGTCGGGCGGCGTCGCGGTCGGCTACCGCCACCTGCGAACGGTGTCGGTCGTCGGCGACCGCGGCGAGTTCGACGAGGAGGAGACGAACATCCTCCGTGGGGTCATCGAAACCGAGGACGGGGAGCTGATCCCCACCGACGAGTTCGATCACGACCTGACCGAGCGCTACCCCGGGAAGGAACTCGAAGTCGAGGACGTCCCCGGGGCGTTCGTGTTCCACGTGGAGACGGACGGCTCGATGACGGTCGAAGAACTGGTGCTCCGCGGGATCGACTCGATCGAGTCGCGCGCGGACGAACTGCAAGAGAAAGTCGCAGTCTGATGGCCTGGAACCCACGACACCCCGACGCTAGCCCCCGATCCGGGAGCCCCGGCGCCGGCGAGTCGTGGGTGCGGACCGAAACCGCTTTGAAGGGCCATCCAGTATCCGAGAGTGCAGGCAGGGATAGCCAAGTCAGGCCAACGGCGCAGCGTTCAGGGCGCTGTCCTGTAGAGGTCCGCAGGTTCAAATCCTGCTCCCTGCATTTCTCGGATCGATCGAACCGGAGAGCCCTGTACTCTCAGTTTTCGGAGGCAACTCCACTTCAGAGGTCAATCCATGAGTAGCAACAAGACGAACCCGAGACTAGGGAGCCTCATCGCCGAGCTCAAGTCGGTCTCCCGCGACGTCGGTGCCAACGTCTGGGCCGACGTGGCCGAACGACTTGAGAAGCCGCGCCGCACGCACGCAGAGGTCAACCTGGGCCGCATCGAGCGATACGCCCAGGAGGACGAGACGGTCGTCGTGCCCGGCAAGGTGCTCGGCAGCGGTGTGCTCCAGAAAGACGTCACCGTCGCCGCGGTCAACTTCTCCGGCACCGCCCGGAAGAAGATCGACCAGGTCGGCGAGGCGGTACAGCTCGAACAGGCACTCGAAAACAACCCCGAAGGCAGCAACGTGCGGGTGATCCGATGAGCGTCGCCGAGTGGGAGGCCGACCTCGTCGTCGACGCCCGCGACTGCATCATGGGTCGCGTCGCCAGCGAGATCGCCCAGCGCGCTCTCGACGGCGACCGCGTCGCCGTGATCAACGCCGAGCAGGCGGTGATCACCGGCAACGAGGAGGCCACGATGGAGACCTACCGCACGCGAGCGGAGCTGGGCTCCGACTCGGGGCCGTACTACCCCAAGCGCCCGGACCGCATCTTCAAGCGCTCCGTGCGCGGCATGCTGCCGTACAAGCAGGATCGCGGCCGCGAGGCCTTCGAGAGCATCCGCATCTACGTGGGCAACCCCCACGACCGCGACGGGGAGGTGCTCGAGGGCACCTCGCTCGACCGGCTCTCGAACATCAAGTTCACCACGCTCGGAAACATCTCCGAGACCCTCGGCGCCAACAAGACATGGTAACGAACACGTCCGGCAAGAAGAAGACGGCCGTCGCCCGCGCCACGGTGAGCGAGGGCGAGGGTCGCGTTCGCATCAACTCCCAGCCCGTCGAGCTGGTCGAACCGGAGCTCTCGCGGCTCAAGATGCTGGAGCCGTTCCGCATCGCCGGCGACGACCTCCGCTCGGAGATCGACATCGACGTGTCGGTCTCCGGCGGCGGGTTCGCGGGGCAGGCCGACGCCACCCGCACCGCCATCGCGCGCGGGCTGGTCCAGCACCTGCAGGACGCCGAACTCCGCGACGCGTACATGGAGTTCGACCGCTCGCTGCTGGTCAACGACTCCCGGCAGTCCGAACCGAAGAAGTGGGGCGGGCCCGGCGCGCGTGCTCGCTACCAGAAGTCCTACCGCTGAGGTGATCCAACCATGATGATACCCGTCCGGTGTTTCTCGTGTGGCAAAGTTATCGGGGAACACTGGGAGGAGTTCGAGGAACGAGCGCGTGACGGCGAGGAGGACCCCGCAGCGGTGCTCGACGACCTCGGCGTCGATCGGCACTGCTGCCGGCGCATGATGGTGAGCCACCGCGACCTGGTGGACGTCGTCTCCCCCTACCAATGAGCACGGACACGGAGTTCAACCGGTACGAGAAGGCCCGCATCATCGGCGCCCGAGCGCTGCAGCTGTCGTACGGCGCGCCGGTGCTGGTCGAGACCGACCGGACCGAGCCGTACCTCATCGCGGCACAGGAGTACGACGCCGGTGTCCTGCCGTTCACCGTTCGACGGGAGGGTAAATGACGCGCATCAGCGGCGTCTCGCTCCGGCGCGTGCTCGACTCGCGTGGCAACCCCACGGTCGAGGCCGACGTGCTGACGCGGTCGGGCGGCTTCGGCCGCGCGACGGCCCCCTCCGGGGCCAGCACCGGCGAGCACGAGGCCGTCGAGCTCCCGCCCGGCGAAGCGATCGCTGCGGCTCGGAAGCACGCGGTCCCCCGACTCGTGGACGAGGTCCACGCGGGGAACCAGCGCGAGGTCGACGCGGCGCTGCGTGGCGCCGACGGCACCGAGGAGTTCTCGGAGATCGGCGCCAACAGCGCGGTCGCGATCTCGATGGCGGCGGCGAAAGCCGGCGCCGACGTGCTCGGGGCGCCGCTGTACCAGCATCTCGGCGGCGCGTTCCGCGGGGACAACTTCCCCGTGCCGCTGGGCAACGTCGTGGGCGGCGGCGAGCACGCCGCCGACGCGACCCACATCCAGGAGTTCCTCGCGGCGCCGGTCGGGGCCCCCTCCGTCGCGGAGGCGGCCTTCGCCAACGCCGCGGTCCACGAGACCGTCGGCGAACTACTCACCGAGCGCGGCGTGCCAGCCGCGAAAGGTGACGAGGGCGCGTGGGCGCCGTCGATCGACGACGCGGAAGCGTTCGAGATCGTCGCGGCGGCCTGCGAGACGGTTGCCGAGGACGTCGGTTTCGAGATCAGCTTCGGTCTCGATATGGCCGCCTCGGAGCTCTGGGACGGCGACGCCTACCAGTACGGCGACCGGGCCCGGAGCCCCGACGAGCAGATCGACTACGTGGCCGACCTGGTCGAGGAGTACGAGCTGGCGTACGTCGAGGACCCCCTGGAGGAGAACGACTTCGAGGGGTTCGCCGACCTGACGGATCGGGTCGGCGACGAGACGCTCGTCTGCGGTGACGACCTGTTCGTCACCAACACCGAGCGGCTCCAGCAGGGTATCGAGCAGGGGGCTGGTAACAGCATCCTGATCAAGCCGAACCAGATCGGGACGCTCTCGCTGGCGGTCGACGCCATCGAGACCGCGACCCGCAACGGGTTCACGCCCGTGATCTCCCACCGTTCGGGAGAGACCGAAGACACGACGATCGCACACCTCGCCGTCGCGACCGGCGCGCCGTTCATCAAGACGGGCACCGTCGGGGGCGAGCGAACCGCCAAACTCAACGAACTCATCCGCATCGCGGAGGACGCTGTATGAGCGAAAGCGAGAACGACGAGACAGAACCCGCCGAGGAGGAGGTGGCCGACGAGGCCACCGAGACCGAGGCGGCGGTAGAGACCGCCTCCGACGAGGAGGCAGAGACAGAGCAGGCCGACGAGGCCGAGGAAGAGGAGTCCCGGTTCGACGAGAACGTCATGCCGGACGAGGAGGAGGCAGACCTCCTCATCCCCGTCGAGGACTACCTCTCCGCTGGGGTCCACATCGGGACCCAGCAGAAGACCAACGACATGGAGCGGTTCATCCACCGCGTCCGGGACGACGGGCTGTACGTGCTCGACGTGAGCCAGACCGACGGCCGGATCCGGACCGCGGCGGAGTTCCTCTCCAACTACGACCCCGAGCAGGTGCTCGTCACCTCCTCGCGGCAGTACGGCCGGTTCCCGGCCGAGAAGTTCGCGGACGCCATCGGCGCCCGCGCACGCACGGGTCGGTTCATCCCGGGCACGCTGACGAACCCGAAGTACGACGGCTACATCGAGCCGGACGTCGTGGTCGTCACCGACCCGATCGGCGACGCCCAGGCGGTGAAGGAGGCCATCACGGTCGGCATCCCCGTCATCGCCATGTGTGACTCGAACAACGCCGTTTCGAACGTCGATCTGGTCATCCCGACCAACAACAAGGGTCGACGCGCGCTGTCGGTCGTCTACTGGCTGCTGGCCAACGAGACGCTCGACCGCCGCGGCGCCGAGCCCAGCTACGCCCTCGAGGACTTCGAGGCCGGGCTCTAGGCCCGTCGAGATCCTTTCTGCGTTCAGTTCTTGCGTGGGTAGCGGTGGTGCTCGGCAGCGACTATTTGGCTGGGTATTCGGATGTTTGATAGTGGCTGCGACGGCGACAGCAACTCGATCGTTGACCACTTGCGACCGTGACCACCGAGGAGACGGACGTCGTGTTCCACTTCAGCAACTCGATCGTTGACCACTTGCGACCGCAACCGCACCGCACAGGCCTCATACCTCCCCAGCCGACTCACTCGCTTCGCTCGTTCGTCCCTCGCGCTCGGCTCGCGCACGGAGGCGCTCGCGCTTCGCGCCGACAGCCACGGCGGTGCGGTGGCGGTGGACGCCTCGCCGGCGCCGACTGTCGGCGTCACCAGAACGCTCCGCGTTCTGGTTGGCAGACGAGAATCGCCGATTCTCGTCGACGCCGGCGGGGGGAGGGGTGGGGACTCGGT
This sequence comes from Halolamina sp. CBA1230, assembly GCF_002025255.2. Classification (GTDB taxonomy): domain Archaea; phylum Halobacteriota; class Halobacteria; order Halobacteriales; family Haloferacaceae; genus Halolamina. The sequence goes on from NZ_CP054587.1 coordinate 972,571, forward strand.
GCTGGGCCGGACCTCGTGTCCGGCCCACTGCGGTCGCAAGTGGTCTAGCACCGAGATGCTGTTGCCGTCGCGGTTGCTGTCCCGGTTGCCACCGAACGAGAGGCTGTCGCCATTCCGGCAGTCGACACCACGACCCCGTAGCGAAGCCACGACGCGCCTCCCTCCTCATCACACCGCCGACGACGGGCTTTTCCTGACTCTCATCCAGATGCACCCATGGGCTACCGAACCGTGCGAACGCGGGACGTCGAACCGACTCCTGACCGACCCTGCGAGCTCCGGCGGCTGACCGCCGCCGCGGGGCTCGAGGCGGTGGCACTCAACCGCTACAGCGTCGACCCCGGCGAGGAGATCCCGCTGGCGTACCACTACCACGACGAGCAGGAGGAGGCGTTCTTCGTGATCTCGGGAACGATCGAGATCGAGACGCCCGAGGGGACGTTCGTGGTCGGCGCCGACGAACTGTTCGCGGCCGATCCCGAGAGCCCGCACCGCGCGTACTGCCCCGATGACGCCGACGAAACTTCGGAGGTGCTGGCCGTCGGAGCGCCCCAGACCGAAGGTGACGTGCACGCCTACGGCCCCGACGAGTAGCAGTCGGAACGACTGTAACCGTCGAGAGCGAGCGTCCGGACATGACGACTTCGAGCGCCCCCGGCAAGGTGTACCTGTTCGGGGAGCACGCCGTGGTGTACGGCGAGCCCGCGGTGCCCTGCGCGATCGAGCGCCGGGCGCGGGTCAGCGTCGAGCCACGCGACGACCACCGCGTCCGCGTCGAGGCCGACGAGCTCACCCTCGACGGCTTCACCGTGGAGTGGGGCGGCGACACCGACCAGAAGCCCGACGTCGACGTCCCCTCGAACCTCGTGGAGGCCGCGACGGGGTACGTCGACGAGGCGCTGGCACAGGCTCGCGACGCGCTTTCCGACCCCGAGGCGGGGTTCGACGTGACGATCGAGAGCGAGATCCCGTTGGGGGGCGGACTCGGCTCCTCGGCGGCGGTGGTCGTCGCCGCCATCGACGCCGCGGTCCGCGCCCGCGGCGAGTCGATCGATCCCGAGGAGCTGGCCGACCGCGCGTACCAGGCCGAAGCGACCGTGCAGGGCGGCGAAGCGTCCCGCGCGGACACCTACTGCTCGGCGATGGGCGGCGCGGTCCGCGTCGAAGGTGACGACACGCGACCGATCGAGGCGCCGGAACTCCCGCTCGTCATCGGCTACGACGGCGGCGCGGGCGACACGGGCGAGCTGGTCGCCGGCGTCCGCGCGCTCAAGGAGGAGTATTCGTTCGCCGCCGACACCGTCGAGACCATCGGCGACCTCACTCGCGAGGGCGAGCAGCTACTGGCCAACGCGGACCCCGGCGAGGAGCCGGGCCCGGTCCTGCTCGACGAACTCGGCGAACTGATGAACTTCAACCACGGGCTGCTGTCGGCGCTGGGCGTCTCCTCGCGCTCGCTGGATCGGATGGTCTGGTCAGCTCGCGAGGCGGAAGCCGAGGGCGCGAAGCTGACCGGTGCGGGTGGCGGGGGCTGTATCGTCGCGCTCGACCGCACGCAGGCCACCCGGCGTGCGCTGGAGTACTCGCCGGGCTGCGAGCAGGCGTTCCGCGCCGAACTCGCGACCGAGGGGGTGCGCGCGGAGGAATGAGTCCGACGATCCTCAAACTCGGCGGCTCGGTGATCACCGAGAAGGACCGTGCGGAGACGCTGGACGGCCCGGCGCTGGACGCGGCGGCCGACGCAGTCGCCGAGGCGATGGAGGGCGGCGACGTGTCGGAACTGGTGCTGGTCCACGGCGGCGGGAGCTTCGGCCACCATCACGCCAGCGAGGCGGGGGTGACGACCACCGACGGCAGCGGCGACGCCACGGACGCGATCGCGATCCACAGCGCGATGAAGACGCTCAATCAGTTCGTGCTCTCCCGCCTCCACGAGCGCGGCGTGCCGGCGCTGCCGGTCCATCCGCTCTCGGCCGGCGCGCGCGACGCAAACGAGGATCTCGATATGCCGATGAACCAGACCGCGACGATGCTCGGTGAGGGGTTCGTCCCCGTCCTCCACGGCGACGTGATCGCGACCGAGGGGGAGGGCGTGACGGTGCTCTCTGGTGACGAGATCGTCACCACCGCCGCCGAGCACCTCTCCGCGGACCGCGTCGGCCTCTGTTCGACGGTGCCGGGGGTGTTCGACGCCGACGACGAGGTGATCCCGGAGATCACGGCGTTCGACGACGCTTCGGACACGCTCGGCGACAGCGACGCCGACGACGACGTGACCGGCGGGATGGCCGCGAAGGTTCGTGAACTGCTGGATCTCGGCGCGCCGGCGTCTGTGTTCGGGCCCGAGGAGATCGGCGCGTTTCTGGGGGGAGAGAACCCCGGGACGACGATCCGCGGACGGTGACGGCCAACCGTTCCGGTGCAACGATCCGTGGACGGTGACGGCCAACCGTTCCGGTGCAACGATCCGCGGACGGTGACGGCCAACCGTTCCGGTGCAACGATCCGTGGACGGTGACGGCCAACCGTTCCGGTGCAACGATCCGCGGACAGTGACTGCCAACTATTAACACGGCCGGGTCCCATCTCTAGCCGACCCCCATGGCGGACGTCGACCGGCGCCCCGAGGCGGAGGCCGAGTACCGGGACCACCTCGAGCGCAGCGCGACCGTCTGGGACCGGTGGAGCGACTGGTACGGGATGAGCGAGCGCGACTTCGAGCCGATCCGCGAGGAGCTGCTCGCCCAGCTCGACCTCCAGCCCGGCGACCGCGTGCTGGATCTCGGCTGTGGACCCGGCGTCAACTTCACCCCGATCATGGAGGCGATCGGCGACGAGGGGCGACTCGTGGCGGTCGACTACAGCCCGGAGATGGTCGCGAAAGCGGAGGCACGCGTCGCCGACCACGGCTGGGAGAACGTGGCGGTCGAGCGCGCGGACGCGACGACCGCGGATCTCGGCGGCCCGTACGACGCCGCGGTCGCGACACTCTCGCTGAGCGTGATGCCGGACGTGGAGCGTGCCGTCGCGAACGTCCACGGGGCGCTCGAACCCGGCGGCTCGCTCGCCGTGCTCGACCTCCAGCCGTTCCAGTCCGGGCGGCGGCAGGCGTTCAACCCTCTCCTGCGGCGCTTTCTCCAGTGGTACGCCAACTGGAACCCCGACGGCGACGTGCGCGGGGCGATCGACGACGTCTTCGGCGGGTACGAACTGCTCGGCGAGGAGCTGCTCGGGACGGCGTACACGCTCGAGGCGACGCGTTCGCCCGATCGGTGAGGCGACGACCCAGTTCAGCAACCCTTTACCCCTCCCCTCCCGGGGTTCGACCATGCACGAGATCACCGGGAGCGGCTTCATCGAGGTCGTCACCGGCTCGATGTTCTCGGGGAAGACCGAGGAGCTGTTGCGGCGCCTGCGCCGGGCGGAGATCGCCGGCCAGGACGTCGCCGCGTTCACCCCGGCCATCGACGACCGCTACGGCGAGACGACGATCGGCTCCCACGAGGGCCGGCAGTGGGACGCACGGGTGATCGACAACGTCGGCGACGGCGTCTGGGAGCTGCAGGACCACCTCAACGGCGAGGAGGTGGTGGCGATCGACGAGGCGAACTTCTTCGATCGGGACCTCGTCAACGTCTGTAACGTGCTCGCCAACGACGGCCGGCGCGTGATCGTCTCCGGGACCGACATCACGTTTCGCGGGGAGCCGTTCACGCCGCTGCCGGAGCTGATGGCCGTCGCCGAGTACGTCGACAAGCTGCAGGCGATCTGTACGGTGTGTGGCGAGCCGGCGACCCGGAACCAGCGGCTGGTCGACGGCGAACCGGCCCACGTCGACGACGAGACGATCGTCGTCGGCGCCGAGGAGTCCTACGAGGCACGGTGTCGGAACTGTCACACCCTGCGAACCGACTAAGTACGATGGAGGAACGCCGTCGATGACCCAGTGGATCGGGAACCCCGAGGGCGGGCGCGGCCGCGGGCCGCGAGCGCTCGCTCGCGCGTGGGCGGAGGTGCTCGTCCGGCCGCGGCGGTTCTTCCGGAACGGGATCGCACCCGCGGACCAGGCGCCGGGGCTGGTCTTCGGCGTGCTCGTCGCGCTGGGCGCCGTCGGCGGCCGGCTGGCGACGGGTGACATGCCCACCTTCGAAACTGTCGAGGTTGCGCCGCCGTTCGGCCTCGGCAGCGGTCCGCTGGGCGCCGTGCTGGTGCTGTTGGGCGTCGGCCTGTTCCTCGCACCGGCGGCGTTCCACCTCTCGGCGGCGCTGGAGACCGTCGGGCTGGCGCTGCTGGCACCCGACCGCGCGGGTGTGAGCGAGACGGTGCAGGTGATCGCGTACGCGACCGCACCCTGCCTGCTGACCGCCGTTCCGTGGGCGCCGCTGCGGGTGGTCTGCTGTCTGTACGGCGCAGGGCTGCTGATCGTCGGAACCGCGGTCCGGCACCGGACGTCGATCCCGCGGGCGGCGCTGGCGGCGGCGCTGCCGGCCGTCATCGTGTTCGGCTACGGCTACGGCGGGTTCGCGGCAGCGGGACTCTGAGTCGGTGTCGCGAGGTCGGTTGCGGTGGCTTTCGACAACGCCTTTAGGGCGGACCCAGTTTGTTCTCACAAATGGGTAACTGTATCATCTGTGGCGCCGACACCGAGGGCCACATCTGCCAGTCACACGAGGAAGACGTCGTTTTCGAGTTCCGTGGCGACAGTCCGGACCAGCTCGTCGAGAACCGCTTCTACCGCGGGGTCGTCGACGGCTACGCCGACTTCGGCGTGTTCGTCGACCTCTCGCCGAACGTCACCGGGCTGCTCCACCGCTCGGAGCTCGACGGCCGGCTCGAGAGCCTCGAGTGGGAGGCCGGCGACGCCGTCTTCGTCCAGGTGAAGAACGTCCGCGACAACGGCAACGTCGACCTGACCTCCTCGATCCGGCAGGCCGACCGCGAGTTCCGCGGCACGCTGATCCAGGAGGGGACCGAGGAGCTGCTCCCCGAGGAGGACGAGAGCGACGACGAGACCGAGGAGGTCGAAGAGGGAAACGGGCGTAAGCGGGACGGCGAAGCGACGAGCGAGGAGCCGACGCCGGCTCCCGAGACCGACGGCAGCGGCGCCGAGACCGCGGCCGAGGAGGAAGCGGAGACCGAGGCCGCCGAAACGGAGAGCGAGCCCGCCGAAACGGAGAGCGAGCCCGCCGAAACGCAGAGCGAGCCCGCCGAAACGCAGACCCAGCCCGTCGAAACGACGACGGGCGGGGCGTCGGACGCGGCCGAGGCCGACACCGAGGAGACCCCCGCGGCAGCCGAGCCCGAGGAGCCGACTCGCCGCGACATCGGCGAGCTCTCCGATCGCGTGGGCGAGGAAGTCCGCATCGAGGGCGAGGTCGTCAGCGCGCGGCAGACCGGCGGCCCGACCGTGTTCGAGCTCCGCGACGAGACCGGCGTGGTCGACTGCGCGGCGTTCGTCGAGGCCGGCGTGCGCGCCTACCCCGAGATCGAGGTGGGCGACATCGTCCGGCTCGACGGCGAGGTCGAGGTCAGGCGCGAGGAGCTCCAGGTCGAGACCGAGGCGCTGGTCGAACTCGAGGGCGAGGAGCGTGAAACCGTCGAGCGCCGGCTGGCCGAGGCGATGACCGAGCGTGCCCGCCCGGACGACCCGACGCTGGTCGCCGACGACGACGCCGTCGCGGCGGCCGACGAGGGGCTGCTCGACGCCGCGGAGGCGATCCGCCGCGCGGTGTTCGAGTCCCGCCCGATCGTGGTCCGGCACGCCGCGACCGCCGACGGCTACGTCGCCGGGGTCGCACTCGAACGCGCGATCCTCCCGATGGTGCGCGAGGAGCACGCCGAGAGCGACGCCGAGTACCACTACGTGAACCGGCGCCCGCTGGAGGAGTCGGTGTACGAGATGAACGACGCGACCAACGACGTCACCAGCATGCTGCAGGACCGCGACCGGCACGACGAGAAGCTGCCGCTCGTGGTGCTGGCCGGCACCGCCTCCACCGCCGAGAGCGAGGACGGGCTGGAGATGCTGGGGATCTACGGCGCCGAGCGCGTCGTCGTCGACGCCGCGCCCGCGGACACGGAGATCGCGGACGTCTCGGACGTGCTGGTCAACCCCGACGCCGACGGGCTCTCGACGGGCGCGCTCGCCTCGTCGCTGGCGACGACGGTGTCGCCCGACGTGCGCGAGGAGATCGCCCACCTGCCGGCGGTCAGCTACTGGGAGGACACCCCCGACGCCTACCTCGACGCCGCCCGCGAGGCCGGCTTCGACGAGGAGGCCGTGACCGAGCTCCGCGAGGCGATCGCGCTGGAGGCGTACTACCAGTCCTACGACGAGAAGCGCGAACTGATCGGCGACCTGCTGTTCGGCGAGAGCCCCGAGGCCGTCGCCGCGGGCGCGCCCGGGGACGTCGCGGAGAGCGAGACGCTGGCGGGCCACATCGCCACCCAGTTCCGTGAGAAGATGGACACGGAGGTCGAGACGGCCGAGGCCAACATCGAGCGCAGCGAGAGCGAGGGCGTCGAGGTCGCGGTGCTCGACACCGAGGAGTACACCCACAAGTACGACTTCCCGCCGAGTTCGCTGCTGCTCGACGAGCTCCACCGCCGCGGCGACGCGGACGTGACGATCGGCATCGCGATGGACGAACTGTGGGTCCGCGCGGACACGGACGTGGATCTGCGCGAGGTCGCGCGCGAGGCTGCCGCGAACGCGGCCAACGCCGGGGTCAGCGCTGCGGGGCTGCGCGAGGGTCGGATCGAGTTCCTCTCCGGCGCGCGTGATGAGGTCGAGATCGCCGTGGTTGGGGCCGTCGTCGAGCAGTTCGACTGATTCTCGGTTCGCCGCGGTTCGATTCCTGCAGTTTTCGCTCGTTCGATAGTCGGTTCTGGGTTCAGCTACTGCAACAGCAACCGCGACAGCAGTTGGATCGGCAGTAACTGAGACGGCGACGGCAACAGCATCTCGATCGTTGGCAACTTGCGACCGCAGTGCGCCGGGCCCTGTGCCCGGCGCAGCACCGAGTCCCCACCCCTCCCCCCGCGGCCGCCGACGGTCGGCGGCCGCGAGGCGTCCACCGCCACCGCACCGCCGTGGCTGTCGGCGCGAAGCGCGTGCGCCCTCGTGGCGCACGTCAGCGCGAGGGACGACTGAGTGAACGCAGTGAACGAAGGAGTCGGCTGGGGAGGCCTGAGGGCTGTGCGGGGGGGTCGCGGTCACAAGTGGTCATGCTCACTCCGCGGTCGTGTTTGCGGTCGCGGTAGTCGTCGCGGGTTAATCACCGAAATCGGCAGCTCGTGAGCCACTTCGTTCGCTGAGTTTCCCGCCTCGCTCGCATCCTCACGGTTCGCTGACGCTCACCGTTCGGTTTTCGAGGCGGTTTGCCGCTCACTTCCGTTCGCGTTTTTCCTCGCTTCGCTCCACAACTCGCGGTTCGCTGTCGCTCACCGCTCGTTTAACGAGGAAGTTTGCCGTTCAGTCACTTCGTTCCCTCACGTTTACCCCCTCACTCGCAGGCTCACGGGTCGCTGACGCTCCCCGTTCGCCTTTCGAGGCTGTTTGCCGTTCACTCGCTCCGTCGGAGCAAGCTCCGACGTGCTCTCGCTCGCTGCGCTCGCGAGAACTTCGCTCGTTCACGTTTTCCAGCCTGCTCACGGTTCGCTGACGCTCACCGCTCGTTTAACGAGACAGTTTGCCGTCGTTCCCTTCGGTCACGACGTTTCCCTGTCTCGCTCGCAACCCTTAACCCCGAAAACCCCCCACCCAACGATAATGAGTACGGACGCCGCCGAGACCGAGGACGGCGACCCCCCCGCCTTCGTCGACGCCTGCGAGGAGCTCTGCCGCCGCATCATCGAGGAAGACCTTGAACGCGACGACCTCGAAGCAGCCAAACGCGAGGTCTGCAGCGACACCGGCGCGCGCAAGGTCCCCACCAACGGCGACATCCTCAGCTACGCCCCCGACGACCGCCGTGACGACGTAAAGGAGGTCGTCCAGCGCAAGCCCGTCCGCACCGCCTCGGGCGTCTCCCCGATCGCGATCATGACCTCGCCGCACATGTGCCCACACGGGAAATGTCTCTACTGCCCCGGCGGGCCCGCCTCGGAGTTCTCCTCCGCGCAGTCCTACACCGGCCACGAACCCGCGGCCGCCCGCGGCGAGCAGAACGACTACGACCCGTACGGGCAGGTCCGACTCCGCCTCGAACAGCTCCGCGCGATCGGCCACCCCGTCGACAAATGCGAACTCATCCTGATGGGCGGAACGATGACCGCCCGCAGCCACGACTACCAGGAGTGGTTCGTCAAGCGCGCGCTGCAGGCGATGAACGAGTACGACCTCGACTCGGACCCGAACCCCAACCAGACCGAGAGCTTCGCCGAGCCGCCCGAACAGCAGGAGTTCGAGTATCTCGAGGACGTGATCGCCCGGAACGAGACCGGCGACATCCGCGTGACGGGGATCACCTTCGAGACCAAGCCCGACTGGTGCGATCCCGAGCAGATCGACCGCATGCTCGATCTCGGCGGGACGAAGGTCGAGGTCGGCGTCCAGACCACCTACGAGCGGATCAACCGCGAGATGCACCGCGGCCACGGCACGCAGGCGAGCATCGACGCCAACCGCCGCCTCCGGGACTCGGCGTTCAAGGTCGGCTTCCACATGATGCCGGGCCAGCCCGGGATGAGCCAGGAGATGTGCCGCGAGGACTTCCGACAGCTGTTCGACTCCCCGAAGTGGCGGCCGGACTACCTCAAGATCTACCCCACACTCGTCGTCGAGGGCACCCGCGTCTACGACATGTGGAAGCGCGACGACTTCGAGCCGCTTGACAACGAGACCGCCGCCGACGTGGTCGCCGACGCGATGAACGAGATCCCGAAGTACTGCCGGCTCCAGCGCGTCCAGCGGGACATCCCCGCGGACTTCATCGAGGGCGGCGTCTGGAAGTCGAACCTCCGACAGCTCGCCCAGCAGCGCGCCGAGGAGAAGGGGTACGAGATCCGGGACATCCGCGCCCGCGAGGTCGGCCACAACGAGGAGGATCCCGACCCCGCGGAGATCACGCTGGACACGATCGAGTACGAGGCCGGCGGCGGCACCGAGCGGTTCATCTCCTTCGAGGACCCCGTCCGGGACCTGCTGATCGGCTTCTGTCGGCTTCGGTTCCCCAACGATCCGGTCCGGCGGGAGCTCGAAGACGCCGCACTCGTCCGGGAACTCCACGTGTACGGCACGGAAGCGACGTTCGACGGCGAGGGGGACGACTCCGGGAAGAGCGAGGCGCCACGCGCCTCGGAAACGCGAGCGGCGGAGCCGCGAGCAGAGTGGCAGCACCGCGGCTACGGCCAGCGGCTCGTCGAGGAGGCGGAACGGCAGGCACGCGACGCCGGCTACGGGAAGCTGAGCATCATCTCCGGCATCGGCGTCCGGGAGTACTACCGCGAGAAGCTGGGGTACCACCAGGACGGCCCGTACGTTTCGAAACGCATCTGAGCGGGGTGTTTTTGTCGGCGTGGGCCGACCTCCGGGTATGAGCGACGCGCGCGGGGAGCAGGACTCGGTCGGCCAGCGCCTCCGGGAGAACGTGGTGGGGGTCGTGAGCACGCTCGTCACCGCAGTCTGGATGGGTGCACTGTTCACCGACCAGAGCTGGTGGCTGGCGGCGTTACTCGTGGGGTACATCGCGATCGTTCCGATCACCGCGATGCTGTTCGGCGACGAGGAGGAGCAGGAGGAGTGGCTGGACGAGGACGGCGACGACTCCGAGAGCAACGAGACGGAGGAGACGCCGCTCGAAACCCTCCGCCGGCGGTACGCCGAAGGGGAACTCAGCGAGGCGCAGTTCGAGCGCAAACTGGATCAGTTGCTCGAGACCGAGACGATCGAGGACGTCGAGGACCGCGCGCGGCGAGAGCGCGACCGGGCGACCGAACGCGAGCGGTGACGACGGGCGCTTCCCGAAACGCCTAACCGCCGGCCGGCCGCAGTCGGCGACGATGCCACCCCGCGACGCCGTCGACACGCTGCTGTTCGGCGAGGAGCCCGCGCTGTCGGCGCAGTTGGTCCGCGTGGCCGGGGGGCTGTTCTTCGTCGCGCTGTTCGCCCACCTGCCCGTCCGCTACCTCGGATCGACGAGCGACACCGTCGTCGTCGGTGCGGTCGCAGTCGCGATGTTCGCGGTCGCCGCCGGCGCCGCCTACGTCAACGACGGGCTGCTCGTCTCGATCGCGCTCGCCGCGGGGATCGGCGTCGGCTTCTACGCGCCGGCGATCCTGTTCGAACTCCGCGATCCGGGCAACGCCACGCTGTGGATACTCGCCGTCGGCTCGTTCTCCTCGCTCGTGGCGGGAGTCCTCGGGTTCGCGGTCGGCGGGGGCGCGCGTCGCCTGCGGGAGTGAGCCCCGAACGGAACGCCCTTCCCGGTCGCCCGAGAAATCCGGCCCATGGAGCCGAAACGCGAACTGTCGAGCGTCGACCTCGCGGCGCTTTCGACCGAGCTCTCCCGGTACGAGGGAGCCAAGCTCGACAAGGCGTATCTCTACGACGAGGACATGCTCCGGCTCAAACTCCGGGATTTCGACCGCGGTCGGGTGGAGCTGCTGATCGAGGTGGGTGAGAACAAGCAGGCCCACGTCGCCGACCCCGAGCGCGTGCCCGACGCGCCCGGGCGTCCCCCGGAGTTCGCGATGATGCTGCGCAACCGCATCGAGAGCGCCGACCTCGTCTCCGTTTCCCAGTACGAGTTCGACCGCATTCTCGTGTTCGAGTTCGAGCGCCCCGACCAGAACACCACGCTCGTCGTCGAACTGTTCGGCGACGGCAACGTCGCCGTGCTGGACGAGCACGGCGAGGTCGTGCGCTCGCTGGAGACGGTGCGGCTCAAGTCCCGTACGGTCGCGCCGGGGAGCCAGTACGAGTTTCCCCAGTCCCGGCTCAACCCCCTCGACGTCGACTACGACACGCTCGAAGCCCGGATGGAGCAGTCAGACACCGACGTGGTGCGGACGGTCGCGACCCAGCTCAACCTCGGCGGGTTCTGGGGCGAGGAGCTCTGTCGCCGCGCGGGCGTCGAGAAGGCGATGGACATCGCCGACGCCGGCGAGGCGGAGTACCGCGCGATCCACCGCGAACTGATGGATCTCGCCGACGCGCTCCGGAGCGGGCAGTTCGACCCCCGGGTGTACGTCGAACTCGACGAGGACGGCGAGGGGACCGCCGCCGATGAGGACGAGGACCGCCCCCTGACCGAGCGCGGGCGCGTCGTCGACGTGAGTCCCGTCGTGCTGGAGGAGCGGTCCGACCTCCACGCTCGGGCGTTCGACTCGTTCAACGCCGCGCTCTCGGAGTACTTCTACCGGCTCAAAGAGCAGGCCCAGCGCGAGGAGGAGGGCGGCGGCCGCGAGCGGCCGGACTTCGAGGCCGAGATCGAGAAGGAGAAACGCATCATCGAACAGCAGGAGGAGGCGATCGAGGGGTTCGAGGCGGAGGCCCAAGAACTGCGCCGGAAAGCCGAGATCTGCTACGCGCGCTACGACCTGATCGACGAGGTGCTGTCGACGATCCAGCGGGCCCGCGAACGGAACACGCCGTGGGACGAGATCGAGGAAACTCTCGAGGCGGGCGCCGAGCAGGGGATCCCCGCCGCCGAGGCGGTCGTCGACGTCGACGGCGCCGAGGGGACAGTGACGGTCGAGGTGGATGACGAGCGCATCACCCTCGACGCGACCACGGGCGTCGAGAAGAACGCCGACCGCCTCTACCAGGAGGCCAAACGCGTCGAAGGGAAGAAGGAGGGCGCCCGCGAGGCGATCGAGGACACCCGCGAGCGCCTCGAGGCCGTCAAACAGCGCCGCGAGGAGTGGGAGAGCGAGCCCGAGACGGAGCCTGAACCGGAGGAGGAGCAGGAGGATATCGACTGGCTCGCCCGGCAGGACATCCCCGTGCGTCAGCCCGAACACTGGTACGAGGAGTTCCGGTGGTTCCACACCAGCGACGGCTACCTCGTGATCGGCGGCCGCAACGCCGACCAGAACGAGGAGCTGGTGAAGAAGTACCTCAACAAGCACGACCGCTTCTTCCACACGCAGGCCCACGGCGGCCCGGTGACGATCCTGAAAGCCAGCGGCCCCTCGGAGCCGTCCAGCCCCGTGGACTGGCCCGACTCCAGCCTGGAAGAGGCCGCGCAGTTCGCGGTCGCGTACTCCTCGGTCTGGAAGGACGGCCACGGCGCCGGCGACGCGTACATGGTGGAACCGGATCAGGTGAGCAAGACGCCCGAGTCCGGCGAGTACCTGGAGAAGGGTGGGTTCGCGATCCGGGGCGACCGGGAGTACTTCCGCGATCTGGCCTGTCGAGTGAAAGTCGGGATCACCTGCGAGGACGAGACCCGCGTGATCGGCGGCCCACCGAACGCGATCGAACCGAAGGCGGAGACCACGATCACGCTCGAACCCGGGAAGTTCGCGCAGAACGACGCCGCCGTGAAGTGCTACCGGGAGTTCAAATCGCGGTTCGCCGACGAGTCGTTCGTCCGCAAGATCGCCAGCGCCGACCGGATCCAGGAGTTCCTGCCGCCGGGCGGGAGCGACCTGGTGGACGTGTAAATCGGACCGCGGCACGGGGAGCCGTGGTCGGAGAATCGGACCGCGGCACGGGGAGCCGCGGTCGGAACGACTACCGTCCGTCTTCTGCCGGCAGCCGCAGTCCGTCCCGCCGCTCGTCGAGCACCGCGAACCGCTCCCCGCGCCGTGTTTCGAGCCAGTACAGCAGTCGTGCCGCCCAGCGCAGTTTCTTCGCCTTCAGCTCGCTCACGTCCGGATCGTCGAACTGCCAGCCGACGAACGTGAGTCGGTCGGCGCCCAGCGCGTCAGCGAGAAACGCCGCGCGGTCGCCGTCGGTGACCCCGCCGAAGTTCCGGACGGGGCCCGCGGGCGCAGCCTGCGTCGTCGGTAGGAGTCGCTCGTCGGCGAACGCCGGCACCCAGCGCTCGAGCGCGTCGACGTTGTCGCCGTGGGCATGGACCGCGACGGGGAGCCCCTCGTCGCTCGCGGCCGCGAGGCGTTCCGGGGTCCCGTCGAGATCCGTCACTGCGAGATCGACATCGACGCCGGCGTCCCGGAGCGTCGTCGCCGCAGAGGAGGCGGCGATCACGCGGTCCGCTGCGGCGGCGGCTTCCGCCTCGGCGTCGAGGGTCGGGCCTGCACCGGCGACGGCGACAGTTTTCCCCTCGAACGCGGGGAGGGAGTCGAGATCGAACGGGCCGACCATCGACGCCAGCCGGTCGCGGGCGCGCTCGTCGGCCGCGCGGTCGAAGCCGAACTCCGCGAGGATACGTTCGTACACTGGCTCCCAGACGTGGAACTCCATACGGTGTAGCCGTGGCTGATGGACGTGAATACTGCGGAGATGAGTGGGCCGGCGTGGTACCGAAGTACCCCTACCCAGGTACCGTACCGGCGTCCACCCGTGGCTTTCTGCGGACCCGGTATAAGCTTTCTTGTCCCCTCCGGCGGGACGGGTAGGCTGCCCGTAACCTTGATGCGCTGGCTGACGCTGGATACCCCATGGACCTCTACCGCACCAGCGAGTCGGGACTGGTCGCCGTACAGCCGCTCGACCTCGGGGAGACGGCCGGCCTCGCCGGCGCACTCCTCCAGGGCCCTGGGGGTGAACTCGGCGCCGAGGACGTGCTGTTCGTGACGACGGCCGACGACGACGGCAGCGCGACGGCGCTGGCGCTCGACGCCGAGGGGGCGACCGTCGTCGTCCGGGCCGCCGACGGCGAGGTAGGGAGCGACGCCGTCACGAACGCGCTCGAGCGCGCCAGCGCGGTCGCAGACCGACCCTACGAGGCGTTAGACGAACAGTACGACGGGGAGTTACGGGAGGCCCACGCCGACTACTTCGATCGGGAGCCGCTGGCGCCCGAGGCGTTCAACCGCGATCAGCACGTCCGCCTGCTCGGCACGGCGTTCGCCGACGAGGCGCTCGATCTGGCGACGTTCCTGAGCGACCGTGAGGTGGCGGTCGACCCGGTCCGCGTCGAGGCGTTCGGCGCCCCAGCGAGCGAGGAGTACCTCGTTCGATTCGCCGGCGGGGACGGTGAAACAGTCGATGCGGACGAGGCGGAGCCCGTGGTTGCAGACGGTTCCGAGCAGTGGGTCGCCGGCACGGACTCGGGGGCGTCGGCCGAAGCGGCCGCGGGCGTCGACGAGTCCGGCGAGCGCGACAGCAGTGAGGGGTCGGGCGCGTCGAGTCACGAACCCGGGCTCGGGGCGAGCGAGGACGGCGCGGGTGAGACGGGAGCCGACGACGCCGACGGGGCGGACGAACCGAGCGGGGACGCGGAGGATCTCGAACTACCCGTGCTGCTCGAAGCCGTCGCCGAGGGGGTACAGGACCGCCTCGTCGGCACGTTCGAGGGCGACCCCGAGGATCTGGTCTCCGTCGAGCGCGGGAACGAGATGCTGGTCCGCCCCGACCATCCGGCCTACGCCGGCGGCGTGCTCCGCTACCGACTGCGGGTCCAGCCCGAGGGGGACGTCGATTTCGAGGTGAGCATCTACGGCGGCAGCGAGGCCGAGAAGGAGCAGATGCGCGCGGTGATCCGCGAGAACGCGGACGCGATCGAGGAGGAACTGGGGTACGAGGTGGCCGAGGACTACGGCGGGTTCTCGGGCACCCGGGAGTTCGCGAGCTACGACCAGGTGGCGGCCGCCGAGATCGTCGACGAGTTCGATCGGCTCGTCCGCTTCTTCAACCCGCGCGTGATGCGGGCCTGACGCCCAGAAGGAAAGAGACGTGACCCCGGGGGCCGGAGTTCACCCCATGCGAATCGTCCAGCGCGGTCACGGCGCGGAGGGCCGTGACCGGGTGACCCTCGTCCCCGAGACTGTCGACGACCTCTGGCATCTCTCACACGTCCTCGAACCGGGCGACCTGGTCGAGGGCGACACCACTCGCCGGATCCAGCGCAACGACGACCAGATGCGCGACACCGGCGGCGAGCGCGAACACCTCCACGTCACCCTCGAAGTCGAGGACGTGGAGTTCGCCCGCTTCGCCAACCGCCTCCGGGTGGGTGGCGTGATCCAGCACTGCTCGATGGAGGACCAGATCGGCCTCCACCACACGATCAACGTCGAGACCCACGAGGAGCTCACGATCGAGAAGTACCTCAAGCCGGACCAGCGCGACCGGATCGAGGAGGCCGCGGAGGCCACCGACGCCCCGGACGTCGCGGTCGTCACCGTCGAGGAGGGCGAGGCGTACGTCCACACGGTCCAGCAGTACGGCACCGACGAGTACGTCTCGCTCACGGCCCCGACGGGGAAGGGGGAGTACGCCCAGCCGCGGAACCGCCTGTTCGAGGAACTCGGGTCGGCGCTCCAGCACGTCGACGCCGAGGCGATCATCGTCGCCGGCCCGGGGTTCACGAAGCGCGACGCGCTCGACTACCTGAAAGAGGAGTACCCCGAGGTGGCCGAGAAGGTCGCGACGACGGTCGACACCGCCTCGGCGGGCGATCGCGGCGTCCACGAGGTGCTCAAACGCGGCGCGGTCGAGGACGTGCAGGACCAGACACGGATCGCCCGCGAGAGCGAACTGATCGACGAGCTCACCGAGCGCATCTCGACCGGCGAGAAGGCGACCTACGGCGTCGAGGAGACCGCCGAGGCCGCGGAGTTCGGCGCGGTGGAGACGCTGCTGGTCGTCGACGAGCGACTGCGGACCGAGCGCCAGGACGGGGGCGACTGGGACCGGGACGCAAACGAGATCATCGAGACCGTCGAGCAGAAAGGCGGGGAGGTGGTGGTGTTCTCCTCGGAGTTCCAGCCCGGCGAGCAGCTGTCGAACCTGGGCGGGATCGCGGCGCTGCTGCGGTACCGGATTCAGTGATTCTTCGGACCCTGATGCTTTGCTCGTGGTGTTTGGAAAGTCACTTCGGTAGTAACTGCCCACAGCTCGCGAGAATCGTGTGGCCTGCGAGTAATCGACGACGGTCGGTTCGCTGCTTCTGCGGTCAGTAACACCGTGAAAGCCCCTGTCGGCTCGACTCCCGGGACTCGTTGCGCTCCTCGCTCCGCTGTCGTTCGAGAGAGCGAAGCTCTCTCGTGATGACGAGAGACGCCTTCGGCGTCTCTCGAACCACGGTGCTTACTTCGTCCGGGTTCGTCGAGCCGACAGCCCCTTTCAGTCCCACCCAACTGCACAGCCCACACGCCTCCCCAGCCGATTCGCTCCCTTCGGTCGCTCATCCCTCACGCTGAGGCGTCGACGAGAGCCGCAGGCTCTCGTCTGCCAATCAGAAATCTCCGATTTCTGATGACGCGGCACAGGGCCGCGCCCGTTTCGCGCCACTGCAGCTGCGGTGTAATGGTAGCATCGGCGCCGACGCGCGAGCGAGCGCCGGCGCCAATGGGGAGGAGTGGGGACGCCACGCTGCGCCGGGCCTCGTGCCCGGCGCGTCCTGTGGGTGTTCCCGTGAACGAAGCGAACGGGAGCCAGCGAGACGCTTCGCGTCTCGCGTGGGACTGAAAGGGGCTTTCACGGTGTTTCTGACCCAATCAGTAGCGCCACTCAAACGGGCAGGACCGTCGAACAGTACCTCGAACCCACGAACCCACGATCAGTCGAATCACGGACAAAACTTTACCACTGTCCCCCTGTTCCGTACTGCCAATGGACAGAGAAACGACTCGCCGAGCCCTCCTCTCCGTCGTCCTCGGCGCGGGCGTCGGCGGGATGGCGCTTCCCCAGGCACGCTCCTACCTCCGGCGGTTCGCCCCCGGCTCCGGCAGCGTCTGGGGCGCCGCGACCGGCAGCGCCCCCGACGAACTCTCGAGCCCGTACGGGCCGGCCACGGTCCGCTACGACGACTACGGCGTTCCGCACGTCGAGGCTGAGAGCGAGCGCGCGGCCTACTACGCGACGGGCTACTGCCACGGCGCCGACCGCTACTTCCAGATGGATCTCTACCGCCGGCGGATGGCCGGCCACCTCTCCGAGGTCGTCGGGACGGCGACCGTCGACTCCGACGCGTTCCACCGGCAGATGGATTTCGAGGGGGCCGCCGAGGCGACCTGGGAGCGCGCCGAGGGGACCGAAACCGGCGACGTGGTCGATGCGTACGTCGAAGGGGTCAACCACGCCCGCGAGGCCGAACCGACGCCGATCGAGTACGGGCTGCTGGAGTTCGAGCCACAGCCCTGGACCCCGACGGCGACGCTGCTGGTCCAGAAACAGATCTCGTGGGGGCTGACCGGCTCGTTCCGCACGCTCCGGCGCGCGCTGGCGCGTGACCGCCTCGGCGCCGACGCGACCGAGACCCTCTACCCCCGGATCATGGACCACGAGACGCCGATCCTCCGCGGCGGCGAGCCGGCGGCGGCGATGGACGGCCCGGACGCGACGACGCCCGATCCCGGGATGGTCTCCTGGCTCGCGAACTTCGAGACCGACCCCGGGATCGGCTCGAACTCCTGGGTCGTCGCCGGCGAGCACACCGCCTCGGGGGACCCGATCGTCGCCAACGACCCGCATCTCCAGCTCTCGGTGCCGCCGATCTGGTACGAGCAGCACGTCGTCGGCCCCGAGTTCGACAGCCGCGGCGTGGCGTTCCCGGGGGTCCCGTTCGTCGTGATCGGGCAGAACCACGCCGGCGCGTGGGGGTTCACCAACGCCGGCGCGGACGTGATCGACTTCTACGCCTACGACACCGTCGACGGCGGCGACGGCTACGAGTACGGCGACGGCGTCCGGCAGTTCGACACGCGAACGGAGACGATCGAGGTCGCCGGCGGCGAGAACGTCGAGATTCAGGTGAAGCGGTCGGTCCACGGCGCCGTCCTGAGCGGCTACCCCGACGGCGACGGGTTCGAGACCGCCGACGAGCTCGGCGTCGCCTGGACCGGGCTGTCGGCCACTCGAACGGTCGAGGCAGTCCGCGAACTCAACCTCGCGGACGGCCTCGACGACGCCGAAGCGGCGATCCGGAAGTTCGACGAGCCGACACAGAGCTTCGTCTACGCCGACCGCGACGGGAACACCTACTACTGGGTCACCGGCCAGATCCCCATCCGCACGGTCGACGGCGAGCCGGCCCGGGGGACGCGGATCTTCGACGGCTCCGCGATGGCGGGCGAGTGGGGCGAGGGGTACGAACCGTACGGCGAGTCCTCGTGGGCGGGGTTCGTCCCCTACGAGGAGAAACCCGGCGTCCGCAACCCCGACTACGTCGCGACCGCGAACCAGCGGATCACCAACGACCCCGAACGGTACCTCTCGGAGGGGTACGCACCGCCGTTCCGCGGGCGACGGATCTACGACCGCCTCGACGCCCGCGCCGAAAGCGAGGCGCCGATGGACGCGGCGTTCCACCGCGACCTCCAGACCGACGTCGTCGACGCACGCTACGACCTGTTCCGGCCGATCGTCGCGGAAGCGGTCGAGACTGGCGACACGGGTGGGGGCGACCTCGACGCTCCCGACGCCGAATCGCTGCTCGATTGGGACGCCGAGATGCGGCCCGACGCCGCCGAACCGCTGTTGTTCGATCAGTGGCTCCGGGACTTCCGCGAGCGGACGTTCGGCGGCGCGTTCGACGACGCCGGCCTCCCAGAGGGGTTCCCGCGGCCGAACTTCTGGGTGCTCGAGACCCTCCCCCCGGACAGCGAGTGGTTCGACGGCGACCGAGCGGCAGCGGCGGCGGACGCGATAGCGAAGAGCCGCGAGCGAATCGACAGCGAGGGGTGGGAGACGTACGGTGACTGGAACCGCGTCCGGTTCACTCACCCGTTCGACCAGTCGTTCCTCAACTACGAACAGCGCCCCACCGCGGGCTCGCCCGGGACGGTCCGGAACTTCCACAGCGAGGCGTCGACGGGCGCGAGCTGGCGGATGGTCGCCACGTTCGACGGCGACTCGCGAGCGGTGCTCCCCGGCGGGAACTCGGGCGACTACTTCTCGCAACATTACGACGACCAGCTATCGATGTGGGCCGACGGCGAGTACAAGTCGATGGCGCGGACGCTGCCGGATGGCGTCGATCTGGCGTTCGAGGAGGGGGAGCGATGAACGCCCTCGACGATCTGCGGTGCGACCGCCGGACGCGGCTCGCGGCGACGGTCGCCGCCGTCGCCATCGGGCTCGGGTTCGCCACCCTCCACTGGGCGGGGCTGCTGGCCGCGGGGGCGCTGGTGGCGCTCCCACAGCGCTCGGTCGGGCGCGGCGTCGCCGCCGGCGTCGGACTGGGCGTGTTGGTCGTCGTCGCCTTCCTCGCACGCCTCGCGCTCGCGGGGACGCTTGGGTCCGTGCTCGCGATGGGGCAGCCGACGTGGCTCGCGCTGGGGATCGGACTGCTGCTCCCGCCGTTCGGGTCGCTGCTGCGCGGGGTCGTCTGATCTTCCGGCGCGGTGAGTAAACCCCAGTCCGTGGTGAGTTGATGCGGATCCAACACGAAGCCCGTGTATGACCGAGTCGGAGGTGATCGAGGAGCGCTACGGCGACGAACTCGACGAGGACAGCGAGGAGTTCCTGGAGGTTGCCGTCGACGGCGCCGAGCGGATGAAGGCGATGATCGACGGGCTGCCGAGTTCTCCCGCGTCGAAACCCGCGCAACCCTCTCGAACCGACCGATCTGGCGTCGGTGCTCGACGACGTGCGGACCGATCTCCAGCTCCGGATCGAGGAGACCGGCGCCGAGATCACCGCGGACGAGCTCCCGACCGTCGAAGGCGACGAGGGACAGCTCAGACAGGTGCTCCGGAACCTCGTCGAGAACGCGATCGAGTACAGCAGCGACGACTTCCCGGCGATCGAGATCACCGCCGAACGCGAGGGTGACCGATGGCGGATCGACGTGACCGACGACGGCGTGGGAATCGATCCCGACGATCAGGACCGGGTGTTCGAGGTGTTCCAGCGGCTCCATGCCCGGAGCGAACACGACGGCACCGGGATCGGGCTGGCGCTCTGCAAGCGGAGCCTGGAGCGCCACGGCGGCGACATCTGGGTGGAGTCCGCAGCTGGCGAGGGGGCGGCGTTCTCGTTCACGCTGCCGGCCGTTGAGTGAGGGCGCCCCCGAATCCCTCTAAAGACCTCGTTCCGCGCGACCGTGAGCGATGGGAAAACGGCACTCCATCCGCGGAAGCGCACCGAACGCTACCACCTCAGCGTCGACGGTAACTGAACCTGCCAGTCAGGAACCTTTTCAGTAGCCATCGAGAATAGCGCTCGTGCAAACAGTCCTTATAACCGTCGACTCACTTCGAGCGGACCATCTCGGACAGTACGGCTATGATCGGGATACGATGCCGGTGCTTGACGAACTTCTCGACGGGGGTACTCGGTTCGAAAACGCGTTCGCTAACGCACCCTACACCCGGATATCCGTTCCCTCCCTCCTCACTTCCGAGTATCTTGCCTACGACGACCTCGAGCGAACACCGACCATCGCGTCACGTCTCGAAGACGAGGATATCACTACAGCGGTTATCGGGACACAAACCGGTATCGGCCTCGTTGATGGCGACTTCAATTTCGGCGAGACCATCGACCTCGGGCGGGATTCCTACCACGAGGAAGCGAACACGGAAACATCCGCGATGAAACGCGTACAGCAGGAACTGAGCAGCCTGGCCGTCTCAGCTAGTGACTGGCTGCAGGCGAAAGGAGCGACGGGGGTGAACAAACGTCTCCGTGGGATCTATCGGACGTTCTTTGGTGGCATGGGGTTCAACCACCTTGGCTACACGAGCGCCGAGAAGGTCACGGATCGGGCTATCGAATGGGTGAACGAACACGCCTCCGAGCCGTTCTTCCTGTGGCTCCACTACATGGAAGCCCACCGTCCGTACGGTGTTCACGACGAGAACCCAGCGTATCTGGATCGACAGCTGTCCGAAGAGAGGATAAAACAGTTGATGGAGTCGGCCGGCACAGCCCCTGAGCAGGTGGCTGAGGAGGAACGGCAGCTACTGATAGATCTCTACGACTCGGACGCACGCTACTGCTCGCGGCAGCTATCGAGACTGTTCGATTCGTTTCGTTCGGCCGGTCTCTGGGACGACGCGAACATCGTCTTCACGAGCGATCACGGCGAAGAGTTCCGTGAACACGGGTCGTTCTTCCATCGGAACTACCCGTACGACGAGCTTACACACGTCCCCCTGATTACTCGAACACCCGATCAAGGAACACCCGATGACGTCTCCGAACAGCGTGAACTGCTCGACGTCACGCCGACAGTATGTGACCTCCACGACATCTCACTCGAAGACGCCACCCTCTGTGGCCGATCGCTGTTTGACGAGAGCGAACGGGAGAGACTGTTCGCGCTCGGACAGCCGATCGGTGAACCATCTGCCGTCGCCGTTCGCACCGACAGGTGGAAGTACGTCCACTCCGCGGAGACCCGCCAGCTGTACGACCTCCGGAGCGACCCCGAGGAACGGACGAACGTCGCATCAGAACACGCCGACGTCGCGGACGAACTCTACAACGCCATCCCGGAGCGCCTGCTCACGCGCGACGTCGAGGCACCGCGGGCACCGGAAGATGAGGTCGATCGGGAGCATCTCGAAGCGCTCGGCTATATGGAAGTACGCGGGGACGAGTAGGAAGCTGTAGCTGAACCTCCCGTCACGTCCCGGTTTCGAACGGCTCACAGCGGGTTCGCTCGGCTCGCCGTTACGACGAGCGCTTGGTGGAGTAGGTCATTCGACATCCATCGACGACGGCCGTGAGACTGGTCCTTTATATAAACACCGACCCGTTGTGCCCCGTATGGGCACCCACATCGTCCCGGTCGGCTTCGACTACGACCGGCTGATCGCGCCGCTGATCCGCGACCAGTTCGACGTGGACCGGGTGGTGCTGCTCGAGGGCGCCGTCGGCAGCGAGGCCAACGTGGAGTACTCCCAGAACCTCGCGGGCAAGCTCGAACAGGATTTCCGGAACCTGCTGGGCGCCGAGACCGAACGCGTCGCGCTTTCGGACGTGTACGACTACGACGCCGCGTTCGAGCGGGCGTACGACCTGATCAACGCCCACCTCGACTCGGGCAGCGAGGTCTGGGTCAACATCTCCTCGATGCCCCGGCCCGTCAGCTTCGCCTTCGCCACCGCAGCCCACTCGATCACGCTCGAACGCCAGGAAGACCGCCACCGCATCCACACGTACTACACCGCCCCCGAGAAATACCTCGAGACCGAGATGGCCGAGGAGCTACGGGACACCCGCGACCTGCTCGCGGCGGTTCGCGAGGGCGACGGCGCGGACGACGGGGAGATCGCCGACCGGCTGGAGAGCATCGAGGGGCTGCTCTCGGAGTTCGACGAGCGGGGGACGACGATCGGTGCCAAGCGCATCGGCGACAACCACATCGTCGAACTCCCGGTGGCGGCCTTCTCCAACGTCGAGCCGTTCGAGGAGGTGATCCTGTTCACGCTGGGCGAACACGGCGAGTTCGAGAGCGTGAGCGAGCTCGCGGAGACGCTCGCCGCCGACATGGGCGAGGAGTACACCGACAGCTTCCGGTCGAAGGTGATCTACAACGTCGACCGGCTCGGCCCCGGCGGGAAAGCGTACGTCGAACAGGAGGAACACGGCAACTCCCACCGTACGTCGCTCTCCCGCATCGGCGAGCTCTGGGTGCGGGCCCACGCCGACGACGAGCCCGCGGCGCTCTCCTAGTCGGTCCCGTTGTACCAGTCGAGCTCGTCCTCGTCGATCTCGTCGGTCGTCGAGACCGCCTCGACCGCGCCAGCGGCGTCGAGGTAGAGCCGCCCCTCGTCCCGGACCGCCGTCTCCCGGAACACGCGCTGGGCTTCGGCGGGCGAGAGGCTCTCGTTCTCCGCGAGCATCAGCGTGAGCGTGCCAGCCACGAGCGGCGCCGCCGCGGAGCTGCCGTACAGCTCCCCCGCCGCGCTCGTGTCGACGGCGTCCGGCGCCGAGATGTCGAGCCCCTGGCCGGTGGAGCTGTACGGCCGCGGCTCGCCGGTCACCGCGTCGACGGCGCCGACCGCGATCACCCCCTCGGCGGTCGCGGGCGCGACCATCCCGCCGACGTCGCTGCTGACACCGAGCTCGTGGCCGGAGGCGAACAGCTCGACGGGGGTGTCGCTGGCGTTGGGGCCGCCGCGCACGGCGACGTAGTACCGTCCCGCGGGGACGGTGGTGTCGATCGCTTCGGTGTGGCTGTCGTTCCCGGTGGTGTTCACCGCCGACTTGGCGATCAGCGGGTCGTCGCCGTCCTCGGCGCGGTAGAGGAACAGGTCGTAGTCGGCGTCACCCTGCCAGTAGAGCCGGAGCGAGACGCGACCGGCGATCTCCCCCTCGCCGAGCGTGTTGTACCGGGTGTCGTTCTCGAACGCGAGCCAGCCCTCGTTCCCGGTGCCGGACCAGTGGCGCTCGCCGTAGTTGCCCGCCGACGTGACGAACGCGGTGTCGTTGTCGGCCGCGGCGGCGGCGGCGCGGTTCAGCCGTGCCATCCCGTCGGCGGTCGTGGGGAAGTAGCTCCCGGCGTCGACGACCACGTCGACCTCGCGCTCGCGCAGCCACGAGATGGCGCGTTCGTAATCCTTCGGGCCGCCGTCGAGGCCGATCCCCGCGAGGTACAGCTCCGCTCTCGGCGCGGTCCGGGCCACGATCTCGGCGACGGCAGTGTCGTGCGTGCTGTCGACGGCCCAGCCGGGCGACCTGTCCACGAACGTCCGGGTGCCCGCGACCGCGTCGCTGATCCGTTCGTTGCCGGGGGAGAACTGGCTGCCGACGATCCCGACACGGACGTCCTCACCCGTGACGCCGACGTCGTGGACCGCGCCGAACCCCGACAGCGTGTCCGGGGCGTCCCGCCCCGCGTCCGGGCCGTTCCGCTCAGCGTCCGGGCTGGGCGACGACGGGGCGGTCGGCGGCGCGATCGAGAACGCGTCGTCAGGCGGGCCACGCACGAGCTGTTGGCTGCTCGATCCGACAGGCGCGGCGAAGGAGACGCTGCTGACGACGACGACGACGACGAACAGCGTCGCCGCCGTCTCGATCCTCATACCGTCACCTCCGGGGGGTGGTTCATCAGTCCGTTCGGCTGTACTGGAGGGCGACCGCGGCGAGGGCGACCAGCCCGCCGGCGAGGAACAGCGCCGCCGGCGGCACGGTTCCGAACAGTGCGCTCGAACCCACCGAGTCGGCGACCCGCGGGCCAGCGGGGCCGCTGATCCCGCCGCCGCCGACGTTGACCGTCCAGTGGACCAGCAGGCTGCCCGCGATCACCGCGGCCGCGGCGCCGACGTACCGGCGGAGCGACTCGAGCAGCCCAGCACGCTCGGCCTCGTTGCCCACACAGACTACGAGCGAGTCGTCGACTGGCGCGTACACCTTCATCTCGCGCCCCTTCACGGAGTAGCGCGTCTCGGTGACCTCGACCAGATCCGCCTCCTGGAGGTTGCTGAGGTGGTGGCGGACGTTCTGGAGCGACGTGTCGACCGCGTCGGCGAGCTCCGAGGCCGTCCGGGGCTCCTCGTGGAGCGCCGTCAGCAGCGACCTGGCGGTCTCGGAGGAGAGCGACCCGATCAGGGGTTCGACCTCCTCGTCGTCGAGCCACAGCAGCCGGGTGCCCCCCTCGTCGTCCGCCCCATCGGCGGTGACGGCGTCGGATTCGGACGGCAACAGACCGGACATGAGTATGCGTACCATATCCAGCAACTAAACCCTTCGGAAACGACAAGAACCGCCGGGTCAGCGCGACCGGCGGAACCGGCCCAGCACCGGCGTGCGCTCCGCGACGAGCGTGTCGGCCGTCTCGACGGCCTCGTCTGCGTCGGATTCTGTCGCGTCGCCGCCGTACCGGGCCCGCTCGTACAGCGCCGCGACGCGGTGGACCCGCGTGTCGGTCACGCCGACCCGGTCGAGGTAGTCGTCGACGGTCTCGCCCGGCCGGCGCGGTCGATACCGGACGCCGAGCAGCGTCTCGATCCGGTCGTACGCCCGCTCGACGTCGGCGACGGGCGCGTCGCGTGGCTGGTAGCGCAGCCAGACGAACCGGTACAGCCGGTCGTCGAGCCCGAACCGCCGGCCGGCTGCCACCCCGCCGATCAGGAGCACGAGCCCGTACCCGACCTCCTCGGGCGTGGGCAGCGTCGGGTCGTCCGAACGCTCCCCGTCGGCCCCGCCGGTGAAGTTCCCGACGGTCCCGTTCGGCGCGTCCCGTCCGGGTCGGAGGGCGTCCTCGAGGTTAGCCGTCACCGTCACCGCGTCGACCGTCTCGTTCGCCGTCGCGTCGGTGGCCGTCTCGGTCGGGGTCGGCGTCCACTCCCCCTCGCCGGTGCGGTTCGTGTCGACGCCCGACTCGCCGGCCTCGCGGGCCTGCTCGATCCGCTGCTCGGCGGCCGCCTCGCGGGCCGCACCCGGCGTCGGGTCGAACCGGACCCAGCCGACGTCGGGGAAGTACACCTCGACCCACGCGTGGGCGTTGAGGCCGCGGACGACCCACTCGTCCTCCGCGACGCGCTCGCCGGGAGTGTACCCCGTCGCCATCCGGGCCGGGATCCCCTGGGTGCGGAGCATCACCGCCATCGTCGTCGCGTAGTAGGTGCAGTAGCCGGCCTCCATCTCGAACAGGAACGCGTCGGCGACGCTGCCCCGCGGCCGCTCGACGTTCAGCGAGTACTCCTTGCTACGCTCGAGGTACTGCTCGACGGCGAGTGCGGTCGCGTAGGGGGTCGACGCGTTCGCGCGGTCCGCGACCGTCGCCGCACGCTCGCCAACGCGGTCGGGCGTGCTCTCGGGCAACGCGAGGTAGCGCTGCTCGACCGCGTCGGGGTAGTCGGTGCCCGCTTCCCGGAGGTCGTCGACGGTGTACCCCGGGCGCTGGCTGACGACGGTGTAGGACTCGCCATCGGCGATGGGCGCCGCGGCGCGGAGGCCGTCCTCGGACGTGACCTGTGTCGCGCGCTGGACGTTCCCCTCGACGGAGACGGGTTTCCAGGCCGCGGGCATGGAGTTCAGCGTCGTCTCGGCGGTGACCGTCTGCTCGACTTCGATGCTCGGCCCCGGCGGCGGGTCGAGCTCGCCGTCGTAGCTACGCGTCTCGCCGCTGCGGACCCACGAGCCGCCGGTGTAGCGGTCGTAGGAGCCGACCCGCCAGTACGCCTGGCGTTCGGACTCGACCGTGAAGCGCACCTCGGGCGAGAGCCGGATCGCGCCCACGATACCGACGGTGTCGGCGTTGTCGACGACGTTCCCCTCGACCGTCGGCGCCGCGGCGCCGCCGAGGACGGGACCGCCGGCGCCGCCGGGGACCAACGACACCGTCGAGGAGAGCACGATCATGACCGTGACGACCAGCACCACCGTGTCCCAGTGGGCCGCGATCGCCCGCCGGGGCGTGAGCTCGCCGAACCCCACTGCGATCGCCGCGCCGACGACGCCCGTGAGCGTGGTGAGGAAGCCGGCGTCGCCCGTGAGCACGAACATGCCGAGCGCGCTCCCGCCGACAGCGGCGCTCAGCGGGTACTCCCCGCGGAGCGCGAGCAGCCACGAGCCCAGCAGCGGCGCGGGCACCATCGCGAGCGCCCAGATCTCGGCCTGAACCAGCCTGAACACCGAGAGCCCGCTGAGCAGCGCCGCGAGATCCGTGAACACGGCGCCGACGTCGATCAGCGCCCGCTGGCTCGCGGGGATCGAGAAGTAGTACAGCGACATCCCGCCGACCAGCACCGCTCCCGTGCCCAGCAGCGCCGTCCGGGCGTCGACCCGGGCGGCGAGCACCGCGCCGACGGCGAGCACGACGCCGACCTCGAGGTACAGCGCTCCCGTTCCGCCGACCACGTCGGTGACGTGGACCAGCACCCGCAGGTACGACGCCGTGAGCAGCGCGATCCCGAGCATCCCAGGGGTGACGATCGCGTCCCGGAGCGACCACTCCGAGTCGCTCACGGGTCGTGACCGGCCGGGTGCGGTCGTCACGCCTCCACCTCCGTCGCCGGGGCTGTGTCAGCCGCTGTCCGGTCGTCGACCATCGCCGAGAACTCGTGTCGCCGGCCGCGCACGTCGACGGTCGCGTCGTTCGCGTGGCCCTTGATCACCACGTCGGCGTCGGGGTCGGCTATCGGCCCGGACTCGATCACCGCGAGCGTGCGAAGCATCGCCGCCTGCCCGCCGTACTCGGGGCCGACCCGGAGCTCCCCCCGCGGGAGCGAGAGTTCGACGGGGACGCCGTCGCCGACCAACGAGAGCACCACGCTCGCGGTCGCCTCGGCCATCGCATCCGCCCCGTCGGCGTTGGCGCCGGCGGCGACCGTGACCGACTCCACGTCGGTCTCGGCGGCGAACTCCGTGACGACCAGCTCGTCCCGTTTGGCCGTCGTCTTCCAGTGGATGTCCCGCAGCGGGTCGCCGGGGACGTACTCCCGGAGCTCCTCGAACTCCCCGCGGCGGTCGGTGCGACTGTACTCCTGGAGCCGTCCCAGCGAGCGCCGGCCGACGGCGCCGAGCCGTCGGACCCGCGGGAACACGAGGGTCGTCTCCGTTCCCCGAAGCTCGGTCTCCCGTGCGTGGAGGCCGAACGCGTCGGTCGCGACGACCGTCACCGGGCCGAGGCTGTGCTCGCCCCGTTCCCGGTACTGGAGCTCGTAGCGGATCGGCGCCGCGCCGACCGTCGTCTCGACGGTGAGTTCGGCGTCGCCGTCGACGTGCTCGCGGACGGTGCCGTCGTCGCGTTCGGCCGGCCGGAGCCCCGCACCCACGCGCTCGGTCACGTCGGCGAGGAACGGGCGGGCGATCGACTCGCCGTCGCGCCGGCGGAAGGAGAGCTCGACCGTCCGGGTCTCCCCGACGTGGGCGTTCCCCGGCGGCGTGCGGTCGAGCGCGACGTCGGGAACGTAGCGGACCTGAAGGTAGCCGGCGGCCAGCGCGACGGCTGCGGGGGCGACGACCGCGTTGAGCGAGCGGGCGCCGAACGCCGCCGCGAGCAGCACTGCCACCCCAGCGATGCCGGCGACGGCGCGGCCTCGGCGCGTGAGCATCACTCGACGGGGACGGTTTCGAGCGCCGAGGCGACGACGTCCTCGCCGCTCTCGCTACCGGTTCGTGGCCGGATCCGGTGGGCGAACACCGTTCGTGCCTCTGCCTGTACGTCGTCGGGGGTGACGTAGTCCCGCCCGTCGAGCAGCGCGCGGACCTGCGAGGTGCGGGCGAGCGCGATGCTTCCGCGGGGGCTCACACCCAGCTGGGCGTTGTTCCGGGTGTGCTCGGCCAGCCGGCTGATGTAGTTCCGAACCGGCTCTCGCAGCGTCACCTGACTTGCAGTCTCGCGGGCGCGCTGGAGCCGTTCCCCGTCGGTCACGGGGTCGAGCTCCTCGATCGGGTGGTGGCCGGCGGTGCGGCCGATGATCTCCGCCTCCTGGTCGTCGTCGGGGTAGCCCAGCCGGAGCTTCTTGGCGAAGCGGTCGATCTCGGCCATCGGGAGCTCGTACGTGCGGCCGGTCTCGACGTCGTTCTGGGTCGCGATCACGACGAACGGCTCGGGCAGGGCCCGCGTGTCGCCGTCGACGGTCACCTGTCGCTCCTCCATCGCCTCGAGCAGCGCGCTCTGGGTCTTCGGCGGCGCGCGGTTGATCTCGTCGGCCAGCACGACGTTCGCGAACACCGGGCCGGACTGGAACTCGAACTCCTGGGTCTTCTGGTTGAACACGTTCACGCCGGTCACGTCGGAGGGCAGCAGGTCGGGCGTGAACTGCACGCGGCGGAACGAGGCGTCGACGGAGGTGGCGACCGAGCGCGCGAGCATCGTCTTTCCGGTGCCGGGGACGTCCTCAAGCAGGACGTGGCCACGGGCCACCGTGGCGACGAGGATGTGTTCGATCGCGTCGCGCTTGCCGACGATGACGCGCTCGACGTTGTCGACGATCTCGTGGATCAGGTCCGCGGCCGCGTCGACCGACAGCGGGTCGAGCGTCGGCTGGCCGGCGTCACCACCCGTCCCGACGGCGGCGTCACCGCCGTCGGACCGGGCGTCGTCGGTCATAACGGACCACCTCGGCGTGTACCTCTGCGGGGAGCGGAACGGTCGTACACGGGGGGATAGTGTGCCTGAGTATACCTAACTCTGCCGCCAGTGGCGGAGTCGATCCGTCCCGAGCGAGGGCGGGTCGGCCGTGCGCGAGAACGCTCACCCGCTTTGCCGCATCGAACAACCCATTAGCCGTGGCGCCCCCACCCCCGGGCATGGAGACCACGGACGCGTTCGTCGGCCTCGACTGTATCGACTGCGGGGAGCGGTTCGACGCCGGGACGGCGACCCACCGCTGCCCGGACTGTGGCGGGATCCTCGATCCCGCGTACGACTACGACGCCGTCGACGTGAGCCGGGAGACGTTCGAGCGCGAGCGCTTCGACTCGCTGTGGCGCTACGACGCGCTGCTGCCGTTCCCGCGGGAATCGGCGGTCACCATCGGTGAAGGTGCGACGCCGCTGGTCGACTGTCCGACGCTCGCGGAGGCGATGGGCGTCGGCGAGGTGTACATCAAAGACGAGGGGCACAACCCGACGGGGACGTTCAAGGACCGCGGGCAGACCGGCGCGGTGACCGCCGCCGCACAGCACGGCGCGGAGACGATCGCGCTCAACACCGCCGGCAACGCCGGGCAGGCTGCGGCCGCTTACGCCGCCAACGCGGGGATGGACGCCCACGTCTGGATGGCCGAGCGCGCGGGGTACACTCAGAAGGCGATGGTCGAGGTCCACGGCGGCGAGCTCCACGTCGTCGAGGGGGAGATCACCGACGCCGGCGCGGGCTACGCCGAGCGGATGGAGCAGGAGGACTGGTACTCCACGAAGACGTTCGTCACGCCGTACCGCCACGAGACGAAGAAGACGATGCTGTACGAGACGGTCGAACAGCTCGACTGGGAGGTGCCGGACGCGGTCGTCTACCCCACCGGCGGCGGCGTCGGCCTCATCGGGATGCACAAGGGGGCGACGGAGTTCCGCGACCTCGGCCTCACCGACGAGCTACCGGGGATGTACGCCGCCCAGGCCGCCGGCTGTGCGCCGGTCGTCGAGGCGTGGGAGCAGGGGAAGTCGATCCACGAGGCGTGGGGCGACGAGAACATCACGACCGCGCTCAACGGGATCGCCGTCCCCGACCCGGGCGCCAGCCCGATGATCCTCGACGCCCTGGAGGAGAGCGGCGGCGGCGCGGTCGCCGCCAGCGACGAAGCGATCCTCGACGCCGCGATCCAGATCGCACAGACCGAGGGCGTGGAGATGGGCGCGACCTGCGCCGCCGCGGCTGCGGGGGCGTTCGGTCTGGCCGAACAGGGCGAACTCGGCGCCGACGACACGGTCGTGCTGCTGAACACCGGCGCGGGCAACAAGGACGTGGACACGCTGCGCAGTCACTTGGGTGAGCGGGAGTTCGCGGACGAGTAGGGCGCCGTTCGCGGTCGTCTGCGGTATTTTTTAACTGATGCCGCCGAACTCGCCCCCATGACCACGATCAAGGACTCCGTCCACGACCACATCGAGGTGGAGGGGGTCGCCGCCGACTTGCTCGATACGCCCGCGGTCCAGCGGCTCCGCCACATCAAGCAGTTGGGGACGGTGCAGTTGGCGTACCCTTCGGCGAACCACACGCGGTTCGAGCACTCCCTCGGCGTCTACCACCTCGCCGAGCAGGCGCTCGACCACCTGGACGTCGACGGCGTCGACGCCGATCGCATCCGCGCGGCGGCGATGCTGCACGACGTCGGCCACGGCCCGTTCTCGCACAACATCGAGGCGCTGACCCACCGCGAGACGGGGAAGTACCACGACGACGTGGACGAACTGCTCGCCGAGGGGCAGGTCGGGGAGACGCTCCGGGAGAACGGGCTCGACCCGTCCAGAGTGGCGGGGCTCGTCGCCGGCGAGGGGAAGTTCGGCCAGCTCGTCTCCGGGGAGCTGGACGTGGACCGGATGG
The DNA here is from genome assembly GCF_002025255.2 of Halolamina sp. CBA1230. GTDB lineage: Archaea > Halobacteriota > Halobacteria > Halobacteriales > Haloferacaceae > Halolamina. The sequence goes on from NZ_CP054587.1 coordinate 1,003,533, forward strand.
ACTACCTCGTCCGGGACGCCCACCACACCGGCGTTCCGTACGGCACGATCGACCCCGGACGGCTGGTGCGGGCGCTGCGGTTCGTCGACGGCGAACTCGTGCTCGCACCGGGGAACGTCCAGAGCGCCGAGTCGCTGCTGGTCGCACGGGCGCTGATGAACCCCACCGTCTACTCCCACCACGTCGCCCGGATCAGCAAGGCGATGCTGCGACAGGCCTCGGAGCGACTGCTCAAGAGCGACCCCGATCTGAGCGCCGCGGAGCTCCGCCGGATGGACGACCACGGGCTGCTGGTCGCGCTTCGACTCTGTGACGAGACCAGCGAGTTCGCGCGACGCTACGCCGAACGCGACCTGTACAAGCGTGCAGTGTGGGCGGAGCTGGGCGGCGTGCCCGACTGGCTGCTGGCGGCGAGCCACGAGGAGACACGGGAACTGGAGGACGAGATCGCCGACGCCTGCGACCTCGACTCCCGGGAGGTGATCCTCGACGTGCCCGACGAGCCGTCGATGCGGGAGTCCACCAGCCGGGTGATGGTGGGCGACGAGATCCGCCAGCTCGGCCGGCAGTCGCCGCTGGTGAAGGCACTTCGGACCGCGCAGTACCAGCAGTGGCGGCTGGGCGTGTACACGGTTCCCGAAGCGACCGAACGCGTCGGCCACGAGGCGGTCGAGCGACTGGACCTGGACGTCGAGGGCGCGCTCGTGAGCGAACGCCGCGGTCGGCCGTCGACGCTGGACGAGTTCGCCGAGGCGGAGTAGCGCCGGTAGCTTCAGGCCGTCGCCGCGCCACGGATCAGTGTGAACGACAGTCGCGCGGCCGTGCTGGGCGGGCTCGCGAGCCTGCTCGCGCTCGCGGCGTACGCGGTGCTCGCGGGGATCGCCCCGACGCCCGTCTCCGAGCCCACGCCGCGGATACCGAGCCTGCTGTTCGCCGTGATCGTCCCCGGCACCGTCGCAGCCTGTGTCGGTGCGGGCGTGGTCCTCCTCCGCCGGCGGTTCGCTCTCCGGGGACCGATAGCGGGGCTGGTCGTCGGTGCCATCCTTGCCGCGATCACGACGCCGAGCGAGGGGGAGGCGTGGCTGCTCGTGCTCGGCGCGCCGGCGTGGCTCACGCTGCTGGCGGCCGGCGAACTGCTCGGTCGGTGGGTGGGCGCACGGCGCGCTGGAACGACGCTCCCCCGAACGGAGCGGGCAGGTGTGGTCGGTTCGGTCGCAGGGCTCGGCTACTGGCTGGTCTTCGTCGCGTTCGCAGTCGTCCCAGCGTGGTCAACCCCCGACCCACCGGGTAGGCCGGGGGTCGTCGAAGCCGCCCTCACGCTCGCCTTCCTCGCCGGCGCGTTCTGCCTGCTGGTCGGGGTGCCGGTGGCGCTCGCGCGCCGCGGCGGGCCGTACAGCCCGCTTGTCGTCCCGGCGGTCTGGGTCGGGTACAACCTCCTCACCGGGTGGGGGCTGTACGACGGCGAAGTCGCGGTACTCGCCTTCACGCTCGCCTGGCCGGCGGCGCTCGTGGCGATCGGCGCGCTCGCGGCCGTCGAGACGGCTGTGCGGTGGGGCTGGCGCCGGTTCAGCTGACCCGCGCGTTTATGCGCCGGCAGACCACACCCCAGGGTATGACTGGAACGGTCGAACGCATCCACGTCGCCAGCGAGGCGGGCGCCCAACCCGAACCGCGGGACTCGGTCGAGGCGGTCGTGGGCAAGGGGCTGACCGGCGACCGCTACTTCGAGAACGAGGGGACGTTCTCCACCGACGACGAGGATCGCACGCGGGACCTGACGCTGATCGAGGCCGAAGCGATCGAACAGGCCGAAGCCGACTACGACGTCGAGTTCGAGCCGGGGATCCACCGCCGAAACCTCACCGTCCGCGGCGTCGGGCTGAACCGCCTGCTCGGCGAGCAGTTCCGGGTGGGCGACGCCGTCGTGGAGGGGACGGAGCTCTGTGAGCCCTGCACGTACCTCGAACGGAAACTCGAGGAGAAAGGCATCCAGGAGGCGCTGGTCCACCGCGGCGGCCTGCGGTGTGAGATCGTCGAGGGCGGCGAGATCACGGTCGGCGACGACGTGACGACCGCGTAGGATCGACGCGTTGAGGGGTTCGGCGACGAAACCACGGGTATGACCGACAGCGACGCCGACCTGGACTTCGACCGCGAGATCAAGGTGCGACTCGCCTTCGCCGTCGTCGCCGCGGCGCTTGGGATCGGTGTCGCCGTGTTCACTGACGTCTCCGAGTGGATCGCGTTTGGTATCGTCGTCGTGCTCGGCGTGATCCTGCCGCGAGCGTACCTCTACGTCGAGAAGTAGTCCGCCGAGTCAGAGCCGTTCGGACCGGCCGGCGGCGCTCCAGGCGTCGGTGGGGGTGCCGTCCCGGACTCTGACGGTCCGGCGCTGGGTCGATTCGACGCGACCCGCGAACCCCCAGCGCTTCCCCTGCCAGCTCTCCTCCTCGCTCTCGGCGGCCGCCGCGGCCGCTGCTGCCTCGCCGTCGCGGATGTGGGCGCCGACGGCGGCCGCGATCGCCGCAGCCTCGGCATCGTCGGCGTCGTCGGGGAGGGTGAGCCGGTCGGCGACGCTCGCTGCCGACGGCTCCTCGGCCCCATCGCCGGTCTCGGCGTCGGTCATATCGGGATGTTGCCGTGTTTCTTCTGGGGCGTTTGCTCGCGCTTCCCCTGCAGCATCTCCAGGTCGGAGATCAGCCGCTCGCGGGTCTCCGGCGGCTCGATCACGTCGTCGATGTAGCCGCGGTCGGCCGCCGTGTAGGGGTTGGCGAACTCCTCGCGGTACTCCTCGATCAGCTCCTCGCGGCGGGCCTCGACGTCGTCGGCTTCGTCGAGTTCGTCGCTGTAGAGGATGTCGACCGCACCCTCCGGCCCCATCACCGCGATCTCGGCGGTGGGCCAGGCGTAGTTCACGTCGGCGCCGACGTGGCTGGAGGCCATCACGTCGTACGCGCCGCCGTAGGCCTTCCGGGTGATGACGGTGAGGAGCGGGACCGACGCCTCACAGTAGGCGTACAACAGTTTCGCGCCGTGGCGGATGATCCCGTTGTGCTCCTGATCCGTGCCGGGCATGAAGCCGGGCACGTCGACGAACGTCAGGACGGGGACGTTAAACGCGTCGCAGGTGCGGACGAACCGCGCGCCCTTCTCGCTGGCTTCGATGTCCAGCGTGCCGGCGTTGACTCGAGGCTGGTTCGCGAGGATGCCCACGGAGCGGCCGTCCATCCGGGCGAACCCGATCACGAGGTTCTTCGCGAACTCCGCCTGCACCTCGAAGAACGAGCCCTCGTCGACGACCGACTCGAGCACGTCGTGCATGTCGTACGGCTTGCGCGGCTGGTCCGGGACGACCGAGTTCAGCGACTCGTCGGCGCGCTCGGGGTCGTCCCACGGCTCGACGCGCGGGGGGTCCTCGACGTTGTTCTGCGGGAGGTAGGAGAGCAGCCGCCGGATGTCGTCGAGCGCGTCCTCCTCGCTCTCCTCGGCGAAGTGGGCGACGCCGGAGGTGGAGGCGTGGGTGACCGCGCCGCCGAGCTCCTCGAAGCTGACCTCCTCGCCGGTGACCGTCTTCACCACGTCGGGACCGGTGATGAACATGTGGCTGGTGTCTTTCACCATGAACGTGAAGTCGGTCATCGCGGGGGAGTACACCGCGCCGCCGGCGCAGGGGCCCATGATCGCGGAGATCTGCGGGACGACGCCGGAGGCTTCCTGATTGCGCCGGAAGATCTCGGCGTAGCCGCCGAGCGCGTCGACGCCCTCCTGGATCCGGGCGCCGGCGGAGTCGTTGAGCCCGACGACGGGCGCGCCGACCTGCGTGGCTTTGTCCATCACCTTCGTGACTTTCTCGGCGAACACCTCACCGAGCGAGCCGCCGAACACGGTGAAGTCGTGGGCGAACACGAACACCTTGCGGCCGTCGACCTCGCCGTACCCCGTGACGACGCCGTCGCCGTAGATCTGGTTCTCCTCCATCCCGAACTTGTGGTTGCGGTGGGTTCGGAACTGGTCGAACTCCGTGAACGTGCCGTCGTCGAGGAAGTAGTCGATCCGCTCGCGAGCGGTCATCTTCCCCTTCTCGTGCTGGCGTTCGATTCGCTCCTCGCCGCCGCCCTTGAGGGCTTTTTCGCGGCGTTCGCGGAGTTCCTCGATGCGGTCCTCCATCGTCACTGTGGACCACCTGCAGTCATTGTTCGCAACGTCGCCGAGGTGTCGCAAAAGGATTCCGAACGAAGCGAGGCCGGAAAACTCCGAGCGAAGCGAGGAGGCAAACGGCCTCGGTAGGCGAGCGGGGAGCACAGCGACCCGCGAGCGTGCGGACCTGGAAACGCCGAACGCAGTGAGGCGGCAAACGGCCTCGGTAACGCGAGCGGGGAGCGAAGCGACCCGCGAGCCACGGACAGTCGTAAACGAGGCCAGCGAAGCGATCGAACGGTAAACTCCCTCGGAAAAGTGAACAGCGAAGGAACCCACCGACGCCACACCGCGACCGATTTACCCCCACCGCTCCCACGACCGCCCATGCCCGACACGCGCCGCGCGCTGCTCGACGCGCTCGCGGACGGCCCCGTTCCCGGCCCCGAACTCGCCGACCGTCTCGGCGTCTCCCGCGCCGCGGTCTGGAAGCAGGTCGAGGCGCTCCGCGAGGACGGGCTGGGGATCGAGAGCACCGACGACGGCTACCGCGTGACCGACGTTTCCGAGTTCGGCGGCGCCGCGATCGCGTACGGCCTCGACGCGCCGTTCGAAATCGAGTACCACGACAGCATCGGCTCGACGAACGAACGGGTCCGCGAACTCGCCGACGAGGGGCGCGAAGACGTGGCCGTCGTGGCGAACGAGCAAACCGCCGGCCGGGGGCGACTCGACCGGGGGTGGACCGGGCCGTCAGGAGGGGTCTACTGCTCGCTGCTGCTCCGGCCGGACGTGCCGCTCGCCCACTCGCCCGTCTACACGCTCGCGGCCGCGGTGGCAGTCGCGCGGGCCGCACGGGAGGCCGGCGTCGACGCGCGGATCAAGTGGCCGAACGATGTGCTAGTACTCGACGACGAGAGCGAACGCGGCGGGCAGAAGCTCTGTGGCATCCTGACCGAGATGGAGGGCGAAGCGGACCGCGTGAAGTGGCTGATCGTCGGTATCGGGATCAACGCCAACGTCGAGCCTGAGGACCTGCCCGAAGGCGCGACCTCGCTGCTCGCCGAACGCGGCGAACCGGTCGACCGCCGGATCTTCACCCAGCGCCTGCTGGAGACGTTCGACGAACTCCGGAGCGATCCGGATTCGATCCTCGACGCGTGGCGCGAACACGCCGCGACACTCGGCCAGCGCGTCCGGGTCGAGACGCCCGGCGGCGAGGTCGTGGGTAAGACCGTCGACGTCGAGTTCCCCGGCGCACTGATCGTCGAAACCGACGACGGCGAGCGCGAGCGAGTGACGGCTGGGGACTGTGAGCACCTGCGGCCGGTGTGATGGCGACGCGGAGCGAGCGCTTATCGCGGCGTCGGCCGTACGAAGGGTATGGACCGCCGGTGGCTCGTGGTGGGGTTCGCGCTGCTGTTCGCGAGCCTGACGGCCGTGTTCCTCGCCCGCGGGGAGCCTCTCCAGACGGCCATCGCGCTCGTGCACACGGTCACGATGGTCGGGCTGCTCTGGTGGCAGACGGCCCACGGTGACCAGGCCGGGACGTAGTCGTTCGGGTCCGTCGACCCGGAAGTCGACGGGTGCAGTACTGTTTTACACTGTGGCGAAGGAGTGACAGCCGATGCTCTCCACGCTTCGGAACACCCTGTTCAGCGAGCCCTCCGGCCGGCCCCACGCGCTGATCCAGTTCGGCGGGGCAGTGCTGTTCGTCGCCCTCTACGCCTACGGGGTCGCCCGCGGCTCCGGTAGCGAGTGGCTGCTCGTCATCGCGACCGCGAACGTCCTCTCCGGAACCGCCGAATCCCTGCCGAGCGATCGCCGACGGCTCGCCGGATCGCTCCGGATCGCCGCGATCCTCGTCTGTGTGGGGCTGCTCGCCCTTCTCGTCTTCGAGCCGGGGCTGCTGTTCGAGTAGTCGCCGTCGCGTCGTGGCGCGAACGGAAACGCACTAACGCCCCACCCACCAACGCCCGCTATGACCGACCCCCTTCTCGTCCGTGCCGCCAGAGGTGAGCGCACCGAGCGCCCGCCGGTCTGGCTGATGCGGCAGGCTGGCCGTCACTTGCCCGAGTACCGCGAGCTCCGCGAGGAGTACTCGTTCCGCGAGGCGATCGAGACCCCCGAGATCGCCGAGGAGATCACCCTCCAACCCTACGAGCGCTACGGCGTCGACGGCGTGGTGATGTTCTCGGACATCCTCACCTGCCTCGAACCGCTCGGCTTCGACTACCACATCGAGTCCGGCGTCGGCCCCGTGATCGAGAACCCCGTTGAGGGGCCCGAGGACGTGGCCCGGCGGCGCGGCGACGTGCGCGAGGAGTTGGGGTTCGTCGCGGACCTGCTCGACCGCCTGAGCGAGAGCGTCGCCGACGAGGACGCCGTGCTGGGGTTCGCGGGCGGCCCGTTCACGCTCGCCTCCTACGTCGTCGCCGGCGGCCCCGACCGCGGGCGCAAGGAGGTCCGGAAGTTCCGCGCGCGCCACCCCGACGCGTTCCTCGAACTGATGGAGCGCTTCACGGACGTCGTCGCCGAGTACCTGCGGATGCAGGCCGACCACGGCGCCGACGCGGTCCAGCTGTTCGACACCTACGCGGGAGTGCTCCCGCCCGCTGACTACCAGGAGTACGTCCTCCCGCTCCACCGCGAGATCGTCGAGAGCATCGACCTGCCGGCGATCGAGTTCGTGCGCAACATGGGCGGGCGACTGGAGAGTCTGGAAGCCACCGGTGCCGACGCGGTCGCGCTCGACTGGACGGTCGATATGGCCACCGCGCGCGCAGAACTGGGCGACATGCCCGTGCAGGGGAACCTCGACCCGTCGTTGCTGTACGCCGACGAAGCCACGATCCGGGAGCGGACCGCGGAGATCGTCGAGGCTGCCGGCCCCGAAGGCCACATCCTGAACCTCGGTCACGGCGTGAACCGCGACACGCCGATCGAGGGGGTCGAGGCGTTCGTCGAGACGGCACGGAACTGGGAGTGGAAGTAGCGATCGGAGGTTCGTTCCGCAGCTCTGTTGCTAAGCTCTTTCAACCATGGGGCAGAAACCACACGTGCCCGTCGAGAGACGGGCATACGGAGACTCGCGGCCGGCCCTACCCTGACAGGAGTCGGTCGGCCGCGAGGCCACCCTATATGCCCACGAACGATTCAGACGCCGACGGCTGTATAGATAACGGAGACCGACTCACACCCCACGAGCTTGTCGTCTGCCCCGCCTGTGGCGAGCAATCGACCGACACCCGGACGTGTGACCACTGCGGCCACGAGTTGGACGACGGGACGGGCGTCGCACGGAGCTTCACCGGGCCGTAGCGGTCCGCTACTCAGTTCCCGCCCACCGACGAGAGCTCCCCCGCCAGCCGCCGCGCCTCGCGGACCCGGGAGGGGAGCCCCATCCGCCCGGTGTAGTTGGTCGCGAGCGTGATCCCGTCGGGGAGGTTCACCCGCTCGCTGGCGGCCCAGGACTCGTCCCACGCGGGGAACGCCTGCGGGATGCGCTCGACGTTGAGCACCCCGGCGTCGGCGCCCATCACGCGACGGAACTCACGGACAGCAGTCTCGCCCAGCGTCTCGGCGTCGCGCTCGACCGCCCCGGGATCGTGCATCCCACCCATGAACACGGTGTAGACGCCGTCTCGATCGAACAGGCTCGTGTTCCACGTCACGCCCAGCGTGCGCATCGGCTCGGTCCGGCGGACCTGGTAGCCGAACCCGTCGGCGCGGGCGGGGCTCTCCAGGTGGACGAGCACGAGGGGGTTGTAGCTGAACTCCCGGAGTGCGGCCGCGCTCTCGGCATCGACACCCGCCACGATGTCGGCGGTGGTGTCGGCGGGCGTCGTGAGCACGACGTGGTCGACGCGCCGGGTGTCGTCGTCGGTGTGGACGAGCCACTCGGGGTCGTCGCCCGTCCCGGCGCGCTCGAGCCCCGTCACCGGCGTCTCCCGGTGGAGTCGGTCGGCGTGTTCCGCGGCCAGCGCCTCGGGGAGCCGCTGGAGGCCGGACTCGAAGCTCGCTGGCGGCGGCGTCTCGTCGTCCGCGAACACCAGCCGCGAGAGCGCAGCCCGCAGCAGGCTCCCTCGCTGTTGCTCCAGCCCCATCAGTGGTTGCAGCGCGTGCCTCGCGGGCATGTTCGCCGGGTCGGAGCCGTAGGTTCCCCCGAAGATCGGCTCGATCAGGTTGGTGTACGCTTCGGAGCCGAACTTCCGGACGAACGCCTCCTGTGCGGACTCGTCGGGGTCGATCGGCGCGGTCAGGGGTTCGGCCAGCAGGCGGAGTTTGGCCCGCGTCGACAGCAGGTCCGTGCGGCGGAACGCCGACAGCGACCGCGGGACCTCGCGAAGCTTCCCGTCGGCGTAGACGAACAGCGGCAGGTCGTCGTCGGCCGTGATCACCTCGTCGGCGATGTCGAGATCGGTCACCATCGCCCGGATCGCGTCCGTCATGCGCAGACGCTGGGGGCCGAGTTCGAGCAGCTTCCCGTCGATCTCGCGGCTCCGGACGACGCCGCCGACCTCGTCGGTCGACTCGTAGGCGACCGCGTCGACGCCGCGCTCGGTCAGCGCGTGCAGCGTCGAGAGGCCGGTGATGCCCGCGCCGACGATGGCGACGGTGCGATCGTCGGGGTCGGTAGCAGCGGGGTCGACGTCGTCGTTCGCGTCAGCGTCGACGTCGTCCACGGGAGAGGGTCCACTCATTCGTTGCGCCGCGCGTTCAGACACATCGCGTTCGGTTCCGGCCGGCACGTACACTGCTGCAGGCCGTAGTAGTCCGGGTCGAAGTCGGCGACGAACGGCTCGGTCAGGTCCGCGAGCAGGCCGACGAACCGCTCGTCGTCGTACGGGACCGGGACCCGGGTGAACCCGAGTCCCGCAGCCTCGGCCTCCTCGCGCAGGTCGTGGTCGAGTTCGGCGAGCGTCTCGCTCTGTTCGTGCATGAAGCTCGTGGGGTCGACGACGACGCGCTCGGCGTCGATCCGCTCGACGACGTCCTCCACGTCGGGCTGGGTCCACTCCACGTCGCGGTTGGCGTGGTTCTGGTAGCCGAGTTCGTAGTCGGGGTTGCCCAGCATCCCGGCGACCATCTCGCAGTACTCCTCGACGTACTGGACGTACCGACTCCCCTCGTCGAGGTAGTAGGTGGGCGTCCCGTGGGCCGAGAAGATCAGTCGCGTGTCCGAATCGAGCTCAAGCCCCTCGCGGTCGAGGGTACGGCGGATGTTGTCCGCACGCAGTCGCGCGTAGGCGGAGTGGGTGTGGTAGCCCGTGATCTCGTGGTAGGGCACGTCCCAGTCGAGGTCGTCGACGGCGCCGGCGAGCTTCTCCAGCGCCTGCACCGTCGTCGAGGGGCCACACAGCGGGTAGACGGGCAGCCCGATCAGCCGGTCGACGCCGTCCGCGTGGGCCTGCTCGGCCGCGTCCTCGACGAACGGCTCCATGAACTGGTAGCCGACGTACGTCTCGGCGTCGTAGCCGCGCTCCCGGAGTTCGGTCTCGAGGAGGTCGGCCTGGCGACGGGCGTGGGCGTTCAGCGGCGACCCGTCGATCTCGCCGTACTCCTCCAGCAGGCCGGGCGCGCGGCGTTCCGCCAGCGAGCGGGCGCGTTCGCGGGCGGCCTCCTGTGAGGTGTCACCCTCGATATCCATGTTGGCGAGGAAGATGCGTTCGAGGTACTCCTCGACGACCTCGCGATCGGCCGCGGCCGGCTCGCCGAAGTTGAGCACGGCGATCCCTGTGGTCATAGCTCGAACTCGGGGGCGGCGGGGCAGAAAGCTAACGGTTCAGGCGCGCGCCCGCGCGGAACTACGCGTCGTCCCCGGCTGGTTCAGCGTCGTCGGCCGACTCGCCACGATCGCTGAGCGCCGCGGAGTTGACGACCTCGCGCTCGGCCGCCTCGCGGGTCGCGACCCGGGCCTCGCCGCTGGTGTCGTCGAACACCAGGTGGCGGTGCGGGTAGGCGATCTCCACGTCGACGTCCTCGTCATCCAGACGCTCCCAGATCGCCGTCTGGACGCGCGAGCGGGCGGTCAGCAGCTTGTACGGCCGGTCGATCCAGTAGCGAAGCGTCAGCACGATCCCGTCGTCGTGGAACTCGTCGATGTAACAGGTGGGCCGGGCGGGGTAGCGCGCCGAGCCGATCCTGATGTCCGGCCCGCCCTCGATCACGCCCTCGGCCTTGCTCGCGGCGCTCTCGATCAGCGACCGGGCGGTCGCCACGTCGCTCTCGTAGGTGACCTCGACCGACAGCGAGAGCCGGGTGCGCTCGTCCTCCGCCGAGAGGTTCGTCACCTTCTCGCTCCGGATTACGTCGTTGGGGAGCACGAGGAACGTGTTGTCGAGCGTGAATATCTTCGTGTAGCGGATGGTGATGTCGTCGACGAACCCACGGGTGCCGTCGCCGAGTTCGACCATGTCGCCGATCTCGTACGGCTCGTCGGCCAGCAGGAACAGTCCGTTGACAACCGACCCCACCAGCGGCGCCAGCACGATCCCGATCACGGCCGAGAACACCGTCACCGAGAGCACGATGTTCCCGAGTTCGAGGCCGACCAGCCCCGCGGCGATCAGCAGGAAGAAGAGGGTTATCGTCGCCCGAATCAGTCGCAGCACCTGCTGTGCGACGCTCTGACGCCGGAACCGCTTGGCGACCCGCCGGCCCATCAACCGTACCGCGTACCGCGAGACGGCGTAGCCGATAGCGGTGAACAGCACCAGTATCAGGAAACTCAGCGCGGGCGATCGTCCCCAGTTGGGGAAGTGCGGTGCCAGCCAGTCGACGAGGGAGCTGAGCATCCGAATCGGGTCCGGGATCTGGCCGATGCTCACGACCGGACATCCAGCCCCCACGGAAAAAGCGTTGCCGTCGGCCCGGGAGGCTAACCGACTGCGGCCCGCAGCAACCCCATGGAGAAACAGGCGCTCCGCCAACGGGTGTGGGACGAACTGGAGGACAGCGGCGAGGCGCGTTTCCCGTTCCCGCCCCACGGGCGGATCCCCAACTTCGCCGGCGCCGAGCGGGCGGCCGAACGCCTCGCGGCGACTGAGGCGTGGGCGGCCGCGGACGCGATCAAGTCCAACCCCGACTCGCCCCAGCGGCCGGTCCGCCGGCGGGCGCTGGAGGCGGGGAAGGTGGTGTACATGGCCGTGCCGCGACTCAGCGAGGAGGACTGCTTCCTGCGGCTCGACCCCGCCGAGATCGACGATATCGACCACGCGACGACGATCGGCGGCTCGTCGGAGCTCGGCGTGCAGGTCGGACCGGAGGCGATGGAACCGATCGACCTGATCGTCTCCGGCAGCGTCGCCGTGACCGAGGACGGCGCTCGCGTCGGGAAGGGTGAGGGATACAGCGACCTGGAGTTCGCGATCCTCCGGGCGTTCGAACTGGTCGACGACCACACGACCACGGCCACGACCGTCCACGAGATTCAGGTGGTGGAGGAGGACGTGCCGACGACCGCACACGACGTGCCGATGGATCAGCTCCACACGCCGGATCGGTCGATCTGGACGGACGCAGCGGCCGAGAAGCCGTCCGGAATCGACTGGGGAGCGCTGAGCGACGAGCGACTCGAGGAGATCCCGATCCTGGCGCGACTCGAACCCTGACTACGCCTCGATCGCTGCTGCGAACGCCGGCAGGGTGCGCTTGACCTGCGCGCCGTCCTCGACGAACACGATCGTCTGCGGCGGCTCGGCGGCTTTCGGTCGGACGCGCAGTCCCGCCTCCTCCGCTGCCTCGGCGACCGCCGCAGGCGCGGCGCGGAACTCCACGCGGGCGCGGTCGGGCTGGACGTAGACGCTCGCGATCGTCTCGTCGGTTTCGGTGTTCAGAACGCGGTACGCGAGCGTGCCATCGGTCGTCGGCTCCACGTCGGGGTCGGCGTCGGTGACCGCGAGCGCGCCGTGGCTGGCGCCGCTCTCCAGTTCGGAGGCGAGCAGTTGGGCGATCCGGTGGCCGTCCCGCAGGCGATCGGCGCTCATTCCTCAAGCACCGAGTTCCGGGCCGCACCCGCGGTCTCGCCCACGTCGACACTCTCGCGGCGGGCGTAGACGATCGCGGCGGCCTCGATGGTCAGCCCCAGTTCGCGCTGGAGTTCGTTGATCCCCGCGACGGCGGCCTGTTTCTCGACACCGGCGTCGGTGACGCGGTCGAGCACCCGTTCGAACGCGCTCTGTTCTCGCAGCACGTCGGCATCGGGCGAGAACTCCTCGGGCACGTCGACGCTGTCGGGGTCGAACGTCGCGACCAGGTCGCCGTCGTCGCGTTCGAGCAGCCCCCGGCCGAGCGCCACGTCGACCACGCGCTTGGCCTGATCCGGGGAGAACCAGTCCCGATCGAGCGAGAGCGCGACGACGAACTCGCCGTCGCCCAGTCGGTCCCGTCCTTCCTGCCGGTACGGGACGGCGACGGTGGCCTCCAGACTCATTGTCGTGTCGAGGGGGTCGGCGGGCGGTAAGGGTTGTGGATCGGCGGGGTTCTGGTTTGCTTGGGTCTTGGATGGTTGGTCCTGCTTCCCCCGACAGCGAACAGCAACAGCAGCTCGATCGTTGACAACTGAGACAGCACCCGCCACAGCAACAGCAGCTCGTTCGTAGACTACTTGCGACCGCAGTGCGCCGGGCATGGTGCCCGGCGCAGCACCGATTCCCCACCCCTCCCCCGCGGGCCGGCGACCGTTGCCGGCCCGCGGCGTCCACCGCTACCGCACCGCGGTCGCGGTGGCGCGAAGCGCACGCGGCCTCGTGCCGCGTGTCAGCGCGAGGTCCTCGTGAACGAAGTGAACGAGGGCACGAGAGAGCTTGCTCTCTCGGAGGACGAACGAGCGAACGACGTGAGCGAGTGAGTCGGCTGGGGAGGCCTGTGGGCTGTGCGGGGCGGTGCGGTCACAAGTGGCCCTGCTCGCTCCGCGGTGTTGTTCACTGCTGTAGCGGCGGTGCCGTTCGCGGCCGTAGTACTGTCGGCCCTCCACCAGTCGACGACCACACAACACCGATCACGAACCGCGACCGACTCACCACACGCCGCACCGACGATCAGCACTGGGACGAGAGTCGAACAGGGGCGAGAGATGCTCGCTCCTCCGTCGCTGCGTCTCTCTCGCCGGCTCGACTCCGTCCCACGTGCCTCGCTCCGCTCGACAGTGGGACGAGAGTCGAACGCTTCAAGTATTCGCTGGCCGTTCTCCGCAGTATGCAAGACCAGGGACCCTCCCGACGCAAGCGTACCGGGGGTCGGCTCGTCCGATCTCGAAAGAAGAAGCGCCACCAGCTCGGCAACGAGCCAACCGAGACCACCGTGGGCGAGCCGCGGTTCCGCACCATCGACGCCCGCGGCGACACCGAGAAGGTCCGCGCGCTCTCGACGAACGTCGCGCAGGTCGCCGACGGCGAGGAGACCGTCGAGGCCGAGATCGAGGACGTGAGCGAGAACCCCGCGAACGTCAACTACGTCCGACGGAACATCATCACCAAGGGCGCGGTCATCGAGACCAGCGCCGGCGCCGCTCGCGTCACCTCGCGTCCCGGGCAGTCCGGGCAGGTGAACGCAGTCGCCGTCGAGGAGTAACACCAGTCACGGCTCGTGACCGGCCGGCGGCGTCGGCCGCCGGCTCGGAGCGTGTTGCCGTGACTGTGTAGAACCAATCACGGCTCGTGACCGGCCGAGGCCTTTGTGCCTCGGCGACGGAGCGTGTTGCCGTCGAACGACGTGAACGTCGGAGCCGCGGCTACGTCACCCGAGACGGCTCCTCGGCGGGATCAGTCGCTCGACGCCTCCGTAACCGTTTCCTGTTCGTCCTCGACGGTCTCGCGCAGGTCGTTCTCCAGCTCCTCGCGGCCGCGCTGGAACTCGCCGATCGCCTGCCCGCTCGAGCGAGCGAGCTTCGGGAGCTTGTTCGCCCCGAACAGTAGGACGAGAATACCCAGAATGATGATCAACTCCGGTCCGCCAGGGATCACGCCGATCAGTGGAACCATACTGACGTCTGGCGTGCCGAGGTATTAAGCAGGCACTCGCTGCCGGCTGCTGTCCGCGGTGAGGAGGGTGTTACTCGTCGATCCGCTCGTACTCGGTGTCCCGCTCTTTCGCCCGCCGGTCCAGCCGGGACGGGCGGTAGCGCAGGTAGGGGCCGAGCGTGGCGAGGCCGAACGCGAGCGTCACGACGCCCGCGAGCTGGTAGCCGCCCAGCAGCGCGAACGGCGCGACCCCGAACCACGAGAGGAGCGCGACGACGAGCGCCGAGCAGGCGGCGGTGGCCGCCAATCGGAGCGCGCCCCCCTGCTCTACCGGGGGCCAGAGGTACGGCCGGAACTCCCGACCCGATTCGGTGAGTCGGACCGTCCCCCGGTTGGCGTCGTACTCGACGATGTCGTGTTTCGCCAGCTTCGGAAGGTGTGTCTGCCGAAGTGCGGTGTAGGCGCGCTTGCGCTCCTTCGAGCTGATCGTCGTCGGCGTCTGGTCGGTCTCCCACGCCGCGAGCTGGCGGGCGAGGTCGGCAACCGTCGACTCGCCCCCCGACTCGTACAGCGCGTGTAACACGTTCCGACGGCGGCGGCTGCTCAGCAGGGAGTACGCGACGTCCCGTTGGAACGACTGGTCCCGTTCGGTATGGGTATCCTTCGTCCCCGGTACACTGGCATTATCCGGTTGCAGCAGTTGGTCTTTCATCAGTTATCTCAACCCTTCGGACGCCGGTCGTTCACCGGCATCGACAGGAATACGGTTGCTGTTTGAGGGGATAAATCATTCGGCGAACTCCCAAAATTCGGACGATATGAGGTCTCTATCGCGATAATCGCAGTACGGTCCGCTTGCGGCGGTGGCGGTAGGGTGTTCGTACCTGGCGGGGTGCGGTCCCTGTTCAATACCCTCCTCCCCGTACGGGCGACACATGGCCGAGACATCACGTACTGAGCGATCGGTCGCCACCCGAGCCGACGATCACAGCTGGAAGGGTCGGATCGACACGGCAGTATCACGGCTCCGCAACCCCGCCTACACGGGCGCCAACCGCTGTTTCCCCTGTACCGGCGTGAACCTCGGACTGACCGCCGTGGCCGCGCTGGCGGTGGGAACGATCTCGCCGCCGGCGGGGGCGTTGGTCGGCGTCGGCGGCCTGCTGGCCGTCTGGCTCCGGGGGTACGTCGTCCCCGGTACGCCCGAACTCACCAAGCGCTACCTCCCCGATCGAGTGCTCGCGTGGTTCGACAAAGCCCCGGACGGCGACGCACTCGGGGGGATCGACCCCGAGGCGTACCTCCGCGCGGCCGGCGCGATCACCGACGGCCCGGACGGCGACATCGTGGTGACGCCCGCGACCCGGGCGGCGCTGATCGACGGCGTCGCCGCGCTCGACAGCGACGACCGCCTCGCGCGCGCGCTCGCCGACACGCTCTCGCTCGACCCCGCGGACGTGACAGTTCGCCCGGAAGGGGTCGGGTACGCCGCCCGCGTCGGGGGCCAGCCCGGCGGCCGCTGGGAGTCACGGCTGGCGCTGGCGACCGACCTCGCGGTCCACGACCTGTTCGCCGACCGCGTCGGCGGCTGGCTGGCGCTCCCCGCCGACACGCGGGCGAGCCTGCTCGGCGCGTTCCGACTCTCGCTCGACAGCTGCCCCGGCTGTGACGGCCACGTGACGCTGGGCAGCGACACCGCGGAGTCCTGCTGTCGCGCCTACGACGTGCTCGTCGCCAGCTGTGAGAGCTGCGGGAGCCGGCTGTTCGAGGTCGACGCCGCGCTGGCCGGCGGGGACGTGGCTGCCTGAACGGGTCGAACGCTACTTTTCACGAAAAGGTGTGCTCGGGGAGTGTCGCCGACGGGTCACGCGCTCGTCGGCTGCCACTCCTCCTCCACGGTGTTCCCGCGGGGCGACCGGGAGCCACGCGGGTAGAGCGTCCACGCGTGGTACGCCGAGGTGACGGCGTACGCTGCCAGCGAGACGATCGCCGGGAGAAGGGGGTCGACTGCGCCGAACAGGGGGATCCCCGCGAGTGCGGCGACGACGCTACAGAGCCCGAGCACGCCGATCGCGCGGTACTGCTCGCTCCAGCGCAGGCCGAACGGGCCGGTGTCGCGGATGCGGCGGACGACGCGTTTGGCCGCCGGCGTCGCGTGGAACCCCGTGTCGCCGTCGGCGACGAGCCCGTAGCGTTCGAGCGTGGGGAGGTGGGTCTGCCGGAGCGACGTGTAGACGCTCTCCCGGACCGCCCGCGGTGCGGGGTCGACGCCCGACTCGACGGCCGCGACGGCATCGGCGACGGTCGCCAGCGACGTCGGCGCCGCCGCGTCCCAGAGGAACTCGATCGCCAGCCGGCGACGCTGACAGCTCAGTACGCGGTAGAACTCCGAATCGGTGAGTGTGTTTGTCATGGGTCGCTCCCGCGGTTCGTCGGCGACGAGGCCGCTCGCCCCGCGTTCGGGCCTGCCTACGCGCGGGGGTCACTAAGTCACGGTCCGCCACCTCCGGCGACACGGAGCCCCACTCCCGACAGCATGGACCGTCACGTCACGCGGTATGGGGGTTGCTACTCGGCGGGACCGTGACGCTGCCGACCCCCTGTGGCGCGGAACGGTGAGCGTGCCGCAGGCCGGCGGCGGCGGCAACGCGTGGTACGAACTCCCTGCGCGGGGCTCCTGAACGGTATGGTGAGCCTCTCGAGCCGCCCGGAACGGGCCAAAAGCCGTGTTTTCGGGGCGAACGAGCGGTTCGCGGACGGCGTGGCGGCCCATGAGTAAGTCCCCTCCCGACACGGTGGAGTACGTCGACGGGGCGTGAGCCCCCGGAAGAACGACGACTCGCCCCGGAACCGGGGCGGGGGCATCGGCAGACGAACGCCAACCACACACACACCAATGGACGACAACCCGAAACTGTACAACACGACTCGACGCCAGATCCTCGCCGGCATGGGTGCCGTCGGCCTCGCCTCCGCGGGCGCCGGCCTCGGTACCACGGCGTACTTCAGCGACACCGAGTCGTTCGAAGGCAACAACCTTCAGGCCGGCACGCTCGACCTGAAGCTCGACTACAAGTCCACCTACGTGGGTGGCGCCGGCCGCCTCGACCACATCCGCGAGCACTACGAGGACGCGGAGTACCTCGGCGAGGGGCGCTACCTGCTCGACCAGGCGCCGACGCCCGACGAGGAGGAGGCGTGGGAGGATCACGTCACCGGCGAGGAGGTCGACTTCTGTTCGCCCGAGGCCGACGAGTACCTCGTCAACGGCGACGATATGCCGATCTTCACGCTCGACGACGTGAAGCCCGGCGACTCCGGCGAAGTGACCGTCAGCCTCCACATCTGTGACAACCCCGCGTACGTGCGCATGCTGGGCGAGCTGGTGTCGGAGTCCGAGAACGGCCAGACCGAGCCCGAACTCGACGCGGAGGGCGAGGACACCGACGACGTCTCCGAGCTCGCCGACGCCATCGACGTGCGCGTCTGGTACGACGAGGACTGTGACAACGTGTACGAGCCCACCGGCACGGGCCAGCAGCAGGAACTGGAGGTCGCGCTCGTCAGCGACACCTCCGGCTCGATGAGCCAGGAGATCGGCGACCTCAAATCCGCCGCGAACAACTTCGTCGACAACCTCTCCTCGCCGGACGAGGCCGCGGCGATCTCGTTCTCGGACGGCGCCAGCCTCGACCAGGCGCTGACGACGAACTACCAGGCTGTCAAGGACGCCATCAACCTGTACAACGCCAACGGGGGGACCGACATGGAAGACGGTATCGCCGTCGCCGAGAACGAGCTCCTCAACGGCAGTGCCGCGACCACCGGCGCGTCGAAGGTGATGATCCTGCTCTCGGACGGCGAGCCGACCGACGAGGACGACGCCGAGGACGCCGCCGACAGCGCGAAGGACGCGGGCATCCGCCTGTTCACCATCGCGCTCGGCAACGGCGCCGACGAGGCGTTCCTCGAGAGCATCGCCTCCTCGCCCGGCGACGCGTTCGTCGCGCCCGACCCGTCCGACCTGGACACGGTGTACGCGGAGATCGCCCAGATCGTGCTCGAGGGCGAGCAGCTGATCGCCGAGGGCAGCCTGCGCGAGGTGCTCGCGGAGCTGGAGGAGATGCCCGTCCTCGACGGCGACCGCGCCGAGGAAGGCATCCAGTGTTACCCCGGCAACACCACCCAGTGTGTCGGCTTCGAGTGGGAGCTCCCCTGGGAGACCGGCAACGAGGTCCAGAGCGACAGCGTCACCTTCAACTTCGGCTTCGAGGCCGAGCAGTGCCGCCACAACGACGAGCCGTTCGTGACGGAGACCGAGACGGAGACCGACACCCAGACGGCCGCCTGATCCGACCGGCCGCGGCTCCCCCGCGGCCGTTCCGACTGGCTGTCTGACTCATCCCCCGACGGAGCCACACGGTGTGGCCAGCCGCCGTGGCGGTGCGACGCCGCCACCGGGGTCTGTCCCGTGGCGAACGCGGGACCGAACCGCACGACGATCACGCGACACCAACCACGATGACCAAGAAACCATACAAGACGACCCGCCGGCAAGTGCTCGCCGGCATGGGTGCCGTCGGCCTCGCCTCCGCGGGCGCGGGCCTCGGCACGACAGCGTACTTCAGCGACACCGAGTCGTTCGAAGGCAACAGCCTCCAGGCCGGCACGCTCGACCTGAAGCTCGACTACAAGGCGAGCTACGACGGGCCGAACGGCCCCGAACTGATCGGGCAGGCCCCGACCGAGCAGCAGCTGATCGACCAGTACGGCGAGGCCATGGAGGGCCCCATGACCTGGGAGGAGCGCGCGGACGTCGGGTTCGCCTGCGACACCGAGGGGCTGATCGACGGCGAGGCGATGCCCGTGTTCGATCTCGACGACGTGAAACCCGGCGACTACGGCGAGGTCACGATGAGCTTCCACGTCTGTGACAACCCCGCCCACGTGTTCTTCCGCGGCAGCGTCGGCGAGGACGTGGAGAACGGGCTGACCGAGCCCGAAGCCGAGGTCGACGAGACGCCGGACGTCGGCGAGCTCTCCGAGGCCGTCGACGTGCGGATGTGGTACGACGAGAACTGCTCGAACACGTACGACGAGCGCACCGGGCTCGCGGACGTGCTCGTGGTGCAGGACATCTCCGGCTCGATGGAGTACGCCGGCAACGGCGGCGAGATCGACGACGGGCAGGGCGGTACGACCACCAAGCTCGCGGTCGCGAAAGACGCCGTCGGGGCGTTCGGCGACACCGCGTTCGACGACCCCGCGGACGTGAACGTCGGCCTGTTCACGTTCGGCAACGAGGAGTACATCGGCGACGACACCCCGGCCGGCGACGACGTTGGGGTCGAACTCGCGCCGACGGACGACGAGTCGACGTTCGACACCGCAGTGTCGAACGTGCAGGCCGCCGCCGAGGGCGTCGGCGGCACGGCGCTCGGGCTCGCGGTGCAGGAGGCCAACGACTTCCTTCAGGCGAACCTCCGCACCAACGCCCAGCCCGTGCTGATCGTCCTGACCGACGGCGAGCAGTTCGACTCCAGCGTCGACGAGCTCACCGCGGCGAACCAGGCCAAATCCGAGGGCACCCGGATCGTGATGATCGACATCAACGACGCCGGCGACGGCGAGCCCCAGCTCCTGCGGGACATGGCCGGCAGTTCACCCACCAACGCGGGCGACGGCGACGGTACCGACTACTACCAGAGCGCCGGCAGCCAGTTCGCGACCGCCGCGACCGACATCTTCGACTCCATCCTCCAGACCATCGTGGTCGCGGAGGCCGTGCTGTTCGAGGGGACGCTGGCGGAGTTCGACGACGCGTTCGAGGACGGCCTCGCGCTCGACCCGGCGCCGCTGCTGGGCCAGGCGACGACGAACGAGATCTGTTTCCACCCCGGGACCCACTGTGTGGCGTTCGAGTGGTGGATCGATCCCGAGGTCGGCAACGAGATCCAGGGCGACGCGGTCAGCTTCGACTTCGACTTCGCGGCGGTGCAGTGCCGCCACAACGCGGAGCCGACCAACCCCTTCGCTTCGGCCTGATCTCCCCTTTCTTCTCCGATCGTTCCGGCCCGAGAGCGTCGCCGGAGCCGGTTCGGCACCGCAGGGTGATCGTACCCCTGGGGGACGGGATGCCTACTGGACGGCGTCGCCCCCCGTACTTCCCGGGTGGCTGCCCGTACTAACGCCCCCTCGGCGCCAGAGGTGGATCAACGCGCCCGCGACGGCGGACGCGACACACACCATGACGAATCTCACACGACGGAGCGTTCTGACGGCGCTCGGGGGCGTCGGCCTCGGCACGGTCGCCGGGTCGCGGCTCGTCGCCGGCGAACGCCCGCCGTTCTCGCGGTACACGCTCGCTCAGTCCACCGAGGGGACCGGCTCCCTCCGGGTGGCCTGGTACGAGCGCTACAACGGTGACCCGGTCGAGGGGAGCGGCGGCGTCGACGCCGGCGCCGCCGACACGCTCGACCCCGAGACGCCGCCGGCGTACGTCGACGAGACCGCCGGCGCGGTCGTCTCGCTGGACGACGTCCTGCCGGGCGACGACGGCACGCTGGTCGTCGGGCTCCAGGCCATCGAGGCGGATCTGAACGTCTGGGTCCGCCCGCGGATCACCCTCGACGCCGAGAACGGACAGAACGAACCCGAACTGCTCGCGGAGGGCGCCGACACGGACGACGACGGCGAACTCGACGAACTGACGAACGTGGCGTACTGGCTGGACAACGGCGTCGTCTTCGGCAGCTGCGACGGCCAGCGCGGCCTGTTCGAGCCCCAGCTCGTCACCGCCGCGGGCACCGCAGCCGCCGGCACGTTCCGGGACGTGACCGACGAGTTCGGCGACGGCGTTCGCCTGCCGTTCGACGGCGGCGACGGCTGTCCCGACGCGCTCCCGGCCGGCGGGAACCGCTGTGTCGGCTTCCAGTGGGCGCTCCCGGAGTCGACGGGGAACGAGATCCAGAGCGACGTGCTGTCGTTCGATCTGGAGTTCGCCGCCACCGCGTGTGGCGACGACGCCAACCCGTTCCAGGAGGTGGAGCAGTGACGCCCGTGACCCGCCGCCAGCTGCTCGCGGGCATCACCGCCGCCGGGGCGGCCGGCACGCTCTCGGGCGTCGGCACCGCGGCGCTGCTCGCCGACCGGGAGACGCTGGCCGCGGGCGTCGAGAGCGGCCGCGTCGAGCTCCGCGTCGACGCCGGCGAGGGGCCGACCGACGCCGTCGGCGGCCCGGTCGAACTCCCGTTCCCGGCGCTCGACGCCGGGGACGCGGGCTCGATCGATCTGGCGTTCACCGTCCCCGACGAGGCGGGCGTCAACCCCGCGTACCTCTGGCTCCGCGTCGGCTGTGGCGCCGCGAGCGGACTGGGCGACCAGCTCGCTGTCACGCTCTCGCGAGCGGACGGGGCGGCCGAGACGCTGTACGACGGCGATCTCGAGGGGCTGATCGACGCGCTGGCTGCGGGGGTCCCGCTCGATCCCAGCGGCGCCGCGGTCGCGGCGGGCGAGCAGGCCTGTCTCGACCCCGGGACGACGGTCGCGCTCGAACTCGCCTACGAACTCTCGCCGGCGTACGTCGGCTCGGAGTCGACCAGCCTCCTGATCGAGGGGGCCGCGATCCAGTGTCGCCGCGTCGATCCGACCTGGCGCCCGACCGCGTTCGGCGTGCCACTCGGCGCCGACGACTGCGCTGTCGAGACGGCGTGTGCGTGCCCCACGCTGATCGGGAAGTACGAGGTCCGGAACGACACGCTCGTGGCCGGCGTCTACGCGTTCGACGAGGGGACCGACGAATACCGACTCTCGGTCTCCGACGTGGAGACGAAAGACGACGGCGAGCCGATCGCCGCCCGGTTCCGGGTCGTGCTCGCCGACGATCCCACGGTAGCGGTGCCGCTCGATCGCGTGCTGATCAAGGCCGCCACCGAGGTGTTCGTCTTCGAGGACGACGCCGCACTCGGCGTGATCGGTGGCGATCGACACGCCATCAGCAACGTCACGGTCGGCGTCTGTCTCCCGGCCGTCGACGGCGACTGTCCGTCCGATCTCGTGTCCGAACCGGGCGACAACCCCGGGAAAGGGCCCGGAGATAATCCCGGGAAAGGGCCAGGTGACAACCCCGGGAAAGGGCCAGGTGACGATCCCGGCAAAGGACCGGGCGACGATCCCGGCAACGGGAAGGGGAAGGGAGGTTCGAAATGAGCCGCATCGACGGGATCTCACCCCGACACGTCGCCGGGCTGGTCGTGCTGCTGCTCGTGCTCGCACCGTTCGTGGCGTACACCGTGCCGGCGGCGGTCGGCGCCGACGAGAGCTACATCGTGCTCACCGGGAGCATGCGCCCGGCGATCGACCCCGGGGCCGTGGTGTTCGTCAGCGCCACCCCCGCGGCGGGGATCAGCGTCGGCGACGTGATCACGTACGACCGCGGCGGTGACGTGCCGACGACCCACCGCGTGATCGAGGTCGTCGAACGCGACGGCGACGTGCAGTTCCGCACGCAGGGCGACGCCAACGAGGACCCCGACGCCGCGCTGGTCCAGCCCGAGCAGGTGATCGGCGTGGTGGCGTTCTCGGTGCCGTACGTCGGCAGCGTGATGCTGGCCGCGAACAGCCAGCTCGGTTTCGCCGCGCTGGTGGTCGTTCCGTTCGTGCTGCTGCTGCTCGACGTGGGGTACGGCGCGGTCGCTCGGCGACGGAACCCCCCGGCCGCCGACGACGCCGACGTGCCGGTCGTCTACGATCCGGCACGCGCCGCGGCGGCGTACTACGACGCCGCCGAGGAACGGCTCCGCGAGGCGGAGGCGCTCGCCGGCACCGGCGGCGTGTCGAGCCGGGATATGACGGCGTCGATGCTGCTCGCGGCGGCGCTGGCGGTTTACGCCGGCTGGAACGCCTACTGGCAGTTCGACGCCCTCGGCGCCCCGCGTGCGGAGACCATGTCGGTGCTCTCGGGCGCGCTGGTCTGTCTGGCGTTCCTCGGCTACCTCCGGGTCACTGCCGAGGACGGCGCGACCGACCAGCCGGGCGTCGATCACTCGACCGTCGCTCCCCCGCCCGTCGCGCCGGAGCGCGGGATCGGTCCTACGCCCGCAGCGCAGCCGGGGGACGGCACGGCACCGCCTCGGCAGCAACACGCCACAGCCCACCGATCGAACGGGCACGCGGCTGCAGACCCCCGCGGGGGGCCGTTCGCCGCCGTCGACCCCGCGTCACACGCGGGGGAGGAGGTGACCGATGCGGAGTAGCCGCGCCCTCGCAGTCGTCGCGACGGCGTTCGTCGTCGCCGCGGCGGCGACCGGCGGCGCGACGGTCGCGCTGCTGTCGGACTCGGAGACGGCGGTCGCCCCGCTGATCGCCAGCGGGGAGCCACCCGCCGAGGACCGGAGCGTCACGGGGATCGCCGCGGCCGACGGGAACGAAACGTCGACACCGAACGGCAACGACACCGCGACGCCGGGTAACGACACGTCAACCTCCGGCAACGGCACAGCCGCATCCGGCAACGACACCGCGCCGTCTGGCAACGACACGGCCACCCCCGGGAACGGCACCGCGACGCCCGGCAACGACACGTCCACACCTGGCAACGATACGACCACATCGGGGAACGACACCGCGACGCCAGGGAACGACACGGCCACCCCTGGGAACGACACCGCGACGCCGGCCGACGGCAACGAAACCGGGACACCGCCGGCGGAGAGCGATCCGTCCCCACCCGAGAACGAGACGGCGACAAGTGGGAACGAGACGACGACGGGCGGGAACGAGACGGGGACCGGCAACGACACCACGACGCCGGCGAACGACACAGCGACCGACGGCGGACCGACCGCCGAGAGCGCGACGCTGGCCGCCGACCACACAGCCACCGACGACGGGGAGGCGAGCGATCCCGCCGAGGCGAACCGGCGCGATCGGCTGACCTGACCCCGGATACGATCGCCCTACCGGCTGTCGATCCGGGCAGAACTCCGTGTTCTCTCGACCGAGGCTCCGGTTCGTTTCTGGCGTGGCGGCGCGTACATAGGACGGATCCGCGCCAGGGTGTGGACGCAGATGAGCGAGAAACACCGTATCACGACAACGCGGCGCAACGTACTCCTCGGACTCGGCACCGTCGGTCTCGCCTCCGCGGGCGCGGGCCTGGGGACGACAGCGTACTTCAGCGACACCGAGTCGTTCCTCGGCAACAGCCTCGACGCCGGCGAGTTCGACCTCCGGGTGCGCTACGTCGGCCAGTACAACGAGGCCGGCGAGCCCATGTGGGGGCAGTCCTTCGGCATCATCGACGGCGTCGACTCCATAATGGGGGGAGCGCCCGCCAGCGAGTCGGCGTTCGGCTTCGTCGTCGACGACCTCAAGCCCGGTGACTCGGGCGTCGGGGAGTTCTGCTTCCAGATCATCGACAACCCGGGCTACGTCACCGTCTCGGGCGAGGTGACCGAGAACGACGAGAACGGGTACACCGAGCCCGAGCCGACGACTGCCGCCGACGGCGACGTCAACGATCCGGGCGACCCCGACGGCGAGGGGGAGCTGCTCGACGCGCTCCAGGTCGCCGTCTCCTACTCCGACGGGAGCTACAGCGACCTCAACACCGGCAGCCCCCCGACGTACCTGAGCGGCACCGCGAAGGGCGACGTGTTCGAGGGGTCGCTCCGGGAGTTTTTCGCGAGCGAGCACCTGTTCGACGCCGACCCTTCGACGGACGCGCCCGACCCCGTCCCGGGGACGGACGACGCGACCGAGTTCGCCGAGCCGTGCCTGCTGTTCGAGCTGGAGGTGCCCACGACGGCGGGGAACGAGCTCCAGACCGACCTGCTCGGGTTCTCGGTCGTGTTCAGCGCGATCCAGGCCCGCCACAACACGGTCGTCACCAGCGACGTCGGCTCGGGGTTCGTCGACGTCGCCCAGTCGGTCAACGTCAACAACGGCTACGGCGACGACGGCGAGGGGTTCGCCTCGAAGACGATCACCGGCCGCGCGCGCCACGGCGACAGCGCGGGCGCGGCGACCTACGAGCTCGCGACCGGGACGGCCAGCCCCACCGGCGACCAGCAGCAGATCGACTGGGCGCCGTCCATCGGGAACACGACCGACTTCGCGTTCACCTACGACGCCGACGCCGGGGACGCGACGCTCGCCATCGACGGCGCCGCCGCCTCGACGATCTCGGGCGTGAGCGCACCCGCGGGCCGGATCGGCCTGCAGGCGAAGGCCGACGAGGCGACCGTCGCCGTCGAGAACGTCCAACTCAGCGCCGACGGCACCCCCGTGACGGTCGTGGGGCCCGACGAGGTCACCGCGACCAACGACGGGGCGGGGCGGGAGATCCGCTACCTCGTGCTGGAGACCGACGCCGCCGACCTCGCGGACGGGTTCGAGATCACCGGCGACCTCCGTCTCGAGGTCCAGGGCGACTTCGACGGAGGGCACGAGGACTTCGGCTTCGACGTCGTCGTCGAGTGATTGCCGAACGCGGCCGACGCGTTCGCGGCGACGGTCGAGCGGCCGCCCGCGTGACGGTGATTCGCCGGCTGGGATCTGCCGACGGGCTGCCCGACGCCGGACGCCGTACTGCCCTCTCCGGTGCGGGACGGCCGTTCGAGACGCTCACAACCGGACAGCCTTCCGATTCAAGTGGGCGGACGCCGACATCAGGCTGATGACTGGTAGTTCGTCCCCCGACTCCCTCGCTATCGAGACGCACGGCCTCCGCAAGCAGTACGGCGACGTCGTCGCCGTCGACAGCCTCGACCTCGCGATCGAGGACGGCGTCGTCTACGGCTTCCTCGGCCCGAACGGCTCGGGGAAAACCACGACAATGCGGATGCTCACCACGCTGACTCGGCCGACCGCGGGCGAGGCGTTCGTCGCCGGCGCGCCGATCACGGACCGCGAGGCCGTGATCGACCACGTCGGCTACCTCCCCGAGAGCCCGCCGGTGTTCGACGAACTCAGCGCCCGCGAGAACCTCCACTACGTCGCAGCGCTCCACGACATCCCCAGGGAGACGGCGAGCGAGCGCATCGAGAGCTACCTCGACCGGTTCGACCTCGCGGAGGCGGCCGACCGGCGCGTCGAGGGGTACTCGAAAGGGATGCGTCAGAAACTCGGCCTCATCGGCGCGATCATCCACGAGCCACACGTGATCTTCCTCGACGAGCCGACGTCGGGGCTCGACCCGCGGGCCGCCCGGACCGTGAAGGATCTCGTCGCCGAGCTGGCCGACCGGGACGTGACCATCTTCCTCTCGACGCATATTCTCTCGGTCGTCGACGAGCTGGCAGACGAGGTCGGGGTGCTCCACGACGGCGACCTCGTGGCCGAGGGGACGCCCGCCGAACTGACGCGTCGTGCCGAGCGCGACGAGTCCACCACCCTCGAGAGTGCGTTCCTGGAACTCACCCAGGACCACGACGAGGAAGGGCGCGAGAGCGAGGAGGCGATGTCGCCGTGAGTGGGTCGGAGGCGACACCCAGCGCGGACGGCGGCGGCAGCTCGCGGCTGGCGAGCACGCTCCGTCACGGCTGGACCATCGGCGTCACCGACGCGCGGCGAACCCTCCGGGCGTCGGTCGAGTCGAAAGCCCAGATCGGAGCGTTCCTGCTCATCGTCGTGGTGTTCGGTGCCGCCGCGGGCTACGGCGGCTACCTGTTCGGGCGCGAACTCGGGCTGGGCGGCGATCTCCCCTTCGAGTGGTCGGTCCTGCGTCTCGCCCGCGGCGCGTTCGCAGTGCTCTGGCTGTTCCTCACCATCATCGTCACGGTCCGGACCGTGGGCGCCCGCGGGGAGCTGGTCAACGAGGTCGGCGTGCTCTCGGTCGTCCCCACCCGGGAGGCGGTCGCGGGGATGCTGCTCTCCGAGAGCGCGTTCGCCGGAAGCTACGTCCTCCCGCTGTTCGTTGCGGGGACGGCGGGCTACGCCGTCGCGACCGCGCCCACGGCGTTGCTGGTGACCGCACCGGTCGCGGCCGCCGTCGCCGTCGTCGCCGCGGTGAGCGTCGGCTACCCGGTCGGGCTGGCGGTCCGCCACGTCGTCACCCGCATCCCGTTCGTCGCGCGCCACAAGGGCGTCCTGATCGTGCTGGCGTTCGTGGCGTACATGGCGCTGATCATCAGCGGCGCGCTGGGGAACATCGTCGTGACCGTGTTCGAGCCGATGCAGCGCGCGCCCGTCGGGTGGTTCGCCGACCTCGCGCTGCTGGGCAGCCCGGAAGTGAGCGTCGACGCCGGGCGCGCGGTCGCCGCAGTCGGGCTTACGGGTGTCCTCGCGGTGGTCGGAGCGACGGTCGGGGCGCGCGTGGCCGACCGGCACTGGTTCGCCGACCCAGTCCTCGGCGGCGAGAGCGAGCAAGCGGGCGACGACGGGACCGAAGTGGACCGCCTCCGACGGGTCGAGGACGCCGCCGCCGGCGTCGTCGGGCGCCCGGCTGCTGCGGTCACCGTGCTCGCGTGGAAACGCGCGATCCGCGCGCCGCTGAAGCTGCTGTACGTCGCGTACCCGCTGCTGTTCGTCGTCGGCTTCCTCACCGAAATCGTCCAGACCGGCGAGGTGCCCGCGTTCGCGGCGGGGTTCGCGCTGGTGTTCGTCGCGTGGGCCAGCGCGGTCGTGTTCACGCTCAACCCCCTCGGGGATCAGGGGTCGGCGCTGCCCGCGACGGTGCTCTCTCGGATCGACGGCCGGTCGTTCGTCGGCGCCCACGTGCTCGCGGGGGCGCTGGTCACCGTGCCGCTGGGGACCGCCGTCACCACCGGCGTCGCGCTGCTGTCGCCGATGTCGAGCGACCTCGTGGCGGCCGTCGCCGCCGGGACGCCGCTGAGCATCCTCGTCGGCAGCGCCGCCGCGGTCGGCATCGGCATGGCGTTCCCGCGCTACGACGCGGTCAACGTCACGCGGTCGACGGAGGCGGTGGTGCCGAGCCTGCTCGCGTTCGCCGCCTTCAGCCTCTACCTCCTGCTGACCGTCGCCGCCGGTGCGATCGTGTACGAGCCGAGCTTCGAACCGGTGGTTGCGGCGCTGCTGACGTGGCTTCTGCCGATCGGGGGAACAGTCAGCGCGAACGCGGTCGGAACCGGCGCGATGGCGGCGCTGGTGCCGCTGGGAGCCGCGCCGTTTGTCTCGACGTGGTACGCGATCCGGCGGTTCGACCGCGTAACCGTAGCCTAAGGCGTCGGCGCCGCCTTCTGGAGCGCGGTCTCGGCGACGTTCCCGCCGTAGTCCGCCGACCGCGAGAGCGAGTCCACGATCAGCCCGAGCACCTGTGCGCGCGCCGGGTCGAGCTCCCGGAGCAGTTCGTCGATCCCGCGGGCGCTGGCGTCGATCTCCTGGACGCGCTCGCGGGCGCCGTTGGCCAGCTGGATCGCCTCGTCGTTCTCCTCGGCCACCAGCGCGGCCATCGCGTCCTCGATGACTTCGGCGGCGGCGTCCTGGAGCTCGCGGAGCGACTCGGTCACTTCCTCCGGCGGCGTGCCGTCCAACTCCAGCGAGAGGTGGGCGATCTTGGTCGCGTGGTCGGCGACGCGCTCGAGCTGGCGGGCGCTGGAGTGGTAGTCGAAACAGGTCTCGCGGGGGAGCCCCAGCTCCTCGGCCGCGCTCAGGCTGCGCAGCGTCGCCCGGAAGATCCGGGAGACGACCATGTACAGTCGGTCCACGTCGTCGTCGCGCTGGATCACGTCACGCGCGAGGTCGTCGTCGCCGGTCGCCAGCGCCTCGACGGCGTCCTCGAGCATCGACGAGGCGATCAGCCGCATCCGATCGACCGCGTTGTGGATCGACAGCTCCGAGGAGTCGAGCAGGTCGCGGACGACCACGCGGTCGCCGGTCTCCTCGAGCACCTCCAGCCCGACGAGGCCCTGAGCTGCCTGTCTGATCTCCCTGCGCTGGTCGGTCGTGATGCGGTCGGCCTCGAAGGCGATCACGTCGAACCCCGAGACGTACATCGTCATCACCGCCCGTCGGAGCTCCTCTCCCTCCAGCCCGGCGACGTCGAGGCTCCCCTCCGTGCGCCCCTCCTCGCTGACGGGCGTGAGGATCAACGAGTCGTCCTCCGGGTGGAACTCGACGCGGCTCCCCGCCTCGACGTCGTTCTCGGTCGCCCACTCCTTCGGGATCGACACGGTGAACGTCGAGCCGCCAGTCACCTGCACCTTCCGAGTCTCGGCCATTGTGTGTCGATAGTTGGTGGACACGTGATAAAGATTCCTACAAACTATATACTCGAACATCGCGGTGGTGTTCGAACGGACGTTTGGCTTGACACGAACCCGGACTACCGAGCACGATATAGCCACCCCGGAGGATCGAACGAGGAATTTCCGGACGGAGCCGGCGGGTCACGAACTTCCGACGACGCCCCGGTCGGCAACGGAGGGATGAGTACTGTTTCCAAACATTGGTCTATATAGATTTCATAGTAGTGTATTTACCTCCGAGACTGCACGCCTCCCATGATGACGGAACAGACCGACGGCGTCTCCCGACGAACGTTCCTCGCCGGCGCTGCCGCGACGGGTGCGGTCGCGGCCGCCGGCTGTACGAGCAACACGGGCACCGAGACCAGCAGCGGGCTCACGGGGGATATCGACATCTCCGGGAGTTCGACGGTGTTCCCGCTCGCGGTCGCGATGCGCGGGGCGTTCACCGGTGAGAGCGCGAGCCAGTACCCGAACGTCACTGCCGAGGAGCAGCATCCGAAGGTCGACATCTCGATCAACTCCACCGGGAGCGGTGGCGGGTTCACGAACTACTTCTGTACGGGCGACACCGACTTCAACAACGCCTCCCGCCCGATCACCGAGACCGAGCAGGAGCAGTGTTCGAGCAACGACGTCGAGCCGGTCGAACTCAAGGTCGCGACCGACGCGGTCACGGTCGTCGTCAACAACAACGCCGACTGGTTCGGCGAGGACGACTGCGTCACCGTCGACCAGCTGGCCGAGATCTGGTCGGCCGAGACCAAGCCCACCACGTGGAGCGACGTGAACAGCGAGTGGCCCGACGAGGAGATTCAGCTCTACGGCCCGACGACGGCCTCCGGCACGTTCGACTACTTCAAGGAGGAGATCGTCGGCGAGGACGTCAAACACCGCACGGACTACCAGTCGACCGAGAAGGACAACCAGATCATCAACGGCGTCGCCAACAGTCAGTACGCGATCGGCTACATGGGGTACGCCTACTACTCCGAGAACACCGACCGCGTGACCGCGCTGGCGATCGACAATGGGGACGGCTGCGTGAAGCCGACGCTCGAGACCGCAAGCAGCGGCGAGTACCAGCCCCTCTCCCGTCCGCTGTTCACCTACCCCGCGCGGTCGGCGCTGAGCGAGGACCACATCGCCGAGTTCGCACGGTTCTGGCTGGAGCACAGCACGAGCCGAACGATCGTCGCCGACAACGTGGGCTACGTGCCCAACACCGAGGAGGAGAAGCAGGCGAACCTCGACAAACTCGAGTCGGCGATCGAGGCCGCCTCGGAGTGATCCCGATGCGGAGCACGACGCCGTATCGGAGGACGGAGTGCTTTTCCGGGGAGACAGGTATGATCCGACAACCATGAGCGGGGACGAGGCG
Organism: Halolamina sp. CBA1230; assembly: GCF_002025255.2. Lineage (GTDB taxonomy): Archaea > Halobacteriota > Halobacteria > Halobacteriales > Haloferacaceae > Halolamina. The sequence continues at coordinate 1,034,219 of NZ_CP054587.1, forward strand.
ACCGAACTGACGCGACGAACCCAGAACTCCTCGCGGGAGCTGCTGGCGAAGTCCTTCTTCTTCGCGTGTGCGGCGCTGTCGGTGGTGACCACGCTGAGCATCATCGGCCTGCTGGTGTACGAGGCGTCGAAGTTCTTCGCCGCCACCGCCCCCCTACTGGGCGTTCAGGGCGAGACCGCCACGCTGACGGAGTTTTTCACCGGCGCGGAGTGGAGCCTGCAGGGGCCGGATCTCGGCGTGATGCCGTTGGTTTCCGCGACGCTGATGGTGACCTTCGGTGCGGGGCTGATCGCGATCCCGCTCGGGGTGGCGACGGCGCTCTATCTCAGCGAGTACGCGAGCGAGAGCGCGCGCTCCTACCTCAAGCCCGCGCTCGAAATCCTCGCGGGCATCCCTTCGATCATCTACGGGATCTTCGCGGTGGCCTACATCACCCCCGCGCTCGACGCGTTCGTGCAGATCGAGGGGCTGTTCAACATCGCTTCGGCCTGTGTGGTCGTCGGCATCATGATCCTCCCGATGGTCGCCTCGGTCTCCGAGGACGCGATGCAGGCAGTGCCCGACGATCTCCGACAGGCCGGCTACGGGATGGGCGCGACCAAGTACGAGGTCTCGACGGGGATCGTCGTCCCGGCAGCCATCTCGGGGATCTTCTCCTCCTTTATCCTCGCGCTCTCGCGCGCGATCGGCGAGACGATGGCGGTCACGCTCGCCACCGGGTCGCTCGCCCGGGAGTTCGATCCCACCGAACTCTCGTCGTACCTCGCGCTGCTCGACCCCGACTCCTACTTCGAACCGGGGATGACGATGACGGCGGCGATGGTCCAGCTGCTGACCGGCGACGTGACCGGCGGCGGTCTGGCCTACCGTAGCCTGTTCGCGGTGGGGCTGGTGCTGTTCGTGATCACGCTCGGGATGAACGTGTTGAGCGACCTGATCGCCAACCGCTACCAGGAGGAGTACCAATGAGCAGCGAAACCGTCGAGGCGTTCGGCCGCGTGAGTCGTCGCGTCGGCACCGTCTTCCGGTACGGCCTGCTCGCGTCGACGCTCGTGGGTATCCTGATGCTCGCCGTGTTGCTAGTGTACGTCCTCAACGACGCGATCCAGCCGCTGACGGCCGATCCGGGCTGGCATCTCACCTTCCTGCTCAGCTTCGTCCTCCCGACGGCCGGGGTGGGCTGGTGGTGCTACCGGCGGAGCTACGGCACGCTCACGACCGGGCTGCTCGGGGTCGTGATGCCGGCGGTCGCGGCGCTGTACGCCGGCGGGCTGGCCGCGCTGTTCATCGACGTGATCCCGACGTTGGTCTGGCTCTCCTTCGTCGTCGCGCTCGCGGTGCCCGCCGGCGTCGTCGTCGCGCTGGACCGGACCGACCGGAATATCCCGTTCCTCGTTGAGCTAGGGACGGTGCTCGCCGTGACGGCTGGGTCGCTGCTGGTGATCCCGGGACTCGTTCAGGAGTTCCCGACCGTGCCGGCCGACTGGATGGTGCTCGTACTGACCCTGGGGATCCCGGAGGCGCTCCTGCTCGGGCGCTGGTTCGGTGGCCGCTGGGGCCAGCGTGCGGGCCGGATCGCCGGCGCGGCGATCCTGCTCGGGAGTGCCGCCGGCGGTGTCGTCGGTATGGTGACGGGGCTCGGCGCCATCCCGGGCGTCGCGCTCGCACTGTTCGCCGTCGTGCCGACCGGGCTGTACGTCGCCATCGTCGTGAAGGAGCGTCCCGAACGCCGCGTCGGCCTGCTGCTGCCCGCGGTCGTCGTCGGCGGCGCACTGACGGGTGAACTGCTCGTCGGCGCGCTGGGGTTCGCCGGCCCCGAGTCGTGGGTCGACTGGGGGTTCCTGACCAGCACGATCCAGAGCGGCGCCAACCCGAGCGAGGTCGGGATCTACTCCGGGATCGTGGGGACGATCCTGCTGATGTTCGTCGTCGCCGCGATCGCGGTGCCGGCGGGCGTCGGCGCGGCAGTGTACCTGGAGGAGTACGCCCCCGACACCACCCTCACGCGGATCATCGACGTGAACATCAGCAACCTCGCCGGCGTGCCGAGCGTGGTGTACGGCCTGCTGGGGCTGGGGCTGTTCGTCCGCCACGGCGGCCAGCCGACCGGGACGCTGCTGGTCGGCGGCGCGACGCTCGCACTGCTGGTGTTCCCCATCGTGATCATCTCCTCGCGGGAGGCGATCCGGGCGGTGCCGGATTCGGCGCGGCAGGCCTCCTACGGGATGGGGGCGACGCGCTGGCAGACGGTCAAGAACGTCGTCCTGCCCCGGGCGTTCCCGGGGATCCTGACGGGGACGATCCTCGCGCTCTCGCGGGCGATCGGCGAGACAGCGCCGCTGCTGGTGATCGGCGCCGCGCAGGTGTTCGGGGTGCCCAACTCCTGGGACTCCGCTATCGGCGCGATGCCGCTCCAGCTGTACGTCTGGGCGTCGACGTACGCCAGCCCGGCGTTCTACACGACCGTCCTCGCGGCGGGTATCGTGGTGCTGCTGACCGCGATGCTGAGCATGAACTCGATCGCGATCTACGTACGCAACCACTATGAGCAACGCTGACCAGTCGACAGACATGAACGAGGGATCGAGCGGCGACGAGTACGCGGTGGGCGTCCCCGAGGGGCGGGGACGGGACCGGGACGCCGACGGCGAGGCGTCGACGATCATCGAGAGCCGCGACCTGAGCGTCTGGTACAACGACGATCAGGCACTGCGGTCAGTGAGCATGGAGATCCCGGAGAACCGGGTGACCGCGATGATCGGCCCGTCGGGCTGTGGGAAGTCCACCTACCTCCGGAGCATCAACCGGATGAACGACCTGATCGACGCCGCGCGCGTCGAGGGGGAGATGCTGTTCGACGGGAAGAACGTTTACGACGACGACGTGGACCCCGTGGCGCTGCGGCGGCGCATCGGGATGGTGTTCCAGCAGCCAAACCCCTTCCCCAAGAGCATCTACGACAACGTCGCCTACGGCCTGCGCCTGCAGGACCGGACCGAGAACCTCGACGAGAAAGTCGAGGACGCGCTCCGGCACGCCGCGCTGTGGGACGAGGTGAAAGACCAGCTCGACCAGTCCGGGCTCGATCTCTCGGGCGGGCAGCAGCAGCGACTCTGCATCGCCCGCGCGATCGCGGTCGACCCCCAGGTGGTGCTGATGGACGAGCCCGCGTCCGCACTCGACCCCGTCGCGACCTCGAAGATCGAGGACTTGCTCGACGAGATGGCCGAGGAGTACACGGTCGTGATCGTCACGCACAACATGCAGCAGGCCGCCCGCATCTCCGACAAGACCGCCGTGTTCCTGACCGGCGGCGAGCTCGTGGAGTTCGACGACACCGACAAGGTGTTCGAGAATCCCGAGAACGAGCGGGTGGAGGACTACATCACCGGGAAGTTCGGGTAGCTCCGACCCCGGCGCTCCGGATCCGACTCATTGGCTACGTTTCCCACGGGAACCGCCGTGGAGTCTCGAACAGTTATCTACCCGCCGCCGCAACCGACCCGTATGCCACGAGACGACTACCAACGACAGCTCGAATCGCTCCGCGAGGACGTGCTCTACATGGGCGAGGTCGTCGCCGAGCGCCTCCGGATGGGGCTGGACGCGCTCGAACAGCAGGACGCCGAGCTCGGCCAGGAGGTGATCGAGCGCGACGCCGAGGTGAACGAGCTCTACCTCGAGCTCGAACAGGACTGCATCGACCTGCTGGCGCTCCAGCAGCCGGTCGCCGGCGACCTGCGCTTCATCGCCTCCTCGTTCAAGATCATCACCGACCTCGAACGCATCGCCGACCTCGCGACCAACCTCGGCGGCTACGCCAAGGAGGCTCGCTACGAGGTGTTCCCCGACGTCGACGTCCAGCGCATCGGCGACGAGACCCTCGAGATGCTGGCGATGGCGATGGCCGCCTACGAGGACGAGGATCCCGACGGCTGCTTCGCGGTCGCCGAGCGCGACGACGACCTCGACGCGCTGTGTGAGGACGCCTCGGAGATCATCGTCCGTGACCTGATCGAGAGCGAGGCCAGCGACCAGGAGGAGGTCGAGGACCTGATGGCCGACGTGTCGCGGCTGCTGCTCACCGTGCGGGACCTCGAACGCGTCGGCGACCACGCGGTCAACGTCGCCGCACGAACGTTGTACATGGTTGATAACTCGGACGAACTGATCTACTGAGCGGTCACATATCCAGGTTTTTCAGCTGTGGCCCGAAGGTACGAACATGGCGTCCGAACAGTGGGAGTACGAGACGCTGCGGCCACCGCGCGGGTCGACGAAGAAGGAAGCGACCGACCCGAAAGCCACACTCAACGAACTCGGTGAGGAGGGCTGGGAGCTCGCGGACACGATCGACTACGTCGGCGGCGGAACCAAGTTCCTCGTGCTCAAACGGCGGGTCGAGGAATGAGCATCGAGCCCGACGACAGCGTCGACGCCGACGCGGAGTCGGAGACGGAGATGGAGACCTCCGGCGACACGGATATCTCCACGGCGAACACGATGCGCGAGCGAGCCGAGGAGAGCCGACTGAAGCTGTACGTGATGCTGAGCGCGAACCGACTGGTCGTCGCCGCCGCGCTCGGCGTCCTCATGTTCGCCGCGTTCGTCGCGATCGGGAGCCTCGGCGGCTTTCACGACAACCTCAACACCGGCGACACGAAGGCGACCATCTTCTCGACGATGCTGGGGGCGATCATCACCGGCACGACCCTGATCGTCACGATCAGCCAGCTCGTCATCTCCCAGGAGAACGGACCGCTGGGCGATCAGCACGAGCGGATGAGTAACACGATGGATTTCCGCGACTACATCGGCGACGTGGCCGAGGAGCCGGTGCCGGTCGACCCCTCGGCGTTCCTCCGGAAGCTGGTCGACGAGACCCAACAGCGTGCCGAGGCGCTGCGGGACTCGGTCTCGGGCAGCGACGACGACGAGCTCCGGGAGGAGGTCGACGAGTTCACCGACAGCCTCACCGGCAACGCCGACGCCGTCCGCGAGGAGCTCGACGGCGAGCGGTTCGGCAGCTTCGACGTGCTGTACGGCGCGCTGGACTTCAACTACGGCTGGAAGATCTTCCAGGTCGAACGCATCGCCCACGAACACGCCGACGCGATCGACGAGGACACCGAGACGCTGCTTTCCGAGCTCAAGACCGCACTCTCGATGTGGGGGCCCGCCCGGGAGCATATCAAGACGCTGTACTTCCAGTGGGCACTCATCGATCTCTCCCAACTCATCCTCTACGTCTCGGTGCCCGCCCTGCTCGTCGCCGGCGGGATGCTGGCGTTCTTCGGCACTGGTCGCCTCCCCGGGGCGACCCTGGGCGTCCGGAACGTCCTCTGGGTCGTCGGCGCCGCGTTCACCGCGACCGCGCTCCCGTTCCTGCTGCTCGTGTCCTACATCGCGCGGATCGCGACCGTCGCCAAGCGGACGCTCGCGATCGGGCCGCTCATCCTCCGCGGCTCACAGCGGTAGGCTCGGGCCGCCTGGGCGAGGCCGCGGGGGCGCTACTCGCTCAGCTGCGCGACCTCCCCGTCGCTCAGATCGATCCCGCTCGCGGCCACGTTCTCCCGTAGGTGCTCGACGCTCGAGGTACCCGGGATCGGGAGGGTCACGTCCGAGTGTTCGAGTAGCCACGCCAGCGCGACCTGGTAGCGCGAGGCGTCGTGGGCCTCGGCGACCTCGTCGACGACCGCCGCCTTCTCGTCGAGGTCGCCGGCGCCGATGGGGAAGTAGGGGATGAACCCGATCCCCGCGTCCTCGCAGGCGTCGAGCACGTCCTCGTGCTCGCGGTTGGCGAGGTTGTACTCGTTCTGGACCGTCGCGACCTCGACGTGGTCGCGGGCAGTCTCCAGCTGCTCGACGGAGACGTTGCTCAGCCCGACGTTGTCGACCAGCCCGTCGTCTTTGAGTTCCGCGAGCGTCGTCACGGACTCCTCGAACTCCGTGTCCGGATCGGGTCGGTGGAGCTGGTAGAGGTCGATGCTGTCGACGCCGAGGCGGTCGATCGACGCCAGCGCGGCGTTGCGGAGGTAGTCGGGGTCGCCGAGCGGGAGCCAGTCGCCGTCGTGGTTCCGGAGCAGCCCACCCTTCGTCGCGACCAGTGCGTCGTCGGCGCCCGGCCGACCGTCGCCGGTCGCACCCGTGCCGACGACGCCGGCCTCCCGGAGCAGGCGCTCGCTCGTGCCGGGGCCGTAGGAGTCCGCCGTGTCGATGAAGTCAACACCGAGGTCGACGGCCTCGCGCGCGACCTCGCGGGCAGCCTCCTCGTCGTCGGGCGCGCCGACGATGTCCTCGCCACAGAGCCGCATCGCGCCGAAGCCGAGTCGGTGGACGGTGTGCTCGCCGATCTCGAACGTGTCGCTCTGGTTCTCGACCATACTCGCCGTTCACGGCGCCGACGGGGTGGGCGTTGTGCTACCGGAACCGATCAGCCGGCGTGGGCTCCCTCGCTCACGTCGGCGGCCGCGGCGGACCAGTAGCCGACGTACACCTGTGCGAGCAGGACGAGCGTGAACGCGGCGTTGAGGTAGCGCGTGTAGCCCGAGGGCGCGGTGCCGCCGGCCTCGCCCTGGGGCGGGATGAGGCCGAGTGCGCCCCAGGCGTAGTGGATGACGATGCCGGCGATCACTGCGGTCACGAAGATGGAGACGAACAGTACGGCGGCGATCCGCAGGCCGTAGTACCGGCGGTAGGCGTCGTCGATCGTCGGGACGATCAGGTCCGCGAAGATGAAGCTCATCACGCCGCCGAACGCGATGCCGTTGTTCCAGAGGATCACCGCGAAGGGGACGTTCCCGACCGAACAGACGAACGTCACGACGCCGATCGCCACGCCGATGGCGGCGCTCGCGACCACCCAGCCGAACGTCCCCTCGGCGCCGACTCCGAACAGCGTCGTCCACCAGACCCGCGGGACGAACGCAGCGATGAGGCCGGCGATCAGGAAGCCGGCGACGATGTCCGTCCAGAGCATCCCCCACTCCCCCAGCGCGTTCTTCGAGGCGAGGCGCCAGCCGTCCCGGCTGGTCAGCCGCTCGGTCCACGGCTGGTCGACCTGGCGCTGCTCCTCGGCGTACGCCTCCCTGCACGACTCCGAGCAGAAGTACTCCGTCCCGCCGTCGGTTTCGAGCGTCACCACGTCGTCGTCCGACGGGTCGACCTCCATCCCGCAGGACGGGTCGCGCACGCCGTCGGTCTCCTGGAGGTGGTCGCGTGCGGCCGCGAACCAGTCGTCCGGGACCACGTACTTGAACGTCGTCGCGAGCAGCGCGATCAGCAGCAGCCCCGCCACGTAGTCCGCGAGCACGAACTGCCAGCCCAGCAGGATCCACATCACGAGGCCGAGTTCGATCACGAGGTTCGTCGACGCGAACTGGAACGCCGCGAGGCTGGCGACCGGCGAGGCGCCCTTCTTGAACAGCGACTTCGTGGTCGCGACGGCGCCGAACGAACACGACGAGGAGGCGGCGCCGAAGGCGGTCCCCAGGCCGAGCTCGCGCCAGCCGTCGCCGCCGAGCACGGCGGACATCTTCTCCTCGCTCACGAACGTCTCGACGGCGCCGGCGATGGTGAACCCAAGCACCAGCGCCCACCACGTCTCCCAGAACATCTCGCCCGCGAGGCGCAGGCCCTCGAGGAACCGCTCAACGACCATCGGTTCCACCCCCGCGAGGCGCGCGATGCACGCGTCGTCGCAGGCATCCGAGCATGTGTGAGTCTAGGGGGGTGAGATTCAACACGATTGTGCTTCGGAACCTTCGGCTGAACGGGTTCGCGAACTTCGGAACGCGAACCGGGCTACGCGTCGTCGTCGACGCGGACTTCGTACGCCTGTCCGTCCACACGAACGCGGTAGGGCGACTCCTCGAACCCCGTGAGACCGTACGTGACCTGCTCGCTGCTCCGGAGCCGTACCTCCTCGACCCCGTCCGCGAAGAACGGGAGCGTGTTCCGCAGGCCGCGGTACCAGTCGCGCATCACCTGCTCGCGGATCAGCGTCTCGTCGGCGTCGTCGGTGCGGGTCACCGAGAGCGTCGTCGCGTCCTCGCCCCCGTCCTCCCACTCCGGCGTCGTGACCGTGACGGTCGACCCGTCACGGTCGTGCTCGACGCCGTCGGTCGGGACGATCTCGATCGGGTCGCCCGCGAGATCGACCATCGCGGCGCTGGACCCGCCGTCCGCGGCGTACCCCACCGACACCGCGTAGCGGCCGCCGCCGAGGGCGGGGTACGCGCGGCCGTCCTCGGGCGGGAGGCTCCCGCCGCCGCGGTAGGCGTGTAGCGTCCACGACTTCGTCCCGGCGGGCGGGACCATCCGACACTCCGCCGTCCGGACGTACGGACCGAGGTTGTACCACTCGCCGTCGTGGAGTTTGTACACGTACCAGTGGCCACAGCCCTGTTGCTCGCGGGTGTGGTTGACGAACTGGAACGTGATCCCCGCCGGGAGGTCGGCCGTCTCGGTTTCGGGGCGGAGGTACGCGGCCGTGGACTCGTCGGCTTCGTGGAACCACGTCACGCCGTCCGCTTCGTCTCCGCCGTCGTCGCCTTCCCCGTCCGCGAGCGGCGGAACCGACTCGCCGGCGAACCGCGACCCCTCGTTCGGGCCGGGAGCGCTCGTCTGCCAGACGGTGATGCTGGCGTCCGTGCCGTCGGCCCCGCCGAGGAACTCGTAGACGCCGGTCGGGCGCCCCGACCCTTCGGGGTGGCCGACGACCGCGTACTCCCCCCGGATCGCCTCGCCGGCGTCGAGGGTCACGGTCTCGGGCAGCCAGTGATCGATCCCGCCGGCCAGCCGCCAGTGGCCGTCGTCGTCGCGCTCGACTGCCGGCGGGTCGTCGACCAGGTCGTGGTTCTCGGTGGGCGCGAGCACCAGACTCCCCTCGTCAGTGAGGCCGCCACCCATCAGCGGTTCACTGTGGTCTCGGGGCGGTTCGCTCGCCGGCCGGCCGAACGGTGGGAGCCAGTCGAGGTCGACCGACTCGCGGTAGCGCTCGGTGTTCTGGAGCGAGGCGACCAGCCGCGCGGGGTGGTCGGCGGTCGCGGTCGCGTCGAACCGCATCCGCAGCTCGGCGCCGTCCTCGGCGCGGTAGCGCATCGGTGAGAGGGCGTACGTCCGGTCGACGGTGTCGAGGTCGACGACGCTGGCGCCGAACAGGGCGTTCCCCTCCAACTGGACGACCTCGTCGGGCGTCGAGGGTGTGGCCGTCGGCGCGTCGGTCGCAGTGTCCGTGTCGGTCGGTTCGGTCTCGGTCGTCGCGACGGAGCCACAGCCGGCGAGCAGGCTGCTGCCCGCCGCCAGCGACGTGAGGAGGGCGCGTCTACGCATACGCGTCCCTCCGAACCGTCACTAAAAGGCCCTTGTGGAGGCGAAAAGACCGCTTTGTGCCTACTGGAACCCCAGGCGGTTGCCGCGGTCGACGTTCGCGCTGGAGCTGCCGCGGAACTCCTCCTCGACGTCCTCGTAGTAGCTCATCAGGTCGTCGGTGATCGTCGGCCGCACCGCCTCGATCGCCTGCCGGAAGTGGCGCATCTCCACCTCGTCGGCGTCGTCGGACTCCCGCAGCGCCTCGATGGCGGCCTCCCGACAGATCGACTCCAGATCGGAGCCGACGTAGCCGTCGGTGATCTCGGCGACCTCCTTCAGGCTCACGTCCGGCGCCAGCGGCGTGTCCCCGGTGTGGATCTGGAGGATCTGCTCGCGGCCGTCCTGGTCGGGCGAGCCGACCATCACGAGCCGGTCGAACCGCCCCGAGCGGATCAGCGCGGGGTCGATCATGTCCGGGCGGTTGGTGGCGCCGATCACCATCACCTCGCCCATCTCCTCGAGCCCGTCGAGCTCGGTGAGGAGCTGGTTCACGACGCGCTCGGAGACGTTCGTCCCCGCCTGCTCACCCCGACTCGGCGCGAGCGAGTCGAGCTCGTCGAAGAAGATCACGGTGGGCGAGACCTGTCGCGCCTTGCGGAACGTCTGGCGGATCGCCTTCTCGGACTCGCCGACCCACTTCGAGAGCAGCTGCGGGCCCCGCACCGAGATGAAGTTGGCGTTGGTCTCGTTGGCCACCGCCTTCGCCATCAGCGTCTTCCCCGTGCCGGGCGGGCCGTACAGGAGTACGCCCTTCGGCGCCTCGACGCCCATGCGTTCGAACTTCTCCGGGCTCGAGAGCGGCCACTCGACGGCCTCCTTCACCTGCTGTTTGGGGTCGGTCAGGCCGCCAACGTCGTCCCAGGAGATCTTGGGGAGCTCGACCAGCACCTCCCGCATCGCGCTGGGCTCGACCTCGTTGAGCGCGCCGCGGAAGTCCTCCCGCTTGACGATCATGCGGTCGATCAGGCTGGGTGGCACCTCCTCCTCGTCGAGATCGATCTCGGGGAGGTAGCGCCGCAGCGCCTTCATCGCGGCCTCCTTGCTGAGGCTCTCGATGTCGGCGCCGACGAACCCGTGGGTCTCGGCGGCGAGGTGGTCGAGGTCGATGTCGTCCGACAGCGGCATCCCGCGGCTGTGGATCTGGAGGATCTCTTTGCGCCCGGTCTCGTCGGGGACGCCGATCTCGATCTCGCGGTCGAACCGGCCCGGGCGACGGAGCGCGGGGTCGACGCTGTCGACGCGGTTGGTCGCGCCGATGACGATCACCTGCCCGCGGGAGTCGAGCCCGTCCATCATCGTCAGCAGCTGGGCGACGACGCGGCGCTCGACCTCGCCGGTCACGTCCTCACGCTTCGGCGCGATGGAGTCGAGCTCGTCGATGAACACGATCGCGGGGCTCTCCTCCTTGGCGTCCTCGAAGATCTCCCTGAGCTGCTGTTCGGACTCACCGTAGTACTTCGAGATGATCTCCGGGCCCGCGATGGAGAAGAAACTCGCGGAGGTCTCGTTGGCGACCGCCTTCGCGAGCAGCGTCTTCCCCGTGCCGGGCGGGCCGTGGAGCAACACCCCCTGGGGCGGCTCGATGCCGAGCTTCTTGAAGATCTGGGGGTGTTTCATCGGCAGTTCGACCATCTCCCGGACGCGCTGGATCTCGTCCTCGAGGCCGCCGATGTCCTCGTAGGTGATCCCGCCGCCGGTCTTGTCGTACCCCGAGATGGGCTCCTCGCGGAGCTCCACGTCGGTCTCCTCGGTGATCAGGCAGACGCCGTCGGGCTCGGTGTCGACGGCGATCAGCGGGATCGCCTGCCCGGGCGAGCGCATGAACGGGTGGTTCGTGCTCGACATCACGGGGACGATGTCGCGCTCGACCACCGGGCGCTTGAGGATCTGCCGTTTCACCATGCCGGCGGCCTCGGAGCCGAACTGCACCGACGCCTCCTCCGGCGGCGCGAGCGTGAGCGACTCGGCGGTCTCGGCCTCGGCCTTGCGGATCGTGACGCGCTCGCCGATGCTCACGTCGGCGTTCTGCCGAGTGAACCCGTCGATTCGGACGGTGTCGGTGTTCCAGTCCTGACGGTCGGCACGCCAGACCTTCGCAGCCGTCGTTTCGGCGCCCTCGATCTCGATGATGTCGCCGGGGGAGAGCTTGAGATGCAGCAGGGTGTCGGGGTCGAGCCGAGCGATGCCGCGGCCCGAATCGTTCGGGTACGCTTTCGCGACTTCTAGTTGAACTTCGTTCATGGGTGACCCGGAGTGAGTTACGTGGAACCAAGGGGTGTCCGCGCATAAGTGTGGCGTTAGACCGGAGTTTCGTACACCACCTGGTCCGCTGAATCATCGCTCGTTCTCGGAGCGATTCGGGCGACGTGAACGGGCTCGCTCCCGCCCTCACGCGGTCGGGAGTTCGACCACGTCGCCGCGCTCGCGGGCGTAATCGACGAACGCGTCGAAGGCGTCGCCGGCGGTCACGGTGTCGGCGTCGCCCACGACGACGGCCTTCCGCCGCGCGCGGGTGAGCGCGACGTTGAACCGCCGCTCGTCGTCGAGAAAGCCGATCTCGTCGCGCGGGTTCGAGCGCACCAGCGAGACGAGCACCAGCTCCTTCTCGCGGCCCTGGAACCCGTCGACAGTGTCGACTTCGAGCGCATCGGGCCGCCCGCCGAGGCGCTCGTCGAGTTCGTCCTCGGTCCGGCCGACCTGATCGTCGTACGGCGAGATCACCGCGAGATCCGCGGGGTCGACACCCGCCGCGAGCGCGTCGGCCGCGAGGTCGGCGACCAGCTCCGCCTCGCGAGGGTTCTCCCGCGAGGGCGACCCTTCGCGCTGGTGTTCCGCGGCGTCGACGTTCGCGGTGTCGACGAACGTTAGCGGCTCGTCGGGGTCGAGGATCGGTCGCGTCGGTTCGGGGAGGTCGTCGGGTTCGACGCCGAGGCCGCGGAGCGTGTGGTCGCGGACCGACTCGGCGGCTTCGAGCGCGCCGTCGTAGAAGCGTTCGGCCGAGAACTCCTGGATCGTCTCGTGCATCCGGTACTGGGTGCGGAGCAGCGAGCGCAGGTCGTCGTGGTGCTCGGCGAGGCGCTCGAACAGCGTCTCGCGTAGTCCCTCGCGGGCGGCGTCCTCGTTCTGGACCGTCGGCGGGAGCTGTCGGTGGTCGCCGGCCATGACGACCCGGTCGGCCGAGGTGATCGGGATCAGGCAGGACGGCTCGATGGCCTGGGTCGCCTCGTCGAGCACGAGCGTGTCGAACTCGAACCCCTCGAGCACGTCGCTCCCCGAGGTGGCGTTGGTCGTACAGACCACGTCAGCAGCCTCCAACACCTCGGCGACGGCTTCCTCTTCCAGTTCGTCGGCCCGGTCGAACAGCTCGTCCACTTCCTCGCGCCGTTCGAGCCAGTCGGCCATCTCCTCGATCTTCTCGGCCGGGATCCCCCGCGAACTGCGACCCTCCTCGGCGAGTTCGCGGATGCGCTCGTCGGAGAGGCCGCGACGCCACTGCCCGGAGGGTTTCGTGAGGTCGTCGCGCTCCTCGAGTTCGTCGAGGGCGTCGAACGCCTCCTCGCGGGCCTCCCGCGAGCGCTGGTAGGCGTCGGTGGCCTCGACGCGCTCGTCCAGCGTGTGCTCGCGGAGCGTCGGCGTCACCCGCGCGGGGTGGCCGACGCGGACGACGTCCAGGTCCGTGTCGGCCAGTCGCTCGACGACGTTGTCGACCGCGGTGTTGGACGCCGCGGTCGCGAGCACGGACTCCCCGCGATCGACGCACTGCCGGATCACCTCGACTGCGGTGGTGGTCTTCCCGGTGCCGGGCGGGCCGTGGATCAGGTGGACGTCCTCGGTGCCGACCGCGCGGCGGACGGCCTCGCGCTGGGAGTCGTTCAGCGCGTCGTCGAAGAACCCCTCCACCTCGGCGGGTGAGGGGTCGGCGGGGTCGGCGACGCCCGCGAACACGTCCCGGAGGTGGGCGAGGGACGTCCCGTCCTCCGCCGCCAGCAGCGCGTCGAGGGCGTCCTGCATCCGCTGGTAGGTCACGTCGTTGACGTAGAGGTCGATGCGGAGCTCGGAGCCGAACACGAACCCCGCCGGCTCGCCGTCGAAGGAGACGGTGACGGACTGGCCCGTCACCTGCGTCACGGTGCCCGTGGGGTTGTCGTCCCGCAGGGGGTCCTGCTTGGAGACCATCACGAGGTCGCCGACGCCGATCTCGGTCTCGGGCATCCCGTCGTCGCGCTGGCGGACGAACTTCACCTCGTAGCCGCCGAGCCCCTCACCCTGGTCGCGGCCGTCGAGGTCGAGCACCGCGCGCCCCTTCGCCTCGCGTTCGCGACCGGAGAGCGAGCGGATCTCCTCCTCGTGGCGGCGCATCTCCGCCTCGCGCTCCATCTCGACGAGTTCGGTGTACTCGCGGACGTACTCGCGAACCGCCGCGAACGCGTCGTCGTGGCGGTGGACTGTCACCTCCGAGCGCCCGACGCGGCTCCCGTCCATCTCGTTCACGACGTCGTCGGCCGCGCCGTCGGCGAGTTCGACCGTCGCCTCGCCGTCCTCGATCTCGATGGTGCCGATATCGTCCGGCGAGACGCCGGCCTCGTTGACGAACGCGCCGACGACGTCGTCCGCTCCCTCTCCGTCGAGTCCGTGAACGACTACCGTCGACATCCCGGGCGAGCAGTAACGGCGTCGACGGCTTAGGCGACACGGCCGCAGTCGGCCCGACTCCCGAGCCCTTTCGTACTACCCCGCGTAACCCATGCGCAATGAGCGACCCCGTCCCCACCGGCTGCGACCCGATCGACGACCTGCTCGGCGGCGGCTTCGAGCGCGGCACCGTCACGCAGGTGTACGGCGAACCGGCCGCGGGGAAAACCAACCTCGCGCTCGCGGCGGCGGTCGAGGCCGCCGTCGACGGCGGGCGCGCGCTGTACATCGACACCGAGGGGCTGTCGATCGACCGCTTCCGGCAGGTCGTCGACGGGAAGACCGACGACGCCGAGTTCGAGGACGTCGCCTCCCGCATCGTGATCTCCGAGGCCCACGACTTCGAGGAGCAGGCCGAAGCCGTCCGTGACGCCGAGGAGTTCGCCGACACCGCGGACCTGATCGTGCTCGACTCCGCGACGGGGTTCTACCGGCTCGAGCGCGCGGGCGACGACGCCGGCGGCGAGTCGCTGCGGAAAGTCGCCAGCCAGATCACCCACCTGCTCTCGCTGGCCCGGAAACACGACCTCGCGGTCGTGATCACCAATCAGGTGTTCCGCGACCCCGACGCCGACCGAACCCGCGGGCTCGGCGGCAACACGCTGGAGCACTGGACCGGCGTGGTCCTCAGGCTGGAGCGGTTCCGCGGCGGGAACCGCCGGGCGGCGCTGGAGAAACACCGATCGAGGGCGACGGGCGAGACGGCGACGTTCCGGATCGTCGAGGAGGGGCTGGAGTCGACCGAGGAGTTCTAAGCCGGGTCCTTGCGCCCGAACTGGACCGCCAGCCAGCCGCCGAACCCTGCACCGATGCCGCCGGCGAGGTAGCCGACCGCGACGATCACCGTCGCAGCGATCACGCCCCCGCCGACCGCGATCGCTGTCGAGCCCAGCGACGCGAACCAGTCGGTCGAGTCGAACAGGAACCAGACGAGCAGCGGGAGGGTGGCGACGGCACCCGCCCGCCCGCCGGCGGCGTAGGCGTCGACGTTCTCGGGGGCGAGGTAGCCCGCCACGATGCCCGCGACGAACAGCAGCGGGCCGCCCTGGCCGGCCTGCGCGTAGACGGGGAGCGCCAGCGCCACGCCGACGGCGCCGCCGACGAGCGCAGGGCGCCACAGCCGAGCGCGATCGGTGGAGGGAGGGTCAGTCGAGGACATGCCGGAAAGCTGGCGCTCCAGTAGCAAAAATCCGGAGGTCGCTCGCGTCGGGTAGTACAGATAGTCCACTCACCGCGAGCGACCGAAGGGAGCGAGCGGGCCAAGAGCCGACCGGAGTTCCCGCGAGCGAAGCGAGCGGGAGCACGAGAGAGTGATACGAGAGGCGCAACCGCGCCTCTCGGCATGACGAGAGAGCTTTGCTCTCTCGAACCACTTCGCTCTCTCGGAGGGAGGCTCGCAGGCTTTTGGCCGAGCTTTTGCAAGGGCCCTCCGGGGCCCGCAGCAAAAGGTCGAAGCGTCGGGGTTCTATAGTTCGTTCAGCTTCCGCATCAGCTGGCCGCGGTACTCCTCGTCGGCTTTCACGCCCTTGAGTTCGAGCACGTTCCGCTCCAGGCGGTCGAGCGCGACGTGGAAGGCGTGCTCGGCGCCGTACCCCTCGCCGGAGCCGGCGACCTGGCCCTGCGTGGTGCGCAGGCGGATCTGGCAGCGCAGCAGCGGCGTCCCGCGGAGCTTCTCCTTGTGCTGGGTGAAGCGCACGTGGGCGTGGAGCACGTTCATCTCCTGGAACTTGTCCGCGACGCTGGTGATGTCCGCGACGATATCCTCGCGGGAGAGCACGTCCAGCAGGTTGACGTTCGTGATCTGGACGTCCATCGACTCCTCCTCGGTGTGGGTCAGCGCGCGGAGCACGTCGGTCTTGGTGATGACGCCCTCGATCTCGGCACCGTCGGGCGTCGCCGTCACGACCAGCCCCGAGATCCCGTTCTCGAACATCACCGACATCGCCTCGTCGACGGTCTCGCCGGCGGTGATGGTGTTCACCGGGCTCGACATCAGGTCGTAGACGGGGATGTCGAGCATGCGCTCGAGCTCGCCGCTGCGGTCGCCCTCACCCTGTCGCTCCTCGTCGCGGACCGCGAAGTCGACGATGTCGTTGGTGGTGACGATCCCCGTGAGCTCGCCGGCCTCGTTCACGACCGGGAGCCGCGAGATCCCGTTCTCGCGCAGGCGGTTGATCGCTTTGCCGACGTGGTCGTCCTCGGTGACGGTGACGACCGACTCGGAGGCGATATCGCCGACCGTGATCGCTTCGAGGTTCTCGTGGACCGCACGCAGGATATCGTCGGCGGTCACGACGCCCCAGAGGTTCTCCCCCTCGTAGACGGGGGCGATCTTCACGTCGCCCTCGACGAGCACGCGACAGACCTCGCGCACGTCGTCGTAGCGGCGCACCTTGGGCGGGCTCCCGCCGCTGCGTGACGAACGGACGATGGCCCCGGCCTTGGTGTCGTCCTCGACGTGGGACTGGATCAGCTGTTTCTCGCGGATCACGCCGATGCAGTCGCCGTCGTCCATGACGACGATCCCTTTCGGGTTCTCCCGCTCGAACCGTGACCGGACTTTCGCGACGCGGGTGTCGGCATCGACCTCGACGAACTCCTCGACGGCGATATCGGAGATGTCCATAGACACCTTGCAGGTTCCCACGGCGTTGCCTTGAAGCTTATCGCCTCGGGACGACACCGTGACGCTTGCGTGTGGCGTGTTAGCGGAGGATTCCGACGGCGGCGCCCGATCGCGACCCCGGTGGCGCCGACGACCCCCCGGGTCGAAGGGCTCCCCCGCCGTCGATCGATCGTTCCAAAGTTCGCTCCCCGAGGTTCCTTCGATCCGCGCCACGAGCGGCTGGGGAGCGACGCGTAGGCGGGGGGTTCTTGTGGCTGGCTCCCGCAGGTCGATGACCATGCACGAACACGGAGCGACCGGTCGCGCCGCGCTCGCCCGCCGGGCGGCCGTCGCGGGCGGCGACGTCGCGAAGGAGTTCTTCCGCACCGGCGTCGCCGTCGAGACGAAGGCGGGGAAGACCGACGTGGTGACGGAGGCCGACCACGCGGCCCAGCGCGAGGTCGAGGAGATCATCCGCGAGGAGCGGCCCGACGAACCGATCGTCGGCGAGGAGGGCGACGCGCTCAAGTCGGTGCCGGAAACCGGGCCGGCGTGGATCGTCGACCCCATCGACGGCACGAACAGCTACGTCCGCGAACTCACGACCTGGGCCACCGCGGTCGCCTGCGTCGTCGACGGCGAGCCGGTCGCGGCCTGTAACTCCCTGCCCGCGATGGACGACGTGTACACCGCCGACGGGGAGGCCGCCTACCGCAACGGCACCGAGATCTCGGTCTCCTCGGTGACCGACCCGGAACGCGCGGCAGTCGTCCCGACGGTCTGGTGGCCCCGCGAGCGCCGCGACGAGTACGCCCGCGCGTGTGAGGCGATCGTGACCCGCTTCGCCGACCTGCGACGCCCGGGCAGCGCACAGGCCGCGCTCGCGATGGTCGCCGCCGGCTCGGTCGAGGGCGTGATCACCAACGTCCAGACGAAGCCCTGGGACACGATCTCGGGCGTCCACCTCGTCCGGCAGGCCGGCGGGGAAGTGACCGACCTCCGCGGGGAGCCGTGGCGCCACGACGCCCGCGGGCTGGTGGTCTCGAACGGCGAACTCCACGACGAGATGCTCGAGGCGGCGCAGGCGATCGACGACGCGTGCTGATTCTCGGCGGCGTTCTGGTGTGGTTCGGTGGAGGCAACGTTAACGAGAATCGTCTCTGTGGATTCCTCAGTCATTGCTTGCGGCTGCGGTGGCGCGAGGGCGGGCACGGCCTTGTGCCGTGCCTCAGCGCGAGGGACGATCGAGCGAACGGATGTGAGCGAGTGAGTCGGCTGGGGAGGTATGTGGGCTGTGCGGTCTGGGTGGGACTGAAAGGGGCAGTTCGCTCGGCGATGGCGGACGACGCAAGCACCGCAGCGGAGTGAACGAAGCGAACGGAGCGAGGCGCGCAGCGAGTCCCCCGAGCCGAGCGAACTGGGGCTTTCACCGTGTTGTCGCCCCTGCTCGCCAACTCCGGAAACGAAACTAACTCCGAGTCGACAGAGGCTTTCACGGTGTTGTCGACCACAGTCGAAGCTACGACACGAGAGACACCTAACGAATACGAATAACCCGTATCTTACCCAGTCCCACTACTGAAACACCTCTCACCGAAAATCTTCCTTCCAGATAAGAATCGCCGCCACAGTCACAACCGCAAAGAGCCTCCACCCCGGACCCCCACCCATGGAACTCGACGAGACGGACCGGCAGATCCTCCGCATCCTCCAGGAGGACGCCCGGACCCCGTTCAGCGAGGTGGCGCGCCGGATCGACATGTCCAGCGCGACCGTCCACGACCGGGTGAACCGCATGGAGGAGGAGGGCGTCATCCAGGGGTACCACGCGAGCGTCGACGCCGACGCGGTGGGGTACAGCGTGAGCGCGTTCGTCGGCCTCCGCACCGAACAGGGCCGCGAGGAGGAGGCGCTGGCTCACCTGGCCGGGCTCTCCGAGGTGAAGGAGGTCCACCTCACCACCGGGCAGTGGGACGTGATGGTGCGGGTCCACGCCGAGGACACCGACGGGCTCCGGGACCTGATGTTCGACCACATCGCCGACACCGAGGGGTTCACGCGATCACAGACGATGGTCGTCCTGGGCACCGACTACGAGGCCGACGGGTTGCCGATCTGACTCGGGCAATCGCCGGAACTCAGCCGTCGACGTACTCCGCCTGTGCGGAGGTGCGCTCCTCCCCGAACGAGACGACCTCGGCGTCGATCACGTCGCCGACGTCGGCGCTGTCGGGCACGTCGTTCACGAAGATCACGAACCCCTGCTTCTTGCAGACCGCGACCTCCTCGCCCGAGTGGTGGGTTTTGAACTCCTTGATGCCCACCGAGACGCGGTCGCCGACGTCGACCGGCGGCTCCCGCTCGGTGGCTTCCTCGTGAGCCTGCTGGGACTGCTCGCGCTGGGCTTTCGCGACCCCGTCGGCCTTCCCCTTCTGGTAGGCGGCGTAGACCGCGATCGCGGCGACGGCGACGCCGCCCGCCACGAGCATCGGTGTCGGAGTAACCATACCCCGGATGGAGGGATCGCGTGAGGTAACGTTACTGGTCCGGCGTCGGCCGGGTGGGAGACCGCAACCCTGAAGCCCCACGCTGTGCGGTGTTGAGGTATGTTCTCCCTCCGTGAGCGGGCCGACGAGAACCCGGAGCGACTCTGGGCCGGGACCGTCGGGGCGCTCCTGGTGGCGCTGGTCGGGGGGTCGCTGATCGCCCCCGAAACCGTCTACGACGGGTTCATCTGGCACTACTTCTGGGGGCCGGTGCAGGCCGACGCCCACAACGCGGTCTGTGCGATCCGCCCCGGCAGCACCGTCGAGTACCTGTACAGTTCGTCCGCGTGTCAGGCGGCGGCCGAGCCGGTCGCCTACCCCGGCTACACGGTCGTCAGCGAGATCGGCTACATCGTCTCGCTGCTGCTGACGATCACCGGCGTCGTGATGCTGCTCGAACGCCTGGGTATCGGCCAGCGCCGCGGGCTGTTCTGGGCGATGGTGCCGTTCATGCTGCTCGGCGGCGCGCTGCGGACCGTCGAGGACGCTCACAACGCGATCGGCGATAGCTGGTTCGACTACCCGCTGAACACGCTGCTGATCAGCCCGATCATCTACTTCACCATCTTCGTGATCGCGCTGGCTTGCATCCTGGCCGCGCTGGGGCTCTCCCGACAGGGGTACGTCGATCGCTACGAGTACCCTCTCGGGGCGATGGGGGCCGTCGCCTTCCTGCTCTCGATCGTCTACCTCTCCTACCTCGCCGCTACCGAGTCGGCGGTGACGTTCTACCCGCTGGTGCTGATCGCGATGGTCGGCCTCTCGGCGGCCGCGGCCGCAGCGACGTGGTACGCCATCGAGGCGGTCGCCCCCGAGATCAACGAGGGGACGGGGCTGGCCGGCGCGATGGTGCTCGTCGCCCACGCCGTCGACGGCGCCGCGAACGTGATCGGCCTCGACTACCTGAAAGCGCTGGGCGTGCCGTACAACCTCAACCCGAAACACCCCGCCAACCAGTTCATCGTCGACTTCTTCGGCGCCGCGTGGCCGTTCCTCGTCGTGAAGATGGCCGCGGCGACGTTCCTGATCTGGGTGTTCGAGCCCGACCTGGTCGAGGAGACGCCGCGGTACACGACGCTGCTGCTGATCGCCGTCAGCGCCGTCGGGCTCGGCCCCGGGTCGAGAGACCTGCTCCGCTCCGTTTTCGGCGTCTGAGCCGTCGGCGTTCGACCGATCGTCGACCCGCGCCATTTTTACCCCCGGACCCAGAAGGACCGGGTAAGAACATCCCGCGGGTAAACGCCGACGGGGCGTTGCGGGGATCGGTGACCGACGCGCTGTAAGACGCCGGGGTCCACGACCCCCAGAACTCGCGGCTGTTTCAGTACGCACACCGCCACGAACGTGGCTTTGAGTGCATCCAACTATGGAAGTCGAAATCGCAACAATCGGCGGCTACGAGGAAGTCGGTAGACAGTGTACAGCAGTCCGCGCGGGACAGGACGTGGTCATCTTCGACATGGGTCTGAACCTGAGTAAGGTCCTGATCCACGACAACGTCGAGACCGAGCAGATGCACAGTCTCGACCTGATCGACATGGGCGCGATCCCGGACGACCGCGTCATGTCCGAGATCGAGGGCGACGTGCAGGCCATCGTGCCCACGCACGGCCACCTCGACCACATCGGCGCCATCTCGAAGCTGGCCCACCGCTACGACGCCCCAGTCGTCGGCGCCCCCTTCACCATCGAGCTGACGAAACAGCAGATCCAGAGCGAGTCCAAGTTCGAGGTCGACAACGACCTGATCAAGATGGAGGCGGGCGAGACGATGCAGATAGGCGACGAGACCGAGATGGAGTTCGTCAACGTCACCCACTCCATCATCGACGCGATCAACCCCGTGCTCCACACGCCGGAGGGCGCCGTGGTGTACGGGCTGGACAAGCGCATGGACCACACGCCCGTCATCGGCGACCCGATCGACATGGAGCGGTTCCGCGAGATCGGCCGCGAGGGCGAGGGCGTGCTGGCGTACATCGAGGACTGCACCAACGCCGCGAAGAAGGGCCGGACGCCCTCCGAGCGCGTCGCCCGCGAGCACCTGCGCGACGTGATGATGAGCCTGGAGGATTACGACGGCGGCATCGTCGCCACCACCTTCTCCAGCCACATCGCCCGCGTGAAGAGCCTCGTGGAGTTCGCCGAGGAGATCGGCCGCGAGCCGGTGCTGCTCGGTCGCTCGATGGAGAAGTACTCCGGCACGGCCGAGCGCCTCGGCTTCGTCGACTTCCCGGACGACCTCGGGATGTACGGCCACCGCAAGTCCGTCGACCGCACGTTCAAGCGGATCATGAAGGAGGGGAAGGAGAACTACCTCCCGATCGTCACCGGCCACCAGGGCGAGCCCCGCGCGATGCTCACCCGGATGGGTCGCGGCGAGACCCCCTACGACATCGAGGAGGGTGACAAGGTCATCTTCAGCGCCCGCGTGATCCCGGAGCCGACCAACGAGGGCCAGCGCTACCAGTCCGAGCAGCTGCTCCGGATGCAGGGAGCCCACATCTACGACGAGATCCACGTCTCGGGCCACCTGCGCGAGGAGGGCCACTACCAGATGCTCGAGGCGCTCCAGCCCGAGAACGTGTTCCCGGGCCACCAGGACCTCAAGAACGCCGCACAGTACGTCGACATGTGTGAGTCCGAGGGGTACACGCTGGGCGAGGACATCCACCTCTCCCGGAACGGCCAGGTCCACCAGCTCACGGAGTAACGATGAGCGAGGACGCGACGGTCGAACGGCTGCTCGCCGCGGTGAAACAGCGCCGCGAGCGGGTCAACGACGCCATCGTCGAGGAGCTCCCGATCGAGGAGCCCGAACGGCTGTACGAGGCCTCCCGCTACCTGCTCGACGCCGGCGGGAAGCGACTGCGCCCGACGGTGTGTCTGCTCGTCGGCGAGGCGCTGACCGACGTCGAGCCGGGGAGCGCCGACTACCGCGCGTTCCCCGCGCTGTTCGACGGCGAAGTCGACCTCATGCGGGCGGCGGTGGGGATCGAGGTGATCCAGTCGTTCACGCTGATCCACGACGACATCATGGACGACGACGACCTCCGGCGCGGCGTGCCGGCGGTCCACCGCGAGTACGACGAGTCGACCGCGATCCTCGCGGGCGACACGCTGTACGCCAAGGCGTTCGAGTTCATGACCGACACGGGCAGCCGGCCTGAACTCTCCGTCGCGGCCACGAACCGCCTCGCGCGCACCTGTACGGAGATCTGCGAGGGGCAGGCGCTGGACGTGGAGTTCGAGAACCGCTCGGGCGTGCTGCCCGACGAGTATCTGGAGATGATCGAACTCAAGACCGCCGTGCTGTACGGCGCCTCCGCGGCCATCCCCGCGATCCTGCTGGGTGCCGGCGACGACACCGTCGAGGCGCTGCGCCAGTACGGGATCGACTCCGGGCGCGCGTTCCAGATCCAGGACGACCTGCTCGACCTCACGGTGTCCAGCGAGGAGCTGGGCAAGCAGCGCGGCTCGGACCTCGTCGGCGAGAAGGAGACGCTGATCACGCTCCACGCGCGCCAGCAGGGCGTCGACGTGGACAGCCTCGTCGACGCCGAGAGCGCCGACGAGCTCACCGAAGCCGAGGTGGCCGACGCGGTCGACCGGCTGGAGGACGCGGGCAGCATCGAGTACGCCCGCTCGAAGGCCCAGGAGCTGACCGACCGCTCGAAGGGGCATCTCGACGCGCTGCCGGAGAACGAGGCCCGCCGGCTGCTCGCTGATCTGGCGGACTACCTGATCAACCGCGGCTACTGAGCCCCGAGCCGAATCGGTTTTCACGACCCCCCGGCGACCCTCCCGTATGAACTCCTCGCCCAGCGACCGCCGTCGCCGCTCCGTGCGCCAACTGCTGTTCGTGATCGCCGGCGCCCACACCGGGGCGTTCGCGGGCTCCGTGCTCCCGACGTTCGGCCTCCCGGGCGACATCGCGAGCGGCGCGACGGTGCTCGTGCTGTTCGCGCTCCCCTTCCTCGTCGACGCCAAGTGGGAGTACGTCGACCCCCTGTTCGAGAGGCTGATGCGCTGAACTCGCCGGAGTTCGACGTGGAACGGCGACTCCGCCGTCGTCTCTGACGAACCCGCAACCGAAAGCGGCGAACCCCGCACGGATGGACACGCTCAAGCCGCCGCCGCCGCCAGTTCCGACGTGTCCCGCTACCAGGACGCCGGGCTGTTCGCGGTGTTGGCCGTCGCGTGGGGGGTGGGGTTCTCCGCCATCGAAGTCGGCCTGGAGACGATCCCGCCGATCCTGTTCGCGGGCTTTCGCTTCGACGTCGGCGCAGTCGTGACGATCGGCGCGCTCGCGGCGCTGGGACGGCTGGACCTCCCCCGGACCCGCGCGGACCTGCAGGCGATCCTCGTCGCGGCGGCGCTGCTGGTGTTCGGCAACGTGTTCTTCCTCTTCTTCGGCCAGCTCTACACTTCCGGCTCGGTCGCGTCGGTCGTGTACAGCCTCAACCCCGTGCTCACGGTGGGGTTTGCGGCCCTACTGCTCGCGAGCGACGGGCTCGCTCCCCGTGACGCTGTGGGAATCGCGCTCGGGCTGATCGGCGTCGTGTTGATCGCGCAGCCGTCGCCGACCGTCGCGGCCGAACCGCCGGCGGCGGCGCCCGCAATCCTCGACGGCGCGTTCGAACTGCTCGGCCCCGACGCGCTCGGTGCGACACTGGTGTTCGGTGCCGTCATCTCGGTCGCCGCGGGCAGCGTGCTGCTGCGCCGCGTCGAGGCGCCGATGGCCAGCCTCCCGACCACGGGCTGGGCGATGGGGCTCGGCGCGATCATGCTCCACGCCGCGAGTCTCGGGCTGGGTGAGGAGCTGATGGTGCCCTCGGGACGGTGGACGTGGGTCGCCGTGGCCTACGTCGGCGTCGTCGCGAGCTCGGTGGGCTACGGCGCGTACTTCACGCTGATGCGCCGCCGGGGGCCGTTCACCGCGAACCTCGTGAGCTACGCGGTGCCGCCGGTCGCCTCGCTCACGGGGTGGGCGCTGCTGGACGAGTCGTTACCGCCGGCCGCCGTCGCCGGGTTCGCGTGTATCCTCCTGGGCTTTCTCGTGCTCAACCGCGAGGTCGTCCGCGAGGAACTGGACCGGCTGACGGCCTGAGCCGTCAGTTCAGGCCGAGGTCGCCGAGGATCTCCTCGGCGTGGTTCTCGGGGTCGACGCCCTCGTACACCTCGACGATCTCGCCGTCCTTGACGACGAACGTGTTGCGGAACACGCCCATCACCTCGTTGCCGAACACGTTCTTCTCGCCGTAGGAGTCGTACGCCGCGGCCACCTCGCCGTCCTCGTCCGAGAGCAGGTCGAATGGGAGGTCGTACTTCTCGCGGAAGTCGGCGAGGTCCTCGACGGGGTCGTCGCTGATCCCCACGACCGAGACGCCCGCATCCTCGTAGGCGTCCCAGTCGTCGCGGAACGAGCAGGCCTCGGTGGTGCAGCCGGGGGTGTCGGCGCGGGGGTAGAAGTAGACCACCGTGTACTCGCCGGGGAGGTTCGAGAGCGAGACCGTCTCGCCGTCCTGGTTCGGGAGCGAGAACTGGGGCGCGTCGTCGCCGGGCTCGAGCATGGGTGGGGCTGCGACCGGCGGGAACTAACGCTTTCCGTTACCAGCGAGCGCCGGCCGGATCACCAGAGCCGTTCGGCGGCCTCGCGCTGGAGCAGCGCCTCGGCGTTGTCCGCGGGCAGCGACACCACGTCCTCGCTTTTGAGCTCGTACTCCCGGTCGTCGACGCCGAGCATGCGCCCAACGTCCTCGGTGACGCGGACGGTGGTCCGGTCGTCGGCGTCGTCGTCGTCCGCGGCGGTCGCCGGGTTCGCGTCGTCACCTGCGGCCGCCTCGGCGCCGTCCGCCGTCGCGGTCGCGACGCCGCCGTCCGAACGCGGATCGACCGGCTCCTCGGTCGGTCCCTCTTCCGTCTCGCCCGGCGGAGTGTCCGGCGGCGCCGGCGGCGCGTCGTCCGGCTCCTCGGACGTCGACGGCTCGGGCGTGGCCGAACCAGTGCCGACCGCCGGCTCGTCGCGTGCGGGACCCTCGTCGGCCGGCGGCGATCGGTCGCTCCCGGCCGTCGTCGACTCGCTCGTCTCCGTCGTCTCCTCGGTCGGTTCGGGTTGGGCACCCGGCGCGCCGGCGGAGGAAGCGGGCATACTGTCGCCCTCGCCCGCGAGGATGTCGAGCACGCGCGAGCGGTTCTCGCCGATGCGGCCGACCATGTCCTCGAACAGGTCCCGCTCCTGGGTGGTCAGCCCCTCCTCCTCGACGGGCATGTCCGCGGCCGCGAAGGAGGCCATCTTGACCACCTTCCCGACGCGGCGCTCGTACACCGCCTCGACCACGTCCTCCGCGCGCTCGATGTCGTCGGTGAGCCGGGAGACCTCCGGGTCCGAGAACGGGTCGTCGGCCTCCTCGGCCACGCGGTCGCGTTCCTCTTTCAGTTCCTCGATGTACGCCGCGACGTCCTCGTAGAACGAGTCCCGCAGGTGCTGGAGGCTGTCCTTCTGGCGCTCCTTGCTCTGGACGGTCTGAAGTTCGTCGATATCCATGCTGTGTTTCTGGCTCGTGTGGGTGGCGCGACGGCGCCCTACGGGGTCGTTCGGTTACTCTGCGGCTTTCTCGGCGCGCCCCCTCGCCATGAGGAACACGCCGACGTACTCTTCCACGGATTGCGGACCCGGGTCCATAGCTGTTTCGGCGCCAACGTCGACCGGGCCGGGCTCGGTCACGTCCACCATGATGCGCTGCCCGCGGAAACGGCCCGCGACGGCATCCTCCAGCGGATCGAACGCGTCGAGGTCGCCGGGGTCGATCGGCTGCACGACGAACCCCGTGCCGCCGTGGAGCGTCCCCGGCAGGCGGATCAGGCGGCGCACGTCGGTCGTCACTGGCTCGTCGATGGGTGCGGTCTCGTTGCCGACGACCTGCGCGGTCAGCGCCTCGACCAGCTTTCGCAGGCCGGGGCCGCCCGCCTCGACGTTCCCCTCGCGGATCGCGGCGGGGTTGCGCTCGACGGCATCGAGGATCGTGCCCGCGCGGCCGTCGCCGATGCCGTCGAACGCGGTGAGTTCGTCCATCGCGTCCTCGCGGTCCATCTCCCGGAGGTCGGCGACGAACTCCACGAGTTCGCGGTGGACCCGCCGCCCCCAGCCGCCGCGGGTTTTGAGTTCGCGGCGGGTGGTGCCCTGTCGGGAGACGGTGCGGATCAGCCCGTCGCGGTCGAGATCGACCGCGCGCACGTAGTCGACGATCTCGCGGCGCGCCTCGCTGTCGAGTTCGAGCAGCGCGTCGTTGCGGACGTGAACGTGGTACCCCCGGCCGCCCGAGAACACCACCAGTAGCTCGTCGTCGTCGAAGCCGAAATCCTCCCGCAGCAGGCCGAGCAGCCGCTGGAGCGCTTTCTTGCACTCCCGCAGCATCCCCGCGTAGCTGGCTTCCGCCTCGTCGACGCCGGGGAGGTGGTCGGCGTCGAGGTCGAACACGAGGTCCGCGCCGCGCCACCCCTTCTCGGCCATCGTGCGGTCGGCTGGGTCGTCGTAGCGCGCCGCCGAGAAGTAGGCGTGCCGGGGGGCTTCCCGTTCGAGGAACTCCCGGACCGACTGGGCGTCCCCGCCCATGTCCAGCAGCGAGCGGTGGCGCACCATCGTCGTCCCCTCGCTCTCCGTGTAGGGGATGTGGCCCCACTCGCGAGCGGACGGCTCGGGCGGCACCGAGAGCTCCGCATCGGCGTAGTAGTCGCCGAAGCGCCCCCGAAGGTAGTTGCGCGTGCGGTCCTCCATTCCTGTGCCCGCTTGTGCAGTTCGGGGTATAGGGTTTTGCCTTCGGCGACGCGGTAGTGTTCAGATAAGCTGGTTCCATGCGAAGGCGAATGCTTGAAGCCAATTTTCGACGGTGTCTGCTTCGGCGTTGCTGAAACAGTTTGAGAACTGGTTAGTTCGACGTTTTAGTTCTCGGAAGACACGTTCGATGCTGTTCCGATTACCGTGTTTCTCGTATCTGTAATCGAGGTCATGGCGGTGGAGAGCTGCTTGCAGCCACGGTGCAGAATCGACGAGAAAGACTGCGTCATCGACGAGATGTTTCTCGCGGAGTTCAGTGAGGAACATCTCGGTGATCGCTTGATTTCTCGTCGGAGAGAGCTTGACATGCAGCAAGCGGCTCGTGTCGGTATCGACAGCAGCGTACAGCCAGAACCGTTCGTCGTTGAGTTGGATCACGGTCTCGTCAACCGCGACGTGATCCAGGTTCGCACCGTCGAGGGGCTGTAAATCGGCCTTCTGCACCCAGTTGTGAACGGTCGTGCGACAGCGTTCGACACCCAACCTATCGAGAACTGAAACGGTATCCGAAAGTGATAGTCCAGCCAGATGGAGTCGGATACCGAGCTTCATCGCGGACTCGGGTGTCGCCTCTCGCTCCAGAAAATCTAACTCGAAGCAGTCGCTACCTTCGATGAGGCGGGCGATTTCTGGCATGAACCACTAGAAGATCGCTCCGCCTCACTCTTCATCCTTATCTGAACACCGCCCGGCGACGCCCCGTCGCCCCACGTTACGGGACGGCGTCACAGGGGGCGAGGCGCTGCCCTCGTAGGGTTTCGGCGGCTCTCCAGTTCGACGGCTTTAAGTCTCGCATCGCCGTCGATTCGGGTGAGACAGGCGTAGCCTGTTTCACTCACCCGTAGGAGCCGCCTACGCGTACTACGGAGGTGAAAGATGGCAGATTCAATAGAGGAAGCAGTATCCCGCGCACTCGAGGACGCGCCGCCTCGGAACTTCACCGAGACGGTCGACCTCGCAGTCAATCTGCGCGACATCGACCTGAACGACCCGTCGAACCGGGTCGACGAGAGCGTCGTGCTCCCGTCAGGAACAGGACAGGAGACACGTATCGTCGTCTTCGCGACCGGCGAGACCGCCGTCCGGGCGGAGGAGGTCGCCGACGAGGTGCTCGGCCCCGACGAGCTCGAGGACCTCGGCGACGACGACGACGAGGCGAAAGACCTCGCCGACGATACGAACTTCTTCATCGCGGAGGCCGCGATGATGCAAGACATCGGCCGCTACCTCGGGACCGTGCTCGGTCCGCGAGGGAAGATGCCGACCCCGCTCCAGCCCGACGACGACGTGGTGGAGACCGTCGAACGGATGAAGAACACCGTTCAGCTGCGTTCCGGTGACCGCCGGACGTTCCACACCCGCGTCGGTGCCCAGGACATGACGCCCGACGAGGTCTCGGACAACATCGACGTCATCGTCCGACGGCTCGAAGCCGACCTCGAGAAGGGCCCCCTCAACATCGACTCCATCTACGTGAAGACGACGATGGGGCCGGCCGTGGAGGTGCCCGCATGAGCGAAGCCGAGAACGTCCGCAAGACCGACACGGTGCCCGAGTGGAAGCAGCAGGAGGTCGACGAGCTCGTCGACTTCCTCGAGCGCTACGACGCCGTCGGCGTCGTCGGCGTCACGGGCATCCCCTCGCGACAGCTCCAGAGCATGCGCCGCGGGCTCTACGGCACCGCCGAGGTGCGCATGAGCCGCAACACGCTCATGACCCGCGCCGTGCAGGAGGTCGACGAGGGGCTCGAACAGCTCGCCGAGCAGATCAGCGGCGAGGTCGCCTTCGTCGGCACGAACGACAACCCGTTCGGGCTGTACAAGGAGCTGGAAGCCTCGAAGACCCCGGCGCCGATCGGCGCCGGCGAGGTCGCCCCCAACGACATCGTCATCCCCGAGGGTGACACCGGGATCGACCCCGGCCCGTTCGTGGGCGAACTCCAGTCGGTCGGTGCCTCCGCGCGGATCATGGAGGGGTCGATCAAGGTCACGGAGGACTCCCACGTGCTCGACGCCGGGGAGACCGTCTCCGAGGACCTGGCGAACGTGCTCTCCGAGATGGGTATCGAGCCCAAGGAGGTCGGTCTCGACCTGCGCGCCGTGTACGCCGACGGCGTGCTGTTCGAGCCCGACGAGCTCGCCATCGACGTCGACGAGTACCGCGAGGACGTCCAGGCCGCCGCCGCGGCTGCCCGGAACCTCTCGGTCAACGCTGCCTACCCGACGGCCGAGAACGCGGGCACGCTGCTCGCGAAGGCCGCCGGCGAGGCCAAATCCGTCGGCCTCGAGGCGACGATCGTCAACGAGGAGCTCGCGCCCGATCTGATCGGCAAGGCGGACGCTCAGCTGCGTGCGCTGGCCGCCCAGATCGACGACGAGGAGGCGCTCCCCGAGGAGCTGCAGGGCGTCGAAGCCCCGGCAGCGACCGAGGAGGTCGACGAGGACGAGGAACAGGGCGACGAAGAAGCTGATGCCGAGGACGCCGACGAGTCCGAACCGGAGGACGACTCCGACGACGACGAGGACGCCGGCGGCGAGGGTCTCGGCGAGATGTTCGGGTAACTTACAATGGAATACGTCTACGCTGCACTCACGCTGAACGAATCGGGCGAGGAGATCAACGAGGAGAACGTCACCGCGGTGCTCGAAGCCGCGGGCGTCGACGTCGAGGAGTCCCGCGTCAAGGCCCTCGTGGCCGCGCTGGAGGACGTCGACATCGAGGACGCCATCGAGACGGCCGCCGCCGCGCCCGCCGCGGGCGGTGCGGCCGCCGGCGGCGCTGGCGGTAGCGCCGACGAAGCCGAGGAGGAAGACGAGTCCGAGGACGAGGCCGACGAGGCCGAGGCCGAGGAAGAGGAGGAAGACGAGGACGAGGGCGAGTCCGGCGAAGGGCTGGGCGAGCTGTTCGGTTAAACGGCAGCACCCCTCACACCGTCGCTTCCAGAGTTCCGTTTTCTTTCGACGCCGACCGTCGAGCCGTGGCTCCGCGGATCAGTCGTCCCGGACGACCTCGGCAGGCCTGTCGGGGTTCACCTGGTGGTACAGCACCTCCGCGTCGGCGACGTTCTCCCCCGACTCGAGTACCTCCCGCATCACCGCCTCGTGCTCGGCGTCGATGTCGAACTCGGAGTTCTCGAACGCCTCGAACACCGCCGCGACGCTCTCGGTCTCCAGGTAGTACGTGAGGTAGGGGTCGCCGTCGATGCGTTCGAGGAACGCGGTTTCGGTGTAGACGCCCTCGTTACGGAGTGTCTCGACGTGTTCGTCCGGCCGGGTCCGGACCTCCGCGATCCACTCGCGGAGGTCTTCGACGCGATCGGGGTCGACGCGCTGTCTGAGGAGCGTTGGCTCGGCCATACCCGCTGCTTGACCGCGACCGAGAAAACGCTGTGTTTCTGACTGGTCGGGGAGTCACTGCGGTCCGGTCGATGGGTCACTGACGGAGCCAGTTGATCGCCACGATGGCGACACAGATGACGGCGATCGCCAGCGGCACCGACGACTCCGAGCCGCCGAACTCCCAGCCGAGGAACGTCGTCCCGACAACGGCGACGGCGGCGACGAGCAGTCCGATCAGGAACAGCACCGGCGAGTCGCTCGATCGACCGGGCATAGCCGTCGCTTGGGAGTCCTGACTGATAGTTCCACAGGCCAGCGCCCACCGTGCTGTAGCTGTTCGAGTAGTGTTCGGAAGGAATGTGCGTGGGTGCTGTCCGGAGGACGAGCACCTGCATCGAGTGGCGAGTGGTTGCCCGCCGACCTCGGCGGCGTCGCCGCCTCGGTCTCGAGGTCTAACGACCTCGCTTGCGATGCGTGGGACCGGATTTGAACCGGCGGACCTCTACAGGACAGCGCCCTCAACGCTGCGCCGTTGGCCTAGCTTGGCTACCCACGCTCGCGTGTTCTCTGCACTCCACTGTTGCCGACGGCCCAGTAAAAGGGCTTCCTTTTGGCGTCGCCGTCGGGCGACGAGATCGTCCGCGGTCACGCGGGCAGGCGA
This sequence comes from Halolamina sp. CBA1230, assembly GCF_002025255.2. Classification (GTDB taxonomy): domain Archaea; phylum Halobacteriota; class Halobacteria; order Halobacteriales; family Haloferacaceae; genus Halolamina. The sequence goes on from NZ_CP054587.1 coordinate 1,065,270, forward strand.
ACGGCGCCGTGCCGTCGCCACACGTTTCTTGCTCCGTCGGCTCAACCGTCCGGTATGAACGTCCGTGCAACCGTCCGCGACCACACGCTCGGGACGGCGACGATCCTCTCGGCGGTCTCGCTCGCGCTGGTGTTCGCCGCCGCGCTGCGTGTCGTGCCCGCCGAGACACTGCCCCGTGCGCCGTCGACCGTCGTCGACGCCATCCCGCACCTGAACGCGGTGATCAGCGCCGCCGCGTTCGTCACCATCGTCGCCGGCGTCCGGGCGATCCGGCGGGGGGACGTCGAGCGCCACCGGAAACTGATGGGTGCCGCGTTCGGCCTGTTCGCCACCTTCCTCGTCGCCTACCTCTACCGCGTCGCGCTCGTTGGGCCGTCGGAGTTCCCCGGATCGGGGCTGCTCGAGACGATCTACCTCGCGATCCTCGGGATCCACATCACGCTCGCGGTGGTCTGCGTGCCGCTGGTGTTCTACGCGCTGCTGCTTGCGTGGAGCCACCCCGTCTCGGCGATCCCGGAGACGAACCACCGGAAAGTCGGGAAGGTCGCGGCGCCGCTGTGGGCGACCTCGTTCGCGCTCGGCGTGGTGGTGTACCTGCTGCTCTACGCCGTCGCCTGACTACGTCCACCGCGGCGTCGCTCGTTCTGCGCCGCAGTCGGGACAGACTACGACGGTCTCTCCCTCGTCCTCGCCCGACGCGACCTGCATCTCCTCGCGTTCACACGCCGGGCAGCCCCGCGTTCGATGCTCGCCGCCGCAGTCCGGACACGCGAGCAGCGCTTCGCCGTCCCGCCACTCCGGGGAGAGCCCACGGTGGCCACAGTCCGGACAGTCAAGCGGGACGCGCACCGCCTCGCTCCCCTTTGGCGCGCCGACCGCGAGCACCGTAGCCGACGAATCACCCTCGTTCGCGCCGGTCTGGTACTCGCCGGGCGCGAACCGGACCGCCTCGCCGGCGTCGACGACGACCGGCTCAGAGAGCGTCTCGAACGTCACCGTGCCGTCGAGGACGAGGAACACCTCCTCCTGGTCGAGATGCGTGTGGAGGCCGCTCGGAAGCCCCTCGCCGGGCGCCAGTCGGTAGCGGTTGATCGCTACGTCGGTCGTGCCCAGCGCGTCCGAGAGCGACTTGCGGGGGGCGTCGTTCGAAGCGAACGTCTGCATGCGTTGGCGGTCTGCGCGGTTCGAGAAATCGTTTGTGCCGTCACCAGAAATCAGCGATTTCTGGTTGGCGAACGAGAGTCGCCGGCTCTCGTTAACGGCGGGATCAGTCGCCCTCACCGGCTCTTCCTGCCGGCGAGATCAGTCGTCGGCCACGACGGCGCCGTCGATATCCGGCCGCGTCACGTCGCGGTCCGTCTCCTCGCCGTCGATGTCGTAGGGGTACTCCCCCGTCACACAGCCCAGACAGAGGTCCGCGCGGGACTCGCCCAGCACCTCGGCGACGCCGTCGACCGAGAGGTACGCCAGCGAGTCGGCGCCGACCGTCTCGCGGATCGCCTCGGTGTCCTGCCCGGCCGCGATCAGCTCCTCGCGGGAGGCCATGTCGATCCCCATGTAGCAGGGCGCGAGGATCTGCGGCGCGCCGATGCGGAGGTGGACCTCCTCCGCCCCGGCCTCCTCCAGCAGCGAAACGAGCTGTGTCGACGTGGTCCCGCGGACGATGCTGTCGTCGATCAGCGTCACCGACTTCCCCTCGACCGTCGAGCGGATCGGGTTGAGTTTGAGGCGGACCGCCTGCTCGCGCTGATCCTGGGAGGGCATGATGAACGTTCGACCGACGTAGCGGTTCTTCATCAGCCCCTCCGCGAACTCCGGCGCGTCGTCGCCGAGGTCCTCGGTCGCGGCCTCCGCGTACCCCGTCGCGAACGCCCGGCCGGAGTCGGGGACCGGCATCACCACGTCGCTCTCGACGCCCGACTCCGCCCAGAGCCGCGCGCCGAGGTCGCGGCGGGTGTCGTAGACGAGTTCCTCGTCGATCACCGAGTCCGGCCGCGCGAAGTAGACGTGCTCGAAGAAGCAGTGGGCGGTGTGCTCCTGCTCGACCAGCTGGTAGCTGTCGTACCCCGTGCCGTCGGGGTCGAGCAGGACGAGTTCGCCCGGCCGCACGTCCCGGATCAGCTCCCCCCCGAGCGTGTCGATCGCCGCCGACTCCGAGGCGAGCACGTAGCCGTCGTCGAGCTTCCCGAGACAGAGCGGGCGGTTCCCCTGGGGGTCCCTGATCCCGAGCACGGTCTCGTCGTGCATCACCGTCAGCGCGTAGGAGCCGTGGACTCGGTCCATCGTGCGCTTGACTGCGCGGACGAGATCGGCGTCGAGCAGATTGCGGGCGAGGTCGTGGGCGATCACCTCGGTGTCGCCGTCGGAGGTGAACGCGTGGCCCTCGCCGGCCAGCTCCTCGCGGATCTCGCCGGCGTTGACCAGGTTCCCGTTGTGCGAGAGCGCGAGCGAGCCTGAACGGAAGGAGACGGTAAAGGGCTGTGCGCAGGCTTTGTCGACGCTTCCCGCGGTGGGGTAGCGGACGTGTCCCACGCCGGTCGAGCCCTGGAGCCCGTCGAGATCCTCCTCCTCGAACGCCTCGCCGACGAGCCCCATCTCGACGTGGTCGTGCTGCTGGAACCCGTCGTGGGTGACGATCCCTGCCGACTCCTGCCCGCGGTGCTGGAGCGCGTACAGGCCGTAGTAACAGGGGTGGGCGGCCCCGCGGTCCTCGAGCGCGATACCGACCACGCCGCACTTCTCTCGCATCCCGCCGGTCGGCCCTTCGGCCGAACCCTCGTGCATACCCGTCCGTCGGGAACGCGGAACCAAAAACCCCCGCTATCGTGCTGTATCGTTGCCGGAAACACGCCAGGATATTCAGGGACGTGCATATCGATGGGCGGCGCGGCGATCGTGCTCTCCGGCTCGGGGAGCGTCGACGGTGCGAAAGCTACCGCTGGGTCGTCGGGAGAACGGCGGAGAAGATCGGAGCGAGAGCCGTCAGTTGTCGCCGCTTTTCGACTGCCACTCGTAGTCGCGTCGCTTCGCGGACTTCCCGAAGCCACAGGACGAGCAGACCTTCTTCTTCGTGTGGTAGGATTTCTCGCCGCAACGGCGACATTTCGTGTGGGTCGTGTTGTTCTTCTTCCCTTGGCTGGGTGTTCCTGCGCCGGTCATAGAGTTACCGAAACGACGTTGTCGCCACGGATAATCGTTGTGTTGTCCACTTCCTCGACGTCGAGTTCGCCCAGCACGGCGTCGCTCGCGTCGGCGGGTTCGAGCACGACGTTCATGTGCTGGTCGTAGCCCGAGAGGTTCCCGTAGAAGGACTTGCCGTCCTTCAGATGGACCGTCACCGGCTCCGAGAGCGACTCCTCGAGCACGTCGAGCGGGCGTCCACTCATGGTCACCCAAACCCCGGTGCCGGAAATAAACGTACCGAACCGCCGGCGCCGCGTGGCTCGTTCCGGGAGTGGCCGCCGGGCCGTCTCACTCCAGCGTGCCGACCGCCTCGGCGGCGTAGCCGAAGATGTCGTCGTACCCCTCCGCCGAGAGGAGCACGGGGTAGAACGGCTCGTCGGCGGTCAAGGCCTCGCCGTCGGCGATCGCGAACCGCTCGCCGGCCTCGACGCGCTCGAAGTTGGGGACCACCACGTCGTACTCCCGGCCCGGCGGTTTGGCGATGGGGCCGTCGAGACGGAACACCTCGACCTCGCCGCGTTCGGGCTGGGCCAGCCGGTCGTCCACCGCCGGCACGGACAGCGCGTTCGCCGCCGCGAGGAACGCTCGGGTCAACCAGTAGGCGTTCTCTGCGGCCTCATCGGTCCCCTGGAGGCCACACTCCATCTCGATGGTGTGGGCGTACTCCACCAGCCGGCCGTCGGTGTAGTTGTCGGTCTCGATCAGCACGTCCACGGGGAGCAACGGCGCGAACGAGCGCGCGATCTCGTCGACGGTGTCGATCACCGCGATCGGTTCGGCGTAGGACTGCGTGGAGTGGAGCGCCAGCACCGTACAGTCCTGTACCTCCCGAGCGAGTTCGCGGGCGAGCCGCGACTCGTGGGTATCCCCCTCGGGATCGCCCGGGAACACGCGGTTGAGGTCCGCTTCGAGGAACCGCTCGCCAGCCTCGAGCGCCTCCTCGTTGGCGATGATCAGCTTCACCGGTCGGTCGACGTCGGGCTCCTCGGCGAGGAGTCGCTCGACCGCCCGCACCCCACACGGCTCGTCGCCGTGGATCCCGGCGACGACGGCCAGCTCGGGTTGGCCCTCACCCAACTGGTGGATCTGCATACTGTACGGAACGGGACGAACGGGCAAGAAGGGCTCGGCTTCGGGCGCATCTGCCGCGTCGGGAGGCGGACTCAGGGGAGGCGAGCGAACCGCCAGAGAGCGTTGTTCCGGACGAACCCGATCCGCTCGTAGAACCCGGTCCGCTCGCCAGTCGCACAGACGACGATCCGGCTGCTCGGGAGCGGGCAGCGATCGACGACCCTCCGGATCAGCGCGGCACCGATGCCTTCGCCGTGGATGCCGGGAGCGACGCCGACGTGAGTCAGCCGAGCGACCGGTGCCTCGTCTCCCCCTCCGTCGTGGACGTACCAGCCGGCGGCGCCGACGGGGTCCTCGCCGCGGAACGCGACCAGTTCCGTGCCACCGAGCGCGCTCGTGAATGCGGCCGCGTAGGCGACACCCGCGGGGTCGCGCCCCACCAACTCGTGGACGGTTCGGGCGGCGTCGCTCCCGTGGGGCCGGCCGTCGAACCGGAGACCGTTCCGGCTGTCGGGCGCCTCGACGCGGTGGGGGAGCAGCGCCCAGTAGTTCTCGCGTTCGTACCCCCGATCCCGTGCGAGCGGTGCGAGTCGGGCCGCAGTTTCGGGGTCGGTCCCAGCGACGACGCGGTGTGGGAGATTGCAGCGGTCGAACAGCGAGTCCAGTCTGTCGAGAAGCGCCCGCGCGGCCTGATCACGGTCGGGCAGCGGTGCGTCGACGGTCGGCAGTCGCGCGTCGAGCAGCTGCGTCGCCGCCGCGCGGTCGTCGTGGTCGGGGTCGTGGACGAACGGGCCGAACCGCGTCTCGGTCACGTCGGCGAGCGCGCGGCGTTTCGCGTACTCCGCGTCGGCGACGCGCTGGGAGGGGAGCACGTCAGCCCAACCCCGTCGCGTACTCGTAGTCGGCGGGGTAGGCGTCGGGGGTGTGGTCGTCGATCGCGATGTGCCAGTCGTCGATCAGGCGCGGTTCGAAGATCGCGACCAGCAGCCGCCGGCGGACCGCGGCGACGTCGACGCCGTAGAAGTCGTCGGGCACCCCGCGGAGGTAGTCGAGCGCGGTCGAGAACAGCGAGCGCATCCCGGCGTCGCCGGCGTCGGCACCGCGCCCGCAGTCGGCGGCGTGTTTGTGCGTGCCGGCGGCGACCTGCTGCATCCCGTGGCAGAACGCCGACTCCGCGGTCCCGCGGCCGTAGTTGTACCACTCGAACTTGAAGCAGTCGTAGCTCTCGGTGTAGGCGGCGTCGTTGTAGAGGCGAACGCCGTGCTCGGCCGCACGCCGGAGCGTCGCGTGCTCCCAGCGCCGGTCCTCACGCCACCCGGTCGGGTCCCCCAGCGGCGGCGCGACGCCGGGGTCGCGGGTGTGCTCGTCCATCGTCGGGGCAGTAGTGCGGGGGAGGGTGTGAAACTATCGCCGGCGCGTGGAGGCGGCGAGTGTGAAACTATCGCCGGCGAGCCTGTCACGACCGTGGGTCGGCCCGAACCGTTGGCTTAAACCCCGACGGCCCGTTCTCCCGGACTGCGTGCGAGGGTAGCCAAGCTGGGAAACGGCGGCGGACTCAAGATCCGCTCCTGTAGAGGTCCAAGGGTTCAAATCCCTTCCCTCGCATCGTCGGGGCAACCACCCCGTGATGCGGGAGGACGCTCACAGAGCGTTCTTCCCTCGCAAAACTTCGACAGAACTCGACCAGCGACAGCTACGGTCCGCTACTCGATCTTCCCGCTCGACGGCTTCCCACAGATCGAGAACCGCGTCAGCCGCAGGATCGACAGCGTCTCGAAAGGGTACGACTCCTGTCGCACCTCCTCGGGGACGAAGCCGGCATCGCGGGCCAGCTCCTCGACCTCCTCGAACCCCGCGAGCGAGGAGACGAGCAGCAGCGCCTGCCCGCCGGGCGCGAGCACGCGCCCGAGGTCGTCGAGAAACGGCTCGATCAGCTCTCGGCCGCTCTCGCCGCCGGAGAGCGCCTGCTCCATCCAGTCGTCCCACTCGTTCTCCGGATCTGTCGGGAGGTAGGGAGGGTTGAACAGCACCGTCTCGAAGCTCCCGTCGGCGAACGCGTCCGTGAGGTTCGTCCGGACTGCCTCGACGCCGCGCTCCCGAGCCTGCCGGCAAGCGTGGGGGTTCACGTCAGCGGCGACGGTTTCGGGAACCTCCGAGGCGACCTGTTCGGCGACCCAGCCCGAGCCAGTGCCGACCTCGAGCGTGCGGCCGCGGGCGAACTCCGCGGCGGCGTCGGCGAGCAGCCCCGAGTCCTCCGCCGGCTGGTACACCTTCGTCTCCTGTCCGCGACGCTCGGCGAGTCCCGACACCGACGAGTCGTCCCCGTCGGTCATTCGTCCGCCTCGGTGTCGCTCTCGTCGTCGGTATCCCCGTCGTTCTTCTCGGCGGCACTATCGCCGTTCTCACGCTCGTCAGCGTCGGCGGCGTCCTCCCGCTCGATGCGGTCGTCGTCCGCCTCGCTGTCCTCCTCCGTGTCGTCGGCGTCGCCGTCGGTCACGTCACTCGCACTGACGCCCGAGACCGCGAGCCCGCCGGCCTCCGGCCGGCCGGAGAGTTCCCGCTGTGGGTACGGGATCTTGATCCCCTCGGCGTCGAACGCCTCCTTGACCGCCGTCATTACCTCCGTTCGGGCCTTCCACATCTTCCGGGCGCTGGGGTTGTCGATGTAGTAGCGCAGCTTCAGCACCACGCTGGAGCCGCTGAACTCCGAGAGCACGACGTTTGGGTCGGGGCGCTCCATCGGCGTCTCCGTCTCGGCCATCGCCTCGGCGGCGACCTCCATCGCGTGCTCCACGTCGGTGTCGTAGTCGACGCCGACGTCGGTCTCGATCCGCAGGCGGCCCTTCCGGGAGCGGTTGCGGATCTCGGTGGCCGTGACGATGTCGTTGGGGATCATCACGTACTCGTCGTCGAACGTCCGGATTCGGGTGTTGAACACGCTGATGTCGGTGACGATCCCCTCCTCCTCGCCGATCACGACCCAGTCGCCCAGATCGAACGGCCGCGAGAACAGCACCACGAAGCCGGCGAGCACCGCACCCAGCGTCTGCCGGGCCGCGAGGCCGATTATGATACCTGCAGCCCCCGCGCCGAGCAGCAGTTGGCCAGGGTCGACGTTCCAGATCCCCAGCACCACCAGCACCGCCATCGCGAAGATAACGATCTGAACGAGGTGGTGGGCGACCTCCTGCTGATGATCGCTGATCGCCCCGCGCTCCTTCGAGAGTCGCCGGATGCTACTCTTGGTGAGCCGCGTCAGCCCGTAGGAGGCCACGAGGATGACGAACGTCAGCCCGATCGCGGCGACCTGACTCGGGGATGGGTCGATCTGTTCGAAGCCGCGCTCGACCAGCCCGCCGGCCCGCCAGACCGAGATCAGGAACAGCGAGACGATCGCCGTACACAGCGCCATGAACCCGGCCTGGGCCGACTCGGCGACGGCGTCGTCGAGATACTCCTTCAGCCGCGGGCCGATCGAGCGCACCCCGACGCCGACGATCGCCAGCAGCACCAGTGCGAGCACCGTCACCAGCACTCTGGCCTGCATCGACGAGAACGTCGATTGGATCACGTCCTGGAGCGGATAGTTGCCGAGCATCAGTCGTCCCCCTCGGCGACGACGCCGGGGTCGATGCGTGTCGCAATCCGCGCCAGCTCGGCGAACTCCGCCGGCGAAACGGTTCCCGCACGCTGGCTCATCAGCGACTCCTCCGCCGCGTCCACGACGGCGTCCGGCTCCTCTAGCCCCGAGATGTGGGCGGTGTTCCGGACGGCGTTGCGCATCGTCTTCCGGCGCTGGGTGAACAGCGCCTTCACGAACCTGAGGAAGAAGGCCTCGTCGGCCACCTCGTACTCCGGTTCGCGCGGCGTACAGCGAACGACCGCGCTGTCGACGCGGGGGCGGGGGTCGAACGCCTCGGCGGGGACGTGCTCCACGATCTCCACGTCGGCGTAGTGCTGGGCCGACACGGAGAGCCGACCGTAGTCGTCCTCGCCCGGCGCGGCGACCATGCGCTCGGCGAACTCCTGCTGGAACATCAGGACGAGCGGGCACTCCCGGGGCAGGAGATCGAACGCGATCTCGGAGGAGGCGCCGTAGGGGAGGTTCGACACCGACGCCGTGAACTCCGGCAGGTCGACTGCGAGCGCGTCGCCCGCGATCACGGTCAGGTCGCCGGCGTCGATCGCGCCGGCGAACTCCTCCCGGAGGAACGAGACGAGATCCGGGTCGCGCTCGACGACGGTCACCTCCCCGCCGGCGGGCGCGGCGTCGAGCAGGCGATCGGTGAGCGCGCCCGTCCCGCCGCCGATCTCGAGGACGTGCGAGCGGTCGGCCCCTTCGGGCAGGTAGCCCGGCAGCCGGTCGAGCACCCGGTCGTCGACGAGGAAGTGTTGGTCGAACTCCGGGTTCCCCCGCTTGGCCCGCCGGATGAGGGCGTCGGGGTCCCGCAGGTCGTCGGCCCCAGTCATTACCGGCGATAGCGCGTCGCCGGCGTTAAAAGCCCCGTTCCGGCTGCGCCGAGATGCGTCCCCCTCGCCGGCTCACCGTGCCGGCGAGACGCTACTGCTCCTCGCCGACGAACGCCTGGTACTTCACGTCCTCCGTCAGCTCCTCGATGATCCGGTCGACGACGGTTCCCTTGGCGTCGTGGAGGCCGGAGATCCGCTCCTCCAGCTCCTCGAAGCTCTCGAAGGGGCCCTCCCGTTTGCGGCTCTCGAGGATGTCGTCCCGGAGCTTCTCGCCGATCCCGGGCAGGACGTTGAGCTGGTGGAGCCGCAGCGTCAGCGGCTGGGCGTCGTTGAAGTAGTCGAGGAAGCGCTGGGGGTGGCGTTCGACGATCTCCTCGATCACGTACTCCAGCTCCTGCTCGGCGCCCCGGGAGAGGTCGTCGTGGTCGATCTCCCGGTAGCGCTGGACGAGCTCCCGGTCGGCGTCGGGCGCGACGACGATCCGGTCGCCGATACTCACGTCGGCGTCGTCGGCCAGCGTGAGCTCGAACAGGTCGAAGTTCTCCTCGCCGACGGCGTAGGCGATCTCGGGTTTCTGGTGCTGTGGCCGGTCGTCGTCGGGCCGTCCGTACGGGAGATGGTCGAGCACGACCGCGTGCTCGACCGCCTCGTCCTCGGCGGCGTCCTCGGCCGTACCGGACTCTTCGGCGTCGCTCATGGCCGGGATTAGTCACCCCGACGGATAAACTGTCGCCCGGCGTGAGAACGAGTCGAGCGCGCCCGCGATCAGGCGTACTCGGCGACGATGTTGAGGATCTCGTCGAGCTCGTCGCCAGACAGCGAGTAGCGCTCCTGTGCGTACACCGTTCGCAGCTCGTCGCGGTCGCGGGGGAGCAGGTCCGCGATCTTGTGAGCGGTCGGGTCGTCGACCTTGTCGAGCTCCTGCAGGCGCTCGACCAGCTCGCGGGACTCCTCGGCGTCGAGGAGGGCGAAGCGGTTGACGTGTTCGATGGCGCGGGCGAGCTCGTAGCGGAGCTCGCGGTCCTCGTCGGCCGCGCGCTGCTCCTCGACGGACTGGAGCTCCTCTTTCACCTCGGCCGCGGTGAGATACTCCTCGTCGAGCTTCTCTTTGAAGATCGTCATTACTCCTCCTGCGCGCGGAGATGGGCGGCGGTGGCGATGATCGTCTTCTCCTTGCCGCCGTCGGTGATCTGCACCTTGAACGCGTCGCCCTGCTGGCCGACGACCTCGCCTGTGTGGCCGTTGAAGCGCGCGTGGAAGCGCCCGTCCTCCACCGAGGGGTCGAGCACGAGGTGGACCTTCTGGCCCTCGTCGAACTCGGCGATGGCGCGCTGGGGCGGCGACATACCGCGCTCGCGGGGGTGGTTCGAGAGCTTGTTCCGCGTTCCAGTGGTGGGCCCGTTGGAGCTAGGCATGGTCTTGTCGTCGCGTACTGGCGGTCGGCGTATAAACGATGCGTTCTCGGGTCGGCAGCTGTCGCCGAGACACCCCACCAGCCGCGCCGGAAGCGGAACTATGACGCCCCCACCGGCCCAGATGCGGGTATGAGCGACGACAACGACGAGGAACGGATCGAGACGCGCGCGATCCACGCCGGCCAGGAGCCCGACGAGGAGACCGGTGCGCTGATGACGCCGATCTACGCCAACTCCACGTACGAGCAGGACGCGCCGGGCGACCACCGCGGCTACGAGTACTCCCGGACGGGCAACCCAACCCGGACCGATCTGGAAGCGAACCTCGCCGCACTCGAGGGCGGGGAGTTCGGCCGCGCGTTCTCCTCGGGGATGGGGTCGATCAACACGGTCCTCAATCTGCTCGAATCCGGCGACCACGTCGTCGCCGGCGACGACGTGTACGGCGGCACCCACCGCATCTTCACGCAGGTGTACGAGGAGTACGACCTGGAGTTCGACTTCGTCGACACCACGGACCACGACGCCGTCCGCGACGCGATACAGGAGAACACCGAACTGCTCTGGGTCGAGACGCCCACGAACCCGCTGCTGAACGTCAACGACATCGACGCGCTGACCGACATCGCCGACGAGTACGGCGCGCTCTCGGCGGTGGACAACACGTTCGCGACCCCGATGCTCCAGCGCCCGCTGGAACACGGCGCGGACATCGTCTCCCACTCGCTGACGAAGTATCTCGGCGGCCACTCCGACGTGGTCGGCGGCGCGCTGATCGTCGACGACCCCGAACTCGACGACCGGATCGGGTTCTACCAGAACTCCGTCGGCGCGACGCCGTCGCCGTTCGACTGCTTCCTCGTCCTCCGCGGGACGAAGACCCTGCCCGTGCGGATGGACCGTCACTGCGAGAACGCGAGCGAACTGGCTCACTGGCTGCAGGACCACGACGCGGTGGACCGCGTCTACTACCCCGGGCTGGAGAGCCACCCGGACCACGAACTGGCGAGCGAGCAGATGGACGACTTCGGCGGGATGCTCAGCTTCGAACTCGACGGCACGCTCGACCAGGCCCGGACGGTCGTCTCCGAGACCGACGTGTTCACGCTCGCCGAATCGCTCGGCGGCGTCGAGAGCCTGATCGAGCAGCCGGCGACGATGACCCACGCCGCGATTCCGAAGGAGGAACGCGAGGCCGCGGGGCTGACCGACGGGCTGATCCGCGTCAGCGTCGGCGTCGAGCACGTCGACGATCTGAAGGCCGACCTACAGGGGGCGTTCGACGAGGCGCTGTAGCGACAAACGCTTTTGTTTCGTGCGACGTTGACTCTGATCGATGGGAGAGGGCGCCTCGCAGTTCGGCCGGACTGTCGGCGCCGCCACGCTGGGGTACGCAGCGGCCGCGGCGATCACGTGGCTGGTGTTCGACCCGGCCGATCTCACGGGAACGACGAGACTGGTCGCGTTCGGCGGCTGCTTCGCCGCCGCTTCGATCGTCGCCTATCTGTCGCTCACTCGACTGGCGTCGACGCTCCGCGAACGCGGCTACCCGGTCTCCCGTGGGACCGACGCCGCCTACGCGCTGGCGACCGCAGGACTCCTGTTCGGCGTCGGCGCCGTCGTCGCGTACGCGCCGTTGAACCGGGCGCTCCAAGGAAGATCACTCGTGGCTGCAACGTTCGTGGCGGGCGGGCTCACGATCGTCATCGGGGCGATCGTACTGGAGGGCGACAGTGTCCGGGACTCCCTCGCCGGCTGAACTACCTTCGAACGAACTCCGATAGTTTCTCCGAGATGCTGCGTTCCTCGCCGAGTTTGAGGTAGTAGGCGTCGCCGCCGTCCTCGTAGTAGGCGTCGATGCGGCGCACCACCTCGAACCCGATGTGGCGGTAGAAGGAGAGCGCGTCCTCGTTGGTCGCCCGAGCGTGGCAGGTCACCGAGTCGTGATCCTCCGCGATCGCGGCGACGAGGCGCTGGCCGAACCCCTCGCCGCGGTACTCCGGCGCCACCGCGAGGAAGAGGATGTACCCGTCCCGGCGCGCGGAGACGAAGCCCGCGAGCTCGTCGTCGACGAACAGCAGTCGGCAGTCGGCACGGCGGTAGGCGTCCCTGAAGAAGCTCCGGCGCTGCTTCAGCACGCCTTCCGCCCGGCGGATCCGTTCTTTCAGCTGCCACGCCTGGGCCTCGTGGGTGGCGTCGCCACGCGGATCCCGGCGCGTCTCGACCGTCGCGCTCACTGTTGCCGAGTGGTAGTCGTGACGGGGATTTAACTCCGTCGTCGGGTGACGTCAGCGAACCGCACGGATCGACACGGGTCGGAGGAGGGCGTGGTCGGTCTCGTGGGGTCTTTGGACGCCACACGATCACGGCACGACGCTCCGCGCTCGCGGCACGGAGACCGCGAGCGGTCACTCGCCGCCGACGGTCAAACACTCCCACGGCGTCTAGTTTCGTGGCTCCAGCACGGAGGCTGGAGCAGGGCACGCGCCGTGGGAGGTCAAAACACGCTGTCGGCGGTGGCCGCACCCACCACCGCGAACACGGCGCCGATGCTCACTGCCTTCCCGGTCTGGGCCGCGTCGGCGTCGAACGCCTCGGGCGCGGCGAAGCTGTACGCCAGCACCAGCACCGAACCGAAGGAGACGAGCATCAGCGTCAGGAACCGGGAGGGGATCCCCGCAACCTCGGTCTCGTCGTCGGCGTCACGGCCGCTGTCCGCGCGGTAGAGCGCCCCCCAGCCGATGGCGACCACCATCGCGACCACGACCGCCCACTGGAGCCTCCCCATAACGCCCGCGAGCACCCACACCTCCTCGGTGACCACGAACGGGCCGGCGAGCAGGAACCCGCCGACGACCTGCTGAGCCACGTCGGCCGGACGGAACTCCCGGTTGAACAGCCGGCGGAGGATCGACCGCGCGATACTGGTCATACGCCACCGTCGGGGCGGGCGGTCTTTACTCCGGCGGGAGCGACGGGAGGGAGCGTCCGACCGGGTCGGCTGACAGTCGCCGACCCGTCCGTTCAGAAGATGTTCGCCTGCCGGTACACCGAGATCCCCTCGTTGGTGATCTCGTAGGGCTTGGTCTCGCGGGAGTGGTTCGCGTCCCGGATCTTCTGGATCTCCACCGCCAGCCGCGTCTCCCGGAAGTCCGAGGGCCGGACGTACTGGAGGATGAACACCGCGTCCACGAGGTACTCGATGATCCCGTACCGCGAGGTGTAGGGGTCGTCGCTGTTGGCCTCGGAGGTGAGCATCGTCGTCACCCCCGCGCGTTTGAGCGAGCGCGCGAAGTCGAACACCTCCGAGCGGCGCTGGGCCGGGTGGTCGTACATCATCTCCAGCAGCGACACCGAGTCCAGTACCAGTCGATCGGCGTTGAACTCCTCGACGAGTCGGGAGATATCGTTCCGGATCGACGACAGCGAGTTCGCCATCTCGATGGGGTCCATCGCGACGATCGCCAGCCGCCCCTCCTCGCGCCACTCGCGGAACGACCAGCCCTTCTCCTCGGCGGTCGAGAGGATCGCCTCGCGGGACTCCTCCAGCGTGACGTAGATCGCCCGCCCGTCGTTCTGCAGCGCCTCGGTCAGGAACTGGAGGCCGAACGTGGTCTTCCCGGTCCCGGCGGCGCCGATGGCGACCATCAGCGAACGCTTCGGGACGCCGCCGAGAACCATCTCGTCCAGCCCCTCGATCCCCACGTCGATGCGGTCGATGTCCGAGTCGAGCTCGGCCTCGTCGAACGACTCCGGCTCGCCGCCGAAGCCGCCGCCACCGAACCCCTCGCTGCCGCCTCCGCCGAACTCGCCCGCACCGCCCTCCTCGCCGATCGCGCCGCCGCCGCTCCCGCGCTCGCCGAAGCCGGAAGCGTCGCCGAACGGGTCTGCCCCGGACTCGGAGCGCTCGCCGCCGGCGACGCCACCGAACGGGTCGGCCCCGCCCTCGCCGCCGCCACCGAACGAGTCCGCCTCCCCCCCGGTGTCGCTCCCGGCGCCGGACTCCCCGAACTGGTCGAGTTCCCCTCCGCCGAACGGGTCGGACTCGGAGCGCTCCACGGGCTCCTCGTCGGCGTCGGCAGTCTCCCCTTCGTCGGGCGCCCCACTCTCGGATCCGTCGTCGGATTCCTCCTCGTCCTCGGCCGAACGCTCCGCTCCCTCGTCGGCCTCGCGCATCGCGCGCTCGAACCAGTCCTCTTCCTCGTCGTCGCTCATGTGGGCGCGCCCACCTCCGCGGGGCGGTCGGTCATTGTCGGACCCTCGGCGCGCCCGCAAATGAAGGTTGTCCGTGCCGAGTCGTATCCGCGCGCTTTTGCCGGCGGGGTGGGAACCGCGAGCCATGCTGGTCGGTATCGTCGCGAACCGGGGCAACAAGCGGGCGTCGTTCCTGGCGGCGGATATCCGCGACCGCCTCCGGGAGGTCGACGTCGACGTGTGGCTCGACGAAGCCACGGCGCGCACACACGACGAGTCCGGCCACCCGGTCGACGCGATGGACGCCTGCGACCTCGTCGTCGCCATCGGCGGCGACGGCACGTTCCTGTTCGCGGCCCGCGGGGTCGGCGGCACCCCCATCCTCGGCGTCAACCTCGGCGAGGTGGGCTTCCTCAACGCCGTCGGCCCGGAGGAGGCCGTCGACGAGGTGATGCGCGAGGTCGAGGCGCTGCGGGCGGACGAGCTCTCGGTCCGCGAGGCGCCGCGGCTCGTCGCCGCGGGCGAGGAGTGGAAGAGCCCGTCGGCGGTCAACGAGATCGTGCTGCAGGGTCCCCAGCGCGGCCGCGCTGGCGGCGTCGACCTCGAAATCCGGGTCGCCGGCTCGCTGTTCTCCTCGGGGCGAGCCGACGGCGTGCTCGCGGCGACGCCGACAGGGTCGACCGCGTACAACCTCTCCGAGGGCGGGTCGCTGGTCCACCCCGACGTGGACGCGATCGTGCTCAACGAGATGTGCGCCGACGCGGGAATGCCGCCGCTCGCGGTCGGCCTCGACAGCGAGATCACGGTCCGTCTCTCGGGCGCGCCCGAGGCTCACGTCGTCGTCGACGGCCGCGTGACCCGGAGCCCGGAGCTTCCCGTGATGGTGACGATCCGGACCGCTGACACCCCGGTGCGGATCGCCGGCCCCGACTCCGAGTTCTTCGAGGCGCTGAACAAGCTCGAGTAGGGTCGCTCCGTCGCCGGACGGCCCGTGGACAGTGTCGAGGGGTTCCGAAGGAGTTCGTGGCTCGCTCGGGGTTCAGCCCCAGTTGTCCTCGCGCGTCGGCCGGTCCGACAGCGCGGCCACGTCGACGCCGGCCAGCGGTCCGTCGGCCGCCGCCGCGGCGTCGAGCGCGTCGAGCGCCGCGCGAGCGGACACTTCGGTCGAGAGGTAGGGGACGTCCTCGTCGACGGCCGTTCTGAGGCTATCACGCTCCGTCGACAGCAGGAAGTCGACCTCGCCGGCCATCAGCGCCGTCTCGAGGTCGTCAGGGGCGACCAGATCGAGGTGCTCGGCGAACTCGTCGACCACCTCGTCGGGCCAGTCGCCGTCGACCGCGAGCGTGCCGGACTCCGGGATCTCGTTGCCAGCGGCGATCTGTGCCTTGCCGTAGGCGGCGCCGAAGCTCCCGGCGGTGCCCATCACCTCGCCGGTGGACTTCATCTCCGGGCCGAGGCGGGGGTCCGACTCCGGCAGGCGGTCGAACGGGAGCACGACCTCCTTCACGCTGGGCTGCTCGGGGATCTGCTCGGCGACGTCCATCTCGGCCAGCGGCTCGCCGGCCATCGCGCGGGCCGCGAGCTTCGCGATCGGCACGCCCGTCGCCTTCGAGACGAACGGGACGGTACGGGAGGAGCGGGGGTTCGCTTCGAGCACGTACACGGTCGGCTCGCTCGCGGTTTCACCGCTCGCTTCCGAGGCGCGTTGCGCCTCGCGTTCCCCGTTCTTCACGGCCAACTGGACGTTCAGCAGCCCCACCGTCTCGAGCGCCTCCGCGATCTCCTCGACGACCTCGCGGACGCGAGCCATCGTCGCCTCGTCCAGCGAGCGCGGCGGGATCACGCAGGCGGAGTCGCCCGAGTGGACGCCCGCGCTCTCGACGTGTTCCATCACGCCGCCGATCAGCACGTCCTCCCCGTCGGCGACGGCGTCGACGTCGAGTTCGACCGCGTCCTCCAGGAACGAGTCGATCAGGATCGGCTTCTCGGGGGAGACGCGGACCGCCTCCTCGACGTACTCCTCGAGCTCGTCGTCGCTGTGAACGATCTCCATCGCGCGCCCGCCGAGCACGTAGGAGGGGCGCACGAGCACTGGGTAGCCGATCTCGTGAGCGAGATCGAGTGCTTCCGCCTCGCTGGTCGCGGAGCCGCCGGCGGGCTGTTCGATCCCGCGCTCGGTCATCAGGCGGTTGAAGCGGTCGCGGTCCTCCGCGAGGTCCATCGCGTCGACGCTGGTGCCGAGGATCTCGCAGTCGATCCCGCGGCGGTCGAGTTCGTCCTTCAGGGGCTCGCCGACGTCGACGGAGGTCTGCCCGCCGAACTGGACCATCACGCCGTCGGCGTCGGTGGCCTCGATGGCGTCGGCGACCTCCTCGGCAGTGATCGGCTCGAAGAACAGCCCGTCGGAGGTGTCGTAGTCCGTCGACACCGTCTCGGGGTTGTTGTTGAGCACGTGGGCGTCGATGCCGAGCTCCGAGAGCGCACGGACCGCGTGGACCGCACAGTAGTCGAACTCCACGCCCTGCCCGATACGGATCGGGCCGCCACCGACCACGACGACGCTCTCGGCGTCGCGGTCGACCTGGAGTTCGCCCGCCGCGGCCTCGCCCTCGAACGGCCCGGTGAACGACGGCGGCTTGCGCGAGGAGTAGTAGTACGGCGTCGACGCCGCGAACTCGCCCGCGCAGGTGTCCACCTGCTTGTACGTGCGGCCGGGGACAGTCGCCTCCACCTCGCCGACGCCCGCGCGCTCGGCGGAGACGGGCAGCCCCTCGCTCTCGGCGCCGGGGGCGACGGGTTCGGCGGCCTCGCGCCACGCGCCGCGGGTCTCGGGCAGCCACGTCAGGCTGCTGTCCTCGAACACGTTGCCCGCGAGCGCGGAGATCTCGGCGTTCGTGAACCCCGCGACCGCCGCGGGCGTGAACTCGCCGTCGACGACCTCCTTGCTCGCCTCGACGATGCGGGCGAAGCGCTCGACGTACCACTCGTAGATGCCCGTCGCTTCCACGACCTCCTCGACCGAGAAGCCGCGCTCGAACGCCTCGAACATCGCGTACGGGCGGTCCGGGCTCGGGCGTTCGAGATACCCCTTGCGGAGCTCCTCGTCCTCCAGCGCGTCGAACTCCACGGCCGGGTCGTACTCGGAGCTTCTGAGCGCCTTCAGCAGCGACTCCTCGAACGTGCGGCCGATCGACATCGCCTCGCCGGTGGATTTCATCGCCGTCGAGAGCGTGAAGTCGGTGTCGGGGAACTTGTCGATGGGCCAGCGGGGCACCTTCGTCACCACGTAGTCGATCGCCGGCTCGAAGGCGGCGGTGGTCTCGCCCGTGATCTCGTTGGTGATCTCGTGGAGGCGCTTGCCCAGCGCGACCTTCGCGGTGACGCGGGCGATCGGGTAGCCCGTCGCCTTCGACGCCAGCGCGGAGGAGCGGGAGACGCGCGGGTTCACCTCGACGACGCGGTACTCGCCGCCGGGAGTGCCGTCGTCGCGCCACGCGAACTGGATGTTACAGCCGCCCTGGATGCCGAGGTCGCGGATCACCTCCAGCGCCGCGTCGCGCATCTCCTGGTGGCCGTCGTCGGGGATCACCTGCGACGGCGTGACGACCGTCGACTCGCCCGTGTGGATCCCCATCGGGTCGAGGTTCTCCATGTTGCAGATGATGATACAGGAGTCGCCCGCGTCGCGCATCACCTCGTACTCCAGTTCGACCCAGCCCGAGATCGACTCGGTGATCAGCACCTCGTCGTTGCGCGAGAGCCTGAGCCCCTTGCGCGTGCGTTCGAGCAGTTCGTCCATCTCGTGGACGACGCCGGAGCCCGAACCGCCCAGCGTGTAGGTGGTGCGGGCGATCACCGGGAGGCCGCCGACCTCGTCGACGGCGTCCTCGACGCGCTCCTTGAGTGCGTCCTCGCTCATCTCCGTCGCGGACTCGCCCTCCTCGAGCGTGACGGTCGTCGACGCGGGCACCGGCTGGCCCAGATCCTCCATGCGCTGGCGGAACAGGTCGCGGTCCTCGGTCGCGTAGATCGTGTCCAACGGCGTGCCCATGACCTCGACGTCGTACTCCTCGAGCACGCCCTGTTCGGCGAGTTCGGCGGTGACGTTCAGCCCGGTCTGGCCGCCGAGACCGGCGATCACGCCGTCGGGGTTCTCCTTCCGGATGACCTCCGCGATGGCCTCGGGCGTGATGGGTTCGACGTACACGCGGTCGGCCGTCTCGGGGTCGGTCATGATCGTCGCGGGGTTCGAGTTGACGAGCACGACCTCCGCGTCCTCCTCCTGGAGCGCCCGGCAGGCCTGGGCGCCGGAGTAGTCGAACTCCGCGGCCTGCCCGATCTGGATCGGCCCGCTCCCGATCAGCAGGATGGTCCGGCCCGCACCGGCACCAGTATCGCCCGCTGTGACTGGCTCCGGTTCCGCCGCCGCTCCGTCGTCACTGCCGGTGTCCGTCATTACTCCTTCCGAGTACGTGAATCGTAATAAGCTCGGCGAATGGCTACGAGGTCCGAAGCGATATTACGAATTTCGAAACCAGTCGGTGGTGCGGAACACACCTGCGAGCGTAACCGGGATAGTGGTCCTGCCCGTGGCCCCAGCCGTGCCCCGCGAGTACGACAAACTCGTCCGCGACGATATCCCCGAAATCATCGAGGCCGACGGCGAGACCCCAGTCACCCACGTCGTCGACGGGGAGGCGTACGAAGAACGACTGTTCGACAAACTGGACGAGGAAGCAGCGGAACTCCGAGAAGAGCCGGGCGCCGACGAACTCGCCGACGTGCTGGAGGTGCTCGACGCGCTCCGGACGCAACTCGACATCGACGAGAACGAACTCGAGCGAGTCCGCAAGCGAAAGGTCGGCGAACGCGGGCGGTTCGACGACGGGATCGTACTGGAGCGCGTCGAGGACTAGACGTACGGTTCGGGGTCGAGGTCCCGCTCGTCGCGGTACTGGTCGACGAACTCCTGGACGTCGAACTCCAGCATCTGTTCCTCGAACTCGGTCATCGCGCTGTCGCTCTCGGCGTGGGAGATCGCGTGCTCCATCATCTCGACCACCAGTTCCACGATCACCTCGTGGAGCCGGCGCGCGTCGAAGTCGGAGACCCACACCATCGCAAAGCCCACGTCCCCCTCGTCGGTTGCGTCGGCGACGGCGACCTGCTCGGGGAACTCCTCCATCACCATCCCCATCAGGTGGGGAGTGCCGAAGTCCGGCATCTCGTCGCTGGTCGTCTCGACCACGTCGTCCAGCGTCTCCACCAGGAACTCCGGGAAAAATCGCGTCGGCGGGTGCATATCCATCACCACCGCGTGGGCGTCCCCGCAGTCACAGTCGAGTTCGCGCATCCCGAGATCGAGCGACGTGAGCGCGATCGTCTCGCCGCAGGGGAGCTCCAGCCGCTCGCCGCCTGCCGTAGCCATGGTCGAGGGAGGGGGCTGCCCGGGGAAAAGGTCGCCGCTCCCGGGCGGCACAGCTGACCGTCGCGGCGGCTCGGGCCCGTGATCCGTTACTCCTCGTCGTCTTCGTCGCTCGACCCGATATCGAACGCCTCGCCGTCGTCGTCCGCCTCCTCGTCGGCGACCGCGACGTCGGTGGCGCCGTCGGACTCGTCCGTTACTTCGATCTCCTCACCGTCTTCGTGCTCCGCTTCCTCGTACTCCTCCTCTTCGCGCTCGATCTCCAACTCAACTTCGACCTCGATCCCGTCGGTCTCGAGTTCGGCCTCGATCTCGCGCTCCTCGCCGGCCTCGACCTCGAGTTCCTCACTGTCCACCTCGACTTCGACCTCGACGTCGATGGAGACGTCACGTTCCTCGGACATACGCAGGGGTGTAGGAACGGGGACGGGAAAGTTCGGTCGGCCGGCTGGGGGTGCGAGTCAGCCGGCGATGGTTCGACGGCGGGGTGAGGCGATCGTCGGTGAACCCTGACCGGCTACAACTGTTTTCCCCATCCTCACGTACACGTTCGTATGGCCAGTGAAGACGACGATCGGAAGCACGGCGTCGAGTTCGGATCGCTCGCGGACGATCTCGAGAACGAAGAGTATCCAATAGACAACGAGGAGCTGCTGGAGACGTACGGGGACCGGGAGCTCGAACTGCAGGACGGTAGCCAGTCGCTCCGGGACGTACTCGAACTACAGGGTGAGAGGACGTTCGATTCGGCGGAAGCGGTGATGGACGCCGTCGTCGGCATGGTCGGTGACGACGCTATCGGCCGGAAGTACGAATCCGACAGGGGAGGGATGGCGGACGAGGGGACTGACGAGTCGGTGTAGTCGGTCTCCGGGGGAGTGGCTTCCGTCAGGGGACACTGACGTGTTTTCGGTCGCCTCGCTCACGAGAGCTTGCTCCCGTTTCCGGTCCTGGGACCGCTCGCGTACCGAGGCCGTTTACCTCCGCTCCCTTCGGTCGCGGAGTTTTCCAGTTCTGCAGCCGCCCGCTCGCGGGTCGCTAACGCTCCCCGCTCGCGTACCGAGGCCGTTTACCTCCGCTCCCTTCGGTCGCGGAGTTTTCCGGCCTCGCCTCCGACACGCTTTACCCCCAAACAACCCGACCACGAAACATGCAAGAGGAGACCCGCGTCGAGTGGCGTCAGTGGGGCCAGGACGCCTTCGACGAGGCCCGCCGGCGCTCCGTGCCCGTCCTGCTCTCGCTCTCAACCACGTGGTGCGTCGACTGCCACGAGATGGACGCCACCACCTACGCCGACCCGAACGTTGCGGCCAACGTCAACGATCGCTACGTCCCGATCCGCGTCGACGCCGACCGCCAGCCGCGAGTTCGCGAACGCTACGCCGCCGGCGGCTTCCCGTCGACCGTCTTTCTCACCCCCGACGGCGAGGTGCTCTCGACGGCGACCGCGCTCGCGCCGGACGGGATGCGGCAGGTGCTCGACCGCGTCGCCGAGAACTACGCCGAGAAGGGCGACGACGCCGGCCGCGTCCCGCGCGCGCTCTCGGGCGACCTCCCGCCGGCGGGCGAGGTCGACGCCGCGATCGAGGAACAGCTCGCCGGCCAGCTCGGCGAGAAGTTCGACGACCGCTTCGCGGGCTGGGGCGAGAGCGCGAAGTTCCCGCTGGCCCGCACCGTGGAGTTCGCGCTCAAACGCGAGCGCCAGCAAGCGCTCCGAACGCTCGACGCGGTCCGTGACCACCTCCACGACGGCGTAGGCGGCGGCTTCTTCCGCTACGCCGGCCGGCGTGACTGGGGCGAGGTCCACCACGCGAAGCTGCTCGACACCAACGCGACGCTCCTCCGGGCGTTCGCCCACGCCTACGTCTACACCGGCGAGGACGCCTACCGCGATCCGGCCGACTCGACCGTCGAGTTCCTCACCGACGAACTCTGGGGCGGCGTCGCCGTCGGCGGCAGCGTCGGCCCGGGCGAGGGCGCAGAGTACTGGCGGAAGAACGCCGAGGAGCGCTCGGACGCCCGCTCGCCGCGGACCGACCTCACCGCCTACGCGGGCGGGAACGCGCTCGCGGCCGACGCGCTGCTGACGTTCCACGGCTACACCGACGACGAGCGCGCCCGCGAGTACGGCGAGCGCGTGCTGGACTACCTCGAACGCGACCTGCTCGAACACGGCTCGGTCGTTCACTTCCGCGAACGCGGGCAGACCGGCCCGCGGGACGTGCTCTCCGATATCGTCGCCGTCGTCGGCGCGTTCACCCGCGCCGAGCAGACGCTGGGCTACGGCGCCAACGTGGCCCGGACGGTCGCCGATCACGCGATCGAGACGCTCCACGACGGTGGCTCGTTCCAGGACGGCCCCGCCGAGGGCGCGGGCCTGCTCGATCGCCCGCTCCGCCCGCTGGACGGCAACGCCGCGATGGCGAACGCCCTCGTGGATCTGGCGACGCTGACCGGCGACGACGAGTACCGCGAGATCGCCCGCGAGACCGTCGGCGCCTTCGCGGGCGCCTCC
Organism: Halolamina sp. CBA1230; assembly: GCF_002025255.2. Taxonomy (GTDB): domain Archaea; phylum Halobacteriota; class Halobacteria; order Halobacteriales; family Haloferacaceae; genus Halolamina. The sequence continues at coordinate 1,087,543 of NZ_CP054587.1, forward strand.
CACCGCGTCGGCGTGCAGGTCGCGGAGTACGGCACCGCCGCGAGCCGACTCGTCCACGAGCCGCTGACCGTCGCCGTCGCGGACGAGCCGGGCAGCGACCTCCACCGCGCTGCCCTCCGGATCGCCGATCACGAGAAAGTGGTCGTCCCCGACGCCGACGAGTCGGTCGCGCCGGATCTCGACCGCGGGACCGCCCGTGTCGTCGGCGTCGACGAGCCCGCGAGCGACCCCGAGGCGCTGATGGAGCGTGTCGGCCGGCGAGAGTAGGAGAGCAAAGAAACAGTCCGAAACGGCGGACACGAGTAAACGTCCGGTGAGTTTTTCACGGCTCGAACTGTGACGAGTGAGCATGGCAAGCTTGCGCGATCTCGGGCTCTCGGAGTACGAGGCCCGGGCCTATCGGGCGCTGCTCGACGACTCCCCGAGCACGGCGAAGGAGCTCTCGGGGTCCAGCGACGTGCCGATGGGGCGGGTGTACGACGTGCTGAAGGATCTGGAACGCCGGGGGTTGGCCCGGAGTCAGGCCGCGAGCCGGCCGAAGAAGTACGTCGCCGTCGAGCCCGAGGCGGCGCTGGATCGCCTGCTCGACGCGAAACGCGAGGAACTGAAAGAGCAGGAGACCCAGTACGAGGAGACCGTCGAGGAACTGGAGGGCGATCTCGACGCCGGCGTCCCCACCGAGGAGGGGTTCTGGACCGCCGTCGTCGGCCCGGAGGAGAGCGCCGACCTGCTGCTCGAACGGCTCGACGCCGCGAGCGAGCGGGTGATCACCGTCGCGGGCGGACCGACGCCGCAGTTCGACGTGGGCGAGTACGGCGACGAGGTGACGGCGGCGCTCGGGCGCGCGCTCGACCGCGGCGCGGAGGTGTCGGTGCTGCTCGGCCCGGACCTGATCGAGACGCTGCCCAACTCCGCGCTCAAACGCTACGAGAAGGAGCTCGCGAACCACCCGGATTTCGAAGTCCGAACCACCGAACGGGTGAGCGGTTCGTTCCACCTGATCGACGGCGTCGAAGCGTGTATCGAAGTCCCGAACCCCCTGACGCCGCGGGAGCCGTTCGCGATGATCGACCTGAAGGATCGGGAGTTCACCGCCGGCGTGCGGGAGACGTTCGATCCGCGGTGGGCGGAGGCGGAGCCGCTGACGACGCCGGACTAGATCGAGAGCTCCTCGCGGAGCCGGCCCATCGTGACTTCGCGCTCGGCAACTGCGTCGTGCTGGTGGATCGACTCGTCGTTCTCCTGTTTGACGTGGATCACCGCCTCGTCGTCGAGATCGGGGTAGGCGTCGACGACCCCCTCCGCGAGCGAGCGGACGCAGTCCTCGACGAACTTCGCGTTCGCGTGGGCCGCGTAGGTCATGTGGTCCTCGTCGGGGCGCTTGGCCATGTTGTAGATCCGCGCGCTCATCGAGTCCCGGGCGATCTCGATCAGCTCCATCAGGTCGACCTCGGGTTCGGCCTCCTGGCTCACCGTCAGCGTGGCGTGCCCGCGCTGGGAGTGGCCGGGCTGGGGCACCTCGTCGAGGAACGCCTCGGCCGTCTCGTCGTCGACACCCAGCTCCGCGAGCGTCTCCCGGGCGCGCGCCTCGGACATCCCCTGCGAACAGGGACAGACGGTCATCCCGGTCACGCGACAGCCGATCTCCTCCTCGATCCGCTCCTCGGTGGCGGTCGCGGAGGCGATGATATCGACGGTACTCTGGGTGGGGCGGCCGCTCGCGGGGGTCTCCTCTTTGAGCATCCACTCCGCCTCCATCTGGACTTCGGCGGTGGTGGTGTACTCGTGTTTGGCCAGCAGGCGCTCGGCGGCCTCGCCACAGAGCGCCTCGACGCGGTCGGTCTCGCCGTCGACGGCGTCCTCCAGCACCTCGTCGATCACCTCCATGTTCCGGCTCATGTCGATCCCCTTCCGCCGGCTGGGGAGGTCGACGAACACGGAGAACTCCGCGGTCAGCACGTACGGTCGGTCGTCGCCCTCGAGTTCGACGAGCTTCTCGACGCCGGTGACGCCGACCTGACTCAGCCCGACGGTCACGTCGGGTTCGTCGGCCTGTACGTCCGGAAGCTGGTGACTCATTACCGGTTCTCCGTTCCGCGGGGCGATTAGTGTGTTGGAACCGGAGTGGCCGCCGGGACGGCGTTCGCACCCGTCACGGCGTCGGTACGGAGGGTGGCCTCGGTCGCGAACCCTGATCGATCAGGGCCAGTCGTCGCGCTGATCCCCTTCCTCGAAGTGGTCCTCGTCGTCGTCGTCCGCGGCGGCGACCTCCCAGCCCGCCGCCTCGGCGGCGTTTTCGAGCGGGAGGTACTCCCAGCCGACTGCCTCCGCCTGTTCGCGATGCTCCTCGGACGTGCCGACGAACACGTGACGTTCGGTGTCGAACTGGCGTTTCACGTTCTCGAGGCTCTCCTCGACGCCCCGCGGGCCCGAGAAGAAGTCCTGCCTGATGCGCTCCTTGCGCGTGAAGTTGGTGACGACGTAGGTGGGTTTGTCGCTCACCACGCCGACGTAGCTCGTCCACCCGCGGGCGTCGTTGAACACCGCGTTGGGGTCGTCGAGCGACTTCAGCGCGTCCAGTTCGAACGCGAGCGTCATGTCCGAGGAGCCGCCGGAGTCCATACGCTCACTGGGGACGGTCTCCGCAAAACGACTTCGATACGTGAGTTCGGTGTGTCGGCCCGCTGCTTCGCCCTCGCCAGCTCTTCTTCCCGGCGAGGTCAGTCGCCCAGTCCGGCCGTACAGCGCCGGACTGATCAGTCGTCCGCGACCGGCGCTTCCAGATCGTCGACGCTGAACGATTTCTCGACCAGCTTCTCCTTCTCGTCGCCGACGTGGATACCCTCACGCATCAGCTGTTTGTACGCCGACTGGGGCGCGAGGTCGCCGATCAGCACGCCGCCGACGATCCGACCCTCCTTGAGTGCGAGTCGGCGCCACTCCGTGTCGGAGTACTTGCGCTCGACGCTGTCGTCGCCCTCCGTCGGGTGGCCGAAGGAGAGGAACGGGAAGTCGAAGTGGGTGATGGAGTACGAGGAGACCCAGCGGAACTCCTCGTCGCCGTAGTCAAGCATGTTCTTGGCCGCGCACTCGCCCTGGGCCTTCGCGGAGCCCCAGGCACCGTTCTGTGCTTGATCGCCCAGGATCAGGTCGTTGAACTTCGTGCAGTCACCGGCCGCGTACACGTCGTCGAGGTTGGTCTGCATGTACTCGTCGACGACGATCCCGTCCGCGTCGTACTCGAGACCGGTACCGCGGAGGATCTCGGTGTTGATGTCCAGCCCGATCGCGACCCCGGCGAAGTCGGCGTCGTACTCCTCGCCGTTTGGGTCGATCGCGGACTCGATGTGGCCGTCGTCGTCGACCTCGAAGTGGTCGACGCCGGAGTCGAACACGGGGGTGACGCCGCGCTCGCGTAGCGCCTCGTGGATGATCTCGGCGCCCTTCTCGCTGAGCGCGTAGCGCCACCAGGCGTTGCCGCGCATCAGGTAGTACGCTTCGACGTCCTGGGCGCCACAGATCGCCGCGAAGTCGATGCCGAGCAGCCCCGCACCGACGATGACGCCGGTGTCGGCCGCCTCCACGTCGGCTTTGATCTTCCGGGCGTCCTCGAACGTCCAGAAGTGGTGGATCCCCTCCGCGTCGGAGTTGTCGACCGGGAGCTGTGCCGGAGTGCCGCCGGTAGCCAGCAGCAGCTTGTCGAAGCTGTACGTGTCGCCCTGGTGGCTCGTGACGACGTTGTCGTCGGTGTCGATGTCGACGACGAGAGTGTCGAGCTGGAGGTCGATATCCCGCTCCTCGTACCACGACTCGTCGTGGATGGAGATGGGCGCCTCGGGGAGCTTCCCCTTCGCGAACTCCTTGATCAGGATGCGGTTGTAGAGAGCCTCCCCCTCGTCGGTGATGACGGTGATGTCGGCGTCCGGGGCGTTCTCCCGCAGCGTCTCCGCCGCTGAACTCCCAGCCACCCCGTCGCCGATGATCACGAACGACTCGCTCATGGCTCCAGCTTTGGCAGTGGGGGTTAATGTGGGTTGCCATACGGCTTTCGGTAGGGGAAAACGACCCACACCACAAGCTCGGTGGGTTGAAGGTCGTTGCGGCCCAGTTTCGAGCTGATGAAGCTCCGCCAGAACGTCCGCCACTTCGCGGCGAAGCAGGCGCTCACGATGCCGGTCGTCGGGGAGAAGATGAACGAGAAGCTCGTCGATCTCCACACCCGCGAGTTCGGGGAGCGCGCCGAGGCGGGCCACCGCGAGGAGCGGGAGCCCCATCTGGAGGCGTTCTTCGACTGCACGATCGACACGTACATCGCGGCGCTGGAGGAGGGGTACCCCGAGGCCGAGGCCCGGGAGATCACGCACGTCCAGGCCAACTTCGACTTCTACAACCACGGCTGGACGGAGATGATGGAGTTCCCGGTCGACGAGGTGGAGGAGCATTACGACCGCTACGCCGACTTCTTCGAGGCCCACGACGTCACGATCGACGACCCGCTGGGCGAGTTCCGGACTCGCGAGATCCCCGACGCGCCCTCGACGCCGGAGAAGCTCGACGACCCCGAACACCCCCACGCGGCGGAGGGGTTCGCCGACGACGTGTACGTCGAGACCGACGAGGGTGTCGTCGCCGGCGACCGATCCGACGAGATCCAGGAGTCGGAGTGAGCCGTTTCGGCCGGGTGGCGAACAGGTGACTCGGTCGTCGACGCGGGCCAACGCCGACGCGAACGCGACGGACTGAGCCACACACCCGCGAGGCCCGCCGCGGTGGAGGGTTCAGGTCACGACGGGGTTGGTCGCGTTTTGGTACTTAAGGGTCGGCCTCGATTTCTCTCGTTCGTACGAAAACCGTTCCTCGCCCGATGAACAGCACTGCAGTTCGGCGTTTTCTTCGCCGGGAACGACACCGCGGAGTTCGGTGTTTCGACCTCGAACCCGACCGCGGAGTGAGCTAGACCACTTGTGACCGCAACCGCCCCGCACAGCCCACACATCTCCCCAGCCGACTCGTTCGCTTCGCTCACTCGTCCCTCGCGCTCGGTTCGCGGACGGAGCCGCTCACGCTTCGCGCCGACCACGACCGCGGTGCTGTGGCGGTGGACGCGAGGGCTCGCCACCGGCCGGCGAGCCCGTGGGGAGGATGGGGGGAAGACCATCGCGGTGCTGTGCGGTCGCAGTACAAGTGGTCAAGCATCGAGATGCTGTTGCGGTCGCTGTAAACGACTGATTCGACAGAACCTCAGTTCCCCAAAGAAAACCCGAATCAGTCCGCCTTCCGGTCGATCCGTTTCGCGCACTCGAAACCGGCGACGATCCCCCCATCGAGGCTGCGCTCGGGGTACTGGGCCTCGCTGGCCATCCCGGCGTAGTAGAGCCCGTCCGCCACGTCGTCTTCCAAGTCGTACGGCACCACCATGTCCAGATACCCGCGCTCGTAGATCGGCGCCGCACGCGGGGCCTTCGCCAGCCGGAACTGGTCGACGTGCTCACGGCCGAACTCGGGGTACATCCCCCCGATCGCGTCGAGCCACTCCCGTTCGATCTCGTCGTCGTCGGCCGTCGCCAGCCACTCCTCGTCGCTCTGGACGTAGGAGGCGACGTAGAGGAGATGCTGGCCGCCGTAGCGCTCCGGCGGGACGAAATTCGTGTGCTCGATCAACGCGCCGAAGGGGGCGTCGTCGGCGATGTTGAGCCAGTACGTGTCGGTCAGCGGCCGGTCCATCGTCACCACCGCACAGACCGCGCCCTGGAAGTCGATCTCGCAGGTGTACCCCGCCAGCTCCTCGAGCACGTTCGGCATCGTCGCCACCACGACGCCGTCGGTGTCGCGGGTCGTCGTCTCGCCGCCGGACTCGGTGGTGACGGTCTCGACGTCGCCATCCTCGATCCCGAGGTCAGTCACGCGGGTGTTCGTCCGCACGGTGTCGCGCCCGACCGCGTCGATCAGGGGGTCGAGCAGCGCCTCGAACCCACCGTTGGGGTAGCCGAGGATCTCGCCGCGCAGCAGGTCGCGCTCGCCGCGGAACTTGATCCGACCGAGCAGCCACGCCGCGCTCACGTCCTCCTTCCGGTCGCCGAACTTCGCGTCGAGCAGCGGTTCGAAGAAGTTCTCGTACACCCCGCGAGTCGTGTGTTCGAGCAGGAACTCCTTGATCGGCACGTCCTCGAACTCGCTGAGGTCGTCGTACGTGTCGAAGTCGGGGATCCCGCCGCGCACGTCGATTTCGAGGGTGAGCATCCCCAGTCGGAACTTGTCGTAAACGCTCATGTGCGGGTAGGCGAGGATCTCCCACGGCTTGTCCATCGGGTGGGCCTCGCCGTCGACGAAGTAGGCGTTCTTCCCCACAAGCCACTCGATCCGGTCGCCGACGCCGAGTTCGTTCGCGAGGCTGGCGATCGTCTGCTCGGATTTCGAGAGGTGGTGGTAGAACTTCTCGATCGGGTCGCCCGCGGTCTCGTAGCTCGCCGCGAGCCCGCCGAGCTCGTCGCTGCCCTCGAGGATCTCGACCTCGTGACCGCGCTGCTGGAGGCTGTACGCGGCCGCGAGGCCGGCGATCCCGCCGCCGACGACGTGGTACATACGTCCTAGAGGGGGTGTGAGGTGGAAAACACTCCCGATATGGCGGTCGGCGTACCGGCACACGACTTTAGTCGGCGGCGGGGGAGAGGTCCGTATGGACTCGTCACACACGACCCCCGAGGGCGGCCGATGGTAGAGCTCGCGCTCTCGCTGGGCCGGCTGCTGGTCGCGCTGCTACTGGTCGTTCTGAACGGCTTCTTCGTCGCCGCGGAGTTCGCCTTCGTCAGGATCCGCGCGACCTCGGTCGAACAGCTCGTCGAGGAGGGCCGCACCGGCGCCGGGGTGCTCCAGGACGTGATGAACGACCTCGACAACTACCTCGCGGTGACGCAGCTGGGCATCACCCTCGCCTCGCTGGGGCTGGGGTGGGCCGGCGAGCCCGCCATCGCGTCGCTGATCGAGCCGGTACTGGGATCGGTGCTGCCGCCGACGTTCGTCCACCTCGTCGCGGTGGCGATCGGATTCTCCATCATCACGTTCCTCCACGTGGTGTTCGGCGAACTCGCGCCCAAGACGTTCGCCATCGCCCGGACCGAGCGGCTCTCGCTGCTGCTCGCGCCGCCGATGAAGCTGTTCTACCTGCTGTTCTACCCGGGGATCGTCGTGTTCAACGGTGCGGCCAACGCGTTCACCAGCCTGCTCGGCGTCCCGCCGGCGTCCGAGTCCGACGAAACGCTCGGCGAGCGGGAGATCCGACGCGTGCTGGCGCGCTCGGGCGAAGAGGGCGACGTCAACCTCGAGGAGGTAGCGATGATCGAGCGCGTGTTCGATCTCGACGACACCGCCGTGCGGGAGGTGATGGTGCCGCTGCCGGACGTGGTGAGCGTGCCCGCCGATGCCGACCTCGCCGAGCTCCGTGAAACCGTCTTCGAGTGGGAACACACGCGCTACCCCGTCGTCGCGGCCGACGACCAGACCCAAGTGGTCGGGTTCGTCGACGTGAAGGACGTGCTGCGCGCAAGCGAGGACGGCGACGAGCCGACGGCCGGCGACCTCGCACGGGAGGTGCTCGTCGTGCCGGAGACCACCACCGTCGACGACCTGCTGGTGCAGTTCCAGACCGACAACCAACAGATGGCCGCAGTGATCGACGAATGGGGCGCCTTCGAGGGGATCGCGACTGTCGAGGACGTGGTGGAGGCGATCGTCGGCGACCTGCGGGACTCGTTCGACGTCGCGGATCGGGAACACGCCATCCACCGGCGGCCGGACGGCAGCCTCGACGTGGACGGCGGCGTCAGCATCGCGGCGCTCAACGACGCACTCGGCGCCGACCTCGGCCACGACGCCGTCGAGACCGTCGGCGGGCTGGTCCTCAGCCGCCTCGACCGCGGGCCGTCGGTGGGCGACCGGATCGAGATCGACGGCTACGTCGCCGAGGTGACCGGCGTCGACAACACCCGGATCACGACGCTCCGGATCCGTGAGCAGGGTGACGACTGGGAGGAGAACTCGGAGTAGCGGGGACGGAAACGGCCTCTCGGCGCTTCTCGTCTGTCGACGTTCCCGTAGCAGACTGTTCCCGTCACGGCAGAACGGGGCTCGTTCACGACCGCGCGACCAGCAGCGTCGTCCCCGATCCGTCGAGGAGTCGCACGTCGGACAGTCCGGCGCCCTCGGCCGCCGCCCGGAGCGATTCGGCGTCGTGGACGGGGACCGTCACCGTCTCGCTCGTCGTCGCGGACTCGCCGCTCGACTCGTCGGTCGCGCGGTAGCCCATCCGGAGGTCGACCCCACCTTTCGTCGGGAGATCCGTCACCGAGCGCTCCATCCGGTAGCCGCTACCGGAGAGGACGCCCACCGACTCGACCGCGTCGCGGACGGCGTCGGCGTCGGTCACCGCCCGCAGGAGGAACGTTCCGTCCGGGGCGAGCCGGTCGGCCGCGGCCTCGATCAGCGCCGCGGGATCGTCGACGGTCGGCGGCGCCGCGGGCCCGGCCATCGCGACGACGACGTCGAACGCCGTCTCCGTCGGCAGGTCAAGCGGGTCGCCGACCGCCACGTCCGCCGCCGGCGCGCGGTGGGCGGTGAAGCGGAGCAGGTCGTGGTGGGCGTCGACGCCAAGCGTCCGATCGTAGCGATCACGCAGGTGGGCGAGCAGCGCGCCGACGCCACAGCCGAGTTCGAGCGCGTCGCCGTCCTCGGGGCCGAACGCCCGGACGGCCTCGAAGTCGCCGGCGACGCGCTCCTCGTCGGTCAGTCGGTCGAAGACGGGCGCGAGAGTGGTGTACAGCGAGTGGTCGCCGTCCGGGTCGCGGAGGAGGCGCTCGCAGGCGTCCGGGAACGTCGGTGCCGCGGGGCGGGGCATCTAGGCGTCGTCCCCGGCGCGGCCGGCATTGGCGGTGCTGTCGCCGGACGCGTCTGACCCCGCGTCGTCGCCCTCCGAATCCCCCCCCAAGCGAACGCGAACGCTCTCGGCGTGGGCCTCCAGCCCCTCGGCCTCCGCGAGCGTGGTGACCGTGTCGGCGAGGTTGTCGAGCGCGTCGCGGTCGAGGCGCTGGACCGTCGATGAACGCAGGAACTCGTCCACTGACAGTCCGCCGTGGACTTTCGCGCCGCCGCCGGTCGGGAGCACGTGGTTCGTCCCCGTCGCGTAGTCGCCGGCCGCGACGGGCGCGTACGGGCCGAGGAACACGCTCCCGGCGTTGTCGATCCGGTCGAGCAGCGCCTCGTCGTTCTCGGCCTGGATTGAGAGATGTTCGGCGGCGTACTCCTCGGCGAACAGCACCGCCTCGGGCATCGAGCGCGCGACGAGCACGCCCGAGGCGTCGGCGTCGAGCACTTCGCGGATCGTCGCCGCGCGCTCGCGGTCGTCGATCTGTCGTTCGACCGCTTCGACGATCTCCTCGGCCAGCGCCTCGTCGTCGGTGACGGCGACGACGCTGGCTTCCGGATCGTGTTCGGCCTGGGCGAGCAGATCGGCGGCGACGAACTCGGGATCGGCAGTGTCGTCCGCCAGCACGAGGATCTCGCTCGGCCCCGCGAGGAAGTCGATCTCCACCTCGCCCCGGACCTCGGCTTTCGCGGCCGTGACCCAGGGGTTGCCCGGGCCGACGACCTTCTGGACCGCGTCGACGGTCTCGGTGCCGTAGGCGAGCGCGCCGATGGCCTGTGCGCCGCCGACGGAGTACACCGCGTCGGCGCCGGCCTCGTGGATCGCGGCCAGCGTGACGGGGTTGATCTCCTCGGCGGGCGGGGTGGCGACGGCGACGTGTTCGACGCCGGCGACTTTCGCGGGGACGACGCCCATGATCGCGCTGGAGGGGTAGGCCGCGGTGCCGCCGGGGACGTACACGCCGACGCGGTCGATCGGTCGGAAGCGCCGGCCGAGTTCGCGGTCCTCGAACGTCTCGCGCCAGTCGTCGGGGCGCTGGCGCTCGTGGAACGCCCGGACGTTCTCGACGGCGTCGCGGATCGCCGACAGCGTTTCGTCGTCGATCTCGTCGACAGCGCGCTCGGCCTCGGCGGTCACGTCGAGGTTCGCCACTTCGATACCGTCGAACTCCTTGGAGAACTCCCGGACCGCCACGTCGCCCTCCTCGCGCACCCGGGGGAGGATCTCCCGGACGTCCTCGCGGGCGCTCTCGACGCCCGAGTCCCGGTCGAAGAAGGACCGGCGCTCGCCCGTCGAGAGATCCGCGATCGCTCGTGGTTGCATAGTTCGCGTTCCACGCTGACGGCCTAAGGCGGTTGCGGATAGCCGTCGCTGGGTGGCTGAAGAACGTGCGGGGGCCCGTCGCGTCGACGGCGCCGCCGCTCGAAGTTGTGAGTTCAGGGGTCCGCAACGCGGACGCCCGAATAGTTACTGCGTCGCGAAAACGCTGAGCCGAGTTACAGGCGGGTCAGGTTCGTCGCGCGCGGGCCCTTGTCGGCCTGTTCGATGTCGAACTCGACCTCCTGGCCCTCCTCGAGGTCGGGGCCGCCGACGTCTTCCATGTGGAAGAACACGTCGTCGTCCGCGTCCTCAGTCTCGATGAATCCGTAACCGCCCGTGTCGTTGAAGAAGTCAACCGTACCAGTCGCCATTACGTCCCTACAAACCCGGGTCTGCCTGTTAACCCCTTCGGTCCGTCCCGGGGAAATCTCGCGGAGTTGTCGGCCTGTTCCGGCAAACCGTCGGTCCGACGGCTGCGTGCCGACGGGCCTTTACTCGCCGACGCCCGAGCCCCGGGCAGTGAACCCAGAGGACGTACGCGAGGAGTGGGCCGAGCGGACCGGCGAGTTCTCGCCGACGTACTACGCCCACAAGGGCCCGAACGAGGCCAGCGAGTCAGTCCGGGAGCTGCTCGAACACTTCCTCGACCACGAGGCGCGCGTCCTGGAGATCGGTTGTAGCTCCGGCCGCCACCTCGCCCACCTCCACGACGGCGGGTTCGAGAACCTCCACGGGATCGAACTCAACGCCGACGCCATCGACGTGCTCCGCGAGGAGTACCCCGACCTCGCCGCGGACGCGACGTTCCACGTCGGCGACGCCACCGAGATCCTGCCGGAGTTCGACGACGGCGCGTTCGACGCGGTGTACACCGTCGAGACGCTCCAGCACATCCACCCCGACGACGCCGAGACGGCGTTCGACGAGGTGGCTCGCGTGACCGACGACCTGCTGATCACCGTCGAGAACGAGTCCGCCCGCGGCGCGGGCGCCCGTGAGGACGCCGACGTCTCCTACGTCAACGACGAGTTCCCGCTGTACCACCGCGACTGGAAAGCCATCTTCGAGGAGCGCGGGTTCGCCCAGCTCCTCTCGGAGTCGAGCGAGCGCCGGGATCGGCTGCGGGCGTTCCGCCGTCCTTGACCGGCAGCGGGGCGTCTATTCGCCGTGCTGAACGGACAGCACCACCGCCTCGCCGTCGATCACCGTTTTCGCGCCGTCCCCGTCGACAGCTTCGGCGACCGTCTCGACGCGCACGCGGTCGTCGCCCAGCTCCTCGACGACCGCCACGCTCGCCCGCACCGTGTCGCCGGGGCGTACCGGCGCCTCGAACGCGAGGTCCTGCGAGAGATAGACGATGTCGCCCGGGAGCGATGCGAGCGCGGCGCTGATCAGCCCCGCACCGAGCATCCCGTGGGCGACGATCCCGCCGAAGAAGCCCTCCGCGGCGTACTCGGTGTCGGTGTGGAGCGGGTTCTCGTCGCCGGTGAGGTCGGCGTACTCCCGGATCGTCTCCTCGGTCACGTCGCGCTGTACTTCGGCATCGTCGCCGACGGTCGCAACGGGCATACCCCGACGGAGTCCCGGCGGCACCGTAGCTGCCCCGGTTCACATGTGAATACGGGCCTTGATAGCCCGGGAGCGACATCTGCCGGGTATGCCGACCGCACACAACGGCGACGTGGCGCTGGCCTACGACCGCGAGGGGCCGCGCGACGCGCCGACGGTGGCCTTCGTCGAAGGGCTCGGGTACGGGCGATGGATGTGGCAGTTCCAGCGCGACCCCCTCTCGGAAGCGTACGACACGATCGTGTTCGACAACCGCGGGACCGGGGAGTCCGACTGCCCGGAGGGGCCGTACACGATCGCCGAAATGGCGGGCGACCTCGACGCGGTGCTCGACGACGCCGGCGTCGAGTCGGCCCACGTCGTCGGCGCGAGCATGGGCGGGATGATCGCCCAGCGCTACGCGCTCGACTACGACCGCGCCGAGTCGCTGGCACTGCTCTGTACCTCCCACGGCGGCGAGGACGCGGTGCCGGTCCCGCCGGAGACGCAGGCGTTCATGTTCGACGTGCCCGAAGACGCCGACGAGCGCGAGGAGATCCGGTACAAGATGACGCCCGCGATCTCCGACGGGTTCGCCGAGGCGAGCCCGGACCTGCTCGAGGACATCGTCGACTGGCGGCTGGACTCCGACGCGAGCGAGGCCGGGCGGAACGCTCAGGCTGCTGCTGTGCAGGCGTTCGACGCCGCCGCGGAGCTCGACGACCTGACGCTCCCGACGCTGCTCATGCACGGCACCGACGACGAGGTGCTGCCCGTCGAGAACGCCCACGCGCTCGCGGACCGACTCCCCCACGCGGAGCTCGAACTGTTCGAGGGCGGCCCGCACCTCTTCTTCGTCGAGCAGGCCGACGCCGTCACCGACCGGCTCCGGAGCTTCCTCGATTCGCATGCCTGAGGGGTTCTCGCCGGTCCACGGCCACAGCTCCCGCCCGTACGACTGGGTCGGCGCGTGGAGCGAGAAACGGGCGGAGCTCTCGCCCGACCGCGTGGGGCTCGTCGACGACACGACCGGCCGGGAGTTCACGTACGCCGACCTCGACGCCCGCGCGAACCGGACCGCGCGGCTGCTCCGCGACCACGGCGTCGCCGAGGGCGGGCGCGTCGCGGTCGTCTCACGGAACCGCCCAGCGCTGGTGGACCTCTTTTTCGCCTGCGGGAAAACCGGGGGCGTGCTCGCGCCGCTCTCGCACCGACTCGCCGCGCGGGAACTCGGCGAACTGCTCCTCAACGTCGACCCGGAACTGCTCGTCGTCGAGGCACCGTTCGTCGAGCCCGTCGAGGACGCGCTCGCCCGCGTCGACGTGGGAACGACGGTTCACGCGCTGCCCGCGGCGGAGGACGAACGGGACGACGTGGACGACCACCCCTCCCTCCTCGAGGAGCGCCCGGCGGACGACTCCCCCGTCGAGACGGCCGACCTCGCGATGGACGACCCGGCGCTGTTCCTCCACACCGGCGGCTCGACCGGCACCCCGAAGGAGACCGTGCTGACCCACGGCGGCCTGCTCTGGAACTCATTCAACACGATCACGGCGTGGGGGCTGCGCGAGGACGACACCACGCCGATGGTGTTCCCGATGTTCCACACCGGCGGCTGGAACGTGCTCACGCTCCCGCTGTTCCACATGGGCGGGACGGTCGTGATCGCCCGGGAGTTCGACCCCGGCGAAGTGCTCCACCTCGTCGAGGAGACGAACGCCTCGGTGCTCGTCGCGGTGCCCGCGGTGCTGCGGATGATGACCGAACACGACGACTGGGAGACTACGGACCTCTCGACGCTCCGCTTCGCGAAATCGGGCGGTGGCCCGTGCCGCGACGCGGTGCTGCGGGCGTGGTGGGACCGCGGCGTCGACCTCTCGCAGGGGTACGGGCTGACCGAGTGCGGGCCGAACAACTTCACGATGCCCGACGGCTGGCCCCGCGAGAAGGCTGATAGCGTCGGCGTGCCGGCGATGCACGTCGACGCCCGCGTGGTCGACGATTCGGGCGAGGAGGTCGAGCAGGGCGAGGTCGGCGAACTCGAACTCGCCTCCCCGCACGCGGCTGATCGCTACTGGGCGAACGACTCGGAGACACGCGGCACCTTCGGCGCGACGGGCGACGCCGACCACGGTTGGGTCTCCACGGGCGACCTCGTGCGCGTCGACGAGGCGGGGTACTACTCCATCGAGGGCCGGAAGAAGAACATGTTCGTCTCCGGCGGCGAGAACGTCTACCCCGCCGAGGTGGAGAACGCGCTCACCGACCACCCCGAGGTCGACGAGGCGGTCGTGATCCCGATCCCCGACGAGACGTGGGGCGAGGTGGGGAAGGCGGTGGTCGTCGGCGACGAGTCGCTGACGCTCTCGGAGCTGACGGAGTTCTTGGATGGTCGGCTGGCGTCGTTCAAACACCCGAAAGCGCTGGCGTTCGTCGAGGAGATGCCGACCTCCGGGCCGTCGAAGATCGACCGGAGCGCGGTGGACGAGCGGTTCGGGGAGTCGGAGTAAGTAGTCTGTGCGGATCTACCGGAGTTTCCAGAGTCTCCGACTTCCGAAGACGACGCCAGCTACTCCACCAGCCAGAAGGGTGATTGCAGTAATCGAGTCGGCGTAGTTCGTCGAGCAGGACGGTTCCATCCCCTGCCCACCCCAACAGGTCGTAACGGGGTAACCCCAACCAACGACGACAAGTCCAACGCCGATAACGAGTGCCACGAGCCCGACGAGGGCGGGAATCCAAGAGTCGGCCATCAGGTTTCTTTTGGGTCGAATGCAAAAGAAGGTATCTGTATCTACTACGAGTTCCACAGACAACACTCGGGAAACGGACCGTATCGGCCACCGGCAGCGAAGCAATCGATCAGTTTCCGACTTCCTTCAGCGCCCTCTCGTACAAGTCGTCCGCTATCCAGAACCCTGCCTCGCGGAGCGCGTCGAGTTCCGTTTTCAGGTCGATCTCGTCGGCGTTTGCTGCTTTGAGTAGGATGCCGACGACACCAGCCATGCTGAGGTCGTGCCGCCGGGCCACCTTTCTACCTTCCTTCTCGTCGAGCAGAACGAGATCCGCGTCCTGCTCGATCGCGTAGCAGATCGCTGCTGCCTCACCCAGATCCAGCCTCTGGAAGAGTTCGACGAACAGGTCAGACCGTTCGACTTCGACAGTCCGCAGAAACTCGCTTTCTCGGAGTTCACGAAGGGAGTCCAGCCCGTCTTCACCGTCCGTGAGTTCCGACCAGACCTGCTCCGGGATCGTCAATCCGGAGAACTGCGATTCGAGAAGATCGAGTCGGCCGATGAGCGAGAGGTTCAGCAGCGGAGAGGTGTTGGAGACGACGAGATCCCTACTCGGCATACTCGATATCCTCAGCGAGCTCCGCCTCCGTGTAATGACGTGGGATGCCCCGCTCCCCGAGGAGGTCGTGGAACTCCCGCTTGGAGAGGTCCGCGAGGGCGCGCGCCTTCCCGAACGAGAGCGCGTCACGGACGTAGAGCGACACGGCGAGCTCCTGTTTCACCGCCGCGGACCGCTCGCGCTCGGGGATCTGGAGTGCGTCGTACACCTCGTCGTCGATCTCGATGGTGGCCATTACCGAACGGTTGGCCGCGCTAATTCTTGAGCGTTTGGCCGAATCAGCTACTCGTACGTCCCCACCATCCCGCCGTCGAACAGCAGATCCCCGCCGTTGAGGTGTTTCGCGTGCCGCGAGAAGCCGAACACGAACAGGTTCGCCACCTCGACGGGGCTCATCATCCGTTTCGTCCGTGACTGGCCGAGCATCACGTCCTCGACGACCTCCTGCTCCGTGAGGCCGCGCTGCTCGGCCGTCTCCGGGATCTGGCCCGTCACCAGCGGCGTCGAGACGTACCCCGTCGAGACCGAGAACGCCCGGACGGTTCCCTCCCCCTCCGCGGCGAGGGACTGCGTGAGCCCGCGGAGCCCGAACTTGCAGACGTTGTACGCCACCTTGTCGCTCGTGGTGTAGTGACCGTGGACCGACGCCATGTTGCCGACGGCGCCGCCGCCCGCCTCGTGGATGTGCGGGAACGCGTGCTTGGCCAGCAGCGTGGGCGCGCGGAGCATCACCGCTTGCATCAGGTCGTACTGCTCGGCCGGGAACTCCTCGATCGACGCGACGTGCTGCAGGCCGGCGACGTTCGCGAGGAAGCGCAGGTCGCCGTAGTCGGCCGCGGTCTCGACGATCCGTTCGATGTCGCTGTCGTCGGTCAGGTCCCCTTCGATCGTGTGGACCGCGCCGTCGGCGTCGAACTCCGCCGCGCGGTCGACGGTGCCGGCGAGCCCGTCGGCGTCCACGTCCGTCGCGGCGACGGTGCAGCCGTTGGCCGCGAGCGCGACCGCGACGGCGTGGCCGATCCCCGACGCCGCGCCGGTCACGAGCGCGACCGAGTCGGCGGCGTAGCGGTCGTCGTCGACGTCGAGGACGTTCGCGGCGGTGAGGTCCGGGCCGTCGGTGCCCGGGGCGGGGTCGTCGGTCATAGACGTAGGGCTGTCCCCGGACCACCCAATAAGGGCGGGTTCAGGTATGAACCCCGCCTCCCCACGGAAACCCTTAACACGGAACCCGTGAATCGTTCATGATGGTACAGTACCGACGTCCATGATCGACATCGCACTCGATATGCGGCAGTACGACTGCCCGTTCATCGACACGACCGACGACGCCGAGCTGAGCTTCGCCGCCTCCTACTGGGAGTTCAACCCTGCGGCGGAGAAGCTCGAGACGCGAATGGTCGTGGAGGCGCCGGACCGCCACGAGCTCGATCAGGGGCTGTCGATGCTGCGTGAGCATCGGGGGATGGAGGGGTTCGACCTGCTCGCCAAGCGCGACGGCGCGGCCCGCATCCGGACGACGATCCAGGAGACCAGCGCGATGAGCACGATCCGGCAGAACGACGGCTACGTCACCGGCCCGTTCTACATCGAGGACGGCCGCGAGACGTGGCACGTCGGCTTCGACAACCACGGGCTCGCCGACGGCGCGCTCGCCGGGCTCGAGCGCAACAACGATTTCTCGGTGCTCTCCCGCCAGGACACCAGCATCCCGGAGATCTCCGAACTCATGAGCAACGCCGGCGCGGCGATGACGCTGATCGACGGCTGCCGGGAGCTCTCCGAGACCGAGCGCGAGACGCTCGAGACCGCGGTCGACGGCGGCTACTTCGAGAGCCCGCGGGGTGCGACGCTGGGCGATCTGGCCGACGAGTTCGACGTCTCCAAGCCCGCAGCGTCGAAGAACCTCCGCCGCGCGGAGCGGAAGCTCATCGCCCGCGCCGTCGACGCGATCGAGGACCTGGAGTAGCGATCCTTCTGCGGGCGGTCCGGGTTTTACATATTAACCTCCCACTACATGGTGGGAGAGAGCCCCACAATGAGGACATGGCGCGAAAGCTATCGCGGCGGGGGCTGCTCCGAGCGACGGGGGTAGCCGGCGTCGCCGGACTCGCTGGCTGTACAGACGCACTGAGTGGCGGGAGCGGCATGAGCATCGGCGTGCTCCAGCCCCTGTCGGGCGACCTGAGCTACTACGGCGACCAGGCGCTGTGGGGCTTTTTCTCCGGGCTGGCGTACAAGGGCGACAGTGACCCGATCGGGGAGGCGAGCACCGGGACCCACACCGCCACCGTCGGCGACACCGAGTACGAACTGATCGTGCGCGACACGGGGTTCAGCGCCGACACCGCCCAGTCGGCGGCGACCGACCTCGTGGAGAACGAGGACGTCGACATGCTGTTCGGCACCGCCTCCTCCAGCGCGGCCACCCGTGTGATCGACACCGTCGTCGACACCGCGGACGTGCCGTTCATGGCCGGACCCGCGGCGTCGGCAGGGATCTCCTCGAACGAGGGGACCTGTTCGGATATCGTGTTCCGGGCCTCCGAGAACACGGCGATGGACGCCCGCTCGGGCGGCCAGTACGTCGCCAACGAGACCGACATCTCGTCTGTGTACCTGTTCGGCGCCGACTACTCCTTCGGCCGCGCGGTCGTCAACAACTACGAGCAGGTGCTCTCGAACAACGGCGTCGAGATCCTCGACAAACGGTTCGTCCCGCAGGGGTACAGCGAGTGGGACGGCCTGCTCCAGAACGCCGAGGACGCGGGCGCCGACGGCGTCGTCGGCGGCTTCACGGTCTCGACGCTCCCGCAGATGTTCACGTCCTACCTGCAGGGCGACTACAGCTACTCGGTGTTCGGTGGCCTCGCGACGCGAGTCACCAGCAACGTGGTGGGACAGACGCTCCAGCAGGCGCTCGGCGAACCCCTCACCCAGGAGAAGCTCGACAACTCCGGGCTCGGCCCGTTCACGACCCGCTACCACTGGAACCAGTACGACAACGAGATCAACAGCTCGTTCGTCGAGACGTACACCGACGCCTACGGCGTGGTGCCGGACCTGTTCTCCTCGGGGACGTTCACCGCCGCCTCCGCGATCGTCCAGGCGGTCGACGCCTCGGGCTCCACGGGCGGCGCCGACGTGGCGGAGGCGCTCCGGGGCATGACCGTCACGGACACGCCGAAAGGCGAGGACGGCTACACGTTCCAGGAGTACAACAACCAGGCCCGCTCGGCGATGACGGTCGCCAACCTCGCACCCACCAGCGACGAGTGGAGCGACAGCTGGGGTGCGGCGATCCAGCCCGGCGAGCCGCTGGCGACGATCGACAAGGATGAGACCACGATCCCCGCCGACGCGCCGGGGATGAACTGCTCGCTGTAGATGCTCCGCACCGCCGGACTGACCAAGAACTTCGGCGGCCTCACCGCCGTCGACGACGTCGACTTCCGGCTCCGCGAGGGGGAGCTCTGCTCGCTGATCGGCCCCAACGGCGCCGGCAAGACGACGTTCTTCGACCTGCTGACCGGCGCGCTCGAGCCTTCGGACGGCGAGATCGAACTCCGCCGGGACGGCGGGTGGGAGTCGCTCACCGGCGCCACCCCGGCCGAGGTCGCACAGGCGGGGGTCCACCGGTCGTACCAGATAACGAACGTGTTCCCCGAGCGGACTGTGCTCGAGAACGTCCGCGTGGCCGCACAGGCCGCCGGCGAGAACGCCTGGCGGGGGTGGCGCAACACCGCGACGTTCGAGGAGCACGTCGAGGAGGCCCACCGCATCCTGGACCGCGTCGGCCTGGACGCGCTGGCCGAACGCCCGGCGAGAGCGCTCTCCCACGGCGAGAAACGCCAACTGGAGGTCGGTATCGCGCTCGCGGGCGATCCCGACGTGCTGCTGCTCGACGAGCCCAACGCGGGCGTCTCCAGCGAGAGCGTCGACGACATCATCGACCTGATCGCCGACGTGGCGACCGACCACGCGGTGCTGCTGGTCGAGCACAACATGGACATCGTGATGAACGTCTCCGACCGCATCGTCGTGCTGAACCAGGGCGCCGTCATCGCCGACGACGAGCCCGCGGCCGTCCGGGGCGACCCTGACGTACAGCGGGCGTACCTCGGCGGGTACGGTGACGGGGACAGTACCGACGAGGACTCGACCGACGAGGAGGTGGCGGGCGCGTGAGCCTGCTCGAACTCGACGGCGTCGAGACGTACTACGGCGAGAGCCACATTCTCGAGGGCGTCGACCTCGAAGTGGCGGAGGGCGAGGTGGTCGCGCTGATGGGCCGCAACGGCGTGGGGAAGACCACGACGCTGCGGAGCATCCTCCAGCTCACCCCGCCCCGCGAGGGGTCGATCCGCTACCGGGGCGAGGAGCTGGTCGGCAAGGAGACCCACGAGGTCGCCGACGCCGGCGTCGGCTGGATCCCCGAGGACCGCCGGATGTTCAGCCAGCTGACCGTCGAGGAGAACGTCCGTATCGCCGTCCCGAAGGGGGATGACGTCGAGGCGGGGCTCGACCTCGCCTGGGACGCGTTCCCCGACCTCGCGGAGATCAGCGACCGTCACGCCGGCGACCTCTCGGGCGGGCAGCAGCAGATGCTCGCCATCGCCCGCGGGCTGGTCGGCGGGAACGACCTGCTGCTGGTCGACGAGCCCAGCGAGGGGCTCGCGCCGCTGATCGTGGAGGCCGTCCACGACGCGCTCGAGGCGGCCGCCGGCGAGACGACGATCCTGCTGGTCGAGCAGAACCTCCCGATGGCGCTCGACCTCGCGGACCGGTTCTACGTACTGGACCACGGCGTCGTCGTCGACAGCGGCGACGCCGACGAGGTGTCGACCGACTCCGAACGGCTCAGGAGGCATCTCTCGGCATGACGGGGAGCGTCCTCGCGCCGCTGCTCGTCGACGCGCTGGGGGAGTTCCTCCGGCCCGGGACGCTGTCGGAAGTGTTCGTCAACGGGCTCTCGAAGGCCGCGCTGTACGCGATGATCGCCAGCGGGCTGACGCTGGTGTTCGGGCTGCTGGGCGTACTCAACTTCGCCCACGGCTCGTTCACCATGCTCGGCGCGTACCTCGGCGGGCTGGTGATGGTGGTGCTGGTCGGGAGCGCGACGGGCGACCTCGCCCGCGTGCTGTTCTTCCTACTCGGCACGCTGATCGTGTTCGCCGCGATCGGCGCGCTGGGCGGCGCCGTCGAGGTGGGGTTGATCCGCCAGCTGTACGACCGCCCGCCGATCTACCAGATCCTCCTCACGTTCGGGGTCGCGCTGGTGCTCGACGAGGCGGCCCGCATCCTGGTCGCGTTCTACGGCATCCAGCCGATCACCGACTGGCGCGCGGCGCTGGGCACCAAGCCCGCGTTCATGGTCGAGAACATCGAGTTCGCCGGCCTGACGGTCGCGCCGCTGGCGCTGTTCCAGATCGTCTTCGGCGTCGTCACCATCGGCGCGGTCTGGCTGTTCCTCACCCGGACCCGCTACGGGATGGTGGTCCGGGCCGGCAGCGAGGACGACGAGATGACCGCCGCGCTGGGGATCGACGTGAACCGCGTGTTCACGACCGTGTTCGCGCTCGGCTCCGCGGTCGCCGGCGTCGCCGGCATGCTGCTGATGTGGGACCCCGTCTGGGGGGCGAGCCTCCCGCTGGCCCACGAGACGCTGCTGCCCGCGTTCGTCGTCGTGATCGTCGGTGGCCTCGGCACGTTCCGGGGTACCGTCGTCGCGGCCGGGCTCGTGGGGATGGTCGACGCGACGATGACCTGGTGGTTCCAGAACGCGATCACGTTCACCGGCCTCCCCGAGATGATGATCTTCCTCGTGCTCGTGCTGACGCTGATCGTGCGGCCACAGGGACTGTTCGGCGTCGAGGAGGTGGGTGGCCATTAGCTCCCCTGCTGCCGACGCCGGTGAGGAGTCCGACCCGGCCGCGCCCGAGGAGAACAGCATCGCGGCCGCCAGCGGGGGCGAGTGGTGGCGCCGCTACCTCCGCGAGCACACCGCCCACGCGCTCGTGGTCGGGGCGCTCGCACTGTACCCGTTCGTCTACGCGCTGCTCGTCGCGTCGCCGCTGGGGACCGAGGCCGAGACGCTGCTCCCCCGCGTCGAGACGATGGTCGGCGTGTTCTACTTCGGCCTGTTCGCGATGTCGTTCGACTTCGTCTCGGGCTACACCGGCTACCTCTCGTTCGGCCACGCGATCTTCTACGGTACGGGCGCGTACTTCGTCGTGCTCGCGGCCAACGGGCAGGTGCCGCTGCTCGCGCCGGGGACGCCGTTCATGCTCCTGCTGCTGATCGGGGGGATGCTCGCGGTCGTCGTCGCGCTGGCGATCGGCGCGCTCTCCTTCCGGCTCTCGGGGGTGTATTTCGCGATGATCACGCTCGGGTTCGCCCAGGTCGCGTACGTGTTCGTCCGCGGCTGGGACTACGTGAGCGAGAACCCACAGGACGGCGCCGCGGTGTCGACGGAGATGCACCCCGGCGGCTTCGACATCGGGGTTCCCGGGATCGACGCGCTCAACCTCGCGATCGGCCGACTGACCGGCGACAGCATCGACCTACTGTTCGTCGAACTCGGCGGGACCGAGGTGTCGTACTACATGGTCGGGCTGGTGGTGCTGGGCTGCTACCTCGCGATGCAGCGGCTGATCCACTCCCCGTTCGGTACGGTGCTGCTGGCGATCCGCGAGAACGAGGAGCGCGCCGAGGCGGTCGGCTACGACCCGTTCCGGTTCAAGCTGGCGGCGTTCGCGATCAGCGGCTTCTTCGCCGCGATCGCGGGCGGGCTGTTCGCCGGCTTCCGGCGCTCGGTCGCCCCCGACAACTCGATGTACTTCCTCGTCACCGGCGACGCGCTGCTGGCGTCGATCATCGGCGGGTTCGGCACGCTCGCCGGGCCGCTGTACGGCCGGCTGTTCGACGAGACCGTCCGGGAGTTCCTCTCGAAGCGGGGGTCCGGCGGCGGGCTACTGCCGTACCTCCGGGAACACCTGCCGGCGGGCGTGATCGAGGCCGACCTCGTGGGCGGGCTCACGGTTGGCGGCGCAATCGAGACGTTCCTCAACGGCCACGCCAGCCTCTACGTCGGCGTGATCTTCGTGCTGTTCGTGCTGTACGTCCCGAACGGCCTGCTCGGCACCGTCCGTGACCGCCTCGGCGGCACGGTCGCGAAACAGCTCCCGGACTACCTCGACCGGTACCGCCGCGACTGATCGGTCGGGGGCTTTCGACTGCAACGCAATGACCGTCTCACTCACCGGCTACGGCCGCGACGTACCGCAGGAAACCATCACGGGCGAGGAGATCGCCGACCGCTCGGGGATCCCCGAGGACGTGGTCGTCGAGAAGATGGGCGTCGCCGAGAAACACGTCTGCCCGTCCGACGACGACCACGCCACCGACATGGGCGTCGCCGCGGCCCGCGACGCGCTCGCCGACGCCGGGGTCGACGCCACCGACGTGGAGCTGGTGCTGTACCACGGCTCGGAGTACAAGGACCACGTCGTCTGGTCGGCCGCCGCGGACATCGCCGACCGACTCGGCGCCGAGAACGCCTACGCAACCGAGAGCTACTCGCTCTGTGCCGGCCAGCCGATCGCGCTCCGGCAGGTCGCCGCACAGATCGAAGCCGGCGACGTGGGGACGGCGCTGCTCGTGGGCGCCAGCCGCGAGGAGGACCTCGTGGACTACACCGACGCGGACGCCTCGTTCATGTTCAACTTCGGTTCGGGGGCGTGTGCGACCGTGCTCGAACGCGGCGCCGGCGAGCGCGCGCTCGCGACGGTCCACGGCCACGCCGCGAAAACCGACGGCTCGTTCTCGCGGGACGTGATCATGCCCGCCGGCGGCTCCGAGCTCCCGCCCAGCGCGACGACCGTCGACGAGGGGCTGCACACGCTGACGGTGCCCGACCCCGACGGGATGAAGGAGCGGCTGGGCGAGGTGAGCCTCGCGAACTTCCTTGCCGTCGCCGACGACGCGCTCGCCGAATCGGGGCTGACCCGGGAGGATATCGACTTCGTCGCGCTCACCCACATGAAGCGCTCGTTCCACGAGTACCTCACCGACGAACTGGGCGTCGGCGACGGCCACCATTACCTCGACGAGTACGGCCACGTCCAGAGCGTCGACCAGGTGCTCGCGCTGGACGAGGGGCTGGAACGCGGGCTGGTGGAGGACGGCGACGTGGTGCTGTTCCTGGCGGCGGGGACGGGGTACACCTGGGCGGCGAGTGTGCTGCGCTGGGTCGACTGAGGGTCGGTCATCGCTCGGTTTTAGCCGAATCTTCCGTCGAAACGCCTGCGACGTCGCTCGTGCGTAAACAGTGATTGGTCAACCCCGGAGACGACCAACCGGTAGGAGAGTGGAGAGCCCCAATAGTGACAGCAACCTGGAAAAATCTTTTTATTAACGTACTCCAGAGTTTTCATGTGGTGAGTTAACAATGAGCACCTTCAGCCAGAGGCTCAACGGGGTGTACCAATGGCGGGGGAGTTAGACGTTCGAGACGTTTCAGTGGTGTATAGTAGTCAGATATGGAGGCTCACGAAGAAGAATATCGCAGTTGCAACGGGAATAACGGGCGACGGCCGACATGTACAGGGTATCGGGACGAGCCGATGGTCGGGAGATACGGCGATGGATGGAGCAATCGAGAACCTCAAAGAGAACGCCAGAACGAGAGATTTCTCGTTTCAAATCGTTGCGCTGGAAGGCGGATACGCAAACGTTCGTATCGAATTTCTGGATGAACAGGGGATCTACCGAACAACGGGCTCAACACGGGGGTTAACCGCAAACAAGCGGGTTGAAGTCAACGCATCGAAAGAAGGGAGGAGTGTGAGCGCGAATAACGATGAGAGCGGGTTCTCGTTGGAGAATGTTGGATTCGGTCGGCGAGATTGGTCGGAGATGCTCGACGGCGCATTAGACTCCGCCGAATCGAGACTTGACCGCGTCGGTACCACCTCTGTTTAACAATTCAAAGACGCGATTCCGTTTCTCCCTAACATCCCTTTCAGTCAGTTGGTAGCGCATGGGAGCCACTCCTGTCGCTGGCTGCACACTCTATATTCAGCGAGCCGCTTTTCACGGCCACGTGGTGGCTCCTGATCTCACGTGTACAGCATCGCTCTCTACTAGGGCTTCAGAATCTATCGTGCGTTTACGCGATAGCGGCTCACAGAACCTGTTTCCCTGAACAGCATCCGCGAGTGAAGGAGGGAGGCCCCCTAAAAAGGTTCAGACGAACGCCTGCCGGATCACTGCCGCCAGCACGCGCGCAAACCCCGTCCCGTCGCTCCAGAACGCCGACTCGTCGGCGACAGTCGGCATCTCGTCGGTCGGCTGCACGCTCAGCAGCACGGTGTCGCCGTCGACCAGCAGCACGCGACCCACGCTGAGCTCCGGCGCCGCGTCCTCGACGTCGATCACGGACAGTCCCGCGTCGCTCGCGGCCGCACGCACCTCGGCGTCGGCGCTGGCGACGGTCACGTCGACGCGCTCGCTCGCGGCGTCGACGAGCGCGTCGGCCACGTCGCCGGTCAGCAGCGCCAGGTTGCTCGTCGCGAACAGCACCTCGTGCTCGGCGCCCGCGACCAGCGAGGTGATGCGGGCCGTGACGTTCTCCCGCCCCTCCGTGGTCCAGATCGCCTCGCGGTCGTCGGAGGGAGCCTGCTGGCCGCGGACCGTCTCCAGGTGGTCGAACGCGTCCTCGGCGGCCGACTTCAGCCGGTCGTACAGCAGTTCCCGGGCCTCGTCGACGGGAACCGGGCGGTAGCGAGTGGGCGAACCCTCTTGGACGTCGATCAGTCCCAGGCCCTCCAACTCGTCCGTCGCGCCGTACACCTGCGACCTGGGCACCTCCGTCACCTGTGCGACCTCGCTCGCGCTGGCGACGCCGATCTTCTGGAGGCCGACGAACGTCCGGGCCGCGTACGTCGAGAGCCCGAGTTCGGTCAGCGCGTTCGCGGCGTCGGCGTCGTCCATCACTCCTCCTCGCGGGTCCAGGCCTGTTCGATCCGACTGAGCTGTGCCTCGGTGAGCTCCTCGTGCTCGAAGCTCTCGTAGGCGTCCGCGAGGTCCGCCGCCGTCACCGAGCCCGCGGCGGTGACGCGCTCGAACACGTCGGTCACGACCTCGACCTCGCGGTCGCCGGCCGTCTTGTGGCTCTCGCCGTCGACGACGATCACGCCGTCGAAGCCGAACGTGTCGCCGTCCGTGGCGTCCTCGGGCACCGTAGTCGTGTACTGGAGCGTCGGGTTCTCGCCGTCGAACGCTGCCGAGACCACGCCGTCGGTCGCGACCGCCCGTTCCGGTTCGGGCGTCGCGGACGCGACGGCCGAACGGCCGTCGACGCGCTCGGACAGTACCGTACGGCCGTCGACGCCGCCGGTCTCGACGGTCACTGTGACCGTGCCGCCGGGGCCGACGACCGAGCGGTCGAAGCGGCGTTCGGCGCGGGGCCCCTCGCCCGGCACGGTGCCCGCCGCACTATCGTCGTCGTCCTCGTCCGGCGCGGGGAACACGCCGTCCGGGCCGACGTATCGCGTCCAGACCGCGAGCAGCGAGGGCAGCACCAGCACGCTCGCGAGGAACGCGTAGATGATCGTCAGCCCGGTGATCTGGCCGAACTGCTGCAGCGGCGGCAGGATCGCGAAGATCAGCACGCCGAACCCGCCGACCGTCGTGGCAGCCGACCCCAGCAGCGCGCCGCCGGTGCCGGTGACCGCCCGCTCCATCGCGGTCCAAATCTCGCCGGTGCGTTCCAGCTCCTGGTTGTACCGCTCGGAGAGGTGGATGCTGTACGCCACCCCCAGCCCGACGGTGAGGCTGGTGATCATCCCCGTGATCACGTTGAACGGGATCTCCAGCAGATGCATCGTGCCGAGGATCCACGTCACGCTGAACGCGACCGGGAGCAGCGTCACCGCCCCCAGGCTCGCGCTGCCCTCCGTGATCCGGTAGGCGATCATGAGGAACACGAACGTCGCCACCAGCGTGATGATCAGACTCTCGACGACGGTCTCGAGCAGCTGGTCTTGGACGATCTTGTTCAGGACCGCGCTCCCCGTCGCGGTGGCGTCCAGCCCCTCGCCGTCGACCTCGTCGGCCACGTCGCGCATCGACTCGGTGACGGCGTCGCCGTTCGCGCCGCCCTGGATCGAGACGACGATCCGCATCGCGGTGTACTCGCCGTCCTCCCGGTTGATCACGTCCGACGCACGGTCGGGCGCGACCTCGAACAGCTCGTCGTACAGCGCGCCGAGGTTTCGGTCGGGGACGCCGTCGTCGTCCGTGTCCGCGGCCGCGAACTCCTCGGCGAAGGAGTCGTTCTCCGCGGCGACGGCTTCCATCACCGACAGCGGGCTCTCGATCCGCGGTTCGCCGTTCGAGAGCGTCTGTGTCACGTTGTCGTGCTCGGCCGCCGTCTCCTCGGCGTCGGCGACGCGCTGGAGCACGTCGTCGTCGGTGAGATCACCGCCGTCGGGGCGTATCAGAATCTGTGCCTGCGAGTCCTGCCGCAGGAAGTTCTCGTTGACGTACTCGAGGTTCGACTTCGCGGTGTACTCGCTCGGCGCGAACGGCTCGGGTAGGTCCTTCATCCAGTCCGCGGGGTCCTCCGCGATGAAGTCCGACTGCTCGAAGGAGGTGTCGACCTGTGTCGCGCCGTACCCCCCGCCGGCGCTGAGAACCAGTGCCAGCACGATCACGAGGTACGGGCTCTTGCGCGCCGCGGTGGCGCCGACGGAGAGCACCGACGAGAACGCGCCGCCGCCGGTGCCGAACGCCGGCTTCCGGCGGTCGATCCCGCGGGCTTCCAGGAACTCGTCGAGTTCGACCTTCATCGCTGGGATCAGCAGGCCGAACACCAGCAGCGCCGCGACGATCCCCGCCGCGCTCACGATGCCGAACTCCCGGATCGGCGGCACCGGGCTGGTGACGTTCGACAGGAAGCCGATCACGGTCGTCGCCGTGACGTAGATCAGCGCGATCCCGACGCCGACGAGCGCGGTCCGCATCGAGCTGCGGGGGGCGCTCTCGCCACCGTTCCCGCGCTCCTCCCGGTGGCGCATGAAGATGTGGATCGCGTAGTCGATGCTCAGCCCGATCAGCAGCACCGGGACGGCGATGAAGATCTGGTTGAACGCGATGTCCGCCCAGCCCATGAAGCCGAACGTCCACGCGAGCACGGCGCCGATGCCGAACAGCCCCAGCAGGATGTCGAGCACGTCGCGGTAGGCGACCGCCAGGGCGATCAGCACGAAGATGATCGCCAGCGGCCCGACGATCAGCAGGCTATCGGTCATCGAGTTGTTGATCTCGTGGAAGATGATGCCGGCGCCGAAGACGAGGTACTCCCCGCCGTCGGCCTGGTCGGCCAGCTCCTGCATAGCCAACTGGGCGTCGGTCACGTCCTCACCCGCGGTCCCCTGCGAGGCGGAGCCCTCGCCCTCCATCGTCACGATCAGCATCGTCGCGTCGGCCTCGGTGGAGCCGGGGTCGTAGTCGGTCGGCATCAGGGCGAACGTCCCGGGCCCGTCGCCGCCGTTCCCGCCGGCGTCCTCGCCGAGCACGGTGCCGATCGTGTCGTGGATCTCCGACTCGTTCATCGAGCGGAGCTGCTCCTGCTGCTCCTCGAGCGTCGCGTTTTCGGCGTTCTCGTACTGCTGTTGCTCGGTTTCGAGCTCGTCAGCCAGCTCCTGCAGGCGGTCGGCGTCCGCCTGGAGCGCCTCGGAGCGGTTCTGGAGCGCGGCGTACTGATCCTCCAGCACGCCCTGTGTGCCGAGCTGGTACGCCTCCTGCGCCGCCGCCTCGGACTGTGCGTTCCGGAGCTGCTCGGCGGCGCGCTCGAACGTCGCGGCGTCCTCGTCGTCGAGTTCGACGGTCGTGTCCGCGCGCACGTCCGCGAACTCGGCCTCGACGCTCGCGTCGGGGTTCTGCCGGAGCGTCGTCAGCGACTCACGAAGCAGTTCAGCGGTTCGGCTCAGCGTCTCGTTGCGCTGCTCGATCGCCGCGCGCTCCTCGCTGACGCTCTCGTTGAGCGTCTCGAGTTCGGCGGCGGTCTGCTGGACGTCCTCCCCCTCCTCGGCGCTGATCGCGGCGATCGCGATCACGTTCGCGATGCTGGAGGTCGGTCGATCGCCCGAAAGCGTCGCGTTGGTCGTCTCGTTGTCGTGGAGCGTCTGCTGGTACTCCAGCATCCCCACGAGCGACCCCTCGTCGAGGACGTCGTCGTCGCGCTGGATCACCTGCGCGGTCGTGGTGTTTTCGTCGCCGGTCGAGAAGTTCTCCTCGGCGTAGTCCAGCGCCTCGCCCTCCGGCGAGTCGGTCTGGAACTGGTCGAGCGAGGACGTCTGCTCGACCATCGCTGCGCCGCTGCCGATGGCGACGGTGAGCACCAGCATCACCGCGATGACCACCTTGCTGTGGTCCATCACGGCGTCGACGACGGTGTCGACCCCTCTCATCCGCACCTCCGCGCGGCTCCGACCCGGTTGCCAGTCATCTGTCTGTACTCTCGTACTAACAGACCGGGGTTAACGCTTCCGACTTCGTTGAACGGTCGTTCAACCCCGGCGGTCGGGGGCAGACGGAAGCGCTTTCCCCGGCCGGGCGTTGGGGCAGCGTATGGCGTTGGTTCCGGAACGACTCCGGCCGTATCTGGCCGGCCTGCTGGGAACGGTCGCGACCGGGTTCGGGCAGTTCTACCTGCGGCGCTGGCTGCGCGGGTTCGGCTGGCTCGCGTTGGCGTTCGTCGTCACGGTCGCGTTCGTCCCCGACGGGACGCTGGCGGCGATGGGTGCCGGCGAGGCGATGGCGGACAGTTCGGAGCTGTTCCCCACGATGGCCGTCCAGTTCGCCGGCGCGTTCGACGCGTTCCTGCTCGCCTACCGGAACCGGGATCGGAACGACGACGCGTCGCCAGCCGACCGCGTGCCGGCGGACGTCGACGTGCCGGTCGTCTCCGAGGACGACCCGGACACGGTCAGCTGTCCCAACTGCGGGAAGGAGGTCGACGCCGACCTCGACTTCTGTCACTGGTGTACGACCGAGTTCACGTCGTCGGAGTCGGACTGAGGACCGACACCCCTATTCTCGCGGCTGAACACTCGTTCACCATGGGGGAGACACCACCGTTCCTGGCCGACCCCGAGACCACCCGGGAGTCGATCATGCGGGCGACGTATCTGGCGCTGTGTGAGCACGGTTACGCCGGGCTGACGATCCAGCGCATCGGCGAGGCCTTCGAGAAGAGCAAGTCGCTGCTGTACCACCACTACGACGACAAGGACGAACTGCTGCTCGCCTTCCTCCAGTTCATGCTCGAGGAACACGAGGCGTCGCTGCCCGAGACGGCCGACGGCGACGCGGTCGATCGCCTCGAGAGGATCCTCGACGGCGTCCTCCCGCCCTCGCTACCCGAGGAACACCGCGGGTTCACCGCCGCGATGGTCGAACTCCGGGCGCAGGCGGCCCACGACGAGCGCTACCGCGAGCAGTTCGCCGAGCACGACCGCGTGTTCCGCGACCAGCTCGCCGACATCGTCGAGGACGGCATCGAGTCCGGCGCCTTCCGCGAGGTCGATCCCGAACCCGTCGCGGAGTTCATCAGCACGACCGTCGCCGGCGCGATGACCCGCCGCGTGACCGGCGGCGACGACACGGCAGCGTCGGCCACCCGCGACGAGCTCGAGGCGTACGTCGACCGCGTGCTGCTGGCCGACGACTGAACGGGCCGTCGGCTCCGCGTCCGTCGCTCAGACCCCGAGCTCGTCGGCCAGTTCGTGGATCCCGTCGGCGGTCAGGTCCGGGTCGCCGGCGAACCCGTCCCACGGGTCGCCTTTCCGGTCGACCCACACGCCCTGCATCCCCGCGTGGCGCGCGCCGAGCACGTCGAACCAGCCCGCGGTGGCGTGGGCGATCTGGTCGATCGGCGTGCCGGTCCGGGC
This sequence comes from Halolamina sp. CBA1230, assembly GCF_002025255.2. Lineage (GTDB taxonomy): Archaea > Halobacteriota > Halobacteria > Halobacteriales > Haloferacaceae > Halolamina. The sequence goes on from NZ_CP054587.1 coordinate 1,117,636, forward strand.
GGCGGCGTGGCGGTAGATCTCCGCGTCGGGCTTGAACGTCTCCACCTCGTCGGCGCTGATCGTGTCCGCGATCAGGTCGCCGATCCCGGCGTGTTCGACCATCGAGTCGAGCATCTCGGGGTTGCCGTTCGAGACGACGTACGTGTCGTAGCCGCCGTCGTGGAGGCGTTCGATCCCGTCGCGAACGTCGTCGAACACGTCGAGTTCGTGGTACACCGCGAGGATCTCGTCGCGTTCTTCGGTCGTCACGTCGGCGCCGTGCGCGTCGAGCGCGTACTGGAGCGCGTCGCGGTTCATCTCGTAGAACGGCTGGTAGGCGTCGACCGCGTTGGCGACGAACGTGTACGCAAGCGACCGCGAGCGCCACAGCCGCGACACCGGCTCGGGATCGGCCACCCGCTCCGCGAGCGCCCGCTCGGCGGCGTCGACGTCGACGAGCGTGCTGTAGGAGTCGAACGTGACGGTCGTGACACGGTCGGGGTCGAACGACATCTGCCCGTAGCTGGGGTCGGCGCGGCCATAGGGCTGCCGGCAGCGGCGAGTGCCGGACCGCCACAGACCGCACCACCCGCTCGGCGGTTCGCTCCGCTCACCGCCTCACGTTTCGAGGCGGTTTGCCGCCTCGTTCCACTCGGCGTTTTCCCGCCTCGCGCGGTAGTGTTCAGATAAGCTGGTTCCATGCGAAGGCGAACGCTTGAAACCAATTTTCGACGGTGTTTGGTTCGGCGTGACTGAAACAGTTTGAGAACTGGTTGGTTCGTCGTTTTAGTTCTCGGAAGACACGTTCGACGCTGTTCCGATTACCGTGTTTCTCGTATCTGTAATCGAGGCCGTGTCGATGGAGTGCAGCTTTCAACCAGGCTGCAGAATCGACGAGAAAGAGTGCGTCATCAACGAGATGTTTGTCGCGGAGTTCAGCGAGGAATATCTCGGTAATCGCTTGATTTCTCGTTGTAGAGAGCTTGACGTGCAGGAAGCGGTTCGTTGCAGGATCGACTGCCGCGTACAGCCAGAACCGTTCGTCGTTGAGTTGGATCACGGTTTCGTCAACCGCGACGTGATCCGGGTTCGCACCGTCGAGGGGCTGTAGATCGGCCTTCTGCACCCAGTTGTGAACGGTCGTGCGACACCGTTCGACACCCAACATATCGAGAACCGAGATGGTATCCGAAAGTGATAGTCCAGCCAGATGGAGCCGGATACCGAGCTTCATCGCGGGCTCGGGTGTCGCCTCTCGCTCCAGAAAATCTAACTCGAAGCAGTCGCTACCTCCGTTGAGGCGGGCGATTTCGAGCATGAACCACTCAAAGATCGTCCCGCCTCACTCTTCATCCTTATCTGAACACCGCCCCTCGCGCTACCCGAAGCTTTTTCTCTTTAGGTATCCCTAAACTCTACTAATGCCGACGAAGGAGCAGATCGAGGAGGTCGAGACCGGCGACCCACCAGCCGTGAACGCTCGCTATCTCTCCACTGAACGAACCGTGTTCACCGAGGAGGGGAACGAGGACGGCTGGATCTCGACGGATCTGACGGTCGATATCCGCCCCTAGAGGCTGTCGTCAGCGAGGTAGCGCTCGACGGTGTGGGCGTCCTGTTCGATGGTGAGTAGTCCCTCTTCCAGCTCTTCTGCGGTGCGCTCGTCGCCGACCTCGCGGGCGGTCTCGATCGCCTCGCGGAACGTCACCGCGAGCGTGGCGTAGCCGTCGAGGTCGCTCGAGAGCCCGTCGCGCAGCGCGTACACGTCGCCACCCTCGATCCGCATCGGCGCGTGCTCGCGGATACCCATCGGTCCGTTGACCGGGACGCCGCCCAGCGCGTGGACGCGGATCGCGAGCTCGTCGGTCAGATCGCTGAGCCGGTCGGCCTGTGCCTCCCACCGCTGTTCGATCTGCCGGGACTCCGCGCCTTCGACGGTCCAGTAGCGTTTGCGGAGCTGGTTGAACAGGATGTACAGCCCCGACAGGCAGCGGTTCACGTCCTCGATCACCGCGGCGGCCGCCTCGGGGTCGAGGCGGACCTCGTTGTCGCCGACGGTGCCCCACTCGCGGCGCAGTTCCTCGTCGGCCGGGCGGCGGAGATGGGGCGCACTCATGGCGCCACCTCCACGAGCGAGTCGTCCTCGACGAAGCGCTCGATCGTGTGGGCGTCGTCCTCGAGCGTCTCGAGGCGGTCCTCCAGCAGTTCGCGGCTCGCCTCGTCGCCGATATCGGCGGCGGTGTCGATCGCCTCCCGGAAACTCACCGCGAGCGTCGCGTACGCGTCCAGATCACCCTCGAGCGAGGCACGCAGGCTGTACAGATGCTCGGCTTCGAGGTGGACGGGCGCGTACTCCTGGATCTCCGGCGGCGTGCTGACCGGGACGCCGCCGATCTCCGTGATACGGTTGGCGACCCCGTCGTCGATCTCGCGGAGGCGCTGGTAGGCGTCGCCGAGGAACTCGGCGACCTCGCCGGACTCGGCGCCCTCGGCGCTCCAGTAGTGTTTCCGCACGAGATAGAAGAGGTTGAACGTCCCCGCGTGGACGGCGTTCAGCGCCTCCACCATCTCGGCGGCCTCCTCGAGGTCGATCCGGACCGCGTTCTCGTCGATCGACCCCTGTTCCTGTCGGACGGTCCCGTCCGGCAGGTCGCGGACGAGCCGTCCGCGTTTGGGTTCGGACACGGGTTACTCCTGGACGAGCGTGTCGTTCTCGAGGTAGTGGTCGATGTGGTGGGCGTCGTCCTCCAGATCCTCCAGCACCTCGCGGAGGAGTTCGGCCGTCGCGTAGTCGCCGAGGTCGGTGGCGAGGCCGATATGCTCGCGCACGTTCTCGATCACGTCGCCGTAGCTGTCGAGGTCGGCCTCGAGCGAGTCGCGGATGGCGTACACGTCCTCGCCCTCGAACTCGACGTAGGCGTGCTCCTCCTGTGCGGCCGGGCCCGAGACGGGCACGCCGCCCAGCGCCTGCGCCCGCTCGGCGATGCTGTCGGCGTGGTCCTCGAGCGTCTCCGCGGCGTCGCCGAGGAAGTCGTGCAGGTCGCCGGACTCGGCGCCCTCGACGTTCCAGTGGTGTTTGCGGACCTGGTGGTAGAGCACGTACGTCGACGCCAGGTCGCGGTTGAGCGCGTCGACGATCTGTTCTGCTTTCTCGGTGTCGATGCGGACGGCGTTCTCCTCGACCGTGTCGGCTCGCTGTCGGGCGGTCTTCTGAGTACTCATAGCTATCCGTAGTTATGACCGGGAGACGTATAAATCTTGCAGCCGGTATCGCCCGATATCGAGGGTTTAGACCGGCCAAAACCACCGTTTTTTCGTTTTTGCATTTGGCGGTGAACGGGGCGTTCAGGGTCGCTGTGGCCAGCGCTCGGGACGGTGAATGTCGCCCGGAACACTAACTGCCAGCCTCATCCCGGGGCTGCGTGCCGCGTCGGCTGGCTAACCCTCGTGCCGGGCGGCCGGGTACGCCCCGGCGGGCGGTCGCTCTCGCGACGCATGTACCGCGCCTGGGTTCGCCACTCGGTCATCGCTCCCGGACGGGAGTACTCGGGTGGGGACTGAAGGCGCGGAGTGGAGTTACTCGACGCAGCCGCATAAAGGGAGCGTCGGCCCAACTGGGAGCGGCGAGGACGGCTAGTCCTCGACCCGCTCCCTCGTCTCAGTCGTCGACCGTCTCCGAAACGTCCTGTGGTGCGTCGGCGACGATCGGCTCGACGCCCTTCCGACCCGCGTCGAACTCGGAGAGCGCGTAGACCAGCACGACGAGCAGGACGACGCCGACGGCTAGCAACAGGAACGGGGTGATCCGGGTGACTCCCCACACGAGCAGCAGGACGACGGCGACGACCGCGACCGTGAGCGCGTAGTACAGCTGCGTGCGGACGTGGTCGATGAGGTCGGCGCCCGTGAACGTCGCGGAGAGCACCGTCGTGTCCGAGATCGGGGAGCTGTGGTCGCCGAAGATGGCGCCGGAGAAGATCACGCCGACCATCGCCGCGATGATCGTGTGGTCGCCGGTGAGGTTCCAGGCGACCGGGATCACGATCGGCGTCAGAATCCCCATCGTCCCCCAGGAGGTGCCCGTCGAGAACGCGATGAAGGCCGCGAGGATCAGCACCAGCGCCGGCAGGATCGCGATCGGGAACTGGTCGCCGACGATCCCGGCGACGTACTCGCCGGTCCCGAGCGCGCTCACGACCTCGCCGATCCCCCACGCGAGCACGAGGATCGACACCGCGGTCAGCATCAGGCCGAACCCGTCGATCACCGTGTCGGTCGCCTCGCCCAGCGAGAGGATGCCGTACACCTTCCCGAGTACGAACCCCGTGACGACCATCGCGAAGGAGCCGTAGATGAGCGCCGAGGCGAAGTCGGCGTTGGTCACCATGTCCATCAGGCTCGCGCCGGGCGAGTAGCCGGTCCATAGCGCGCTCCCGATGGTGACGACGATGAGCACGGCGATCGGCCCGAAGAAGCTCACCAGTCGGGGGTTGTCCGCGCTCGGCTCGCCGAGGTCGGACTGGACGTCCTGCATCGGGCGGGCACCCTCACGGTTCACTTGCCCCGTGCGCCAGGAGCGGTGTTCGGCGTTCAGCATCTCGCCGTAGTCCCGACCCGAAAAGACGATGATCGCGACCATCACGACCGCGAGGATCGAGTACATGTTGAACGGGATCGAGTTGAGGAACACCTCGAACGCCGGCGGGTGGTCGGCGACGCCCGCGGCCTCGTACCCGTCGGTGATGAGCGAGAGCTGGAACGCGACCCACGAGGAGATGCCCAGCGTCGCCACCGGCGCCGCCGTCGAGTCGACGATGTACGACAGCTTCTCCCGGGAGATCCGGAGGTGGTCGGAGACGTCCTTCATCGCGGAGCCGACGATCGCCGTGTTGGCGTAGTCGTCGAAGAAGAGCACGACCCCGAGCGCCCACGCCACGATACCGGCCTGCCGCTGGTTGTCCAGTTTGGCGATCGCCCAGTCGCGGACCGCGTAGGAGCCCCCGAGGTTCCAGATCATCGCGACGCCGGACCCGAGCAGGAGAGTGAAGACGAGAATGCGGACGTGGAAATCCCCGGCAACCGCGGCGACGATCCACTCGAACGTCTGGACGACGCCGAGGCCCCCGGTGTAGATCACTGCCCCCGACCAGATGCCGAGGAACAGCGACAACACCGCCCGTCGCGTCAGGATGGCCAGCACGATCGCGAGTAGCGGGGGGAGTATCGACAGCGCACCGAACTCTGAAGGCATATTCGAACAGATAACTCTCGAAATCATATAAAACCCATCGGCAGTTCATCCCGGTAATGACGTTGTAACTCTCGCAGCCTCGACACGTCCCGACGGCGGGATCGAAATCGGTTCGTGACCGGTCCCCCTCCGGCTGTTCCGGCGGGAAACAGAACCGTCTTATGAGCGTGTCACAGAGTCACGTGCGATGACTGTTCGTGTCGGCCTCCTCGGCGCCACCGGCGCCGTGGGCCAACGGTTCGTCCAACTGCTCGAGGACCACCCGACGTTCGAGATCGCCGCGGTCACCGCCAGCCCCCAGAGCGCGGGCGAGTCCTACCGTGACGCCGCAAAGTGGCGTGTCGACACTCCCATCCCCGACCACGTCGCCGGGATGACTGTCCGCGAGACCGACCCCGACGCGCTGCCGGACGATCTGGACCTGCTGTTCTCCTCGCTGCCCTCCAGCGTCGGCGCCGAGGTCGAGCCCAAACTCTGCCGGGCGGGGTACGTGGTCTCCTCGAACTCCTCGAACGAGCGCATGGCCGAGGACGTCCCCCTGACGATCCCGGAGGTCAACGCCGACCACCTCGACCTGATCGAGACCCAGCGCGAGCAGCGCGGCTGGGACGGCGCGCTCGTGAAAAACCCCAACTGCTCGACAATCACCATGACGCCGACCCTCGCCGCACTGGACGAGTTCGGGCTCTCGCGGGTCCACGTCGCCACGCTGCAGGCCGTCTCCGGCGCGGGCTACTCCGGCGTCACGTCGATGGAGATCATCGACAACGTCCTCCCCCACATCGGCGGCGAGGAGGCGAAGATGGAGTCCGAGTCACGGAAGCTGCTCGGGAGCGTCGAGGACGGCGAGCTCTCGCTGCACGACGTCGAGGTCTCGGCCTCCTGCAACCGCGTCCCGTCGCTCGACGGCCACCTGGAGAACGTGTTCGCCGAACTCGACGCGGACCCGACCGCCGAAGCGGTCCACGAGGCGCTGGAGAGTCTCTCACCCGTGGATCTCCCGTCGGCGCCCGAGCAGCCGATCCACGTGTTCGCCGACCCCGACCGCCCGCAGCCGCGGCTCGATCGGATGCGCGGGAAGGGGATGCAGATCTCGGCGGGCGGGCTGCGCGAGACGGCCGAGGGGATCCAGTACAACTGCCTCGCGCACAACACGATCCGCGGCGCCGCCGGCGCGTCGGTGCTCAACGGCGAGCTGCTGGTCAAAGAAGGCTGGATATAGTCGGTTAGACGACGCGGTTCTCGATCTCGCCGCCGTCCTCCAGCGCCTCGTAGTTCCGCGCCACGATGTCGGCCAGTCGCTCGAAGTACTCCGGCGAGTGGCCGGCGTTGTGTGGCGTGATGCGGACGTTGTCGAACCCCCAGAGCGCGTGGTCGCTGGGGAGCGGTTCGGGGTCGGTCACGTCGAGAAAGGCCGCGCCGATGTCGTTCCCCCGAAGCGCCCGCACCAGCGCGTCCGTGTCGACGACGCCGCCGCGGGCGACGTTGACGAGGTGGGCGTGCGGCGGGAGCGTCTTGAACGCCTCGTCGTCGAACAGGCTCCGGGTCGCGTCCGTCAGCGGGCAGGCGAGCACGACCGAGTCCGTGCGGGCGAGCGCGTCGTGGATCTCGTCGAAGCCGAGCATCTCGTCGGTCGGCCCGCCTTTCTCGGGGCTGTAGCGCACGCCGATCGTGTCGACGCCGAACGGCTCCAGTCGCTCGACGACCGCCTGGCCGATCGCGCCCATCCCGACGACGGTCACCGTCGAGCCGTGGAGCTCGCGGCTGCCGAACGACTGCCAGACGCGCTCGGCCTGCTGGCGGGCCGCCCGGGGGAAGTCCCGCGCCAGCGAGATCAGCGCGCCGATCACGTACTCCGAGATGTTCGGCCCGTGGACGCCGGAGGCGTTGGTGACGGCGACGCCGGCCTCCTCCAGCGCGTTCATCGGGAGGTGGCCCGTCCCGGCGAACGAACACGCGAACAGTTCCAGGTTCTCGGCGCTGTCTAGCATCTCGGGGTCGATGGTGAACCCCGCGGCGACGCGAACGTCCTCGATCAGTTCCCGCTCCTGTTCGGGCGTCTCACCGACGACGATCTCGGCGTCGGGCAGTCGCTCGCGCATCGCGGCGGCGTACTCGTCGACGGACAGCCCGTGGATCTTCTGCCGCAACAGGAGGATATCCGGATCGCTCATACCCGTAGGTCAGGCCGGGGGCGAAAAGAGTGTACCCTTCTCGCCCGGGTCGCGAAACTGGCCGGGGCCAGTCGGTATTTAGGGGTTCTCCACGAACCGCCACCGATGCTCCCCGGGGACACGCGCCAGCGGCTGCTCGTCGCCGTCGCCGCAGCCACGCGGTTCGGGGCGGGCATCCTGCTCGGCACGGGGTTGGCGTTCTACCTCGGCGAGAACGACGCCTCGGCGCTGGTCGTCGGGCTGGTCACCACCGCGTACTTCCTCGGGATGACCGTCTTCTCGCCGTTCTGGGGCGCCGTCGCCGACGTGACGGGTCGCCGCCGCGCGGTGCTGGTGGCGACCGGGCTCGGGGCGACGCTCGCGCTCGGGCCGCTGTTCCTGTTCTCGGGCGTCTGGGTGCCGATCCTCTCCCGCGGGCTGTACGCGGTGTTCGCCGTCGGCTTCTCGCCGGTGATGCTCGCCATCGCCTCCGCACGCGGCGGCGACGAGGGGCGGGGGCGCTCGCTCGGCTTCTTCAACGCCGCGCGGGCCACCGGCTTCACCGGCGGCCAGCTCGGGGCCGGACTGCTGCTCGGCCTGCTCGTGCCCGAAGGCGTCTACTCGATCATCGTCGCCGCCAGCCTCGCGTCGGCGCTGGTGGTGGTGTTCCTCGACGACAGCGTGGCCCCACAGCCCGACAGCCAGCCGACGGTCGGCGAACTGCTCGCGGAGGTCCGCCGGCGGCTGCTCCCGGCGGTCGACGACCGCGACCACCTCCGGCGGAACGGGCTCTGGATGCTCTACCTCGCGCTGGGGTTCCGGAACGCCACCGTCATCGGGCTGATGGGGCTGATGCCGGTGTACCTCCCCGGGACGCTGGGGCTCTCGGAGTTCGCGATGGGCGTCCTGCTGGCGATCAACCCTGCGGGCCAGACCGTGTTCATGCTGCTGTTCGGCCGGGTCGCCGACGCGTGGGGGCGGAAACCGCTCGTCGTCGTCGGCATGGCCGGCTCGGGGCTGTTCGCGCTGGTGGCTGCCGCAGCGACGCTGGTCTCGGGCCCGCTGCGACTCGCCGTCGCCGGGCTCTCGTTCGTCGTCGTCGGCGCCGCCTACTCCGCGATGACGACGGGCGCGCTGGCGTTCATCGGTGACGTGGCGCCCGACGAGCGCGAATCCGAACTCATGGGGCTGCGTTCGACGGCGAAAGGCGTCGGCGGCGTCGTCGGCCCGGTCGCCATCGGCGGCCTCGCCAGCCTCGTCGGCTACCCGACCGCGTTTGCCGTCGGCTCCTCGTTGGCGTTTCTCGCGGCCGGGCTCGCGGGGTGGAAGCTGATCGAGAGCCGTGAGGGCGTCGTGTTGCCGGGGCAGGAGCCGGTCGTGGGGGACGACTGATCTCGCCGGCAAGAAGAGCCGGCGAGGGCGACTGATCCGTCCGGCACGCGGTCAAGCGGCCAAACACTCAATCCCCTGCCGGCCGACGGTTCGAGCATGAGCCACGAGGCCACCGTCCGCCGCTACTACGAGCTGGTCGACGCCGCCGAGTACGACGCGCTGGTCGAACTGTTCACCGAGGACGTCGTCTACGAGCGACCCGGGCAGTCGACGATCGAAGGGCGGGAGGCACTGCGGACGTTCTACGAGGAAGGTCGCCCGCTCTCGAACGGCGAGCACGAACTGCACGCGGTCGTTTCCGACAGCGCGGAGCAACGCTCCGCGGGCAATCGGACGCAGTCCGATGACGGGGACACCGTCGCAGTCCGCGGGACGTTCCGCGGGGAACAGGACAGCGAATCGGTCGAACTCGGGTTCGCGGACTTCCACGAGTTCGAGGACGGGGCGATCGCACGCCGCTACACGTACACGGATCGAGATACGGTCTGACGACGAGCCACACTGAGTCCCCGCGCTATCGATGCTCGTCGATCCACGCACACCACGCGTGGAAATCGTCGGCACCACACTGATCGGCGATGCTCTGGAGGGTCCCAGTTCGAACCCGATCGTGGAGCGGCACCGTGACGGTGCGTGTCTCGCCCGTGTCCGGGTTCGTGTACTTCAGAATCGCGTGATCCCCACGGGTTCGGTCGTGACGGTAGCCGAACTTCTGGAGGACCTTCACGATCTCCCGGCCGGAGAAATCCCGCGAGACCATTCAGCTCTCGAACCAGGGGGCGTCGGGCTCCGGCGCCGACGTCCCGGCGTCCTCCGCCTCCGCGGTCGCCGAGAGCGCCTCGTCGAGGTTCTCGAGGGCCTCCTCGCGGGTTTCACCCTGACTGGCTACACCCGTCCCCTCGTCGACCGCGGACCACCACCCGTCGTCTTCCTCGATCAGGCGGATCTCTCGACCGGTGCTCATGAACGGATGTAGTGCGCTCTCCGGGATAAACCTTCACCGGGTTCGGACCGAAAACGCCGTCGTTAGACCACCGGCGGCGCGGTCCGGTCCTCGACCACCGGAATCGCGTTCGCCGGCACGTCGTCGAACCACCGCACTTCGAGCACCTCCTCCCCCTCCTCCAGCCGGTTCGGATAGACTCCCGCCTCCCCGCCCACGGCGTCGGCGGTGAAGAACAACTCCAGCAGATACCCGCGGCGCTGGGGCTGCTCGCGGTGGACGAACCGCTTCCGGACCGCACGCCAGACGCTCGATACCTCGCAGTCGACGCCCGTCTCCTCCCGGACCTCGCGGCGGGCGGTCTCGGGGAACGTCTCGCCCGGTTCGTGGCCGCCGCCGGGGAGCACCCAGGTCTCGGGGTCGCGGTCGTCACGGATCAGGAGGAGTCGCCCGTCGTCGTCGGTCACGCGGGCGCCGGCCGCGCCACGACCCCCAGACTCGAACATCTCGACGCCGTGTTCGAAGAACTCGGGGTCGTTGAGCCGAGTGGCGTCGACGACCGGGAACTGGCCGTACCGCTCGCGGAGTCGGTCGATCCGGTCGTCGATCGCACGGCGAGTACGGAGCGATATTGGGGGGACCATCGACCGTGACGATCAGGGCTCGGTGACGCCCTCGTCGGTGACCAGCGTGTCCACCAGCTCCGTCGGCGTCGCGTCGTAGGCGGGGTTCTCGATCTCGACGCCCTCGACGGGTTCGCGCATCACCTCGCTCCCCGGGCGGAACTCGTTCTCGAACCGGAACTCGTCGATCACCTTCGCCGAGGAGCCGACGACCGTCACGGGGACGTTCTCCCGTGCGGCGACGGCGACGATGGGGTAGGTACCGATCCGGTTGTACAGCGTCCCCTCGACGATGCAGTCCATCCCGACGACGACGCGGTCGATCTCGTTCATGACGTAGCCGGCGGCGCTGTCGACCAGCAGGTGGGGCTCGACGCGATCGATCCCCGCGAGCCTGCGGGCGGTCTTGCGCCCGAGGTAGCGCGGCCGGGCCTCGGTGACGTAGGCGGTGAGGTGGGTGCCGTCCGCGCAGGCGGTCTCGACCGCCTCGAGCACGGTCGAGGAGTAGTCGTGGGTCAGGATCGTCTCGCCGTCCGCGAACGTGTCGGCGGCGTGGGCAGCCGCGCGGTGTTTCCCGGATTCGACGCGCTCGACGGCGTCCTCGATAGCCTGTTCGAGCAACGCCTTCGCTTCCTCGGGGGTGTCGGCCTCGCCGACGACGCGATCCACGATACCGCGCATCGCGGTGTGGAGCGAGGCGTGGGAGGGGTTCGCGCGCCGGAGCGCGCCGGCGTTGTGCTCGAGATCGCGGTCGAACGCGTCCGCGGAGACGTACTCGCGGTCGAGCAGCTCCCGGAGCGCGGTGGCGGCTTTCACGGCGACCGCGGAGGAGGAGTGGCTCCGCATCTGCCGGATCTCGGCGACCGTCTCGTCGATCATGGTGGCGGCTGGGGCCGCTCGCCCGATAGGTGTTGCTACTCGACCGAGGAACGGGCGAAGGAAGCCCCGAGCGGGAAACTTATCTCCCTCACCCTTCCCACTTCGAACGATGACGGGTGACGGCGCCGATCGGACGCCGGGCGCGGCCATCGACCCCCCGTCGTGGTTCAGCTCGGGCGCGGCGGTCTCAGACCCCGGGATCGACGAGCAGTTCGAACGGGAGTGGCCCGACTGCTGGGAGCGTGCCGGCGACCTGCTCGACTGGGAGCGGCCGTACGAGACGGCGTTCCGCGGCGGCGACACCCCGCCGTTCGAGTGGTTCCCCGGCGGCCGGCTCAACGCCTCCGTCAACTGTCTCGACCGCCACCTCCCCGAGCGCAAGAACCAGCGCGCGCTCGTCTGGGAGGGCCAGCTCGACGGGGGACGGAGCTACACCTACCTCGAACTGTACCGCGAGGTGAACGCGCTGGCGGCGGGGCTGCGCGACCTCGGCGTCGAGGAGGGCGACGTGGTGACGATCTACCTCCCGATGGTGCCGGAGCTGCCGGCGGCGATGCTCGCCTGCGCCCGCCTCGGCGCGGTCCACAACGTCGTCTTCGCCGGGTTCTCCGCGGACGCGCTCGCGGAACGGATGGAACGGGCCGACTCGGGGTTCCTCGTGACCTGCGACGGCTACTACCGCCGCGGCGACGCCATCGCCCAGAAGAACAAGGCCGACAACGCCCGCCTCGCGGTCGACCGCGACGTGGACGTGGTCGTGCTCGACCACCTCGGCCAGGGTGTCCACCTCGGCGAGGGGTACCACGACTACTGCGAGCTGATCGACGCCCACGAGGGCGCCGAGGTCGAGTCAGTGGCCCGGGACGCCGCCGACCCGCTGTTCCGGATCTACACCTCCGGCACGACCGGCGAGCCGCGAGGGGTGACCCACACGACCGGCGGCTACCTCGCCCACGTCGCGTGGACGGCCCAGTCGGTGCTCGACATCCGGCCCGAGGACACCCACTGGTGTGCCGCCGACATCGGCTGGATCACGGGCCACTCCTACGTCGTCTACGGGCCGCTGGCCTTGGGAACGACGACGGTGCTGTCGGCAGGCACGGCCGACCACCCAGAACGCGATCGGCTCTGGAAGCTGATCGACCGCCACGCTGTCGACGTGTTCTACACGGCCCCGACCGCGATCCGGGCGTTCATGAAGTGGGGTGCTGAGCATCCCGAACGCCACGATCTCTCCAGCCTCCGCCTGCTGGGGACGGTCGGCGAACCGATCGACGAGCGCGCGTGGCACTGGTACCGCGACCACATCGGCGGCGGCGAGTGCCCGATCGTCGACACCTGGTGGCAGACCGAGACGGGCGCGATCCTCGTCTCGACGCTGCCCGGCGTCGACGCGATGAAGCCCGGTGCCGCCGGCAAACCACTACCCGGGATCGAGGCCGAGGTCGTCGGCCCCACCGGCGAGCCGATCGACCCCGGCGAGCGCGGCGAACTCGTCATCACCCGGCCGTGGCCGGGGATGCCGACGGCGTTGGCCGACGGTACCGACTGGGGCGAGCGCGCGACCACCGAGCGCGACGGCTGGCGCTACTACCCGGAGGACGCCGCGACGATCGACGACGAGGGGTACGTGACGTTCCTCGGGCGCACCGACGAGGCGGTCAACGTCGCCGGCCGGCGGTTCAGCACGATGGAACTGGAGTCGACGATCGTCGGCGTCCCCGGCGTCGCGGAGGCGGCGGTCGTCGGCGCCGACCACGAGACGACGGGAACCGCGATCTACGCCTACGTCGCGCCGGAACACGGCGCCGAGGAGGCCGACCTCCGGGAGCGCGTCCGCGACGCGGTCGAGGACGCCGTCGGCTCGGTGGCGGTCCCCGAGGCCGTCGTGTTCACCCCCGACCTCCCCAAGACGCGCTCGGGGAAGATCATGCGCCGCCTGCTGGAGGACGTGGCCAACGACGAGGACCTCGGTGACACGTCCGCGCTGCGCAACCCCGAGATCGTCGGCGAACTCCAGTCGCGGACGCCGAACTGATTTCGGGGGAAGTTTTCTGACGAAACCGATATTCGGCCGTCCCACTGCGTTCGACTTCCGTTCTCTGTCAAGCCCGTAGCAGAACGGTGCGTTTATTTCGCTCCGAAGAACAGACCGAAACCGTGTCACTACCCCCCGCGTCGTACGACCGTCTCCGGCGTGCGACCCGGACCCACCGCGAGGAGCTCGTCGTCAGGCTGGCCGGCGAAGCCGGGCTCCGGCCGGTCGAGCAGGCGCGGCTCCGGCCCGAGGACGTACTCGAACACGAGGGGACCCAGCTCGTTGCAGTCCACAGCGAGTCGACGGCCGCCGCGCGCGAGGCGGGCGAGTCGCCGGCGCCGGCCCGGGAGACGGTGCTGCCCGACGGCGTCGCCCACGACCTGCGGCAGTACGCGGCGAGCAACGGGATCGCGGACGACGAGCCGCTGTTCTCCGTCTCCCCCCGCCGGCTGGCGATGCTGATCCGGGAGGTGTCCGACCGCGTCGACGGCGTCGACGCAACTGCGCCGGACCTGCGCGACTTCTTCGCCGCCGACCTGCTCGACGACGGCGTTCCCCCCCACATCGTCGCCGAGGCGGGCGGGTGGGAACGGCTCGACAGCCTCGCGCCGCTGCTGCCCGAGGCCGATCGCGACGCGCTGGTCCAGGCGGTCGAGGAGCGCAGTCAGGGGTCCAACGGCGTCTCGGGGCTGGCTCGCCCCGTGCTGGCCGTCGCGCGCGAACTCCCCCACACGCTGTACGACGCCGAGGACCGCGACGAGGTCGCGGCGACCGTCTGTGACCGACTGGCCGACGCCGAGGCGGTCCGGTTCGCGTGGCTCGCGGAACGGACGGACGAGACCGTAACGCTCCGCCACGTCGCCGGCGTGCCGGAACGGACGGTTCGGGACCACCTCGACGACAACCGCGAGGCGATGGAGGACGTCGCCGCCGAGGGGTCTGCCCGCGAGCTTCCGGGCCCGGACGGGGCGATCGTCGTCGCCCACGTCCCGGGCGGCGACGCAGACGGCGCGCTGTTGGCCGTGGGGACGAGCAAGTCGGTCGACGACGCCGCGACGGACGCGGTCGCCGCCGTCGCCGGACAGACCGCCCACGCGCTGGCGGCCGTGCAGCGCAAGCGGCTGCTGCTCTCGGACTCGGCGGTCGAACTCGAGTTCCGGTGTCCGGCCGCGGCGTCGACGCTCGCCGACCTCTCGACGGCACTGGACTGTCGGATCGAACTCTCCGGGATCGTGCCCGTCGACGGCGACGCGCTGCTGTTCTACGCCGCCGTCGAGGGGGCGGACGCCGAGCCGGTGCTCACACGGGTGGCCGCGACCGACGCCGTCGACGACGCCCGGCTGCTGGAGGGGTACGACGACGGCGCGGCGATCGAACTGGTGCTGACCGCCACACCCGTCCGCCCGCTGGTCGAACATGGGGGACGAGTCCGGTCGCTCGCGGCGAGCGACGGCGTGACGACGCTCACGGCCGAACTCCCGGGCGACGCGGACGTGCGCGCGGCCGTCGACGCCGTGACCGACGCCCATCCCTCGGTGGGGCTAACCGCGAAACGGCAGGTGGATCGGCCGGTCGAGACCGACGCCGGGTTCCGGGAACGCCTGGGCGACCGGCTCTCGGAGCGCCAGACGACCGTGCTCCGGGCGGCCTACCACGCGGGCTACTTCGAGTGGCCTCGGGACACGACCGCCGAGGAGCTCGCCGACTCCGTCGGCGTCTCGGCGCCGACGCTGCACAACCACCTCCGCAACGCCGAGGGGAAGCTGCTCACCGCCTTCTTCGAGGACCCCCCTGCGCGGGACTGACGGACGCGTCGACCCCCCGCCGTGTGCTGAAATCCGCCGTGGTTTGGGATAATTAGCTCCCCCGTTTATGTGAGGGGAAGGCGGATCATCGGCGATAGATCATGGGAGATCAAGACGCCGAACTGGAAGCGCGGCTCGAAGGGCAGGACGTGTTCGAGCCGCCGGAATCGTTCGTCGAGCAGGCGAACGTCTCGGACCCGGAGATCTACGATGAGTTCGAGGAGAACTGGCCCGAGTGTTGGCAGGCAGCGGCCGACATGCTCGACTGGGAGTCGGAGTACGACACCGTACTCGACGACTCGAACCCGCCGTTTTACGAGTGGTTCACGGGCGGGGAGCTGAACGCCTCCGCGAACTGTCTCGATCGACACCTCGACGAGCGCGGCGACGAGGCCGCCATCGAGTGGGTCGGTGAGCCGACCGCGGAGGCCAACCGGACGTACACGTACGAGGAGCTCCACCGCGAGGTGAACGAGTTCGCGGCCGCACTCCGGGAGATGGGCGTCGGCGAGGGCGACGTGGTGACGATGTACATGCCGATGATCCCGGAGCTCCCGATCGCGATGCTGGCCTGTGCCCGCATCGGCGCGCCGCACTCGGTCGTGTTCGCGGGGTTCTCTGCGGACGCGCTCGCGACGCGGATGAACGCCGCCGACTCCGAGTATCTCGTGACTGCCGACGGCTACTACCGCCGTGGCGACCCGCTCGACCACCTCGAGAAGGCTAACGAGGGGCTCGGCGGCGTCGACCACGAGGTGTCGGACACCGTCGTCGTAGGCCGACTCGCGGCCAACGGCGACGACCACGGCCACGACCTGACCGAGTCCCAGCACGACTACGACGACCTGATCGCCGCCCACGAGGGTGCGGAGGTCGAGCCGGTCGCCCGCGACGCGGAGGACATGCTGTTCCTGATGTACACCTCCGGTACCACGGGCGAGCCGAAGGGGGTGAAACACACGACGGGCGGCTATCTCGCCTGGTCCGCGTGGACCTCCCAGGCCGTGTTGGACGTCAAGCCCGAGGACACGTACTTCTGCTCGGCCGACATCGGCTGGATCACCGGCCACTCCTACATCGTCTACGGCCCGCTCGCGCTCGGCACGACGACGATGATGTACGAGGGGACGCCGGACCACCCCGAGCGTGATCGGCTCTGGGAGATCATCGAGGAGTACGAGGCGACCCAACTGTACACCGCGCCCACCGCCATTCGCGCGTTCATGAAGTGGGGCGAGGAGTTCCCCAACAGTCACGACCTCTCCAGTCTGCGTCTCCTAGGGACCGTGGGCGAACCGATCAACCCCCGGGCCTGGAAGTGGTACTACAAACACATCGGGAACGAGGAGTGTCCCGTCGTGGACACCTGGTGGCAGACCGAGACGGGCGGGATGATGGTCACCACGTTGCCGGGGATCAAGGACATGAAGCCCGGCTCCGCGGGGCCGGCGCTGCCGGGCGTCGACGCCGAGATTCTCGATACCAACGGCGATGAGATCGAGGCCGGCCGCGCGGGCTACCTGACGATCCAGAAGCCGTGGCCGGGGATGCTGCGCACGCTGTACCAGAACGACGAGCGGTTCATCGACGAGTACTGGCGAGAGTACTCCGACACGGATTCGGACGACCCGGAGGACTGGGTGTACTTCCCCGAGGACGGCGCGAAGATCGACGAGGACGACTACATCACCGTGCTCGGGCGAGTGGACGACGTGCTCAACGTCTCGGGCCACCGCCTCGGAACGATGGAGATCGAGAGCGCGATCGTCAGCGTCGAGGGGGTCGCCGAGGCGGCCGTCGTCGGCGGCGACCACGAGGTGAAAGGTGAGGCAGTGTACGCCTACGTGATCACCGAGGACGGCTACGAGGGCGACGACGAACTCCGCGACGCCATCGTCCAGAGCGTCGAGGACGCCATCGGCCCGATCGCTCGCCCCGAACAGGTGATCTTCACCCCCGAACTCCCCAAAACGCGCTCGGGCAAGATCATGCGCCGCCTGCTCGAAGACATCGCCAACGGCGACGAACTCGGGGATACGTCAACACTGCGCAACCCCGAGATCGTCGAGGAGATCCGCGACAGCGTCCAGGGCTGACCACCGCGTATCGTTTTTTCAGACCACAACCGACCACGCCGACACACGCCACGATCTATGACACAGAATCCCTCACACGAACCGGACGACTCGGACGACGACCTCGCCACAGATGGTGGGGTTGCCGAACAGGAGGAAGACGTCGATTATCTCGACACCGAGATCAACATCCTCAACCCGAACACGCCGTTCATGCGGGACCACCTGAAGCAGGTGTGGGCCGGCTTCATCGCGTGGACGATCCTCACGTGGGGGCCGGTGACGGCGACGTTCCTCGCGCCGGGGCTGATGACCCAGGAGATCCCGATCATCCAGTTCCCGGCCCACTACTTCACCGTCGCTTTCGTCGCCCCCACGAGTTCGCTCGTCCTCGCGTTCATCTACACCCGACGGCGCGACCGACTCGACGAGAAGTACGGGATCGACCACTCGACACCCGCCGGGAGCGAGGCCTCGCCGCCCGAGGAGGGCGCCGCCGTCTCCGACGGGGGTGAGGCGGAATGAGTCTCGACGCCGCGAGCGCGGCCGTCCTCCAGTCGAGCGAACTGCTGCCGGAGGCGCTGAACATCTCGTTCAAGCCGATCCCGGCGGTGCTGGTGATCGCGATGCTCGCGCTGTTCCTCGTCGTCGGCTACCTGTTCAAGGTCGCCGACACCGAGGGGATGTGGGTCGCGGGGCGCTCGATCGGCAACATCGAGAACGGGATGGCGATCGGCGCCAACTGGATGTCCGCCGCCTCGTTCCTCGGGTTGGCGGGACTGGTCGCCCTCTCGGGGTTCTACGGGCTGGCGTTCATCATCGGCTGGACGGCCGGCTACTTCGTGCTGCTCATCTTCCTCGCCGCCCAGATGCGGCGGTTCGGGAAGTACACCGCGCCGGACTTCGTCGGCGACCGCTTCAACTCCGACACCGCCCGCGCGCTGGGCGCGCTGACGACCATCCTGATCGGTTTCGTCTACTCGGTCGGGCAGGCCCGCGGGATGGGACTCGTGGGGCTGTACGTGTTCGGCACCGACTACGTGACGATGGTGCTGATCATGATGGCGATCACGGTCGCCTACCTCACCCTCTCGGGGATGATGGGCGCGACCAAGAACATGGCCGTCCAGTACGTCATCCTCATCGTCGCGTTCCTCGCGGCGGTGTACGTCGTCGGCTTCACCGGCGGCTACTCGACGGTCCTCCCGCAGATCGAGTACGGCGCGCTGATCAACGACCTCAACAGCGAGTTCTCCGAACCGTTCGCGAACTCCTCCTTTTTCCTCTGGATCGCGACCGCGTTCTCGCTGGTGTTCGGGACCTGTGGCTTGCCACACGTCCTCGTGCGGTTCTACACCGTCGAGAACGAGAAAGTCGCCCGCCAGTCGACGGTGTGGGGGCTCTTTTTCATCATGATCCTCTACTGGGGCGCGCCCGCGCTGGCGGCCTTTGGCGTCGACCTGTACGACGCCTCCCAGTACGGCCCGACGTACGCCGCCGACGGCGGGATGAGCGGCGGCGAGGGTGACCTGATCGTCGTGCTGGCCGCCCAGCTGTCGAACCTCCCGACGTGGTTCGTCGGCCTGGTCGCCGCCGGCGGGATCGCCGCCGCCATCGCGACGACTGCGGGGCTGTTCATCACCGCCTCCTCGGCCGTCAGCCACGACATCTACACCAACATCATCAACCCCGACGCCACCCAGCGCGAGCAGGTGCTCGTCGGCCGGGCGACGATCGTCGTCCTCGGCGCCATCGTCAGCGCGACCGCGCTCGACCCGCCCGCGCTGGTGGGCGAGCTGGTCGCGCTGGCGTTCTCGCTCGCGGCGATCGTGCTGTTCCCGATGTTCTTCCTCGGGCTCTGGTGGGAGAACACCAACCGCGAGGGCGCGCTCGCGGGCATGAGCGTCGGCCTGCTGATCTGGGTCGCCGCCGTGGTGAACGACCTGATCGTGCCGTTCAGCGAGCTGTACGGCCAGGTGTTCCCGGCGATCGGCGCCGCGCTCGTGGGCACGCCGATCGTGTTCGCGATCACCATCGTCGTCTCCAAGCTCACCGAGGAGCCACCCGAGGAGACCAAACGCATGGTCCGCCAGTGTCACAGTCCCGAACCGATGTCCCGACAGGAGAGCGCCGAAGACGTCGCGACCGACGGGGGCGAGACCCCCGCGGACGACTGATCCATGTACGACGACATCCTCGTGCCGACCGACGGAAGCGACACCGCCGAGGCCGCCGTGGACCGCGCGGTCGACCTCGCCGCGAAGTACGACGCGACCGTCCACGCGCTGTACGTCATCGACGTGGACGCGGTGAACTACTCGCTTGGCACCGAGCAGGTCGACCGCATCCGGCAGGGCCACCTCGACGACATGCCCGAGGTGAAGCAGGCGGCGAACGAGGCGACGAGCTACGTCGCCGACGCCGCCGCGGCCGCGGGCGTCCCCGCCGAGGAGCACGTCCGCGCCGGCCAGCCCGCGCTGGCCATCCGGAAAGCCATCGACGGACTCGGTGCCGACATCGTGGTGATGGGGAGCCACGGCCGCTCGGGTATCTCGCGGGCGCTGCTGGGCAGCGTCGCCGAGAAGGTGCTCCGGAAGACGAGGATCCCCGTGCTCGTGGTCGACGCACGAGGGGAGGAGTGATCCGCGAGCGGCGCTGAGCCGCGCCGCCCCACCGGCGCCGAAACGCACGTATCGTTCGGCCGCCTAGGCGGGGCATGGGCTACCCCGTCACCTACTACTGCCCGCGCTGTGGCGCCGTCCACGAACTCGAGCGCGAGGGGTATCTCGCCGACAAGACCGTCACCGCCTACCCGCTCGAGGGATGGAGCTACGTCGACCCCGACGAGCCGTTCGAGGACGAGGACGACGTCGACGGCGTCCGGATCGTCTGCGGTGCGGACGATGAACTGTTACTGACGGGCGAGGAACTGCCAGACGCCGCGGAGGCGCCCGACGCGGGCTGTGGCGAGCCGTTCTACCTCTCGTTCGTCCGGTTCGAGGCGGGCGAGGAGGTTCAGCCCGAGCGCGGCGACGACAGCGTCACCATCGGCGTCGGGCCGCGGCGACCCCGTGGGCCGGAGGGGCCTGGCGGGCCGGGCGACTAGTTCGCGTCGGCCCGGATGATTAGCGTACGTCGGCCAGTGCGTCGAGGAACGCGTCGACTCGGTCGGCGTAGGAGTCGATCCCACGGTCGACGGTCGCCGCGTCGGTGAAGTCGAGCGTCGGCTGGAACGCCTCGTTCGAGCGGACGCTCCGGCCGCGGGCGAGCATCTCGCGGTAGCGTTCCGGCGTGAGGTCACCCTCGCGGAGCGCCCGCACCAGCGCGAGCGCGCCGACCGAGCCGGTCGCGTAGAGGTAGGCGTGGTACGGCTCGCGGGCGAGGTCGATCTCCTGCCAGCCGGCGCCGGCGTGCTCGCCGAGTTCCACGGGGGCTTTGAACTCGCCGAGCAGGTCGCGGTGGCGCTCGTCCAGCGCGTCCGGGCCGGGGTCGGCGCCGTCGGCGACGGCTTCGTGGAGGCCGTGGACGAACGTCGCCCCGCGGGCAGCCCGGTAGAGTGGGAGTTTGTCGAGGAACACCGAACGCGCGTGGAGCGCGTCCGTACCGTCCCACGTCTCGGCGAGGTGATCCACCAGCAGCGTCTCGTGGGCGAACGACGCCACCTCGCCGGTGTGCTCGGGGACGCCCTGGTCGATCGGCTGCTGTGCGTCGGCCGCGAGTTCGCGGTTCATCGCGTGGCCGAGTTCGTGGGTGAACAGCAGCAGCGCCCGCAGGCTGCCGTCGTAGTTCAGCGCGAGGAACGGGCCCGTTCCGACGGCGGTGTTCTGGATCGCCTTCGGCCCGCGGCGCTTGTTCGCCGTCTCCCGGACGTCGACGCGGCGCTCGGCGAGAACCTCGGCCACGCAATCGACGTACGCCTCGCCTAGCGGGGCGAGCGAGTCGAGTACCAGCTCCGTCGCCCGTTCGTAGGGGACTTCGGGCGGCTCACCCGGCGGCAGCGGCGCGAGGAGGTCCCACTCCCGAAGCGTCTCGCCCTCGATAGCGTCGCGGCGGGCCGCGAGCAGGTCGTGGTGGGGGCCGAGCCGGTCGGCGACCCCCTCGATCACGGTCTCGTACGCCGCCGTCGGGTACGGGCCGCCGAGGCTCTGGTCGTCCCCGTTCAGCCGCCGCGCCAGCGCGGAGTCGTACCCCCTGGCATCGGCGCGACGACAGTCCGCACGGATCCGCTTGACGTACGCCGACGCCATCCCGCTGCGGTGGCGGCGCAGTGCCGCCCGGAAGCGCTCATGGGTGGCACGGCGGACCCCCCGATCACGGGAGCGCAGCAGCGCCGACTTCGCCGCCGGCGTCACGCGGCGCTCGCCGTCGTCGGTCTCGACGGTCGGCGGATCGACGTCGCCGTCGGCGATCGCCCGCCCGACATCGCTCCCGCCCTCCAGAGCCGGCGCAAGCGTCGCCAGCACCGACTCGGTTTCCTCCGTGAGCGCGTAGTCGGCGCTCGCGAGCAGTCGGTCGAGGTGAGTCTCGTGCCGGTCGAGTTCGGGCGTCGACGCGCGGATCGACTCGACACGCTCCCGGCCGGCCGCGGCGAGTTCGGGGACGAGAAACCCCATCGCCGACGCCATCTCCGCGGCCAGGTCGCGGTAGCGGACGAACCGCTCCCGGGCCGCGTCGTCGGTGGTGTCGACGTAGCTGGTGAGGAAGGCGTACTGGTGGAGCCGGCCCAGGCGGCCCACCGCCAACTCCTCGACGAGATCCAGCAGTTCGGCCAGCGTCTCGCCGCTCTCGACGACGTGACCCTCGTAGGCGCACAGGTCGTCGAGGCGGTCCTCGAACGTCTCGGCGGCGGCCGCCCAGTCGGCCGGCGAGTCGAACACGAGCGACGGGTCCCACTTCTCGTCGTCCGGGACCTCCTCGCGTGTCGGCAGGGACATTGCTCTGGCTGTCGGGGCGGTGGACGAAAAGTGTTCGCTGAAACGAGTAGCAGTCAGAAAGGTGACTCTTCAGCCGCTCACTCCTCGCGCAGTCGCTCGTACACCGTCGGATGGCTCAGCAGGTTCGCCGCCGTGAGCGCGAACAGCACCACGCCGACGGCGACGACCAGCTGGGTGTACGGGTCCGGCGGCGCCACCAGCACCGTGAGTGGGAGCGCGACGACGAGGATCGCGAGGGTGATGCCGACGAACCGGCCGCGCCGCGTTTCGAGCATGGGGTCCGTAGCGTTCCGGCCGAACGTAAACCTCAGCCCTTGATGTTGCAGACCGGGAACGTCCGCGCGACCTTGTCGCCGATCCCCAGTTCGTCGCTGACCCGAACCACTTCGTCGACGTCCTTGTACACGCCGGGAGCCTCTTCGGCGATCGTCGCCCCGGAGTTGGCCTTCACGTAGACGTGCTCCTGCTCGGCGAGGTCGTCCTGCACGTCGCCGCCCCAGAACTCCGACTTGGCCTGCGTGCGGGACATCAGCCGCCCCGCACCGTGGGCGGTGGAGCCGAACGTCTCCGCGAGCGAGCGCTCGCCGCCTTTCAGCACGTAGCTACCGGCGCCCATCGAGCCGGGGATGATCACGGGCTGGCCCACGTCGCGGTACGCCGGTGGCACCTCCTCGCGCCCCGGCGGGAACGCCCGCGTGGCGCCCTTGCGGTGGACGAACAGCTCGCGGTCCTCGCCGTCCACGTCGTGGGTCTCGCGCTTGGCGATGTTGTGGGCCACGTCGTACAGCAGTTCCACGTCCGCGGTGTCGACGCTGTCGAACACGTCCGTGAGCGTCTCCCGCGTCCGGTGGGTGATCAGTTGGCGGTTCACCCACGCGAAGTTCACCGCGGCACACATCGCGCCGTAGTACTCCGCGGCGAGTTCCGAGCCCGCGGGGGCGGCCGCGAGATCCTTGTCCGGCAGTTCGTCGAGCAGATCACCGTGCTGTTGCTCGATCTTTCGGACGTAGTTCGAACAGATCTGGTGGCCCAGCCCGCGGCTGCCGCAGTGGATCAGCACGACGATCTGGCCCTCCTCCAGGCCGTAGGCGTCGGCGACCGCGTCGTCGAACGTGTCGGTCACGCGCTGGACCTCGAGGAAGTGGTTGCCCGAGCCGAGACTGCCCATCTGGTTCATCCCGCGGTCCTTCGCCTTCTTCGAGACGAACTCCGGCTTCGCGTCCGGGCGCCTGCCCTCGTCCTCGCAGTGTTTGAGGTCGTCCTCGGTCGCGTACCCCTGCTCAACGGCCCACTCGACGCCGCGTTCGAGCGCGCCCTCGACGGCGTCGCGGCTGCCGTCGATGACGCCGCCGCCGCCGAGGCCGGAGGGGACCGCGTCGAACAGCGCGTCGACGAGTTCCTCCTCGCGGCCGCGCATGTCGTCGTACGTGAGCGGCGTGCGGAGCATCCGGACGCCGCAGTTGATGTCGAAGCCGACCGCTCCCGGCGAGATACAGCCGTTCTCGGCGTCGATGGCGCCGACGCCGCCGACCGGGAACCCGTACCCCTGGTGGGCGTCGGGCATCGCCAGCGCGTACTTCGTCATCCCGGGGAGATGGGCGGCGTTTTTGAGCTGCTGGAGGCTGTCGTCCTCGCCGATGTCGTCGAGCAGCGCCTCGCTCGCGAGCACGCGACCGGGAACCTCCATGTCGCCCTCCTGGGGGATCTCCCAGACGTGCTCCCGGACGCGTTCGAGCGTCACGTCGCCGAACTCCTTCGTGGTCATACCCGTTGTTGGGTCCGACGTGGAAAGACCGTTGCGTGTCAGTCGGCCGTCGGCGTTGGCTCGTCCCCGCGCCACTGGACGTCGGCGTCGGTGTCGAACCGCTCGGCCAGCCAGCGGTCGAGCGAGTACGCGCCGCCGCCGGTGATCACCAGCACCGACACCAGCCCGAACAGCGAGACGTGGGCCATCACGGGGTCGTCGGGCAGGCCGAACAGCGTGGTCGTGAACATCAGGATCGCCACCCCGCAGCCGGCGCGGGTGAACAGCCCCAGCGCGAGCGCGATCCCCAGCGCCACCTCCGTCAGCGCGGCGCCGACGACCCACAGCTCCGGCGAGACGGGGACGACCGCGGTGAGGTCGTACTTCGCGACGACGGCCAGCGCCTGCCCGGGCATGAGCAGCTTCTGGACGATCCCGAGATAGACGAACGAAGCGCCCAGCCCGACGCGGACGACCACCGGCACGAGGTCGTCGCGGGCGGCGAGGCGCTCGCCGATCGGCGCGAGCGTCTCCCGAACGGGATCGATCCGCTGGTACACCGACCCCTCGGCGTTCGACAGCCGCGAGAACACGTGGTCCGCGCTCGGGCGCCCGCCGCCGAGCAGGAGGATCGCCAGCAGGCCCGGCGCGTACTCCAGCGCCAGCAGCAGCGCCGGGCTGAGCGCCAGCCCGAGAGCGTAGCCCGCCAGCCCGACCGCCGCGGCGAGCCGCGTCGCGAAGCCGAACACGAGCAGGAACCCAACGCCGATCCCGAACAAGCGGACGGCCGGCCCCGGGAGCCCCAGGAACTCGGCGGTCGCCACCGGCGAGAACAGGTAGCCCGTGAAGCCCGCCCCCACCAGCGGCAGGCCGATCGCGAGGCGGGCGAGCCACGGCAGCAGGTCGTCGTAGCTCCGGAGCGTCGTCCGGAGCACGGCGAGATCCGTCCGGAGCGGTCGGAAACGGAGCCAGCCAGCCCCCGCGACGACGGTCCCGACGCCGCCGCCGAACAGCAGCGCCAGCGCGAGCGGATCCGACGCGACCGCGCCGAGCAGTTCGCCGATCCGGCCCTCGCCGCCCGGCGTGACGTAGCGGACGTGTGCCAGCGCCCGAGCCGGAACGGCGGCGAGGAGCAGGACGACTGCGGCCGCCGCGGGGGCGATGTGGCGTGTCATACTCCAAACTGTGGCCGGCGGCTGAAAGGTCGTTCGCCCGGGGAACTACGTGGGTCGATCACGGAGAGGCGTGCATGTCGACGACCAGACGGTGTCCCGACTGCGGTGTCACGCTCGAGGAGATGACGATGCGGACCTCCGACGGGTTCGAACTCCACCTCGTCACCGACGAGCCGAAGGAGGGAATCCTGGGGAGCCTCGGCGCGAAAGAGAAGGTGAAGCCGACGACGTACGCCTGTCCCGAGTGCGGGCTCGTGCGGCAGTACGTCGAGGAGTGAGGCGTTCAGACGTCGAACACGACGTACGCCTCCCACCCCCCGTCGACGCGCTCGACGCGCATCTCGGAGTACGTCACGGCCTTCACCTCCCGGGCGGTCACCGCCGAGAGCGGCACCCCCCGGTAGCTCGCGTCGACGACCCACTCGCCGTTCCCGTCGACGCTAGCCTCGTTGTCGACGGGCAGCACCGACCGCACGTCCCGTTCGTAGATCAGCTGGTCGAGGTAGTCGTACATCGCCGCCTCCGGGTTCTCCGCGACGACGCGGAGGTCGGCACGCTCGCCGCCGTCGGGGGCGTCCGCGGCCGGCCAGTCGTTACACATCGCCGCCGCGAGCCCGTCGGCGACGGCGGCGAACGTCGCCCCCAGATGCTCGCCGTGGGCTTCGACCGCCACGTCGGCGGTGTGCTCGCGGAGCTCGAACGCCGCCATCAGTTCTGCCCGTCCCGGTCCTCGTTCGACTCCTCGGCGGGCTGCTGGTCGGTCGCCTCACGCTGGCCGGCGTCGCGGTCGGCGGCCTCCGCGGGAGGCTCGTCGGTCTCCTCCTGCTGGTCGGCGTCGCGGCCGGCGGCCTCCGCGGGCTGCCGGTCCGTCTCCTCGCGCTCGGCGGGGTCGCGTCCGGCCATCTCCGCCGGGCGCCGCTCGGTCTCGTCGGCCTCGGTCGCGTAGCGGCCGGCCTCCTCGGCGGGCGTGACGTTCGCGTCGTCCGTCTCGAGCCCGTGTGCCCACTCGGCCGGCGTGTCAGCGTCGGGGGCGGGCCCCTCGGCCTCGGGTCGCTCCCGCCGGGCGATGTCGTCGGGCGTCGTCGCCCGCTCGGGGTCGATGGACTCGTCGTACGTGCTCGATCGGTCGGGGTCGACCGACTCCGACCGGCGGATCGTCGGGGAGTCCTTCTCGGGGTCGAACTGCTGGTCGGCGTGCTCGACGCCCGCCAGATCGCGAAGCTGCTCCTCGGACATGCCGGCGTTCGTGGCCCCCCCGGCGCCGGCGACGGCGACGCCGCTGGTGACGATAGCGCGGATCCCCTCCTCGACGGTCATGTCGACGTCCATCACGCGGTCGGCGGGCATGTGGACCAGATGCCCGCCCATCACGGGGTTGGGCGCGAGCGGGAGAAACAGCGTGAGCATCTCGGCGTGGCCCGCCGGGTCGGCGAGCGCCGAGGGCGTCTCAGTGGTGACAAAGCCCAGCGTGTACGCCCCCTCGTGGGGGAACTCCACCAGCTTCACCTCGCGGAAGCTCTGGGTGTCCGACTCCAGCATCACGTCGCTCATCTGCCGGAACGACTCGTAGACGCCGCCGACAGCGGGGATCTGGGAGATGAAGTAGTCGAAGTAGTCGACCGCGCGCTCGCCCCACTTGGTGGTGTTCGTGAATATCCCCACCACCATGACGACCGCGAGCAGGATCACTGGCGTGGCCAGCTGGATCACGAACACGCCGACCGGGATGTCGCCGATGACGGGGAGGTTCACCTGACTGTCTACCTCGACGATCCCCTGGGCGAACAGCGAGAGGTAGTTGTAGACGTACTGGAACGCGATCGCGAGGACGACGATCGTGACCAGCATCGGCACGACGACCGCGAGCCCGGTGACGAACGACTCGCGAAGCGTCTCGCGGGTCGACTTCCGGACGCGCTGGTCCATCCGCATCTCCGACTCGTCCATTCGTCCCGACCAACGCAGTGACCCCCGCTAAAGCCTTCGGCCTCGCACGCGAGCGTTCACTGTCGGTGGTAGATCGCCCACCACGCTTTCACACCCGCCCCGCGAACCCGCAGGTATGGCCGCGGTAGACGGACTGCTGATCGGTATCGTCAGCCTGCTCGTCGACGCGCTCGGCATCCCCGAGATCTGAGGGCGAGCGTTTATTTCGGTTCGCGCCCCCTGCAGAGGCATGTACCGCCGAATACTGATCCCCACCGACGGGAGCGACCCCAGCTACCTCGCCGCCGAGGAGGCGCTGGACCTCGCGGAACTGTTCGACGCGACCGTCGACGCACTGTTCGTCGTCGAGCAGTCCGGGCCCAGCGGCCACTGGGACTTCGAGGTCGAGAAACAGGAGGAAGTCGGCGAGGCGGCGCTGGACAGAGTGGCCGAACTGGCCGCCGAACGCGGCGTCTCCGTCGACCGCCACCTCCGCCGGGGGAGCCCCGCCGAGGAGATCGTCGACGCGGCCGGCGACTACGGGACGGAGCTGATCGTCATGGGGACCCAGGGCCGGACCGGCTTCTCGCGCATCGCCACCGCCGGCAGCACGACCGAGCGAGTGGTCCGACTGACCGAGATCCCGACGCTCGTCGTCGGCGGTGCGGGGGAGGACTGAGGAGGAACGTGTGCGGCGCCGTCAGGCGGTCGCGTCGACGACGACCATCAGGCCGACGATAACCGTGAAGGCCCCGCCGACGAAGCCGACCAGTGCGGCGTTCTCGTCCATCTCGATATCTTCGGGCTCTCGGGTCGTCCCCCAGGACTTCATCCACCGATTGAGCCAGTCGACGATCGGGTGGTCGATCGCCAGGAGGGCACCGCCGAGGACCATGAACACGCCGAACGCGAGCTGTCCGAACTCGACCATGGCGGGGTGACAGTGGCGGCGCTATTAGTTCTGTTCGTGCGCTAACCGGCCGGTGGTCTGCGACGACACGACCACGGCAACACGCTCCGTCGTCGCGGAACGGAGTCCGCGACAGGTCACGAGCCGTGGTCGGCAACATGACCACGGCAACGCGCTCCGTGCGAGCGACAGGGCGTCGCTCGCTGGTCACCAGCCGTGGTCGGCAACACGACCACGGCAACACGCTCCATCGTCGCGGAACGGAATCCGCGACAGGTCGCCAGCCGTGGTCGGCGACACGACCACGGCAACACGCTCCGTGCGAGCGACAGAGCGTCGCTCGCTGGTCACGAGCCGTGGTCGGTGGCGCTACCGGACGACGGTCACCGGGATCGGCGACTCGCGGACCACCTTCTCGGCGACGCTACCGAGCAGCATCCGCGAGACGCCGGTGCGGCCGTGGCTGCCGACCACGAGGTGGTCGTACTGGGCTGCGTCGACGTCGTCGCTGTCGCCGCCCGCGACGTTGACGATGGTCTGTGGCGGGCGCCCCACCGCCGTCTCGGTCCGGAACTCGATCCCGTACGCCTCGTCGGCCTCCGCGAACAGCTCCTCGGCGTCCGCCTTCGCCTGCTCGAACCACTCCTCGCCGCCGCTGGGGATGCCGACGCCGGCGCTGTAGCCGGCCTCGACTGGGTTGATGACGTACAGCAGCGTGATGTCGTGGTCGCCCCACTCCTCGACCGCGAACTCCAGTGCCTCCTCGGCCTGTGGCGTCCCGTCGTACGCGACGAGTATGCGCTTGGTCATGGGTAGGGGTTCGGCGGCATCCGTGAAAAGCGAGGTGGCGGATTCGGCGGCAACTGATCCGCGTTCGGTGCTCACGATCACGGCAACACGCTCCGAGCGCCAATCCCTCGATCGGCGCAGGTCGCGAGCCGTGACTGGCGTTACTCCCCGTGCCTCGTCACACATCGCCACGGCGTTGGTTCGGCGCTCGCGACACGAGGTCGCTTCGCGCTCACTCGCCGTGGCGAGTAACACACTCGCTCAGCCCGATCAACTCTACCGGCTCGGAGTTGTCGGGCGAGTACACCACCATCTGGCCCTTCTCCATGTACGGCACCTTCTGGGCCAGTTCCGTCGGGATGTTGACCGACGAGATCGCGTCCTCGTCGCCGAGGTTCAGCACGACCTTCGTGTTCACCTGCTTGAACACCGGCTCCGCGATGTCCTGTGGGTCCTGCGTGATCAGGAACAGCCCCAGGCGCTCCTTCCGGCCCTGCTTTGCGGCCTCGGTGAACTTCTGGACCACTTTCTGGGCCTGCACGTTGTCGGCGTCCGAGAGGAAGTTGTGCGCCTCGTCCATCCCCAGCACCAGCGGCGTCTCCTTGATGCGCTCGCTGTTCGGGGAGTTCGAGAGCTTGTCGTCGACGAGCAGCGAGGAGACCGCGAGCACGAACATCTCCTTCGCCCGCGAGGTCGAGAGGTGGTACGTCGGCACGACTGTCAGCCCGCCCGGGCGGACGAGTTCGTGATCGAGCTCCGTGATCGGCCGCGCGTCCTGGTCGAAGATGCCCGAGGGGATCCCGCGGACGCGGCGCTTCACGGCGTCGTAAGTGGCCTCGTGAACGCGCCCGGACTCGTGGAGCTCCTCCTTCAGTCCGGGGTCGTCGAGGAACGTGAGGAACTGCTCGTACGTACCGTCGTCCCCGTAGTCGTCGAAGAACCGGTTCAGCAGCCGAAGCAGCGCGGGGTACTGGTTGTCGTTCAGCCCGCCGCCGGCGACCAGCCACGGCATGTCGTACTCGTTCACGACCGAGAACGGGACGGTGAACCGCACCTGTTCGGCGCGGTGGCTCTCGCCGCCGTAGCTCACGCCGTCCTCGACGGGCACGAGCGCGATCGTGTCGTCGTGGCCGCCGTGGGCGATCCCCTCGCGGTCGAGTTTGCGGGCGAACTCGTCGCCCATCCCGGGGTTGTCGTCGTGCATCTGGGCGTACTCGTCCTGCGGGTCGAACTGCACGACTGCGGGCGAGACCTCCCGCCCGTCGTCCATGGGGTACGTCCGGTCCTCGTCGAGATACTGCCGGAGGACGTTCTTGGACGCGTGTGTCTTCCCCGATCCCGTGCCGCCGGCCACGAGCGTGTGCCGGAACACGAGCGGATCGCCGTCGGCGTACTCGTCCTTCACGCGGTAGTCGACCGTCGGCGGCTCCGCGGCGGTGCGGACCTTCTCACCCCCGACGGAGAGGTGGCCCAAGAAGACGCCGTCGCCGGGGATCTTCAGCCCGGTTTTGATCTGCTCCTCGTCGGACGCCTCGCGGGCGAGCGCGCCGGGTTTGGGCACGCGGTCAGTCATCCGGCGCTTGAGTTCGCCGCCCTCCTCGTAGATCACGGCCACGGGTTCGAGTTCGGCCATGAACTTGTAGTCGCGCTCCTCGAACTCCTCGCGGCGCATCTGCCGGCGGGCGTGAATCTCGGTGGCGTCGTCGGACTGGAACTCCTGGGCGTACTCCAGCGCGGCGATCGAGCAGAACAGCGCCTCGTCGTCGGGGTAGGGGACGAGCAGGTAGCTCCCCAGCCGGACGGAGTCGCGGTTCCCGGTGGTGATAAAGGCCCGCAGCGTCGTCTCGTCGCCGTCCTGGGAGACCCGCAGCCCCTGCGAGACCGAGACGGTTCCCAGCCCCTCGTCGGCGCCCGCCGTCTCGGCGCCGTAGCGCTCGAAGTCGGCCGCGTCCTCGCTCCCTTGGGCCTCGTCAGTCTCCGTGGCCGCGTCGGTTTCGCCGTCCCCCGCCTTCTCGGCGTAGTCGGTGAAATCGCCGAGATCGCCCGAGTCGCTCATGTCCCGGAGGTGGGCGGCTCCCGCCATACGCCTTTCCCTGTGCGCGGCGCTCCCTGCACGGCTCGCCACGGACACCACCCCTAAGAGCGCAGACCGAGTACCTTCGGTATGATCCACGTCCACGGCCGCGGCGGGGGGACGACCCTCACGGGGACGGTGTTCGAGCGCGGCGAGGAGCCGCCGTCGTACAAGGGTGCCCCCGACGAGGACGCCGCCTACGTCTGGGTCTGCGACGCGTTCTACCAGGTCGAGAGCGGCGGCTCGGCCATCGAGATCGACGGCGAGGAGATCCGGGTGGCGTTCGAGTCGCCGATGCCGCGGGGGTTCGACACCCGCGAGCAGGCGCTCGAAGCGGCGCGAGAGCACATCCGCACGCAGTTCGCCCGGATCGGGGTCGAGGACGTGGCGATCGACGTGGAGAAGGAGACGCCGGCTTAGGGGTTGTTTTGGTGAGTAGTCGGTTTTGTAGTGTTGTCTGAGGGAGAACGGAGGAGCAGTGGCATCGACCGCGGCACCGCGGAGTTCGCTGTTTCGACTGCGAACAGCACCGCGGAGTGAGCATGACCACTGGTGACCGCAACCGCCCCGCACAGCCCACACGCCTCCCCAACCGATTCAGTCGCTTCGCTCCCTCATCCCTCGCGCTCGGCTCGCACACGGAGGTGCTCGCGCTTCGCGCCGACCGCCACCGCGGTGCTGTGGCGGTGGACGCGAGGGTTCGCCACCGGTCGGCGAACCCGTGGGGAGGATGGCGCGGCCGACCAGCGCAGGACCGAAGGTCCTGCAGGCTGCACGGGCGACTCGCGAGTCGCCCGTGCAACGATGGGAGGCCGCGGGAAACCGAGCGGGGAACGAAGTGACCCGCGAGGAGAGGGGAAGACCATCGCGGTGCTGTGCGGTCACAAGTGGTCATGCTTCGAGATGCTGTTGCGGTCGCGGTCGCTGTTTCAGAAGTCGACGATTGAACTGCTGTTGCTGCCGCGGTCGCTGTTCCGGAACCAAACAGTCGAAATACGCCTCCCGCCACCGACAATCAAACTCCAACCGCCAAACGAAAAGACTACTCCTCCTCACCCCACCGCAGCCGATCGTACGTCGACCGGGACTCGCTGCCGAACGTCTCCTCGAACTTCCGGCGGATCGCGGTCTTCTCGCCGGCGCCGATCTTCGCCAGCTCGTCGGCCTTCCCGATCGCTTCCGGCGGCCCGCGTTCGGTCGCGACCTCGCTCAGGAGCTGGGTCGTCAGCGCCTCCCGGGTCTCGGGATCCCGGGTGACGGCGTAGGGCGCCTCGATCTTGTACGTCACGTCGGTCCGGGGGTCGTAGAGGTAGCAGAACGTCACCTCGTAGCATTCGGGGTCGAGGCGGCGCTCGATCCCCATCGCGTCGCCGTCGACGGACATCGGCTCGTCCGAGGAGCCCCGCGAGCGGAACCACGAGGTGAACGTGAGATCCGACTCCTTGCGGGCCGCCGCGGGGTCTTCCGCGGTCTCGTCGATGTCCTGATCACGCTGTTCGAGCAAGCGGGTGAACAGCGCGGCGTCGTCGGTCCACGGCGTCGGCGTCCGGTCCGAGAGCGTCCGGACGATGAAGCGCGACGTGGGGTTCTTCACGAACCCCGCGAGCGGGACGCCGCGCTCGACGAACTCCTCGACGAGGCGGACGTAGTTCTCCACGATCGCCTGCGGGGCGGCCTCCTTCGTCGCCTCCGCCAGCGCGGGGTCGCGGGACTCCCAGTTGAACAGGCGCTTGGGGTACAGCGGCCCGTCGAGCAGCAGGAGCTCCTCCACCCTCTCGGCGTGTTCGAGCGCGTGGGAGGACTCCGCGAGGTACAGCGCGAGCTCGTGGGTCACCTCGTCGGCGAACTGGCTCACCTCCGGCACCTGGAGCACCTGCTGGCGGCTGTACCCCTCGTCGTAGCGCTGCCAGTCGGTGCCGTACTCCCGGGTCGCGTCGTTGGCGTGGACCGTCGCGACCAGCGAGCGCGAGCGGTGGAGGTCGAGCGCCGTCGGCGCCGCCGCCATCGCGGCCTGGGCCACGTCGAGCAGCAGCCCGTTCTTGAACCCGGTGGGGTTGAGCGTGCCGGCGTCGAGCCCGTGGGTCGTGTCGAACGGGCGGTCGGCGAGCGCCACGTCGTCGATCGCCGCCGCGCGGAGGGCAGGCTCGTCGAGCGGTTCGACCACGACGCGGCCGTCCTCGCGGAGCGGGTCGAGCAGCTCCCACGCCGCCCGCGCGTGGTCGTCGTGGTCGGTGTCGTCGACGGTGCCCGCGATGGAGGCCGCGATGCGGGCGATGGTGTCGACGTGGATGGGGTCGAGCGTCACTGGGCGTCGGTGGGGCGCCCCTCGGGAAAACTCCCTCGCCTGCACACGGAAGAGCGAAGTAACCCCCGACCGAACGCCGAGCCATGGTTACGCTGCAGGAGTTCGTGACCCGGATCGTCACCGACATCCCCGAGATGGGACGGCTGTTCGAGGGCGTCGTCACAGGGGACCCGCTCTCGGCCGTCTCCGCCGTGATGGGCGCCCTCCTCGTGATCGTCGCCAGCGGCGTGCTGGGCTACCTCGCCTTCGGTGCGACGCTCGACCTGCTCGGCGCGAGTTCGACGCGGTAGCTCGCAGCCGATCCGGTCAAACCCTCGTAACGATTGGTTTTCAGCGGGTGCGCTAGATACGACACGGGTAGCAGCCGGACACTACCGCGGAAACTGTTCGCTCCGCGACCGCGGGCAACCCAACGACTAAACCGTGTCAACGCCAACGTTGACGTAACGATGGCGACCGCCGATGAACAGATTCGAGTGAGTGGCCGGGTGAAGCGCATCCTCGACCGGCACCGCGCCGAAGGCGAGAGCTACAACGACGTGCTCGAGCGCGTCCTCGACCGGGAGACGGGCGGCGACTTCGACGACGGGTTCGGGCGCTGGTCTGACGACGAGGCCGACCGCGTCCGCGAGCAGCGAAGCGAGGCGAAGGAGGAGCGGAAGGCGCGGATGCATCGACGGAGCGGCGAGACCGAGGACGCCGACGCATGAAGGTCCTCGACGCGAGTTTTCTCATCGACTACTACGACGGCCACCCGGCGACCAAGGAGTTCTACGAAGCGTATGGTGGCGAGGAGGAGCGGTGGGTGATCCCCGCGCCGGCCTACGCCGAACTGCTGGTCGGCGAAGGGAACCTCCCCGATGGCGATGTCGAGTCCGCTCGATCCTCGCTCGCGTGGGCCGAGACGCACGCTGTCGATGAGCATACCGCTGTGCTTGCTGGGAAGATCGCGGACGAGATCCCCGCGGATGGGCCATTCCTCGACGGTCCCGACGCGATGATCGCAGCTGTCGGGCGCGAGCTCGACGCCCCGGTGGTGTCCCGCGACGGCGACATCACCCACGAGGCGACGAAGGACGTCATCGATGTCGAAGAGTATCTCGACTGACACAGGCTGCCCACGGTGCGGTAAGTACAGGTTGTACACGTATTCACGTAGTGCATGAGTCATATCACTACTCTTCTCGCATTAACCCGACTAGACTGTCACGGCTTCCACCATTACGGGATAAGAGAAATTAGTGACTTTTTCAGTAGCTTTCGTCCGTCGTCTGTAAGTTCACCTTTCGTTTTCCCGTTCATGATCGACTCTGGTGCGATCGTGTAGAGCGCCCATGGCATCAGGTACGACGTATCGTTGAATGAAATACCGGTGAGGTGCTCCTCTTTGAGTTCAGGCGTCGTTTGCTGGTACTTTCCGGCGCTTGTCCCAACGCACATCACAGTACAATCCGTAGCACTGAACGGGTGTGTATCGTGGGCTAAGACGATAATTGGTCTCTGAGGATGGGCACCTGTTGGGTCTTGTGCCCAGCAAACATCGCCTGCAGATAGCTTACTCATTCAATTCGCCTTCCAGCTCTGCGAGTTCTGCATCGAGTTCCTCGTCGGTGCGATCCTCCCCGATCTGTTTCTCGGGTTCTTCTGGAGTGGCGTCCGCATCGAGGTGGTGACCGAACATTCGATCTACTTGGTTGAGACTGGAGACGTACCGTCGGACGTCTTCTCGTTCGCTCAGAGCGTAGTAGTAGCCGTCGTCCGTTTTTCCGAGGTAGTCGTCGTCGTGGAGGCGCTTGAGTGTGGTCGTGGCGGTCCCTCGGGGGATGTCGAGAGCTTCTTTGAGCTCCTGCGGGGTGTATCCCCACTCAGGGTTTTGGTACAGGTACGCTACGATATCTGATTTCGTGGTTCCTGGCCGAAGATTGAGTTCAGAGTCGTGGTCTTCGAGGAGCACCGGCATGATGTACCCGAATGTAGTCAATTGTACCATAAAGACGTTTCGGTCAGTTCGCACACCCACTTATCGGCTGTTGCAGCACTTACTACCTGATACGAACAACGTCGCTTGCCGATCACAGCCCCCATATCCAGCACGCTCTCGGGTGCCGAGAACTCCAACGGAGCCTCTCAACCCTGCTCCTCCGCCTGCTCCACCGCCTCGCTCGCCAGCCCCACCGCCGCGTCGAGATCCGGCCCGAGCGGCGAGCCACAGACCACGCCGTCGGCGTGTTCCAGCACACCCGCGAGTCGCTCCGCCACGTCGTCGACCGTCCCCGCGGCCGCGAAGGCGTCGATCATCGCCGGCGTCACGCGCTCGAACGCCGCCGAGAACGCCCCCTCGCTGATCTTCTCGCCCACCGCGGCGGCGCGCTCGGCGTCGATATCGTGCCGGGCGAGCACTGGCGCCGGCGCGCCGGCAGCGATGAACGCCACCGGCGGGCGCGCGGCCTCGCGGGCAGCCCCGCGCTCGGCGGCGACGCTCACGCTCGCGTAGGCGAGGAAGTCGAACGCGCCGCGGCGGTCGGGACGCTCACCGAGTCCCTCCTCGACGCGGTCCCCGGCCCACGCGAGATCGCGCGGGTGGGAGCCGTTGAACAGCAGCCCGTCGGCGTGTTTCGCGGCCATCCGGCACATGTGCGGCCCCTCGCCGCCGACGTAGACGGGGATCTCGCCCGGCGGTTCGTAGTTCAGCCCGGCGTCGTCCGCCCGGAACGTCCCGTCGTGGTCGACGCGCTCGCCGTTCCAAAGCCGCTTCGCGACCTTGAACGCCTCCAGCACCGAGCGCAGGCCGCGGTCGTCGCCGTCAACGCCGAGGTTGCGCAGCGTCGACGGATCGCCCGGCCCGATGCCGAACACGCCGCGGCCGCCGGAGTGCTCGTCGAGCGTCGCCATCCGGGAGGCGAGCGCGACGGGGTGGCTCTCGTGTGGGTTGGCGACGCCGGGACCCAGCCGGATCGAGTCGGTTCGCTCGGCGATCGCGGTGAGCGTCTGGAACGGGTCGCGGTTGTTGTAGTGCGAGGAGACGAACGCGGCGTCGAAGCCGGCCGATTCGGCCGTCTCGGCCAGGTCGGCGAGTCGGGAGACCGGGTGTTCCGGCGTGAGTTCGATCCCCCGAGAAATCGGCTCGCTCATGGCTCGTACTCCCAGTCACGCAGCGCTTGGCGCACGAAGTCCCCGCGCATCTCGCGGAACATGTTGTCGCTGCCAGCGTGGTCGCCGAACGCCCAGTCCCGGACGACGACGACGGGGGTGCCGTCGTCGCCCTCGCCGGAGACGAGGTTGGCGGCGGCCGCGAGCTCGTCGACGACGCTCTCGACGGTCACCTCGAGCTCGTGCCCGTCACGGTCGGTCTCGCCGCGCCAGTCCCGCGAGGCGGGCATCCCGGCCCAGCCGATCGCGACGCCGCGCTGGCCGTGCCGGAACGAGCGCCCCGAGGTGTCGGTGACGATCACCGGCGGCGACTCGGGGAGGCGATCGTGGATGCGCTCGGCCGACTGGCTCGGCCGTTTCGGAAGGAGGAGCAGATCGTGGTCGGGAACGTTCGAGCGGTCGATGCCCGCGTTGACGCCGACGTGGCCGAACCGCGTCTCGGTGAGGAGGAACGGCTCGTCCATCACCACGTCGGTGCTCTCCTCCAGCACCGCTTGGGCGAACCGCGGATCCTTCTCGTCGCCCGAGATCTCCTCGAGGTTGCGGGCGATCTCCTTGGCCCGCGGCCCGGCGGGAAACTCGTCGAGGTCGGCGGCCCGACCCTCGGCCTTGGAGACGACCGTCGAGGCGACACAGACGACGTCGTCGGCCCGGAGGTCGATCCGGTCGGCGATCATCGCGGCCAGATCGTCCCCCGCAGTGATCTCCGGCAGGTCGGGGACGGCGAACAGCTCCATACCCGCCTCTGCGCGCCGGCACACAAAAGTCGTGACGAAGGGCGCGGACGCCATCGGCGGCTCACAAAAGCAACAAGAATACGTAGAACGGCTGTGAACCCCCCCATAATTGATGCGGGATCAGGATTTCCTCGAGTCCGAGTGGGACTACTGCCTGGTGCTCGACGCGTGCCGCTACGACGTGTTCAGCGAGATCTACGACGAGTATCTGGACGGTCGGCTGGAGAAGCGACGTAGCGTCGGCTCGTCGACGCCGGAGTGGGCCTACCGCAACTTCACGGAGTACCACGACATCGCCTACTTCTCGGGGAACCCGTTCATCAACGATCTCGGCATCCCGCTGAACGAGCTCAAGTGGGGGGCGAGCTGCGACTACGAGTGGACCGCATCGGACCACATCAGCGACGTGTTCGACGTCTGGAAAACCGGCTGGGACGACGACCTCGGCACGGTCCCGCCCGAGGGCGTCACCGAAGCGTACCGGAACAACCAGGC
Organism: Halolamina sp. CBA1230; assembly: GCF_002025255.2. Lineage (GTDB taxonomy): Archaea > Halobacteriota > Halobacteria > Halobacteriales > Haloferacaceae > Halolamina. The sequence goes on from NZ_CP054587.1 coordinate 1,155,013, forward strand.
GGCCGTCGAGCGCGCCGAACGCACCGTTCTCCACTACATGCAGCCCCACGCGCCCTACCTCTCCCGCGGGAAGGGCCAGAAGCTCAAACAGATCCAGAAGGGGATCCGGAAACAGGAGGAGGCCGAGAACGGCGACGCCGAGGCCGACGGCGGCACGCTCGCGTCGATGAGCGACACGCTGCGGACGAACGTCGAGAGCGTCCTCGACGGCAGCGAGCTCGCACAGAAAGCCGGGCTCTGGCTCGAGCTCGATCCCGCGGACGTGATGAAAAACGGCACGCAGGAGGCCGCGCTCGGCCTGTACGAGGAGAACCTCCGAATCGTGCTCGAGGACATCGCCGAGTTCGTCGGCGAACTCGACGGCGACGTGGTCGTCACCGCTGACCACGGCGAGGCGTTCGGCGAGGAGGGCGTCTGGGAGCACCACATCGAGACGCACATCCCGCCGCTGATCGAGGTGCCGTGGTTGGAGCTGGAGTGACGACGGCACGGTGAGACGTCGACGATTGAGAGTGACGGTAGAGCGAACGACTGATACAGATCCGGAGCGAACGCCCACCGGGCGGCAGTGACGAGGGTTACCCCCACCGAGCCCCGTGTGACGATGGATTCTCCCGAGCCGCCCGTTTCAGCCCGTGAGCGGTAGCGGTAACAGTAAAAGGGGCGGGATTTCGTTGTTCGAAACGGCTACGAAAGGTGTGGTACGTAGTTCGTACATATTGAACGTCCCAGATGATTCACCAAAAGAGATATTATTCCGTAACGTTTGGGGAATCAATATGTTCAGATTCGTAGCTAAAATCCTGGCCGCATCTTTCCTATTTATAATCGGTTTACAGTTTATACACCATCCGAACGATATGTTCCGGATGCGGAATTGGCCGGGGGTTGAGAAAGACCAAGAAATGACTGCGGGAGGGGTGTATATGTACAAGATAACCGGTGTGATTATCTGCCTCGGAGCTTCTGGATTTGCTGCTGGAACAATATTGTCTCTTTAGAGGAAATTCCTCCGAGTGTGGCATTCGTTTGTATTTCTCCTGATTCATCAGCAGTTTGGTATTATTTCCGAATAAAGAAACCGCTACCAACTACTGCTAGCGCGCTACCGCTGCACGCGCTCGGGCAGCCCCAGCACGTCCACCGCCGCGTCCGCGACCGAGTCACGCTCTCGTTCGGGCGCGTACACGCCCAGCCGCCAGCCGTCGCGCTGGGTCTGCCGGATCGCGCTCACGAGCCCCGACGCCTCCTCCAGGCGCTGGACCACGCCGTCGACGACGACGCGGGCGTTTGACTCCTTCATCGACGGTCGGCGCGGCACGTCGACGATCACCTCGGACTCGTCGACGCCCGCGCGCTCCGCGATATCGCGTTCCGCGGCGCGTTCGTCGTCGTGGCTCAGTTCCAGCAGGTGGGCGGGCGTGTCCGAGAGGCCGGCCCACACCGTCCGCTTGTACAGGTCGCGGCGCTCGACCCGGCCGCCGAGGTCGGGGACGTGCTCACACAGCGCCACCAGCAGGTCGTGATCGGCCATCCGCGCGAACGCGTCGATCCCCACGTCGTTCTCCCCGTCGAGCAGGCGTTCGGCGGCGCGTTCGAGCATCGAGCCAGCGATCCGGGAGACGTGGTGGCGGTAGACGATCCCGTTCATCAGCCCGCGGGCGAGCAGCAGCGACTCCGCAGTGCGGACGTTCCCCGCCGCGAGCACGAGTTCGCCGTCGCGGTAGCGCAGCGAGCGAACGAGCCGCCCGTGGTCGATGGAGCCGTAGGGAACGCCCGTGTGGTGGGCGTCGCGGACGAGGTAGTCCATCCGGTCGACGTCGAGTTCCCCGGAGACGAGCTGGCCGAGTTCACCCTCGCCGCGGACCAGCGCGGCGACGCGGTCCGGCGAGAGGTCGTGACCCCTGAGCACGTCGGCGATCCCGGTGTCCGCGATCACGTCGCCGATCTCGTCGTGGTGCCGGCCCGCGCGGCGCATGATCACCTCCTCGGTCTGGTGGCCGTACGGGCCGTGGCCCACGTCGTGCAGCAACGCCGCGGCGCGGACGTGATCCGCGCGTTCGCCGTCGACGCGCAGGTGGGTGAGCGCCTGCTCGGCGAGGTGGTAGACGCCCAGCGAGTGCTCGAAGCGCGTGTGCGAGGCTGAGGGGTAGACGAGCCGGATCGTCGAGAGCTGCTTGATGTGCCGGAGCCGCTGGAAGGCGGGCGTGTCCAGCAGGTCCGCCGCGACCGGGGAGAGGGTGATCCAGTCGTGGACGGAGTCCTTGATCGCGTTCATGTTCCGATTCGCGGCGGGGAGGCCAAAAAACCGCCCCGGTTCGGGCGTGTGGGCGCGTTCTACTCCTCCCAGAGGAAACTGCCTCTTCTCTCGTCTTCTCGGTTGCCGTCAGTGGTGGCCGATCAATGAAGATTCCTGAACTATTTTTCAGTAGTTATAACTTTGCTAGATATATGTTCGAGCTCTCCGATCGGCCCATGATACACCGCAACTGCAAACTTCTCTGGTAAATTTGGGAAGTGGGTTACGTTAGTGTATGAGTATAAGTGGGATTCGGTCCCGTCTGTACTGGTCGGACGGATGTGAATACTTAGTTCCGGAGTATCGCGGCTACCCAGACCAGCTGTCGGCTTCACAGATTCAATAACTCCATCCACTTCTATCACCCCGTCTACGATAACTTCACTTTCAGATTCGTTAAACTGTATATCTACTTCTTCGGGGGAAGAGCCATCGTATTTACTGATAGAGGAAATCGTCGTTTGGGCGTTTCCCGGCTTCGTAGAATAATTTCCAACCGATACCAAAAGTCCACCACCAACTACCCCGCTGGTAGCGAGAAGCGCTAGCAGTTTTCGTTTACTTATTCCTGTTTCCATACTGTTGCGCAAACTCCGATATATTCCTTATTGGATTACTAGATAGAAATAAGTTTATTATTCGAGAATACGAGGCCACTCCCGCGATGCCCCTTCCGTCATCAACACAGGCAGTGGATTCAGCCCCCCGAGAACAGTTTCCGCAACCCGAGAGACGGTCAGTATGACGAACCCCCGCACCGCGATCGCCCTCGCGACCCCTCCTTGTCCTCGCTGGCTGTCGAGGGGGTGTCTACGTCGTGGTCGACACGGAAGCCCTCGGAGCAGTGGCGCCGACGGCGCAACGACTTTTTCCCTGCCACTGCGACTCCGAGCATGGTCACGTTCCTCGCCGGGGGCACCGGCACCCCCAAGCTACTCTCGGGCGACGATCTCGTCTTCGCCCGCGACTCCGTCACCGTCGTCGGCAACACCGGCGACGACGTCGAACTCGGCGGCCTACTCGTCTCGCCGGATCTCGACACCGTGCTGTTCGACGGCGGCGGCGTGCTCGACCGCGAGACGTGGTGGGGGATCGCCGACGACACCCACGAGACGAACGAGGAACTGTTCCGCCTCGCCGACGCCGCCGGCCTCGACGGCGGCCCGCGCTACCTCCCCGACGACGCCCAGACCGAGGGAAGGGAGATCGCGCGCTGGCGGCGCTTCTCCGGGATCGCGGAGTTCATGACGATCGGCGACCGCGACCGCGCGGTCCACATCACCCGGACCTCGCTGCTCGACGAAGGCCTCACCCTGACCGAGGCGACGTGGACGCTCGCCGACGCGTTCGACCTCGAGATCGACCTGCTGCCGATGAGCGACGACCCCGTCGCCAGCATCGTCCACACGCCCGACGGCGAGATGCACTTCCAGGAGTACTGGGTCGCGAGACGCGCTGAACCCACTGTCGAGGACGTGGAGTTCCGCGGCGCGAACAGGGCCGAACCGACTCCCGAGGTCGAAGCCGCCCTGACCGATCCCGTCGTGATCGGCCCCTCGAACCCCGTCACCTCCGTCGGCCCGATCCGGGCGCTGCCGGGGGTCGACCGCGCGCTCGCGGAGACGCCGGTCGTCGCCGTCTCGCCGTTCTGCGAGGACGAGGCGTTCTCCGGCCCCGTCGCGGATCTGATGGCCGGCACCGGCCGCGAACCCTCGACCGCCGGCGTCGCCGAGACGTACGCGTTCGCGGACGCGTTCGTGCTCGACGCGGCGGACGGCACCGACCTCGATCGCCCGGTCGTCCGCACCGACACGGGGATCGACGATCCCGCGGACGCCGAACGCGTCGCCCGGGCCTGCGCGCTCGCGCTGGCTGCCGTCGGCGCGTCAGCGGCGGATCTCGACCTGACCGTCGACGATCCCGCCGAACTGGACGGCGACGACATCGACACGAGCGGTCTGCCCGCAGTCGAAGGTGAGCCGTGATGTTCGACCCGAGACTTGCCCTCGCGTCGCTCTCCGGCGAGGCCGACGCCGAGTGGGCCGCCAGCGGCGCCGAGTGGGCTGGCGCGGCGTTCCTCGGCGGGCTCTGTCTGGACGAACCCACCCGCGAGGCGGCGCGGGAGATGGTCGCCGACAGGGATCGGGAGGAGTTCCTGCCCGACGATCCGATCGTGTTCGTCGCCGACGAGCTGGCGGCGCTTTCCGGCGTCGACGTGCGAGCCGGGATCAACGTCCGGTCGACCACGACGGCACCGGTCCGTGAGGTCGCCGAAGTGGCGGCCGAGCACGACGCAATCGTGGAGATCAACGCCCACTGCCGGCAGGCCGAACTCTGTGCCGCCGGCGCGGGCGAGACGCTGCTCCGGGAGCCGGACCGACTCGAACCGCTGGTCGGGGCGGCCGCCGCGACGGGCGCCGACGTGAGCGTGAAGGTCCGGACCGAACTCGCGGGCGTCGATCTCGTCGACGTTGCCAAGCGAGTCGACGCCGCGGGCGCCGACGCGCTCCACGTCGACGCGATGGACAGCGAGGCTCGCGTGGCCGACCTCGCCGACGCGACCGACCTGTTCCTGATCGCCAACAACGGCGTTCGGGGGCGGGAGAGCGTCCGGGAGTACCTCGAACACGGCGCCGACGCCGTGAGCGTGGGCCGACCGAGCGACGATCCCGCGGTGCTCGAACGCGTGGCCGACGCCGTCGAGGAGTGGTTCGCCGAGCACGGGGCGCCGGCGGAGGCGCCGCGATGAGCCGCGACAGCCCCCGAACGCCGGCGGAGAACGCCGAACTCGCGCTGCTGCTGGAGGTCGCGGGCACGCCGAAGCCGGGGAACGTCGACCGCCGGCGCGACCTCGACGACCTGCGCTTCGAGCAGTTCCTCGCCGGGAGCGTCGGGAGCGCCGCAGGACTGCGGCAAGCAGCCGAGGGTGCGCCGATCGGGGAGGCGTTCGACCACGCCGTCGCGGGGATGAGCCGCCAGTCCGGCGGCAACACGCAGTTCGGCTGTCTGCTGCTGCTGACGCCGCTGGTGAGCGCTGCGGCGGACGACGAACTGACCCGCGAGGCGGTTCGTGAACGCTGCCGGGCGACCACTGTCGACGACGCCGTGGCGTTCTACCGCGCGTTCGAGCACGTCGACGTGGCGGTCGGCGATCCACCCGAGGGCGCGGACGATCTCGACGTCCGGCGCGGGAGCGACGCCGAGTCCGCGCTCCGCGAGCGGGGGACGACGCTGTGGGACGTGATGGAACTCTCCGCCGACCCCGACGACGGCGTTCCCGACACCAACGCCGCGGAGTGGGTCGAGGGGTTCCCGCGGACGTTCGACGCCGCCGACGCGGTCCTGGGGGACGACGGGCCAGTGCCCGACCGCGCGGCTCGCTGTTTCCTCCGACAGCTCGCTGCGGAGCCGGACACGCTGGTCCGGACGAGCCACGGCGAGGCGACTGCGCGTGAGACCCGCCGGCGTGCCGAGGAAACGCTCGCCGAGGTCGAACGGACAGACTCGCTCGATCCGGCCGAGGAACTGGCCCGCGAGTTCGTCGACGGGGGGATCAACCCCGGGACGACCGCGGACCGCGTGGCCGCGGCGCTGTTCGTCGCGCTCGAACGGGGGTTGACCGTATGACGGGGGAGAACGGCGATTGGAAGCCCGAGAACGACGCGCCCGACGGCTGGCCGGTCCCGCTACGCGGGGTAACGGAGTCGGTGATCGCAACGAAGGGGCCGAACGGCCTGTGGAACCTCGCCGCGCTCGGGCTCCACGCGGGCGATCCCGTGACCGCGCGGACGTACGGCAACACACGGACGCGGCGGAACCTCGAACGCCGCGGCGGCGGGGTGGTCCAGTTCGTCGCCGATCCGCGAACGTTCGTCGACGCCGCGCTGTCGATCCGGGAGGAGTCCGAACCGGTCGTTCCGAGCGCGGACGGGTGGGTCGACGTCGACGCGACGCTCATCGATAGCTGGACGGACGAGGGGACGGCGATCCGGGAGTGGGAGCTTCTCCCCGGCGAGTCGGCAGTCGTCCGGGAGGGGGCGACGACGATCAACCGCGGTTTCGGCGCGGTGGTCGAGGCGACGGTCGCGGCCTCGCGGCTCGGCGTTTCGGGGTTCGACGACGAGGAGCTCCGGGCCCGACTCGACTTCCTCGCGAGCGTGGCCGAGCGCGCCGGCGGCGCCCGCGAGCGCGAGGCGATGGAGTGCGTGGCGGCGAACGCGGACTGGTGCTACCAACCGGAGAACTAAGGTCGCAGCCGCCGACTTGGGAGGCATGAACGACAGCGCTCGCCCCGCGAGCCAGTTCGCCGTCGAAGGTACCGAAGACCCCAAGGAGACGCTGCTCTGTGGGTTCGCGAGCTACGGGCTCTCCGGGCTGACCGCCGTCGACTTCCTGATCGACCAGCTCGAACTCGTCGAGACGGGCCACGTCGCCGCCGAGGGGATGCCGAGCATCACCCCCTTCGAGAACGGACAGCCGACCCACCACACGCGGCTGTTCTCCCGGCCGGATTTGGAGCTGACGCTTTTGAAGAACGAGCTGTTCGTCCCGCCGGCGCTGAGCTCCCCGTTCGGCGAGGAGATCCTCTCCTGGACCGAGCGCCACGGCGTCCGCGAGATCGTCGTCGTCGACGCGGTGCCGATGCAGCACGGGCCTGACGACCACCGCACCTACTACGTCGCGACCGACGACTACCGCGAGCGGCGGCTCGCCGAGACGAGCATCGAGCCGATGGCCCGGGGGTATCTCGACGGCGTGACGGGCGCGCTGGTCGAACAGGGGATCGACTCGCCGCTCGCGGTCGGGGTGTTCCGCACGCCAGTCCACGAGCAGATGCCCGACGTGGAGGCGGCGATCCGACTGATCGAGACGGTCAACGGCGTGTACGACCTCGACGTCGACACCGAGCCGCTCCAGGAGTTCGCCGACGAGATCCAGCGCTACTACGAGGAGCTCCACGAGCGCTACGAGGCCGCTGCCGAGCGCGAGCGCGCGTTCGACGACCGGATGTACATGTAGGCCGGCTCCGCCCGGAGTCAGTAACTTTAACGCGGCGAGTACACAGCTATCCAGTCATGGAACGCGTAGACGTCGCCATCGTCGGCGGGGGGCCGGCCGGCACCGCGGCCGCCCACGCCGCGGCCGAACACGGTGCCGACGCGCTGGTGCTGGAGAAGGGGGTCCCGCGCGAGGACCGCGAGGAGCTGGGGCCCGACTCCACCGACGCGGCCGGGATCCTCGACTACTGGGTCGACATCATGGGGATCCACCCCGACGAGATGCCCGACGGGGTGGTCCAGAACACCCTCGACCGCGCGGAGTTCCGCGGGCCGAACACGGCCTGTAACCTCCGCTCGACGGGGATCGACTCCTCCTACGACGAGTTCGGCTACACCTTCCACCGCGCCCGCTTCGACGACTTCCTGCGTTCGCGGGCGGAGGACGCGGGCGCCCACTACCGCACGCAGGCGTCGGTGAAGGGCGTGCTCGCGGATCAGGACGGCCACCCGCGCCACACGCTCGCGCTGACCAACGGCGAGGAGATCGGTGCCGACTACCTCCTGCTGTGTGACGGGCCCCAGCGCACCGTCACGATGGGGGTGCTCGACGAGTTCCTCGCGGATCATCGCGCGGCGAGCGAGGTGCTCTCGCCGCCGACGGCCAACCACATCGCCTACCAGGAGTACCGGAAGTTCCCCGAGGAGATCTACGAGCAGGTGCAGGACGCGATCGTGTTCTGGTGGGGGCTGATGCCCGGCCACACCGCCTACCCGTGGATCTTCCCGAACCAGGACCGGGTCTGCCGGGTCGGGCTGACGATGCCCATCGGGATGGACATCGACGCGGTCGAGGAGCGCGAGAAGTACGACCTCCTGCGCCCCGAGGACGACCGGATCCCGCAGGGCGCGACGTACATCGAGCGCCTGCTCGAACGCGAGTACGGCGACGAGTACGACCTCTCGGACTTCCCGTTGGTCGAGGACGCGGGCAAGAGCCGTGGCACCGAGACGTACCCCATCTCCTCGACACGGCCGATCGAGTCGCCGGTCGACGCCGGGATCGCCGTCTGTGGCGGCGCGATGGGTACCACGTCGGCGTTCCACGAGGGCGGCGACCACCTCGCGGTCCGGACCGGGGCCATCGCGGGGCGACTGGCCGCCGAGGAGCGACTGGGTCACTACAACCACGAGTGGCGCGAGGCGATCGGCGAGGAGGTACTGCGCAACGTCTCGCTCGCCGAACTCGTCCGGGACTGGGGGCCGGATCAGTGGGACAAGGTGTTCCGCGTCGGCGAGGAGATGCTGGCCGAGGACGACGCCGGCGAGATGCTCTCCTGGAGCCCGCAGGCGGGGCTGCGTGGCGCGAAGCTACTCGCGGAGTACAAGCTGGTGAAGTTCCGGAACCGCAACCGACACGTCCAGCTGACCGCCGACGAGTACAGCTACTAGCGGGAGAACTACGCTTCGGCTTCCTGGGCGGCGGCGCCGGCTTCCTTCCGCGTGATGTACCCCGCGATGCGGTTGCGGACTTCCTTCGACTCGACGTTGGTGAGCGCTGAGACGCTCTCCTTGTTCGTCTCGAAGTTCTGGTTGAACGACTCGGGGTACTTCTCGAGCAGGAGCGTCCCCAGCTGTTTGACGTACTTCGGCTTGATTGCCATACGGTTGGATTCCCCGGAGAGCCACTAAAGCGATTCGTTCCGGGCCAAGTGGTCCCAGCCCGGCGCGTCGAACACCGACCGAGGAAACGAGGTATTAACCTCGGCCCGTTCTCTCCCCCGAGTAGGATGGAGGTCGAACTACTGGAGGCCACGGAGAACCCGGAGGAACTGATCTGTTCGGCCGCGCGAAACGACTACGCGTCGGCGTTCGTCGGCGACCAGACGTTCGAGGAGACGATGGAGACCGTCGACGGCGACGATATCGAGGAGAAGAAGGGGACGCTGATCGGCCACCTGCTGAGCCACGGCCACTTCGGCCCGTTCGAGCACGCCCAGGCGACGTTCGCGATCGAGGGGATGTCCCGCTCGTGTATGGCCCAGCTCACCCGCCACCGCCACGTCTCCTTCGACGTCCAGAGCATGCGCTACGTCGCGTTCGACGACGTCGACCCCGAGGACGTAGGTGACGGCGAGATGGTGGTGACGCCCCCCTCCGCGACCGACCCCGACTGGATCGGCCGCAATCAGCAGGGCGGCAGCGTCGACGAGGAGACCGTCGAGAAACGGGAGGAGGTGTTCCGGGACTCGGTCCAGCGCTCCGTCGAGGAGTACCAGCGCCTGCTCGACCTCGGGATGCCGCCGGAGGACGCCCGGTTCGTCCTCCCGATCGGCACCGAGGTCAACGTCGTGATGAGCATGAACGCCCGAACGCTGATGCACGTCGCCGACATGCGCGCCGCCGCCGACGCCCAGTGGGAGATCCGCGGGCTGACCGAGCAGGTGCTCGACTACGCGGCGGAGTGGTGTCCGATCACGTTCGAGTACTACGAGGAGCACATGAAAAACCGGAAGAACCGGCTCGCGCCGTAGCCAACGCTTTCCCCCTCCCCCGTGTAGCGTCGCCAATGGCTTCCCGTGCCGCGGCGGTCGCGCTCTGCTGTCTGCTCGTTCTCGCCGGCTGTGCCGACAGCCCAGTTCCGACCGACGGCGCCGACTCCCCGTCGGCCACCGCGACGCCCGGATCGTCGACGGCCATCGACGCGCCGCCCGCGGCGACGCCCAAACCCGACGCGGTGGAGGTCGAAGTGATCGATATCGTCGACGGCGACACGATCGACGTGCGGTTCCCGAACGGGAGCAAAGATACGGTGCGCCTGCTCGGCGTCGACACGCCGGAGGTCCACGCCGAGAACGACCCCACGGAGTTCCCGGGCGTGCCCGACACCGACGCGGGCCGAAACTGCCTCCGCGAGTGGGGTGAGCGCGCCAGCCAGTACGCCGAGGACGAACTCGCGGGCGAGACGGTGACGCTCTCCTTCGACGAGAACGAACCCCGTCGCGGCTACTACGGCCGGCTGCTGGCGTACGTCCACGTCGACGGCGACTCGTTCAACTACGGCCTGATCACGAAGGGCCTCGCGCGGCGGTACGACAGCTCGAACTTCCAGTACCGCGAGCGCTACGGCACCGCCGAGGGGATCGCCCGCGGCACCGGCACCGGGCTCTGGGGCGCCTGCGCGACCGAGAGCCCGCGGACGGCAACCGAGACGCCGATCCCCGCCGCCGACGGCGGCCCGCCGCTGTGGGTCAGCGAGATCCACGCCGACGCCGCGGGCGACGACCGGGAGAACCTCAACGGCGAGTACGTGACGTTCGCCAACGCCGGCGAGGAGACGCTGGATCTCTCTGGCTGGACCGTCAGCGACGAGGCCGACCACACGTACACGTTCCCCGAGGGGACCGAGATCCCGCCGAACGGGACGCTCACGCTCCACACCGGCAGCGGCGAGGACGGCGACGGGCATCTCTACTGGGGCGAGGGGAGCCCTGTCTGGAACAACGGCGGCGACACGGTGATCGTCCGGAACGGGAGCGGGGAGACGGTGATCGAACGGGAGTACGGCGGGTAGTCGGACCGCAAACCACATTCCGCGACGCGCCCACACCCCGGACATGCACTCGGCCGTGATCGTCGCCGGCGGGCGTTCGACCCGGTTCGGCGACGACGACAAGGCGGTCGCGCCGCTGTCCGGAACGCCGATGATCCGCCGCGTCGCGGACCGACTCGAACCCGTCGTCGACGAGCTCGTGGTGAACTGTCGGGACGACCAGCGCGACGCGATCGAGGAAGCGCTCGCCGGCTACCCATTGGCTACCAATTTCGCGCTCGATCCCGAGGTCGATCAGGGACCGATGGCGGGGATCCGGAACGGTTGTCGGGCCGCGAGTGGCGAGTACACCGCCGTCGTCGCCTGCGACATGCCGTTCGTCGACCCCGACGCGATCAGCTACCTGTTCGACCGTGCGAGCGGCGAGGTTTCGCCGCCAGAGGGCGCCGACGACGAGGGAGCGCCGCCGTTCGACGGCGCAGTGCCGCGACTGGGCGACGGCTGGTACCAGACGACCCAGGCCGTCTACCGGCCGGACGCGATGGCCGACGCCTGCGACGCCGCGCTGGAGCGCGGGGACCGGAAGATCCTCGCACCCTTGGAAGACCTCAGCTACGCGGTCGTGAGCGAGGACGAACTCACGACGGTGACCGACCTCACCACGTTCGAGAACATCAACACGAAGGAGGAGTTCGACGAGGCCGCGTCGCGACTGGGGTAGCTAGGCGACGACTTCGCGGATCTCGGCGTCGGCCATCCGCGCGAGCACCACGCGTGGGACCACCGAGCGGTCGGCGTGGTCGAGAACCGCCTCGGCGATATCCCGGGCCGCGTCGAGATCCTCGTCGTCGTCGACTTTGTTCACCAGCGGGATCGCCGTCGCACCCGGCGGAACGCCGCGCAGGCCGCCCTCGGGGCTGGCGAGCACGCGGCCGACGACCTCGGGCGTGATCTCGTCACCCACCTCGACGCCCGCGACCGTGGCGACGCGCTCGGGGCGGTGGACCAGCTCCTCGTCGAGCGGTTCGCCGACGACGTGGGCGCTGGCGACCGGGATCACGGTGTCCGCCCACGAGGGGATCCGGGGTTCGTTCTCGCCGGGGGCTTTGAAGTCGCGCATCCGCGCGCCGTCGGCCTTCACGAGGACGGGACCGTCGTGGGCCGCCGCGATCTCGTCGACCGTCTCGGGGTCGTAGCCGCGGTAGCGGTCCTCGAACTCCTGTTCGGGGACGAGGCCGAGCGGCCAGTCGGCGGCGGTCATCAGTGCCGCGAGCGGGTCCTCGGTGATCTCGACCCGGGCGACGTGGGAGTCGAAGATGGGGATGCGGACGGTGGCGGTGACGACCGCGCGGTCGGCCGCGGCAGCCAGCGCGTACATGGTAGTTTTCTTGCCGCCGGCGCCGACGACGCAGGTCAGGCCGTCGGCGTCGAGCGCGTCGATGAGGTCGGACATGGGTGTGGGTGGGAGTGCGGGGGATCAAACGGTTTCGGGACGGGGCAGTCAGGCGTCGTCCCCGTCGGCGCGCTGGCGGGCAGCGAGCGCGTCGCTCACGGTCGCGAACTCGACGCCGGGCTTGGCGGCCATATACTCGATCAGCTCCCGGAGCATCGACGGCCGGGGGCTGCGGCCGCTGACCTGCGGGTGGAGCGTGAGCACGTAGATGCCGCCCCCGTCGGACTCCGTCCGACTCCCCGGGGAGCGTGGGTAGTGCTCGTACATCCAGTCGAACTGCCGGCGCCAGTGGTCGAACACCGCGACCTCGTCCGAGAACGCGCGGTTGCCGGAGAACGCCAGCGCGGGGTAGTCGTCACGCTGCCACGACACCGGGACCTCAGTGATCCCCATGGGATCGCCCACCTCGTACGGTTCGTCGAGGGGCGCGTGGTCCTCGGTGAGCTCGTACGGTTCGAACTCCCGGGCCATACCGCTGGAGGACCACTCGAAGTCGAACTCCGAGAGCAGCCAGACGGTGTCGGCAGAGAACTCCCACGACGGCGAGCGGTAGCCCGCCGGCCGGGAGCCGGTGAGCGCCTCGATGCTGTCGATCCCGCGGGCGATGTCCGCGCGCTCGGCCTCGCGGCTCTCGTACTCGCTCGGCGGCGTGTGGCTCCAGCCGTGGTGGCCGATCTCGTGGCCGGCGTCGACGACGCGCTCACACGGGTCGGGGAAGGATTCGATGGTGTGCCCGGGGACGAACCACGTCGTCGGCACGTCGAGGCGGTCGAACAGGTCGAGCAGTCGCGGCGCACCCACCTCGGCGCCGAACCGGCCGCGGGAGCGTTGGACGGGCGCGTCGGCGAACTCACCCGCGTGGAGCCACGGCGAGACGGCGTCGAAGTCGACGGTGAGACAGACGGTCGCGCGGGCCATACCGTCCCGGAGGGTGCAGCGGTGATAAACCCCGCGAGCCGTTGGGTATCGGTCGGCTCGTCGGCCGCGCCCCCCTTCTCGAACGACGACCGCGAGATCGCCAGCAACGATAGGGGTCGTAAAATCCCGCTTAGGCAGGGTTTTTCAGTCGGGGGGGCGTAGCGATAGTCGATGACCGACAGCGAAGCCGTCTTCGCGGCGGAGGGTTCCCGATGAGAGGAAACGATCAACAGGCCTACGACCGCGGTACGTCGCTGTTCTCCCCCGACGGCCGCATCTACCAGGTGGAGTACGCCCGCGAGGCCGTCTCGCGTGGCGCGCCCAGCGTGGGCGTCCGGACGGAGGAGGGCGTCGTGCTCGCCGCCCAGGCCCAGGCGAGTTCGGAGCTGATGGAGTCCGAGAGCATCGAGAAGATCCACAAGCTCGACGACCACATCGGCGGCGCCTCCGCGGGCCACGTCGCGGACGCGCGACAGCTGATCGACTTCGCGCGCCAGATGGCCCAGAGCAACCACCTGCGCTACGGCGAGGCCGTCGGCGTCGAGACGCTCACCAAGTACATCACCGACCACATCCAGGAGAACACCCAGATGGGTGGGACCCGACCGTACGGCGCCGCGCTCCTGATCGGCGGGATCGAGGGCGGCGTCGAGGGTGAGGAGGGCACACCGCGGCTGTTCAGCGCCGACCCCTCGGGGACGCCCCACGAGTGGAAGGCGACGATCATCGGCGGCGGTCGTGAGGAGATCCAGGGCGTGCTCGAGGACGGCTGGTCCGAGGATCTCAGTCTCGAGGAGGGGCTGAAGCTCGTTCTCAGCAGCCTGCGCGAACACGAGGAGGAGATCGAGGCCGACGCGCTCTCGGTCGTCTCGATCACGATCGACGACGGCTACCAGACGTACGAGACCGAGGAAATCGCGGAGCTGCTCGACGCGCTGGCCGAGGAGTCCGGCGACGACTCCGAAGAGTAACGCGATCCCGATTTCCCGCCGCGGACCGCTTCTCGCCGCCACCCGACGCTTTAGGTAGTCGGCGCCACCACCGCCAGCCATGCAGTTACTCGAAGGCGGCCACGTAGTCGACGCCGACGGCACCCGGGCGGCGGACGTACTGATCGACGACGGCAACGTCGCCGTCGTCGGCGACGCGGGCGACGAGAACCCCGACGAGCGCGTGGACGTCTCGGGCCAGTTCGTCGTGCCCGGGATGATCGACAGCCACGTCCACCTGATGATGGACGCCCGACCGGACGCCGAGAGCGTCCAGGGCGACAGCGAGGCGACGCTCGCTTACCGCGCCGCCGAGAACCTCCGGAACCAGGCCGAAGCGGGCGTCGTCGCCACCCGGGATCTGGGCGCGCCGGCGACGGTCGCCATCGACGCCCGCGAGGCGGTCGCCGACGGCACCCTCCTCGGCCCGCGCGTGGAGGCCGCAGGGCAGAACGTCGTCATGACCGGCGGTCACGGCCACTGGTTCGGCCGTGAGGCCGACGGCCCCGACGAGATCCGGAAGGCGGTGCGCGAACAGCTCAAAGCCGGGGCAGACGTGATCAAGTGTATGGCCACCGGCGGCGTGCTGACGACGGGTGCCCAGACGGGGGCGCCCGAACTCACGCCCGCCGAACTGGAGGCGCTGGTCGAGACGGCCCACACCGCCGGCCGCCCGACGGCGGCGCACTGCCACGGCACGCAGGGGATCAAAAACGCCGTGCTCGCGGGGATCGACAGCGTCGAGCACGGGACGTTCATGGACGAGGAGGCTGCCGAGCTGATGGCCGAACAGGACACGTACTGGGTGCCGACGCTGTCGGCGCTGAAGGGGATCGTCGAGAACAGCGACGCCGGCATCCCCGAACAGGCCGTCGAGAAGGGGCAGGACGCCGCCGACCGGATGGCCGCCGCGTGGGAGTACGCGCTCGACGCCGGCGTCCCGATCGCGATGGGCACCGACGCGGGCACGCCGTTCAACGACCACGCCGACGCGGCCCACGAGCTCGCGTACATGGTCGAGTACGGGCTCGACGAGGAGCGCGCGCTGGCGGCGGCGACGGTCAACGCCGCCGACCTGCTCGGCCTCGGCGACACGGGACTGGTCGAGAGAGGGTACCGTGCGGACCTGCTCGTGCTGCCCGACAACCCCCTCGAGAACGTGCAGGCGTGGCAGTCGCCCCGGCAGGTGTACCTCGGCGGCGAGCGATTTCGGTAGGGCGTCGACGACCCCTGTAACCTGCGAATCCGCCACACGGCGGCGAGGAAACGCAACGGTTTTACGTTCTACCCCGCTACGAACGTCTGCGAAGCGCTCTGGTGGTGTAGTCCGGCCAATCATATCACCCTCTCACGGTGATGACCTGGGTTCGAATCCCAGCCGGAGCATTTCTGCGGCGAGCAACGTTCGAGCGACGTGTTTCGGGAGTCGGTTCGACGCCCGTTTTCGACAGCCGCGGCGCCGTCTCGGGGGGCCGGCCACGACCGAGAAACGAATCTTTATACCGTCGCCGCGGCCATTCTTCGCTAACAGAGCGTACCATGGCATCGACGATCTACCTCGTGAGTGCGGCGCTGATGGCAGTCCTCCTCGTCGCCGTCGTGGCGGCGACGGTAGGCCGAGGCTGGAAAAAGTACACGCCGGGGCTCCAGCGTGACCAGTCGGTCTGGAGCTCCCTCGCCGGCAACGAGTCGGCGTGGGTGCTGGCGTTCGTCCTCGCCGCGCTGGCCGCCGGCGGCGGTGCGACGCTGTTCGTGAGCGGCGACTCCTTCTCGGGGTCGGTGGTCACCGTCGGCGGCGCCGCGGTCGGCGTCGCGCTGGCGGTGGCGTTCGTCTTCTACCTCTTCTACGGCACCTACGCGGCCGCGAAGGCGCGTGGCTACCAGCGCGCGGCGGCCGTGATGGCCGGCTCGTGGATACTGGGGCTGCTGATCGTGCTCCTGATCACGGTGAACCTCCTGACCGGCGCCTGAGCCGGCTGCGAAACGCTCCCGTGCCCTCCCGACCCGAGTTTCGGAGAGGCGTGAGTCCTCCCCGCCAGTGCTCGGTGTCGGCCCGGGGAGCCCGGGCGTGCACGCGCCGGCTCGCAGCGCTCCTCCGGTCGACAACGACCCGGGGAACGCGCTGGCTCACGGTGCTGTGTTCGCTACTGCTGTTCACGGCGCCGGCACGGGCCCACGGTGGACCGGGGATCAGTTCGGGCACCGTCGACGCGCCGACGTGGCTGTTCCTGCTGACCGGCGTCGTCGTCGTCGCCGTCTCCTTTCTGCTCACCAGCTTCGTCACCGACCGCGACCTGCTGGCGTCGTACCACGACCGCCGCCTGTCGATCCCGGGCGGCGCGACGGTCCGGCGCTGGGGCACCCCCGTCGGTGCCGTGGTCGGCGTGCTCGGCCTCGCCAGCGTGGTCGTGACGGGCGTGTTCGGCCCGCCCGAGGCCGACCGAAACCTCGCCGTGTTACTGGTCTGGGTGGTCTGGTGGGCGGGGTTCACCGCGAGCACGTACCTCCTCGGGAACAGCTGGCCCGCACTCGACCCGTTCGGCCGGCTCGCGGCGCCGCTTTCGGGCGACGGTGTGATCTCGTTGCCCGACTGGATCGGTCGCTGGCCCGCGGTCGCCGGCCTACTGCTGCTCGTCTGGCTCGAAGTCGTCACCGAAGTCGCGGCCGATCCGACACAGCTGACCGTCGTCGTCGGTACGTACCTTCTCGCGACCGTGCTCGGGAGCGTCCTGCTCGGCCTGGGGACCTGGCGCCGGCAGATCGACCCCATCTCGGGCGTGTTCGAGCTGTACGGCCGGGTCGCGCCGATTCAGCGCACGGACGAGGGGCTCGAGCTCGCCGCCCCGGGCGCGGTGCTGACCGACGTGGACGCCGACGGGACGACGGTGGTCAGCGAGGTCGGCTTCGTGATCGCGCTGCTGTGGGTGACGACGTTCGACGGGTTCGTCACGACCCCCGGCTGGCAGTCGGTCGCGGCGCCGGTGATCCGCGCGGGGCTGCCCGCCGAACTGGCGTACTTCGCCGCGATGCTCGTGGGGTACGCACTGTTCTTCGGCCTCTACTGGGCCGCCTCCGCACGCGTGCGGCCGGGCGGGGAGGCGTACCGCTCGGCGCCCCGCATCGCCGCCGCGTTCGCGCCCACGCTGTTGCCTATCGCCGCGGGCTACCACTTCGGCCACTACGTTCCGTACTTTGTGACACAGCTGCCGGCGTCGATCGTCGTCACCCTGAACCCGCTGTCGCCGCCGATCGCGCCGCCCGTCCTCGGACTGCCGGGCTGGATCGGCTGGGCGGGCCCGGTCGCGGTGCTTCTGGGCCACCTGCTCGCGGTGTGGGCCGCCCACACCCGCGCGTTCGAACTGTTCACCGGGGGGCGTCAGCCGATCCGGAGCCAGTCCCCCTACGTCGTCGTGATGGTGCTGTACACGATCACGGGGCTCTGGCTGCTCGCACAGCCGACCATCGACGTACCGTTCGTCTGATCGCGACGGCGCCGACGTGCTGACCGCCGCTCAGCGCTCGTGGAGCGTCACGTCGACCTCGCCCCCCTCCGCCACGACGGTCATCATCGTCGTCCGCTCGGCTGGCTCCGCGCCGGTCACCGAGCCGGGGTTGAGCACGCGTACGCCCTCGTGGACGGTGTCCTCGACGACGTGTGTGTGGCCGCCGACGCCGACGACCGTCTCGCCCGGTTCGCCCCGGCCACGCGCTCGCGCCGTGTCCGCGATGGCGTCCGCCCACGCCTCGCCGCCGAGCACGAGCCCCGCCCCGCTCTCGACGGTCGCCTCGAACGACGTGATCTCACCCTCGTCGCTCACGGCCATCTCCGTCGAGACGTCGGCGGCGTCGACGGCCGCGGCGACGGGGTTGATCGTCGTGGGTGACGACGAACGTGACGCCGCCGAGCGTGACTGCGTCGACGGCCGGAAGGCCGATACCGTCCGGATCGACGTTGCCGTGGACGGCGGTCAGTTCCGACGCGAGCGCTCGCACGTCGTCGAGGACGTCGACCGTCTGGAAGTCGCCCGCGTGGATGGTGTGGTCCGCGGCGGCGATCCGCTCGCGGAACTCCTCGGGGAGGGCCGATTCGCGTTCGGGAACGTGACTGTCGGAGACCACTGCTAGCTCCATATCACCTCGTTGGCAGGATCCGGAATAACGGTACCGGCCGTGTGGAACGGTTACCCACACGCGCCGAAGAAAAACCGCGGGCGGCGTCTTACTGGATCGAGTACGACGCCGCGACCGTGAGCGCCAGGAAGCCGACGACTCCCAGCAGCATCACGTACGTCACCGAGCGGGGCTCCCAGACCAGATGCTGGAAGTAGCCCGCGACGATCACTCCCTTGATCAGCGAGAGGGCGGTGATCAGCCCGAGCGCGAGCAGGTAGTTCTCCTCGAGCAGGCCGACCTGCTCGACGCCGACCTGCAGCGTCGCGAAGACGAACAGTGCCACGTAGATCCCGGTGTAGAGTTTTGTTCGTGCCATTGGTCTAGATGATGTAGAACATCGGGAACAGGAACAGCCACACGATGTCCACGAAGTGCCAGTACAGGCCGAAGTACTCCAACGGCTCGTCGTCGCCGTTGACGTACGCGCCGTTCCAGGCGCGCCAGATCAGGTAGGCCGTGACCAGCAGTCCCGCGATCACGTGGCCCATGTGCAGCCCCGTCGTCAGGAAGTACGTCGAGGCACGCACGCTGGAGTCGAGCCCGATCGGCGCGTACTCCTCGGTCCCCTGGAACAGGACGACCCACTCGATGGCCTTGTTCACGAGGAACGCGAGTCCGAGCAGGAACGTCGCCACGAGACTGGCGACGACGCCCTTGCGACTGCGCTTCTGGGCAGCCACCAGCGAGAGGATCACCGTGAACGAGCTGGTCAACAGCAGGTAGGTGTTCACCAGCCCGGGGATCGGGTTGTGCGGCACCGGATGCCACTGCGTCCAGCCGTAGGCCACACGCAGGAAGATGGCGGCGCCGATGAACGCCCCGAACAGCACCACGTCGGAGGCGAGGAACACCCACATCCCCATCTTCGTGTTCTCGACGCCCTCGAACGGCCAGGCCTCACCGAGACCGCCCTCGTGGGCGGTGAAGTTCTCGTAGCCCATGAACGAGATCGAGCCGATCAGTCCGAGCACGCCGAGCACCGAGGCCGCCTGGTAGAACACGCCCTCGAGCCCGGACGGGAAGCTCCCTGTCTGGAGCCCGGAGAAGCCGATCGCGGTGATCACCGTGAACAGGCCGATCGCGAACGGCCAGTGGCTGGCGTGATCGACGTGGACGTCGTCGTCGTGCCCCGACTCGAGCGCCGACGCGTGCCCGCCGTCGGTGGCGGTCGTGCCGCCGTCGGCAGCCGCGGCCGCGCCGTGATCGTCGTCATCGCGCAGGAACTCCAGCGACCCGCTGGCGTAGCTGGGTTTGCCGGGGAAGTTCTCCATCGGCGGCGGTGAGGAGACCGCCCACTCGGCGGTGGTCGAGTACGGCCACGGGTTCGCCGCGGCGTCGTCGCCGGCGACGATGCTCTTCGCGAGGTTGTAGATGATCAGCAGGAACGAGATCCCGAGGATCACCGCGCCCACCGACGCGAGTCGGTGCCAGCCGATGTACTCCGGCCGGTAGGCGAACACGCGCCGCGGGGTCCCCCACGCGAGGAACAGCGGGAAGTACAGCAGATTGAACCCGGTGAAGTACACCGCGAAGCTGACCTTCCCGAGGAACTCGTCGTACGTCTTCCCGGTCATCTTCGGGAACCAGTAGAACAGCCCCGCGATCAGGCCCGTCACCCCCGAAACCATCACGTAGTGGAAGTGCGCGACGACCCAGTAGGTGCCGCGGAACTCGTAGTCCAGCACGACCGCGCCCAGGAACACGCCGGTGATCCCGCCGACGATGAACAGCACGAGCGCGCCGAACGCGTACAGCATCGGCGTGTCCCATCTGATCCGTCCCTTGATCAGGGTGTAGATCAGCGCGAACACCATCAGGTCGAACGGCAACGAGATCCCGATGGTCGTCGCCATGAACAGCGTCTTCACCTCGAGGTTGATCGAGGTGAGGAACATGTGGTGCATCCAGACGATGAAGCTCTGGAGTGCGACCAGCACCATCGAGACGATGAACCACTTCCGGCCGACGATCCGGTTGCCCGAGAACGTCTGGAAGATCTCCGCCATCGCGCCCAGCGCCGGGAAGAACACGATGTACACCTCGGGGTGGCCGAAGAACCAGAACAGGTGGGTCCACAGCACCGACCCGCCCGCGGTCGTCGCCGCGAAGTAGGTCGTTCCCAACATCCGGTCCGAGAGCAGGATCATCGTCGCCGCCAGCAGCGCCGCGAAGGCGAGCAGCATCATCCAGACGGTCAGCAGCCACGACCAGGTGAACAGCGGCAGCGAGCGCATCGTCAACCCCTCCGCCCGCATGCGGTGTATGGTGGTGATGAAGTTCACCCCACCGACCGTGACGGATACACAGAACACCACGATGGCTAACACCGTCGTCGTCGCCCCGATACTCGGCATGAAGGCCGGGATGTTCAGCGGGGCGTACAGCGTCCACCCGCCCGCGTAGGAAGCGCCCTGGAAGAACGACGCGAACACCAGGATGCCCGAGGCGAGGTAGAGCCAGTAGGAAAGCGCGTTCAGCCGCGGGAACGCCAGGTCCTCGGCCCCGATCTGGAGCGGGACGATGTAGTTGGCGAACCCGGTGGCAAAGGGTGAGATGAACCAGAACACCATGATCAGGCCGTGCAGCGAGACGGCCTGGTTGTACGCCATCGCCGAGAGGATCCCCTCACCCGGCGCCCGCGGACTCCACATCTGGGCGCGGATCAGCAGCGCCAGCACCCCGCCGAAGACGAGGAAGAACATCGCGGTCGCGATGTAGAGCAGGCCGACGTCCTTGTGGTTGGTCGTGACGAGCCAGCGCTTCAGCGACCACCGCGGCGGGAGGTGGCCGTCGTCGTCGTGGCTGTCACCCGGCAGTGCTGCCGTGCCGCCGTCAGTTCGTGGTTGGTCGTCGTCAGTCATGCGTTACACCCCCGCCGCCGCGACGCTGGCGGCGGACTCGTTGTTCGCGGACGCGTTGCTCGCGGATTCGTTGCTTGCGGACGCGTTGCTCGCGGACGCATTACTCGCGGACTCGTTGTTCGCGGCCGCGATCTGGGAGTCGTACCAGTCCTGGTACTCGTCCTGTGGCATCACGACCACTTCCGCGTCCATGTAGGAGTGACCCTGGCCACACAGCTCGTAACAGTGGGCCGTGTAGTTGTTCACCTCGGTGGCCTCGAACCACGTGTCCGTGGTCGAGCCGGGGATGGCGTCGGACTTCACCCGGAGCTCCGGGATGCCGAAGTTGTGGAACACGTCGTCCGAGGTCACGTACAAGTTCACTTGCGTGTCCACGGGGACACGGAGCGTGTTCGTCGTGTTCACCCCCGTATAGTCGTCGCTCGTGACGCCTCCCGAGTAGTCACCGTCGTTCTCGAGGTAGTGGAAGTTCCAGCCGAACTGGTACCCCTCGACCTCGACGTCGACGCCCTGTTCGCCGGTCTGGCCCTCGACGAACAGCAGCGTCCCGTAGGTCCACGCGATGAGCGAGATGACGATGATCGCACTCAGGCTCAGCGAGAGGAACAGCTTCTTCCCTTTCCCCCCGCCGGTCGGAATCTCCCCCAGCTTCGGGCGGTCCTCCTCGTCGGCGCCGCCCTCGTAGCTGTATTTGTATCCATTGTACAACATGTAGCCGATAACGACGGCTCCCACCAGGGTTCCCAGCGCCAGGAACACCCAGTAGATCTCGCTGAACACTTGCACCCGTGTCCCGTCGGGGACCAGCCCGGTCTGGAGTACGGATGCGGCTGTGGAATCAGGTATCATCGGCGGCCTTGATACACGCTAGTCGCTTCGCTCCGACCTTAGTGGTTTCGAACGCTTGCGCACACGCGCGCGTTACGTCGGCGGAAAAACGGGAGACAGGAATAAGTCTCGGCGGGACGAAGCGACCACGTATGTTACACGCGGAGGGGCCGATGCTCACCGTCGACGTCGGCGATCGGAGCGCCCGGTCCGTCGACATCGACGACGTCCTCGAACGCACCATCGGCGGGCGCGCGACCGCGACCGCGCTGGCCCACGACCGCATCCCGTTCGACGCCGACCCGTTCGGTCCGGAGAACCGGGCGTACCTCTCGACGGGGCCGATGCAGATGAGCCGGACCTCCTTCACGGGCCGGATGAACATGACCGGCCTCTCGCCGCTGACCGACGGCCTCGTCTCCACCAACGCCGGCGGCTACCTCTCCCGGAACTTCGTCGGCGCGGGGCTCTCCGTGCTCGAACTCGTCGGGGAGGGCGACGAACTGCTCGCGATCCACGTCACCGACGGCCCGGAGGGGCCGGAGGTCGAGTTCGAGGAAGTCCCCGAACTCGAGGGCGCCGAGACCAGCCGCGTCTCGGGGTATATGGAGAGCCACCACGACCTCGGCCCGGAGAACTGCATCGCGATCGGCCCCGCCGGCGAGAACCGCGTCCGGTTCGCGTCGGTGATGACGTTCGACTCCCGGGCGTTCGGCCGCGGCGGCATCGGCGCCGTGCTCGGGTCGAAGAACGTGAAATGTGTCACCTTCGAGGGCGACTCCGCCCCCGAGATCGAGATCCCCGACCCGCCCGCGATGGATATCCACCGCGAGGCCGCGACCAGCGACGACCTGATGCGCCGGCAGGGGACGACGGGGAACACGGAGTTCATCAACGACAACTTCTCGATCCCGACGCGGTACTTCGACGAGTACGAGTTCGAGAGCATCGAGGGGATCGGCGGCGACGCCGTCGAGGAGAAGAAGTACAAGAAAGGCGCCTGCTCGCAGTGTGCCTACGCCTGCAAGCTCCCCACGAGAGACGAGGAGCGCGGCGTCGAGACCGAGGGGCCGGAGTTCGAGACGGTGTACTCCTTCGGCAGCTGTCAGGGCGTCGGCGACATCGTCGACGTGATGATCTCGAACGAGCTCTGTGACCAGCTCGGGATGGACACCATCTCCGCGGGCGTCACGGTCGCGGCGTACCTCAAAAGCGAGGAGGAGTTCGGGAACGCAGATCTCGCCCACGAGACGCTGGAGAAGATCGCCCACCGCGAGGGGGTCGGCGACCTGCTCGCCGAGGGGGTCGACCGCTGTCACGAGGAACTAGGGGTCGGCAACTACACCGTGAAGGGGCTGGAGTTCGCGGCCCACGACGGCCGCACGCTCCACGGCCAGGGGCTCTCCTACGCGGTCGCGAACCGCGGCGCCGACCACATGTACGGCGGGATGCTCGGGCTGGAGTACTCCGGCGAGGTCGACCCCGAGGGGACGCTGGGCAAGGCCGAGACGCTCGTCGGCCTCGAGAACCACAACGTCGTCCGGGACTCCGGGGTGATCTGTGCGTTCGGCGGCGACTACATGACCGACGAACGCCTCGAACAGCTGTTCGGCGTCGAGTACGAACGGCTCCAGGAGATCGGCGCCACGGCTGTCGAACGCGAACGTCACTTCAACAACAAGCGCGGCAAGGACGTCGCGGACGACGACCTCCCCTACGAGATCCCGAATCTCGCCGAGGCCGTCCAGCAGTACTACGAGGCCCGCGGCTGGAACGAGGACGGCACCGTGCCGGACGCCGACGTGGACTCGGTCGCGCCCGCCAGCGCGGACGACTGAGTATCCCCCGCCGCCGTTCTCTCCTCCCTACCCGCCGTACACCGACGGCACGATCCGCACTGTGTCGCCGTCGTCGAGTTCCGTATCGAGCCCGTCGAGGTGTTTCACGTTCTTCCCGTCGACCGTCACGACCGTCGATCCCTCGGTGGTTCCGCCCTCCTCGTCGACGATCCGCCCCTCGAGACTGGGGTACTCGGCCTCCAGGCCCCGTAGGAGCGCCCCGACGGTCGTCCCGGGGTCGTACTCGCCACCGACGTCCTCGACGCCGGCGTCGTCGCGGAACGGGCCGAACAGTTTGCAGTCGACGTTCATGCGGTTCGATACCGGCGCTGCCAAGAAGTAGCCGACGGTCCCACTCGGCGGCTCTCAATCAGCCAGCGGACCGGCCGAAACCGCCCCGCCTGCGGACGGTTCGACGACCCCAATCGAACCCTCGAACCCCGCGACCCAGGCGAACCGTCGGCCGTGCCAGTCGCCCGCCGGTACGAGGTCGAACGACTCCCCCGCGGCGTCGAGATCGGACGTTCCGAGCAGGAACGCGGTCGGACGCGGGTTCGTCGCGTGTGACGCCGACTCCGCCAGCACGAGCGGCGTTCCCGGAACGTCGAAGCAGCTCCCGTCGACGCCCTCGTGGTCGAACGGAACCGGTCGCGGCGTGTGGAAGCCGGCCGCGAACCGGTCGCTCCACGCCCCCGCGTCCTCGACGGCGACGACGACGTCCGAGACACCCGCGAGCGGCCCGTCTCCGAGCCCGTCAGTGGGTGTGACGCGGAATCGTCGCGGGGTGCGGTCCGCGACGAGGAACGGGTAGGCGGTGCCGTCGGCGTCGTCACCGAGGAACGCCATGTCCCACTCGATGGACGTGCCGTCGGGCCGTTCCCGGCCGCGGTGGTGCGGGCCGTCGATCGGCGTTCCACGTCGGACGTGCCGGACCGCACGCTCGGCGACGTCGTCCACCAGCAGCGCCCACGCCGCCGGGCCGGCGTCGGCCGCGAGCAGGGCCGGCCAGAACACGGCCGCCGACGGCGGCGTGTCGGGTGTCGGCCCGATGAGTTCGAGGTAGCTCCCGTCCGGGAAGCCGAGGACGGACATCTGGGTGGTTCCGTGGTCGTGGACGCCGCCGAACGCGGGGGCGAAGCCGGCGGCTTCGAACCGCTCGACGAGCCCGGACTGGTCACTGGCGCCGACGACTGCGTGGTCGATCTGCACGCTCGGAGGTCACGCGGCGAGGAGAAAGGCGTATCGGCGAGCCTGTCGCGCCCTCAGCCCGTCGTCACGATCTCGACCACGTCGCGGTGGGCGAGCTCGTGGTCCGACCCGACCTGCCGGCCCGAACGGCAGTCGATCCCGTGGAGCAGACCGTCGCCCACGTCGGAGTGGATCGTGTACGCGAACTCCTCGACGGTGCCACCCTCGGGGAGGACGAAGCAGTCCCGGAACACGCCCTTCTCGTCTTTCGACCCGTTGGCACTGCCGGGGAACACGCCGATACAGCCCAGCGTCTCGAACAGCGCGGTCTCCAGTGCGTCCTGCACGCCGGTACCGTCGTACTCGCCGACGAACTCGCGGATCTGCTCGAGCCCTTCTTCCTGCTCGTCACTCACGTCGCCGACGATCTGGAAGTCGGACTCGCCGGGCGTGTAGTCGACGACGCCGGCGTCGTCCGCCTTCTTCAGGGACTTCTCGGCGTGGGCGCTGACGGGGACGAAGTCGAGGTGGTCGTACTGCGCCTCGTCGGTGATCTCGGCCCAGTTCTCCTGGGCGGCGGGCGTGTCCATCTTGTTCGCGGCGATCACGATCGGCTTGGTGCGCTTGCGGATCTCCCGGGCCAGTTCCTCGCGCTCGTCGTCGTCCCACGCCTCGGGGTCGAAACCGATCCCCTGCCCGAGGATGATCTGCTTGATCTCCTCGGCGACGATGCCAAAGGCGTCCATCTGTTCGCCGAGCGCCTCCTCCACGTCCCCGTCGCCGCCGTGGTAGCCCGAGAGGTGGCGTTCGATCCCCTTCTCCAGCACGTCGAGATACCACATGTCGATCTCGTTCTCGAGGAACGCGATGTCCTCGCGCGGGTCGTGGCCCTCGGTGGCTTCGCCCTCGAGGTCGGTCTCGCCGGAGAAGTCGACGACGTGGACCAGCACGTCCGTCTCGTTCAGGTCCGCGAGGAACTGGTTCCCCAGCCCGTTCCCCTCGTGGGCGCCGGGGATGAGGCCGGCCACGTCGACGAGTTTGACCGGGACGAACCGGGTGCCGTCGTCACAGTAGCCCACGCTCGGGGTGCACGCCTCGTCGAACTCCGGGGCCGCACACGCCACGCGCACGTACGCCTCGCCCACGCTGGGGTCGATGGTCGTGAACGGGTACGCGCCCTCCGGCACGTCGTTCATCGTCGCGGCGTTGAACAGCGTCGACTTCCCCACGGAGGGCTTGCCGACGAGTCCGATCCGATAGCTCATTGGGACAGCCGATGTGGCTCCCGGACAAAAGGCGTCCCATCGGCGCCGTCTCAGATTGAGACTCTCACACACGGCCGAGCCGGAGGGGATATGCCCCGCCGGGACCGAGCGGCGGGTATGAGCGACGACGCTGCGGAGGCGGGTACGGGCGACACGTTCGGCGTCGGGATCCGCGTGACCGAGGCGGAGCTACGCGTCGTCGTCCGGGTGCCGTCGGAGATCGACTCGGGCTGGACCGATCCCGAGTCGTTCCAGGGGATGGTGGAGCAGGTGCTCTGGGAACGGCTCGATCGAGAGGAGACGCTGCGGGCGATCGCGTCCGACACAGACCCCGGGGAGACAGTGATGCTCGGGACGGTAACGCTCCGCCCGGACGGAACCGTCGTGGACAGCTCACTCGAGGCGCCGCTACTCGGGGAGTAGCTCCACGGCCAGCCCGAGCTCCGCGGCGCGCTCGGGATCGTAGCGCCGGCAGTCGTATCGGTTCGGCCCGTTGGTGTCGGCCCGTACCGCGAGCGCGTCCAGCTGGGCGAACGCCGAGAGTGTCGCCCCCAGCGTGCGCGAGGAGAGCTCCGCATCGAGCTGGCCGGCCTGGACGTACGAGCGGTCGACGCGGTCCAGGACCTCGATCGCGTCCCGCCAGTACCGCCGGAAGTAGCCGAACGTCGTCGGGTCGGCCGTCCGGAGGCGTCGAACCGCGGTCGGCGCGTCGGTGTCGAACGCCGGCTCTCCCACCGTCTCCGCGAACGTGTCGGCGAAGGCGACGGTATCACGCGCCGAACAGTCGCCGAGAGCTGCAACCACTCCCGAACCTGCCCGTTCAGTGCGCTGGCTGAACCGATCGAGGAGCGCTTCGACGGTCGCCCTGTCGGTGTCCTCACGGAGATCCGCCAGCGACTCGACGTAGACGACCGTCCCGCGCGGGCTGTCCTCCCACCCGTCGAAGAACCGATCACACACCGATCCGAGCTGCTCGCCGGTGACGGGGCGTTCGACCTCGGAGACGACGAGTTCGTCCGAGACGACGTTCGTCCGTGTCGTCGTCGCGGCCCCACGTGTGAACTCGAAACAGTCGACGATCCCCATCCGTGCCGCGTCCCCGCGCCAGCGGCGATGCCACTGGTCGGCCGTCGAGTCGGTCAGCAGCGCGAGGAGGTTCCGCCCCGCAGCTTGTTCACGGAGCGTCCGCTCGGCCCGGTCAGTGTCGAACGAGAGGGCCCCCGGGCCGTCGTCGGTCATCGTGTCGATTACAACGACTGTACGGGTATAAAAATACGCATTCCGGTGGATGGGACATCCTCGTGACGTATCGAAACCCAGCGAGCAACGATCGCGAAGCGACTCGCTCCTCGAAACTCAGAATACCGCAATGAATAGAGAGACGGCGAGCGGACTCTCCCAGCGGGTCGCCCACGCCAGTACTCGTCCACACGTAGGTGAGCTTAACTTCCGTGTTCGGGATGGGTACGGGTGTTGCCTCACCACTCTGGCCGTCTCACGCCGAGTCGCGGAATCGAACCGCGAGCAAACCAAGCTCGGTGATGATCGAACCGTGTGTATGCGTAGTCCAGTTCGCACCTGGACCCGTTCAAAACGGGCGCAGTGCAGAGATATCCGATTACCGGATGAATGATGGCTTCGGACTGTTAGTGCTCGCGGGCTCAACGCCTCGTTGCCTTGGCGCGTACACCCCGAGTCTATCTAACTCCTCTTCTACGAGTGTCCTCAACGGTACTTCGTTTCCGAGTGGGTTTCGAGCTTAGATGCGTTCAGCTCTTACCCCGTGTGGCGTGGCTGCCCGGCAATGCTCTCTCGAACAACCGGTACACCAGTGGCCACCAATCGTAGTTCCTCTCGTACTATACGATCGTTCTCGTCAAGTACCATAACACCCCCAATAGATAGCAGCCGACCTGTCTCACGACGGTCTAAACCCAGCTCACGACCTCCTTTAATAGGCGAACAACCTCACCCTTGCCCGCTTCTGCACGGGCAGGATGGAGGGAACCGACATCGAGGTAGCAAGCCACGCGGTCGATATGTGCTCTTGCGCGTGACGACTCTGTTATCCCTAAGGTAGCTTTTCTGTCAGCAACCTGGCCCATCAAGGACCATGGTTGGTTCGCTAAACCACGCTTTCGCGTCAGCGTCACTCGTTGGGAATGACACTGTCAGACTTCCGTTTGCTCTTGCGCTCTTCCTCGGGTTCCCGACCCGAGTGAGGAAATCTTGGGGCGCGCTCGATATCTTTTCGAGCGCGTACCGCCCCAGTCAAACTGCCCGGCTACCGGTGTCCTCCGCCAGGAGTGAGAGTCGCAGTCACTACCGGGTAGTGTTTCATGAGTGGCTCGGTGGCCCGCTAGCGCGGGTACCTGTGTAACGGCTCCTACCTACCCTGCACAGTAGCGACCACGTCTCAGCGACAGCCTGCAGTAAAGCTCTATAGGGTCTTCGCTTCCCCTTGGGGGTCTCCAGACTCCGCACTGGAACGTACAGTTCACCGGGTCCAACGTTGGGACAGTGGCGCTCTCGTTGATCCATTCATGCGAGTCGCTACTGAAGCGACAAGGTACTACGCTACCTTAAGAGGGTCATAGTTACCCCCGCCGTTGACGGGTCCTTCGTCCTCTTGTACGAGGTGTTCAGATACCCGCACTGGGCAGGATTCAGTGACCGTACGAGTCCTTGCGGATTTGCGGTCACCTGTGTTGTTACTAGACAGTCGGAGCGCCCGAGACACTGCGACCTGCCCCGCTTGGGGCAGGCATTCCTTATTGCGAACGTACGGAACTAACTTGCCGAATTCCCTAACGTCGGTTCTCCCGACAGGCCGTGCCTTGCTCTGGCAGAGTACCTGTGTCGGATCTCGGTACGGACATCGTGCTCCCTTTTCACGGGCTCCTGGTAACATCGACTTTCGCTATCTCGAGATTCGCTCGCTTCTTGCCGTTACGGCGTCCACGAGCTTCCTCGATTCGACCGGGCGAAGGCCCGGCTCGATGGTTCCGGAAGCGTCGGTTTCACTGCACGATGGTGCTGGAATATTAACCAGCTGCCCTTTCGATCCCTGCGACTTACGAGGGACCTTAGGATCGACTAACCCTTGGCTGACTAACAGTGCCAAGGAACCCTTACTCTTCTGGCCGTCGGGGTTCACACCCGACTTTCGCTGCTACTATGACTAGGATTTTCGTCACTGAACGGTCCACGCGAGCTCTCGCCCGAGCTTCCACCCGTCCAGAGTGCCAACCTACGAGATCGCTGTCTTACCAGCGCCGCTAGGTCTCGGTGGTGGATTTGAGCCCCGATCATTTTCGGCGCCTCGAACCTCGGCCGGTAAGCTGTTACGCTTTTCTTAGAGGGTAGCTGCTTCTAAGCTCACCTCCCGGCTGTTTAGGGCTCGAGACTACCTTCAAATCGCACTTAATCCACACTTTGGGACCTTAACCCAGCTCTGGGTTGTTCCCCTCATGGTACCCAAGCTTACCCCGGGCACCGGACTCCCTTCGTCCACGGCGTGCGCACGTTCGGAGTTCGACAGAGAGGCCGACTCCTCTCGGAGGCGGGTCTCTCAATCGGTCGCTCTACCGCGCACACTACCTCGGAAGAGGTCATGCTTCGACATGTTTCGGTTGGAACCAGCTGTTGCCGAGTTCGATGGGCCTTTCACCCCTACTCTCGGGTCACGGGAGGGTATTGTAGGACACCACCCCTAACGGGCCTCCACGTGGCTTTCGCTACGCTTCACCCTGCCCCAGAGTAGATCACTCGGTTCCGGGTCGTATCCCTTCGACTCCCCGCGCTTGAACACGGTGGGCCTGGCAATGCTGCGCCCCTATCGGTTTCCCTACGCCTTCCCGGATGATCCGGTTAGACTCGCCAAAGAGATACACTCCCTAGTTCGTTTTTCAAAACGTACGACGGAACTTCGGCTCCCTCTTCGTCCTACTGGAGGCTCGCGCCTCGATCGTTTTGAAGAGGGCCTTTCAAGCCCCGTCGCTCTATCGCCGACTGGTTTCATGCCCTATTGCACCGCCCTTCTCGGGGTGCTTTTCAGCGTTCGCTCACGCTACTTGTTCGCTATCGGTCTCGAGGAGTGTTTAGCCTTCGCGGTCGATGCCCGCGACATTCACGAGGGATATCCAACCCCCGCTACTCTCGAACTGGCGCACACTCTACTGAATCACGGTACGGGACTGTCGCCCTGTTTCGTGCTCTGTTCCAAGAGACTTCTCGTGATCTGTCGAGTGCTGGGAGCCAGCCGGTACACCACATGTCCTTGCGGATTCGGTTTGGGCTGTATCGCGTTCACTCGCGGTTACTTACGACATCGCAGTTGCTTTCTCTTCCTGTCCTTACTAAGATGTTTCAATTCAGGACGTTCCCCATTGCGCGAGGCAATTGCGGTGGGGATTCCCATTCGGAGATCCTCAGTTCTATGCTTCCATGCAGCTCCCTGAGGCTTATCGCAGCTTGGCACGTCCTTCTTCGGCACTCGAGCCGAGCAATCCATCAGCCGGCATAGTAGCCGTCTGTCGGTAATCGTCTATCGTCGTTCCACTGCAACCCGGATGAACGGGTCCAGTGGGTGCCTGGACTACGCTTACACACGGTCGTCAGTGCACGTCCCGTGGGTGACACGGGAGCGTACTCGGACCCTTCCCAGACGCGTTCTCACGGTCTGGTGCATCGATCGTTCTGGACTCCATCGTACTTCCGTCGGGCATATAACCCACACGGTTTCCTTCTGTCCGAGATGGACTCGCGGGGATTCGAACCCCGGGCATCCTCCTTGCAAAGGAGGCACTCTCCCACTGAGCTACGAGCCCTATGGAGCCTTGGTAGTTCTAAGGTGCCCGGTCGGAACCGGTGGCACCGAAACGGCGAAAGGTGGGTCTGCCCAGAGGGCAGATCCCGGTCAGTGGAGGTGATCCAGCCGCAGATTCCCCTACGGCTACCTTGTTACGACTTAAGCCCCCTTGCGGAGCCCAGATTCGACCTGTGAAACAGGCCTCATCCGGACCCCACTCGGGTGCTTTGACGGGCGGTGTGTGCAAGGAGCAGGGACGTATTCACCGCACTCTCCTGGAATGCGATTACTACCGAATCCAGCTTCATGCGGACGAGTTGCAGTCCGCAATCCGAACTACGACCGAGTTTCTGAGATTACCGCTCCCTCTCGGGGTGGGAACCCATTGTCTCGGCCATTGTAGCCCGCGTGTTGCCCAGCCCATTCGGGGCATACTGACCTACCGTTGCCCGTTCCTTCCTCCGCCTTGGCGGCGGCAGTCTCCCTAATGTACCCATCATCCACGAGGGACATGCTGGCAATTAGGGACGCGGGTCTCGCTCGTTGCCTGACTTAACAGGACGCCTCACGGTACGAGCTGACGGCGGCCATGCACCACCTCTCTACGGCGTCGTGACGAGGTCATCAACCTGGCCGTCATCACCGTAGTCGGGGCTGGTAAGGTTACCGGCGTTGAGTCCAATTAAACCGCAGGCTCCTCCGGTTGTAGTGCTCCCCCGCCAATTCCTTTAAGTTTCATCCTTGCGGACGTACTTCCCAGGCGGTTCACTTAGCGGCTTCCCTGCGGCACAACACTCACTCGTAGTGAGTGTCACACCTAGTGAACATCGTTTACGGCTGGGACTACCCGGGTATCTAATCCGGTTCGAGACCCCAGCTTTCGTCCCTCACTGTCGGATCAGTCCTCTCGAGGTGCTTTCGCCATCGGCGGTCCGTTCAGGATTACGGGATTTCACTCCTACCCCGAACGTACCCCTCGAGCCTTCCTGTCCCAAGCCGAACAGTTTCCGCCGGACGCCCACCCGTTAAGCGGGTGGATTTCCCGACGGACTTGCACGGCCAGCTACGGACGCTTTAGGCCCAATAAAATCGGTCATCACTCGAGCTGCCGGTATTACCGCGGCGGCTGGCACCGGTCTTGCCCAGCTCTTGTTCCTGAACCTCCCTACGGTTCAGAAAAGAAAGGGCGATATGCCCTTTCACTCGGGGTCCCCTTATCGCACTGGCGTGCAGTGTAAAGGTTTCGCGCCTGCTGCGCCCCGTAGGGCCCGGAATCTTGTCTCAGATTCCGTCTCCGGGCTCTTGCTCTCACAACCCGTACCGATTATCGGCACGGTGGGCCGTTACCCCACCGTCTACCTAATCGGCCGCAGCCACATCCTACAGCGCCGGAGCGTTTGAGCGTCGACGTGTTCAAACAGTCAACGCGTATCGGGAGTTAGCCTCAGTTTCCCGAGGTTGTTCCCGTCTGTAGGGTAGTTTGGCCACGTGTTACTGAGCTATACGCCGCGGGTCTAACCCGCGCGACTAGCATGGCTAAATCGGACCCCGATAGCAATGACCTCCGGCAGGATCAACCGGAATGTGTACGTGCATAACGCACGTGGGTTTGGCGGGTCGGATCACACAATGTGATCGTTACCAATCTGGTCTTGCGTATCGGTTACCGTTCGCTGCCCGCCGGCCGAACCGGGGGACACCGAACTACCAAGGCTCGCATCAGAAGCCGTCCTGTGGCGGACCACGGGGGCGGCGTCCTCATCTTTCTTCGGACCCAAACGTTTCGCCCGACGGGGGATAAACCCATCGAAGCGAGCCGGGTCCACGCACCGTCCCGGGTCGCCCCGGACCGCGGCGCGTTCTTCGCATTCCATTCGATGGGAGTAGAATACTTAACCCTGATGTTTCGATCGACCACTGGGTGGCGTTACCGTGCGAAAGCAGTCACATGGTTCCCCGTCGGCCCCGCCGAGGCGGTATATAAGGGAACCGTTTATAAGGGCTGGGGGAGCAATAAAGGGTGAACGATGAGCTCGCCGGCAGACTCAATCGAGATCCAGAACGTGGTCGCATCGACGGGTATCGGGCAGGAGCTCGACCTGGAAGCGTTGGCGGAGGACCTCCCGGGTGCCGACTTCAACCCCGACAACTTCCCCGGTCTCGTCTACCGGACGCAGAGTCCGAAGGCGGCGGCGCTGATCTTCCGCTCCGGGAAGATCGTGTGCACGGGCGCGAAAAGCATCGACGACGTCCACGAGGCGCTGGGCATCATCTTCGAGAAGCTCCGTGACCTCACCATCCCGGTCGAGGACGATCCGGAGATCACCGTCCAGAACATCGTCTCCAGCGCCGACCTGGGACACAACCTCAACCTCAACGCGCTCGCGATCGGCCTCGGTCTCGAGGACGTGGAGTACGAGCCCGAGCAGTTCCCCGGCCTCGTCTACCGCATGGACGAGCCCGACGTGGTGATCCTGCTGTTCGGCTCGGGGAAGATCGTCATCACCGGCGGGAAGCGCACCGAGGACGCACAGGAAGCCGTCGAGCAGATCGTCGAGCGAATCGAGGGACTGGGCCTGCTGAGCTGAACCGCCCGAGCGCGGCCCGCTTTTTCGACGTCGGACGGAGTGTGACACCGGCACAAAAGGCATAACCCTGCGGCGCGAAGCCGCCGATAGTGGCATCCCGTGACCACGGCCCGGACGGCCGGGGCGCCCCGGGCCCAGACGCGCAGCACCGTTCGGCCGAGGGGACGACGGCCCCCGAGGCTGCCCGACGACAGCCGGAGGATCCGCCGATCCGGAACCCGGGGCAGTACTCCCTGACAGACCACGTCCGCGAGCGGCTCGCACAGGCCGGTCGCTACGTCACGCTCGACGGCATCGACGCCGCGATCCGGGCGGGACAGCTCCGCTGGAACAGCAGCGACGGCTGGCGGTTCGCCCGCGTCGAGGAGGGTGTCCGTCTCGTCGTGGTCGTCTGTGACACCGAGACCGCCTCGCCGGTGGTCGTCACGGCCTGGACCGAGATCGACGACATCGCCGCCGCCGACGCGTCGGATCGCTGGGACCGCACCGACATCGAGACGATCCGGCTCCGGAGCACGCTCTCGGAACGCTCCGACGAGCACGTGCCCGAGCACATCCGCCCGCGCGACGTCCCTCGCCCGTTCCACGTCCGCGGCCACGAACTGGTGACCGACCCCGGCGACGGCCACGTGCGCTGCGTGGACTGTCACGGCCGCTTCCGCTCGAAGGGCGAACTCGACCGGGCGACCTGTTCGCGCTAGTCTGAGAGCGGCCGCGCCCGCGTCGTCTCCGGGACGAAACACAGCGCGTCGAACGCCTCACTCAGCGAGTACCCGGTCAGGTACCCCTCGGGATCGCCGTCGTACGTCGCCCCGACCGAGAACCGTTCTCGCCGTGCCGAGAGCCAGTCCGTGAGTCGCGGGTCCTCGCTCGCACCACGGATGTCGAGCATCGCAGTCCCGATCCCGGCGCCGTCGATCGCTGACTCGACGGTCCCCGGCAGCGGGTCCCGGAGCGTGAACGACGTGAGCCCCCGCCCCTCGCCGGTCGCGTCGACCGCCTGGAACGAGCCGCGGGCGAACGCGAGCCCGACAGCGTAGTAGTCGTCGCTGTATCGCTCGGCGAGGTGGCTGCCCATCGACGGCGCGGCGACCGCGGAACCGCGGACTGCGTGACGATCGCGGTTGGCGTGCGCGTCGTGGGCCCAGAGAGCGACCGGCCCGTCGGCCCGTTGCTCGATCCACTCGACGTTCTCGGCCATCGCCCGGTCCCGAACCCGGAGCACGTCCGCCATCGCCGCCGACTCGGCGTCGCTGCCGTCGTCGGCGTCCGCCCAGTCGAGCAGCGTCCGTTTGTACGCCGTCGCCTGCTCGATCACGTCGAGCCAGTGGGCTCGGTCACCGTTCCCGAGCGTCTCACGAACTCGCGGGACGACCCTCGCCGCGGCGTCGATCCGCTCCCGAGCGCGGTCGTCCTGTACGGGGCGAGTTCCGTCGTCGCCGATCAGTTCGAGGTCGGCCTCGGCGTCGGGGGAGAGTTCGTCGCCGGACTGCGCCAGCAGCGCGTCGACGGCGCCCTGCGTGTACTGGGCGTCGAACCCCCGGAACCGAACCCGATCGTCGAGCGGTCGCCCCTCGTTGAAGCGTCGGAGCCACTCGACCAGGGCGAGTACCGCCTCGATCTGCCACGTCCAGAAGTAGAGGCCTGCGAGCCCCGTTTCCGGATCGCCCCGGCCGTGGACGACGTACTCGTCGAGCGCCCGCGCCTCGGGGGCGTTGGCCTCCATGGCGAACGTCCGGACGCCCGCCTCGGTCACGAGCCAGCGCAGCAGTCGATGCTTGAGGCGGAAGAACTCCCGCGTGCCGTGGGTCCCCTCCCCGAGCGCGACGACCGCGGCGTCGTCGATCCCCGCGGGGAGCGCGTCGGGTGCGAGGTCGATCGTGGGGTCACAGGTACCGAGTTCGTGTGCGTGTGCGCGGAGGCCTGCACGGACCGCGGGCGTGGTCACTGGTTTGTCGCTCTGTGCAGTCGAAGTCGTGTCGGTGGTGTCGTTCGTCATGGGCGTGAGTGTCGGTAGTGAGCGGACGCTCCGGGAACGAGAAGGCGGGCGGCGACGGACGGTGAACGCACGGCTACGGTCCGCGATCCACCGGCGGTCGACCGACGCTCACCGACGAACGAACAGCATCGTTCGGGGTCTCATCCCGCCACCCCATGAGTGTTCCCCCGGCGAGCGTCGACGCAACAGGTCGCAAGCCGTATTCCCCGCGACCGCCAACCGCGGGTAATGACTGATCTCTCCCTCTCGGAGTTCTACGACGCCGTCGAGGCAGAGGGCCGGCCGCTGCTCACGGCGGACGAGTTCGCCCGCCGCCTCGACGCTGCCCAGGCCGACGCCGACGACGCGCTCTCCCGCCTCGCCGACCAGGGGCTGCTCGAACGCGTCGACGTGGAGAACGACCCCGTGGTCTGGTACCCGACGGAGTGGGGCGAACTCGCCTCCCGGGAGCGCGTAGTCGTGTTCCCCGACCGCCGGGAGATCGTCGTCGACCGCCCGACCCAGTACACCCAGGCCCGCCTCTCGCAGTTCGCCCACCTCGTCGACACCACCGGCACCGAACCCGGCACCCGCGGCTACCTCTACCGCATCCGCCCCGAGGACGTCTGGTCCGCCCCCTTCGACGGCGTCGCCGACCTGATCCTCGCGATGCGGGGGGTGTTCCCCCAGCGCTACGAGGGGCTGGAGGAGTGGGTCGAGAGCCAGTGGAAGCGTGCCAACCGCTTCCGCCTCGACACCCACGAGGACGGTTACACCGTCCTCACCGCGGCGACCGACGACCTGATGGGCAACGTCGCGATGGAGAAACTCGACGACGACGCGATCCGAGCACCCATCTCCGACACCGAAGCGTGGGTCAACGAGGGCGCGATCGCGAACATCAAACGCACGCTGTACGAGGCGGGCTACCCCGTCGTCGACGACCGCGACCTCGAATCCGGCGATCCCATCGACGCCGACCTCACGACTGACCTCCGGGAGTACCAACAGTCCTGGGTTGACAGCTTCCTCGAGAAGCAGGCCGGCGTGCTCGTAGGACCGCCGGGGTCCGGGAAGACCGTCGCCGCACTGGGCGCGCTCGCGGCGGTCGGCGGCGAGACGCTGATCCTCGTCCCCTCGCGCGAACTCGCCGGGCAGTGGCGCGAGGAGATCGAACGCCACACCACCGTCGACCCCGAAGACGTCGGCGAGTACCACGGCGGCACGAAGCAGCTCCGCCCGGTCACGATCGCCACCTACCAGATCGCGGGGATGGACCGCCACCGGACGCTGTTCGACGACCGCGAGTGGGGGCTGATCGTGTTCGACGAGGCCCACCACGTCCCGGCGCCGGTGTTCAGACGGTCCGCCGCGCTCCAGAGCAAACACCGCCTCGGCCTCACCGCCACGCCCGTCCGGGAGAGCGACGACGAGACGGACATCTACACCCTGATCGGCCCGCCGCTAGGGACGGACTGGTCGGCGCTGTTCGACGCCGGCTTCGTCGCCGAGCCGGAGGTCGAACTCCGCTACCTCCCGTGGGACGACGAGCTAGCCGAGAACGAGTACGCCAGCGCCGACGGCCGCGAGCGCCACCAGCTCGCCGCCACCAACCCCCGAAAAGTCGAGGAGATCGAACGCCTGCTCGCCGAGCACGACGGGAAGGCGCTGGTGTTCGTCGACTACCTCGACCAGGGCGAGGCGATCGCCGACGAACTCGACGCCGCGTTCGTCTCCGGCGAGACGCCACACCACCGCCGCGAGCGCCTGTTCGAATCGTTCCGCACGGGCGACCGCGAGGCGCTGGTGGTCTCCCGCGTCGGCGACGAGGGGATCGACCTCCCGAACGCCGAACTCGCGGTCGTCGCGTCGGGTCTCGGTGGCTCCCGCCGACAGGGCGCCCAGCGCGCGGGCCGCACCATGCGCCCGGTCGGGCGCGCGGAGGTGGTCGTGCTCGCGACCCACGGCACCCGCGAGGAGGAGTTCGCCCGCAAACAGATGCGCCACCTCGCGGAGAAAGGCGTCCGCGTCCACGAGACGGTCGTCGGCGACGACACTGGGGAACCGAGTGGGGCCGAGGGGGAAGCGAGCGGTGACGACGCGACGCCGGAGTAGTCGCCCGACGTGTGGCCGACGATCGGGCGTATCGGGAGCGTTTAGACGCCGGGCGCCGGCGACGGACACATGGACGACGAGCGCCAGGCGACGTTCGGAACCGACGGCACGCTGGAGACGGACCGCCCCCCGGAAGCCGCCGGCGAGGACGACTTCGGCGAGGAGAAGGGGCCGGACGAGACCGACGGCGGCTTCAGCCGGTACGTCGTCTCCAGCCTGCTCCAGAAGGCGGTGCGTCGCTCCGACGAGGAGGTTGCGGCGTGGGCGGCCTGGGAGCTCGCACGCTCGGGGTTCGGGTGGAACCTCTGGGAGCGGCTGAACCTCTACGTCGTCGAGGACCTCCGGGCCGGCCAGGACGTGGCGACCCAGGTGGCGCGCTACGAGGAGCTGGCGACCGAGCGCTGGGAGGCCGACGAGTGGCGCGGCCGCCTCTGTGCGGTCCACGCGGCGCTCGCGTGTGCCCGCGCGCAGTCCTCCCGGGAGGCGGCCAACGCCGACGAGTACTTCGGCGCCGTCGCGGAGCACCGAGCCGAGGCCCGCGAGCGCGGGGCGGAACCGAGCCACGAGTTCCCGGTCGGCGATCTCGATCCCGACGGCCGCTTCGCCGCCGTCTTCGACGGCCACACCGGGAAGGGCTCGCGCCGCGGCCGCGGCACGGAGTTCTTCAAGACCCACGGGGCTCGCGTGGGGCCCGAAGGCGAGGACGATCTCAGCGCCCGCTGGCAGCGCCTCGCGATGGTACTGTCGTCGGGGGAGTACGACGAGGCCGACATCGAGCGCGCGCTGACGCCCACGGACGCCGACGACCCGTGGGGCGATCCGGAGGCGTAGCCGCGTCGCTAACTAGTCGACGCCGAATCGGCCGGAAAACGAGTCCACCCTCCCCGATTTGAACGGAGGAAGACGATCTCGCTCGCTTCGCTCGCGAGCGTGCGACTTCCAGACTCAAATCGTGTCGGTTAGACTTTTGACTGCTCACGTTGTTCGCAGCAAAAGTCCGCCCTCCCCGATTTGAACGGGGGGCAAGCCGATCTACAGTCGGCTGCTCTACCAGTCTGAGCTAAGGGCGGGCACGCTCATCTAGTGCCGGGTTCGGACTTAAGGATTGTCTCTTGGCTCGGCCACGTGGGTCGGTATCGCCCGCCGGCGTCGGCCGCTCGGCCGTCGCTGTGCGCTTCGAAACGGGTAAGCGCGCGGGGGGAGGAGCGTCCCCCGTGTCCCTCGCCGCCGTCGAGGAGCGCGTGCCGCCGATGGCCGCGCTGGCCGTCGCCGTCGTCGCCGTCAGCACCAGCGCCATCCTGATCCGCTGGTCGGCCGCGCCGAGCGTCGTGAAAGCGTTCTACCGCGTGCTGTTCACGACCGCGTTCCTGCTGCCGTGGGCGCTCGGCCGCTACCGCGGCGAGTTCCGGACGATGGAGCTGCGTGATCTGGGGGTCGCGGGCCTCACCGGCGTCGCGCTCGCGCTGCATTTCGCCTCGTGGTTCGAGAGCCTGAACCACACCTCCGTCGCCGCCAGCGTGACGCTGGTCCAGAGCCAGCCGCTGTTCGTCGCCCTCGGCGCGTGGGCGCTGCTCGACGAACGGCTCACCCGTCGGATGCTCGTCGGCATCTTCGTCGCGCTGGTCGGCGCCGCCACGATGTCGCTGGGCGACCCGCTGCTGGCGACGCTCGGGATCGGTAGCGCGGAGGGGCTCGGGGGAACGAGCACGTACGGCAACGCGCTCGCGCTCGTCGGCGCCGTCTGTGCCGCCGCGTACGTGCTCGCCGGCCGGTCGCTCCGCCAGCGCGTCTCGCTCGTCCCCTACGTGGTCGTGGTGTACGTCGCCTGCTCGGTCGTCCTGCTCGCGATCGCCATTGGGCAGAACGCCCCGCTTGTCGACTACCGAACGCGGGAGTGGCTCCTCTTTCTCGGAATGGCGGTCGGGCCAGGGATCTTCGGCCACACCGTGATCAACTGGGCGCTGGCCCACGTCGAGTCCGGCGTCGTCTCGGTCAGCCTGCTCGGCGAACCGGTGGGGAGCACGCTGCTCGCGATGCTACTGCTCCCCGGCGAGATCCCCACGCCGACGACTATCGTCGGCGGGGCGGTCGTCCTGCTCGGGATCTACCTCACCGCGGACGCTCGGAGCCATGACTGACACAGCCTTCGCCGACGGCCGCGACAGCCCCCTCGACGAGCCGACGGCCCGGCGCTACGTCGCCACGCAGGTCGGCCTGTTCCCCCTCACGCTCGCCCACGCAGTCCTGACGTGGCCGCGTCCCGAGGTGCTCGCGCTGTTCGGCGGCGGAATCGCGGTCGCGTTCGTCGCGGAGGCGCCGGCGATCCGCGCGGGGCTGTTCACCCACTACCTCCGCCCGAAACTGGCGGGCGTCCCCGTTTCGATCCTACTCGCGTGGTCCGCAGTCGTCTACCTCGCGGTCCGTGCGGCGTCGCTGCTCGTCGACGGCCCCGTCGCAGTCGCCGGGGTCGCGGCGGTGCTGGCGACGCTCGCGGACGCGGCCGTCGAACCCAGTGCCGTCCGCGACGGTGCGTGGGAGTACGCCGAAACCATCCCGGGCCCACGCGTGCGCGAGGTACCGTGGTGGAACGCCGCGGGCTGGCTGGGCGTGGTGTTCGTGACGGCACTGCTGCCGACCCTCGTGTGAGAAGCTACTCCAGCAGCTCCTTCGTCCGCCGGTGGCGGTACCGGAACATCGGCTCGAAGCCGACGATGCCCAGCGGACCGAGCGCCTTCCCGAAGCCGCCCAGCGGGAGCTGGTAGACGACGCGGTCCTCGATCACGGTGCCGTCGCCGTCGGCGCGGAAGCGGTGGGTGTGTTTCCAGCGCGGGAACGGGCCGTCGCGCATCTCGTCGCGGAACCACGCGACGCCGTTGCCCTCCTCGCGGTCGGTGATGACCGAGGTCCAGCGCTGGCGCGGCCCGACGCCGAACGGCCGCAGCGACATCTCGATCTCGCTGCCCTGCATCAGCACCTCCGGATCCGGCTCCCCGTCGGGGCCACGGACTTCGCCGACTTCGAGGTTCACGAACCCGGGTGTGAGCGCCTCCAGCCCGTCGACCCGGGAGTGGAACACCCAGACCGCTGAGAGCGGGGCGTCGACGCGGGTGCGGCGTGTGTACGTCGGCATACCCGAAGGTACGGCCGGCGCGGGCATAACGCCGGG
The DNA here is from genome assembly GCF_002025255.2 of Halolamina sp. CBA1230. GTDB lineage: Archaea > Halobacteriota > Halobacteria > Halobacteriales > Haloferacaceae > Halolamina. The sequence goes on from NZ_CP054587.1 coordinate 1,196,032, forward strand.
GTTACCGGCCGGCGAGGGAACGTGAGATGCGAGCACGACCGCCGCGATCCCGAGCACGACGAACGGCAGCATCACGAGCGCCGCTCGCCGGCAGTTCCCGGCGTCCTCGTCGGGTCGATCGGTCCCCGTCCGTCACAGCCTGTCGGTGTCGATGTCGACGCCGGGCGGCGTCACGATCAGGAACCCCCGGTAGTGGGTCAGCGACCCGCCGTCGGCCCGGATCTCCCGGGCGAACCCCGCGGCCAGCGCGTTCAGGTCGCCCGCCACGTCGAGGACGAGCACGTTGCCCGACCGGACGGCGTCGATCCACTCCTCGTCGTCGGTCCCGCCGTCAAGCACCCCCAGTACCACCTCCCCCGCCGTCCCGTCGTCGTCGAGCTCCTCCTCCGCGCGGGTGAGGTCGAGGCCGAAATCGCTCATACCCGCCGTTGGGCACGAGAGAGTTATAAAGCAGTCGGGCGCCGGCCGATGTACTGAAACGGGTGGCGTCACAAGGGTCGGTATGGCCTGTAACCACGAGCTCGATAGCGAGTACCTCACGACCACGGACAGTGCCGTCACGGAGATCCGCGGCGCGGGTGAGGGGCTCCGCATCGACGTCGTCGTCCCCTGTCCCGACTGCGGGCAGGCGCTCGAACTCACGCTGAAAGAGGAGAGCCGCGAGGAGGTCAACGTCGACTTCCCGCTCGACGACGCCGAGATCGCCAACAGCTAACGCCGGAGTCGGGGTCGCCCCTACTCCTGGTACGCGATGCGGACCTGTTCCCAGCGTCCTTTCTCGACCAGGTGCTCCTGGAGCCGTTCGGCGTAGCGCTCCAGTAGCTCCTCGGCCTCCTCCATCCGCTCCGGGTCGGCACCGTCATCGCCGCTGCCGACGCCGAGCGCGTCCTTCACCGAGGAGAACATCCCGTCGTCGCCGCCGGCGCCGCCGCCGGCTGGACCGCCACCCATGCCCTGGTCCATCTTCTCGACTTCCGGCATGATCCCCGCCACCTTCGAGGTGTCCGGGACGATCCGGGCCTCGTCGGGGTCGTCGGCGTCGACGATATCGAACTCCGCCGCGGTCATGATCAGCCCCCACTCCTGGTTGGAGAACGGGGAGTCGTGTACCTCCGAGGCGAACTGTTGGTCGACCGCCATCCGCTCGCCCACGATGGCGTCGGTCCAGTCTGACTGGCTCATGCCGCCCCGTACGCCGAGGGTGCGTTTCAGCGTTTCCCTGGCGGCGCCGGGGAGAGCACGGCGGTTCCGGCCGGCACTGCGATCCTCCCCCGACGCCGGACGCGGATCGCCGGGAGTGCATACATATAACTTACACAGATAGCTGCCGTGGGCCCCGCGCGTTATCGACCGTCTTTATCCGTTGTTCCACTCTGCTTTCCCCCAGCACAAATTCGGTGGAAACGCAAGCAAGCGGCGCGGTCACTCGACGCCTGTCCCCGACAAGTACTTATACCGAGAACGGGTCCGGACCACCACGGAGATGAGCCGAACCATCCGCCGCGTCACGCTGTTCGCACTCTACCAGATCACAGTGCTGCTCGGGATCGCGCTGCTGCCGGTGGCGATGTTCACCCGTCGCCTCGGCGTCCCGCTCCCGCTCGGTCGGGCAGTCGACAGTGCGAAGGCGGCGTACGAAGCGACGGAGTAGCCAGTCCCGTTCTCCGAACAGCTCCGACCCCAGCGGTGCCCCCGGGTTTCGAAACCGGGGAGTGCTCCCCGAAGGGGTGGCTTTATCAGCGTTCCCCGATTAGCGTTCGCCAATGCGAACACCTGCTGATCAGTCAGGGCTCGACCCGCTGAGCGGCGACCAGTCCGACGTCTTCGGCCCCGAACTCGGCGAGTTCCCCCACGCCGACGAGCGTCGGGCACAGGCGGCGACCGACGAAGGGATGAAGACCGGGACCACGACCATCGGCATCAACGCCGGCGACGCGGTCGTGCTGGCGACGGACATGCGCGCCAGCATGGGCAACATGGTCTCCAGCAAGGACGTCCAGAAGGTCGAGCAGATCCACCCGACTGGCGCGCTCACCATCGCCGGCTCGGTGTCGGCGGCCCAGTCGCTGATCGAGACGCTGAAAGCCGAGTCGAACCTGTTCGAGGTCCGCCGCAGCAAGCAGATGTCGATGCAGGCACTCTCCACGCTGACGGGGAACCTCCTGCGTTCGGGCGCGTTCTACATCGTCTCGCCCATCCTGGGCGGCGTCGACGATACGGGCGCACACGTCTACTCCATCGACGCGCTCGGCGGCACGACCGAGGAGGAGTACGCCGTCTCCGGCTCCGGCTCCCAGTTCGCGCTGGGCGTGCTCGAGCAGGAGTTCGACGAGGAGATGGGCGTCGAGGGCGCGAAAACCGTCGCCACCAAGGCGATCAAGAGCGCGATGGAGCGCGACACCGCCTCCGGCAACGGGATCAACATCGCCGTCGTGACCGACGAGGGCGTCGAGGTCACGAAGGAGAAGGACATCGACAAGCTGCTCTAAGCCGACCGCGGCGCGCGACTGCTCGGAGCCGACGCCGTGATCGTGTCTGCCACCGAAACACTCGCGGTTCCGTTTTCCCCGTTCTTCACGGCCGAACAGCCCCAGCTACTCCCAGTGCTGGAACGCGCCCTGTAGCAGCGTCTCCCGCTGCTGGTGGACGTACTCGCGTTTGGTGTTCTGGACGGCGTCGGCGAACGACTCGCCGTCGTCGTACCGCTCCCGGGCGCGGTCGAGCTTCCACGACGCCGGCGTCACCCGGTTCTCGACGCGGTAGCGCAGCGGCGCGAGATACTCCTCGGCGGCGGCCTCCGAGCAGCCGGCCGACTGCAGCCCCGCGCTCGCGTTCGCGAGCAGGTCGTCGTACAGCTCGTCGAGGTCGGTCGTCGGCTCGCCGTGGGTCGTGATCCAGTTCAGGTCGGCGTCCAGCCCCGCCCGCATCGCGTCGTAGAAGTTCGACTCGGCGTCGTCCCAGTCGAGGTCGGCCACCGGGTGGCCGTGGCGGGGGAGCTGCTGCATCAGTCCCGCGAACGCCGCGAGGAACGACACCGTGTCCTTCACGGTCGGCTGGCCGGGCAGCGGGCGGAACTCGATCCGTGCGTTGGCGTCCGAGCGGGTCGACCCGCCGAACACCGGCCGGACCCAGCGCCAGTACGTGCCGTGTTTCGCCCGGAACGTGGGGAACTGGTCGTCGAAGCGATCGCCGTCCTCGTCGTCGGTCGGGATGGGTACCACCACGTCGTCGCCGGCGATGCGGTCGACCGCCTCCTCGACGGTGTCGAGATCCGACGGGAACGCCACCTTCTCCGCGCCGTCGGTGTTGAGCACCGACTCGAACACGAGGATGCGGTGTTCCATGTACGCCTCGTCGAAGATCGTCTCCGGGTCGACGCCGTTCTCGTACAGATCCGGCGGGAAGAAGGGGGCGTTCACGCCGAGCGCGAGCAGCGGGCCGGCGACCCGAAGCGCGTACGTGTGATGGCGGGGGAGGTCGGCCGCGCGGCTCATCTGGTAGTGGGGCTGGATCGAGGTGATCAGGCTCTCGGGCATCACCGTGTCCGACTCGATGTCGACGTTCGGCGCGTCGACGGTCAGCGGCGGGTCGAACGCGCCGCTGTTGGACATCGCGTGGTAGCGGACGGCGTCGCTCATGTTGACCGCGACGCGGACGCCGTCGTCGACGACGCTGTCGGTGAGGTACTCGCGGGCCGTCTCGCCGGCGGGCGGGATCGTCCAGATCCCGTCGCTCACCAGCCGCATCCCCTCGGCTTTGGTGCAGTCGCGGGCGTTCTGGAGATGTGACCGGATCTCGGCGGCCTGTGCGGCCATCCCGTAGCTGTTGAACGGCTGGGGGCTGGTGGTCATCTCGGCGTTGTGCAGCCCCAGCTCCTTCTCGAAGTCGATCAGGTCGAACAGCCGCCGGGGCACCCGCATCAGCGTGCCGTCGGTCGCCTCGTTCTCGGCCCACCGACCGTCGGCGGCGGCGTAGAACTCGTACTCCATCCCCACCACCGAGCGGTGGTTGTCGAAGGCGCCCTCCCGGAGCAGCGACTTGACGACCTCGGCGTCCTGGGCTGCCTGCTGGGCGAACGCGTCGGCGTCGACGGACTGCACCTCCCTGACCCGCTCGGCGAGCGTCTGATCCATGCCCGTTGCTGTGTGTGCGGACAGGGAAGAACCCGTGGGCCGACGGCTGGCGCGCGCCGCATCGGCGGCCTTTTTTCGGCCTTCCCCGTAGCCCGGGTCGATGCAGTTCGCCGCCTTCGCCGACCGCGCCGCCGAACTGGAAGCCGAGCCCGCCGACCTCGAGACCGTCTCGCTGGTCGCGGCCCTGCTGGAGGACGCCGGCGGCGACATCGAGACCGTCGCGCGCTTCCTCCAAGGACGGGTGTTCCCGGGCTGGGACGCCCGCACGCTCGACGTGGGTCCCGCGCTCTGCTACGCGGCGCTGGCGAAAGCCGCCGGCACGAACGTCACCGCCGACGACATCGAGGAACGGCTGGCCGACGAGGGCGAGATCGGCGCCGTCGCCGCGGGACTGAATCTCGGCGGCCAGCAGGGGCTGCGCGCGTTCGCGGCCGAAGGGGGCGCCGCCAGCGACGGCCCCACGCTCGCCGAGATCGACGAGGCGCTCCGGGAGATCGCCGCCGCCGAGGGGGCGGGCAGCGAGGACACCAAGCTCGCCACGCTGTTCGGCCTGTTCTCACGGGTCAGCGACGCGGAGGCGCGCTACCTCGCCCGCCTCGTGCTCGGGGAGATGCGGTTGGGGGTCGGCGAGGGGGCGGTTCGGGACGCCGTGGCGGAGGCGTTCGAAGTCGAGGCGGGGCTCGTCGCCGACGCGCTCCAGGTGAGCAACGACTACGGCCGGGTCGCCCGGATCGCCCGCGACGAGGGGGAAGACGGGCTGGAGGAGATGAGTCTCACGGTCGGCCGGCCGGTCCAGTCGATGCTCGCACAGGCCGGCACCGTCACCGGCGCGCTGGAGTCCTGGGCGGAAGTCGCCGCGGAGATCAAGTTCGACGGCGCGCGCGTCCAGCTCCACCACCACCCCAACGGGATCGCGCCGCCCGAGGCCGACCGCGAGCCGACGCCCGACGATCCGACCGTCCGGCTCTACTCCCGGAACACCTCGGAGGTCACGGACGCCCTCCCCGAGATCAGGGAGTTCGCCGCGGAACGGCTCGACGCGCCGGCGATCCTCGACGGCGAGGTGGTCGCGGTCGACGACGACGGCGGCCCGCTGCCGTTCCAGGAGGTGCTGCGGCGCTTCCGCCGGAAACACGACGTCGAGCAGATGCGCGAGGCGGTCGAACTCGAACTCCACGCGTTCGACTGCCTGCTCGACGGGCGCGAGGGGAGCGACGGGACGGACCTGCTCGACGCGCCGTTCCGGGAGCGCCACGGTCGACTGAGCGACCTCCTGCCCGCGGCCGCGAGCGAGGTGCTGTACAGCGACGACGCCGACGAGATCGAGGCGTTCGAGCGGGACGCGCTGGAAGCGGGCCACGAGGGGATCATGCTCAAACGGCCCGACTCCGCGTACACCCCCGGCGACCGCGGGCAGGACTGGCTCAAGCGCAAGCCGGACGTGGAGACGCTGGACTGCGTCGTCACCGGCGCGGAGTGGGGCGAGGGGCGCCGCGCCAACGAGTTCGGCACGTTCCTGCTCGCGGTGCAGGGCGACGACGGCTACGAGACCGTCGGCAAGGTCGCGACGGGGATCACCGACGAGGAGCTCGCGGAGCTGACGGAACTGCTCGAACCCCACGTCGTCCACGAGGACGGCCAGACCGTCGAGTTCCGGCCCGAAGTCGTGTTCGAGGTCGGGTACGAGGAAATTCAAGAGTCGCCGACCTACGGCGCCGGCTACGCGCTTCGGTTCCCGCGGTTCGTGGGGGTTCGGGAGGACAAGTCGCCCGGGGATGCGGACACTGTCGAGCGTGTGGAGCGGTTGGCCGACGACTGATCGGCCTGGAAGTCGTTTTGTTTGACAGCCCGCTGATTCACTGGGTACTGCAACCGCGACAGCATCTCGATCGTTGGCACCTTGTGACCGCACCGCCCCGCACAGCCCTCGAACCTCCCCAGCCGATTCGCTCCCTCACTTCGTTCGGTCGCTCATCCCTCGCGCGCTCGTTCGCGCAGGGACGCGTCGTGCGGGCGACCCACGCGTCGCCCGCACTGCCAGCGAGACCTCCGGTCTCGCCCTGCTCACGTCGCGCGCCGACCGCCACCGCGGTGCGGTGGCGGTGGACGCCTCGCGATCGGCGACGGTCGCCGATCGCGGGGGGAGGGGTGGGGATTCCGGGCTGTGCCGAGCCCTGTGCTCGGCACTCTGCGGTCGCAAGTGTGCTACGAACGAGCTGCTGTTGCTGTGGCAGGTGCTGGCTGAGTTGCCAACGATCGAACTGCTGTCGCAGCGACTCGCGTCGGTAGCTGTTCGAAAAACCTCACCCAAAACCGCTCCACAAACCCCTAAGACCGCCCCGTCCCACCAACGACCATGACCGTACACCACGACGGCCTCGCCGTCACCTGGTTCGGCTACGCGACCACCCGCATCGAGACGCCCGGCGGCTTCGTCGCCTACCTCGACCCCGGCCGCTACGGCGTGCTCACGGGCGAGTGGACCCCCGTCGGCGGCGGCAACCCCAAAGACGCTGCCCACCCGCGATCAACCGACTACCGCGCGGAGGACGCCGATCTGGTCTGTGTCACTCACGACCACCACTACGACTCCGACGCCATCCGCCGCGTCGCGAACGAGGGGACGACCGTCGTCGTCTACGAGGCCGTCGACCCGTCGGGGATCGACCGCGACGTCGACCCCGTCTCTGAGCTCCCGGGCGAGGTCGTCCGGATCGGCGAGGAAGACCACATCGCGATCGACGGCGTCGACGGGGGTGCGGACGTGTGGTCGGTCCCGGCGTACAACGAACCCGACGGCCCGCGCGCCGACGCGGACGGCGACGTGAGCCACCCGAAGGGGTTCGGCGTTGGGTACCGACTCTCGCTCGGCGGTACCTCCGTCTTCTGGCCCGGCGACAGCGACGCGCTGGACGCGTTCGCCGAGATCTCGGCGTCGCTGTTCCTCGCGAACATCGGCGGCACCGTCGTCAGCACCGCCGCGGAGTCGGCCGACCTCGCCGAGCGCATGGAGCCGGACCTGGTGCTGCCGGTCCACTACAACACGATCGAGATCCTGCAGGCGGACTCAGGCGAGTTCGCCAAAGACATCGCCAAGCGTGGGGTTCCGGTCGTGCTCGACGAGCAGGAGGGGTAGAGGGAGAGAGACGACCGCTCAGTGCCCGGTCTCGCCCGCCGGCGCCTCCATCGAGTCGATCTCGAGGATCACCACGTTCGCGGTGGCGTCCTTCCCGTCGACGGTCCCTTCGACGACCAGGGAAGACAGCGGGGTGGGTCCGGCGCGAACCTCGTCGCCCTCGTGGAACTCCTTCACCGAGCCGCGCAGGTGGAGTTCGGCCCGACAGAGGTCGGGGTTATGGACGCTGGTGAGGTGGATCTCCTCGACGTTGACGTTCGACAGCTCCTCGCCCTCGTGGACCAGCGGCACCGATGCCGGCTCGTCCATCTGCTGGACGTCGAGCGCGTCGAACGCGTTGGTCGTCGGCCTGTACCCGCCCTTCGGGCCGGGGACGCCCTCCACCAACTGGAGCGCTTTCAGGCTCTGCATCTGGTTCCGGATCGTCCCGGGGTTGCGCCCCACCTCGTCGGCGATCGTCTCGCCCTTGACCGCGGACTCGGTCTCCCCGTGGAGGTTGACGAGCGCCCTGAGGATCGTTCGCTGGCTGGCCGTCAGCTCGATCGAAGACATTTGTTGACTGATTGCCCGTCGGAGTACATAAACCTGCGGCCGACTCCCGAAACGCTGGAAGTAGTCTCGTTCGATAGCACGAAAACTGATGTATCCATCCAAAACTTCCACACAGCCCGGACACACGTGGGTATCGCCGAACGACAGGCCTTTGCCGCCGCCGGGTGGAGAGTCGCGCATGAACGGCAAGCGCGTGCTCGTCACCGGCGGCGCGGGGTTCATCGGCTCGAACCTCTCGAACCATCTCGCGGCCGACAACGAAGTGATCGCGCTGGACAACTGCTATCTCGGTACCCCCGAGAACCTGTCCGACGACGTGATCTTCGCGGAGGCGGACGTGCTCGACGACGAGCTCCCGACCGACGTCGACGTCGTGTTCCACCTCGCCGCGCTCTCCTCCCGGGAGATGCTGGAGGAGAACCCACGACAGGGCGCCCGGGTGAACGTCGAGGGGTTCGTCAACGTCGTCGAACAGGCGATGGACGACGGCTGCGAGACGTTCGTCTACGCCTCCACCTCCTCGATCTACGGGAGCCAGGAGGAGCCCTGCTCCGAGGAGATGGAGATCGAGGCGTCGACGGGGTACGACGCGTCGATGCTCGGCCGCGAGCGCTACGCGGAGTACTACTCGGACTTCCACGACCTCACGCTCGCGGGGATGCGCTTCTTCTCCGTCTACCAGGGGTACGGCGGCAACGAGGAGCACAAAGGCGAGTACGCCAACACGATCGCGCAGTTCGCCGACGCGATCGCCGACGGCGAGTCGCCGGTGCTCTGGGGCGACGGCACGCAGACGCGCGATTTCACCCACGTCGAGGACATCGTGCGCGGCCTCGAACTCGCCGCCGAGAACGAACTCGACGGCGTGTACAACCTCGGCGTCGGCGACCCGTACACGTTCAACGAGATGGTCGGGATGATCAACGAGGAGCTCGGCACCGACGTGGATCCCGTCTACGAGCCGGTTCCCCTGGAGAACTACGTCTACCACACCCACGCCGACGCCACGAAATTCAAAGAGGCCACGGGGTGGGAGCCCGAGATCAGCTTCGAGGAGGGCGTGAGCCGGGTGTGTGAGCCGTACGAGCAGCGGGAGGACGGCGAGCAGGAGCGCGAACGCGTCCGGGAGTAGTCACCCCTCGAGCCCGGACGAGTCCGGTTGGATCACCCCGATCACGCCGAACAGGTAGCCGAGAACGAGTATCAGGAGGCCGACACCACCTCCCGTGGTGGCCGCGCCGAGCGAGACGAAACCGCCGAACAGGAGGGTCAACAGGCCGAGTCGGTACACCGTCTGGCTCATCGACGCCGAGTTCCCACGGCGGCCGCGTAGTTCTTTCGTCCGGAGCGCCGAGTTTATAGCCGAGAGCCGACCCACTCCGATCATGCGCGTCGAGAACTCCTTCATCCCCGTCCGCGGCGTCGGCGAGACCACCGAGCGCCGGCTCTGGGCGGACGACATCACCCACTGGGACGACTTCCACCCGAGCGCGGTCGGCCACAAGACGGGCGAGCGCGTCGAGTCGTTCATCGACAAGGCCCGCCCCCGTCTCGACGCCGGCGACGCCGCCTTCTTCGATCGGGCGTTCCCGAGCGGCGAGCGCTGGCGCCTGTACGAGAACTTCCGGGAGTCGGCCTGCTTCTTCGACATCGAGACCACGGGGCTCGACCACGACCGGAACAAAGTCACGACCGTGTCGTTCCACCGCGACGGCGAGACGACCACGCTCGTCCGTGGCGACGACCTGACCGCCGAGAACGTCCGTGCGGAGTTCGACGCCGCCGACCTGCTGGTGACGTTCAACGGCAAGCGCTTCGACGTGCCGTTCCTCGAGAGCTCCTTCGGTCTCGACGTGGGGACGCCCCATCTCGACCTGATGTACACCTGCAAGAAGCTCGGGCTCTCGGGTGGCCTGAAGCCGATCGAGGGGGAGATCGGCATCGAGCGCGACCGGCCCGACATCTCCGGCCGGGACGCGGTGCGGCTCTGGAAGGAGCACGAGCGCGGCGAGGACGGCTCGCTGGAGACGCTGATCTCCTACAACCGCGAGGACGCGGTGAACCTCCGGGCGCTGGCCGACGAGGCGACCGAACGGCTGGACCGCCGGAAGTTCGTAGACGGTTGATCTCGGCCGCGGCGCGCGACCTGCCGTGACCGTCGGGTCACGGCAACGGAGCCCATGCCGCAGTCGTGGACCCCCGACCGCGGCGCGTGACCTGCCGTGACCGTCGGGTCACGGCAACGGAGCCCATGCCGCGGTCGTGACACCGACCACACCTCCCACGGACTTTTGTAGTCCCCGACAGATTCCCGCGGGTATGGGAGACGACGGCGAGAGCGAGGAGGCCGAAACCGGCGAGGATCCACGCCGACGCCCGCCGGGCGCGCCCGGCGCTGACGACACCGTTCCGCGGGTGGATCTGGCGCTGCGGGAGCTGTCGGTGTCGGTGACGGGGCGCTCCGACGACGACCTCGAAACCGTCGAGGAGAGTGCCCGCGACCTGATGGGCTACCTCGTCGAGGAGGCCGGCCAACTGGAGGACGAACACGACGAGTACGGCCTGAGCTGATCGCCTAGATCGACTGAACGATGTCGCCGATCCGGCGTGGCTCCCCCGAGATGGTCGGGCTCTCCTCGACGATCTTGAGCACCTCGTGGTCGGTCACGTCCGGGTAGGACTTCTCGGTCGCCTCCTCGATCAGTGCCTTCTCCAGCCGGAACTCCGTCCCCTCGTAGACGACGTCGACACCCTCCTCGTCGAACGAAAGCGCAGTCATGCGGCCGGCTACGGCTTCGGCGTGGTTAACCCCACGCTTCCGGCACGACCGTCGGCGTCACCGCCGTCGAGCGCGTCGGCTGCGTCGCCTGATCCCCGCGTAACTATCCGAAAACTTAACAATGTCTGACGGAGGCTTTTAAGTATGGAAACCTTCCCCTCCCCTGTATGTCGCTCCGGCAGGACCCGCTCGACGAGCTGACCATCCCCAGCGGCACCGTGGTCGAGGAGCACGACCTCGTCACCGACGGTGACGTGCTGGTCGGTGGGCAGTCGACCGTCGAGTTCGGGGTCCGCGGCCGGTCGGTCGCGGCCGGCGAACGGAGCAGTTTCGGCGGCCACATCGAGGCCGAGAACGACTGTCGGCTGGACATGTGGTCCGACGTGGACGGCGACGTGCTCGTCGGCGAGGATGCCTACCTCGGCGAGCGTGCTCGGGTCGGCGGGCAGCTGATGGTCTCGGGCGACCTGGACATCGGTGACGACGTGGAGATCGAGGAGGGGTTCGAGGCCAACGGCTGGATCACGATCCGGAACCCGATGCCGACGCTGGTGTTCTACTTCATCGTGCTCTCCCAGCTCCTCCAGCTCGGCGAGGATGAGGCGGCCGACGACCTGGCGTACGCGCTGGCCGACGGCGGCGAGGCCGAGCAGGAGCCGCTGGTGATCCCCCGCGGCTCGTCGGTTTCGGACGACGCGTGGCGGGTCTCCACCCCCGCGACCGTGGGGAGCGACTGCCGGCTCCACGGGAACATCCGCGCGACGGAGGTGACGATCGACGAGCGCTCGGAGCTGTTCGGCAGCGTCCGCGCCCGCGGCGACGTCCACCTCCACTCCGGCAGCGTGATCCACGGCGACGTGAGCACCCGCGACGGCCGCGTGACCATCGACGCCGGCGCGAACGTCCGCGGCGACGTCTCCTGTGGCGATCTCCGGGTCCACGAACGCGCGAACGTCGAGGGGACGATGCGCGCCGACGGCGAGATCCAACTGGTGCAGTCCGACGACGGGCCGGAGTCCGGGGAGAACCCACAGGAGCAGACGCCGGATTTCTGAGGTTTCGACGACCTTCTCGACGATAGAACGCTGTCGGCGCGAAGCGGCCGCGACCTCGTGTCGCGGCTCAGCGCGAGGGACGACTGAGGCGAGCGTAGCGACGCCGAAGGAGTCGGCTGGGGAGGTGTGTGGGCTGTGCGGTCGGGGAGGGACTGAAAGGGGCTGTCGTCTGGACGAACCCCGACGAAGCAAGGATCGCAACGGAGTGAGGACCGCAGCGAGTCGCGGGAGTCCAGACGACAGGGGCTTTCACGGTGTTGCTGACCCAAGTTGCTCATCGAGCACAGCCGAACCAAGCCCGAACAGAGGAAGAACCTACTCCCCTCCCACCCCAGAATCCCCAGTATCGACCGAAAGGCAGTTCCTCCCGTCCGCTGAACCACACGATCACCAAATGCTCTCGGTCGCGCTCGCCGGCAAACCCAACGCCGGCAAATCCACGTTCTTCAAAGCCGCCACGATGGCCGACGTCGACGTCGGGAACTACCCGTTCACCACCATCGACCCCAACCGCGGCGTCAGCCACGTCCGCACCGAGTGCCCCTGCCTCGACCGCGAACAGCGCTGTGACAGCGACAACTGCCGCGACGGGAAGCGCTACGTCCCGGTCGAACTGCTCGACGTGGCCGGCCTCGTTCCGGGCGCCCACGAGGGGCGCGGCCTCGGCAACCAGTTCCTCGACGCGCTGACCGACGCCGACGTGATCCTCAACGTCGTCGACGCCGCGGGCGCGACCGACGAGGAGGGCGAACCCGTCGAGGTCGGGACGTACGACCCCACCGAGGAGGCCACGTTCATCGAGGAGGAGATGGACCGCTGGCTGGCGGGGATCGTCGACCGCAACTGGGAGTCAGTCGAGCGCAAGTCCCGCTCGCCCGACTTCGACATCGACGAGGCGCTCCACGACCTGCTGACGGGCTTCGGCGCCGACGAGTACGACGTGACCGCCACGCTCCGCGGGATGGCGTACCCCGACAACCCCCGGGAGTGGACCGACGAGCACCGCGATACCCTCGCCCGGGACCTGCGCGCTCGAACGAAGCCGATCGTTCTCGTCGCCAACAAGGTCGACATCGCGCCCGAGGAGAACATCGAGGCGCTGCGGGAGATCGACAAGCCCGTGGTGCCCTGCACCGCCGACGGTGAACTCGCGCTCAGAAACGGCGCCGACGCGGGGATCCTCGAGTACGACCCCGGCGACGAGGACTTCTCGATCGTCGGCGACGTGAGCGAGAAACAGGAGCAGGGCCTCGAGAAGATCCGGGAGACGATGACCGATCACGGCGGCACCGGCGTCCAGCAGTCGCTGAACGAAGCCGTCTACGGCCTTCTCGACCGGATCACCGCCTACCCCGTCCAGAACGAGTCGAAGTGGACCGACGGCACCGGGACCGTGCTCCCCGACGCGTTCCTGCTCCCCGACGGATCGACGCCGAAGGATCTCGCCTACGCCGTTCACTCCGACATCGGCGACGGCTACGTCCACGCGGTCGACGCCCGCGCTGACCGGCGGATCGGCGAGGATCACGAACTCGAGGAGGGTGACGTGATCAAGATCGTCTCGACCGCCTCCTGAGCGCGACCCAAAAACGCTATTCCGTCGTTCTCCCACCGACCACACAGTGGTTGGCGAGTTCCGCACCAAGGACGGCCGCTGCATCGTCGCGGAGGACCGCCTCCGCCTCCAGATCGGCGAGCGGGGGCCGCTGGGGACGCTCCGCGAGGCGCTGACCGACGGGTCGATCCCCCCGGTTCGCCGTGCGGGCGTCGCGCTGTTCGTCCTCGCCGTCGTCGTCGGCGCCGCGCTGGCGGTCCGAACGCTGCCGCCGTGGCTCGCCGGCGCCGGCGCGGGGCTGCTGCTCGCGTGGCTGGCGTGGTCGCGACTCCGCGGCGAGCAGGCGGAGAAGGAAGTGGTGATCCAGTACGACGCCGTCGAGAGCGTCGAACCGCAGTACGGCCTCCCCCTGCTCACCCGGCCCCGGTTCGTGATCCGCTACCGCTCGGAGGGCGGAGTGAAACAGCGCTACGTGCTCTGCCCCTCGCGGCTGTACGGGTTCGGCGCCTACGAACACGGGAAGGAGCTGTTCGGGGAGCGAGGGCTCTTACGGGACGAGGTACCAAACGAGGAGTAGCTGATGGACCGCGATCGCGACCCGGAGCAGGCGGCCCGACAGGTCGCCGCGGATCTGCGGTCGTGGTTCAGCGGCGTCCCCGTGACCGTCGGCGCCGTCGCGCTGCTTGTCTGCTGGCACGCGCTCGCACCGTGGCTCGCCGCCGGCCTCGGCGCCGAACGCTTCGGCACGTGGTTCGTCGCCCGCGCGTCGCCGTCGCCGGGGTGGCTGCTCGCGACGCTCAGCCACGCCGGTCCGGGCCACCTCGCCGCGAACCTCCTCCTGCTGGTGATCTGGGGGACGATCGCCGAACACGTACTGGGCGCGAAGCGCTACGCCGCGTTCCTCGTGACGACCGGCGTCGCCGGGATCCTGGCACAGGTCGCCCAGTACGTCGCGCAGGGCGTCACCGGCGGGATCGTCGGCGCCAGCGGCGCGGCACAGGCGACGACGGCGTTCGCGGCCGTCGCGCTGGCTGCCGGTCGGGGGCCGTTCGACACGCCGGAGACACGCCGGGGTGTGTTCGCCGGCGCCGTCTCGGTCGTCGTGCTCCAGCTCCTGAACGACTTCACCGGCCTCCTGACGGTGGTTCCGGAGACCTCCGGCGTCGCCCACCTGACGGGGATCGTGCTCGGCGCGCTCTACGCGGTCGTCGACACACGGCGGCGCATCCGTTGATCACCGGGGGGGAAGGGCCACCATCACGGTGCTGCTGGCGTTCCGGTCGCAAGCGGTCCGATCTCCCCGAAAGCGGAGCTCCGACTCATCGAAGGCGCGCGACCTGCTTGCCGTCCCGTTCCTCGACCGCGACGAGTCCGTCCTCGGCGAGATCGTCGAGCAGCCCCTCCAGCCACTCCCGTCCGTGCTCGCCGTCGGGCGTGTAGTCCACGCGGATGCGGTGGCCGAGGTCGTCGACGGGGACCGCGTCGTGTTCCCCGAGATGGCGAACGATCCGTCCCCGGAACTGTCTACGGGAGCCCTCGAAGCTCGGCTGCTCGGGCACGTCCGGCGCGGTGAAGTCGCCGGTCTCGTAGGCGTGACACCACTTCCGCCACGGGCAGCCGGCCTCGTCGCAGGAGGGTGATTTCGTACAGGCGACGCCGCCGAGTTCCATGATCGCGTTGTTCCAGACCCGCGACTCCCCCTCGGGCATCAGTTCGCTCGCAGCCTGCTCGAACGCGTCGTCGTCGTCCGGCACGTCGAAGGCGCGGTAAGTGACTCGTTCGACGTTCGTGTCCACGACGGCGTTGCCGTTGTTGAACGCGAAGGAGGCGACCGCGTTGGCGGTGTACGGGCCGACGCCCATCAGCTCCTCGAGCTCGCCGGGCTCTTCAGGGTACTCACCGCCGTACTCGTCGACGACCTGGTTCGCGGCCTCGTGGAGGTACTTCGCGCGGTTGTTGTACCCCAGCGAGTGGTCGGTCCAGAACGCCACCACCTCGCTGCGGTCGGCGGCGGCGAGCGCCTCGACGGTCGGCCAGCGGTCGCGGAAATCACTCCATGCAGAGACGACGCGGTCCAACTGGGTCTGCTGGCTCATCACCTCGCTGACGTGGATCTCGTAGGCGTCGTCGGTCTGACGCCACGGGAACGGCCGGTGGTCGTCCTCGTACCACTCGATCAGCGCCTCGCGGACGGCGTCGAGGTCGAGATCCGCGGGCAGCGGGGCGTCGCCGGCCGGGGTCGTGCCGGCGTCGGCGTCGGTCATGACCGTGGCTGGGGACCGTGGTCGCTTATGCGGCGCGGTCCCGGCGCGGGCGAACAGGCTCTCCCCACCGGGGCTCCCGGAGCGGGATATTTCCGATATTTAATCCTTCCGGGAAGGTTCCGGCTCGACAATCCGGAATCCGTTTATAAGCAGGAGTCGATCAAAGCGTCTCCCACACCGAACGATGTCACGAGACAGGTTATCGGACGTAGTCCGGTTGGTCACAGAACACACCCGCATCACGCTGCTTGTGATGGTCCTCCTGTCGGGGTTGGTCGTGGCCGGGATCCCCCAACTCGAGACGGGGAGTCAGGCCGGTGCCGACGCCGACGCGTTCGACGACGTGGAGCGCGTCCAGAAAGCACAGTACGTCCAGAGCCAGTTCGGCGGGTCCGACGACGGCCCGGACCGCACCTTCGAGACGGTGTACGTCCGGGACGAGGACGGTACCGTCCTCTCGAAGGAGTCCCTGCTCGCCGGCCTGCGGTACCAGCGGACGATCCGTGAGAACGCGACGGTCGACGCCGCCCTCCACGAGGACGGCGTCACAGGTCTCTCGAACCTCGTCGCCAAGCGCGCGGCGGGCAGCCAGAACGCCTCGCTCGGGGAGCAGATCCGGGCGCTCGAGGGCGCGACGCCCGCCGAGGTCGAACGGCTGGTCGAGCGCACGCTGGCGAACGATCCGCGGGCGCTCCGGTACCTGCCGACCGACCACGAGCGGAACGAGACGGCCGCGACCGACCGTCGGATGCTCGTCGCGTTCGACGCCGACGCCGCCAACGGCACCGTCGACAACGCGACCGCGGCGCTGTATCACACCGCGAGCGACCGGTCCGCGGCCGGCTTGTTCGTCGTGAACGCCGCCGCCTGGAGCGAGGCCAGCAGCCAGTTCTTCACGGAGATGGTCGAACTCGTAGTGCCGGCCGCGCTGGCGTTCATCCTCGTCGTGCTCGGGTTCGCCTACCGCGATCTGGTCGACGTGATCGTCGGCATGGTCGGCGTCGTCCTCTCGGTGCTGTGGATGTTCGGCCTGCTGGGCTGGCTGGGCGTCGCTGCGGGCACCACCAGCATCATCCCGGTGGTGTTGGTCGCCGGGCTGAGCATCGACTACGGGTTCCACGTGTTCAACCGCTACCGCGAACAGCGCGGCGACGAGGAGGGGATCCGCGCGCCGATGCGCCGCGGCGTCACGCTCGTCGCGACGGCGCTCGTCCTCGTCACGGTCACCGCGGCGATCGGCTTCCTCGCGAACCTCGCGAACCCGCTGCCGATGATCCGCAACCTCGGCGTGTCGATCACGCTTGGCGTCGTCTCGTCGCTGCTGATCTTCGTCACGGTCGTCCCCGCGCTGAAGGTCGGCATCGACGGTCTGCTCGAACGGTTCGGGTTCGATCGTCACAAACAGCCCCTCGGCCACGGGCGCTACCTCCGGCCGGTGCTCTCGAAGGCAGTAACCCTCGCCCGGCGCGGCGCACCGGTCGTGCTCGTCCTCGCGCTCGTCGTCGGCACCGCCGGCGGCGTCGCGTGGATGGACCTCAACGAGGAGAGCTACCAGCAGAACGACGGCCAAGTCGCGGAGTGGAAACAGGAGCTCCCGGATCCGATCGGCTGGGACACCCATCCCGTCCCCGAGCGGAGCCAGCACGTCGAGGAAGTGTACCAGCCCGCGAGCACCGATGCCGCGGCACAGGAACCGATACTGATCGAAGGAGCCGTCACGGCCGACGACACGCTCGAAGAGCTCCGGGACGGCGTCGACTACATCGAGGAACAGGAGCTGCTGATCGATCGGGCCGACGACCGCCCCGTCACCTCACCCGTGACCGCGATGCACGCCGTCGCCGCGGACAACGAGTCGTTCGCGGCCGTCCTCGAGGACGCCGATACGGACGGTAACGGCGTCCCCGACCGGAACCTCGAAGGCGTGTACGACGCGTTCTACGCGGCCGACAGCGACGTTGCGAGCCGCGTGATCGAGCGCGACGACGACGAGTACGAGTCGGTCCTCGTGACGCTGTCGCTCGACGCCGACTACGCCGAGGCAAACAGCGTCGTCACGACGCTGGCCGACGGTGCCGACCGCATGGGAGGCGACGGCCGGACCGCGACCGTCGCCGGCAACTTCGCCGTCAGCGAGGCGCTGCTCGGCCAGGTCGTCGAGGGAATCCTCACGACGATGCTGCTCGCGCTGGTGGCCATCGCGCTGACCCTCGCCGCCGTGTTCAGATACATGCACGGCAGCGCCACGCTGGGGCTGGTCGTCTCGATCCCCATCGCGCTGGTACTCGGGCTGGTGATCGGCGGGATGTACCTCATGTCGATCCCGCTGACGCTGCTGACCGCGCTGCTGATGAGCCTCGTCATCGGCCTCGGGGTGGACTACAACATCCACGTCGGCGACCGCTTCGCCGACGAACGCCGCGCCGGCGCGAGCACGTTCGAGGCGCTCGACGCCGCCGTCACCGGCACCGGCGGCGCGCTCCTGGGCAGCACGCTCACCTCCGCGGGCGCGTTCGCCACCATCACGCTCGTGCCCCACCCCCAGCTCCAGAGCTTCGGCGCCATCGTCGTGATCGCGATGACGACGGCGTTCGCGGTGAGCGTGCTGGTGCTGCCGAGCTTGCTGGTGCTCTGGGACCGCTACGTCCCCGCGAGCGTCGCGACCGAAGCTATCCCGACCCGGGTGCCACAGGACTGAGAGCTGCGAGCCGGCGTGCGAGCCATCCCACGCCGCCCGACTATCGCCGGCCTACGAGCCATCCCACGCCGCCCGACCATCGCCGGCGTGCGAACCATCCCACGCCGGCTGACCGGTGCCGGCGTGCGAGCCACAAACCGTATTCCCCTCCCGCCGAACCGTCGACCATGAGCCTCGACGATCTGGACGACAACATGACCGCGAACTACACCGCGCTGGGCGATGAGACGACCGTCGATCTCGACCCCGAGACGCGGAACGAACTGGCGATGCTGCAGGCGGCGATGGGGACCGACACCGACGAACTCCTCCGCCGGGGGATTCACGCGCTGTTCCAGCAGGCGGTCCAGAGCGGCGACCTCGACTTCCACCTGCGCAACGGCTACGACGTGACGTACGACGAGTACCTCGCGGGCACGACGTACGAGGAGATGACCGGCGGGGATCAGTACCCCGAGCGCGACGAGGACCGGCGCTACAACATGTAAACCGACCTTTTGCTGCGGGCCCCGGAGGGCCCTTGCAAAAGCTCGACCAAAAGCCTCCTCGCTCCTTACAGTCACTCGTCGGCCCGCTCGCTCACTGCGTTCGCTCACGGAGAGTGAACTGGAACACGATCCACAGCCCGCGACGGCAGAAACGGACGGATGCGACGCCGCTCAGTTCTCGGCTTCGACCGCCTCAACGAACAGCTCCGCGCCGAGTTCGATCTCGCGTTCGGTCACGTCCATCGGCGGCAGCACGCGGATCGTCTTCCGGCCACAGGCCAGCAGCAGCAGACCGCGCTGGAACGCGGCGTCGATGATGTCGTCGCGCAGCCCCTTCGACTCGAAGTCGAGGCCGAGCATCAGCCCCTTGCCGCGGACGCTGGTGACGCCGTCGAGATCCGCGTCCCGGAGGATCTCCTGGAACTGCTGTCCGCGCTCGACCGCGTTGTCGAGTAGGTCGTACTCCGCGATGGCGTCGAGGGTGAACGCGCCGCGGGCGGCGGCGAGGATGTCGCCGGCGCCCCACGTCGAAGAGATCCGGCCCGTCTCGTCGGGGAACGTCTCGCTGTCCGAGACGGTCGCGCCGACGCGCATCCCCTTCGCGGCGGTGATCACGTCGGGGTCGAACGCGTAGTGCTCGGAGGCCCACCACTCGCCGGTGCGGCCGAGGCCGGTCTGGATCTCGTCGGCGATCAGCGTGATGTCGTGCTCCTCGGTGACCTCGGCGACGTCGCGGGCGAACGCCTCGCTGGGGAAGCGGTACCCCCCCTCACCCTGGATCGGCTCCATGATCAGGAACGCGACCTCCTCGGGGTTGACGTGGCCCGACTTGGGGTCGAGTTTGGATCGCAGCGCGGACGTGCCGCCGGCGAAGTAGCCACAGTCACAGTGCTCGGGCGCGCCGGGGCACGCACAGAACGGGAAGTCGTGGACGCTGGCGATCTCGGGGAAGTGGCGGCGGTACACCTCCTTCGAGCGGTTGAGCGAGAGCGCGCCGAGCGTCCGGCCGTGGAACGCCCCCTCGAAGGTGAGCGCGTACTTCCCCAGGGGGGTGTTGTCGTAGGAGATCTTCATCGCGTTCTCGACCGCCTCCGCCCCGGAGTTCGAGAGGAACACGGTGTCCATCCCGAACTCCTCGGCGGTGGCGGTGATGCGGTCCATCAGCCCCGCGGCACCGGGTAGCCCCTCGCCCGGCGGCTTCCCGTCGGAGGCGTAGAAGTCCTGGCCGGCGATCTTCACCGGGTCGAACAGGTCGAACTCCGACAGCGGCTCCATGATCTTGGGGTTGTTGTACCCCAGCGGCGCCGCGGCGACGTGGCTAGTGAAATCCATCAGTACGTTGCCGTCGACATCGGTGCAGAACGGCCCCTCGGCGGGCGCGGTGTGATCCCAGACGAACTCGTAGACGTACGTGCTGGGCGCCGCGAACTCGTGGTGGTAGTCGACCCACTCCGTGGCTCGGTCGCCGGGGAGCTCCGTGACCTCCGGCTCTGCGGTATCCCGGTCCATGCTTAGGAGAGCGTGTGGGCTGTTGTTAAGCTGGCGGTCGGGTTCAGAGCCCCGGACCGAACATGATCGACGCGGCCGCGACCACGCCGGTGACGACCAGCAGCAGCACCGACCAGACCGACACCGAACGGGCGAACTGCCGCGGTCCCGACATCGTGAGCCCGGCCTTGACCGCGATGCTCGACGCCGACGCGAGCAGGACGGCGATCACGGCCGGCCCGCCCGCGACGGCGCCACCGATGTACAGCAATGTCGCCGAGGTGGTCGCGCCCGCCGAGGAGACCAGCCCCGAGACGGCCGCACTGACGAACAGGCCGGCCGTGCCGAAGCGAGCCTGAGCGAACGCCGAGCCGACCAGGATGATCGCGAACACGCCGCCGAAAGTGAGCGCGTTCCGCAGCGAGAACGGGCTCTCCAGCTCGATGTCGAGTTCGGCGTCCCAGTCGGCAGTCAGCGCGGCCGCCCCCACGCTCGCGAGGACGAGCGCGCCCAACGGCGCAGCTGCCGCGATCAGCACGGGCACCCCCGAGGTCAGCGTGAAGAAGAGGACGATCGCGAGGTTGCGCGCGGCCATCGCGGCGTCGGCCAGCAGCACCGCGGCGACGGCGTACTCCGTCACCGAACGCCGCTGGCGGACGTGATCCAGCATCGAGCCGACGACCGCCGTCGACGATGCCAGCCCGCCGAAGAAGCCGGTGATTGCGACGCCGCGGCCGCCGTAGCTCCGCACCAGCGCGTAGTTGGCGATCCCGATCCCCGCGACGGTGACGACCATCAGCCACGCCACCCGGGGCGGGAACGCGACGCCGAACAGGTCCATCTCCTCGGCGGGCAGCAGGGGGTAGATCACGAACGCGAGCACGGCGAACTCCGTCGCCGAGCGCAGCTCCGCGCGGTCGAGCCCGCCCGCGAAGGAGTGGAGCTCCCGCTTGAGCACCAGCAGCGCCGAGGAGATGACCGCCACCGTCACCCCCTCGAGCACCAGCCCCACGGCCACGAGCGCGCCGATGCCGTAGGCGACGAACATCGAGACGCTGGTGGTCAGCGAGAGCGAGGCGTCCTTGGCGCCGGTCTGGAGCTCCCGCACCGCGAGCAGGCCGCCCATCAGCAGTACGAGCAGGCCGCCGACGGCGATCAACGTCCCCGCGGCGGCCGTCCGCTGGGCCAGCAGCGTCGTCGTCGCGCCCGACAGCGTCAGCAGCGAGAACGTCCGCACGCCGGCGGACTTCTCGGACCACTCGCGTTCGAGGCCGAGGAACAGCCCCAGCGCGCCGGCGATCGTCAGCCGGACCACCGGCTCCGAGAGGGGGGCGGCGAACAGCGTGTCGGGCTGCAGGGGCGGCATGGGTCGCTACGTACCGCCCCCGGCACGTAAAGGTGTACGGGCTCGGGGCGGGAACACGCTTATGCTCGCCCCCGCCCCCTCGGGAAGTATGGAGCTCTCGGCGATCGACAAGGGGCGGCTGACCTGGAGCGCGGTCGGCCTCGCGCTCGCGGCCGCGCTGGCGTTCGTCGCCTACTCGTTCGTCGGCACGCTCGTGTTCGGCCTCTTCGTCTACTACGCCACCCGCCCGATCTACCGACAGCTCCGGCGCGCGCTCGACAGCCCCAGCCTCGCGGCCGCGGTGTCGCTGTTCGCGCTGGTGCTGCCGGCGCTGCTGCTGGTGAGCTACGCGATCACCATCGTCCTCCAGGAGCTGGATCGCTACGCCCAGACGACCACGATCGACGTGGAGCAGCTCGGCATCGATCCGGCGCTGCTGGACCGGATCGCCGACCCCGAGAGCCTGATCCAGGACGGGATCGCGGAGATGCTCGCGTCCGCGGAGCTCTCACAGATCCTCCAGCCGATCGAGTCCGCCTTCGGCACCGTCGCGGTGCTGGGGATCGCCGCCATCCACCTGTTCGTGATGCTGGCGATGGCGTTCTACCTCCTCCGAGAGGACCACCGGCTCGCGCGGTGGTTCGTCCGCCACTTCGACGACGAGCGGGGGACGGTTCGGGCCTTCTTCGTCGCGGTCGACCGGGACTTCAACTCCATCTTCTTCGGCAACATCCTCAACGCGATCCTGACCGGCACGATCGGCGTGATCGCCTACTCGATCCTGAACGTGTTCGCGCCGGCGGGCGGGTCGATCCCGGCGCCCGCGCTGGTGGGGATGCTCGCCGGCATCGCGAGCCTGATCCCCGTGGTCGGGATGAAGCTCGTCTACGTCCCTGTCGCGCTAGCGCTGGCTGTCCAGTCGGCGCTGTCGGGGGCGCCGGGCGGGTTCGCGTTCGTGATCGCGTTCGTCGTCGTCTCGTTCGTGATCGTCGACACGATCCCCGACTTGGTGCTCCGGCCGTACGTCTCCGGGCGCTCGCTCCACGTCGGCGCGCTGATGCTCGCGTACACGCTGGGGCCGCTCCTGTTCGGCTGGTACGGGATCTTCCTGATGCCGATGCTGCTGGTGTTCGTCGTCCACTTCACCCGGCTCGTACTGCCCGAGCTCGTCGGCGGGGAGCCGATCGAGCCGTACGCGGTCGATCCGAGCCACATCACCGTCGGCACCGGGGAGTTCGATCTCGGGGAGTCGGGGGAACCGTCCACGTCGGAGAAAGAGCGCACGTCGAGCGCGGGCGAGAGCGAGAGCTAACCGAGGTCGACGTACTGCTCCTCCCACTCCCGCCGGGCCTCGATCTCGCGCGTGCCCCGCCGGGTCAAGGTGTAGTAGTTGGTTCGCCGGTCGCGCTGCCCCTTCTCGACTAACCCCTTGTCGACCAGCGTGTCGAGGTTGGGGTAGAGTCGCCCGTGGTGGATCTCGGACTCGTAGTACTCCTCCAACTCCTCTTTGATCGCTAGCCCGTGTGGCTCGCCCTCGCCCGCGATGACGTACAGCAGGTCGCGCTGGAACCCGGTGAGATCGTACATCGTGTATATCTCCACATTATTTCGGAACATTGATAAAGATTACGCAGATTCGGCGGTTGTGGCCGTTGACGCCCGTACCCGGTCGGTTCCACGACGCAACCCGTATCTGTTGAACCGACATATTCGTCAAAAACGAACGAATCGGACGACGCGAACGCCGTCGCTGGTGGACGTGAGAACGAACGCGCCGGGCGGGCCGAAAACGGCCCGCGCCGGCGCGGAAACGGTCCCCGCTGACGCTTCGGCCCTCCAGACGAAGCGTCATCGGTCGTTGGCCGTCCCCCTGTTTAAACGTAGCGTTGCTCGGCATCCGACACGTCTAGATGTGCTCCTCCTCGAGCACCCACCCCAGCGCACGCTTGTAGTACGTGAACATCTCCCTGACGCCCTCGTGGTTCATCTCCTCGCTGTCGAGCTGTTCCTGCAGGTACTCGTACTGCTCTCGGATCTCCGACTCCTCACGCATGGGGTGGCGTTGGGACCGCGAACGGTTGGGCGTGACGGCGGAGATCGACGGTTCGCGGGACCGTCGGTCCGAGTTGCCCGCTTCGAGGCGGTTTGCCTCGCCACAGGCGAGTTTTCTCGCTGCTCACGGTTCACTCCGTTCGCCGGCGCCGGCGGCTCCGCCGCCGGCTGCCAGCGGGATCTTCGATCCCGCCCTGCTCGCTTCGAGGCGGTTTGCCTCGCCACAGGCGAGTTTTCCCGCCTCGCTATTTTCGCTCCAGCCGCTGGAGCCCGTGCCAGATGGCGTCGACCATGCGGTCCTCGCCCTCGCCGTCGGCGTCCGCCCAGCCGCGGGCCAGCGCGTCCTCGACGACGGGTAGCGAGTGGTTCTCGAAGTTGTTCATCCCGCGGAACGCCTCCAGCGCCTCGCGCTGCGGGTCGGCGAAGGCGACGACGCTCTCCGCGTCCCCGGCATCGTCGGACTGCGTCCGACTGCCCGACGAGGTTCCCTCGTCGTCGTCGAGGTGGCCCAGGTCGACCAGCGTGTCGGCCACGTCCTGTGCGGTCTCGCCTTCGAGCTCCCGCAGCTCCTCGGGCTCCTCGCGAGCCAGCAGCGTCACGTCGTACAGCTTGAACACCCGCTCCAGCTCCCGGATCGGCGTCTCGTGGTCGTCGACGCGCACGTCGATCCAGCGGTCGTTGCCGCCGTCGTATCCCCCTCGGGTTTGACGACGTACAGCGCCGCGGCCTGCTTCCCGCGGCTATCCCCGCCAGCCTCGTCGCCGGCCTGGAGCGCGGCGATGAGTCGTTCGGGCAGGCCACCCTCGCCCTCCTCGAACGTCTCGGCCATCGCGTGGACCGTCGCCTCGTTCTCGAGGATGTTCCCCTGAACGGTGTAGTTCTCGCCCTGCACGTCGAGGGCGGTGTCGAAACAGTCCTCGCCGGTGAACCCGGCGACGCTGCCGTCCGCGCCGACGACGCCGACCTGCCGGCGCTCGGCCTCGTCGTCCTCCTCGGTCAGACGCTCGATCGTCTCCTCGGCGGTCAGGCCGTTCCGGAGGTGGTCGAGCGCGTCGGCGCCGTAGGCGACGTTGGCGAAGCTCTGTGTCGCGATCGCGCCCGCCCCGGCCTCGGCAAACGGGACGACCGAGCCCACGCTGACGAACTTCGACTGGACGGCGACGCCGATCGCGTCGCCCTCCGTGGCGACGATGGAGAACGTCATAGGCGACCCGTCGGCCGGCGGCGAGAAAAGCGTTGACGCCGCGGCAGCCGTGCTGTCGATCCGACGGTCGTCGATCAGTCCGTCGACGGCACCTCCGGGTCGGCCACAGTCGCTCGCTTCGTCCCGCTACCGACGGCTTTCTCGGCGGTCAACGGCTGCTCGGCGACCAGTTCGCAGTCGAAGGCGGGGTGTTCGGCGAAGTGGCGGACGAGCAGATGCCGGCGGGTGCCCGAGACGGCGTCGTCGCCCGCCGCGTCTCCGACCGCGACCGCGTCGAACCGCTCGGGCAGCCGCTCGTACAGTCGCCGTATCGCCGTGAAGTCGCGGAACTGCTTGGCGTTGCCCGTGGAGTCGGCGCCCCGGCGCGAGACGACGTAGCTGCCGTCCGGGCGGTGCTCGCCGGCGGTCCGGACGAACGCCCGGCGACCCGTCAGTGCCCCGGTGAGTTCGTCTCGCAGCGCCGTCGCGGCCTCGCGGGAGAGCCGGTGCTCGCCGTCGGGGAGCGACAGAACCAGTTCGCCGTCCGGCGTCGTCTCAGCGCCGGGCGATTTCTCGATCAGCCGCCTGCCGGCGGCTTCCTCTATCCTCGGGGGATGTCGAGTGGGACATCGTAGCCGACGGTACGGCCGGGCGACAGTTATCCGTGACGGGTGAGTGGGAGCGGCCCACACACCCAACCACCGTCGTTTTGCCGCCGGCGGCCCCACGAACGGCTATGAAGATCCGCGGCGAGCGCGAATGCAAGAACTGCGGGGCGCGCTGGTCCTACTACGAGACGGGGGAGGCGACCTGTCCGGACTGTGGGAGCCTCCGGAGCGTCGCGGTCGAGGACGACCGCCGGCACCACACCGACAGCCCCGCCGAGATCGATCTCTCGCCACACCGGACGGCGCTCGCGGAGGGCGCGGAGATCGTCGACGTCGCCGACGACGTGGAGTCGGACTGCCGGGCGTACGTCCGCAAACGGGGGTTCCTCCGGGGCGGCGACCTGCTCCCGCTGGACGACACGTACCTCGCGGTGCGGGAGCTCCGCACGGCGATCGCCGACTACAGCCGGGACGAACGCGTCGGAGTCGAACGCGGCGGGTACGACCGGGAGGACGCCGAGCGCTACCTGCTCGACCTGCTCCAGGGCGCCGCCGACGGCGAGCGCCCCGCGCCCGACGAGGTTCCGGAGTCGCTGGCGCCCGCCCGGGGGCTGGCGTACGCGACGGCCGTCGAAACCTACCGCGAGGACGTCGGCGACTACCTCGACGACAACCCCGACACGGAGGCGCGGCGGGTTCTGGAACGCATCCGCGAGCAGGAGAAACGCCTGAGTGCGCTGGACGGCGACCTCCCTCCCGAGACGGTCGAGTCGCTCGTTCGGGCGTGTCGCGACCTGTACCGCTATCTCGACGGCGACGAAGACGCACTCGCGACTGCCCAACAGCGGCTCGACGATCTGGACGAAAGTTGAAGTACGATAGCGCGACCCCGTGATCTGACGAACCAACGGTCGGACGCCAGGGGAGGGCAGGTCTCCCAGTCGCGGGAGCGCGGGGCACGTCCGGGCGAACAGCTACCGCCGCCTGTTCGCGACACGGTAACACGTTTTCAGCCAGCTTTATCACCGGACCCTCGCATGGCCGGGGTATGGACCACGCACTCGCTGTCGTAGGGCCGGACGACGTGACCAAGGATCTGGTTCGGGAGGCCGGCGAACTCGCGGCCGGTGTCGACGCTCAGCTCACGCTGTTGTGTGTCGTCAGCGAGGAGGAGTACGCCGAAGAGCGCGAGGCGCTGGAGGCGATCCCGGAAGCTGACGTGAGCTACTCCGTCGGGCAGGCGCTGGAGGGGGCTCGGAGCTTCGCGAACGACATCGGCGTCGAGACGCTCGACGACGTCGACATCGAGTACGAGACCGCCGGCGCGGTCGGCGACCGGGCCGAAACCGTGCTCGACGGCGCGGAGAACCACGGCTGCGACCACGTGTTCATGACCGGGCAGCGCCGCTCGCCCACCGGGAAGGCGATCTTCGGCGACGTGACTCAGCGCGTCATCCTCGACTTCGAGGGGCCGGTGACCGTCGTGACGTCGTAACCAGCCACGGCGCGCGACCTGTCGCACGCTCCGGCGTGCGACCAAGGAGCCCATGCCGTGGCTGTGTGTGAACCAACCACGGCGCGCGACCGGACTCAGTCCAGTTCTATCTCGACGCCCGCCTGCCGAGCCGCGGCCGTAACGGTGTTCCTGAGCAGCATCGCCCGGGTCATCGGGCCGACGCCGCCGGGGACGGGCGTGATGGCGTCGGCGACCTGCGAGGCGCTCTCGTACTCCACGTCGCCGATCAGTTCGCGGTCGTCACCCTCGCCGACCGCGTTGATGCCCACGTCGATCACGACCGAGCCCTCGGCCAGCATCTCGCCGGTGACGAGTTCGGGGACGCCGGCAGCGACGACCACCACGTCCGCACGGGAGACGTGTGCCGTGAGGTCGTCGGTCTTGGAGTGACAGACCGTCACCGTCGCGTCGGCGTCGTCGCCGCGGCCGAGCAGGAGGTTCGCGAGCGGCTTCCCCACCAGCTCCGATCGGCCGATGACCACCACGTCCGCGCCGGGGATCTCCACGCCCGCCTCCGTCAGCAGCCGCTGGATCCCCAGCGGCGTACACGGGACGAACCGCGGGTCGCCCGTCACGAGCCGGCCGACGTTCTCCGGGTGGAACCCGTCGACGTCCTTCTCGGGGTCGACGCGGCGCAGCGCCGCCGGCTCGTCGACGCCGTCGGTCAGCGGTCGCTGGATCAGGATCCCGTCGATCGCCGGGTCGTCATTGAGTTCGTCGATCGTCTCGAACAGCTCTGACTGGGGGGCGTCGGTGTCGAGTTCGACGTGCCGGCTCTCGATCCCCACGTCCTCACAGTCGCGCTGCTTCATCCGGACGTACGTCTCGCTGGCGGGGTCGTCGCTCATCAGCACGGTCGCCAGCCCCGGGGTCACGCCCTCGCTCCGGAGGCGGTCGACCGCCCCCGAGACCGTCTCGCGCACCGCCGCGGCGACCGCCTCGCCGTCGATCACGTCCGCACGGTCGGCTCGCTCTCGAATGGCCTCGCTCACGGCTGTATCCGGGGGCCGCGCCTACTTCAACCCTCGGATACGTGCATAGAAAGTGCACAAAACAGCATCTAGTAACCACGAACGTGTATCACTTCGTCGCTCGGCGGAGCCGGAGCCGTACGACGGTGGTCCCGTCCCGGCGTTCGAACCCCACGTCGCCGCCGATGGACTCGACGGCCCAGCGCACGAGCCAGAGCCCCAGCCCGCTGCCGTGCTGGAGCTGGGTGATCTCCCGGCTGCCGGTGACGGCCGCGCGCTCGGTCTCGGGGATGCCCGGCCCGTCGTCGACCACGAACAGGTCGACCCACTCCTCGGGCGCGGGATCGAACGGGGCGGCCCGGAGCTCGACGGTCGGGGTGTCGTCGCCGTGGACGACCGCGTTCTCGAGCAGTTCCTCCAGCGCGAGCCGGAGGTCCGAAGTCGCGAGCACCGCGAGATCGCCGACGTCGTCGACCCGGATCGTCGCGTGGGGGAACCGCCCCCGCGCGTCGACCGCGGCCGCCTCGAACAGCCCCGCCACGTCGACCGTCGAGCGCTCGGTCTCCGGGTCCTCGATGATCCGCCGGATGCGCTTTGCGGTGTCGCTCAGGTCGATCAGCCCCTCGGCGGCCTCGACGAGGGCGGCGGCCTCCGACTCGGCTTCGGGGTCGTCCGCCCGGTCGAGCACGTTCTCGGCGCGGCCGATCACGACCCCGAGATCGTTCCGGAGGTTGTGTCTGAGCAGCCGGTCGAGCACTTTCACGTGGCGCTCCCGGCGCTCGATGTCGGTCACGTCGGTGTAGATCCCGAACGCGCGGACCGCCCCGTTCTCGGCGTAGGGGATCCCCCGGAACAGGAACGTCCGCGCGCCGTGGACGGTCTCCCGGCGGACTTTCGCCCCCGTCACCTCCCCCTCGCGGACCCGCTCGTTGATCGCCTCCGGCGGCGTGTCCGCGGTCTGCTCGCCGCCGGGCAGGCTGAGCACCTCGTCGATCGGACGGCCGACGATCGAATCGCGGTCGACGTCGAACACCTCCGCGAACGCGTCGTTGGCCGCGCGGATCACCGGCCCGCCCTCGACGTGTTCGGCGTCGACGACCGGGTCGGGGAGGTTCTCGAACAGCGTCCACAGCCGCTCGTGCTCCCGGCGGAGGTCCTCGCGGGTCTCGGCGAGCGTCGAGCGGTCCTCGACGATGCCGACGAGGCTCGTCCCACGATCGGTCGGTTCGAGCACCGAGAGCTCGACCTGGGCGGGGAACGACTCCCCCTCGACCGGCTCGATCCGGAGTTCGAGCGAGAGCTCCGACACCCCCTCGCGGAGACGGTTCTCCGCGCGGTAGAACGCCGCCACGTCGACGAACTCCACGATATGCTCGCCGACGAGCTCCTCCCGGTTCGCGCCGAGGTGCTGGGCCAGCGGCGCCGACACGTAGTCGATCAACCGGTCCTCGTCGAGCACGAACACCATCCCTCGCACCGACTCCAGTACCGCCTCCCGACGACGGAGCTGTGTCTCCCGTTCCGCCCGGTCCAGCGCCGCGGTCACCGTCGTCGACAGCAGCCGCGCCAGCGAGACGTCGCCCTCGTCGAACGCGTCGGGCGCGGTCGACCCGATACTCAGCACGCCGTGGGCCCCAAGTGGCAGAGAGATGGTCGAACTGATCTCGCCGAACCGTTCCTCGCCAAGCTCCGTCGACACCTGCGGGATCCCCTCCTCGTAGACGGTGCCGGAGATGCTCTCCCCGGCGTCGTACGTCGACCGCTCGGGCATCATGTCGTCGACGGGGGCGGTCTTGGCCGCCACCCGGAGGCTGTCGTCGCCCGGGTCGTAGAGCCGGACGACCACGACTTCGAGGCCGAGCACGTCCCGGGTCGCCTCGCACGCGACCGCGGCGATCGCGTCGGGCGTCTCGGCGGCGAACAGCCGGCGGGTGACGCCGTGGAGTCGGTCGAGCACGACCCGCCGGCGCTCGGCCGCGTCGAGCTCCTCGACCGTGATCGTCGCCCCGCTCTCGGTCGGGTGGGCGGTCAGCTCCAGCCAGCGGTTGGCCGGCATCAGCCGCTTCACCGTCGTGACGGTGCCGTCGTCGACGGCGAGGTCGTCCAGCCCCCGTTCCAGCCGGTGGAGGTCGGCCCACGGCAGCGTCTCGTGGAGCGCGCTCCCCAGCAGCGTCTCGGCCTCCCGGTCCAGCAGTTCGGCGGCGCGCTCACCCACGTAGGTGAGATGCCCCTGATCGTCGACACACAGCGTCCCGCGGGGCGGTCGATCGTTCTCCGGCTCCACCGTCCCGGCCGGCGCCGGCGGCTCCCCAGCGTCACCGCGGGGGGCGTAGTCGTCGGAGCCGATCCCGTCGGCGATCGAAACCGACTCCGGACCGGGTTCCGGCCCCGGTGCCGCGCCCGCGAGTCGGTCGGCGAGCGCCTCGACGCTCCACGCCTCGGCGTCCCGTGGGAACACCACGTCGATGCCGGCCGCGCTGGCCGCGCTCACACCGTCGGCGGTCGTCGCTGGCGGGCAGTAGGCGATCGGAACCGCCGGGACGGCCGCACGGAGCCCGTCGAGGTCGGCGGCGTCCGTGCCGACGACGACGGCGGCGGGGCGGTAACGCGTCGCCGCGTCGGCCGCGGCACCAGGGTCGGCCGCCCGGATCGACCAGCCGCGCCGCTGGGCGAGGCTGGCGACGGCGTCGGGGGGTTCGCGGGGACCAACCCAGAGGAGGGTCTCGCTCATCTACCGTCCACTGCGACTCCCGACTGATAAAGCCGGTCGGTCGCGCTACTCGTACAGCGGGTGCTTCCCCGTCAGCTCCCCGACCGTCTCGGAGACCTCGGCGAGCACGTCCTCGTCGTCGGGGGCGTCGACGACGTCGACGATGCAGTCCGCGACGGTCCGGCAGTCGCTGGCGGTGAACCCGCGGGTCGTGATCGCGGGCGTACCCACGCGGATCCCGGAGGGGTTGAACGGCGAGCGCGTCTCGCCGGGGACGGTGTTTGCGTTGAGGACGATCCCGGCCTTCTCGAGCGCTTCCTCGACGTCCTTCCCGGTCGTGTCGGGGTGGGACGGCCGGAGGTCCGCGAGCACGAGGTGGGTGTCGGTGCCGCCGGAGACCAGATCGAGGCCGCGCTCGTCGAGCCGTTCGGCCATCGCCTCCGCGTTGGTGACGACGCGGTCGGCGTACTCCTCGAACTCGGGGGTGAGCGCCTCCCCGAAGCCGACCGCCTTCCCGGCGATGTTGTGCATCAGCGGGCCGCCCTGCATCCCGGGGATGACCGCCTTGTCGACGGCTTCGGCCCACTCCTCGCCGCACAGCACCATCCCGCCGCGGCCGGCGCGGATGGTCTTGTGGGTGGAGCCACTGACGAAGTCGGCGACGCCGACCGGCGACTCGTGGACGCCCGCGGCGACGAGGCCGGTGATGTGGGCGATGTCCGCGAGGTGGAGCGCGTCGGCCGCGTCGGCCGCGGCCTGGATTCGCTCCCACTCGACCTCGCGGGGGTAGGCGGAGTAGCCCGAGACGATCATGTCGGGCTCGAACTGCTCGGCCTGCTCGTACAGCCCCTCGTAGTCAATGTACCCCGTCTCGTCGTCGCACTCGTAGTGCTGGACGTCGAAATGTTCGCCCACGAAGTTCGCGGAGTGGCCGTGGCTGAGGTGGCCGCCGTGGGTCAGATCGAGGCTCAGGATCTTGTCGCCCGGCTCGAGGGCGGCGATGTACACCGCCATGTTGGCCTGCGAGCCGGAGTGGGGCTGGACGTTGACGTGCTCGGCGCCCCAGAGCTCCTTCGCTCGGTCGATCGCGAGCTGCTCGACGGTGTCGGCGTGCTCACAGCCGCCGTAGTAGCGCTGTCCGGGGTACCCCTCGGCGTACTTGTTGGTGAGCGCGCTGGACTGGGCGTCCATCACCGCCTCGGAGACGTGGTTCTCGCTGGCGATCAGCGTGATCGTGTCCCGCTGGCGGTCTGTCTCGGCTTCGAGCGCGTCCGCGACTTCGGGATCGACCTGTCGAACGTGATCGTGCTCCATACGCGCAATCGGGGCCAGGGCCGGGTTAAGCCTGACTGTCGGCGAGCCACCGATCCCGGAAGACGGGAGCACGAGGGTCGCCGTCGATAGCTCGGCGCCGCCCGGCAGAGGTTTCCAGTGATCTCCTGCGGTGGCATCCACTGATCGACGGAGCTCGCGGGGCCGACGGGATCAGCTACGAGGCTCCTCTATCGGCGGCCCAGAGTCGACCGATCCCGCCGCCGGCGCCGTCGACACCCCGTCCGCGGCCATCGCACTGTCTGAATGGCCACGAACCGCGGGTGCCACGCGAGTCGCCCACCGACATCTTGTGTCGTCAATCATTACAGATCCCCGTGCCGACACGTTCGAAGAACGGCACCGTTGGGTGCAGTGACCACCATGTTTAGTTATGAAATATCACGAGTCATAATTTCAGGTAGAAGCCCTCAGACGCCAGTATTCCCGTTAATATTAAATACCGCGTATCGCATATACTCTAGTAGGAATGAATTCGAATTTACTCGGCGACGAAATCGAGGATATCCTGCGGGAGAGCATCGAAGACGCCGGCGACGAGATCCTGTTCGTCGGTCCCTCGGCGGCAGCGGTGGAGGCGCTGATCGAACTCGGCACGGAGTTCGACGGCGAGTTCCCGACGGTGAAACTGCTGGCCGACGAGCGCATGCTTAAAGACGTGATGGACGACTTCCTCGTCGCTAGCAACGCCGCCGACCTGGTCGAGGCAGGCAGCCTCGAACTCCGGACCCTCGACGACGGTGTCGACAACGCGCTGCTCGTGACCGAGGACCGAACGGTCGCCGTCGTCACCGCCGGCGACGCCGTCGCCGGGCTGTCGACCGACGACGAGTCGTTCGTCACACAGGCCCACGAGGAGTACAGCGAACGCTTCGAGGGCGCCGAGGCGTTCAACCTCCGGACGCCCGCGATCTCGCGAGTCCGCGAGACCATGGCGGAGGATATCGGCGAGCAGCCCCGCGCCGACTTCGACACGGTGCTCGACTCGCTCGAAACCGCCCGCGGTGACGGCGACGGGCTCGACGAGGTGACCATCTCGCTGCTGGTCGCCGCCAAGAACGACGTGCTGCTGTACGACATCAGCAAGTGGGGCGAGGACGTCGGGATCGCCTCGAAGGCGACGTTCTCCCGGACCAAGACCCGCCTCGAGGAGCTGGGGCTGATCGACACCGAGAAGGTGCCCATCGACGTGGGCCGACCCCGTCTGCGCCTCAAACTCGGCGACGAACAGCTCCACGACGCCGACGCCGAGGAGCTCGCCAGCGTCGCCCAGTCGATGATCGCGAGCTGAGCCGGCACCCGTTCCTTTTTGCGAGCGGCGTCCCCCTCCCGAGATATGGATATCGGAATCGTCGGGAGCGGCCCCGCCGTCGACGCGATCGAGGCGGCGATGGACGACCTCGACGTACGCGTGGTCGCGGCCGGGAGCGACGAGTTCGCCGACGTCGGGCTCTGTTTCGTCGTCGGCGCCGCCGGCGCGGAGGCGTTCGGGACCGCCGCCGACACCGGCGCGCTGGATCGCTGGGTCGCCGTCGAGATCGGCGGCATCGGCGGGCACGCCGTCGACGAGGTGGACGCCGCCGTCTCGGCGTTCACGCCCGACTCGGGCTGCTACCGCTGTCTGCAACGCCGCGTCGCCGCGACGACCGAGGCGAGCGAGGACGACCCGTCCGCACCCACGAGCGCCGTGCGCTACGCGGGCGCGGTCGCGGGCCGCCGGGCGACGAGGATCCTGACCGGCGAGGATCTCGGCGGTACGGTCGTTGAGGTCGCTGACGCGGACGTCCAGCGCCGGTTCCAGCCGGTGCCGTACTGTGGCTGTGCCGGCGGGCGTGATCGAACGCTTTCGCTCGACTACCGTGAGACCGACCTCGACAGCGCCGTCGGGCGGGCCGAGATCGCGGTCGACGACCGCGTCGGCCTCATCGAGCAGGTGGGCGAACAGGCGTCGTTCCCGCTGCCGTACTACCTCGCGTCGATCGCGGGGACCGAAGGGTTCTCCGACGCGAGCGCCGCCCCCTTCGCGGCGGGCGCCGCTGTCGACTGGAACGAGGCGTACATGAAGGCGCTCGGCGAGGGGCTGGAGCGCTACGCAGCCGGCGTCTACCGGAACGCGGAGTTCCGCCGCGCGACCGCGACGGCGCTCGACGGCGCCGTGTTCCCGACGCGGTTCGTCACGAGCGACGGCTACGACCCGGGCCCCGAGGCCGAGCGCCCGTGGGTACCGGGACTGGAGCTCACGAGCGAGGACGGCGTCTGGCTCCCCGCCGAGGTCGTCCAGTACCCCCCGCCCGAGCGGCGGATCAAGCCGCCGATCACCACCGGGCTCGGTCTCGGGAGTTCGACCGTCGAGGCGACGATCTCCGGGCTCTCGGAGGTGATCGAACGCGACGCCGCGATGCTCGCGTGGTACTCCGACTACGAGCCGCTGGGGCTGTCGGTCGACGACGAGGAGTTCCGCGAACTCGAGAAGCGCGCCCGCGCCGAGGAACTCTGGGTGTCGGTCACGCTGCTCACGCAGGATATCGACGTGCCGGCCGTCGCCGCGACGGTCCACCGCGACGACGGTGAGTGGCCCCGCTTCGCTGCCGGCTCCGGGGCCGCGCTGGATCCCGTCGACGCCGCGACGGGCGCGTTCGCGGAGGCGCTCCAGAACTGGACCGAACTCCGGGATATGGGCCCGGAACAGGCGAGCGAGGAGGGTGGCGCCATCGGCGAGTACGCCGAGTTCCCGGACCGTGTCCGGGAGCTCACCCACCCCGAGACGACTGTGCCGGCCGACTCGGTCGCGGACGAGGCTGCGGAGTTCTCTGGCGAGGCAGCGCTCGACGCACTCGTGGAGCGCGTCGCCGACGCCGGCCTCACGCCCTACGCCGCCCGAACGACGACCCGGGACGTGGCTGCGCTGGGGTTCGAAGGCGTCCGCGCCGTGATCCCGGAGGCACAGCCGCTGTTCACAGCCGAGCCGTTCTTCGGTGATCGGCTGGAACGCGTGGCGGCGTCGATGGGGTTCGAGGCGAAGCCGGGGCGGGCGTACCACCCGTTCCCGTAACCGACCACGTTCACGGGAGCGAAGTGGTTCGAGAGAGCTTCGCTCTCTCGTCATGTCGTCAGAACTCTTCGAGTTCTGACTGCTAACCGGAAATCTCTGATTTCCGGTGATGCCGAGAGGCGCAACGCGCCTCTCGTAGCACTCCCGTGAGCCAGCCAGAAATCTCCGATTTCTGGCGACGTCGTCAGACGCGACGCGTCTGACTGCGGGCAGGAAGGCGGCGCCTTCCTGCAACGGCGCGCGACCTGCCGCGCGCTCCGTCGCGTCACCAGAACGCTGCGCGTTCTGGTTGGCGAACGAGAGTCGGCGACTCTCGTTAACGCGGCTACGGAGCCTGATGCCGTGGTCGTGTCTCGACGTCCCGGGAATCGCTATAGCGTTACGCCCTTTACGTCCGCCTGCCCGGCCCGCCGGACCACCGCGCGGACCGGCTCCTCGGCGCCGGCGAGGTTGTCCGAGTCGCCGTCGAGCGTCAGCAGTTTCGCGGGTCTGCCCTCCTCGATCAGCCCGTACTCCTTCCCCGCGAGTTCGGCACCGTTCCGAGTCGCCATCCGGAGCACGTCGGTCGCGCTCACGTCCGCCAGCTTCGCGGCGAACTCCATCTCCCGGAACATCGACGGCGAGTTCAGCATCACGTTGTCCGTCCCGAGCGCGACGGTCGTGCGTTCGACCAGCTCGCGGATCGGCGCGACGCCGACGTTCGTGACGAGGTTCGAGCGCGGGCAGACGACCACCGGGAGCTCCTCGTCCTCGATCCGGTCGAGGTGTTCCTCTCGGGGATGGACGACGTGGATCAGGAACGCCGGGTCGAGATCCATCGCGGGCGTGAGGTCGTGGGGGTCGCGCTCGCCGGCGTGGATCGCGAACGGTTTGCCCGCCTCGCGGCAGGCCTCGCGCAGGTCGCCGAACTCGCTGTCGCGGGCGCCGCTGGCGCCGAACCCGTCGGCGGCCCGCATCGCGTCGGCGCTCTCGCGGCCGAAGATCACGGGGTCGATCTCGCGGCCGGCGAGCGCGTCCCGGATCGCCTCCACGCCCTCGACGCCGCCCTCGCGGAACTCCAGGAAGGCGGCGGTGCCGGAGTCCTCCATGAACCGGAGGCTCCGGGCCATCGCCGCGACTTTCTCCTCGCGACTGGCCTGCCGCAGGAGGCGGTGTTTGAGCCCGTCCGGCGGCGCGACCAGTTCATCCAGCGAGAGGCCGCCGCCGGCCTCCTTCGCGATCGAGTCGCCGATGTGGGTATGGGCGTTGACGAACGCGGGGAGGACGATATCCGTCGAGTCGGTGGCAGTCTCCTCGACGGCCGTGATCTCGCCGTCCTCGACGACGACCCGTCCCTCGATCGGCGTGAACGACTCGCCGTGGAGGATCGTCCCCTCGAGTGTTTCGGCCATACCGGGACGTGGTGGCGAGGGGCCATGAACGCGACGGGACGGGAGCGACACTGCCAACGGGGGGCACCTCGGAGTGCGCTCGGACACGCTGGATCGGCTGGAAAGCCTCTTGCCCGCTGGGCAGCATTGTCGAACTGGCCGATGACGACGGCACCGGGCCGAGCCGGACTCGGCATCCGGCGACGACGAGCCCTATGAGTGCCGAGGCCTTTTCACGCACTCACTCCGAGTCCGACCGCTCCTCCGGCGGGACGAACGGCCCGACCGAGACCGTGTGCCGAGCGACCGTCGCCGCCCGGAACACGTACGCGATGAACACGGCCAGCGGCGTGACGATGACCGCGATGGCGAGGCTGAACACGACCGGGAAGTACTGCGCCGGGAGCGTCACCGAGTCGGGACGGTAGACGAGCGTCATCGCGATGCTGACGATCAGCGCGACGAACCCGCTGTAGGCGACGACGCGGGAGAGTCGCGCGAAGTCCTGCTGGAGCGTGAGCGTCTTGAAGAACTGCCGCGTGACCGCGACGGCCTCCAGCAGGTCCTCGATGGCGTCGAGCTCCGCCGCGGCCGACTCCGAGAGCCGGTCGCCGTACTCGTTCCGGAGCCGCTCGGTCGCGGTCATGTTCCGGGCGTACTCGGTCCCCAGGATCACTTTGAGGAGGTCGACGATGGCCATCTGGCTCTCCACCTGCGAGGAGATGCTCTCGCCGTAGGCAGCGATCCCGTCGGCGTACTCGGCGAGTTCCGGGGGCCGGTCGCTCCCGGACTCGTCGAACGCCGTCCCGAGGCGCTCGGCGTGCTCGGTCAGCGTCGTCGCCACCAGGTCGAGGAACTCCGCGGGGTCGCTTGGCACCGCCGACTCGTCGGCGTGGTCCCGGATACGACTCCGGAGGTCCTGGGTGCCGCGCAGGCGATCGGACAGATCGCCCGGCGAGCCGAACACGCGGGAGAGGATGAGCTGGTTGATCGAGAGCGCGATCGTCACGAGCGTCACCGTGCCGGCGAGGAGCCCGCTCGCGAACGCCGACGCGGCGGCGCTCCCCGGACCGATGGCCAGCAGCCCGACCCGGGTCAGCGCCAGAAAGATGCCCAGAACCGCCGCGACGAGGAGGCCGGCGACGGCGATGCGGTTCCCCCCGAGGAACAGCCAGTGGACCGCCCGCTCCCGGAAACCGTCGACGCTCCGGACCGACCGCGCCGTCTCGATCCCGTCACGCATGGCCGTCACCGGACGTCGCCTCGCTCACCGTCGCCGTGAACCCCACGTCCCGGAGCCGCCCGACGAGCGGCATCCCGATCCCCGAGGCGGGCGTCAACACGCCGCCGTCGAGCGGGGAGTCCACCTCCTCCCGAACCAGACAGACGGCGGACTCGCCGAGCATGCGCGCTGTCGCGCCGTAGCCGGGCCCCCAGTCGGCGCCGAACTCGGCCTCCACCGTGAACGGGCCGTCCGCGCCGGTCCCGCGGCCGAGCGTGCGCACCGTGAACTGGCCCTGCTCGGTCTCGGCTTCCGTCGGCCCCTCGCCGGGCTCCGGGAAGGCGTACCGCTGGAGCGCCGAGCGGAGCGGGCCGACCGACATGGCCGCCGTGAACAGGCCGAGACCGCCGGCGACGAGGCCAGCACCCGCGGCGCCCTTCAGCCCGCGGCCGGTAGTGACGACCTCCGAACAGCGGAACTCGCGCCCCCACGGGTAGCCCAGCAGGGCGTTGCTCCGCCGGACCACGCGCTCGTTCACCATCGCCATCGGCGACGGCGCCGTCCAGACCGACCGGAGTCGGTCCTTCCGCGGCCAGCGCTGGGCGCCCGGGTCGACGCCGTCGCGCTCCCCGGGCGGCGCCAGCGAGTAGGGGTTCCGGAGCGTCTCCCGGGCGAGCGGGTCGGTCGACGCCGCCTCGAACACCTCGACCATGCTCGCGAGCGTGCCGCCGCTGACGCCGCCGCGCACCTCGTCGACGTAGATCCGCACCGTCTCACACGGGGCGTCGTACTCGTCGCTGGCGTACGACTGGACGAGCAGGGTGCCGATATCCGCCGGCACGGAGTCGAACCCACAGCTGTGGACGATCCGCGTCCCGCCGTCGACCGCCGCGTCGTGGAAGCGGTCGACGCTCTCGCGGACCCAGTTCACCTCGCCGGTCAGGTCGCAGTAGTCGGTGTCTTCCTCGACACAGGCTTCGACCATGGGGGTGCCGTAGCGCGTGTACGGGCCAACAGTCGTACAGACGACGCTTGTGCGCTCGGCGATCGCTCGCAGGCTCTCCGGGTCGGTCGCGTCGCCGACGACGGTGGGTATCTCCTCCCACGCGTCGTTCCGGTCCGCGAGGTCGGCCGCGACCGAGTCGAGCCGGTCCCGGCTCCGCCCACCGAGCGCCAGCGAGAGCGTCGCCGGCGTGTACTGTTCGGCGAGGTACGCGGCCGTCAGGCGCCCGGCGACGCCCGTCGCTCCCCACACGACGAGGTCGTGCTGATGGTCGCTGGTCGGCATGGTTCTCGGGTCACCGTTCGGGCCCCAAGGGGTAAACGGTCGGCCTCGTTGCCGGGGGGTGGAGCGAGCGGACGCCTCGAGGCCGGAGGCTCCACCTTGAACTACGCTGACCGCCGGGTGCCGTCCTTTCGGGGATGCCGACCCGGTCCGGCGTGAGCGATCCCGTTGTCCCTGCCTGACACGCACGATTCGGGTCCACAACCCCTTTCCGTCGGCTGAAAAGTTCCTCGCGTATGGCCGTCGGTATCGCCGCGCCGCTGATCGACCTGCTCTCGGTGTTCGTGCTCGCCGCCCTCGTCGGCGTCGTCGTCGCGAAGGTGGGTCGGTTCCCCTACACGATCGCGCTGCTGATCGCCGGCCTCGGCGCCTCCGTTCTCGGCGTGGAGCTCGGCGTCGAACTGTCCCACGACGTGATCCTGCTGGTGCTCCTCCCGCCGCTGCTGTTCGAGGGGGCGGCCACCACCGACCTCGAAGAGCTCCGGTCGAACCTCGCCCCGGTGCTCGCCCTGGCGGTGCCCGGCTTGCTGACCGCCACCGCCGTACTGGGCTGGGTCGGCCAGTACGCCTTCGGCTTCCCACTGCTGATCGCGGCGCTGTTCGCGGCGACGGTGCTCCCCACCGACCCCGTCTCGGTGCTCGCGCTGTTCGACGAGTTGGGCGCGCCCGACCGGCTGGCGACACTAGTCGAGGGGGAGAGTCTGATCAACGACGGCGTCGGCGTCGTGGTCTTCTCGGCCCTGCTCGCGCTGGTCCAGGAGACCGGCGGCGGCGGTGACGTGGCGTTCAGCCCCACGCTACTCGTCGAGTTGGGTCGGGGCATCTTCGTCAACAGCGTCGGCGGCGCGCTGGTCGGTCTGGCGACGGGGTATCTGGTCTACCGCGTGATGGCCGTCCTCGACGAGCACATGACCGAGGTCGTGCTCACGGTGGTGCTCACCTACGGGAGCTTCCTGCTCGCCGAGCACTACCTCGGCGTCTCGGGCGTCATCGCGACGGTCGTCGCGGGGCTGGTGATCGGCAACCCCGGCCGCGAACACGCGATGAGTTCGCGAACCAAGATCTCGGTGTTCAACACCTGGGCCACCGCGGCGTTCGTCGTCAACACGTTCGTCTTCGTCGCCATCGGCACCACCACCCCCGTCGGGGATCTGGTGGCCCACGCGGGGCTGATCCTGACGGCGATCCCGCTGGTGATCGGGGTCCGCGCTCTGGTGGTCTACCCGCTGACCGCCGCGGTCAACCGCTACCGGGACATATCGGTCCCCCTCGACTACCAGCACGTGATGGTCTGGGGCGGGCTCCACGGGTCGATCCCCATCGCGCTCGTGCTCGGGCTGCCCGCGACGCTGCCCGGCGGAGCGCCGTTCCCTTACCACTCGGAGCTGCGGGCGATGGTGTTCGGCGTCGCCGCCTTCAGCCTCGTCGTGCAGGGGCTGACGATGGAGAACCTGCTCCAGCGGCTGGGCGTGATCACCCGTCCCGACGCGGTGGAGCTCTACCAGCTCCTCGTCGGGCGGGCCCGTGCCGTCGACAGCGCGCTCGACGCCGCGGAGGAGCTCAACGACCGCGGCGAGCTCTCGCCCGGCGTGTACGAGGACCTCACCGACGAGTACGAGCGTGAGAAGGCGGCGCTCGACGACGCGCTCCGGGAGCTCCTCGACGACCACCCCGAACTCCGGGAGGAGCGGCTGCGTGCGGGCGAGCGCCGCATCCTCCGCCAGGAGAAAAGCGCCGTGATGGACGCCATTCAGAACGGGGTCGTCGCCAGCGACGTCGGCGAGCAGTTGGTCGAGGAGATCGACCTCAAGCTCGACCGGATCCGGTCGGGCGAGAGCACGGTCCGGGACGAGGGTGAGAGCTACGAGGAGTTCTGGCGCCAGCGAGCGGCCGAGTTCGGACTCGACACCCCCGAGCCCGACACCGATTCGGAGTGACCGCGACGAACCGTGCCCACCAGCGTTCGGCGTTCATCCACCGTCAGTAGGGGGTTGCGACGCAAAACGTTCCGTCCGGACGGCGTGTGTGGCCACGATCGCTCGACTTGACGCAGTGAATTTTTATATCCGTCCGGCGGAGAGGGTGATTGTGAACTTCACTCATGGCAGCTTCTGACGACAGCTCCCTCGGCCGAACGCTGGTCGAACGGCCCGCAGTGGCCGCCCTCGGGCTCGCGATCGGCTATCTCCTCGTGGATCTGGTCGCGAAGCTGGCCGGCGTCGAGTTCGGCCTCGCCGGCGTCCACCTGCTGGGCGGGTCGACCGCGTTCTCGCAGGTCGCCCGGTACGTGCTCGACGGGCTGATCGTCGGCCTCGTGATCGGGCTGGCGGGCGTCGGGCTCTCGATGACGTACAGCATCCTCAGCTTCGCGAACTTCGCCCACGGCGACTACATCACGACCGGCGCGTTCTCCGGCTGGTTCGCCGCGTACGTGGTCGCCTTCTTCACGCTCAACGTCGACATCCCGTTCGGCGAGGCGTTCCTCGTGACCGCGCCGTCGCTGGTCTCGGTGGTCAACGCCCCGCTGGCGGTGGTCGTCGGGCTCCTCGCCTCCGGTGCCATCACCGTCGGCGTGGTGCTCCTGCTCGACCGGATCGTCTACGAGCCGATGCGGGACAAGGGCGGGATCCCGCTGCTGATCGCGTCGATCGGCGTCGCGCTCGCGATGCGGTACGCGGTCGTGTTCGTGTTCGGGACCAGCACCCGCGGCGTGACCGAGACGGGGTCGATCCCCTCGCTCGACATCCCGATGATCGACGGCACCGTCCCGCTCAACGCCCACGAGGCGACGTTGATCGTCGCCGCGGTGTCGCTGATGTTCGGCGTCCACTTCCTGCTCCAGCGGACGAAACTCGGGAAGGCGATGCGCGCGATGGCCGACAACAAGGATCTCGCACAGGTCACGGGGATTCCCACCGAGCGCGTCGTGCGCACGACGTGGATCGTCGGCGGGGGGCTGGCGGGGATCGCCGGCTTCCTGATCGTGCTCGAACGCGGCACGCTCAACTACAACGTCGGCTGGCGGCTGCTGCTGCTGATCTTCTCGGGGGTCATCCTCGGCGGGATCGGCAGCGTCTACGGCGCCATCGGCGGCGGGATCATCATCGGCATCGCCTCGCGGCTCTCGCTGGTGTGGATCCCCTCGGACTTCGCCCGCGTCGTCGCGTTCGCGGTGATGATCCTCGTGCTGTTGTACCGACCGTCGGGGCTGTTCTCGGGGGTGAAAACCGCATGAGCGTCGCCGATCACGCGTGGGACGCCGTCCCGGCGTACTTCAAGGAGAACGATATCCGGTTGGTCGGCGGCCTGCTGCTCGGGACGCTCCTGTTCCACGGCGTGTTGGCCGGCTTCCTCGCCGCCGTCAACAACGCGTCGGTGGCAAACGCCGTCGCCAACTCCGTCAGCAACATCACGTTCCTGATCGCGGTGTACGCGCTGCTGGCGCTGGCGCTGAACCTCCACTGGGGGTACACCGGGCTGTTCAACATCGGCGTCGCGGGCTTTATGGCGGTCGGCGTGTACGCGATGTCGATCCTCGCGGCGTCGCCGACGGGGTCGCCGCCGGGGCTGGGGCTCCCGGTACCGATCGCGATCGTCGGCGCGCTGCTGATCACCGCGGTCGTCGGCGGGCTGGCGGCGCTGCCCGCGTTGCAGTTGGACGCCGACTACCTCGCGATCGTCACCGTCGGGCTCTCGGAGATCATCCGGCTGGTGCTCAACGCCAGCTACTTCGCCGGCACCGTCACCGATCCGGAGGCGACCAGCTACAACGTCGTCGACGTGTTCGGGATCCAGTTCGGCACCGGCGGGGGGCAGGGGATCTCCACACCGATCAACAGCCCGGCACGGATGATCTACGAGACCGAATCGGGGCTCACCGTCGTCGGCGAGGCGGTGTACGGGCTCGCGGACACGGTCGGCATCGGGACCAGCGTGGTCGTCGGTGGCACGTACGCGGCGGTACTGCTGCTCGTGTTCGTGACGGCGTACTACGTCCTCCTCAGCCGGATCGGGAACTCCCCGTTCGGCCGCGTGCTGAAGGCGATCCGCGAGGACGAGCTCGTGGCCCGCTCGCTGGGGAAGGACACCCGCCTGTTCAAGATCAAGGTGTTCATGGTCGGCTGCGCGCTGATGGGGCTGGGCGGCATCCTCTGGCAGGGCTCCTACGGGTTCGTCAACCCCAACACGTTCCGGCCGATCGTGACGTTCTACATCTTCACGGCGCTGATCGTCGGCGGCGCCGGCTCGAACACCGGCAGCGTCGTCGGCGGCGCCGTGTTCGCCGCGTTCCTGCTCGAGGGTCCCCGCCGGCTCGCGGGGCTCGTCGACGCCATCGCACAGCTCCTGTTCGGCTCGCTCCCCCGGCCCGGGAACTTCTACGAGGCGATGGTGACGCTCGACCCGCTCGCGTGGCTGGGGTACCTGATCGACAGCGTCGCCTACCTGAAGTTCATCCTCCTCGGCGCGGTGCTGGTCTACCTGATGCAGAACCGCTCCGACGGGCTGATGGGCCACCGCAGCGAGATCGCCGCCAGCGTCGATCTCAGCGACCGCTCGAC
This sequence comes from Halolamina sp. CBA1230, assembly GCF_002025255.2. Lineage (GTDB taxonomy): Archaea > Halobacteriota > Halobacteria > Halobacteriales > Haloferacaceae > Halolamina. Next base: position 1,239,385 of record NZ_CP054587.1, read on the forward strand.
CGGCGAGAACGGGGGTGAGAGCGATGAGTAACGCCGACGGGCCCGACCAGCCGGTCGACGCGACGCCGCCCGAAGAGCTCTCCGAGACGCAGGACAGCGAGGCCGAACGTGCGGCCCAGGAGACGCCGCCGTCGATCCCGCTGCGCGTCCAGAACCTCGAGAAGCGCTTCGGCGGGATCACCGCCGTCGACGGCGCCTCCTTCGAGGTGGAGGCGGGGTCGCTCACGGGGCTGATCGGCCCCAACGGCGCCGGGAAGTCGACGACGTTCAACTGTATCACCGGCGTCCACGAGCCCGACGGCGGCACCGTCTACTTCCAGGGCGAGGAGATCACCGGGCTCTCGCCGCCCGAGATCGCGAACCGCGGGCTGGTGCGGACGTTCCAGATCGCCCGCGAGCTCGAGGAGATGACGGTGCTCGAGAACATGATGCTCGCGCCGCCGGACCAGCTCGGCGAGAAGCTGGTCAACGCCGTGCTGCCCGGCCTGCGCGACGACGTGGTCGACCAGGAGATCGAACTTCGGGAGGCGGTCTGGGAGACCCTAGAGCTCTTCGAGATCGATCACCTCGCCGAGGAGGAGGCGGGGAACCTCTCGGGTGGCCAGCGCAAGCTGCTCGAGCTCGCCCGGGCGCTGATGGTCGACCCGGAGATGCTGCTGCTCGACGAGCCGTTCGCGGGCGTCAACCCGACGCTCGAGGAGAAGCTGCTCGACCGTATCCACCACCTGACCGAGCAGGGGTACACGTTCCTGCTCGTCGAACACGACATGGACCTGATCATGCAGAACTGCGAACACGTCATCGTCATGCACCAAGGGGAGGTTCTCGCGGAGGGGACGCCGGCGGAGATCAAAGACGACGACCGCGTCGTCGAGGCGTACCTGGGGGGTGAGGTATGAGCTCCGACGCCGACGGGCAGCAGGACGCGCCCGACGAGGGCCAGCCCGCGGACCCGGAGACGGACCGACAGGACGCGACGGTGAACGCCACCGAGTTCGTCACCAGCGAGGAGAGCCTGCTACAGGTGGGGTCGCTCGACGCCGGCTACGGCGACCTCCAGATCCTCGACAGCGTGGATCTGAACGTCGAGGCCGGCGAGTACGTCACGATCGTCGGCCCCAACGGCGCCGGGAAGTCGACGGTGATGAAGTCGATCTTCGGGCTGACGACGCTGATGGGCGGCACCGTCGAGTTCGACGGCACCGACATCACGGGGGAGAAACCCGAGGACGTCATCCACCTGGGGCTGGGGTACGTCCCCCAGTCGGACAACGTGTTCCCGACGCTGTCGGTGATGGAGAACCTCGAGATGGGGGCGTACATCCTCGACGAGGTGCCACAGGAGCGACTGGACGAGGTGTTCGAGCGGTTCCCGATCCTCGAGGAGCGCAAGGGCCAGAAGGCGGGGACGCTCTCGGGCGGCCAGCAGCAGATGCTCGCCATGGGGCGGGCGCTGATGCTCGACCCGGACCTGCTGCTGCTCGACGAGCCCTCGGCGGGGCTGGCGCCCGATCTCGTCGACGACATGTTCGACCGCATCGACCGGATCAACGAGGCCGGCACGGCGGTGCTGATGGTCGAGCAGAACGCCAAGGAGGCGCTGCGGCGCTGTGACCGCGGCTACGTGCTCGTGCAGGGGCAGAACCGCTTCATGGACGACGGCGACACCCTCCTGCACGACGAGCAGGTCCGACAGGAGTTCCTCGGCGGGTAGACCGCGGTCGTCCGCCAGTCGCGCTCGTCCGGAAAAGAGAGGGGTCGACTACCCGCCGAACGCGACCTCGTCCACCTCGGTGAAGTCCCGGTCTTGCACCTCGTAGATCCCGTAGGAGACGGCGCTCATGTCACCGTTGTCGTCGAAGTTGACCGACGACGACGCACCCTGGTAGTTGATGTCGTCGCCCGCCGCGGCGGTCTCGACGGCCTCGACGAGCTCGCCCGGGCCGAACTCCTCGCCCTCGGGGTTGCCCGCGCGGCGCATGTTGTCCCGGACGGCCGGGCCGGAGTTCTCCCCGGCGTACACGTTCGCGAGGAAGCAGACCGCCGTCGCGTCGTAGGCGTGGGCGTTGAACACGCCCGGTTCGCGGTCGTACTCCTCCATGTACATCTCGTCGAACGACTCCCGGCCGGGGCCGGACGCCTTCGGTCCCGTCCCCGTGACGTTCGCCATGTCGTTGTCGACCTCGTCGGGGAGCTCGTTGTCGAGCAGCCCGTCGGTGACGACGATATCCTCGCCGGTGTCGTAGTCGCTGTAGTAGTCACGGAACAGCTGGATCCCCGACGCCGGGTAGCCGATCACGAGGAGCATCTCGGGCTCGCCTTCGAGCGCGGACTCGAGCTGTGAGCTGTAGGAGTTCTGCTCCTGCTCGAAGGAGACTTGATTGGAGACGCTGCCGCCGTGCTCGCTCTCGAACGTGCTGGTGAACGACTCGGAGAGCGCCTGCCCGTAGTCGTTGTTGACGTACATCGTCGCCGCCGTGGTGTTGCCGAGCTCCTCGGCGCCGACCTGCGCGATGACCTGCCCCTGCAGCGCGTCGGAGGGGCACGTCCGGAAGTAGAAGTCGTCGTCGTCGAGGTCGGTGATCGCCGGCGACGTCGAGGCGGGCGAGCAGCCGACCGTCTCGTTCGGGATGAGCACCTGCTGGGTCACCTGCATCGTGACCCCGGACGACGCCGCCCCCGTGACCGCCGGGAACCCGTTGTTGACCAGCGACTCCGCGCCGGAGATGCCCGCCTGTGCGTTCGTCTCGGTGTCCTCCTCCTGGATGTCGAACGTGAACTCCGTCTCGCCCTCGAGCTCCGTTGCGGGGAGGATCCCCCCGTCCCGGATCGGTCCGCCCAGGTTCGCGAGGTCACCCGTCAGCGGCAGGAGCACGCCCTGCTGGATCGTCCGACTCCCGCCGCCACCACCCAGACAGCCCGTGACACCGACCACGCCGGCCGCGCCGACGCCCTTCAACATGTCGCGCCGTGTTACTTTTCGTACCATAGCGGACGTGTGTTCTATGTTCTCCCTTATAAATGTGTGTCAACATCAGGCACGAATGCGGCGTTCGCGTCGCCGATTCAGCGCCCCTCGTCGAGCAGCTCCCGCGCGACGATGTTCTTCTGGATCTCGGTGGTCCCCTCGTAGATCTGAGTGATCTTCGCGTCGCGGTAGAGCCGTTCGACGTCGAAATCGTCGACGAAGCCCGCGCCGCCGTGGATCTGGACCGCCTCGTCGGCGGCGTCGGTCGCCACGTCGGAGGCGAACTCCTTGGCCATCGAGGCGAGCAGCGTGAGTTCGTCCGCGGCGTTGTCGACGCTCCAGGCCGACTTGTACGTCAGCTGGCGGGCGGCCTCGGTCCGGGTGTGCATCTCCGAGAGCTTGTGCCGGATCGCCTGGAACTCCGAGATTGGGCGGCCGAACTGCTCGCGCTCCTCCGCGTAGGAGAGCGCGCGCTCGGCGGCCCCCTTCGCGATCCCGACGGCCTGTGCCGCGACCATGGTGCGGGTTTCGTCGAAGAACTGCATCAGCTGGGGGAACCCCATCCCGCGCTGGCCGACGAGGTTCTCCTCGGGGACGCGCACGTCGTCGAACCGCAGTTCGGCGGTGTCGCTCGCGCGGATCCCGAGCTTCCCGGTGATCTTCTCGCTCTCGAACCCGTCGCGGTCGCGCTCGACGAGGATCTGGGAGAACCCCGTGTAGCGGTCGCCCACGTCGGGGTCGGTCTCGCACATCACGACGAAGTAGTCGCCGACGGAGCCGTTGGTGATCCACATCTTCGAGCCGTTCAGCACCCACTCGTCACCGTCCTTCTCGGCCTGCGTGGACAGCGAACTCACGTCGGAGCCGGCGTGGGGCTCGCTGATCGCCGCGCCCATCACCGCCTCGCCCTCCGCGATCGGCGGGAGGTACTCCTCCTTCTGTTCCTCCGTGCCGAACTCCATGATCGCCTCGGCGCCGAAACCGGCGCTGGTGACACAGAGCCCGATCCCGGGGTCGACCGCGAACAGCTCCTCGGTGACCAGCGCCATCTCCAGCGTCGAGTAGCCGACGCCGCCGTACTCCATCGGGAAGTGGGCGCCCGTCAGCCCCATGTCGGCGGCTTTCTCGACGATCTCGGCGGGGTACTTCTCCTCGCGGTCGTACTCGCCCGCGACGGGTTCGATCTCGTTCTCGGCGAACCGGCGCACCTCCTCGCGGAGCTGCTCCTGCTCCTGGGTCAGTCCGAACTCCATGCGCTACCCAACGAGAAACACGTGAAGAATTTTTCGGCGAACGGGACCGGTAGCGCGGCGTCGCCGGTCCGACCGACGCCGTGGCTTACCAGAAAAAGCGGAACAGGATCACGAACGTCACGTACGCCCCGACGGTCGACAGCACGGGCACGACGTTCTGCATGATCAGCACCCTGCCCGTCGTGGCGGGGTCGAACAGGTCCGAGGCGGCGGGGATGTCCTCCGGCTCCTCCTCGCCGATCGCGGGGACTTCCTCCCCCGGTTCCTCGGCGGCCAGCGCGCCGACGGAGACCTTGGTTTCCTCCTCGCCGCGGACGCCGCCGGAGACCGTCGACGTCCGCGTCGCGCGCCCCCAGCCCAGGCCGACGATCGAAGTGGTCGCGATGATCACGAACGAGGCGGGGATCCCGATCGCCGAGAGCCCGATCACGATCGTCGAGGAGACGATCGCGACGACGATCGCGGCCGTCAGCGGCAGGTCGGTGATGTCGTTGCCCAGCGTGTCGAGCGTGCGGCGGGCGATCGTAAAGGCGCCGACGGCGACCGCGCCACAGCCCAGCAGGATCATCATGTTCATGTCGACCCCGGCGCCGACCAGCGGCGCGATCGCGTTCGCGATGTTCGACGTGCCCGAGGAGAAGGCCATCAGACAGCCGATCAGGACGACGACGATCCCGCCGGCCATCTCGCGGCGGGTGGTGTTCGGTCCGGGGACCGGCCGCGGAACCGTGCCGGAGCGATCGAGCTCCATCAGCGCCCCCTCGCTGCTGTCGATCGCGACCCAGCGGTTGATCCGCGGGTAGAGGTAGCGGCCGATCATCCCCGACACCCAGAAGCCGACGATCGGCGCGACGACCCACCAGACCGCGATCTCGCCCATCACCGCCCAGTCGAGTTCGCCCGTCGCGACGCCCAGCCCCGCGATCGAGCCAACGGCGGTCATCGACGTGGACGCAGGGACGCCGAAGTAGTTGCCGATGAACAGCGCGCCGCCGACGAAAAAGAGGACGACGATGCTCGACTCGATCGTGAACACTGCGGGGCTGGTGATGAGCTCCTCGCCCAGCTTGTCCACAACCCGTCGGCCGATCGTCCACGCGCCGACGAAGAAGAAGACGGCCATCAGCGCGGCAGCGCCGATTTTGGAGATGGCGTCGGAGCCGACCGCCGGGCCAAAGGCCGGCCCGGTCGTCGACCCACCGATGTTGAACCCGACGAACAGCGCGACAACGATCCCGACGAGGAGAAGAAATTCAACCATACCGAAAGAAACGGTGCGGCGCTCTTAAGCAGTCGGACTGGGGGCGAGTAATCGGCGACTACTGTCGGTTCGGGGTATCGGGGGGTATACCCGTCTGGAACTCGGTGCATAGATATGCACCAGAACCGACAGCGTTCGCGGAGGTGTCCCGCGTGAAACCGGCCCGCGTCGACGCGGTCGTCGATATCGCGTACGGGCTGACGATCTTCGTGGCGATCGTGTTGATCCTCGAGCTCGGCACGCAGGTCGGGGTCGCGTTCGGCCTCGGGGTGTTGCTCTCCTACATCATCCACATCGCCTGGAAGATGGCGCGGTTCGACCCCGACTGGATGACCCAGGAGGTCGCCGAGCAGGTCGAGGAGACGGTCAGCGAGGAGGTGACCGAGACCGTCAGCGACACCGTGAGCCAGGAGGTCGAGGAGACCGTCAGCAAGGAGGTCGATCAGGTAACCGAGACGGTCAGCGAGGAGGTGACCGCGGAGGTCTCCGAGACCGTCAGCGACACCGTGAGCGAGGAGGTGTCCGAGAAGGTCAGCGAGGAAGTGACCGAGGAAGTCACCCAGAAGGTGAGCGAGGAGGTCGAGGAGACCGTCAGCAAGGAGGTCGACGAGGTCGCCGACAAGGTCAGCGAGGAGGTCAGCGAGGAAGTCTCCGAAAAAGTGAGCGAGGAGGTCGAGGAGACCGTCAGCAAGGAGGTCGACGAGGTCGCCGACAAAGTCACGGAAGAAGTCTCCGAGCAGGTCGCCGGGGCCGTCGAGGGGGCCGACGCCGACGAAGAAGCCGACGGCGAGAAGGTGGCCGACGAGGACGCCGACGGCGAAGAGTCGGACGAGGCGGAGTCGGACGACGAGCACGATCCGGAGGACAGGAAGTGACCCCGTAGCCCGCATTATCCGGGTCGTTTGACTCCAACGGACCGTTTTCTCTTTTCGACACGTTCGTCTCGGACATGATCGATAATCTTCATTACGATCCGTGCACAACACGCCGATGCAGTCGAGGTGATCAGCCATGCCGCTACCAGAGAACCTGACCAGTTCCTGGACACAAGGCCTCGATCTCCCGAGCAAGCTGTTCGAGTCCGGACGTAACGACTACGAACTGTTCGAGGAGGACGGTGAGTTCGTGCTCACCGTCGAGATGCCCGGGTTCGACCCCGAGAGCATCGCCGTCACCTGGGAGGAGGGTGTCCTGAACGTCGCCGCGGAGCACGAGGACACCCAGCGCGGCCGACGGCGCACCTACCACCGTCGGTTCCGCTTCCCCAAGACGATCGACGACGAGTCGATCGAAGCCGAGTACAACAACGGGATGCTCGAAATCCGTCTGCCCATCGAGGCGGACGAAACCGTCACCGGCACCGAAATCGAGGTCAAAGCCTAACTGGCCCACCTCGATCACTGCGCACCGTCTCGCGAACCGTCTTTTTCGCGGGCAGCGGTCGACGACACGTTCTTTACGTTCTGACCGATATGGAGCAACACGATGATGCTCCCGACCCACGCGCTGTTGGGGATGCTGCTCGCGCTCCCCGTCGCCGTGCTCGCGCCCGAGCACGCCAGCGTAGCGCTCGCGGCGGGGCTCGTCGGCGGGATCCTGCCGGATCTGGATCTCTACGCCGGCCACCGGAAGACGCTCCACTACCCCGTGGGGTACAGCCTGCTCGCCGGCGTCGCCACGCTGGCGGCGGTCGTCTCCCCGTCGCCGGCGACGGTCGGCGCGGTGGTGCTGTTCGCCGCCGCCGCGAGCCACAGCCTCGTCGACGTGCTCGGCGGCGGGCTGGAGCTCCGGCCGTGGGAGGCGAGCGACGAGCGCGCCGTCTACGACCACTACCGCGGGCGCTGGATCGCCCCCCGACGCTGGGTGCGCTATGACGGCGCCCCCGAGGACCTGCTGCTCTCGGTCGGTCTCGCCCTCCCACTCTGGCTCCACGTCGCCCCGCCGTTCCGGCGTGTCGTCGCGGCGTCGATCGTCGTCGCCGTCACCTACGCCGCCACACGCCGTGCCCTCCCACGGGTCGCGCGGGCGCTCGTGACGGAGGTGCTCCCGGGACGCGTGCCGGCGTCGCTGCTGGCGCGGCTGCCCGAACGGTACGTCGAAGACGCCGGCCGCGACGGTTCCCGAGGGGGCGTGTAAGCGTCCAGAAACTACTTCCGGCTGGTGTCTCCCCTCTCCAGTAGAGCCATGAACGCGCTGCTCGTCGTCGCCGCCGTCGTCGGGGCTGCACTTGTCGGCGCGCTCGCCGTCGGCTACCGCCGAGGGAACACGCCGGCGGTCGTCAACACCGCCGCGGTGCTCTGTCTCACGCTCCTCCCGCCGGCGGCCGGCTGGCTGTTCGGCGACGGGCCGGCGACGGCGGGGCTCCCCAGCCTCACGTTCGCGACCGCCGTCGCGGGGTTTCTCCACGCGCTGGGGATGCTCGGGCGCTACGAGTCGGTCGGGTGGTGGGACCATCTCACCCACACGATCTCGGCCGCGCTGCTCGCCGCGCTGCTGTACGCCGGCCTGCTCGTCCTCGCTCCCTCCATCGCCGCCGCGGGCGCGCTGCTCGGGACGCTCGCGCTGGGCGTCCTCTGGGAGGTCGGGGAGCTGATCGCCCGCGAGGTCGCGGAGCGCTACGACATCGAGCCGGTGCTCGTCCACTACGGCCGGCGCGACACCGCACTCGATCTGGTGTTCGACGCGGTCGGCGCGGGGCTGGTCGTCGTGCTCGACCTGCGGCTCTTCCACCCCGTGGCGGAGTGGGCCGTGCGAGCGTCCGGAATCGCCTGAGTCGGCCGAACACGCCGCCCACAGGCGTCGACAGCGCGTTCGTCGATCGTCGAACTCGGCGACGAAAGAACGCCCGTTATCAATGGGGAGCCCGAGCGTGCGAGTAACGCCTACATGTCCGAACAGTACGACCTCGTTATCGTCGGCGGCGGCATCAGCGGCGCGTCGCTGCTCTACACGACCGCGAAGTTCACCGACGTCGACTCGATCGCGCTGATCGAGAAGGAGTCACAGATCGGCGCGATCAACACGCACCACACCAACAACTCCCAGACGCTCCACTTCGGCGACATCGAGACCAACTACACCCTCGAGAAGGCCGAGGAGGTCAAGGAGGGCGCCGAACTGCTCGCGGGCTATCTGGAGAACCACGACCCCGACCGCGAGATGCACGCAAAGCGCAGCAAGATGGTGCTCGGCGTCGGCCGCGAGGAAGTCGAGAGCCTCGAACAGCGCTACGAGGCCGAGGGGTTCGGCGAGCTGTTCCCGAAGCTCCAGCCCATCGGTCGCGAGGAGATCGCCGAACTCGAACCCAAAGTCGTCGAGGGGCGGGACCCCGACACCGAGATGCTCGCGCTCCAGACGCCCGACGGCTACGTCGTCGACTACGGCGCGACCGCCAAGTCGTTCGTCGACGCCGTCGCGGACGAGACGAGCGTCGACGTGTTCACGGACACGGAAGTCACGGAGATCACGCCCAAGCCCGATAGCCACACGATCGAGACGGCCGGCGCCGGCACGTTCGACGCCGACGCGACCGTCGTCGCCGCGGGCTCACACAGCCTCCAGGTCGCCCAGGAGCTGGGGTACGGCCAGAACAAGGCGCTGCTACCGGTCGCGGGCAGCTTCTTCCTCGCGGACGACCTGCTGAACGGGAAGGTGTACACGCTCCAGATGAAGAAGCTCCCCTTCGCCGCGATCCACGGCGACGCCGACGTCCACGACGGGAGCATCACCCGCTTCGGCCCGACCGCCAAGCTGGTGCCGACGCTCGAGCGCGGCCGCATCTCCACGGTGGGTGACTTCCTCGACGTGTTCGGGCTCAACGCCGCCTCGTTCATGAGCTACGCCAACATCCTCGCCGACCGCACCCTGCTCCCGTACGTGCTGCGGAACCTCGTCTACGACGTGCCGGAGGTCGGCCCCCGGCAGTTCCTCCCGCACGTCCAGAAGGTCGTCCCCAGCGTCGAACTCGAGGACATCGAACGGGCGGAGGGGTACGGCGGCGTCCGTCCCCAGATCGTCGACACCGAGAAGAAGTCCCTGGACATGGGCGAGGCCAAGATCGTCGGCAACGACGTGATCTTCAACGTCACGCCCTCGCCGGGCGCCTCGACCTGCCTGAAGAACGCGATGCGGGACACCCACACGATCGTCGAGTTCCTCGACGGGGAGTACGAGTTCGACGAGGAGGCGTTCCGCGAGGACACGATCGGGGAGTTCCCGCGAGCGGAGTAGCGGATACAGAAATACAGGCATACATTCATACACTCGCGGTCCGTACGGCCAACTGTGCCGATCAGTATCGACGAGTTCGACGAGGACGACGGCGCCCGTGACGGGACGAACGGGGAGCGTGTCGTCCGCTTTCTCGCTCGGAACCGTGACCAGGCGTACCGGGCGAGCGAGATCGCCGAGGCGACGGGCGTCGACCAGAACTCCATCCACCCGGTGTTGAACCGGCTCAAGTCGCGGGGACTCGTCCGCCACCGCCAGCCGTACTGGGCCGCCGATCCCGAAGCGATCAGGGACGCCGCGGCGTTTCACTCCACGACGGCGTTCCTCGACGAGGAGTACGGTCCGGAGAGCCGTGAGGAGTGGTTGGCCGCGGGCGAGGACGACGGCTCGCCGGCACAGGGAGGCGGCGAGGACGACGGCTCGTCGACAAAGAGAGCCGACGAGGACGACGCGTGACGGCACCCGCGTTCGACGACCTCGAACGGGGACACGTCGTCCTCGCGCCCGACCCGTTCAAAACCGACGACGACGCGACCCGACCGTGGGTGATCGTCAACTCCGAGCGACACCCGTTCGACGGGGAGCAGTACGTCGCGATGGGGATGACGACTCGAACGTGGTACGAGCACCGAGTCCCGTTCGACCCGGGCGATTTCCGCCACCGGAGCGCACCGCGTGACAGTTCGATCCTCCCCCACGCAGTCACCTCGCCGACGCCGAACCTGCTGACCGACTACGTCTGCCGGGTCCGCGACGAACCGCTCGACCGCGCCGTCGAACAGCTCCGGTCCTACCTCTAGCCGCTACCGCAGATCGCCGTTGCCCGCCGGCGTCACGTCGTACCGCTTCAGGAACTGCTGGACCGCCTCGTCGGTGCCGACGAGCGTGAGCTCCTCGTTCCCCGACAGCTCCTGCTGAGGGTCGACGACCGTCGTCTCCCCGTCCTCGCTCTCGACGGCGACGACGCGACAGCCAGTGTTCTCCGCGATCCCGGACTCGGCGATCGTCGAACCGGCGAAGGGGGTCGCGGGCACGCGGATCAGCCGGATCTGCCCGCCGGGGTCGAGGATATCCTCGCCGCGGAGCTCCTTCGCGATCATGCGCGCGCTGACCCGCGGCACCGAGAGCACGTAGTCCGCGCCCGCAGAGAGCGCCTTCCCGGTCGCGTCGGCGGCGCTGACGCGGATCAGGATCTCGACGTCGGGGTTCATCTCCTGGGCGAGTACCGCTGCCAGCAACGCTTTCGAGTCGTCCGGCAGGCCGACGACCACCGCGTCGGCGTCGGAGACGCCCGCCTCCCGGAGCGTCTCCCGCGTGCTCGCGTCGCCGACCACGTCCACCCCGTCGCGCTCGACCCTGTCGATCGTGACGGTGTCGATCTCGGCCTCCCGGATCGTCTCCTGGGCTGCCTCTCCCACCTCGCCGAAGCCGGCGATCACGATACGGTCGTGCTGGCGGAACGTCCGCGCCCGCCGGGTGTACTCGCTCAGCTTCTCGAGGCTCTCCGGCCGACCCGAGACCAGCAGGACGGTGTTGTCCCGGATCACCGCCCCGGGGTCGGGCGGCAGCTGGAGTTCGCCGTCGATCCACGCACCGATGATGTTGGCGCCGGTCTCCTCGCGCACCTCCGAGTCGCGGATACGCTTACCGACCAGCGGGCTGCCGTGGGCGACCGGCACCTCCGCCACCTCGATGTCGCCGCCGAGTTCGACCGTGTCACGGATCTCGGCGGTGAACGACTCGACGGCCTTCTCCGCGAGCCGGTGGCCGAGCACGCCGTGGGGCGAGAGCACCGTATCGGCGCCAGTCGAGCGCAGCACGTCCGCCATGTCGCTGTCGTCGGTCAGCGCGATCAGGTCGATATCCTCCCGGAGCGAGCGCACCGTCAGGATCGTGTTGACGTTGGCGTCGTCGGCGTCGGTGATCACCGCCCGCGCGTCGCCGATGCTCGCCCGCTCGAACGCCTCGGCGTCCTGTGGCGAGCCGTGGATCACGGCGTAGCCGTCGTCGGCCAGGTCCTTCGCGTTCTCCTCGTCGGAGGAGAGCAGCACGTAGTCGATGTCGAGCTCCCGGAGCTCGTCCAGCAGAACGGCGGAGTCACGGCTGTACTCACAGATGATCACGTGATCCTTCTTGGGTGAGAGCCGGCTATCGAGGTCGACCTCCGCCTCGTTGAACAGCGGGATCACCACCAGCCGGAGCGTGAAGAAGCCGACCGCGATGCCGCCCAACTGGATGAGCACCATGAAGACGTTCATCAGCGGGTGGTCCCACGGCGAGTCGGCGCCGTACCCCGTGGTCGTCATCGTCTCGACGACCGTCGTCAACGCGTTGAAGATCGTGTACTCCGCGCCCTCGCCCTCCAGCGTGCGCATCCCGTAGAAGTAGACGACCGTGATGAACAGGACCATCGCCACCAGCCCCACGATGTAGTAGGCTACCAGTCGATGGCGACGGGAGAGGTCGGAGATCGAGTCCGGGAGCGAGACCATTCGTTGCCGAATCACGGCCGCGTGGCGGCAAAAGCGTTGCCGGTGGACGAACAGACGGCCACCGAGGTGCCGGCAATATCTACCGCGACGGGCAACGGCCGGCTCGCGAGCCGAACGCACCGCCTCCGCCGCCGAGATGGCGTCATCGTCGGTCTCAGCCGCTCGTCCGCGTCGGTCGCGACGGATGTGGCGAGTCACCGCGTCCCGGAAAGCCCTCGCGTTCGCCCGGACCCCCTCGTTCTTGCCCAACGGCCCGGAAGCGAGCGTATGGACACCGAGTTCGCCTACTGGATCCCCAACGTCAGCGGGGGGCTGGTGACGACCGACTGGCCGATGGACACCGACTGGAGCTACGAGTACAACCGCGATCTGGCCCGCACCGCCGAGTCGGTCGGGTTCGACTACGGGCTCGCACAGGCCCGCTTCTTCGGGAGCTACGGCGCGAACAAGCAACTGGAGGCGCTGTCGGTCGCCAACGCGCTGGCCGCCGAAACCGAGGAGCTCCACCTGATCGGCGCCGTCCACCCGGGGCTCTGGGAGCCCGGCCCGGTCGCGAACTTCGTCGCCACCGCCGACCGCATCAGCGACGGGCGCTTCTCGCTCAACGTCGTCAGCGGCTGGTTCAAAGACGAGTACACCGGGTTCGGGAAGCAGTGGCTCGACCACGACGAGCGCTACGCCCGCAGCGAAGAGTTCCTGCAGGTGCTGAAAGGGCTCTGGACGGAGGGCCCCTTCGAGTTCGACGGCCGGTTCTACCAGTACGGCCACGACGTGAACGGGTTCGACGGCGTGCCGAGCAAACCCCTGCCGAAACAGGAGCCGTACCCGCGGCTGTTCCAGGGCGGTAACTCGCAGGCGGCCCGGAAGATGGCCGCCAGACACTCGGACGTGCTGTTCATGAACGGCGGCAGCCTCGACGAGCTCGAAGCGATCGTCGAGGACGTGGAGGGGTACGCCGAGGCGTTCGGCACCGAACCGCCCGAGTTCGCGGCCAACGCGTTCGTGATCGAACGCGAGACCGAGCGAGCAGCCGAGCAGGAACTGGAGAACATCATCGAGCACGCCACCGACGACGCCGTCGAGGCGTTCAAAGAGCAGGTCGAACACGCCGGCCAGGACTCCCCCGAGGGCGAGGGGATGTGGGCCGACTCCGACCTGAGCGACCTCGTCCAGTACAACGACGGGTTCAAGACCGGGCTCATCGGCACCGAAGACCAGATCGTCGAGCGCATCCGGAAGCTCGACGCCATCGGTGTCGACATCGTGCTGACGGGGTTCCTCCACTACGACGAGGAACTCGAACGCTTCGGCGAGGAGATCATCCCCGCCGTCCGCGAGGCCGACCCGATCGAGGGCGAGGTCGACACCGACGAGGGGACCAAACGCGTCGCCGGCGCGGAGGTGGCCGGTGAGTAGCGTGCGCCTGCTCGGCATCGCCGGCAGCCAGTCGGCGGACTCCAAGACCCGCGCGGCGGTCGAGGCCGCGCTCGACGGGACCGACGAGGCGGTCGAGACGGACGTGCTCCACCTCGGCGAGTACGACCTCGCGACCGCCGACGGCCGCGGCATCGACGCCTACGAGGGCGACACCGCCGCGGCGCTCGGAAAGATCGTCGACGCGGACGCCTACGTGGTGGGAACGCCCGTCTACCGCGCCAGCTACCCGGGGCCGTTGAAGAACCTCCTCGACATGGTCCCTCGCGGTCAGTGGCAGGGCGACGTGGCCCCCCTCGAAGGCGCCGCCGTGGGGCTGGTCGCGACGGGCGCGACACGCAGCCACTACCTCGCGATCGACGAACAGCTCCGCCCGTTGTTCGCCTTCTTCGGCGCGCACACCGTCGGCAGCGGCGTGTACGCCGACAGCGAAGCGTTCGCGGACGGCGCTGTCGCCGACGACGAGATCCGGGCGCGACTGAGCCTGCTCGGCCGGGCGACCGTCGAGTTGGCGGAAGCGATCGAGTCGGGGTCGGCGCTTTCGGCGCTCGAGCCGCAGGTGTGACGGCGCCGCCTCGCGGCGTTTAACTCCGCCCACCCACAACCCCCGGTAATGGCGGACGACTACGGCGGGATCCTCGGCGCCTTCCCCTACGCGTTCCGGCGGAGCGACTCGTGGCTGTTCCGGTCGTACGTGCTCGTCGCCGGCCTCGCGACGCTGCTGCTTTCGCTGATCTGCGTGCTCGCGGTCGTCGTCGTGTTCGGCCAGACCGCCGGCGCCCGCGGCGGGAGCTTCACGCTCTCGCGGTCGTTCATCGCGCTGCTGGGCCTGCTGGCGGTGCTGCCCGTCGTCGGCCCCGTGCTGTTGGCGGCGCGCACTCGCCGTCGCGACTCCGCTGACGGCGGTGCTGGACCGTCGCGGAACTACGAACCCCTGCTGGCGGTCGGGGGGTACCTGTTCCTCCTCTCGCTGTACCTCGGCCTCGTGGCGTCGATGCCCGAGACGTTCACCCTCGACGGCGAGACGATCTCCCGGCCCGAGCCGTCGGGCCTGTTTGCCCCCGTCGTCGCCGCGCTGTACGCGCTCCCCGCGGCCGCGTCACCCCTGATCCCGACCACGGCCGCGGCGCTGATCCTCGCGATCCACCGCTGGCGACGCTGATCCACGGGTCGCGGGCGAAATCCGGAAAGGGCTCCGGCGCCCAGAGAGGGTATGAGCGACGCCGAGATCGACGACGCAGTCGAGGGCACGTTCCTCGTCACGCACGCCGACGACGACAGCGCAGTACTGCGGGACGTCGAGCGCGGGCAGGTCCACACGCTCTCCTCGAACCCCGGGCTCTCCGTGGACGACGCCGTCGAGGGGGTCGTCGCCCCCGAGCCGCCCCTGGAGGTCACCGCCGAACTGGTCGAGATAGAGGAGCGGCGGTCGCTCTCGATCAGCGAGAGCCGCGAGCCGCCGACGAAACAGGAGCGCGAGATCGCCGCCGAGCAGTCCGTCGGCGAGCTCACCAAGGAGGAACGCGCCGGGATCGGCGAGATCCACGTGATCAGCGTGTCCGAGGAGGAGACCGACGCGGCCGTCGAGGACGTGTTCGAGGACCGTGAGGCGACGCTCGGGCGCGCGGCCCGCCTCGGCGTGAACCGGGTAGAGATCCGCTCGGAGCCGGGTGTCGTCAGCGTTCGGTACCTTCCCTGACAGAGTCCTCGAGGACCACCCATACCGTTATTCCCCTCGCCGTATCAGGGGGCGTATGACCGTCTACGAGACCGACCTCCCCGGCGTCGGCCGGAAGTTCGACCTCGAACTCGACGCCGGCGGGGTCGCGTCGGTGGTCGTCCACCACGACGGGCGGTGTGAGCTGTACCGCCGCGCCGACCGCGACGCCGGCGGGGAGAAGCTGCTCAACCTGAACAGCGAGGAGGCGAACAAGCTCGGCTCGATACTGGAGGGCGCCTACTTCGAGTCGGTGAACGTCGACGAGCTCTCGGTGCCGCTGGGCGACGCGATCATCGAGTGGGTCGAAGTAGGCGAGGGGTCGGCGCTCGACGGGACGACGCTCGCGGAGAGCGAGATCAAAGGCGAGACCGGCGCGACGGTGATCGCCGTCCAACGCGGCAGCGAGACGGTGTCGAACCCCGACGCCGACTTCGAACTCGCCGGCGGCGACCTGCTGGTCGCGATCGGCACCCACGAGGAGCAGGCGGCGCTGAAAGACCGCGTTCAGGACTGATCCTCGGAAGCCGGAGAGAACCGCACAGCAACGCGCTCTATCAGCCCCGCGTTCCGCATCAGCACTGTTCCGAGCACGCTCGTCAGCAGGACGTACCCGACGGTGAACGCCGGGATCGTCTCACTGAGTGCCGGGGTCGTCCCCGCGGTCAGGAGGAACGCGGCGATCACCAGCGAGAACTCCCCGCGGGGCACCAGCGCGGCGCCCATCTTCGACGCGCCCGCCACCGAGAGCCCCCAGCGCCGCCCGGCGGCGTAGCCGCTGAGGATCTGGCCCGCCACGGTCACGGCCGCGGCGGCGACCACGAGCCCGGCGACCGAGACCACCACCCGGGGGTCGGTGCCGAGGCCGACGACGAAGAAGAACACCGCCGCGAACAGGTCGCGACTGGGCGCGAGCAGGTCCTGGATCCGGTCGGTGTGGGAGGTCTGGCCGAACGCCGCGCCGACGAGGAAGGCGACGATGGCGTCGCTGACGCCCGCAGCGAGGCCGAAGCCGGAGACGAGCGCCGTCGCGCCGAGCACGGCGAGCAGGAACAGTTCGCTCGAGCGCACGTCGAACGCGCGGTCGACCCACTCGCTCCCGTAGTACGCGAGGAGGGTGAGCGCGACCAGCACGAGCGTCGCCCCCCCGAGCGTTCGGCCGAGGGAGGCCACGTCGGCACCGCCGAGCAGCACCGCCGAGAGGACCGCGAACGCGGCGGCGGTCAGCACGTCCTCGATCACGATCACGCCCAGGATCGCCTCGCTCTCGGGGTCGGCGATCCACTCCAGGTCGATCAGCGACTTCGCGATGATCACCGTCGAGGAGTTGAACGTGATCAGACCGACGAACAGCGATTCCACGAGCGAGAAGCCGAAGGCGAGGCCGACGACGATCCCCAGCGGGAAGCTGACGGCCACGTCGATCGCGCCGGCGCCGAGGAACTGCGAGCGTTTGCGGATCAGCGACGCGAGGCTGAGCTCCATCCCGACGAAGAAGAGCAGCAGCACGACGCCGAGATCCGCCAGCAGGCGGACGATCTCCGTGGACTCGACCAGGGTGAGCGAGACGCCGCCGACTGAGGGTGCGTACGGGCCGAGCAGGATCCCGACGACGATGTACGCGGGGATGACCGACTGGCCCACCCGGAGCGCGAGCAGGCCCCCCAGCGAAAGCGCCGTCAGGAAGATCCCCGCCGTGAGGACGAGGTTCGCCTCGACCATACTCGCAGGGGACGCGCCGACGGAATGACTGTTGTGGTGCGATTGGTGGTCGGACTGGGCGCCGATTCAGCCGCCGAAGGCCGCAGCGAGCGTCGCGACGTAGAGCACGCTGCTCACGACGGCGAACGTCGCGTAGACGGCCCCCGGGACGAGCAGCGAGTCGGCGGCGTCGTACGCGACGGCCGCGACCCCGATCACCGCCGCCCGGGTCACCACCACGAGCGCGCCCCCTAGGGAGTCAGCCGCGACGGCGACGACGAGAACCGCGAGCGCGAGCGCCGCCAGGACGGGGAGCCTCGCCAGCGCGTGCAGTCGGTCGTCGTCGACCCGCCGGTTCGCGGCGACGGCGACGCCCAGCGCGAGGACGAACAGGACCGCGACCGCGGCGCGGTCACCCCAGAGCGACAGCCACGGGCCGCCGGCGAAGCTGCCGTACGTGACGGTGGTCGGCGCCGCCAGGTAGCCGCCGAACAGCGTCGTCACGGCGACGGTGAGGCGCCGATGGTCGTCGAACGCGTGCCGGAGCGCGCCCTGCACGATCCCGTGGTACAGCAGGACCATCCCCGGCACGAACAGCGAGAGGCGGATCAGCGTCCGGACGGTGAAGACGCCGCCGGGATCGGCGACCGTCGAGACGACGTGGGCGACGCCGGTGCCCGTCTGCGACGCGAGGAGGGAGAACGGCAGCAGGGCGAGAAGGGCCGTCCCGGCGACGGCAGCGGCGACGGACCGTCTGTCGTCCTGTTCGGGCACGGACACCGGGAGCGAGTACCCCCGCCACGTCGCGTAGCCGGCGGTGAGAACGCCCATCCCGGCCAGGACGAGCGCGCTCCGGACGAGGAGGAGGGCAGTGTCGCTGTCGAGGAAGTACGGGT
Organism: Halolamina sp. CBA1230; assembly: GCF_002025255.2. Taxonomy (GTDB): domain Archaea; phylum Halobacteriota; class Halobacteria; order Halobacteriales; family Haloferacaceae; genus Halolamina. Next base: position 1,257,337 of record NZ_CP054587.1, read on the forward strand.
CGAGCGCCGCGTCGACCGCGACCGTGTAGGCGGAGACGCCGACGAGGAGCGCGACGACGGCGCCCAGTTCGACGGCTGTCGGGCGTCCCAGCAGCGTGCCGAGAGAGGCGCGGAGCGAGGTTGCTCGGCTGGCGGACATACCGTGAGGCGAGACCGGTTTTGTAAAAAAGCTTCCCGTGGTGTTACTCCTCCTCGTCGAAATCGAGGGCGACCGAGTTGATACAGAACCGCTTCCCGGTCGGCTGCGGTCCGTCATCGAACACGTGACCGAGGTGGCTCTCGCAGTTGGCGCAGACGACCTCGATCCGGGTCATCCCGTGGCGGTCGTCCTCGCGGGTCTCGACGGCGTCGTTCTCGGCGGCGTAGAAGCTGGGCCACCCACAGCCGGCGTCGAACTTCGTCTCGGAGTCGAACAGGGTCTCGCCGCAGGCTTTGCAGCGGTAGACGCCGTCGTCGTCGCGGTCGACGTGCTCGCCGCTGAACCGCGCCTCGGTGCCGCGCTCCCGGAGCACCTCGTACTCCTCCTCGGAGAGCTGTTCGCGCCACTCCTCGTCGGATCTGTTCGTTTTGGTGTCTGGCTCGCTCATGGGTGTTGTTGGGGTTGGACGGGTCTAACGCTTCCGCCGATTTCGTGTGTGAGTGGTTGGTGGATTCGCGACGGTACGTGGCTGCTGGAACTGCGACGGTACGTGGCTACCGCGACAGCAACAGCATCTCGAAGCATGACCACTTGTACCGCAACCGCGACCGCACAGCACCGCGATAGTCTTCCCCTCATCCTCCCCACGGGCTCGCCGATCAGTGGCGAGCCCTCGCGTCCACCGCCACAGCACCGCGGTCGCGGTCGGCGCGAAGCGCGTGCGCCCTCGTGGCGCACGTCAGCGCGAGGGACGAGTGAGCGACTGAAAGGAGCGAACGAGTCGGATGGGGAGGTCTGAGGCCGCGGAGCGGTGCGGTCGCAAGTGGTCTAGCCTCGAGATGCTGTTGCTGTCGCGGTCACTGTTCCCACGCTCGACGCTGTCGCGGTCGCTGCGGGCTCGACCGACTTCACGACGCTCCGTCGCTCCTAGCCCCGAGATGCTGTCGCGGTCGCTGTTCCCACGCTCGACGATCTGTCCACAGTCGCGACCACCCGACAGAGAGACAGCAGTCGCTCCCTCGTCGACGCCTCCGGAAACGCGAACGTCCGAGAAGAACTACCGACAGAGCGCCCGCACGTCGTGCAGATCCTCCACCACGTGATCCGGCTGCACAGACAGCTCGTGATCCCGACGGTGTGGCCGACGGATAAAGGCCGACTCGACGCCGGCGTTGACCGCCGCCGTGATGTCGCTCTCCCGATCCCCGACGTACAGCGCGTCCTCGGCGTCGAGATCCGACAGCGCCTTCTCGATGAAGTGGGGGTCGGGCTTCCTGCGCCGGAGGTCCGCGATCGTCGGCTGCCGGCCGTAGGCGGTGTCGAACAGCCCCGAGACGCCGTGGTGGTCGAGCAGGAAGTCGACCGTCTCCTGCTGGTTCGAACTCACGACACCCATCGGGAGCTCCAGGTTCGACAGCGTCGACACGTCGTCGAACAGCTGTTTCCCGCCGGCGTGAACGTGCTCGCGCTGGGCCTCGTGGGACGCGCGATCCCGCACCCGCCAGAACTCCTCGACCGAGAGACCGTACCGCTCGCAGACGTCCGACAGCGACTCCGGCGTCACACCGACGACGACCGACTCGACGTGCTCGGGGTCGGGGTCGTCGACCCCGGCCTCCTCGAACGCACGCCAAGCGGCCTCCTGCAGCACGTCGTAGTCGGTGGTGTCCACCAGAACGCCGTCGTTGTCGAACACGACCGCGTCGTAGCTCATACGTAAACGACGTGAACGCCGGTGAAAAAGCTTGTGTGGGCCGAAACAGGTGGGTAGCCGCTGACGCCCTCTCAGTCGTCGGCTGCTGCCTCCGCCTCACCGCTCTCCTCGTGAATACGCTCCCCGCGGTGGAGCCGCGACGCGATGGAGTACGTCTGCTCGCGCTCCCGCCGGGTGGGGTAGTGCGCCGCGAGGTAGCGCGCGACCGCCGTCGCGAGCACGCGACGCTCCGCGGGGTCGTCGCGCAGGTCGAACTGCCGGAGGCCGGCTTCGAGCGCCTGGAACGTGTGGAACCCCGTATCCTCCCGGAGCAGCGCGCCGCCGAGTTCGGCCTTCAGGCGCTCGGGGTCGCCGCCGGCGTCGAGGTAGTTCGCGGCGTGGGTCCCGGCGGCGTTCACCTCGCCCTCCATCTCGAAGCAGTGCAGCAGTTCTTCGAGCTCCTCGTCGGGGTCGGCGCCCTCCTCGACCGACGGCTCGGGCGCCGGCGGCGTGTTGAGGAAGCGGTCGAGGTAGACGTTCGTCGCCGCGTCGTACACCCCGCGGTACAGTTCGGTCGTGGGCGCGCGCTGGGCCGCGCGGTGGACCGCGTTCGCGTACGTGAACGTGTGGTGGACCGTGTTCCAGTCGCTGAACTCGTTGGCCGTCGAGAACCCCGCGACGCGCTTGCCCGCCGCGAACGTCACCGCACGCGCCAACTGCTCGACGGTCGCACCGCCGCGGATCGCGTCGTCCAGTGCGGCGTACACCGTCTCGGGCTCCTCGCTGTGGAGGCGGTCGATGAAGTCCTCTGGTTCGACCCACTCCTGCCCCTCGCCCGCGGCGACCATCTCGTCCAGTCGGTCGAACGACTCCGCGCTGCGGCCCGCGAGGTCGTCGGGCTGGCGCCACGAGGAGAGCTCCTCGCTGCGCTCGGCGGTCGCCAGCCCGCGCACCAGCGACGCCAGCACGTCCGCCGTTTCGGGATGGTCCCAGCCGACGTGGTCCAGCGCCTCGGTCGCCTTGTTCAGGTGGTCGAAGCGGTGGCCGGTGTCCAGGTAGCGGTGGTCCGTCGCCGCCGCCGTCAGCATCTCGGTCAGCTGTTCGGGCGTGCAGTCGGCGGCGACGGCGGTCCGCAGCACGCGCTCGGCACCGTCGGCGTCACGCACCTCGACGTTCTCCCGGAACCACGACTTCAGCCGCGAGAACGGCACGTCCGTCGCCTCGAACGCCTCCTGGTCGAACTTCGGCGGCTGGTCGGCGCAGTCGCTCGCCACCTGCGCGAGCCCCTGGTAGAGCGCGCGCTCGCGGTCGTCCTCGTCGAGGTCGGGCAGCCGGTTCAGCAGCGCCGTCAGGATGGTCAGCCCGGAGCTCCACCCGCCCTCGCGGTACTTGGTGCCGAAGACGACCGCCGTCTCGAACGGCTCCACGGGGTCGACGTCGGCCCGGAGCAGCCCGATCGCGGATTTCGCGAGCACGAGTCTGAGGTTCTGCTCCAGCCCGTCCTCCAGTCGCTCGGCCCAGTGGACCGCCGGCGGTTCGTCACGCTGCGGGTCGGGATCGACGTAGACGGTGCCGTCGACCACTCTGACGGGGTAGCTCTCCACGTCGTCGGCCCACGGGTCGAACGTGTCGCCACAGGAGAGTTCGAACCGCGCGTGGTGCCACTCGCAGGTCAGCACGCCCTCGTCGACGCTCCCCTCCGAGAGGGGGAACCCCATGTGCGGACAGCGGTTGTTGACCGCGCGGAACTCGCCCTCGTGGTGGAACACGACGACGGGGGTGCCGTCGGCGCTCGCGACGGTCCGGCCCGCCTCGCGGAGCGTCGATTCGTCGGCGACCGCGACGTAGCCGTCGGGGACAGTGGCAGCCATACCCACAGGTAGGGCCGAGAGTGACTAAAACGTATCCTGAAGAACGTTTGACCGAGTCGTCCCGATAGCGACGGGATCCGGACGCGCCCCGAGTGCTCAGTCGGAGGCGACCGCGGGCGCGCGGCTCTCGGCCATCTCGAGCACGTCGTCGAAGAACTCGAGCGAGTCGTGCGGGCCGGGGTTGGCCTCGGGGTGGTACTGGCGCGTGATCACGTCGATATCGACGCCTTTCAGCCCCTCGGCGGTGTCGTCGTTGACGTTGACCTGCGTGACCGCGAGTTCGCCGGGGTCGGCGACGCTGTACCCGTGGTTCTGGGTCGTCATGATCACGCGGTCGGTCTCGAGGTCGCGCACCGGCTGGTTCAGGCCGCGGTGGCCGAACTCCATCTTCTCGGTCTCGCCGCCCAGCGCGCGGGCGACGACCTGCTGGCCCAGACAGATCCCCGCGATTGGGACGTCGCCCGCGAACGCGTCGACCACCTCGCCGGCGGCGACGAAGTTCGCCGGGTCGCCCGGCCCGTTCGAGACGAACACCAGGTCCGGCTCCACCTCAGCCACTTCCTCGGGCGTCGAGTCATACGGGAGGACGTGCACCTCGGCGTTCCGGGCGGTCAGCGAGTCGATGATCGACTTCTTGGCGCCGCAGTCCAGTAGCGCGACGCGGACGCCGCTGCCCTCGTACACCTGCGGCTCGCCGACGCTGACCTGCGCGCCGATGTCCGTGTGGTCGCTCATCCCGACGCACTGCTCGAGCTGTTGTTTGGCCTGCTCCGGCGTCGCGTCCGGGCCGGCGGCGACGCCACAGCGCATCGCTCCCTGCTCGCGGATCGACGTGACCAGATCCCGCGTGTCGACGGCGTCGATCGCGGGGACTCCCTCGCGCTCGAGCCAGTCGGCCACGTCGTCGGTGAACTCCCGCGCGATCGCGACTCGCGGTTTGACGGAGTCGGACTCGAAGCGCTCCTCCCGGACGCCGTAGTTCCCGATCAGCGGGTAGGAGAACGTCAGTACCTGCTCGGCGTAGGAGGGGTCGGTCAGGCTCTCCTCGTAGCCGGTGTAGGCGGTGGTGAAGACGAGCTCGCCCCGGCCCGTGCCGGGGGCACGCGAGCGTCCCTCCACGACACGACCGTCGGCCAGCGCGATGTACGCGCTCATTACGAGAAACGTACTCGCGATCGCTAATAACTGTGTCGTTCGAAGGATTCTTACGAAATTCGTAACCGGTATGACGGAGGGGCCACAGGGGGCTGTATGGACGAACTGGATCGGGAGATCCTGAACATCCTCCGGCGGGACGCGCGGACGCCCTACACCGAGATCGCCGAGCGGGTGGGGACCAGCGAGGGGACGGTGCGCAACCGCGTCGAGGGGATGGTCGAGGAGGGCGTGATCGAGCGGTTCACCGTGACCACCCGGACGGGCAACGTGAAGGCGATGATCGAGATCTCCGTCGCGATGGACGTCAACACCGACGAGGTGGGGAAACGGCTGGCGGAGTGGGACGAGGTCGACTTCGTCTGGCAGGTCTCCGGCGAGGACGACATCGTGCTGATCGTCGACTGCGTCGACACCCGCGCGGTGAACGAACTCATCACCCGCGCCCGCGAGCAGGAGGAGGTCGAGGAGAGCACGACGCGGCTCATCCTGGACGAACGGCTGGGGAGCTGAGGCCGAGCGACGTCGTGGGAACGTGCCACGGCGGTAGCGCTTTTCCCTGCGAATCCCCCACTATCGACTGCAATGACCAACGCGCTGTTCGTCGTCAGCGAGGAAGGCTACTGGGCCGAGGAGTGTATCGACCCGCTGACCACACTCGACGACGCGGGCGTCGACGTGACCGTCGCGACGCCGACGGGGAGCCCGCCGGTCGTCGACGAGCGCTCGCTCGACCCCGAGGATATCGGTGAAGAAGAAGCCGACCGCCTCCGTGAGATCCACGAAACCGACGAGCGCCTGAACGACCCGCTCGCGCTCGCCGACGCCGAACCGGAGAGCTACGACGCGGTCGTGTTCCCCGGCGGCCACGGGACGGAGTGGGACATCAACCAGGACAAACACGCCCGTGCAGCCCTGCGAACGGCCGTCGAGGGCGAGGACGGCAAGGCACTGGTCGTCTGCCACGCGGTCGGGATCCTGGCGTTCGCCCGCGACGGCGACGGCGAGGTCCTCGCTGCGGGCCGCGACGTGACCGGCTTCCCCAACGAGTGGGAGGAAGGCATCGTCGACGAGCGCGACGTCTTCGAGGGGCGGAAGCTCCCCTACTGGGTCGAGGACGAGGTGAAAACCGCCGGCGCGAACTTCGACGCGGAACTCGACGCCGACACCTCCGTCACCGTCGACGGCGACCTCGTCACCGCGCGAGGGCCGGGCTCCTCCCACGCAGCGGCGACCACGCTGCTTGAGGAACTCGGCGTCGCGGCCTGACGGCGGTCCGGAAGCGAACGCTTACTGGCGGCCCGTCCGTTGCGGTGGCATGGACGGGATCCCGATCGGGAACGGTGAGGGCCGGTACCTGCTGCTCGCCGTGCTCGGCGGCGGCGCGGCCGCCCTCGCGTGGACGCCGACGGCCGGCGTCCCGACGCTCGCGGTCGGCGTCTCGCTGATCGCGTTCGCGCTCTGGAAGTTCGTCTCCGGCGCGCCGTGGCAGCCGAAGACGGCTGCGCTTCTCGGCCCCCTGATCTACGCCGTCGTCGGCCCGGTTTTCTGGTTCGACGCGGGCGTACTCTACTCGTCGATCGCCGGGCTCGTCGGCGCCGTCGTTCTGGGACTGGCTCGGGGGGAGCAGCCGGCGGACTGAGTCGTTCGGCATCGAAGCGACCTTACCCCCGGTGGCCGATGGGTGGCGTATGAGCACCGAAAACGCCGACGCGGGCGGGGGCACCGATCCCCACCCCAACGCAGCGCAGGACGTGGTCGCGGTCGACGGCGACGACGAGCCGACCGGACTCGCGAACCGCCTCGACGCCCACACGGGCGAGGGCCAGCGCCACCGCGCCTTTACCGTGCTCGTGTTCGACGAGGACGGGCGGGTTCTCCTGGCTCAGCGCGCGTCGAACAAGCGCCTCTGGGACACGCACTGGGACGGCACCGTCGCCTCCCACCCCGTCGAGGGGGAGAGTCAGATCGACGCGACGAAGCAGCGACTGGAGGAGGAGCTGGGCGTCACGCCCGACCAGTACGACGACCTCGAAGTGACCGACCGCTTCGAGTACAAACGGCGCTACGAGCGCGAGGGGCTGGAGTGGGAGGTCTGTGCCGTGCTGCAGGTGACGCTGACCGATACGGATCTCGACCCCGACACCGAGGAGATCGAGGGGCTGCTCTGGGCGGATTACGACCTGCTGTACGACCACCCCGAGTGGTACCGCCAGCTTCGGTTGTGTCCGTGGTTCGAGATCGCGATGCGTCGTGATCACGAGGGTGAGACTGTTTCGGACGGGCGTGTCGGCTTCGAGCGGTAAGCGGGGGTGAGAATCCCAGTTCGAGTTCTTTCAGCGCTGATTGGACAGCGACCGCGAACAGCAGCTCGATCGTTGGCAACTGAGACAGCAACCGCGACCGCGAACAGCATCTCGAAGCATGGCCACTTGTGACCGCAGGGTGTCGGGCACGAGGCCCGACACAGCACCGAGTCCCCACCCCTCCCCCCGCGCTCGCCAACGTGGCGAGCGCGAGGCGTCCACCGCCACCGCACCGCCGTAGCTGTCGGCGCGAAGCGAGCGCGACCCTGTGTCGCGACTCAGCGCGAGGGATGAGCGAACGGACGTGAGCGAATCGGTTGGGGAGGCTCGTGGGCTGTGCGGGGCGGTTGCGGTCACAAGTGGTCATGCTTCGAGATGCCGTTGCTGTCGCCGTTACAGTTACCAACGAACGCGAGCGCACACACACCAGCACCGCAGGACACAACAGCGACTGAACGCGATCATTCCTTCATCGACCAGACGCCCACGATCCCCAACAAAACCGCCGGGACGAACGGCAGCGCCAGCATCGCCACCAGGAACGGAACGCGATCCGCGAGCAGCGTCGGGTAGAGGTAGATGATCCCGGGAATCACCAGCGTCGCCAGCGCGACGACGACGACGAGCAGCGTGCCGCTGGGGCCGGCCTGCTCGTCGGGATCGTCCACCGAATCGCCCTCAACGCCGCCGGGCGTGTGCGTGTACCCGTCGTCCTCAGAGCTCACTATCGGGCTTTAGCACCACCTTCCCAAAGCCCTCCCGGTTCTCCAGCATCTCGTGACCGCGTGCGGCCTCGGACATGGGGACGACCTCCCGGATCCGGGGTTCGAACGTCCCGTCCCAGACGAGCGAGAGCGCGTCGTCCACCTCGCCCGGCGTGGCCATCGTCGACCCCAGCACCGAGAGCTGGTTCCAGAAGATCCGGTTGACGTTGGTGTGGGGCTGCCCGCCCGCGGTCGCGCCGCAGGTCACCAGCTTCCCGCCTTTCGCGAGCGAGCCCAGCGAGTCGGTCCAGGACTCGCCGGCGACGTGGTCGACCACCACGTCGACGCCGCGTTTGCCCGTGAGTTCCCGGATCTCGTCGGCGTAGTTCTTCTCGGTGTAGTCGATCACGTGGTCGGCGCCGCAGTCCGCAGCGTACCCCAGTTTCTCCTCGGTGGAGGCGGTGGCGTACACCTCGCCGCCGACGTGGTCCGCGATCTGGACCGCCGCGTGGCCCACGCCGCCGGAGGCGCCGAGCACGAGCACCGAGTCGGTGGGCTGGAGGTCCGCACGGGTCACGAGCATCCGCCACGCGGTCTGGAACACGAGCGAGGCGGAGCCGGCGACCTCCCAGTCGACACCCTCCGGGACGGGCACGAGGTTGTCAGCCGGCACGGTGGCGTACTCGGCGTGGACGCCGGGGCGGTGTTCGCCGATGATCTGGTAGCGCACGCACATCGACTCCTCGCCGTCGCGGCAGAACTCACAGCGCCCGCAGGCGACGCCCGCCGAGACGGCCACGTGGTCGCCGACCGCGAAGCGCTCGACGTCCTCGCCGGTCTCGACGACGACGCCCGCCGCGTCGCTCCCGGGCGTGTGAGGCATCTCCAGGTCGACGCCGGGCATCCCCCGCCGGGTCCAGATGCCGAGGTGGTTCAACGCCGCAGCCTTCACGTCGATTTTGACCTCGTCGGATTCCGGGTCCTCCTCGGGGACTTCCTCGTAGGCGATCACGTCGTGGCCGCCGTGGCCGTGGAACTGGACTGCCTTCATGGGCGGCGATTGTGGCGGGGAGGGCATAACGGTGGCTGGTCGCGTGGACTCCTGGACCGTTGTTCATCCGGAGCGACCGGCCTACTCAGTCATCGGCGGTGTACGCGCCGCCCCGGCGTTTGATCCGTGCGACGATCAGTCGCTGGCCGTCGTTCCGGAACGTCACGGAGAGACGGAACTCCCCGATACGTATCTTCTTGTACGAGCTGTTCCGGAGTGGTTCACCGTACGCTGGCGGGTCCCGCCACGGCGAGGAGACGATCTCGTCGAGTTTGTCGAGAATCCGGTCTTGTTCCTCGGGCGAAAGTGCGGCGAGGTCCTCCCGTGCCGTCGATGCCAGTTCCCAACTCCATCCCTCCTCACTCATCCGTTCCGAACTGCTCGCGTGCTGCTTCGGCACTCATCGTCGTCCCCTCGCGGACGTCCGTTTCGGCCTCCAGGAGCGCGACGAGTTCGTCGCGGTCGAACGTCGGGTGTTCGATGGCGTCCCGAAGCGTGTAACGGATGAACTCGCTTCGGCTGTTGAAGCCGCGTCCCTGCCATGCGTCGTCGATTTCGTCGAGGAAGGACTCGGTGACTTTGAAGTTCACCGTGACGATGCTATCCTCGTCGTCCCCTTTCGTGGTCGCTCCGGACATATTAACGTAATACGTGCGTCTTACTCAAAGGTGTTTTGCCGATAGCGCGGCCGTGTTGGCGGGCCAAGACGGTGTATCGATAGCTCTCGACGACATCACGGGATCGCTCCGCTCTCTCGGACGACAACGGAGTGCGAACCGAAGCGAACCGCACGAATCTCCGAGGGGGTCGTGCGGGATGATTCGAAGCCAGCGGACAGCACGACGAACAGAGAGCGACCGAAGTTTTGTAGCCCCCGGCCCGACGAACGGACATGAGCGACGATCACTCACACGACGACCACGAGACGAACGACAACCACGAACACGACGCTCACTCAGAGCACGAACACGGCGAACCCGGCACCCACGACCACCATCACCACGACCAGGAGCATCTCGGCGTCGCGGTCCTCACCGTCTCCTCCTCCCGCTCGCTCGACGACGACGCGGCGGGCGACCAGATCACCACCGCCCTCGAGAACGCCGACCACGAGATCACCACCCGCGACCTCGTGCCCGACGACTACGACAAAGTCCAGGGCACCGTCCAGCGCTTCGTCGACCGCGACGACACCGACGCCGTGATCACCACCGGCGGGACGGGCGTCACCCCCGACGACGTGACCGTCGAGGCCGTGGAACCCCTACTGGGGAAGGAACTGCCCGGCTTCGGCGAACTGTTCCGCCGGCGCTCCTACGAGGAGATCGGCACGATGGTCGTCGCGACGCGGGCGACCGCCGGCGTCAGCGACGGCGTGCCCGTGTTCTGTCTCCCGGGGAGCGAGAACGCCGCCGCACTGGGTGTCGAACTGATCGTCTCCACCGCCGGCCACCTCGCGGGACTGGCGGGCCGCGACGACGACGAACACGACGACGGCGGCGGTGAGAACGACGACGGGCACGACAACTGATCCCATCCACGCTCGTCCCGGACCGACAGAATCACGTCGGACCTGCGAGAACAGCCTCCAAGAATGTTCGACAAGGTGCTCGTCGCGAACCGCGGTGAGATCGCGGTGCGAGTCATGCGCGCCTGCGAGGAACTGGGCGTCGACACCGTCGCGGTCTACTCCGAGGCCGACAAACACGGCGGCCACGTCCGCCACGCCGACGAGGCGTACAACGTCGGCCCCGCCCGCGCGGCCGACTCCTACCTCGACCACGAGGCCGTGATCGGGGCCGCCGAGAAAGCCGGCGCCGACGCGATCCACCCCGGCTACGGGTTCCTCGCGGAGAACGCCGGGTTCGCGGGCAAGGTCGAGGCCCACGACGACATCACCTGGGTCGGTCCCGCCGCGGACGGGATGGAACAGCTGGGCGAGAAGACGAAAGCCCGGAAGACGATGCGGGAGGCCGACGTGCCGATCGTCCCCGGGACGACCGACCCCGCCGAGAGCGCCGAGGAAGTGAAGGAGTTCGGCGAGGAGCACGGCTACCCCGTCGCGATCAAGGCCGAGGGCGGCGGCGGCGGTCGCGGGATGAAGATCGTCGAGGGGCCCGAGGAGGCCGAAGACCAGTTCGAGAGCGCGAAACGCGAGGGCGAGGCGTACTTCGACAACGACAACGTCTACCTCGAGCGCTACCTCGAGAACCCCCGGCATATCGAGGTGCAGATCCTCGCCGACGAACACGGCAACGTCCGACACCTCGGCGAGCGTGACTGCTCGCTCCAGCGCCGCCACCAGAAGGTGATCGAGGAGGGGCCGAGCCCCGCACTCACCGACGAGCTCCGCGAGGAGATCGGCGAGGCCGCCCGCCGCGGCGCCGACGCCGCCGGCTACTACAACGCCGGGACGTTCGAGTTCCTCGTCGAGGAGGAGGACCGCGACGCCGAGGCCGGCGAGCTGCTCGGGCCGGACGCGAACTTCTACTTCCTCGAAGTCAACACGCGGATCCAGGTCGAACACACCGTCACGGAGGAGCTCACGGGCATCGACATCGTGAAGTGGCAGCTCCGGGTCGCCGCCGGCGAGGAGCTGACGTTCTCCCAGGACGACGTCGACCTCTCGGGCCACGCGATCGAGTTCCGGATCAACGCCGAGCACCCCGAGCAGGAGTTCCAGCCCGCAAGCGGCGGCACGCTCGACACGTACGACACGCCGGACGGCATCGGCGTCCGGGTGGACGACGCGCTCTCGGCGGGCGACGAGCTGGTGACCGACTACGACTCGATGATCGCGAAGCTGATCGTCCACGCGAGCGACCGCGAGGAGTGTCTCGCGCGTTCGAAGCGGGCGTTCGGGGAGTACGACATCGAAGGCGTAGTCACCATCGCGCCGTTCCACCGGCTGATGCTCGACGACGACGCGTTCGTCGCCGGCACGCACACCACGAAGTACCTCGACGAGGAGCTCGAGCAGGCCCGCGTCGAGGAGGCCGTCGAGAGATGGGGCACCGAGTCCACCGGCGAGGAGGAGGACGGCGAGACGACCACTCGGGAGTTCACCGTCGAGGTCAACGGCAAGCGCTTCGACGTCGAACTCGAGGAGGAGGGCGCGCCCGCCATCCCGACACCCGAGACGAGCAGCGGCGGGGGTGACCGCCCGACCGGCGCCGGCGGGAGCAGTGGGAGCGACGACGGTGGCTCGGGCGGCGGCGCCGAACCGGAGGTCCCGGAGGGCGGCGAGTCCATCGCCGTCGACATGCAGGGGACGGTGCTCTCCGTCGAGGTCGAGGAGGGCGACGAGGTCGCTCCCGGCGACACCGTGGCGGTGCTCGAGGCGATGAAGATGGAGAACGACATCGACGCCGAGCGCGGCGGGACGGTGTCGCAGGTGCTGGTCGAGGAGGGCGAGAGCGTCGACATGGGCGACGTGCTGGTGGTGCTGGAGTAGGTCGACTTCTTCGTCTGTTTCTTCAGTCGTTTCTGTGGCAGCGTTTCTGTTTTCGGCAACTAGGACAGCGCCCGCGACAGCATCTCGACCCTCAGTAACGGTGACAGCCACCGCGACAGCAACAGCAGTTCGAGGCTAGACCACTTGCGACCGCAGGGTGCCGGGCACGAGGCCCGGTTATCAGAAATTAGAGATTTCTGATTGGCAGACGAGAATCGAAGATTCTCGTCGACGGCACAGCATGGAATCCCCACCCCTCCCCCCGCGGGCGCGACCGTTGCGCCCGCGAGGCGTCCACCGCCACCGTACCGCGGTCGCTGTCGGCGCGAAGCGCGAGCACCTCCGTGTGCGAGTCAGCGCGAGGGACGACTGAGGCGAGCGTAGCGAAGCCGAAGGAGTCGGCTGGGGAGGTTCGAGGGCTGTGCGGAGCAGTGCGGTCACAAGTGGTCTACGAACGAGATGCTGTTGCTGTTCGCGGTCGAAACACCGAACTCCCCAGCACCGTTCACGGTCACAGTTCTCGAACGGTCTCGACCACTCACCGCAAACGAAGCTCCACCTCCAACAGAACCACCCCAGAATCCCCAGAACTACTCCGACGGCGCCAGCTCCACCTGCGTCAGATCGCGATCCAACTCACACGTCTCGTGTGGCGGCTCACCCTCGACCTCTTGGATCTGGTACTCCTCGTCGAAATCCGCCCCCAGCGGCACACAGAGCGGGTGGGAGGGGCAGTCCGAGTGCGGGCACTCCCCCGCCAGCTTGGCTTTACTCCCCGAATACGCGGATTTCGAGGGGACGTTCGCTGGGATCGACGTCGGTTCGACCTCGACGGCCCGGACGCCCTCGTCGTGGACCGCACAGTCGAGCACCTGCGTGTTCTCCCGGACGTCCGTGACCTCGTAGCGGGTCCCCGCCTCGAGGTTGAGACACTGACTCCGGTAGGGACAGCCCTCACAGCCCGACGCCTCCCCCTGGTAGACGAACTCCTGGCCCGGGTCGGCGAGGCGCGCGCCGACGAGCGTGACGGTGGTCATACGTGACGGTAGCCCCGCCGCGTGGTTAAGGCTCTCGCCCCGGCGTCAGTCCCCCCGGCCGGTCCGCTCGTCCAGTTCCGCGAGATACGCCTCCCGGGGCTCCTGGTACGCCCCGCGGTAGTCGATCCCGCCGTTCGCGAACCGCTCGGCCACCTCGACCGCGGCGTCGATCGCCGCCTCCCGGCCGTCCCGCGTCTCGTTCGCGAGTTCGATCTCCGGCTCTGCGAACAGCGTCGCGTGCCACTCCTCGGTGGCGTACTGGCCCGCGCCGGGGCGGTCCGCCCGCGAGCCGTTGGTGACGTAGATCGTCGGCAGACAGGGCGCCGGGAACGACTCGGTGTCGAACACGTCCGGACGGTAGGCGAGGATGACCCGGCCGTCCCGCTGTTCGGTCCAGACGGTCCAGGGCTCCGGGAGATCGTCGAGACCCATGCTCGATGCTGGGCGGCGGAGGTGGATAGGCCTCTCGCTCCGGATCGCCCACCGGAGAGGTCTCCGAGCGCCGTGCTACCGCGAGCTACTGATCGAGCGTGTCGGCGTCGAACCGGCTCGCACGGTCGCGGATCGCCTCGTACTGCTCGCGGTAGGTCGCGACCACGTCGGGGTCGTCGTTGCTCAGCACGCCGACGACGGCGCCGCCCTCGTGGACGGTGATCCCCGCGTGTTCCAGATCCGGCCCGTTCAGCAGCCAGAGCGCGTAGGGGAGCTCCTCCTCGGTCGCGAACACGTCGACCGCGTCGGCCGCGAAGAACTCGGCGATCTCCGCCCGCGCGGGAGCGCTGTTCTCGAGCGAGTCGAGCGTCGCCGCCGTCACGACGATCTCGACGGTGAGCCCCTCCTCGACGACGGCGTCCTCGAGCATCGAGACGTAGTTCGTCTTCACCACCGGCGCGAACCCCCGGAGCGTCTCGGCCTCGGGCAGCCGCGACAGCACCTCCGTCAGCGCCGTCTCCGGGAGCGCCGGATCGGCGTACGTCACCGTCCCGTCGTCGAGGACGTCGGTGCTGATCGGGGCGTCGTCGGGGATGGCGGCGAGCAGCGGCTCCGCAGCGCCGAGCGTGTCGGTCGCATCGCGGTACGCTCGGTGGGTTTCGAGTGCGAGCTGTCCGGCGTGGGTCGCCTCGAACCCGCCGTCGGCCTCCCGGACCAGCCCCGTCTCGACCAGTTCGGCGATCGCGCGATCCACGGTCGATCGGGAGACGCCGACCGCCTCGCCCAGGTCGCGCTTGTCGAGTCGATCGGTCGAGAGGGCGGCGAGCACGTCGCCCCGCTTGCGGAGGACGTCCCGGACGCGCTGTCCGTCGACGCCGTCAGTAGCCATACTACCTGTTCCGGCGCCCGACGGTAAATCGGTTTCCGCTCCGTGACCGATCAGGACAGCGCGGTCCAGACGCTGAGAGCGTGGCGCCAGATCGCGACCGCGAGCGCCCCGTTGGCCAGCGTCGCCACCCACGCGATGTTGAACCGCTCGGCGAGCGCCCGCGAGGCCGACGCCGGGTCGGTTTCCTGCACCGAGTAGTACACGTCGACGTAGAACGCCGTCACGCCGCCGAAGACGACTGCCGCGAGCGGGTAGCCGAGCGCGAGCGTGAACCCGGTGGCCGCGGCGGTCGCGATCGCCCCAACCGCGACCGTGTCGGCCACGCCGAACCCGGTCGCGAACGTCTCGACGCCGGCCTGCCGGTCGAAGTGGACGTCGGCCGCCTGATGGAGGACGTGGTAGCCGAAGCTGTAACAGGCGACGACGACGCCGGCGACCAGGATCGTCGGCGCGACCTCTCCCCCGACGAGCACCGCGACGGGCAGCACGAGCAGGCCGGCGTCGACGCCGGTCGTGACGACGTGGTTCCAGACGCCACGCTCCTTGAAGCGCGGCGGGTAGGAGTACGTGAACCCGAACCCGATCACCGCCGCGCCAGTCGCGAGCACCCAGCCGCCGGCCGCGGCGGCGACGACGACGTACAGCACGGTCGCCGCGAGGAGGTAGCCGCCGAGCAGCCACCACGCACGACGGACGCCGAGCGTCCCGACTGCCGACGCGATCACGTCCTTCTCGGGGTTCGCGGCGTCGACCGCGCGGTCGTGGATCGCGTCGGCGACCGACGCTCCGAACTTCGCGATCAGCGTCGCCCCGGCGTAGCCCATCGCGATCCAGAGTGTCGTTTCCCCCGGCCATCCGCCGACGCGAACGCCGAGTCCGACCGCGAGCAGCACCGAGGCCACGTTGTAGCCGACCGTCGCTGACAGCCGGCTCACGACGGCGACGGCCCGGAGCTGCGACGCGAGCCGCCGCGTAGTCGATCGACTCATTCGTGGAAACCTCCGCGTTTCCGGGGTTAATGGCTGTCCGTTCGCGGCGAGTGATCAGCTCCTGCACGGATCGTCAGATGCTGACGAAACACTCGGGTGTCGGGACACTCGTCGCCGTCGCTGGAACGGGTCGGGAATCGATGTAAAGAGGGTCCGTCCCGTCGTTCCGTCTGCCGATACACACGAGCGTGACATCGGTTCGCCGGAGGGGAGCCTTCGTCGGTGTCGCGGGAGGACGATCGGTCCCTGCGACCCGCGTTCCGGGACGGTCGGGGCTGTCAGAGGCAGTCGAACGAATCCGTCGATTCCGACCGTTTCCGGGCGTGTTCTGTCGAGTGCGTCGCGACCCGGTAGCAGCGGCTCGGGGTCGGTTTCGTCGCCACCGACTCGCGGTTCGCTTCGTTGCCGACGGCAGTCGCCGTCGGCTGCCAGCGAGATCGAAGGTCTCGCGTGCTCACCGCTCGAACAGTGGCGTCGACAGAAATGCTCGGTCGGGGATTTGAACTCGACGAGACGTGCTCGCGTTCGCTGTGCGCGACTCGTCTGCTCAAATCCCACTCCCTGCGCCGCTACTCGTCACGTCGTTCCTCGTAGAATGCTCGGTCGGGGATTTGAACCCCGGTCATCGGCTTTCTTCCTGCGTAGGCCGTTCCTTTCGCAGCCGAAAGGCCGAAATGATTGGCCGGACTACACCAACCGAGCGCATCCGAACGTGGCTGGGGCGAAGGCATAAATCTGTCTTTTCGTCGTTCACTCCGGCGGTTCGAGTGAGGACTCGAACTCGATCTCGCTTCGTTCCGCCTTCCAATGGCACGACCGACAGAGGAGAACGAGGTTCCCGGGGTCGTGAGCGTCAGGTTTTGGTACGTCTTCAGCTTGGTCGAACAGTCTGAACGGGACGATGTGGTGGACCTCCAACCGTCGTTCGGACCCATCGTGCCCGCAGTGCTGGCATACTTCGTCGCGCTCCAGTACTCGGGATCGTGCAGTCGTCCAACCCGCTCCGTAGTTGACCGACACACCACCTTTCCAGCGCGGGTTCTCCTCACCGACTCTGGAACGGGACATCTTCTTCCGGGTCTCGTCTCCCGATCGGGGAAAAGTTCGATCCCGACCGGGCGTCGACTCCCTACTTCCCCTCGAACTCCGGCTCCTCGTCGCCCATGAACGCGGTGACGCCCTCCATCAGGTCCTCGGTGTTCATCAGGTGGCCGAACGCCTGGCTCTCGACTTCGAGGCCGGCGTCGGTGTCGTCGCGGCCGGCGAGCATCGCGCGTTTGGTGTACTTCTGGGCGATCGGCGGGCCTGCGGCGAGATCGCGGGCCAGCTCCCAGCCGCGGTCGAGCAGTTCGCTGTCCTCCGTGAGCTCGTTGATGAAGCCGTACGCCTCGAGCTCCTCGGCGTCGTAGCGGTCGGCGGTGAAGATGATCTCCTTCGCCCGCCCCTCGCCGACGATGTGGCGCAGGCGCTGGGTGCCGCCCCAGCCCGGCAGCAGGCCGAGGTTGTGCTCGGGCTGACCGAGTTCGGAGCGTCGGCTGGCGACGCGGAGGTCCGCGCAGGTCGCTAGTTCCATCCCGCCGCCGAGACAGTAGCCGTCGATGGCGGCGACGACCGGCGCGTCCAGCGACTCGAGCTTCCCGAACGTCTCCTGCCCGAGCTTCGAGAGCTCGACCGCGTGCAGCGGGTCGCCGCCGCCGGCGGCCATCGACTGCACGTCCGCGCCAGCGGAGAACGCGCGGTCGCCCTCGCCAGTGAGCAGCACCGACCGCACGTCCTCGTGCTCGTCGAGCTCGTCGATCGCGGTGTCGAGCTCGTGGAGCAGCTCCTCGCTGATCGTGTTCATCCGGTGGGGGCGAGCGATCTCGATGTGGCCGACGTAGCCGTCGACGGAGACGTTCAGCACCTCGTACTCCGTCTCACCGCTCTCGTCGTCGCCGGCGCCGTGGAACCCCGCACCGGACTCCGCGAGCTCGCGCAGCGACGCCTCGGCCTCGTAGCGGGGCTCGTCGGTCTCCTCGTACAGTTCGTCGAGCGTCTCGACGAGGGCGTCGAGCCCGTAGTCGTCGGCCATCTTCGCGGGACCGTCGGGGAAGCCGGCGCCGAGCTTGACCGCCTCGTCGATCGCTTCGGGGTCGGCGACGTCCTCGGCGACGAGGCCGGCGACCTCGTTGGCCATCACCGCGAGCAGGCGCTCCTGGAGGTCATCGCGGCCGGCGTCGGTCGGGATCTGCGCGCCGTCGCCGTTCTCGTAGTCGTAGAAGCCGCGGCCGGTCTTCTTGCCGAGCTCGTCCGTCTCGACTTTCTCGGCCAGCAGCGGGCAGGGCCGGTAGGCGTCGCCGAGCTCCTGATACATGTACTCGAGGACGTGGTAGCCCACGTCGATACCGACCTGGTCGGCGAGCTCGAACGAGCCCATCGGGAGCCCCAGATCGTACTTCGTGGTGGAGTCAACCTCCTCGATGGTGCCGTCGTCGGCCTCGACGATCCACGCCGCCTCGTTCATCAGCGGGACGAGCACGCGGTTGACGATGAACCCCGGCGAGTCCTTCCGGACCCGAACGGGCGTCTTGCCCAGCGACTCCGCGAGCGACTCGATCGTCTCGAGGGTCTCCTCGGACGTGTGGGCGCCGGAGATGACCTCGACCAGCTGCATCCGCACCGGCGGGTTGAAGAAGTGCATCCCACAGAACTGTTCGGGGCGGTCGCTGACCTCGGAGAGTTCGGTGACCGAGAGACTCGAGGTGTTGGTCGCGAAGATCGCCTCCGGCGGCGCGTGTTCGGCGACGTCGCGGTACACGTCCTTCTTGATGTCCATCTTCTCGGGGACGGCCTCGATCACCACGTCGGCGTCGCCGACCGCGGCGTCGAGGTCGACGACGGGCGTGACCCGCTCGAGCGCGCCGTCGGCGTCGCCCTGGCTGATCTGGTCTTTCTCGGCCAGCTTCTCGAGGCTCCACTCGATCTGTTCGTAGCCGTTCTGGACGAACTCCTCGTTGATGTCCCGCATCGTCACGTCGTAGCCCGCGAGCGCGGCGACCTCGGCGATGCCGTGGCCCATGTTTCCGGCGCCGAGCACCGCGATCCGGTCGATATCCTCGGGATCCATGCGCGGGTGGTCGGCCGGACGGCGGTTGAACGTTTCCCTCTCCCGTATCGGCAACGGGTTCGGAGTTGCTTCGCGTGGTTCCGGTCGCAGCCGACACCTCTTACCTCCCGGAGGGTCCAGATGGGGACGGATGGAGATCGAACCGGCGACGATAGAGGACGCCGACCGGATCGCGGAGCTGTGGGTGGATCTCGCGCGCGACCAGCGTGCACACGGGTCGCACCTGCTGGCCGCGCCCAACCGCGGGTCGGTCCGCGAGGCGCTGGCCCGCTCCATCGTCACCGAGGGGGTGCTGGTCGCCCGCACTGCCGACGACGACCTCGTGGGGTTCGTCGAGTTCGCGCCCGAGACGGGTGGCTACCGGCAGGACGTCGACCGCGGCGTGATCGAGAACATCTACGTGCGTCCGACCCACCGCGGCGGCGGCGTCGGGGGGGAGCTGCTCGCTGCGGCCGAGTCGCGGCTGCTCGACGCCGGCGTCGATCGCATCTCGCTGGAGGTGCTCGCCGACAACGCGGCCGCCCGGCAGTTCTACGAACGGAAGGGGTACGAGCCCCACCGCGTGGAGATGGAGAAAGCACCCGAAAGCGACACGCACTCAAAGGAGGACTGAGTAGCGGCAGGTGCGCCTGGAGAGCATGGGTGGTTCATGCACTCGACTTGTAATCGAGACTTCCCGGGTTCAACTCCCGGTCCAGGCTTCCTGCGAGGAGCGAACGCGACGAGCGGAAGCCGTTCGGGAGTTGAGCAAGCGAGAACGGCGCAGCGGAGCGAGCAGTTCTCGCCGAGTTCGACTCCCGGTCCAGGCTCTTCTCGTCGGCGACGCTGAGCGAGCGTCGTCGGGGCCCGAGATTTTCCCCCTCCGGTTCCAACGCGACGTATGGTCTCGGCCCTCCCCCGTCCGTCGACCGTCTCACGTGAAACACGGCAGTGGGCGCTCGCCGGCGGCCTCGGGTACGCTCTCCTCCTGCTGGCGACGCTGATGTGGGCGTACACTCCGTCGAGCGTGGTCGGTGCGCTGGCGAGCGTCCAGATCGGACCGTTCCTCTGGTGGGCGCTCGTCGGCGGAGCGGTCGTCGGCGTCGTCGTCGCGGTGGCAGTCCGCCAGTACGGACTCGTCTCACCGCTGCTGAGTGTAGTTATCGTCTACGGGGCCACCGTGTACCTGATGTGGCAGGCCCTCCGATCGCCGAACCCCCTCCTCCCGGGCACCCCGCTGGACGTCTACCTCGTCGGGTGGCCGCTGTTGCTCGTCCTCGTCGTCGGGGTCGGCGTCGTCGAACGTCAACTCCGGGGGCGTTCCGAGGCTCGGTGAACGTCGGAGCGACGCCGGCACCGAGCACGGCGCTCGATCAGGACGCGAGGAGCCCCCAGACGAGAAACGGGACGCCGATCGCCGCGGCGATGAGGCCACGACGGCGGTACGTCGTTCGAACGGTTTCGCCGACGTCGGTGTCCGGGGCGGCCGGCCAGTTGTAGAGCCGGTACATCGTCGCCGGCCGCCGGTAGTTCGCGTACCCGAGAGCGAACCAGAGGGCTGCGACGGCCAAGACCGCTGGGCGGGGCATGCCCGAGCGACGCTGGTACACGGAGAAAACTGTTTCGAGAACGCCGATGCGGTGTGCTGCACAGGGGCCGCCCGGCCCGTCCGGTCGCTACTCCCGCGGGTCCTCCACCAGCCGCCAGAACGCGGTCGGCCGGTGGACGTACTCGACGTACTCCCCGCCCGCGAGCCGGTCGAGCCGCTTGGTCACCGTCGGCCGGCTCGTCCCGATCTCGTCGACGAGGTAGCCCGTCGTCGCGTAACCGCCGGTGCTCTCGAACACGTCCAGCACGTGGTGGATCAGCTCGTCGTCGTCGAGTCGGAGCGACATCGCGTGTCGGGTCGTCGACTCACACTCCCTTAACTACCCGTGCAACGACTCGGTAGCTGTCCGAGTAGTACGATGTATCTTTACGGTACGGCAAGTAAAAGCCCGTTCAGCCCCTACACCGGTGCGAGAAGCGGGAAATCGGACGAAACGGTCGTTCCGGTGTGACCCACCGACCTCGCTTCGGAGTCGAACGATGGACCGAACCACCCCGAGTTCCGACCCTGAACTCCCAGAAACCGTCGAACTGCCCTCCCGCGCCGTCCACGTCGGCCGCGACTGTGCCGGCGCCGATCACTACCTCGTCCCCGGCCACCGCGTGATCGTCGTCCGGCACGAACCAGCCGGCGACACGGTCGAACACACCGCGGGGCTCGGCCACCGATCGGCCGCGGACTGGGTCGACTACGTCGCGGAGCGTCGCGGCTGGACAGTCTGCACGTACGACGACCGCTCGATCGCGGCGCTGCTGTTCGAGCCACGGATCCCCCAGGAGGCGCTCCGATGAGCGCGACCCACACCACGAACGGCGCCGAACTGGATCGACGCGACGTGCTGGCGCTGACCCAGTATCTGACCGTCCTCGACGACCTACCCTCGGTCGCCGGGGACGACGACCGCTACGTCGTCGTCTCCCAGTCCGGCGCCGCGTATCTGGTCGACCTCGGCGAGGGGAGCTGTACGTGTCCGGACTACCGCTACCGCGGCGGCCGCTGCAAACACCTCCGCCGGGTCGAGTTCGCGACGGGCACCCGGCAAATCCCCGCCGGCGTCGACGCCGTCGACCCCGATCTGGGCCGCCACCTCCACGACGGCGCACCCCGACGCCCCGAGTTCCCGGTCGGCGCCGTGGTTCGTGACCGTCGTCGGGACGACCGCGGCGGCCGAATGCGCGTCCTGCGCACCCTCGACATCCGTGCCGACGAGTACGAGATCGAACCCGGACGAACCGTCGCGGCGTACAACCCCGACGGAGATCCGGCCGACCGCGTCGTCGAGGTCGCCTTCGAGGGAGATCTCGACCGGCACGTCCCCGGCTGGCGCGAGTGGGAGCGCGCCGACCTGGCGACCGAACTCGAGGCGTACCGCGAAGAGTGGGATGTCGACGTGCGCACCTACGCGTTCCCCCGCGGTCGTCTCGAAGCGGAGTGAGGGAGTCGGGTCGGTGTCCCCCGACCGGCGACCGAACACCGCCGGCGGAACCCATTTTTACGACCAGCGAGAACCCCCCGTGGATGGCCTACGGACCGCTGGAGTCGCTGGCAGCCGGGCTGTTCCTGCTCCTCGCCGGGGGGATCCACGTCGTCTCCCCCTACCAGGCCGCACGGAAGGCCGCGATGGAGGAGGGGAACGAGAACGACGTCGCCGACGAGTGGGAGATCGACGCCACACAGATCATCGGCGGGATCACCGCGTTCGTCGGGCTGGCGATCCTGGTCCGGGCGTTCTGGCCGTTCTGACCCCGGACCGATACCCCCAGGAGTTAGGTTTCCCCGTTCGTAGCCGCCGGCAATGCCGGACAGCGACGACGCCGACGAGAGCGTCCGCCAAGCGATCGAACAGTCCGAACACGGCGCTCCCGCGGCCGGCGCGGTGCTGCGCGACCAGTTCGAGACCCACGAGGTGTTCCAGCGCATCATCGCCGCCGCCGACGAGGAGGCCACCACGGGCGGGCGAGAGCTGTTCTTCAGCAGCCTCGCGGCGGGGTTCGCCATCACCATCACGTTCCTGATGCTCGCGTCGCTGACCGCATCGACCGACAGTCATCCGATACTCAGCGCGCTGCTGTACCCGCTCGGGTTCGTGTTCATCATCCTCGGCGGCTACCAGCTGTACACCGAGAACACGCTGCCGCCAGTGGTGCTGGTGCTGGAACGCCTGATGAGCCTGCCGCGCCTGTTCAAAATCTGGGGGATGGTCGTCTTCGGCAACTTCGTCGGCGGCGGGTTCGGCGCGCTGATCCTCGCCCGGACTGGCGTGCTCTCCGCCGACGTGATGGACGCCGCGATCAAACTCTCACAGAAGGGGATCGACACTGCGTTCTGGCCGCTCTTCTTCAAGGCGACGTTCGCGGGCTTCATCGTCGCAGGCGTCGTGTGGCTCGTGTACGCCGTCCGAGATAGCTTCACACGCCTCGCGATCGTCTACATCGCGTTCCTGTCGATTCCGTTGGGGAACCTGTACCACTCCGTCGTCTCCTTCACGGAGCTGGCGTTTCTGGCGTTCGCGGGCTATCCCGTGTTCTTCGGCGGACTGTTCTGGTTCGTGCTTCCGGTCCTGGCCGGGAACACCGTCGGCGGCGTGCTGTTCCTCACAGTGGTGAACTACTTCCAGACGACCGAGGAGCGGCTGGACATCGCCCGCCGCGACGGGTTCGACCGGGAGCTCACCGCCCGGGAACTGCTGTTCGGCGGGCTGGCCGGCCGGTCGTACGTTCACAAGATGGTCCACGAGGAGGAGCGGTAGTCGGGCAGCGCCGCCGTTCGACCGTGTGGACGGCGCCCCGATACTGTTTTGTAGCTGTGGCAGCTACTTTTCGGTCGTAATGGGTGAAGTCTGCTCGACGTGCGGGCTGCCTGAGGAACTCTGCGTCTGCGAAGACGTCGCGAAGGAGTCCCAGCAGATCAGCATCCGCATCGACGAGCGCAGGTACGGCAAGGAGGTAACGGTCATCGAGGGGTTCGATCCGAAAGACGTGGACATGGACAGCCTGTCCTCGGACCTGAAGTCCAAGTTCGCGTGTGGCGGCACCGTCGAGGACGACGCCATCGAACTCCAGGGGAACCACAGCGGCCGCGTGGAGGATTTCCTCCGCGACAAAGGCTTCAACGTGGCCTGACCCCCTCCGCCGCCGGCCTGGTTCTCACGAGGACGTGAGAACTATGCCGGGCCCGCACCGAGCAGCACCGTGCACAGAGTCGTCGCCGTCGCGCTCGTTCTCTTCGTCGTCAGCGTTCAGCCAGCGGTCGCTATCGGCGACGCCGCCCACGCCGAACCAGGAAGCGTCGAACGGGCCGTCGACACGAGTGACACCACGCAGATCGTCGACTCGACTGCGTCGCCGACGATCGCCGTCGACACCGTCCTCTCGCTGACGCCCGACCGCCCGGGGTCAGTCGGCGTCGTACAGACGTTCGAGACGCCCGAGGAGGTTACCGAACTCAGCGTCACCCTCGACCCCCAGTCGACGGTAACCGAGACGGCGGGGTTCAGCCACGTCGAGGGACAGACCTGGGAGTGGGACGGCCGGACCGACGACCCGCGGCTCCGGTACGCCATGGCGGCCAACCGCACCACCGACCGCCAGGGGCCGATGGGTGCTGACGGGTCGTACCTCTACGCCGACGTGGGCGAGTGGGCGCTGGTCCAGCAGCCGAACGTCGGCCTCCAGTGGCGCTACCGCGGCGCCGACTCGATCAGCGTCGACCGCTCGACCAGCGTCGACGGCGCGGGCGCCGTCGGAGAGACGACCGCCTTTCTCGGCCCCCACGAGGAGCACACGCGGCAGGTCGCGGACCAGGAGATCACGCTGATCGTCCCCGAGACGGCCGAACTCGCGGACCCACCCGAACAGATCCTCGACGGGCTGGGGAACGCCTCGCGGGCGCTCCAGATCGGGGACCATGATCCGACCGTGTTCGCCGTCGCGGCGCCGACGAACCGCGTGAACTGGGCGGTTCAGGGCGTTCAGGTCGGGGACACCGACTTCTGGGTCCAGGCGAACCAGCCCGTCGACGCGGTCGGGAGCGTGTGGCTCCACGAGTACGTCCACACCCGGCAGTCGTTCCGGACCGCCGAGAGCGGGCGATGGTTCACAGAGGCCAGCGCGACGTGGTACGCCACGCTGTTGAGCCAGCAGCAGGGTGTCAGCTTCGCCGCGCTCTCGAACTACCTCGAACGCGGCAGCCTGCGCCCGCAGGCGGGGTCGGTGCTCGCCGACCCCTCGGACTGGACGAACAACGCCAACTACTGGAAGGGCGCGCTGGTCAGCGGCGAGCTCGACCGCCGGCTGAGGCTGTCGACCGACGGCGGCGCCACGCTCCAGCGCGTGCTCGCGACGCTCAACGACCGGACGAGCCCCGTCACCAACGGGGACATCCTCGCGGCCGTCGCGAGCGCCGGTAGCGAGTCCACGCGCGACGCCGCCGAACGGCTCACCACCACCAGCGACGCCCCGACCGTCTGGAACCGCGAAGCCCACCGCGAGGCGTTCGGCGCCGACGCCGCGCTGCTACGGGTCGGCTTCGATCCGGCGACCGACCTGCGCGCGACTGGCCCGTACCGCAACACGACGCTCGACACACCCGTCACGCTCGCGGCCGGCGAGACGCTGGCGGTCCGAACCGGGGTCGAGAACCGCGGCGGCGCGGCCGGCGAGTACGCGGTCACGCTCCGCGTCGACGACGAGGCCGTCGCCGCCGCGAACGGGACGCTCGAACCGAACGAGCGCACGACGGCGTCGCTGGCCCACCAGTTCGACGAGCCGGGACGGTACACCGTC
The DNA here is from genome assembly GCF_002025255.2 of Halolamina sp. CBA1230. Taxonomy (GTDB): domain Archaea; phylum Halobacteriota; class Halobacteria; order Halobacteriales; family Haloferacaceae; genus Halolamina. The sequence goes on from NZ_CP054587.1 coordinate 1,282,535, forward strand.
TCGGTCGCCGGCGAGCGCGTCGCGGTCGAGGTCCGCGAGCCCGCGACGCCGACCGTCTCGGACGTCGCCGTCGACCCGACGACCGTCGAACCCGGCGGCGAGGTGACAGTGACGGCGACCGTGGCCAACGACGAGTCGGTTCCCGGCAACGTGACGGTGGCGTTCACCCGCGACGGCGGGACGGTGGCGACCCGGACGGTCACTGTCGGGCCGGACGAGCGCGAAACCGTGACGGCGACCGTCGAACTGCCGGCGTCCGGGACGTACCGCGTCGGTGCGGGCGATCGCACCGCCGACGTACGCGCGACGACGGCCGCATCCGCGACCACCAGCCCCGGCTTCGGTGCCCCGATCGCGATCGGCTCGGTGCTGGCGGCGCTGGGCCTGCGACGGCGGCGGTCCGGCGCGTAGCCGGCGACAAGTACATCGCCGTCCGCAAGAACGGCGCCATCGTCGACGGCTCCCGCGAGAAGGATATCGGGACACGAACGCGCCGCGGGATCGCGAGCCGCTCGACCTAGAACGGCGCCGCCGGCCCCTCGTCAGGCTCGGCGTCGTCGGACTTGACTGCGCCCTCCCACTCGCTCAGCCCGCCGGCCATGCTCTGGACGGTCGCGTCGGCGGTCCCCTCGTAGGAGTCGATCAGCTTCGCGGCCTGGACGCTGGCTTTCCCGTGCGGACAGACCGTCACGACGTGATCGGCATCGGCGAGTTCGGCCACGCGGTCGGGGAGCTGTCGGAACGGGACGTTGCGGCTGCCCGGGATGTGGCCGCGCTGGAACGCCGGCGGCTCGCGGATGTCGACCAGCGTCGGCGGCTCGTCCGTCTCCAGTAGTTCGGCCACGCGCTCGGTCGAGATCTCGTCCATACCACCCGTAGCCCGCTCGCGCGGTTGAAGTTCACGGACCGCCGCCGATCGCGGCGGCTCACAGCAGCCCTTCCTCGTCGGCCAGCGTCAGCCCCTGCAGCGTTGCCTCGTTGGTGGGCCGGGAGCGAACCGTCGGGAGCGCCTCCTCGACGGGGATCGCCCGCGGGGTGAGGAACTCGCTCGCGTCGAGATCCTGCTGGGCGGGCTCGAGCCCCTCCGCGAACACGTAGGCGCGCTTGTGTCTGAGCGCGCCCGTCGCGACCCAGACGTCCTCGAGCAGCGACAGCGAGTCCGCACGGAACCCCGTCTCCTCCCGGAGCTCCCGCCGGGCCGCGTCGGTGAACGACTCTTCGGCCTCGACGACGCCGGCGGGGAGTTCGAGCTGTTCGTGGCGGATCGTCGGCCGGTACTGCTCGACGAACAGCACGTGGTCGTCGGTGACGGCGGTGACCACCACCGCGGTCGCGAGCTCCGCCCAGTAGTAGCGCTTCTCGGTGCCGTCGGGCTGTTCGACCAAGTCGTAGCCGCCGACGAACCAGCCGGTCTCGTACTCCGGCACGCTCTCGATCACGCGCCAGTCGGGGTGGGGGTCCGGCAGCGGTTCGTGGCGGCGGCCGTCGTTCGGCGGGTACTCCCCCATCGCTACGCCTCGGCGTCGTCTTTCAGCATCGGCCGGTAGATGCGGCCGAACGCCTGCCGGCGGAGGGTCCCGACCGCGGCCTCCTCCTCGGACTGGAACGTCGCCGCGACGGCCTCCTCGGTGGCGGGGGCGGCGTGCCAGACGACGTGGTCGACGCTCTCGGAACCGGTCTCGTGGACGTCGTACTCCGAGTGGCTCTCGCGCCACTCCTCGTACGCCTCGCGGTCGCCGACGGTGACAGTCAAAAGCGACGCGAACAGCGCGTCGCGGGCGGTCTCGACCACCTCGCCGGTGACGCGCCGGTCGTACTCCTCGCGGTCGAACTCCATCGCCTTGGCGGTCTCGCGCACGACCGTCTGGGCGGCGGGACCGACGCTGTCGAACGCCGCTGCCGCGTCGGCCTCCGTCTCCGGGGAGAACACTCCTTCCGTTCGCATACGGGGGGATCCAGCGCGGATCGGCTTACCGCTGGCGATGGTGGGTCAGGCTCCGTCTCCGTCGCCCTCGTCGCTCTCCTCCTCCTCGGCAGCCTTCTCGCGGCGTTTCCGCGTCATCTCGCGTGCCTCGGCGACGGCCTCCTCGGCCGCCTCGTCGATGAACCCCGAGTCCGGCACTTCGGCTGGATCGGCGATCTCCTCGGTCGGATGGCGGCCCGACCCGTCGTGGTCGTGATCGTGCCCGTCGCCGTCCTCGGTGGGGATCTCGGTCTCGGCGCGCTCGGCGGTCGCCTCCTCGTAGTCCACTTGCTCGGCCTCGTCGACGACCTCGGCGGCGAGTTCGGGCGGGGTGTGTTCGCTCCACTCGGCGACGTGGTCGTCGAGCCACGCCTCGTGGTCCTCCTCGTGGAGCATCGCGGTCATCGCCAGGTGGTTCGCCAGGTGTTCGTCGTCCTTCTGGGGCGAGCCACAGACCGGACAGCGGTATCCCATACCCGAGTCTCGGTCCGGAGGGGGAAAACAGGTGTGTTCAGCGGGGCGTCGACGGCTACGGAGCCGCGGCGTGGCGCTCCGTCGCTCCAGCCCGCAGTCGCGTGCCGCGTCGAGTACCACAGAGCCGCGGCGTAGCGCTCCGTCGCCGCGTTAACGAGAACTGCGGTTCTCGTTCGCCAACCAGAACGCGTCGCGTTCTGGTGACGACACGGAGGTCGCGGCAGGTCGCGCGCCGCGGCTCAGTTTTGCCACTCCGCCACGTCGAGCACCATCACGTACGCGTCCTCGCCGTCGTCGTAGTAGGCGGGCACCCGCCGGACGCGCTCGAACCCAACGTCCTCGTACAGCGACTGGGCGACGTCGTTCTCCTCCCGGACTTCGAGCTTCACGACGGCCGCGCCCGCGACGGCCAGCGTGAACAGCACGCGCCGCAGCAGCGCGCGGCCGACACCCTCCCCCTGCGCCTCGGGGTGGACGGCGATATCCTTCAGGTGGCCCAGATCCCGGCCGTTGTTCGAACGCAAGTCGGCGATGGCGTAGCCGACGACGGCACCGTCACGGAGCGCCACGAGGAACCCCCGGTTGCCCAGGAACTGCTCGAAGGAGGCGAACGGCCACGGCTGGGGGAACACCGCCTTCTCGATGCGGAACACCGCGAGGAGGTCCGCCCGGTCCGCCTCGCGGATGGTGAGCTCCGCGCCGTCCGACGCGTCCGGGTGGGAGGTCACGGACGGGAACTACGGCGCGTTCGGGGATAAGCGCCGTGGCCAGCGATGACGCAGGCGCTGGTCGGCGGTGGAAAGCAGAGAGAGGAAAGGAGGGAGAAACCGGCAGCAGAGAGCTCTTCGTTACTTAGTCATCCGCGGGTGCGGCGCCGCTACCACCCTCGGCCTGCTGCTTCGTCCACGACAGCTTGCCGCCGGCGGCGAGGATCTCGCGCTCGCGCTCGGAGGCGTCGAGGTAGGCGGTGGCCTCCCACTCGTCGTTGACGCGGAAGGTGAACTCCTCCTGGCCGGCGCGCACGCCGTCGCCCACGTCGTCGACGATCTGGACGTTGTCGCCCTGTTCGATGCGCTCGTAGTCGTCCTCGTCGATCGTCAGCGGGACGAGGCCGAAGTTGAACAGGTTCGCCTTGTGGATGCGGGCGAAGCTCTGGGCCAGCACGCCCTCGACGCCGAGGTACATCGGACAGAGCGCCGCGTGCTCGCGCGAGGAGCCCTGCCCGTAGTTCTCGCCGGCGACGAGGAAGCCGCCGTCGGCGTCCAGCGCGCGCTGGGCGAAGCTCTCGTCCACGCGGGAGAGCGTGAACTCCGAGAGCTTCGGCACGTTGGAGCGGAACTTCAGGATGTCCGACGTGGCCGGGATGATGTGGTCGGTCGTGATGTTGTCGCCCATCCGGAGCAGCACCTCACCCTCGAGGTTGGACTCCAGGGCGTCCTTCAGCGGCACGTCGCCGATGTTGGGGCCCTTGACGAGCTCGTCGTCGACGGCCTCGTCGGGGGAGATCAGGTCGGCGTCGTCGCGGTCGTAGCCGCGACCGAGTTCGAAGCCGGGGTCCTCCAGGTCGCCGAGCTCGTCGGCCAGATCGCGCGGGTCGACGATCTCGCCTTTGATCGCCGCGGCGGTCGCGACCTCGGGCGAGCAGAGGTACACCGAGTCGTCCTCGATCCCGGAGCGACCCTCGAAGTTGCGGTTGAACGTCCGGAGCGAGACGGTGTCGCTGCCGGGGACGTGACCGATCCCGATACAGGCGCCACAGGTCGCCTCGGAGAAGTTCACGCCGGCGGCCATCAGCTCGGCCGTCCAGCCCTCGCGGGCGAGCATCTCGGAAGCCTGCTTCGAGGCGGGCGCGATAATCATCTCGGTCTTCTTGTCGACCTCGCGGCCCTCGAGCATCTTCGCGGCCGGGAGGATGTCCTCGTAGGCGCCGTTGGTACAGGAGCCGATCATCACCTGCTCGACCGACCGGCCGGCCGCCTCGCGGACGGGCACGACGTTGTCGGGCATCGACGGCTCCGCGATCATGGGCTCGATCTCCGAGAGGTCGACGACGATCTCGTCGGCGTACTCGGCGTCCTCGTCGGGTGAGAGCTCGACCATGTCCTCGGGCCGACCGACCTCTTCGAGCCACTCCTTCGTGTTCTCGTCGGTCGGGAAGATCGAGGAGGTGGCGCCGAGCTCGGTCCCCATGTTGGTGATGGTGGTCCGCTCCGGAACGGAGAGCGTCTCCACGCCCGGACCGGTGTACTCGAACACCTTGCCGACGCCGCCCTTGACGCTCAGGCGCCGCAGCAGCTCGAGGATCACGTCCTTCGCGGTGGCCCACTCGCCGAGCTCACCCTCGAGTCGGATGTTGACAACCTCGGGCATGTCGACGTAGTAGGCGCCGCCGCCCATCGCGACGGTGATGTCGAGCCCACCCGCACCGATCGCCAGCTGGCCGAGGCCGCCGGGCGTCGGCGTGTGGGAGTCCGAACCCAGCAGCGTCTTGCCGGGCGCGGCGAAGTTCTCCTTGTGGACGTTGTGACAGATCCCGTTGCCCGGCCGGGAGAAGTGGGCGCCGTAGGTGCCCGCCGCCGAGCGCAGGAAGCGGTGGTCGTCCGTGTTCTTGAAGTCGAACTGGTACGTCTGGTGGTCGCAGTACTGTGCGGCGAGTTCGGTCTGGACTTCGTCGAGGCCCAGCGCCTCGAACTGCAGCCACACCATCGTCCCGGTGGTGTCCTGGGTCAGCACCTGATCGATCTCGATCCCGATCTCCTCACCGGGAGTCAGCTCGCCCTCGACGAGGTGGTCGTCGAGAATCTTCTCTGTGATCGTCTTTCCCATATCGTTTCGAGATGGGCTCGGAGCAGTGATAAATCCGGCGAGAACCGGCAGGCGTTCCGAGGGGTTCGTCCCCGGGCGCGAGAGCCCGTCACGACGCCTTCGGCAGGGTTTTGCCGCGGACCCTCACATAGCGAACCATGTTCCGCTCCGGAGCCGAGGTCGCCGCCGCCGTCGACGGCGCCGACGACGACGTAGTCCAGCCCAACGGCGTTGATCTCACGCTCGACGCAGTGTTCGAACAGACCAGCCCCGGCTACGTGGGCCGGGACGGCAAGTCGGTCGGCGAGCGCAGCGAGATCGCCCCCCACGGTGACGATCCGCCGATCTACCGGCTCGAACCGGGCGACTACGTCGTCCGCTACGGCGAACGGCTGGCGGTGCCCGAGGACAGCGTCGGCTTCGTGCTCCCGCGCTCGACGCTGCTGCGCAACACCTGCTCGCTGGATACGGCGGTCTGGGACGCGGGCTACGAAGGACGGGGCGAGGGGCTGCTGCAGGTCGGGCGCGCCATCGAGATCGAGCAGGGCGCGCGGATCGGCCAGTTCGTGCTGGCCGATGCTGAGCACGAGGGGACGTACGACGGCGAGTATCAGGGGGAGAACTGAGGCGGGGGCTCTAGTTCGTCTGCCAGAGAACGGGGCTGAGAGGGATTCGAACCACGGTCACTCTCGTTCGCTCGCGCTGCTCGCTCACCTCCCGTTCCCTGCTTCGAATCCCCCTCAGCGATGCTTCTCACGGTTCACTTCGTTCACCGGAGAAGCGGGCTGAGAGGGATTCGAACCCCCGACCGTCTGGTTAAAAGCCAGACGCTCTGCCAAGCTGAGCTATCAGCCCTCACTCCAACCCAGAACGAGGACTGGGTAAGCGTTTACGGTTCCCCGGGAAGCTAAACCCTCTCCCGCCAACCCCCCGGGCATGGAGATCCGCACGTTCACCGAACGCCTGCTCGAGTTCCCCACCGTCGACGGCGGGGAGGCCGAGGCCGCGGCGTGGACCCGGGAGCGACTCGACGAACTCGGCTTCGAGACGTACGAGTGGGAGGCCGACGCCGAGGCGCTGTCCCAGCACTCCTCGTTCCCCGACGACCCCGCGCTCATCGACACCGAGGACCGCCCGAGCGTCGCGGGCGTGCTGGAGTTCGGCGATCCCGACGCGGGCCCGACGCTGATCCTGAACGGCCATCTCGACGTCGTGCCGGCCGACGAGGACGCGTGGTCCTCGGACCCGTTCACGCCGACGTGGGGCGAGACCGACGACGGCGAGGAGACGCTGACCGCCCGCGGCGCGGCGGACATGAAGACCCAAGTCGCGACCTGCGTGTTCGCCGCGCTGGACGCCGCCGACCGCGCCGAGGCCGCCGAGATGGACGGTCGACTCGTCGTCGAAGCCGTCGCCGGCGAGGAGGAGGGCGGCATCGGCGCCGCGGCGGCCGCGCTGTCGAACCCCTACCCGTTCGGGCGCGACGCCGCCATCGTCGCCGAGCCGACCGAACTCAGACCCCTCACCGCCACCGAGGGGACGGTGATGAAACGCCTCGAGATCCAGGGCCGTGCCGCCCACGCGGCCACGCGCTGGCGCGGCGAGGACGTGCTCCCGCACTTCGAGCGCATCCGTGCGGCGTTCGAGGATCTCGAAGCCGAGCGCGGCGAGACCGTCACCCATCCGCTGTACGAGGAGTATCCCGTCCCGTGGCCCATCGTGATCGGCATCGTCGAGGCGGGCAACTGGGCCTCCTCCGTCCCGAGTTCGCTGACCGCCGAGATGCGCTTCGGCGTCGCGCCGGGCGAGACCGTCGACGAGGTGGAGCAGCAGTACGAGGAAGCGCTGCAGGCGGTCGTCGATGCGGACGACTGGCTCTCCGAGCACCCGCCGACGTTCGAGCGGTTCAGCATCCAGTTCGAACCGGCCGAGACCGACCCCGAGGAGCCGATCGTCCGCACGCTCCGGGCGGCGATGCTCGACACCGGGCTCGCGGACACCGACCCCCGCGGCGCGACGTACGGCGCCGACTCCCGGCACTTCGTCGCCGCCGGCATCCCGACGGTCGTGTTCGGCCCCGGCAGCGTCGAACAGGCCCACTTCCCCGACGAAACGATCGTCTGGTCGGACGTGGAGCAGGCCCGGGAGACGATCGCAGAAACCGCGGTCCAGTTCCTTCAGTCGTAACGCTCAGCGAGCGCCTCGGCGACCACGTCGCCGGGCGTGGCGTTCCGCATCGACGCCTCCCGGCGGAGTTCGCGGTACCCTTCGACCGGGAGCGAGAGATCGATCGAGCCGAGGTCGACGCCCTCCTCGCGAAGCGCCTCCTGGGCTGATTCGCCGTCGTTGACACGGCTCGCGAGCGAACGCACCTCCCGGACGGTCAGGTCGTGGTCGAGCACCGCCCACGCGAGGTCGAGCCGCGCGGTACCGTCGACGCGGGCGAGGTGTTTGGCCGCCGAGGGGGCGATATCGCCGCGTGCGACGTGGCGACGGACCGACTGCGGGAGGTCGTGGACCCGCGCCCAGGTCCGGATGAACGACACCGAGACGCCGCCGGCGCGGTCGGCGGCCTCACGGTAGGAGCCGACGCCGCGGACGAGCGCCGCACACGCCGCCGCGCCCCGCAGCATGTCCACGCAGTCGTCCTCGCCCTGACAGCCGGCGAACTCCGCGAGCACGTCGGCGGCGTGGGCGACGCTCTCGGGGTCGTCGGGGTCGAAGTCGATTGCCTCGCTCGCGCGCTCGCCGGTGATCTCCGGGTCGGCGCGCACGACCGGTTCGCCGACCCGCGAATGCCGGTCGGTCGTCGCCGGAACGTCGTCGCCGTCGGGCGGATCGTCCCGGCGATTCCCCCCGGCGCGCTCGGGGTCGGGTTGTGGCATTACCTGCCGGTTCGTTCCCACAGGGGAAAAGACTCCCGCGCCCGAGTGAGTGTACCACACACCCGCCGGAACTCAGAACGTGATGATCTCGTAGTCGTCGTCGACCAGCGACCGAATGCTCGGGTGGCCGTCGTTGTCGTCGAGCTGGACGACGCCGGCGTCCTGTACGGCCTCGTCGACGCCGAAGGCGCCCGAACAGTAGTCACACGCCGACGCCTGGTCGCTGACCGTCGCGTAGAGGTCGTGGTAGTCGTGCTCCTCGTCCTCGAGTTCGGGGATCCACTGGGTCCCCGCGCCGTCGAAGATCAGTTCGAGCTCGTCCTCGTCGTTCTCGGCGAACTCCTTGGCGGCTTCGAGACCGTTCGCGATTCGACCGAGGTTCTCGTGCCCGTCCGTCCCTGCGAGAATCACGATGGCTGCTTTCGTCATGCGGTTCGATCGACGACCGCGAAACGGAAAAGGACGAGCGAACCGTGCAGTAACGGAGTTACGTCCGTGTCACCCGCGGGCTCAGTGGTGGTGATGGTGGCCGCCCCCGCCGCGGGAGAACTGCCCGGAGAACGCGCGCTGGACGACCTCCGGCAGCGCCGGGTGGACGTGGATCGACTCCCGGATATCCCGGACGGTGCCGCTGCCCGCCGTCATCGCCGTCACGACCTCCTGGATCAGCGTCGACGCGTCGGGGCCGACGATGTGACAGCCCAGGATCTCCCCCTCCAGATCGATTAACACCTTCACGAACCCCTCGGCGTGCATCGCGTCCCCGCGGGCGGTCTCGTCGTAGCGGTACGTGTTCGTGGCGTACTCCCGGCCCTCGGCTCGGAGTTCGCCCTCGGTCGCGCCGACGCCGGCAACCTCGGGCGACGCGAACACCGCGAACGGCATCGCCGAGTAGTCCACCGGTTCCGGTTCGTCGCCGAAGACGTTGCGTGCGACGGCCTGTGCCTCGTGGTTCGCGCTGTGTTTCAGGAGGTACTCGCCCACGATGTCGCCCAGGGCCCAGACGCCCTCGGCGTCGGTCCGGAGGTACTCGTCGGTCTCGACGAACCCCTCCTCGTCGGTCTCGACCGCGGTGTTCTCCAGGTTGAGCGTGTCGGTGTTGGGCACTCGCCCGGCGGCGACGAGCAGTTCGTCGCCGGCGACGGTGAGTGGCTCGCCGTCCTCGACGACGCCGGGGTCGACTTCGTCGCCGTCCCCGTACTCGTACGGCAACGCCTCGACCGTGAGCTCGCCGTCCGCTTCCGAAACCTCGGTGACGGCGTAGCCGGTCTGCACGTCGAACCGCTCGCGGTACTGGTCGGTGAACGCCTCGGCGACCTCCCCGTCGGCAGCGGGCAGTAGCTGCGGCCGCCGGCCGACGATCGTCACGTCGCTGCCGAACGTGCCGAAGAACTGGCCGAGTTCGGCCGCGATGTAGCCGCCGCCGACGATCACGAGTCGGTCCGGCGGCTCCTCCAGTTCGAGCGCCTCGGTGCTCGTGAGGTACTCCACGTCCGCGATGCCGTCGATGGCGGGGATGCCGGGACGCGTGCCCGCGGCGATGAGGACGGTCTCCGCGCGGATTCGGGCTCCTGCATCTGCTCCCTCGCCGATCTCGACCGTGCGGTCGTCGACGAACCGCGCCTCACCCTCGAACAGTCGGTGCTGGTCCGAGGACTGCAGCCCGTTCCGGATCGATTCCGAGGACTCAGCGACGTCCTCGTTGACCGCCCGGACCATCTCCGCGAAGTCGACGGTTTCGACGGTCGCGTCGATGTGGAACTCCTCGGCGCTCTCGATCGTCTCGTACACGTCGGCGTGGTAGAGCAACTGCTTCGAGGGGATACAGCCCCGGTTGAGACAGGTGCCGCCGAGGGGGCCTTTCTCCACGACGGCGACGGACTGTCCCCGGTTCGCAGCGACGTTCGCCACGTCGAGCCCGGAGCCTGAACCGATCACCAGAAAGTCGAACTCCTCCATGGCCACCCTACGGGCCCGTGACCCTTCAATCCGAGTTACCGACCGTCTCAGGCCAGCGACGCGCTCGGCTCGTCGGCCTCGACGAGATGTTGCTCGCCCCACTCGTGCATCGCGTCGATCACCGACTCGAGCGACTCGCCGTGTTCGGTGAGCGAGTACTCCGTCCGGACGGGCTTCTCGCTCACGATCTCGCGATCGATCAGCCGCTTCTCCTCCAGATCGTCGAGCACGTCCGAGAGCACCTTGCTGGAGATGCCGTCGACACGCTCCTCGAGTTCGCTGAACCCACAGGGGCCGGCGGCGAGCAGTCGGTCGATCACCACGGGGTGCCACTTCTTCCCGACCAGCGTCGCCGTCGTCGTGACCGGGCACCAGTCCTCGCCCGCACACCAGACCTGGAGTTTCTCGTCGTCGTCCGCGCCACTCGTCATAGCGAGTGAGTAGGGCGACGCCGACTTAGAGGTTACTACTGGTAACTGAGTTACACATCGGTAGCTCGCTGCCGAGCGTTTAGGGGACTGGCGCCGTCCGTCGGCGTATGGAGAGCGAGCGGCAGCGTGCGCTCGCGGTCTGGAGCGTGCTGGTGGTGCCGTTCGTGGCACTCGCGGTGTTCCTGTGGACCCAGCACGACCTGACGCTCGGGTTCGTCGGCGCCTACTGGTTCGCTCCGGTCGTACTGACGATCGTCGGCGTCCTCCCGGCGCCGTGGGGTGCGCTTCGGAAGTGAACATGTTCGGGGGGCCGGCCTTGGTCGTCGGGGACGAACGGTCGACCATGTCCCAGCACGACCACGAGACGCCGGACCCCGTCACCGACCGCGTTCACGACAACTCCTGGTCGGCCAACCTCGAAGGGCCTGAACACGCGGAAGATCGCGAGCGCGTCGTCAAGGGCGCGATCACGGCGGTCGAACACACCGCTCCCGGGAACCACGTCAACCTCGTGACCCACGGCGACCACGGGCATCCGGAGACGTACCTCTACGACGCGCTGGACCACGAGTTCGGCGACGACGTGGACTGGGAGTACGTCGAACAGTGTGGCTGTGGCGGTCACGTCGTCCGCGTCCACGTGAACTGACCCCCGACATCTCCACCCAATGCCACCACGCGACATCGACACCAGCCGACGGCCGTTCGTGCTCGTCTGGGAGATGACCCGGGCGTGTGAACTGGCGTGCAAACACTGCCGCGCGGAGGCCCAGCCCCAGCGCCACCCCGACGAACTCACCACCGCGGAGGGGACGGAGCTGCTCGACGAGGCCCGCGCGTTCGGCGAGGGGCAGTTGGTCGTCCTCTCCGGGGGCGACCCACTGTACCGCGACGACGCCGTCGACCTGATCGAGTACGGCGTCGACCGCGGGCTGGAGATGACGCTCACCCCCAGCGGCACCGCCTCGCTGACCCCGGAACGGATCGAGACGGTCGCCGACGCCGGCCTCCGGCGCCTTGCACTCAGCCTCGACGGCGCCTCCCCCGAGGCCCACGACGGGTTCCGCAAGGAGGACGGGAGCTTCCGGCAGACCCTCGAAGCCGCACGCGCCGCCCGGAACGCCGGGCTCCCGCTCCAGATCAACACGACCGTCTGCGCCGAGACGGTCGACCAGCTCCCGGGGATCCGCGAACTGGTCGACCAGCTCGGTGCGGTGCTCTGGTCGGTGTTCTTCCTCGTCCCCGTCGGCCGCGGGGCGGTGCTGGACCCCGTCTCCCCGGAACGCGCCGACCGTGTGATGGAGTGGCTGGTCGAGGTCAACAGCGAGTCCGACTTCGGGATCAAGACCACCGAGGCGCCGCAGTACCGCCGCGTCGCGATGCAGCGACACCAATCGGCGACCGACAACCCGGACCACGACGGCGTCGGCCGCCGCACCGGGATCACCGCCGGCGACGGGTTCGCGTTCGTGAGCCACACCGGCGAACTGTACCCCTCGGGGTTCCTGCCGGAGGCGGCCGGGAACGTCCGGGCGGAGAGCCTGATCGGGCTCTACCGCGACGCGCCGCTGTTCGAGAAACTTCGCGACCCCGACGCGCTCCAGGGGAAGTGTGGTGCCTGCGAGTTCCGTAACGTCTGTGGCGGTAGCCGTTCGCGGGCGTACGCGACGGCGGGCGACCCGCTCGCGAGCGACCCGCTCTGTCCGTACGTGCCGGAAGGCTACGACGGGCCGCTGCCCAACCCCGCCGACTGACGATGCGGGTCGGCATCGTCGGCGCGGGGATCAGCGGCCTCGCGCTCCACCACCACCTCCGGCAGCGGGGCATCGACAGCGTCGTGTTCGAGGCCGATGCGGAGCCCGGAGGCGTGATCAGCAGTCGGACCGTCGACGGCCGTGTCGTCGAGGACGGCCCACAGCGAACCCGGCTCTCGCCGCCGGTGGCGTCCCTCGTCGAGGCGCTCGACATCGACGACCGGATCGTCGAGGCGACGGACGCGCCGCTGTACGTCTACCGCGACGGCACGCTCCGTGAGGTACCGTTCTCGCTCCGCGAGGGCGTCGCGACCGACCTGCTCTCGCCCCGGGGGAAGCTCCGGCTGCTGCTGGAGCCGCTGACGGGGCCGCCGCGGGGCGAGGAGAGCGTCGAGGAGAGCCTCTCCCGGATGCTCGGCGACGAGGCATCGAAGTACCTCGTCGGCCCGCTGTACGGCGGGATCTACGGCACCCACCCCGACGAAATGCCGATGCGTCACTCGCTGGGGCGGGCACTCGAGAAGCGCGGCGTCGGCCGAAGCCTGCTCGTCGCGGCGGTGCGGGCGCGGCGGCGCGGGTCGACGCCGCCGGTCGCCTCGTTCGATGGTGGCCTCGGGACGCTCCCGCGGGCGCTGTTCGAGCGCCACCACGAGCGCGTTCACCTCGGCACGCCGGTCGAGACGGTTCGCGAGACGGACGACGGGTTCGCGGTGGAGACGCCGGACGGCACGACCGCAGTCGATCACGTCGTCTGCACGACGCCCGCGGACGTGACCGCGGGCCTGCTCGACGCGCTGGCGCCCGAGAGCGCGGCTGCACTCCGGCGGCTCAGCTACAACCCCATGGCTGCCGTCCACCTCGAGTCCGCGGCCGATCTCGATGCTGCGGGGTTCCAGGTCCAGTACGAGGAGCCGTTCCGGACGCTCGGCGTCACCTGTACCGGGACGCTGTTCGATCGCGGGCACCGCCACACGGCGTACCTCGGCGGCGGACGGAACCCCGGGCTGGTCGAACGGTCCGAACCCGCGATCCGCGAGGTTGCCGAACGGGAGTTCGCGGAACTCGCTGGCGTCGAGACGACGGTCGTCGACGTCCACCGCCTCCGCCGCGGGATGCCCGCCTACGACGCGTCGTGGGACGCGCTCGACGACGTGAATCTCCCGGCCGGCGTGCATCTCTGTGCGAACTACGCCGCCAGAGCCGGGATCCCCGGCCGCGTTCGTGAGGCGAAACGGTTGGCAAAGACGCTGGCCGACGCCTGACCGCGGAGATGTTCGTGCCGAGTGTTTTCAACCGCGGCGCCGTAGCGCGGGTATGAACTCGGTCAGCGTCTCCCGGGAGATCGCGGCGCCACCGGACGCGATCCGCGAACGGATGCAGGACGTCGGGGCGTTCATGCGCGCCGCGGGGTTCGACGAGGTGGTCGTCGAGGGCGACCGCATGGAGCTCGAGAACGGCGTCGGGATCGCGACGATCGAACTCACGCTCGAACTGGTCGACGAGCCGGGGACGGCGCTCGCCTACCGCCAGCGCGACGGCATCTTCGAGGAGATGGTGACGCGGTACACGCTCGCGGAGACCGAGAGTGGAACCGAGGTGACCGCCGAGACCGAGTACGCGATCGACGTGGCGCTAGTCGGGAAACTGCTGGATTCGACGGTTATCGAGCGCCAGCGACGGCGCGAACTGGAACAGCAGTTCGACTGGCTGGAACGGGAGCTGGCGGACTGACCGCCGCTCAGACCTCGACGGTCGCGCCGAGGTCGGGCGCCGACGCGTCGTACCCGTCCGCGCGGAGTTCTTCTGCGAACGCCGCACAGCGGTCGCCGTGGTTCACGAGGACCTCGGCGTCCTCGTAGGCGTCGAGGAACCGCCGCAGGCCGTCGTGATCGGCGTGGGCCGAGAAGTCGTACCCCTCGACCCGGGCGCTGACGGGCATCACGCGGCCGTCGATCTCCGCCCGGCCAGTCTCGATCAGTTCGCGGCTGGGGGTACCCTCGACCTGATAGCCGGTCAGCGTGATCTTGTTCACGGGGTTCGCACGGATCTCGGGGATGTACGTCATCGCGGGGCCGCCGGAGAGCATCCCGCTTGTGGTGACGATCGCGGCGGGCTGGTCGGCGATCCGCTTCCGCTGGCCGTCCCTTCCGGTGACGAACCGTGCGTGAGACTTCGCCCGCCGAAGCGCATCGGCGTCGCGGACGAATTCGGGATACTGCCGCAGCATCTCGGTCACCTCCGTCCCCATCCCGTCGACGTAGCAGGGGATGTCGTGGGCCTCGCAGATCATGAGCAGCTCCTGTGTCCGGCCGATGGCGAACGCCGGGACGACGACCGTGCCGCCCCCCCACAGCGTCGTCTTGACGCTCTGAGCGAAGCGGTGTTCGACGGTCGCTCGCGGGTCGTGTTCGACGTCGGAGTAGGTGCTCTCACACAGCACCACGTCAGCGTCCGGCCTGGCGGTCGACCCCGCGACGAGGCGCTGGCCGACTGGTGGCTCGCCGGCGTCGAAGCCCGCAGGCGGGTCGGCGGCCTCGGGTTCGTCGAGGTGGAAGTCGCCGGTGTAGAGCAGGCGGGTGTCCCCGTCGTCCACGAGCACGTGCGCGCTGCCGGGGATGTGGCCGGCGTTGTAGAACGTCACCTCGTAGCCCGCCGCCTCGAACGTCTCGCGGTAGCCGTGGGTCTCGGAGACCTCCGTTACGCGCTTCACGTCGTTCTCGGTGAACGGGCAGTGCGGCGACTGGCCGTGGAGCTTCAGCGTGTCGCGGGCGAGCGTGAGCGCCAGCTCCCGCGTCGGCGGCGTCCAGTGGATCGGCGGCCGGTTCCGCCCGGAGAGCAGCGCCGGGACCGTCCCCACGTGGTCGAGGTGGCCGTGGGAGACGACGACGGCGTCGGGGTCGGGCGTCCCGACGGGGTACTGCGGCGGCTCGGCGGTCAGCAGGCCGAAATCGAGCAGCAGCGAGTCGTCGACGAGGACGGCGCTGCGGCCGACCTCGCCCGCCCCGCCGAGGAAGCGTAGCTGCATTCGGTCGAAGTCGGCGGCCCCGGGGTTTCCGTCCGTCGGTTCGTCACCAGACGCTCGGAGCGGGCCCGAGCGGTCAGGCGTCGTCCGCGGCACCGGGGTACCGACGCACCGCGAACCCCTCGTAGCCGCCGTAGGCGACGGCGAGCACACCGATCCACCAGTTCCAGCGGTCCGCGGGCGAGCCGTCGGGCGCGTCGGCGAGCTCGTCGACGATCAGGTCGGGCGTGAGCGCGCGGCCGCTGTCCCGGCGGTACCGGCCCGAGTCGGCCAGGTCGGCGGCCTGTCTCGCGACGGTGCGGCGCTCCGGCTCGCTGCCGCCGAAGCGGTCGAGCGCCACGACCAGCGCCTCGGGGTCGAAGACACGGGCGTCCTCACTCATGGTCCCACCCGCCGGCGTTCCGGAACGACGGCACCGTGGCGAGCACGACCGCGAAGGGGGCGCCAGCGCGGTCGTCAGTCATCGTTCGCCCCGACGAGCCGGGGGTGGATAGACGTTCGGGCCAGGGCGAGCGCCGCCGCTGGCGGAGTCGAGCGGCCGAGAGGAGTAAGCCCCCTTCTGTTTCGACCCGGTATTCGGCTGAGCACCCGCGCCCTGCCGTCGCCGGCTGTCCGGACTACCTTCGGGCACGGGCTTGCACCGGCGAGGGTTCGCCGTTCCATCCGTTCCTGCCCGTCGATCTTCGGTGGGTTAGCTCCCTCCCCTTGCGGGTCGGTTCGCACACGCTCGCGGGCGAGGCCCGCAAGCGCGTCCCGGCGGCCGTGGGCCGCCGAGCACCTCATCAGTCGAGGCAGGCGGTCTCGTTTCTGTTCCAGAGCCAGCCGTCTCCGGCTCCGGGCTTGCGCCCGGTCGCCCGTCCGGACGGTGGGGGGACTTTCCTCACGCCCCTTGCTCGCGGGCCGGGGCGCGGGAACCGGGCTCTCTCTGCCGGTTCGTCGTACGTCAGTGGCGGGGTTAAGCGGTTCGGTGGGAGGGCCGTCGCGGGGGACCGATTCAGCCGTCGGCCGAGAGCGGGCGGAGTTCGACGTCGCCGGTCTCGGTCGTGGCCCGGAGGGTGGGGCCGCCGTCGCCGAGCGTGCCGGTGATCGACCTGTCGGTCGCCGTCCCGTCCTGCACCGAGAGCCCGTCGATCTCCACGTCTCCGACCCGCGTCTCCGCGACGAGGTCGGCGTCGAGATCCGGGGCGATCGCGACGGCCACGTCGCCCACGCGTGATTCGAGGGCGGTGTCGCCGTCGATCGCCGGCACGTCCACGTCGATATCGCCCGTCTCGGTGCTCACGTCACCGACCGTCTCTGCGCTCTCGACGTCGACGTCGCCGGTGCTGGACTCGGCAGTGACGGTCCCGGAGACGTCCCGGATCGTCACGTCGCCGACCGACGTGCGGGCCGCGAGGTCTCCGGTCACGGCCTCGACCAGCACGTCACCGACGTCGGCGGCGAGCGATTCGACCGTGAGCGCGCGGGGGACGCGGAGCGTGAGATCCATGCTCGGCGTGCTACCGAGGATGGAGGTATCCCCGGTGTAGCGGGCGGTCAGCGCGAGTCGGCCGTCCGTGCGCTCCGCCGAGAGGTCGAGATCGGCCAGGTCGACGCCGACGGAGCTCGACTGCTTGACGGCGTGGACGTGAACGTCCTCGCGCTCCTCGCCGCGGACGGTCACGTCGCCCACCTCGGCGTCGATAGCCAGTGCGGTCGCGCCCTCGGTGGCGATACTGCGATCCTCCTCGATGCGCTTACCGACGAACGGCGTGGCGCCGGAACAGCCGGCGAGCCCGGCCAGCACGGCCGTGCCGACGCCGGCCAGCAGTCGGCGTCTGGTTGGGGTCCGTTTCACAGGTGGACTGTCGACCCCCTCACACTTCAAGCGTGCTCGCCGACTGGCGAGGCAGCGAGTCGACGAAAAGACTATATACTCCTTCGATCGCCGTCGTCCGGCGAACGCCAGATCAGGTACCCTCCAGCGAGTAGAGCACCGCGAGCAGGCCGGCGACGTTCGCGAGCAGCACGCCGAGCAGCGTCGCCGCGTCAGAGAGCCCGAGCAGCGGGCCGACGCCGTACGTGACCGGGAACGGGACGACCGCGATACAGGCCACGCCGACCGCGAGGAAGCGCATCGCCCGGCTGTCGTTGCGTCGGTACCCCCGGTGGGCCAGCCACGCGACGACGACGCCCGCGGCCGCGGTCGCGGCGGAGGCGAGGGTTAGGAGGGTGGCGGCGTCAACCACGGTCGAACACCACCGTGAGCACGATCAGGAGGCCGACGAGCTGGCTGCTCGTCGCCGCCAGCGCCCGCGTCGTCGCCGACACGTCGCCGACGTTGGTGAGCACGAGTCGGAGCACGAACGGCACCGTCGTCAGCAACACCAGCCCGACGAGCAGGCCGAGCATCGGACGACCGCCGCCGCGGCGGTAGCCGCGGTAGAGCCTGGCGGCGACCGCCAGCGAGAGCACGGTCGCGACCAGCAGCGCGAGCAGCGCGGCGAGCACCACGACGGTCGCCCCGCCGGTGGCCGTCTGGAGCGGAACCGTGGCGGGTGCAGGCGTGAGCGTCATTTGAACCCCTCGTAGAGTCGGGTGAAGCGGTCGGCTGGCTCCTCCTCCTCGGTGTACTCGACGTCGATATCGTACCCCTCCGCGCCGACGTGGACGTGGACCGCCTCGAGCGTGGCGTCGTACTCCTTGTAGTGGTGGCCGCCGGGGTCCAGTCGCTGCTGGTCGGTCAGCAGCCCCGCCGCCTCCAGGCGTTCGACGCGCCGGTAGATGGTGGAGGGGTCGGCGTCGCAGGCGTCGCTGAGCGCGTCGACCGATTTGGGCTCCTCGCGGGTCTCCGCGAGGATTACCCGGACGTACTCGTCGCCGAGGAGGTCGACCACGTCCTCGCCCGCGTCGCTCATCGAGCACACGCACGGCGTCGCAGGGCAAAGTTCCTCGGGGTCGACACGAGCCGGGGTTCGTGAGGCCGCAGGAAAAACCCCCACCGCGAGTGGACGAGTCGGCGAACTGACCCGAACCCTTATTCGGGCACGGCCGCCAGCAACGCGGGAGATGTCCTCCGCCACCGCGGCCACGTCGCCGCGTGCCGGCCGCCTTCGGTCGTTCGTCACCGCGCCGATCCGCCCGCAGACGTACCTGAACCTCGCCTACCTCGTGCTATCGTTCCCGCTGGGGCTGGCGTACTTCGTGGGCACGACGATCGCGCTCGGTGTCGGGATCGGGCTCTCGTTCGTCCTCGTCGGCATCCCGCTGGTCGCGACGACCGTCGCGGGCACGCTGGTGATCGTGGGGTTCGAACGACGCCTCACGTCGTGGCTGCTCGGCGTCGACGTGCCCGCACGGACGGAGCTGGCGGGCGACGGCTGGTGGGAGAAGACCCGCGCGCTGGCGACCGAGCCCGGGACGTACGCGGGGCTGCTGTACATCCCGCTGAAGTTCGCCGTCGGGATCGCCGCGTTTCTCGTCGTGATGAACGCGCTCGTCACCGGCGTCGCGCTGCTGTCGGTGCCGCTGCACTACGGCGAGCCGGGGCTGTACGTCGGGCTCGTGACCGACCGCCCGGTCGAGCTCCACCCCGCGCTCCACTTCGGCTGGAACCGCCTACTCGTCGGCGTCGAGGCGGCCGTGACCGTCGAGGCGTGGCGGGTCCGGACGTTCCCCCAGGCGCTCGCTGCCGCCGGCGCCGGCGTCGTCGTCCTGCTGGTCGGACTCTCGGCGCTGAACTGGCTCGCCGCCGTCCACGGCCGACTGACCGCTCGACTCCTCTCCCGGACGTACGACCCGGTTTCGGGGCTCGGTTCGGACGAGGAGTGAAGGAGGGGGAGGGAGCCGTCCTTCTGACTACCAGGCGTCCTCGAGCACGTCCTCGATCTCCGCGACCGAGGGCTGGACCGGCGCCTCCGCGAACAGCCCGTCGTCGTGGATAATCTCCGCGATGTCGGACAGGTCGTCCCGCGAGAGCCCGTCGATCGCCCGGAGCCGACTGGGGAGGCCGAGATCGTCGCGGACCCCCGCGACGGCGTCGACGACCGCCGCCGCGAGTTCGTCGTCGTCCATCGACGGCTCGGCGACGCCCAGCGCCTCCGCGAGCAGGCGCCGGCGGCCGTCGACCTCCGAGAACACGTACCGCAGCACGTCCGGCGCGAGCACGCCGTGGACCGTCCCCTGGTGGGCGTCGTAGTCGTTCGAGAACCCGTGGCCGAACGCGTGGATGATCGACGCGCGGTAGGCGCCCGGCGTGGAGATACCGTACTGCGCACAGACGACGCCCGCGACCGCGTCGTCGAACTGCTCGGGGTCGGGGTCGTCTTCGGTCAGTTCGCCGAACCCGGACCGCATCAGCGAGAGCCCCCGGCTTGCGGTGCCGTCGGTGATCGGCGTCGCGTGCGGGGAGTAGCAACACTCGACGGCCTTGTCGAACCCGTTCATCGCCGACGCGGTGAGCATCGATCGCGGCGTCGTCTCGAACAGTTCCGGGTCGTAACACAGCGCGGTCGGCATCAGTCGACGGTTGCTCACGCCGCCGCTGGGGATCTCGCTCGGGTCGGCGTCCGCGTCGAGCGAGAGGCCGACGCCGCCGATAACCGAGAGATCCGCGCCCGCGAGCGTCGTCGGCACCGCGATCACGGGCGTCGGGTGGCCGTCGTCGGCGACCGGGACCGAGCCGGCGTCGAGCGCGTGTTCGGCGGCCGCGGCGGGGTCGGCGTAGCTCCCGAGCGCGCTGGCGACTTTCGCGGTGTCGAGGCTGGAGCCGCTGCCGACCGCGACGATCGCCTCGGCGCCGGTCTCGTGCACCTCGCGGGCGGCCGCGAGCGCCGCGCCGAGGGTCTTCGCTGGGGTGGTCTCGTCGAACACGCCGGCCAGCGCGTCGCCGAGACCGGCCTCGACGGGGTCCATCACGTCGCGGTTGGCGCCCACGTTCTCGCCGGTCACCACTAGCGCCGAGGCGAGCCCGCGGGCCGCGAGCAGGTCGCCCAGGTCGCCGGCGGCGCCGCGGCCGAACCGGATCTCGCCGGGGTCGTAGTCGAGCGTGAACTGTCGGTCGTTCATACCGGCAGGTCGGCGCCGAGCCACATCAACCCGGCTACCCCGACATCAGTCGAGGTCGTCGAGGAACTCGCCCAGTTCGTGGTTGTAGCGCTCGGTCGCCTCCCGGAACGGGCTGTGTCCGGTGTCGGGGTAGATCGAGAGCTCGGCGTCGGGCAGGCGCTCGGCGGCCGCGCGGGCGGCGTCGGCGTCGACGACGGCGTCATGGGCGCCGTGGGTGAGCAACACCGGGAGCGAGAGGTCCACGAGCGCGTCGACGTGTGAGCGTTCGCGGTCCCGCATCGCGTCCCGGACGAACGGCGGCGTCGCCGCGGCGGTGCCGAGCAGCAGGTAGCGCTCCTCGGGCGAGGGACGGTCGTGGAAGCAGATCCGGACGAACCGATCGAGCGCCGCCGTCGCCGTCTCGGCGTCCGTCGAGACGATGTCGGGGAACAGGTCGAGGTAGTCGGGGCCCAGCCACTCGGTCGTCCGCGGCGTTCCGATCCCGAGGACGATACCGACGAGGTTCGCCCCGCGGACGCGGTCGGTGCCGTGGACCGCGAGGTAGTCGAGTGCGACGAGCGAGCCGTACGACCAACCCACGAGCGCGAACGAGTCGAGCGAGAGCGCGTCCGCGACGGCCTGTACGTCGTCGGCCCACACCTCGCTCTCCCGGTAGCCCGAGTCGGGCTTCTCGGAGTCGCCGTGACCCCGGAGATCCATCGCGACGAAGCGGTAGCGATCCGCGAGCGAGGAACGCAGTTGGTCGCGCCAGGAGAGGTGGCTCAGCGAGTAGCCGTGGAGGAACAGCACCGCGGGCGCGTCGGTCGGCCCCGACTCCGCGACGTGGATCGCCGGCCCGTCCGGGCGGGAGACGGTGTGGGTTCGCATCGGTAGCCGTTTCGGCCGGAGGGCCGTGAGCTTTCGGCCGGCGGAACACCTCGGTCAGCCGGCGTTCGACGGCACGTCGACGCGCTCGGCCAGTCCGAGCACTCGCTCGCGGAGCGTCGCCGCGTCCGGCGCCAGCAGCCGGACCATCGGCTCCTTCCCGTGGGCGCCGCCGTCGACGATCGCGTCGGGTGCGTCGCCGTCGCGCCGGGTCAGCACGCGCTCGGCGACCCAGTCCATCGTCCCCGCCGCGTCGGCGGGCTCCGCGGTCCGGTCGACCGTCGCGACCGCCAACTGCTCCCCGACGGCCGCACGAACCGCGTCGCTCGCCCGGAGGTTGCAAGCCGCCGTCACGGTCGAGTCGTGCTCGCGAACGCCGAGCAGGAGCCGCGCGACGTGGCTCGACGCGCCCATCGCGGCCCCGCCAGGTGCGCGCACGCCGCCGGGGACGCGGGTGAGGCGTCCCTCGGAGGCGGCCACGTCCGCCGGCTCGGTCGCGGTCGTCGTGGCGACGACAACGGTGGTGCCGACCTCGGGAATCAGCGGCGCCACCTCGGGCGTCTCGAACGCCCGGACCGTCTCCCGGACCGCGTCGAGCGCTCGCGGCGCGTCAGCGCGTGCCCGCAGGTCGGCGAGAGAGTGGACCGGACCGACGCCCTCCCCGATGTCGAGGCCGTGGGTGACCGCCCGTCGGAGCAGCGACTCCGCGTTCGCCACGGCCTCGAAGCGGTCGCACCCCAACGCGAGATCGGCGGCGACGGCGGCCGAGAGGGTACAGCCGCTGCCGTGGCTGTTCGCGTCCGGGACGCGGCGCGAGCGGAACTCCCGGATCTCGTCGCCGACGAACACGTCGACCACCTCGTCGCCGTCGAGGTGGCCCCCGGTCACGAGCGCCGCGTCGGCCCCCATCTCGCGGAGCGCCTCGCCGGCCTCGGCCGCGTCGGCGGGCGTCTCGACTCCCACGTCGGTGAGCAGTTCCGCCTCCGGCGCGTTCGGCGTCACCAGCGTCGCCGCGGGGACGAGGCGGTCGCGGACGACCTCCTCGCCGTCCGCGGAGAGCAGACGGTCGCCGCTCTGGGCGACCACGACCGGGTCGACCACGACCGGGAACTCGGCGGCTTCGAGTTCGTCGGCCGCTGCGGCGGCCACCTCGGCGTCCGCGAGCATCCCGGTTTTCGCCGCATCGACGCCGAGGTCCTCGTTCACGGCGCGGATCTGCTCGCGGACCAGTTCGGGGTCGGTCCGCTCGCTGGCCCGCACGCCCGTCGTGTTCTGGGCCGTGAGCGCGGTGATCGCCGACGCGCCGAACGCGCCGCGGGCCCCGATCGTCTTCAGGTCGGCCTGGATCCCGGCGCCGCCGCCGCTGTCGGAACCGGCGACGGTGAGCACGACGGGGCGGCCCATCAGTCGTCGGCGGGGCCGGGCTGTGCGCCGGGCATCCCGACGCTCGGCGCGTCGTGGCCGAGTTCGTCGATGGCGACCTGCGCGGCCTTCTTCCCGGAGAGCAGCATCGCCCCGAACGTCGGGCCCATCCGAGTCAGCCCGTGGGTGGTGGCGGTCGCGAGCCCAGCCGTGATGAGGCCCTCGTGGACCTTACCGGTCTGCTCGACGACCGCGTCCTCGCTTTCCCCGACCCACATGGAGTCGTGGCCCGGCGAGTCGTGGCCGGGGGCGCCGTACTCGCCGTCCTCGGAGCTGTCCATCCCGACCGAGCCGGTCTCCTCGATGCCGGGGGCGTCGATCACGCCGCGTTCGTGGAGCTTGGAAACGACGACCGCCTCGTGGCCGGTCGCGTCGATCACCAGATCGGCCTCAACCGCGACGGGGTCGACGCAGGTGAGTTCCCGGGGGAGGGAGTGGACCGGCGTCCAGTTCAGCACGACGCCGGACACCTCGTGGTCCTCGCGCACGACCACGTCGGTGAACTCCGTCATGTTCTGAATCCGCGCGCCGGCGTCGCAGGCGGCCTTGATCAGCGCCGAACTCGCGTGGGGCGCGGTGGCGACGTGGAGCCCCTCGGCCTCATCGCTCTCCTCGGAGGGGACGCCGAGCTCGTCGAGCACCTCGTGGGCCGGCTCCCGGACGGTGAGCTTGTTCATCAGGAACCCGCCGAGCCAGAACCCGCCGCCGAGGTAGTTGTTCTTCTCGACGACGGTGGCGTCGACGCCGCGCTCGGCGAGCTCCTTCGCCGCGACCAGCCCGGACGGGCCGCCGCCGACGATCACCACCTCGCTCTCGGTGAAATCCATGAACTCGTCGTGCCACTCGTCGGCGATTGCACGGGTGACCTCTGCCTCGCTCGCGTCGGTGAAGCCGTCGAACGTCATCGATTACTACGTGGTACTACTGAGTAGTTAAACGTTGGGTCGCGCCGGCGTGCCGCTCTCCGAGCGCTTAGGAACCCCCCGACGGTACGTCCACGCGATGAGTCGCGACACGGACGAGCGGGGGACCGTCACGTTCACCGTCGACGGTGCGTGGGAGGGGTTCCGGCGCTGTCTCCCGGTCGCGGCCGGCGTCGGCGGCTACGGCCTCGTGTTCGGGGTGGTCGCGCGGCGGTCGGGGCTGAGCGTCGCGGAGGCCGCGCTCATGAGCGCGACCGTGTTCGCGGGCGCGGCCCAGCTGATCGCCGTCGAGCTCTGGGCCGATCCGATCCCGATCGTCGCGGTGCTGACGACGACGCTCGTGGTCAACGCCCGGTACGTGCTGATGGGCGCGGCGCTGCGCCCGTGGTTCGCCCGACTCCGGCCCGGCCACGCCTACGGCAGCGTGTTCTTCCTGATCGACGAGACCTGGGCACTGACGATGGGCGAGCTGGGCGAGGGGTCGGGCAGGGGCGCGTTCATGCTCGGCAGCGGGGTCGCCGTCTGGCTGTTCTGGGTCGCCGCGACGATCGTCGGCGCGAGCATCGGCGCCGCGATCGGCGACCCCAGCCGGTACGGGCTGGATTTCGTGCTGCCCGCGATCTTCATCGCGATCGCCGTGGGGCTCTGGGAGGGGAAGTCGACACTCCTCCCGTGGGGCGTCGCGTTCGTCGTCGCGGTCGTGACCGCCGACGTCCTCACCGGGCGGTGGTACATCCTCGCCGGCGGGATCGCGGGCAGTCTCGTGGAGGTGATCCGTGTCAGTCGTTGAACTGGGTCCGACGGTGGTCGCCGTCGTCGCCGCGATGGCGGTGCTGACCTACCTCACGAAAGCGGGCGGCTTCTGGCTGCTCGGTCACGTCGACACGTCCGAGCGCGTCGACGCCGCGCTCTCGGTGCTGCCCGGCGCCGTCGTCGTCTCCATCGTCGCCCCGGAGCTGCTGAACGGCGGGCCGAGCGCGTGGATCGCCGGGGCGGCGGTGGTGCTGCTCACCCGGAAGACGGGGAGCCTGCTGGCCGCGCTGGTCGGCGGGCTGGGCGTCCTGCTCGCGGTGCGGGCAGTGATCTAGGGGTCGTGGACCTCGTTGAGCGCGTCGACGGTCGGCGCGTTCACGATCCGGACGACGTTGCCGTCCCGGGTCACGCGGAACGCGTCCTCGAAGGAGCCGTCGGCGACGCGGTAGACGCCCTCACCGTCGACGGTCGCGTTCAGCGACTCGGTGAGTAGCCCGCGGTACGCACGAGCGAACTGCCGGGCGTCGCGGTCGCTCTCCCAGCGGGTCTTCAGGACGTAGCCGTCCGCCGCCGGGTCGTCGCTGTCCGCGTCGAAGTACGGCACCAGTTTGTCGCCCGCCCAGCCCTCGGTCGCCGGGTGGGAGTAGTTGTACGCGGAGTACGGGCCGGGCTCGCTACGCAGCGTTCCACGATCGATCGCGCGCTGCTGCCACAGCATCGCGAACAGCGTCGCCTCGCCCATCCGGGTCGCGCTGGCGCGGTCGAACGCCGCGGTCGAGCGGTCCGGTACGGTCACGCTCGCGGGGCGGTCCTCGGGGTAGTCGCTCGGGTGGATCAGCTGTTCGCTCGACTCGGGCGGCCGGACGTACAGGTCGTTCACCGCCGCCCAGCCGCCGCGCTGGCGGACGCGGTGGACCAGCGTCGGCCCCTCGCTGTACGGCGCGTAGACGGTGAGGTACAGTCCGAGGTTCCGGTCGGCGACACCGCCCGCACTGCTGCTTTCCGGCAGCGGGATACAGTCCCACTCCGCGTCGCAGCGCTCCTCGTACTTCGCCTCGACGTAGCTGGCGTCGCCCTCGACCACGCCAGTCTGGGCCGTCGCCTCGTCGGGGTTGTCGGCGCCGCCGAGCAGCGAGAGCCGCTGGTCCTGGAGCGCGTGCATCAGTTCGTGGGCCAGCGTCGTCCGGTCGACGGTCGGCGTCTCGTTGCCGCTCACGAGGACGATCCGGTCCGACGCCGAGGAGTAGTACCCCAGCACGGAGCCGCCGTAGATCTCGGCGAACGCCCCGCCGACGGTTCGATCCTCGCCGACCAACATCGCCGCCTCGTAGCGCTGTTCGCGGGCGCGCTCGGCGGGCGTGTCGACGGTCGTGTCGCGGCTCGACCCGTTCAGGTACTCCTCGCGGGAGATCACCTCCACCGGCACCGTCTCCCGGAACTCCAGCCCGCGAACGAGTTCGACGCGGGCCATCGTCCGGGCGACGACGGCGTCGAGTTCGGACTCGTTCAGCCCGTCGCTCGCGTCGACGGCGAGGTCGTCGGTCGCGGCGTAGCCGTTCTCGACGCCGAGACGGTCGCCGTCGGGCGACGGCGACGGCGCCACCGGCGCCGCACAGCCGGCGAGCAGCAGACAGCAGACGACCGCGATAGTTCGCAGGGTCACATCGAAAAGTCCGCCGGCGAACGGAAAAGAGCTACCGGCGGCGGGCGAGCAGCGCCGCACCCAGCAGCGCGAGCAGCCCAGTGAGCACCGAGAACCCCGGCGACTCGGTCGTCGTGGCTGACTCGGTCGGTGTCGGGCTGTTCTCGTCCGGTGGCTCGGTTTCGGTCGGTCCCACCGTCGGCGTGGGCGTCGGCGTCTCGACGTTCGTATCGACCGAGCCGCGCACCTCGGTCAGCCCCCCGACGGAGGGCGCGTTCACGATCGTCACCGTGTCGCCCTCGACGGTGACGTGGAACGCGTCGGCGAACGACCCCTCGTCGATGCGGTAGGTGTCCTCGCTGACCTGTTCGGCGCCCCAGTACGCCAGGAGCTCCTCGTAGGCGCCGCGGAACTCGGTCGCCTCGGCGTCGCTGTCCCAGACCAGCCGCCAGACGTAGCCGCCCTCGCCGGCGTCGTTCCGGTAGACGTGCATCCGGTCACCGTCCCAGCCGGCGGCCGCGTCGAACCCGTAGTTCAGCGGATCGAACTGGCTGAGCTGGCCGGAGTCGGTGTAGTTGAACCAGGTGTTCTGGAAGTTCGGGACCGCCTGGTACCCCTGCGGGGAGCGCCCGGCGTACCACGGGTAGACGAACATCGAGGCGACCCCCGCCTGGCCGACCTCGGCGTAGTCGAGGCGGCTCGCCGGCCGGACGCGCTCCCAGTCCTCGCCGTGTTCGTCGGCGAGTTCGACTTCCGTCGGCGGGTCCTCGCCGTACAGGTCGGGGTGGATCACCTGCTCGGCGCTCCGGGGCGGGGCGTCGTAGAGGTCGTTCACCGCGTCCCAGCCCCCCTCGCGTTTCTGGGCGGCGATGAACGCCGGCCCGTCGCTGTACGGCTGGTAGTTCACGAAGTAGACGCCGATGTTCGCCGGACCGCCGCCGCCACCGCCGCCGCTGGCCTCGGGGCGGAGACAGCTGCCGGCCCACGAACCGCCCTCGGCACAGCGCTGGCGGTACTGGTACTGCACGTAGTTGGCGTCGCCCTCGATCAGCCCGCTGTTGGCGTTGGCGCCGTCGCGGGTCTGGCTACTGAAGTTCCCCAGGTCGAACTCCTGGTCCTGCACCGCGTGGACCAGTTCGTGGCCGAGGGTGAGCTCGTCGACCTGAAGACTGCTCTCGTTGTCGGTGACGAGCACGATCGAGTCCGTGGCGGGGCTGTAGTAGCCGCCGACGGTGGCCCCGCGGTTGGACTGCTGCACCGCCAGCGAGTCCTCGTCCTCGCCGATCAGGAACAGCGCCTCGAACTTCGCGTTGTCGAACGTCCGGAACGTCTCGTTGTAGGAGCTGTTCGACGAGCCCGCGAACTCCGAGCGCGACACGATCTCGACGGGGACCTCCATGTCGAACTCCAGCCCGCGGATCACCTCGACGCGGGCCATCGCCCGCGCGACCGTCGCGTCGAGTTCGGACTCGTTCAGCCCGTCGCTCTGGTCGACAGCGATGCTCTCGTTGTACCAGTAGCCGTTCTCCCAGCCGATCCGGTCGCTCTCGGGATCCGGCGGGGCACTGTCGTTCCCTGTCTGCACCGACGCCGCGGCGTCGCTCGACGACACGGCTGCGTCGGCGCCCGTCGGCGCTGCGGCCGCAGCGGGGGCGACCCCCGCGAGGACGACGAGAACGACGGCGAGGACCGTGGAGGCACGTCGCATATCCCCACATGGGAACGCCCACGCAAAAAGACCCCGGCGGGAGAGCTAAGGCGACGACGGCCCACCCGTCCGACATGTACGATCCGGACACAACCGCCGTCGTCGTCGTCGACATGCAGAACGGGTTCTGTCACCCCGACGGGAGCCTGTTCGCCCCGCCGAGCGAGTCGGCGATCGAGCCCGTGACCGAGCTCGTCGCCCGCGCCCGCGATGCCGGCGCGAGCGTCGTGTACACGAAGGACACCCACCCCGAGGAGCAGTTCGAGGGGAACCACTACTACGACGAGTTCGAGCGCTGGGGCGAGCACGTCGTCGAGGGGACGTGGGACGCCGAACTCCACGACGACCTCGACGTCCGCGGGGACGACTACGTCGTCGAGAAACACACCTACGACGCGTTCTACCGCACCGGGCTGGATGGGTATCTCGACACCCACGGGATCGACGACCTGCTGATCTGTGGCACGCTCGCGAACGTCTGCGTGCTCCACACCGCCGGCAGCGCCGGCCTGCGGGACTACAAGCCCGTGATCGTCGAGGACGCGCTCGGCTACATCGAACCGGACCACAAGGAGTACACCGTCGAGCACGCCGACTGGCTGTTCGGCGAGGTGAGCGACCTGGCCGACGTGGCGTTCGAGTGATCGAGGTTTACTCGGATAATCAATCAGTGAAACGGCGTCAATTCCGCCGCGTGTTTTGCGCCCTCGGACCGTTCCCGTCGACGGTGGACGAGTACATCGAGTGTCGAACGTGTGGTTCGTCCTGATCGCGGACGGACCCTCGACCCCGAAGCGCTGGGACAGTTGTCCCGGCTGTGAGGGAAGCGAGTTCGGCCCCGTGAAGACGTAGTTCCGTCCATCACCGGCTCCACAAACCGCTCAGCGGGACGACGCCTACCGGAACAGCCGGTAGGAGGGCTGCCCGGTCGCGACCAACTGCTCCTCCCCCTCCTCGACGCCCCAGTCACGGTCGTCGTCGCCGTTCTCGGGGACCGTGCTGGTCACGTCGACGCGGCTGACGCCGATGGTGGAGCCGGCGCGGATCACGTCGGCGCTGGCGTGGAGGTCGCCCGTCGCGCGCCGGAGGTAGTTGACGTTCAGGCTCACCGTCGCCACGTCGACCGCGAGCGGGTCCTCCGCGGCGAGGCGGAGCGCCAGCCCGCCCGCGGTGTCGACGAGCGTCGCGGCGACGCCGCCGTGGATCGTGGGTTTCGAGGCGGGGTTGGTGAGCTTCTCGTCGAAGGGGACCGTGAGTTCGATCCGCCCGCGCTCGACCGTGTCGACCTCGGTGCCCAGCCAGGAGAGGTAGCCGTGCTCCTCCTCGATCGCGTAGCGAAGGAACTCGGCGGCCTCGTCGGGCAACGGGGGAACGTCGGTCATACCCCCGCTGGGGCCCGATCCCCCAAGTAGCCGCCGGGTTCGTGAGGAGGCCGGTTCGAGCTACCCCAGCCGGATCGACGACGCGGCAGGCTCGATCGCCACCTGCACGTCGTCACCGACCGCGAACTCGTGGCCCTCGTGGAACACGATCTTCGCGCCGAAGCTCTCGAGCGACGCGAACAGCGAGAGCCCCGTCGCACGCGTCGTCCGTCCGCCACCGCGGACCGCTATCGCCACGTCGCCCCACGTCACGTCCGCGCCGCCACCGTCACGCGGCGTCGCGGTCCCCACGTCGG
Source organism: Halolamina sp. CBA1230 (assembly GCF_002025255.2). Lineage (GTDB taxonomy): Archaea > Halobacteriota > Halobacteria > Halobacteriales > Haloferacaceae > Halolamina. The sequence goes on from NZ_CP054587.1 coordinate 1,311,864, forward strand.
TTCCGAGCAGCGAGACGGGATCGCCGACCGTGCCGCCGTACGCGCCGCCGCCCGTGTAGTGCGCCAGTCCGCCGTCGATCGGCGTCCCGTCGTCGGCCGCGATCGACGCCCAACGGCCGGGGCCAGGATGAGGAGGCGCGTCGAGCCGGACGAACGTCTGCCCGACTTCGACGACCGTTCCGGTGCCGTCCCACGACACCCCCGCGACCGGGACGTCCGGAACGACCGGGAGCGAGCCCGACGCCCGGTAGGGGTTCGCGTCCGCGGGGCGGAAGCCGAGGTGGAGGTGGTCGTCGACCCAGCGCCCGAAGAACCCCGAGCGCACCGTCTCGCCGAGCGAGTCGCCGGCGTCGAGCCAGTCGCCCGCCGAGACAGTGGGGTCGACGTGGAGGACTCTGGCGTACAGATCCGCCCCCCGCCCGCCGGCCCAGTCGTCGGCCACGTCGAGCACGATCAGGTGGTCGTGGTCGACCGCGTACGGGCGGTCCGGGCAGGCGACCGTCCGCGCCTCGACTACCTCCCCGGAAAGCGGCGCGGGCGCCGTGCCGTCGTCGGGATAGAGGTCGACCGCACAGCCGCGGTCGTGGGCGGGGTAGGGGGAGTTGTAGCAGGAGAAGCGCGCATAGCGGGCGAGGAGGGTGTCGGGGAGCGGGACCGGATCCGCAGGCATGTCCGAGGGGTGGCGACGGCCACGCTTAGGTACGTCGGCGCCGGAGCCCACCCATGCGCGTGATCCGCGGGCGGGCGCCGACGCCCGACGCCGACCGCGACGCCACCCGCGACCTGCTGGACGCGGTCGCCGACTCGGGGACGCCGGCCGTGCGGGCGTGGACCCCGCACCGACAGCTGGCGTTCGGCCGCCGCGACGCCAACGAGCCGGGGTACGACGCCGCCTGTGTGGCAGCACGGGCACGGGGGTTCCCGCCCGTCGAGCGCTCCGTGGGCGGACGCGCGGTCGCCTACACGGGGACGACCGTCGCGTTCGCGGCGCTCGAGCCGACCGACGAGAGCCGGAGTGGGCTGACCGAGCGCTACGAGGCTGCGGTCGACACCGTCGTCGCCGCGCTCGACTCGCTGGGCGTCGACGCCGAGCGAGGTGAGCCGCCGGACTCGTTCTGCCCGGGCGACTACTCGGTGCAGGCGCCGTGTTCGACAGACAGCGCGGGCCAACGCTCCGGAAAGCTCGCCGGGATCGCCCAGCGTGTGACCGCCGGCGCGGCGATGGTGTCGGGGGTCGTCATCGTCGCCGACCGCGAGGAGATCGGTGACGTGCTCGATCCCGTCTACGACGCGCTCGGCGTACCGTTCGACCCGGAATCGGTCGGAAGCGTCGCGACAGCGGGCGGACCGAACGATCCGGACGCGGTCGCGCGGACGCTGGAGGCGGCGATCGTCGACGGCCGGCCGACGACGGTCGAACGACTCGCCGACACCGACGCGGGCCGGGAGGCTTAGGGGAGCCCCCGACCCAGTGGACGTATGCTCATCACCGGCGCCGAACTCCCGGACGGGCAGGTCCGGGACGTGCGCACCGACGAGGGTCGCATCGCCGAGATCGACGACGGTCTCCACTCGCTGCCCGGCGAGGAGACGATCGACGCCGACGGGCTGACGCTGCTCCCGGGCGCCATCGACGTCCACGTCCACTTCCGCCAGCCCGGCCACGGCCACAAGGAGACGTGGGCGACCGGAAGCCGCTCGGCCGCGGCGGGCGGCGTCACCACCGTCGTCGACCAACCCAACACCAGCCCCCCGACCGTCGACGGCGACGCGTTCGACGAGAAAGCCGAGTTCGCCGTCAACGCGGCGGTCAACTACGGGATCAACGGCGGCGTGAACGAGGACTGGGACCCCGAGTCGCTGCTCTCGCGGCCGGTGTTCGCGCTGGGCGAGGTGTTCCTCGCCGACTCCACGGGCGAGATGGGGATCGACGAGGCGCTGTTCGAGGACGCGCTCGCGGCGGCCGCCGAGGCCGGGATCCCCGTCACGGTCCACGCCGAGGACGCCGATCGGTTCGACGAGTCGGTGTACGGAGCAGACGCCGGCGGGGTCGGGCGGGACGCCGACGCCGACCTCTGGAGTCAGTACCGCACCGCCCGCGCGGAGATCGAGGCCGTCGAAGCCGCCTGCGAGGCCGCCCGCGGCGCCGGCGTCGAGATCCACGTCGCGCACACGTCGACGCCCGAGGCGGTCGACCACGCCGACGACGCGGGGATGACGACCGAGGTCACGCCCCACCACCTGCTGCTCTCCCGCGACGACCTCGACGAGCTGGGGACGTTCGGGCGGATGAACCCCCCGCTCCGCAGCGAGGGGCGCCGCGAGGAGCTGTACGAGCGCGTCGCCGACGGCACCGTCGACATGATCGCGACGGATCACGCGCCACACACGGCCGACGAGAAGGCGGCCGGACTCTGGGACGCCCCCTCCGGCGTACCGGGCGTCGAGACGATGCTCCCGCTGCTGCTCGCGGAGGTCCGCGACGGCGGCCTCACGCTCGAACGCGTCCGGGACCTCGTCGCCGCCACGCCCGCGGAACGGTTCGGGCTAGCGGACAAGGGCCGGGTCGAGGTGGGGTACGACGCCGACCTGACGCTGGTCGACCTCGACGCCGTCGAGCCGATCCGTGCCGACGCGCTCCACACGAAATGTGACTGGACCCCCTTCGAGGGTCGCGAGGCGGTGTTCCCCGAACTCACGGTCGTCGGCGGCAGCCTCGTGTACGACGGCCGCGCCGGCGATCGGTTCACCGCGGGGCTGGGCAGGAACGTTCGCGAGTGAGCCCGCCAGTACGTCAGCCCCCGGAAACCAAGGACCGATGATCTGACGGGTCCCACCACTCGCGGACCGCCCGCGTTCCGGCACCGGATGCCCGTTCCCACGGGCGGGAATCCCTCTTTACGCTCCAGGACAGACGCCCGATAGCGGCGGCGTTGCGCCGACTGTGACAGTCTCGCAAGGCAAGCTTTACATGGACATTCAAGTAAATGGGAACGATGCCCGAATGCCAGAACTGTAATTCGTTCGTCACGCGACGGTACGTCCGGGTGTTCACGCCCGAGGGCCAGGAGACGCCCCGCGTCTGTCCCTCCTGTGAGGACAAGATCAGGGACGGTAGCGACGTCCGTGCGGCACGTTCTACTCGGGGTAACTGACAGCGATCGTCTGAAGTCCGTGCTCGCGGCTGCGGGGGACTCCCCGCGCCAGTTTCGGTGAAAAACGACGGAGCCCTCAGTAGCTCCGCTCTTTCGGCTCGTACGTCTTGGCCTCGCCCTCGAGCACGACCGGCTTGTACCAGAGGCCGGGGCTGCCGTCGTTCCAGGAGAGCATCGTGTGTTTGAGCCACTCGTCGTCCTTGCGCTCCTGGTGCTCCTTGCGCCAGTGGGCGCCGCGGAACTCGTCGCGGGCCAGCGCGCCGACGGTGATCGCCTCGGCCACGTCGAGCAGGTTCCGCGTCTCGATCGTGTGGATCAGGTCGGTGTTGTACGTCCGCGAGGGGTCCTCGACGGTGACGTGCTGGTACTCCTTCCGGGCCTCGCGGATCTCCTCGAGTGCGTCTTTCAGCGCGCCCTCCTCGCGGAACACGTTGACGTTCTCGGTCATCGTCTCCTGCAGCTCCGAGCGGACCTCCGCGTGGTTGACGCCCTCCTCCTTCTCGAGGAGGTAGTGGACCCGGGTGCGCTCGGCCTGGACGGCGTGTTCGACGACACCCTCGGCGCCCTGGGCGTCGACGGCGGGGTCGCTGTCGCCCGACGGCGACTGTCGGCCGCCATCGGCGAGGGCTCCCTTCCCTGAGGAGGGGAGGTCGGCCTCGCCCAGCGCGACCGGCGAGACGTTCTCGCCCTCCTCGCTGTCCTCGCTCCAGCCGGTGGTGATCTCCGACGCCTCGTCGACGTCGCCGGCGGCGTGCCGGCCGGCACGGGCGCCGAACACCGCCAGTTCCGGTAGCGCGTTACCGCCGAGGCGGTTGGCGCCGTGGACCGAGGCGCAGGCACACTCCCCGACGGCGTAGAGCCCGCCGACGCAGGTGGCGCCCCACTCGTCGGTCTCGACGCCGCCCATCGCGTAGTGCTGGCCGGGCTTGACGGGCATCGGCTCCTCGAGCCCGTCGACGCCCTCGAAGTCCTCCGCGAGGTGGAGGATGTTCTCCAGTCGGTCGAGGATGCGGTCCTCGCCGAGGTGGCGCATGTCGAGGTGGACGTACTCGTCCTCGATCCCGCGCCCGTTGTTGACCTCGTTGAGTTCGGCGCGGGCGACGACGTCGCGGGAAGCGAGTTCGCCCTCGTTGTTGGCGTAGCCGCCCTCGAACATGAACCGCTCGCCCTCGCTGTTGTAGAGGATCCCACCCTCGCCGCGGACCCCCTCGGAGATGAGCACGCCCGTCGACGGGAGCGTGGTCGGGTGGAACTGGATCATCTCCATGTCCTCGATGGGGACGCCGGCGCGGTAGGCCATCGCGACGCCGTCGCCCGTGTTGGCGATGGCGTTAGTGGTGTGGTCGTACACCTGGCCCAGCCCGCCGGTCGCGAGGATCACGCCGTCGCGGGCGCGGAACCCCTCGATCTCGCCGCGCTTGATGTCGTAGGCGACGACGCCCTCGCAGTCACGCTCCTCGGGTTCCTCCTCGTCGGTGACGGCGAGGCGAGTGACGTACCACTCGTCGTACACCTCGATCCCGCGTTTGACCACCTGCTCGTACATCGTGTGGAGCATGTGGTGGCCCGTCTCGGCGCCCGCGTAGGTCGTGCGCGGGAAGGATAGGCCGCCGAACGGTCGCTGGGAGACCTGGCCGTCCTCGTCGCGGGAGAAGGCCATCCCCCAGTTCTCCAGCTGGATCGTCTCTTTCGGACTCTCGCGGGTCAGCGCCTCCACTGCGGGGGCGTCGCCGAGGTAGTCCGACCCCTTCATCGTGTCGTAGGCGTGGTCGCGCCAGTCGTCGCCCTCGCGCAGCGCCGCGTTGATGCCGCCCTCCGCCGCGCCCGTGTGCGAGCGGACGGGGTGGAGCTTGGTCACCATCGCGACGTCCGCGCCGGCCTCCTGTGCGGCGATCGCCGCACGCAGACCCGCGCCGCCGGCACCGACCACGATGACGTCGTACTCTCTCATCTTACCAGAACTTCAGGTTGGATTTGACCGCCTCCCGCTTGAGCTCCTGAATGTGCTCGGTCAGCGGGATATCCTTCGGACAGACGTTCGTACACGAGAACTGGGTCTGGCACCGCCAGACGCCGTTCTCCTGTTCGATCAGCTCCATGCGGTGCTCCTTCATCCCCTCGCCCTCCCGCTCGTCCATCGCGAAGCGGTACGCCTTGTTGATCGCCGCGGGGCCGAGGTACTCGTTGTCGTCGGCCGCGATGTTGCAGGAGGACGTACAGGCGCCACACCAGATACACCGGGTGGACATCTTGATCTTCTCTCGGTTCTCGGGAGACTGATGCTGCTCTTCCAGCTCGTCGTCGGGGGTCTCGTCGGTCTGGAAGTACGGCTCGACCGCCTCCATCTGGTCGTAGAAATGCTCCATGTCCACGACAAGGTCTTTCACCACGTCCTGGTGGGGGAGCGGTTCGACGCGGACCACGTCGTCGTCGAGATCCGCGATCTGGGTCTGACAGCCCAGCCGCTGGCGCCCGTTGATGAACAGCGCGTCGGAGCCACACACCGCCTGTCGGCAGGAGTGGCGGAACGTTAGCGAGGAGTCGTACGTGTCCCGGGCGTCGATCAGCGCGTCGAGCACGGTCATCCCCTTCTCGAAGGGGACGCGGAACGTGTCGAAGCGGGGCTCTGCCTTCTCCTCGACCTCCGGGTCGTAGCGGAACACCTTCAGCGTGACCGCGTCCTCGCCCAGATCCGGCTCCGCTTCGGCCTCCTCGCGCTCGCGTTCGGCCTCGCGGGCGGCCTTCTCCGCGCGGCGGCGGTCGCCGGGGCTCCGGGGCTCCGGTTCGGCCTCCGCCTCCGGCGTCGATTCGGTCTCGTCGTCGGTTTCGGGTGGTTCGGTTTGCGTGCTCATAGTTAGAACAGGTTGCTCCAGACGAGCGCGGTTCGGAGTCCCTGGACGACCATCACGAGGCTGGCGAGCACCAGCACCACGGTGATCGCGGTCTGCTTCCAGCCGTCGACGCCGTCGCGGTGGACCAGCGTGTTGTGGATCCCGTTGACGCCGTGGAACGTCGCCGTCAGCAGGAACAGCACCATCAGCGAGAAGTACGTCCACGTGCTCATCCGGGCGGAGGTGCCCGCGAAGCTTACGTCGGCGGCGTGGTTCACGAAGTGCAGGAGGAAGAAGTGGAACGCGAGCACGACGACCAGGAAGGCGGCCGTGACGCGCTGGAGCAGCCACTTCGTCCCCGAGCGGTCGAACGAGGAGTAGTGTTCCGCCATCTCAGAACACCCCCGAGAGGAACGTCGGGACGCTGGCGACGGTGATCGCGCCCGTGATCACCAGCGACGCGTAGAAGCTCTCCTCCTGTGCCTCGAGCCCCTTGCCGAGGTCGATGAACAGCAGGCGGACCCCGTTCAGGATGTGGAACACCGCCACCGCGAGCAGGCCGACCTCCATCAGGCGCACGATGGCGAGGCTCTCGAGCCCGACGATGGTGTTGTTGTACGCCGTGTCGCCGGTCAGAGCCGTCGAGAGCACGGCGATATGTGTGAAGAGGTAGCCGATGAGGACCCAGCCAGTGAACTTGTGGAACAGCCACGCCCACATGCCGGCGGTGAACGACCGCCACCGGCCGAAGTCCTCGACGGTTCCCCGATCGTACGACTGACTCATGTAACAGGATCACTCGGTTCGCGGGGGGTATAGAAGTTATCGTATCGGCTACGCCGCCTACCGAACGTGTTCCCCCGTCGGCTGTCGGGTGCCCAACCGAAACCGGGGATGCTCGCTCACGAGCCGTCGTCGCCCCACGTCGACCACGCCTCCCGTGCCGCAGCGAGCGTGTCGCCGGCCTTCTCCCCCTTGTAGCCGAAGATGTCGTCGTACCCGTTCTCGGACATCAGGATGGGGAAGAAGGAACGGTCGGCGACGAACTCCACGTCGGCGGCCTTGGCGTACGTCTCGCCCGACTCGACGCGCTCGAAGTTGTCGACCGCGAGTCGGGGGTTGTCCGCCTCTGCGGGCTTTTTCACTTCGTCGATCAGCGTGTAGTACGCCGGATCGCCGGTCGTCGGTTGATCGGGGAGCGCGTCGGTGAGCCGGAGGAACGCCTGCACGATCCGTGCCGCGTTCCGGGTGGCGTCCTCCGTCAGTTGGCGACCGGCCTCGACGCTCACGACGCGCTCGCAGGAGGTGAATGCGCCGTCGACGACGGGGTTGTGGTTGACGACGTGTTCGAGCGGGAGGCGGGCAGCGACCGCCTGCGCGACGGGGTGGGTGCCGGAGACGAAGGCGAGCGGTTCGACGCTCGAGTGGGTCGCGTGGATCGAGAGCACGGTCGTGCCGGCGACGGCCTCGGTCAGTTCGGCCGCCAGCCGCCGTTCGAGGGTTGCGACGCCGGACTCGCCCGGGAAGACGCGGTTCATGTCCGTGTCCAGCGAGCGCCGGTGTGCGACGGCCGCCGGCGGGTTCGCGACGACGAACTGCACCGGCCGTTCGAGCTCCGGCTCGGCTTCGATCACGCGGCGGATGGCGCGAACGCCGCTGGGCTCGTCGCCGTGGATCCCGCCGACCACGGAGAGTTCCGGCTCGCCGCTCCCGAGAACCGTCACGTCGATACCGCCACCGTCACCGAACATCACCCGAAACGTCGGCAACTGCGACTGAAAAACGTCGTGGCCGGCCGAGTCGCGGGGGACGGGGCGTTCGGTGGGAACGGCGATCGCGTCGACGATGCCACCCCCCGCACAGCTACTGGGGTCAGAACAGCCCCAGGACGAACCCCAGCCCCATCACCACCAGCACGGCCGCCGAGAACGCCGGCAGGTAGGGCGTGAGCCGTTTGACGCGCTCCTCGGAGTGTTCGTACCCCGCGACCAGCAGCATCGTGAGACCGACGATCCCGACGATCACGGTCAGCGCGTAGGCGCTCATCAGCTCCAGACAGTGGGAGGAGCCGGCACACAGCGCGATGATCTCGAACTCCTCCTCGTGGGCAAAGCCCAGCAGGAACGCGAACCACGCGATGCCGAACAGCCCGCGTTCCGAGGCTGCCTCGCCGCTTGCGTGAGTGTGGCCGCCGACGAAGGGGAGCGCGGTCTTGACGCGGGCCCACCAGCCCGCGTCGTCGTGGGAGTGATCGTGGCTGTGGGAGTGTTCTCCGTCGCCGTGATCTCCGTGGTCGTGGGTGTGGCCATCGTCGCCGTGATGGTGCGCGTGTTCGCTGTCGGCGTGGTCGTGCGTGTGTCCGCCGTCGTCGTGTTCGTGTCCACCGCCGTGCCCGTGACTGTGGCCGCCGTAGTACTCCCGCAGGCCGAGCAGGATCAGGAGGACGCCGGCGACGAGGCTCACCGGGCCGCCGATCGTTATCGTCCCCTCGAAGATCGTGGCCGAATCGATCCCGATCCTCACGCCGTCGGCGACCGTGATCGGTTCGTTGACCTGCGTGAGGCTGAAGTACGATTTCGCGTAGAAGAACACCGCCACCATCGCGATACTGCTGATCAGGTGGCCGATCCCGAGGATCAGGCTGGCCGTGAACCCGTACAGCCACTTGTTCGACTGATCCAGCGCGTAGGAGGCCGCGACCGGCCAGCCGTGGCCGGGTTCGATCCCGTGGACGGCGCCGAGCGCGACGGCGCCGACGAGTAGGCCGAACGCCTCGCCGTGGAGCATAGTCGAGCCTCGGTGTGAGTCCGGTTTAGACGTTGTTAAGACCGAACCCGGGGAAACGTAATAACCGCCAAGTGCGGCGCCGCCCAAGCCCGGGTGTGCGAACGAGCCTCAACGTTCCGAGCGACGTGCTGGACGAGTTCGACGAGACGTGGCAGGAGCAGGGGATGGAGTCGCGCTCCCGCGCGGTTCGGGAGGCGATGCAGGAGTACGTCGAGCGCCACACGACGCTCTCGGATATCGAGGGCGACGCCGTCGCCGCGCTGGCGTTCGACTACGAGCACACGCTCGTGATCGGCGATCTCCACACCGTCCAGCACGAGTACCAGGACGTGATCGGCACCACGCAGCATCTCCACTACGGCGACTGGTGTCTGGAGACGGTGTTCTGTACGGGCGACGCCGGGCGGATCCGGGAGTTAGTGTATCGGTTGCGGGATTTCGACGCGGTGGGAAGGGTGAACGTGATGTTTCTCCAGCCGGTGGAGTGATCGGTTCGTTGCGTCAGCGTTTGACGGGACGTGAACGTCGCGTCGAGGGCGGTTTCGGAACGGCGCTGTAACCGCAACAGCGACTCGGTCGTTGGCCACCTCGACAACCGCAACAGCGACTCGATCGTTGGCCACTTGCGACCGCACCGCCCCGTGCAGCCCACGGACCTCCCCAACCGATTCGCTCGTTCGCTCCGCTCACTCGCTCATCCCTCACGCTTGCTCGTCCACGGAGGGACTCGCGTTTCGCGCCGACAGCGACCGCGGTGCAGTGGCGGTGGACGCCTCGCGCTCGCCAACGTGGCGAGGCGGGCGAGAGCCGCAGGCTCTCGCTGCTTCCCGCTCGCTTCGCTCGCGGGAACGCGGGGGGAGGGGTGGGGAATCCTTCCCAGCGCCGGACCTCGTGTCCGGCGCACTGCGGTCGCAAGTGGTCAACGATCGAGATGCTGTTGCCGTCGCGGTCGCCGTTCCCGTCGACGACGGTCGAACTGCTGTTGCTATCGAAGCATCTCCAACCGACGGCTACCGAGCCGGTCGCGCCAACCCCGGGAGCACCAACGACGAATCGGCGGCCACACCGTTCACGTCGCCCCCCACCCAACCCCCACCCATGGACCTCACAGACCGCGTCGCCGTGATCACCGGCGGATCGAGCGGGATCGGTCGCGAAACCGCCATCTCGATGGCCGAGCGCGGCGCCGACGTGGTGATCGCCGACGTGCGCGAAACGCCGCGGATCCCGGACTCGGCGGGCGGCGCCGACGACCCGCGACCGACCCACGAGTACATCGACGACGAGACCGACCGCGAGAGCCACTTCGTCGAGTGCGACGTGCGCAAGCGGGAGGACCTCCGCGTCGCCGTCGAGGCGGCCGAGTCACTGGACGGGATCGACGCCATGGTGAACAACGCCGGCGTGTTCCGCACCATCGAGTTCGCCGAGATCGACGAAGGGGAGTACGACCGAATGATGGATATCAACGCCAAGGGCGCCTTCTTCGGCACGCAGGTCGCCGCCGAAGCGATGGAGGAGGGCGCGGTCGTCAACCTCGCCTCCATCGCCGCGCTGCACGGTACGGGGAACCACCCCGTCTACTCGGCGTCGAAGGCCGCGGTCCGGAACTTCACGAAGTCGATGGCCGACGCGCTCGGGCCGGAGATCCGGGTGAACTGCGTGCTACCGGGCGTGATCGACACCGCGATGACCCGGGAGGACGTGCCGACCGTCGGCGGCGAGCGCGCCGAACGCTACACGGACGAGATCCCGCTCGCTCGGTTCGGCGACCCCAGCGACGTGGCCGACGCGATCTGCTTTCTCGCCAGCGACGCCGCGGCGTACGTCTCCGGCGAGGGGCTGACCGTCGACGGCGGCCTGAGCGCGGTCTGACGGCCGCCACGCCCAAACCGCTCGGTGGACTAGCCGCGGGCGATGAGCCTCCAGCAGGCGTTCCACGAGTTCGTCACGCTCGAACTGGTGCTCGGGTGGGCCGCCGTCTCCCTCGTCTCCGTGGCGGCGCTCTGGGTCGACCTCCGGCGGAACAACGAGGCGTTACCGTCGATGATGAAGCTCGTCTGGACGCTCACGGTACTCTACTCCGGCGTACTCGGGCTGGCAGTGTACTGGTACAGCGGCCGCACCCAGATCCCCGACGACTCGTTCTGGCGTCGCGGGATGCGCTCGACGAGCCACTGCTACTCCGGCTGTGGCGTCGGCGAAGTGCTCGGCGTCACGCTCGCGGCGGGGATCCTGGTGTTGAACACGCTCGGCGTCGCCGCCACCACGTTCGCGTTCGCGTACAGCTTCGGGATGGCGTTCACGATCGGCCCACTGATGCAGGAGGGCGTCGGCCTCAGGGAGGCGGTCATCGACGCCGCGTACAGCGAGTCCGGCAGCATCGTCGCGATGGAGACCGTCGCGATCGGTTCGGACATCTACCTCGCCGGCGAGTCGACGATGGGCGAGCCGGTGTTCTGGGCGTCGCTGGCGGTGTCGCTCTCGCTGGGGTTCCTCGCGGCCTACCCCGTGAACCTGGGGCTGCTCCACCTCGGCGTGAAGGAGGGGATGGGCGACCCCTCCGGGATGTGAGCGATCGAGCGTCGACGGCGAAGCGAACCTCGCGGGAACTTTTCTCACTCGGGGCCGACACGCCGACGATGGCCGACGACACCGCCCGCTTTCTCGCGGACTCGCCGGACCGACTCGCCCTCCTCGAACGCCTCCGTGACGGGCCGGCGCCGCCGTCGGCGCTGGTCGACGACCTCGACCCCGCCCGCCGGAGCATCCAGCGCAACCTCGCGGCGTTCGAGAACCGCAACTGGGTCGACCGCTGTGCCGACGGCTATCGGCTCACCGCCGCCGGCGACGCGGTCGCCCGAGCCCACGCCGACTACCTCGACCGGCTGCGTCGGATCGACGAGTACGCGCCGCTGCTGGCGCATCTCGATCCCGAGCACGCCCCGACCCCGGAGCTGCTCGCCGGTGCCGACCTCGTGACCGCCTCCGACGCCGACCCGCAGGCGCCGATCCACGCCTACACGGAGCGACTCCGGGGGATGGACGGCAACCGGGTCCGGGTCTGCTCGCCCGTGCTCTCGCGGGCGTTCCACGAGGCTCACACCGCGCTGGCGCTGGACGGCGTCCGGACGGAGCTCCTGCTGTCGACGGCGACCGCCCGGCGGGCGAAGGAGCTGAACCCGCTGGAGTTCGCGGCGGTGCTCCGGGGCGGCCCCCTGGACCTGTTCGTCCGCGACGACGCGGTCCCGTTCGGCCTCGCACTCGGCGAAGGGTCGCTCCTGCTCGGCGTCTACGACGACGGCCACCTGCAGGCGTGCCTCCACGGCGACGATCCCGACCTGCTCTCGTGGGCCGAGTCAGCGTTCGAGGCGCTCCGCGAGGACGCCCGCCGGATCGAGTCGCCGGGGGAACTCGGCGGGACGTAGCGACCCCCGCACGGGAGTTCGATCGGCGTGGTGACAGCCCCTGTCACCCGCGCCGAGAGGAGTCGTAATACCCCCACGACACGAACGACGGGTATGGCGAGAGATCCCCTCCGCGCCGTCGCTTCGGCCCTCGTCGACCGGACGGCGCTCGGCCTGTTCGGCTTCCTGACGGCGGCGTGGTTCCTCCCCGCCGTCTACCCCCCGCTGGCCGGAACCCCGCTGATCATCCCGCCGTATCTCGTCATCCTCGTCAGCGGCGTGTTCGGGCTGGAACACGTCGCTTCCGCCGCCGCCGAACTGCTCCCGGTCGCCGGGAGCGTCGCCTTCGACGCCAGCCTCGTCGTGACGTTCTACCTGTTCGCCGTCGTCGCCGTCTCCCTCGGTGGGGCACTCAAGCGACGACTGGGTCCGGAGACGGCCGACGGGAGCGAAACGCGAACGCTCGGGCGGGTCGGCTACGCCGTCGCCGCCGGCCTGCTCGTGATCGGCCTGCTGCTGACCGCACAGGGTGTCGTCGCCCAGCCGACCGTGACGAGCGAGAGCTGTACGGGGGAAGCCAGTTCGGATGCCGCCGGCGGAGCGTCGACGGCGACCCCGACCTGCACGACGACCACGGAGCCGGCGACGGGCCAGAAGCTCTACATCATCGGTCTCGGCGCCGCCATCGCTTCGCTCGGAGCAGGGATCGTCGGCGTCGACCGCTGGCTGGCGGGTGGCTAACGGCCGTGCGAGGCCGACCGCCTTACTCCCCGATCACGTCGCCGGCCCGCTCGCCGAGTTCCTCCTCCACCTGCCAGAGGTAGAGCGCGGCGTAGCTCCGCACCGGTTCCCAGCGCTCCGCGAACGCCGTCATCTCCCCTCGAGTCATTTCGGGGTTCTCGCCGTGGTGATCGACCAGCGTCTTCAGCCCCTCCCGCACCCCGAGATCGCCGACGGGGAACACGTCCGGCCGGCCCAGCACGAACAGGAGGAACATGTCGGCTGTCCACGGGCCGACGCCGGTGATGTCGGTCAGCGCCTCCCGCACCTCGTCGTCTTCCATCGCCGCGAACGCCTCGCGACTCCACGCCTCCTCGGCGAAGCGATCGGCGATTTCGTTGACGTACCGCGTCTTCTGTCGGGAGAGCCCCGCGTCGCGCAGCGTCTCGTCGTCCGCGGCCCGAATCCCCGCGGGCGTCACCTCGACGGCGTCGAACAGGCGCTCCCGGGTCGCCGCCGCGGAGGCCATCGACACCTGCTGGCGGAGGATCGACACGATCAGCCGCTCGAACGCGTCCTCGGCGGGGTCGATCGAGACGGGGCCGACCTCCGCGACGATGGGGCCGAGGTACTCGTCCTCGCGGAGGCGGTCGTAGGCGTCCTCGTCGGTGAGGTCGTCCGCCGCCATCGCTACACCTCGAACCGCATCCCGTCCTCGGCGACCGTCACGTCGCCGTCGAAGCCGGCGCGCTGGACGCTCTCGATCATCTCGTCGTGTTTCCCCTCGGTGTGGGGGTAGAGATGGGTGAGCAGCAAGCGGTCGATATCCGTGCCGGCGAGCGCCTCGCCCAACTGCGTCGGCGTCGGGTGGTTGTCCACGTCCACCTCGTCGGGGAACGAACAGTCGTGGAGCAGGACCTCGGAGCCGTCGGCGAAGCGGGCGATCGACCCGCTGGCCTCGCCGTCGGCGCCGAACGTGAACTCCGACCCCTCCCCGTCTTCGACTCCCGCGAAGCGGTAGGCCAGACAGTCCATCGAGTGGACCGTCTCGTGGGTCGAAATCTCGAATCCCGCGGCCTCGAACTCGGTGCCGGAACTGATCTCCCGGATCGAGAGGTCGACCCGCCCCTCGAGGTAGTCGTGGACCGAGAGCAGGTCGTCGATCAGCGCCTTCGTGCCCGACGGGCCGATCACTTCGAGGTGCTCCTCGCCCGCGAGCCACCGCGCCTTCAGCAGCGCGAGCAGGTCGCTGACGTGGTCGAGGTGGTGGTGGGTCAGGAGCACCGTCGACACGTCCTCGTAGCTCACGGGCGTCTCCGAAAGCCGGTGGAGGACGCCGGCGCCGCAGTCGACCAGCAGCGCGCGGTCGTCGCGTTCGAGCAGGAGGCCGGTCTGGACGCGGTCGGGAAGCGGCATGGCGCTCCCGGTGCCCAGTAGCGTGACGCGCATGTTCGAGGGTGAGCGGCCGGCGGGGAAAGGCTGTGCGGTCGGGCTCAGTCCCGGTCGGCCGCGGGGAACTCGATCCGGACCGTCGTCCCGTCGGAGCCGGTGGACTCGATGGTGAGCTCGCCGCCGGCCGCGCGGGCGCTCCAGGAGGCGAGCCAGAGCCCGAGCCCCTGACTGTGTTTCAGCGGCGTCTCCGCCTCGCGTCGAAGCACCTCCCGTTCCTCCTCGGGGATCCCCGGCCCGTCGTCGTCGACGCGGAGACGGACCGCCCCCCCGCGCTCCTCGACGCTGAGCCGCACCCACGGCTCGTCGCAGTCGTTGTGCTCGACCGCGTTCTCGAGCAGGTTCTCAAGCGCCGTCGCGAGCGCGGCCTCGTCGGTGATCGCGGCCCGCGACCGCGGGAGCGCACGCTCGACGGTCGCGTCCGCGGTGTCGAACTGGGTGACCACCTCCTCGGCCACGGTGCCGACATCGACCGGCTCGGCCTCGTCAGCGGACGACGGCTCGATCCGGGTCATCTCCCGCACTTTCTCGCTGGTCTCGACCACGCCGTCGACCTTCGACTGGATCCGTGCCGCGACCGCCGCCGGGTCGTCGGCCTCGTCCGACTCGATCCGTTCGGCGAGGCCGTGGACGACGTTCATGTCGTTCCGGAGGTTGTGCCGGAGCACGCGGTTGGCGACCTGGAGGCGCTGTTCGTACGCGCTCCGGTCGGTCACGTCCCGCAGCACCAGCGCGTAGCCGGTGGGGTTGTCCTCGACGTCCCGCAGCGTCGAGACCTGTACTTCGTACGTTCGGCGGATCCCCTCAGTCTCCCCCTCGACGGTCGTCCCCGAGAGCCGGGGGAGCGAGGTGTCGGGGAAGACACTGGTGATGTGGTCGCCGGTGGACGGCGCCGGCGAGAGGACGCGCCGCGCGCGCTCGTCGGCGTCGACGACGATCCCCTCGGCGTCGAGCACGACCAGCCCGTTCCCGACCACGTCCAGCGCCGCCTCCCGGGCGATCGGCGTCCGGTCGAGCAGGTCGAACCGGAACAGCGCGACCCCGATCAGCGTGACGGTGAGGCCGAACGTGAACGGCGTCAGATCCAGCCCCGGAACCGGGCTGGCCCCCAGCGTGAACGCGGCGTTGGCGAGAAACGGCGGCGCGATCGCGGCGAACAGGCTGAGCACCTGTCGACGGTACAGCTCCGAGGAGCGGGCGGCGGTGCGGCCCACGAGGTAGCAGCCGAAACCGACGATGGCGTAGGCGTACGTGATGTGGAGGAAGTAGCCGATCGCGAACGCCGGGGCGAACACGCGGACGAAGGCGTCGGCGGGGAGCCGGAGACCGCTCCAGATCAGGCCGTGCTGGGGGTTGGTGAGCACGAACGCCGCGAACAGGATCGGTTCGGACACCATCGTCCAGCGGGCGGGGCGGGTGAGCCACTCCTCTTTTCCGGCGTAGCGCAGCGCGAACAGCAGCCACGCGGTGGGGATGAACCCCGCGACGGCGAGGGTCAGCTGCCACCACGGCAGCTGTGCCGCCCGACTGTCGAACCCGAGCTGGACGCCGTAGCTGAACGCCCACGTGCCGATGACGGCGACCAGCGCGACGAACCCCCCGGCGTAGCGCTCGCTCCGGTTCCGCCGGACTGCCAGTGCCAGGAGGCCGGAGAGCACGCCGACGCCGAACAGCAGCAGCGACGGGAGCCCCGGAGACCACGCCATTGTACGACCGTGGGGTCAGAGGGGTGGGATGAAAAAACAGTGGGCCCCGGCTATCGGCCGCGCGAATCGGGCGTGTCAGTCGAGATCGAGGTACGCCGACAGCGTCCTCAGTTCGCTCTCCTCGACGCCGAACGCCGACACGTCGTTGTCGTCGACGGTGTTGTCCATCCGCAGCGAGCGGAACTGGTCGCTCCCGAACGGGAACCCCGGGACGTAGTCCAGCGCCGAGAGCCCGATCTTCGACAGCGACATCGGGATCGGGAGCACGTTCACCCCACGGCCGTCCGCGCGGTGGCCCAGCCGTGCTACCTCGGCCATCGTGAGCACCTCGGGACCGCCGATGTCGTAGGCGTGGCCGACGTGCTCGTCCTCCAGCACGGCGTCGGCGAGCATCGGCACGAGATCGCCGACGTAGATGGGCTGGAACCGCGTCTTCCCGCCGCCGGGCAGCGGCGTGACGTACGGCGGCGCGAGCAGTTTAGTGAACTTCACGAACTCCCCCCCATCGCCGAACACCACCGATGGGCGGGTGATCGTCCAGTCGAGGTCCGAGGCGCGGACGACCTCCTCGGCCTGCCCTTTCGACCGGATGTAGTGGGTCGGGCCGTCGGGGTCGGCGCCCAGCGCGCTCTGCTGGAGGAACCGATCCGCGCCCGCTTCCTCGGCGGCGGCGACGAGGTTCTTCGTCCCTTCGAGGTGGACCGCGAAGTGTTGCTCCTCGCCGCCGCTGGGGCTGAACAGCGGCGAGAGCGCCACGAGGTTCACCACCGTGTCGTGGCCGTCGACGGCCGACTCGATCGAGTCGTAGTCGGTCACGTCACCCGTCGCGTGGCTCACGCCGCGGGGCAACGACTCCTCCGGCGCGCTGCGGGACATCGCAGTCACGTCGTGGCCCCGGTCCGCGAGTTCGGCACAGAGCGGGTGGCCGATGAAGCCGTCACCGCCGGCGACGAGTATCTCCATACGTGTGACATGGGCGGGCGCGAACTTAAATGGCGGCGGCAGCGGTCCCCCCGCGCCGGTTCGCGGGCGGGCGCCACCACCGGAACCGACGCGCCTTAATCCCGCGACGAACACCCTCCGTCCATGCTCATCACGCTGGAGGGGCTGGACGGGAGCGGGAAGACTACCGTCTGGGAGGCCCTCCACGACTCCCACCCCGAGGCGACGTTCACCCGGGAGCCCACGGAGTCGTGGTACGGCGACGCCGTGAACCGCGCGATCGACGACGACGACGCCGACCCGCTGGCGACGCTGTTCCTCTTCACCGCCGACCACGCGAACCACCTCGCGGAGACGATCCGCCCCGCGCTGGCGAACGACGAGCTGGTGATCTCGGACCGCTACTCCGACTCCCGCTACGCCTACCAGGCCGCCGCGCTCTCGGGCAGCGAACTCAAACGGCCGCTTGAGTACATCCGCGGCATCCACGCCGCGTTCACGGAGCCGCCGGACGCCACGATCTACATCGAGGTGGACCCGGAGACGGCGGCGGCCCGGAGCGGCTCGACGAACCAGTTCGAGGACGCCGCCTTCCTCGCGCAGGTGGAGTCGAACTACGAACGCCTGATCGACGCCGAACCGGAGCGGTTCGTCCGCGTCGACGGCACGCAGTCGCCGGAGGACGTGATCGCGTCGGTCGAGGACGCGATCGACCGACTGGTTCCTGACGCCGAGTGAGCCCGTCGCGGGCGAACGCCGGGAGTAACGGTTTTGCGTTCGAGCCCGAAACGGTCGCTCGATGCCCTCCACCCGATCGCTCGTCCCCGTCGCGCTCGCGCTGCTCGTCCTGCTTGCGGGCTGTACGATGCCGACGGGAGGGCCGTCGCCGACGGACACCCCGACCGCCAGTGAGCCGACAGACGGTGAGCCGACCCCCTCCCAGTCGCCGACAGCGACGGACGCCCCGGAACGCGCGTCGCCGCCGGGGGTGACCGAGTCGGAACTCGAGAACGCGACCGCGTTACTGACCGCCCACGCCGACGCGCTCCGCGAGACGGGCTACCGACTCGACGTGATCCGGGGAGCGACACAGACGACGTACGTCGCCGAATCCGACTACGACGCCTACCGCGTCGTCCTGGGACCGACGGCCACGAACCCCGCGGTCTGGGCCAACGAGTCGGTGGCGGTCGCCCGAGAGACGCAGGACAACGAAACCGTCTACCACCGGCCGCCGCGGCTGTGGCCGAACCCGGCGCGGATGACCGGGAGCGAGGCGCTCCGGACGCTGTTCGAAGCTAGCGAGTACACCGTGAACGGGACCGCGGCCTGCGGTGATCGGACGTGTACGGTGCTGCGTGCCGAGGGGAGCAGTCGCTTCGAGAACTTCAGCGCCCGGGCGCTCGTCCACGACTCCGGCGTCATCCACCAGTTCCACGCGAGCTACGCCGCCGACGGCGAGGCGCGGGAGTTCCACCTCGTCCTCGCGGATCGGGGCAACGTCAGCGTCTCGCGCCCGCCGTGGGTCGACACCGCGCTGGCGGAGACGTAGGCGCTACTCCCACGTCTCGGGCAGTTCCACGTCCTCCGGCGGCGGGATGTAGAGCACGTCGACCAGCGCACCCAGCCCGATCGGCACCGCGACGAGCAGGGTGAGCACGATCGCGGGGCTCGCGAGCTCCGGGCCGAGATCGAACAGCCCCGAGAGCACGTACGTCGACCCCACGAGCACCACGGGGATGCCAGTGACGGTGAACACCGCGGCCCCGCCGCGGGTGTCGAGCGCGATCCGGAAGAAGCGCGTGAGCACCGCCGCGAGCAGGGTGTGGGCCGCGACGAGCGCGAGCAGGAACGCGATGGAGAGCGCCGAAGCCATTACCCGGCTCTCCGCGCCGCGGGACCTTTTCCTTGTCGCTGTCGGCCGTGCGATGACTGCTGGGACGTCGGCGGCTGCCCGCCGCCGCATCCTACTGAGACACCGGCGGCTGACAGTCGCCGCCTCCTACTGAGACACCGGCGGCTGCCCGTCGCCGCCTCCTACTGCTCGATCCCGTCGCTGCCGCCCGCCCGCCGTGCCTCGGCCAGAATCCCCGCGACGGGCTCGATGTAGTCGTAGCCGGGGATCACGCCCTGGACGAACGTCCCCTCGACGAAGTCGACGACGGCGGCCGCGTCGTCGACACCGCGCGACGGGTCGATATCCTCGATCGCGGCCCGGACTTCCGCGCTGCGGGTTCCCTCGTGGACCGTCTCGGTCACGGTCGGCTCGAGATCGTGATCGCCCGCGAGCACGCCGCCGCCGATCCCGTCGAGGCGGCGTTCGAACGTCTCGTACCAGCCCTCCTCGACGACCGGGGCCACGTCACCCTCGGTCACCTCGTCCAGCATCGGCACGCGGGCGACGATCTCGAACCGGATCTCCCCGCCCTCCCCGGGTTCGGGAGTGACGGTGGCCTCGAAGGGGGTCGACGTGACCTCGAACCGATCCTCGGCGTCACCGTCGGCCTCGAACGCGTCGTGGCTGCGGAACGCTCGCCGGGCGCGATCGGGTAGCTCGCTCATACCTGTCACAGGCGGCTGACGGGAATAAGCGCGTCCCTTCCGGAGTCTCGGGCGGCGTCGACCGTGAGCTCCGCCGGCGATCGGGAGTAACCCCGAAACCGCCGCGAGACTGCCGGTTCGGCGGGGCTTTTCCCCGCTCGTGTCGAACCACGGGTATGGCCGAGCAGTTCCTCGACACCGACGCGCTCGTCGACGCCGTCGCCGACGCCGAGTTCGACCGCACGCCCGCGGTGGTCGCGAACGCCCACATCACGGGGCTGAGCGTCGCCCGCGCGCTCGACGCCCACGGGGTGCCCGTGATCGCGATCGATCAGGTCGGCAACGGGGTCGCCTACCCCTCGGACGCCATCGACTTCGCCGGGCAAGTGCGCTACCCGCTGGACGATCCGGAAGGGTTCTCGGCAGATCTTGCCGCGATCGCGGACGCCGCGGGCGAGGTGGTCGCGTTCGGCTGCATGGACGAGTGGGTCCACGGGTTCGCCGACGCCGGCGTCGAGAACGTCCACCTGCCGTGGGAGAACCACGTCAGCGTGCTCGACAAGACACGGCTCTACAAGCGTGCCGAGGAGCTGGACGTTCCGTACCCGGAGACGTACTTCCCGAGCGAGACGGATCTCGACACGGCCGCCGAGGCGCTGGGGTTTCCGCTCGTCGTCAAGCCCGCCCGGAAGCGCGAGGGCGAGGAAGCGATCGGGAGCAACGTCGTCGAGGTGGCGACGGGCGAGGAGCTGCACGACGTGCTGGACGCCGCCGACGCGGCCGGCGTCGAGGTGATGCTGCAGGAGAAGGTGAACATCGCGACCGGGAAGGACCGCTCGCTGGCCTCGTACGTGCCCGCGGAGGGCGAGCCGCTGGCGGTCGTGGGGAACGCCGCCGTGCGGTTCCCGCTGGAGTTCGGCACGTCGTGTCTGGTCGAGACCGTCGATGCCTCGGAGATCGAGGCGCGTGCGCTCTCGGTGATCGAGGACGCCGGCTACCACGGGATCAGCGAGTCGGAGTTCGTCTACGACCAGGACCGCGAGGAGTACGTGCTGCTGGACATCAACACCCGGCCCTGGAAGTGGATCTCGCTGCCCGTCTCACTGGGAGCGAACCTCCCGTACGCGGCGTACGCGGATGTGGTTGGAGCGGAGTTCGATCCGGGCGAGATCGACGACGGGCGGTGGGTGTACCTGCGGGACTACCTCACGCTGCTCGCGACCGAGGAGGCGTTCTGGGACGTGCTGGATACGGAAGACTGGGTGTCGCTGGTGTCGGGGGCGTTCGAGGAGAGTGGTGATCTGACGACGGGTGTGTACCGGCCGAGCGATCCGGCGCCAGTCGCGCAGTTGCTGGATACCGAGTTTACCGATCGGGAGTACTACTGTTCGTGTTAGGCCGATTTAGTCGGGGAGTGGTTTGGGTAGTGGTTCTGTTTGCTCGAATGGCGGTCTGCTCGCGATTACGGTGTGTTCGATTCTCGACCTCTACCGCCGCGACCGCGAACAGCAACAGCATCTCGAAGCATGACCACTGGTGACCGCAACCGCCCCGCACAGCCCTCACGCCTCCCCAGCCGACTCGTTCGCTCCTTTCAGTCGCTCACTCGTCCCTCGCGCGCTCGTTCGCCCACGCAGGGGCTCACCTCGCGCGCCGACAGCCACGGCGGTGCGGTGGCGGTGGACGCCTCGCGATCGGGAATTTCGCCGATCGCGGGGGGAGGGGTGGGGATTCGGCGCTGTGCCGTTGACGAGAGCCTGCGGCTCTCGTCTGCCAATCAGAAATCTCCGATTTCTGATGATGGGCCTCGTGCCCGGCATCCTTCGGTCACCAGTTGCCAACGAACGAGATGCTGTTGCTGTCGCGGTTGCTGTCTCAGTAGCCAACGATCCAGATCCAACTCTCATCTGCGACGAACAACCCCCCGATCCATGATCGAACCCACACTCCGAACCGCGAAACCCCACCGTTTCGCCGGCTTCCGGTAGTACCTAACCCTCAGACACAAACCAACGACCAAGATGAGCGACGAGCTCCACCTCAACCTCTTCACCATGAACTCCGTCGAGCACGTCTCGCCCGGCACCTGGCGCCGGGACGGCGACCGCTCGAACGAGTACACCGACCGGGAGTACTGGACCGACGTCGCCCGCACCGCCGAACGCGGGAACTTCGACGCGGTCTTTTTCGCCGACGTCCGTGGGGTCTACGACGTCTACGGCGGCGACCGCGAGACCGCGATCGAGAAGGCCGTCCAGACGCCGTCGAACGACCCCGCACTCGTCGTGCCCGCGATGGCCGAAGCGACCGAGAACCTCGGCTTCGCGATCACCAAGTCCACCACGTACAACCACCCCTACCAGCTCGCCCGGGAGTTCTCCACGCTCGATCACGTCACCGACGGCCGCGTCGCGTTCAACGTCGTCACCTCCTACCTCGAGTCCGCCGCGGCGAACCTCGGCCTCGACGAGCGCATGAAGAAGGAGACCCGCTACGAGCGCGCGGCGGAGTTCCTCGACGTCTGCTACGCGCTCTGGGAGGACTCCTGGGAGGACGACGCGGTCGTCCGCGACGCCGACACCGGGCGCTACACCGACCCGGAAAAGGTCCACGCGATCGACCACGAAGGCGAGTTCTTCGACGTCCCCGGCCCCCACGGCTCCGAGCCGTCACCGCAGCGCACGCCCGTGATCTATCAGGCCGGCTCCTCGGAGTACGGCCGCGACTTCGCCGCGCGCAACGCCGAGGCGGTGTTCTGCTCCCAGCCCACCGAGGAGGGAGTGACGGAGTACATGGCGGACGTGAAGCAGCGCGCCGCCGACGCCGGCCGCGACGAGGACGCCATCGCCTTCTTCATCGGGATCGTCCCGATCGTCGCGCCGACGGAGGCGGAAGCCGAAGCGAAGTACGAGGCGCTGAAGAACTCGGTCGACGTCGAGTCGACGCTCGCGCTCCTCTCGGGCTTTCTCGACATGGATCTCTCGGAACTCGACCCCGACCAGAAGGTCGAGCACATCGAGACGCAGGCGATCCAGGGGACGATGAACGCGTTCACGCAGTCCGACCCCGACCGCGAGTGGACCGTCCGCGAGGTGGCGGAGTTCTCCGGCCTCGGCTCCACCTCCCCGATCGTCGTCGGCACGCCCGAACAGGTCGCCGACGAACTCGTCTACTGGCACGAGGCGGTCGGCGTCGACGGCTTCAACGTGAAGGAGGCGGTCCGCACGGGCAGCCTCGACGACTTCGTCGATCAGGTGGTGCCGGAGCTGCAGGACCGGGGACTGTTCCGCACCGAGTACGAGGGGGAGACGCTCCGCGAGCGGCTGTACGGCGAGGGGCAGCAGCACCTGTCCGACGACCACCCGGCGCGGCAGTAACGATCCCGATTCTGTCCGTCGATTCTCGAAGAAGAACGCGACGGAAGTTCCGGTAGCGAGTAGTTTTAAGTTCTTCCACCCACATGGTTCAGGTGACGCTTCGCTTTGGAGGGCCGAAGCGTCAGCGGGGACCAACCGGGCTCGCGCCGCCGCGCCTTTTCGCGGCGGCGCGGCCCGTTTTCGCTAACTGCTACGTCGACTACTCCCGAGTAGGTGGGTGGATCGCGAGCCCGTCGACGACCGCCAGGCTCGCGAGAAGCGACCCGACGGCTGCACCGACGACGAGCGACAGCGACGAGAGCACCGCCGTCGCCACGCCGCCCGCCAGCGCGAGCGGAATGAACAGCAGGTGGAGGTCGGACCGACTCGGCGCGTCGGGAGGGAGCATCGGGTAATTAGATATAATTACTGATCGGTGATAACCTTTGGGTGCCACAGAGGGACTGGATCGACGGCGAGGATCGCGCCGACGCCGATGGCAACCTCAACCGCGGTAGAACGTCCGAACCCCGCCGAGGACGAACAGCACTCCGGCGCCGACGACGTACAGCGGCGTGTTCGAACGGTCGGATTCGAGGAACCCCTCGCCGGGGGTCGACGGATCCACGTACGCCGTCACGGTCTCGTTCACGGTGTAGTCGTCGGCGACGTCGCGCGCGGCGGCTTCGGTGTCGTACGTCGTCGACGCGACCGTCGCGTGGACGTTCGTCGAGGCGTACGTCTCGCCGCGGAACTCGTACCGGAACCGGACCTCGGGGGTGTAGCTCGTGTCGCTTCGGGTCGTCCCGTGGTTCTCGTCGACCCCAGTTTCCAGCACCGTCGCGTCCACCTCGACAGCGTCGGCGATCGCTCGATCCTGCTGAACGTAGTCGTACCCGCCGAACCCGGCGACGAGGAGCCCAACGAGCAGCAGCCCGACGCCGGCTTGCCTCGTCGTAAGCGTGCCGTCGTCGGATCCGTTCCCACTCATGGTCGACTGTTTCGGCGCGCCGTATTTCCGCTCTCCGTGTTCAGTTCGAGCAGAGAAATGCGAGGGGAGGGAGTTCGAACCACAGTCGGACGTGCTCGCTCGCGTTCGCTCGCTGCGCGCGACCTCCCTGCTTCGAATCCTCCGGTACGCATACACGCCTCTCACTAGCGTTCGAGGCGGTATGCGAGGGGAGGGATTCGAACCGGAGTCAGACGGTCGGCCTCACTTCGTCGCCGGCTTCGCCGGCTGCCAGCAGGACCTTCGGTCCTGCCTCGTTCGGCCGCTGCGACTGACAGGGTTCGAAACCACTCCCGTGACGATTTTCACGGCGCTCCCTCCGGTCGCGCCGGAAAAATGCGAGGGGAGGGATTCGAACCCACGGACCCCTACGGGAGCGGGTCTTAAGCCCGCCGCCTTTGTCCTGACTCGGCCACCCTCGCGTGGACCGTGATACCCCACAAGACCGGAAGTCGGTTTCGGTCGCTACTCCTCCAGCAGCAGCGCCACGCCGACCAGCGTCGACCCCGCGGTTACCGTCGCCTCCTGCTCCAGCGAGTAGACGATCCCCTCGCGATCGACGGTCACCTCCTGCAACACGTCGTAGCTCGTGGGATCGTACACGACACCCACGTGGTCGCCCGGTTCGACGTAGTCGCCGAGTTCGACGTCGCCGTCGACGTGGAACAGCCCCGAGTCCTCGGCTTTCACGCGGCCGAGGTGGTTCCGCGCGATCGTGGCGCTCGTCGGCGCCGCCTCGCCGGGCAGCATGTCGAGATGACGCAGCGTGTCGAGCATCCCCGCGACGCCGGCGTCGATGGCGTCCTCGACCAGTTCGGTGTTGTGGGCGAGTTCGGGCGTGATCGTCGGGATCCCCTCCTGCGTGGCGGCGACCCGGAGCTTCCCGCCGAAATCGCGGTCCTGCCACTCCGCGTCGGCGTCCTCGCCGGCGGCCTCCGCGAGCAGGAGATCGTGACCGAACGCCTCCGCGAGCGCGCGACACTCCGCGTCCCCCTGCAGGTAGACGGTGTGGCTCAGCATCTCCTTCCCGCCGGTGTGGAGGTCGACGATGGCGTCGGCGTCACCGGCGTACTCCCACAGCGTCGCCGCCATGCGCTCGTGGAGGGTGCCGTCCTCGTCGCCGGGCCAACAGCGGTTCATGTTCGCGTTCACCGAGTCGAGCGCCTCCGGCGCGGTGTAGGAGACGCGGTCGAACGTGATCGGGTCCGCGACGGGGACGGCGACGACCGTGCCGGTGAGGTCGTCCTCCCGGGCGAGGAGTTCGCCGTGGAGCCGCCGGAGCACCTCGCTGCCGTTGATCTCGCGGCCGTGCTGGGCGGCCTGCACGTACAGCGTCGGCCCGTCGCCGCCGCCGTACGTGTGGACCGTCGTCTCCAGTTCGACGCCCGACGGAAGCCGTGCCAGCGTGATCCGCTCTGCCTCGTGCATGTTCGGGGGCTGGGGCGCGGGGGCCTTTGCATCACCGGCCGATCTGTGGCCCTCACGAGGGATCTGAAACGTTCTCACGGAGTCCGGTCACGATACTGTGTTGGGCGAAGGATTATCTACCGACGCTTACAAGCGGGCACTATGGCTGTCGACCTGGAGTCGGACACCGGGACAGAGTCCAGGTCGGACGGCGCCGCCTACCTCGAGCGCTTAGTCGGGGGGCCTGGTGTGTCGCTGCTCGCGATGGCGCTGGTGAGTCTCGCGATGTGGACCGGCGCGCAGGCCGGCAACATCACGCCGTTCGTACTGACGCCGCCGTTCGACGAGGCGTGGTGGCAGCTGCCGCTCTCGGTGTTCGCGCACTCCGGGATGGCTCACCTCACGAGCAACGCGACGATCATCGTCGTCGCCGGTGGGCTGGTCGCGATCACCGCCGGGATCGTTCGCTACCACCTCTTCTTCGTGACCACAGGGATCGCTGCCGGTGTCGCCCAGGTCGCCGCGACGGACGCACTCGGCGAGGCTGGCGGCGTCCTCGGCGCAAGTGGGGCTGCACTGGCGCTCGTGGCCTACGTCCTGATGAGCAACGATATCTCGTCGTGGGTGCTCCGCCACGTCCCACGGTGGGTCGTCGGGGTCGCGATCGTCGGTGTCGCTGTCGCGCTGACGCTGCGGTCCGCGGGCACCCAGATCGCCAACGTCGCCCACCTCGTTGGCGCACTCCTCGGTGCCGTCGCCGGTCACGTCAACCTCCTGCGGACGGAGTAGGAGCCGCATCAGTGACCTCCGATCGCTTCAACCCCACGAGGGTTCGTCTGAAACGGTTCGTTCGTCCCCTTCCACCATGTTTCGTGGGGGGGGGGGAACAGGTTAGAAAATCGACTAGCGGAGTGGAAACACCAGCTACTCGTCCCGTCGAACCGGGTCGAACGCCAGCCGCTCCCGGGGTTGCTCGGGGAGCCCGCGCGCCCGGAGTTCGGGACCCGCCTCGCCCTCGCGGACGTCGATCCGGCCGGTACAGAACTGCGACAGCGTGCTGACCGTCCGGTCGTCGTGGATCGTCGGGTCGATCAGCAGCACGCCGAGGCCGTCGAGCACGTCGGCGACGTGTTCGCGGGCGACGTCGAGCGACGACGCCTCGGTGACGTCGAACCCGGCCTCCCGCAGGGTCTCGGCGGTCCGCCGCCGAGCGGCCGCGTCCGCGTCCACACAGAGCAGCATACACTCCAGTTCTCGACCAGGGTTAGGAAACTGACGGCCGCCTCCGGGAGGAGTCGGATTTATGCTCGTACTCGCGTACTGTGATCACATGGCCCACGAGTACACCGTCGACCACGAGCTGAGCGACGACGACGAGAACGTTCACCACGTCTGGGACAACAGCATCGAGCCGGCGCTCACGGTCGAGCCCGGCGAAGTCGTGCGTTTCGAGTGCCGCGACGCGTTCGACGAACAGTTCGGCGCCGACGCCGACCTCGCGGACTTCCTGAACGCGAGTTTCGACCCGGTCCACCCCGTCACGGGGCCGGTGTACGTCGAAGGCGCAGAACCGGGCGACGTGCTCGAGGTCGAGTTCCTGAACTTCGAGCATAAGGGGTGGGGGTACACCGGCTTCTTCGAGGGGGAGCGCGGGTTCGGCCTCCTCCCCGAGGAGTTCGAGGAGGGCGGGTTCCACGTCTGGGATCTCGAGGACGGCGTCGCGGAGTTCGTGAACGGGATCGAAGTCCCCATCGACTGCTTCCCCGGAATCGCCGGGCTGGCGCCGGGCGAGGACGGCGAACACGGGACGCTCCCGCCGCGGGACACCGGCGGCAACATGGACGTGAAGCACATGACCGAAGGATCGACCGTCTACTTCCCCGTCGAGGCCGAGGGCGGGCTGTTCTCGACCGCGGACTGTCACGCCGCACAGGGCGACGGCGAGGTCTGCGTGACGGGGATCGAGGCGCCGATGTTCGTCACCGCCCGCTTCGACGTCCGGACGGACAAGGACATCGAGCAGCCGCAGTTCGAGAGCGACCATCCCTACACGCCGACGGGGCGCGACGAGCCGATGTACGCGACGACGGGCATCGCGCCGGACCTCATGGACGCGACGAAGAAGGCGGTCCGGCACATGATCGACCACCTCCACGAGGAACGCGGTCTCACCCGGGCGGAGGCGTACATCCTCTGCTCGGCGGCGGTCGACCTGAAGATCAGCGAGGTCGTCGATCAGCCCAACTGGACGGTGACCGCGTACGTCGCGGAGTCGCTGTTCCCGGAGTAGCCACGACCGGAACCGGTCAGGCAGCGTTCTCGCTCCGGCAGCGGGGAGGTCGTCGACGACGCCGGCGCCGTCCTGGGGATCGTGCGCTAGACCACGGAGCACAGCCAACGACACGGGTGTGGCGCACCATTATGCGGTGGTAGGTACAACACACGTCACATGGAGGCGCAGAACCCAGCGACTGGCGAACGAGTCAAGTCGTCCGAGGAGCACTCCCCTGCGGCGGTCGACGCCGGCTCGACCGCCGTCGCCGGCGGCGAACCGCTCGACCGGGAGGGGGCGTTCTCCCCGCCGACCGTGCTCACTGACGTCCCGGTGGAGTGACCATGAACGCCGCCGACCTCCTCGTCCGGTGTCTCGAAACCGAGGGCGTCGAGTACGTCTTCGGCCTCCCGGGCGAGGAACTCGAGGATCTGCTGTTCGCGCTCCGGGATTCGACGGTCCAGTTCATCCCCGTCCGTCACGAGCAGGGTGCGGCGTTCATGGCCGACGTGCACGGTCGGCTGACCGGCGAGGCCGGCGTCTGTCTGGCCACGCTCGGCCCGGGGGCGACGAACCTGCTCACGGGCGTCGCCGACGCCCATCTGGACAAGTCACCACTGGTCGCGATCACGGGCCAAGGGAGCCGTGAACGGCTGCACAAGGAGAGTCATCAGGCGCTCGATATCGTTCACACCTTCGAGCCGGTCGTGAAGTGGAACACCCAGATCACGGACACCCAGAGCATCACCGAGTCCGTCCGCAAGGCGTTCAAGCTCGCCGAGTACGAGAAGCCCGGCGCGACCCACCTCGAGTTCCCCGAGGACGTCGCCGCCGAACAGGTGGACGGCGAGCCGCTCCCCCAGCGCGAGCGCGTGCGGCGGCCGGACCCGGACGCGGGATCGCTCACCCGTGCGGCCGATCTCGTCGCGGCGGCCGAGCGACCGGTCGTCCTCGCGGGCAACGGCGCCGTGCGAACGCCGGCGGCGGCGCGACTCGCGGAGCTCGTCGAGCACGCCGGTATCCCAGTCGTCGCCACGTACATGGGCAAGGGCGCGGTGTCGGATCGGAGCGAGCGGTCGCTGATGACGCTCGACTCCGGCCCGAACGGCGAGGCGTCGACGGCGATCGAGCGGGCCGACTGCGTGGTCGCCGTCGGCTACGACATCGCCGAACACGACCCGCGCTCGTGGAACCCCGACCTCGACAAATCCATCGTCCACGTCGACCACGAGCCTGCGGAGGTGTACACCCACTACAACCCGGACGTGGAACTGGTCGCCGACATCTCGGCCGTCCTCCGCGATCTGCGGGGCCGACTCGACCAGCGGGACGAGCGGTCGTGGTGGCACGACCTCCGCGAGCGGATCGTCGACGACGTGCGCCGAAAACCCGAGGCCGACGAACCGTTCTCGGTGAAAGGGACGCTCCCGTACCTCCGGGAAGTGATGGCGGACGCGGACGTGCTGATCTCCGACGTCGGGAGTCACAAGATGGCGATCGCCCAGCAGTTCCCGGTGTACGAGCCGAACACGTGCATCGTCTCGAACGGGCTCGCGAGCATGGGGATCGCCGTCCCCGGCGGGATCGCGGCCGATCTCGCGATCGAATCGAACGTGGTGGTCGCGACCGGCGACGGCGGGTTCCTGATGAACGCCGCGGAGATCGAGACGGCGACGCGGCTGGGGCTCGGCTACACCATCGTCGTGTTCAACGACGACGACTACGGGCTGATCTCGGAGAAACAGCTCGAAAACACCGGTGACCAGTTCGGAACCGAACTCACCAACCCGGATCTCGAACTGTTCGCCGAGAGCTTCGGGATCGAGAGCGACCGGCCGGAGACGTGGGCGGAAGTCGAGACGGCGCTCGACGAGGCCGTCCCCTCGAACGAGATGTCGCTGATCGAGATCCCGATCCCGTAGATCGAGGGTCCACGGTTCCGACGACCATGCCACGACCCGAATTCATCTGCCACGCGTGCGCTACCGCGTTCGAAGCCACGGTCGCGAACGAGTGGGGACTCTACGAGTTCCACCGCTGTCCGCGCTGTGGGAGTGCCAGAACGACGCTCGCGCGGCCGGTCGACGCAGCGAGCCGGTCGGGCGGGTGACCAGTCCACGAACTCGGCTGCCCAACAGGTCGATCGCGGCGAACCCGGCTCGACCGTTCACCGTGGCGTCCGCTCCTCGATCGAGACGAGGATCTCGTCCAGCGCCTGGATCAGGTCGCGCTCCCCCGGGTCGTCGGCCCACGTCCGCCCGTACGTCGACGTCCGGTTCTCGAACGTCACGCCGACCAACAGCTGTGGATCCGGCTCGCTGTCGCCGATACCCTCGTTCTCGAACGTCTCGGCGAACGCGTCGCTCTCCTCCCAGTCGATCCACGTCGGCTCGGCGGCGCCACCCAGCAGCGCGATCGAGCGGTCGTCGGTCAACCAGTTGGCGGCCTGCTCCGGGCCGACTTCGGTGTCGCCGGGGAGCAACACGAGTTCGG
The DNA here is from genome assembly GCF_002025255.2 of Halolamina sp. CBA1230. Lineage (GTDB taxonomy): Archaea > Halobacteriota > Halobacteria > Halobacteriales > Haloferacaceae > Halolamina. The sequence goes on from NZ_CP054587.1 coordinate 1,341,939, forward strand.
CGAGGTCGGGTTTCCGGACGGTCGGTATCTCCTCGTGGAGCGTGAGGTCGACGGCGTCGGCGACGTAGGTGGGCGTCCGGTGGAGTTCGTCGAAGACGAGCTGCTCGGCGGTGCTGCCGGTGACCGGGAGGGTCGAACAGCCGGCGACGGCGGTCGTGAGTGTGGCAGCGAGGAGGCGTCGGCGGTGGAGGGAGTTCGGTGGCACGGGTGGAAGGTTTGGGTCGGGAGGATAAAGGGGTCACTCAAGGACAAAGCGGCGTTTGAGCGTGGGAGTCGTTCACGCGCTGGGTTCGATTGGTCCCTGGCGGATTTGAACCAAAAGAATTGGCTTCCCTCGGGCGATTATGGGGGATTCCACGATTCACGTCTCGGCGTTCTGTGAAACCGTGGGTAAGGTTTCACCTAAGTAATGAAGGACCAGTTGTTCCCACTGACCTACCAATTTGGTAGAATTGACTTGTTCCGGAACAAGGGCTCCTTTGGCCACCAATGCCCCCGAATTTGGCCATCCTAAAATTGAGTATCAACTTCTCGAAGCACGAAAGTCTTAAATAGTATAGGCGGCTTTCGTGCAACTAGAGGGTTAGTAACGATATACCATGACACACGGAAAAGGTCGGATCGGTTCGAACCTGTCCCACCAGGTTCGGGCGGTCCCTCTTCGCAGCAAGCACTACACTTGTGACGACAGTGAGGTGCTAATTCCGGCGACTCATAAATCTTACTGCGGAGAGGCGAAGCAACCCTTCGTCACTTCAACGAGATTTGACACTCAGAAACCTCATTGACGATCTGCGGCATCGACACGACAATCACCCCAGCCTTGAAGACCAAGTCAAGGCTGTCTGTGCCCATTACTGGGTCGGAACTCAACCCGACGATCCGAACCTCTCCAAGTCGGAGCTAGAGGACACGCTGGAGGAGATGGGCCTAGAGCTTGACCACAACACCAGCACCGTGGTCAGCAACCTCAACGACGCCGAGATCCTCGACGGCGAAACCGACCCCAGCAACCCAGACTGGTGGGTCATCCGGGAACGTGACGGCGAATTCCCAATGGGCGACGACATGCCGCCCGCAGTTCACGAGGAGATCAACCGGGCGAAGAGTCACGTCCAGAGCATGGACCCACGGACGGCGGACGGTGGTCAACCTGTCTCTCAGACCGAGGAACCCGAGAAGTTCAACGAGGACGGGGAGACACTCCGAGAGGAAGTCGCAGACCACATCGGAACAGAGTCCGATGAGCTTGAGACCTACCTCGATATCGGGATTCCCCGAAGCCGGAGAGAGAAGCTCAACGAGGTGGTAGAAGCAATCGAGGAGTCGGATGAGTTCGAGATGCCCGATACCTTCGGCAAAATCGAACTGATTCCGGACCCGGTGCGGTATCACTTCACCTCCGCAACAGTCCGGGACTACAATCTGGGCTAGCGACTTAGCCCAGTTCCGGACTAATTGCCGGTATACAGAGGGCGTCAGCTACTATTCACTGCCCTGTTTTCGATCCCCTTCATCTGGTCTTCCGAGATATTCTCGTACTCTTGTTGAATCAGTCGCTCCCGTGAGATCGTGAGTTCAACAATCGCATTGACAAGATCGAAGAGCCTCAGCGCCGTTTCGCGGCTGTCTTCATCATCCATCTCTCCGGGATGGACGAACTCATTCCCAGTAACACGAACCGAGTCCAGTGCCTGCTGTACTCGTTGGTCAATTTGACCCTCTTCGACAAGATCACCAATCATGTTGTGCAGTGTTCGATCATTTGTACCAGTTAGATCACGTGCCAACTTCTCCATGGCGAGTCGAAGAAGTGCCGCCGCCGCCCGTGGTGATTCATTGACCACCTTCCGAGCCTCCTCAAAGTCCTGCTTCACTTCTTCGGGCATATCCTCTGTAGGGAGCGGGGCGGGGCTATCTTCCGGGTAGACCATCTCGTCCCCTACCCATAACGTGTATTCCTCACAATGTGCACACTTGCCGCTTCGTCCATCAAGGATTGGCTGACGGCCGGGGCCCTCAAACCGCACAATATCTGACCAAGATTGATCGGAATAAACCTCGCAGTGAGGGCAATGATAAGCACTGGCATCGACTGCTGGAGGAATGTGGTCTGGCATATTTACTGCCATTATCTACGAGAACGTGAGATTTCCGGACGGAAAGATGGATAGCGCCGAAATCGTGGAACTATCGGCAATATCTGCTTTAACCCGACTCGATTTCTGTCGGAGTATAACGTTGGTGGGAGTGCCGAAGATTTGGCACTTAAAGAAGGCCGGGATCATCGTTGTCCCAGATATATCCGGGACCGAAGCCTTCGGAGGATTCCGTTGCCTCAAATTGCTGCCCACAGCTCTTACAGATGATGACGGGAGTTCCGTTTCCTCGATTTCCACCGAAGCCGCCGAAACTCGCTCCGGTAGATTTCTGGATTACTGCCGTCTCCTTGTAATCTGGGTCACAGTCACACAACTCACTCTCATTTTCGGCTTGCTGAAGTTCTGGTTCTTCCTCCGTCCCTTCATCGATGGCGTATGAAGGGGATGTGTCTCGTTCCGATACGGGTGGGGAAACCCCGGACACTTTGGTCAGCGATTGCTCCTCAAAGTGGTTTTCTGCTTCCTGTTCGGTCCAACCATGAACCTTGATGAGATGATGCCGTACTTCCTTCTCAGTGCCCTGTTCTAAGCACTCTGGACAGGGTTTCTTCCCTCCGAGATCATCCATGTGGTGAGTAGGCACTTCACACTGATAAATGGTCTCACGTAAACGGTGCCAAAATCTCCCACCAAAATGGGTTAGCAGCACCCAGCCAGAAAGATTGTATTCGCCCCCGGTTCAAGCGGGCGAAGGGGATCAAGTAAGAGGAGCAGAATGAGCGACAGCGTCAGTATATATCTGAGCGATTCGAGAGTCTGGCCAAATTGGTTAGGAGCCTCTCCGATTTTTCTTCGGAAAACAATCTTCCTCGTCAGTCTCATGTAGAGGGCTTCTACCGTACCATTCTGGAAGAATTACGTCCCTTGAGACCGTTTCAACTATTGCAGAAGGCCAGACGTGGCAGGGTGCTCCCAGTGACTGGTTGAACTTGCACGACTTACGCCCGAATCGCAGGACTGCGCTGGTGGTGTCGGTCATTGACCAACCAGCAAGTGGATGGGCCCTGGCGGATTTGAACCACCGATCACCCGGTGTCCCACAGTCCTGACATAGTGTCAGTTTTATGACTGGTATGAGCCGGGGGCTGTAAACCTGACTGAGCTAAGGGCCCTCTATCGAAGAGTGAGTGGGCGAATGGCTTGAGGATATCGGTTCCGTCGATTCAGCACCACTTCCGTGAGCAACACGCTGGACCACCATCTACTCAGTTCACGATTCCGCAATCACCCCACGTTCTCGGAGCGCCGTCACCATCTCGGCTGGCGTCTCAACGACGACCACGTCAGCGTCGATGCTATCGAGATGGGCCAACTTTTCCGCGAAGCTCTGCTCGTTCGGCCGCGAGCCTGCGATGTAGCCGTCGACCTCAACCCAAAGCCCGCACTCGGGTAGGTGGAAATCGGCGACCCAGTTCGTCCCGGGGATCGGCGGATGGGCGACGTACTCCACGCCATGCTCGACCAACACGACGGCGACCGCTTGTTCGAGATAGCTATCGAGGTGTTCCCCCTTCGGTCCGTCACAAGTCGTGCCGTGTTTCTCCCCCATCTCGATCCCGGCTGCCGCGCACGCATCCGCCCACGACCCGAAGTGCTCCTTCACGACGCTTGTTGGGTACCTCCCGAGAACGTCGTACTGGCGATGGGTGAGGTGTGGCGTGTCGACGAGCATGAACGCACCGCGCAGGTCACGTTTCATTCGGGGCGATTCGTCGCTCCCATATCCCCGCACCTGCGTTCGGTCGAGGCCGGCGTCAGCGAGAACGCCGAGCCAGCCACCCTCCGCATATCGATAGATCGTTGCAAGACTGGGAAACCGATCGTCGTCAACGGCTTCGCTCGTCGTCGGTGATCGGCCGAGCTCCGCGCCGAGTTGTCGTGCCGCGTCGACGAGTCGATCGTGGTTCCATTCTGGCCGATTCGGCGTGTGTTGATTCCCGTAGAACGACATTTCGAGGTGCCTCCAGCCCTGCTGGGGCACCACAAAACTGGCGTCGCGTCGACAGAATTCGGAGGTGGCGTCGAAACAACACCGAGTTCGGAAAATCCATCTGGAGTAGCTGAACCGCCCGATATCGTCGAATCATGAACCAGTTTTTCGTCCGCAAGTAGTCCCTGTTCAGGGAGGACAAACCGATTCTGGAAAATCTGGTGACTCGGCGTACATATGTGCGACCGTCGTCGCCGTCGACGTTGCGATGATGGCAGCGCCTCCCTGCGGTTTTCCGAATCACGGATGTGGACGGACTCGCCGGATTTCGGAATATGGAATCGCACGACGAAAACCGATTATGAACACTAAGAAGGGGTGATTTCGCGATGGTTGGTGCCGATCGTGATTTCGGTATCGGTCAAGCAGGTGCGTTAGTAGTGTGTATTCGGGCCATTCGGCCTGAGAGGTGGGTTCCTCATAATCGGATTTCTGCGTCGTAGCTGGGTGTACTTGCGGGGAGTCAGGCCGATTATGATGGCGAAAACCGACCTCCTAAGTTTCATAATCGGTTCGCGTCAGTCGATTTTCCGCCAATGGGACGATAGATGCAGGCCTGTGTACCGACAGATCGAACGAGAAGCCATCCGCTCGCAACGTTGCGTCCGAAAGAAGCGACGCCGTCGCCAGGGCTCGAACCTGGGACAACCACGTTAACAGCGTGGTGCTCTACCAGCTGAGCTACGACGGCTCATTCCCACGTACCGCGGTTTCCTTCATATGGGTTTCGTTTCCCCGCCGCTGGAGGGGCCGACCGACACGGTTTCCTCGGCCCCGGGGGAACCCGGAGGCATGACCGACGACGCCCTCGACGCCGTGCTCGAGCGCGTGAGCGAGCGCGTCACGCCCGGCACCGACGAGCGCGAGCGCCTCCGTGCCGTCACCGACGAACTGACAGCACGCGCCGAGGACGCTATCGACGGGCTGCCCGTCGACGCCGACGTGACGCAGGTGGGCTCCAGCGCCCGCTCGACGTGGCTCGCCGGCGACCGCGACATCGACCTGTTCGTCCGGTTCCCCACCTCGCTCGACCGCGAGGAACTGGAGCGCTACGGGCTGGACGTGGGCCACGCCGTCCTCCCCGACGGCCACGAGGAGTACGCCGAGCACCCCTACGTCAAGGGGGAGTACGAGGGGTTCGACGTGGATCTGGTGCCGTGTTACGCCGTCGACGCGGCGACCGAGATCCGCTCGGCGGTCGACCGCACGCCGTTCCACGACGCCTACCTGCAAGCCAGATACACCCCCGAACTCGCCGCGGGCGCCCGCCTCCTCAAGCGGTTCATGAAGGGCGTCGGCGTGTACGGCAGCGACCTCCGGACCGAGGGGTTCTCGGGCTACCTCGTCGAACTGCTGATCCTCGAACACGGCGGGTTCGTGCCGCTGATCGAGGCCGCCGCCGAGTGGCACCCGCCGGTGCGGTTCGATCCCCGCGGTGATGGCGGACCAGCGGAAGTCCCACCCGACGTGGCCGAGGCGGCCGCGTTCGACGACCCGCTCGTCGTGATCGATCCCACTGACCCCGACCGGAACGTCGCTGCCGTGCTCTCGGCGGCGAATCTGGCCCGCTTCCAGCATTATTGTCGAGCGCTGCTCGACGACCCCCGGGAGTCGCTGTTCTACCCCGAGTCCGCCGACCCGATCGACGACGGCGGAGTTCGCGAGCATCTCGCCCGCCGGGGGAGCCACGCGGTGGCGGTCGTCTTCGAGACGCCCGACGTGGTCGAGGACCAGCTCTACCCCCAGCTCCGACGCTCGCTCGGCGGCGTCACCGACGAGCTCGACCGCCGCGGGTTCGACACCCTTCGGGCGACGACGTTCGCGGGCGGCGTCGGCGCGGACGCGTCGGGTCGGTCGGTGCTGTTCGTCGAAACCGCCGTCGCCGAACTCCCCGCCGTCGAGCGTCACGAGGGGCCACCCGTCCACGTCGGCGAGCACGCTGCGTCGTTCTACGACGCGTACGCCGACGACGAGACCGTGTACGGCCCGTTCGTCGACGGCGACCGCTACGTGGTCGAGCGCGAACGCGACTACCGGACGCCCGAGGCGCTGCTGCGGAGCGACACGCTGTTCGACGTTGCGCTCGGCGCCCACGTCGAGTCGGCGCTCCAGGAGGAGTACGAGGTGCTCGTCGGCGACGGGACGGCAGCGCTCGCGGAGGAGTTCGGCGAGGAACTCCGGGCGTACTTCGAGCCCGAGGTCTGAGCCCCTCGCTTAGAGGTCGTGGATCTCGCGGATCTCCTCGACGAGATCGACGACCTCCTCGGCCGGATCGTCGTCCTCGGGGATCGGGTCGCGGCCGTCGAACGTCTCGTGGACGACGCCGACGCTCTCCGAGAGCGTGTCGAGGCCGTACCCACCCTCCAGGACGAACGCCAGCGCGGCGTCGACGTCGTCGGTCAGTGTCCGGACCGCGTCGGTAAACTGGGCGTACCCCTCGGTGGAGACGCGCATCCGGGAGATCGGGTCGTGGCGGTGGGCGTCGAAGCCGGCGGAGACCAGCACCAGATCGGGGTCGAACCGCTCGATCGCGGGCGCGATCGCCTCGTCGAACACGTAGTGGTACTCCGCGTCGCCACAGCCCGCGGAGAGGGGGGCGTTCAGCGTCGTCCCCTCGCCGGCGCCGTCGCCGGTCTCCTCGATCGCGCCGGTGCCGGGGTAGAGCCCCTCCTCGTGGGTCGAGGCGTAGAACACGTCCGGATCGTCGGCGCAGATCTCCTGGGTACCGTTGCCGTGGTGGACGTCCCAGTCCCAGATCGCCACGCGCTCGACGTCGGTGTCGGGGTCGTCGATGACGGTCCGGGCGGCGACAGCGGCGTTGTTGAAGAAGCAAAAGCCCATCGCGTCGTCGGACTCGGCGTGGTGGCCCGGCGGCCGGCCGAGCGCGAAGGGGGTGTCCCGGCCGTCGGCACCCTCGACGGCCGCCCGGGCCGCCCAGATCGCCAGGCCCGCAGATTTCCGGGCCACGTCGTAGGTGTCCTCGCCGGCGACGGTGTCGGGGTCCCACTCGCCACCACCGTCCTCGCAAAACTCTCGGACGGCGTCGACGTGCTCGCGGTCGTGGGCGCGAGCGATGTCGTCCGGGTCGGCGGCGGGCGCGTCGACGTACTCGACACAGTGGCGGTCCTTCAGCGCCTCCCGGATCGCCCGCATTCGGTCGGGCGACTCGGGGTGTCGGGGGCCGGTATCGTGATCGAGACAGCGCTCCGAGTAGCCGAACTGCATTACTCGAACAGGGAGAAGTACGTCTCGATGTCCTCGGCCTGTACGGTCCGACGGTCGGCGTGGCGGGCGAGCTTCGCGGCGGCGCGGGCGACGTTGTCGGCGTAGTCCTCCAGGATGTCCGCCAGCGCGATCCGGGCCTCCATCGACACCCGGTAGCGGTCGTCGATCCGCAGGCGGGCGATCCGGTCGACGGGCGCGACGGGCAGGTCGACGGCCTCGCGTTCGATCACCTGCTCGACGCCGAAGTCCTCGGCCATGAGGGTCTTCCGGCCGTCCTCGGTCGCTCGTTCCGCGGCCTCGATAGCGAGTTCGGCGCCGCGGTCCTGGATGTGCGCCGCCAGCCTCTCGGCCGCGTCGGCGCTCACCCGGAGCCCGTCCGCGTTACGCCGGATGATGGCGTCAACGGGGGCGAACGGCAGCTCGACGGTCATACCGACACCCCGGGCGTGGCGCGTAAAACGCTTCCCCTCCGTTCTGAGGGCGTGAGGGTGGCTGAGAACTCGTCGCTACGGTTCGGTCGGGATCCGCGTGAGCAGCGGCGCGGCTGAGCGAAGTGAGGACGTCGAGACAGAGAACGCGAGAGACTCGCTTCGCTCGTCTCTCTGGCTCAAATCTCCGCGACAGCCGTTTCGCCTCACGGACTCCTCGCTGTCGCCCGTCGTCGTAGTTCGGCGAAAACGTCCGGACGGAGTCCACGCGAGCGAAGCGAGCGTGGGCACGTCCGGTCGTGACTGAACGAAGTGAAGGAACGTCCGGACGGAGATTTGAACTCCGGTCCCTGGCTCCGCAAGCCAAGAGGATAGTCCACTACCCTATCCGGACTCATCTCCACAAACACCCGACTCGCATAAGTCGGTTCCGGTTCCCGGGCGGCGTGGGGCGGAGGAACAAAGGATATTTTGTCCGTCCCACGCCCTTATGCAACTAGCCACCGTTTGGGCGAGTATGGACCGCAGAACGTTCCTCGCTGGCGCCGCCGGGGCGTTCAGCATGCTCGCCGGTTGTGTCGGCACCGCACCGGAGACGCCCGACGACGGGCCCGCGACGACCGAGACGGATACGCCGACCGAGACGGATACGCCGACGCCGGCGTCGCCGTCGATCGTCTCCCAGTCGCTCGAACAGCGGGGGGACTGCGACTCGTCCGGGAGCGCCAGCATCACTACCGACACGACGACCGTCACGGTCGAGGGCTGTATCGCCGGCCGGAACGGCTGCATGTACCCGGCGCTGGCGTCGGCGAGCTACGACGCCGACGCGGACGAGCTCTCGGTCCGCGTGACGACCGAGGACACCTCCGACCCGGACGAAGCCTGTACCCAAGCGATCGTCCACCGCGGCTACCGCGTCACCGTCGAGTTCGACGGCGCCCTGCCGGGGTCGACGACGGTCGTCCACGCCGGGATGAACGGCGAGCAGCAGGTCGCCCAGTCCGAGACCGGGGAGTAACCGATCGCGGCGAGCGAGCGACAGCGCCCGACGGGGCGCTGTGAGGAGCCTATGCCGCGATCGTGTGTGACCGACCGCGTCGTGAGCCGCGGCGACCGCAGGACTAAACGCCGGGGCCTCGAACGCCCGGTATGGGCATCTTCGACTCGATCAAGTCCGTGCTGGGCACCCGGGCGGAGGCCGACGCCGCGAGCGCGGCCGACCCCGAGGCGCTGTTCGGCATGAGCACCGCCTACGTCACGATGGAGGCCGAACTCGGCTACGAGTCCGCCGGCGCGGCCGCGCTCTGTTTCTCCGAGGTCGACAGCACCGCGTTCGCCGACGCCGTCGACGAGGTCGAGGCGATCCTGCGGGCGGGCGAGGCGGAGACCGGCACCGCGTTCCGCCGGAGCAAGGACGACCACGGCTACCACTGGGTGATCCTCGAGGACGACGACCCGGAGGACCTGGTGACGAGCGTCCACTTCGCGGCCGACGAGTTCGCCGAACAGGGGTTCGGCTCCCGCCTGCTCGCGGCCGTGTTCGGCTTCGAGAAAGCCGACAGCGAGGCCGCCGAATCCGGCGGCACGCCGGGTGACCGGGGCGCGAGCGCCAGCCGCGCCAGCACCGACCGCGCCTACTGGATCTACTCGTTCCGCCGCGGCGCGTACTACCCGTTCTGTCCCAACGGCGACCACGACCGCAACACGAAGGCGGAGTTCAAACTCCGCTCGGTGCTGGAGGGCGAACTCGACGTCGAGGACGACGAATCCCGCTGGTACGCGCTCTGGCCCGACGCCGCCGGCGGCCACCCTTGGGAGTGAGGATGGCCGACGAGCCCGTCGTCTACGATCACTTCCAACTGACCGACGGCGAGGACGCCGGCTGCCTCTTTCGCGTCGTCGGGGTCGATACCGGCGACGATCGGGTGACGCTGCTCCGAGTCACCGACGCCGACGGGAACCGAGAGGCGACGGGCGACCTGCGCCACGTCAGCCACGACCGACTCGACCGCGCGTTCACACCCGCGGACAACCCCGACCCGCGCTTCGAGTCAGCGGACTACGTCGCCGGCCTGCTGCTCCTCGGCGGCGTCGCGCTCGCGGTCCACCCGGCCGGCGACCGAGTCGCGGGGGCGATCTTGGCGGTCGGCGGCGGCTACCTGCTCTGGCGGCGTCACTGACGCCCGCGTCATCCGGTTTCAACCTTCGTTCACAACAGGACACTCCCTCCTCACTGGCCTCCAGTTTCACTTCCACTTCGGTGTTAACGAGGGTTTATCCCGGGTGACGCACAACGGAGGAGTATGGCAGAAGACGACCTCGAAAGCCTGCCCGGCGTCGGCCCCGCAACCGCAGACAAGCTCACCGACGCTGGCTTCGACAGCTATCAGAGCATCGCCGTCGCGAGCCCCGGTGAGCTCTCCAACTCCGCGGACGTGGGCGACTCCACGGCCGCCGACGTGATCAACGCCGCCCGGGAGGCCGCCGACGTCGGCGGCTTCGAGACGGGCGCGGCCGTGCTCGAGCGCCGCGAACGCATCGGGAAGCTCTCCTGGCAGATCGACGAGGTGGACGAGCTGCTCGGCGGCGGGATCGAGACCCAGTCGATCACCGAGGTGTACGGGGAGTTCGGCTCCGGGAAGTCCCAGGTCACCCACCAGATGTCCGTCAACGTCCAGCTCTCCAAGGAGAACGGCGGGCTCGACGGCGGCGCCATCTTCATCGACACCGAGGACACGTTCCGCCCCGAGCGGATCGACGACATGATCCGGGGGCTCGACGACGAGATCATCGCCGACGAGCTCGAGCGCCGCGAGATCGAGGGCGAGCCCGGCGACGAGGAGACGATGGAGCAGCTGCTCGAGTCGTTCCTCGACAACATCCACGTCGCGAAGGCGTTCAACGCCAACCACCAGATGCTGCTGGCGGAGAAGGCACTCGAACTCACGAAGGAGCACCAGGAGGACGACTGGCCGGTGCGCCTGCTCTGTGTCGACTCGCTGACCGCCCACTTCCGTGCGGAGTACGTCGGCCGTGGCGAGCTGGCCGAGCGCCAGCAGAAGCTCAACAAACACCTCCACGAGCTCGACAAGGTCGGCAACCTCCACAACGTCGCCGTCCTCGTCACCAACCAGGTCGCCTCCAACCCCGACTCCTACTTCGGCGACCCGACCCAGCCCATCGGCGGGAACATCCTGGGCCACAAGTCCACGTTCCGCATGTACCTCCGCAAATCCAAGGGTGACAAGCGGATCGTCCGCCTGGTCGACGCGCCCAACCTCGCCGACGGCGAGGCCGTCATGCGCGTCCAGGACGGCGGTCTGAAACCCGAGTAACCCTCTTTTCGCGGTTCTACTCGTCCGTCCGGGACGGCAGCGCGTCGACGTCCGCCGCCGTCGCGTCCCGGTCGTCGGGTAGCTGTTCGATGCAGTCGAAACAGAGGAAGAACTCCTCCCCAGCAGCGAGTTCGAGATCCATCCCCTGGGTCGGTCCGTCGTTGTTGAACGACCAGAAGTCGCCGATGCCGCCGCCGATGCGGACCCGTCGGTCACAGCCGTCACAGCGCTGGGTAGCCATCGACGCCGCTTCGGGACCAAGGCGGTTAGGCTCTCCGGCGTCGACAGCGCTACCGCTACGCGATCAGGCTGCCGGGGAGGAAGAGTTCGGGTCAGTCGTCTTTGATTTTCTCGAACTGGTCAAGCAGCGCCTCGGCGGAGTCGCCCGAGTCGTAGCTGACGGTCCCGGTGAACTCCTCCTCGCCCTCCTCGAAGTCGGCGTCGGCCTGGGAGGTCAGTCGCTCGCGGCGTTCGTGTTCTCCCTCATCATAGGCACCAAATGACATGGTAACTAGTCACTTTGTGGCTGTCTTGCATATACGTATCGGTTAGTTTCAAGGTCGGCCGCCGTGGGGACCGGATACTGCCGACGCCTCGAAACGTGTAAACCGCCGCGTCGCCGAGGAAACGTGTGGCAAAGCCGCTTCGGTTCCGATACGCCCCCGGTTCGTGGTCCGAGGCGCGCGTTCGTAACGAGCTCCTACAGGCGCTTCAGGCCAACATCGGGGCGGAGATGACCGACCCGTGGTATCGGCCGCCGGAGGGGATCGACGCCGTCAGGTTCGAGATGGACAACGGCGACATCGCGCTGTTCTGCTGGGACGACGACACCGGCTACTGGCTGGGCAACACAGAGACCCCCTCCACGCTCTGGCGCACGGACAAACGGGGGTTCGAGGAGGTACCCTACCCGATCCGGCGCTGGGCCGAGCGGGAGCTGCTCGCTCAGCTGACCGAGGAATCGCCATGGCTCGAGGAGTACCCCCACGTCTCCTGGTTCTTCCTCCCCGTGTTCCTCTCGAAGGACGGTCGGGAGACCACCCGAGAGTTCTTCCGCGACCACGCCGCCGGCTTTCCCGACGCCGACCGCGACGAGGCGCTGGCGTTCTACGAGGAGCTGCTGTCCTCGGGCGCGCTCGACGAGTACCGCGAGACGATGGCCGGGAAGCTCGGCACCTCCGAGACGATGGATCTCACCCGGATGTCCGCGACGATGGGGGAGTTCAACGCCGCCGCCCTCCTGCTCCGGGCGGGGTACGACGTGACGCCGGAGGCGGCGGTGACGACCGGCCACTCGATCGACTACCGCGCCAGCCGCGACGACGACGACGAGGCCAGCCTGGTCGAAGTGACCCGGCCGCTCCCGCCGAAACACCGATCCGCGGGGTCGCCGATCACCGCGATCCGCGAGACCGCGGAGACGAAATCCACCGGACAACTGGAGGAGCACGGCGGCGGCGTCACGCTGTTCGTCGACTGCACCTCGTTCCCCGACGACGACTGGCTGGCCATCGCGGGCGAGCAGCCAGACGTCCGCCACCGCCCGGCGGTCGTGTTCCGCATGCGCCCTTCGGGGCAGGCCGAGGCCTACCGGAAGGGCGGGCTCCCGCTCGACCTCGGCGACGCCGTCGAGTGGGTCGACGAGTAACACCGCAAGCGGTTTCTCCCGCGGCCGACAGGTTCGGGGCAATGAGCGTCGTCGCCGACCTCCACACCCACACCACCGTCTCCGACGGCAGCTTCTCGCTCGACGGCCTGATCGAGACCGCCCGCGAGGCGGGACTCGACGCCGTCGCCGTCACCGACCACGACCGCTACCACCCCGAACTCTCCGTCCCCGTCGAACGACGAGGGGACCTGCTCGTCGTCCGCGGGATCGAGCTCCGCGTCGAGACCGCCGAGGAACGCGTCGACCTGCTCGGCTACGGGCTCGAACCCACGGACGCGCTGACGGCGGAGGTCGAACGCCTCCAGCAGGACCGCATCGACCGCGGGCGCCGGATCGTCGAGAACGTCGAGGCCGAGTTGGGCGTCGACCTCGGGATCGAACCCCACCCGGGGCTGGGTCGCCCGCATATCGCCCGGGCGGTCGTCGAGAGCGACGCCGACTACGACGCCGTTGGCGAGGTGTTCGACGACCTGATCGGCGACGACTGCTCCTGTTACGTCGCCAGGAACGTTCCCGACTTCGGGACCGGGCGGGAGCTGCTCGAGGAAGCGTGCGCGTTCGTCGGCCTCGCCCACCCGCTGCGGTACGACGACCCCGAGGCCGCGCTGGAGCTCACCGCCGACCTCGACGCCGTCGAGCGCTACTACCCGTACGACCGCCCGGTGTCGCCCGACGACGCCGAGGCGCTCGATCCCCGACCCGTCGAGGCCGCCATCGCGGCGCACGACCTGCTCGCGACCGGCGGCACCGACGCTCACGATGAGGAGTTGGCGGTCGACGGGCTCCCGCAGGGCGCGTGGGAGCGCGTCCGCGAGCGCCTGCCGGAGCCGGTCGAACCCGCGGAGAGTAACTGATTTACCCGCCTCGCCGGTAACCCGGATCGTGAACGAGGGGATCGTCGCCGAGATGCCGGGCTGGCTCCAGTCGCTGTTGACCTCGGAGTGGGCCTACGTCGTCCTGTTCGGCGTGTTCGTGCTGGAGGGGGCGATGCTGATGTACTTCGTGCCCAGCGAACTCATCGTCCCGGGGTCGCTGGCGCTGCTGGGCCACGGCCCGGACGAGCTCCTGCCGGTGCTCGCCGTCGCCGTCCTCGGCGCCACGATCGGGCAGGTCGCACTGTTCACGGTCGCGAGACGGGCCGGTCGGGAGTACCTCCTCCAGAACCGCTGGTTCCGCGTGAGCGAGCGCACGCTCACGCGGTTCGACGGCTGGTTCGACCGTTGGGGCGGCTACGCGGTCACGGGGAGCAACGCGATGCTGTTCACTCGCGGGATGTTGACGGTGCCGGCGGGGCTGGCGACGATGGACCGCAAACGGTTCGTCGCGCTGTCGGCGCTGGGGACGCTGCTGTTCGAGTCCTGGCTCGCGGCGCTGTACGTGTTCGGCGTCGACGTACTCTGGTAAACCGGGCGGGCGCTCCCCCCACTATCCGACGATACCCCGACCGACTTCACTCGGCGCGGTCGATCTCGGTCTGCTCGCGCAGCGCTTCCAGGCCGTCGTCGTCGGCGAGCTCCTCGACGCGCTCCTGGAAGTGCTGCTCACAGAGGCCGACCTTGACACCGTCCGTCTCCGCGGCGTAGACGGCGTCGTCCTCACAGTAGTGGCACTTCATACCCAACGCTACACGTCCCAGTCGGTTAAGAACGCGGGTAGCGGTCGGCGGGAACGACGCGGTTTTGCCCCCGGGGCGTCTGCCACCGACATGGAGCAGATCCCCCGTCCCGGCCGCGACGACGCCCGCCGCCCCCGGCGGCTACGGGCCGACGGCGTCCGGTCGCTCGTCAGCGAGACCGACCTCTCCGCGTCGGACCTGATCGCGCCCGTGTTCGTCGACGCCACCACCGACGAGCGCGTGCCGATCGAGTCGATGCCCGGCCACGAGCGCGTCCCCGTCGACGAGGCTGTCGCCCGCGTCGAGGAAGTCCGTGAGACGGGCGTCGAGGCGGTGATGGTGTTCGGCATCCCCGAGTTCAAGGACGACCGCGGCACCCGCGCGTACGCCGAGAACGGCGTCGTCCAGCGTGCAGTCCGGCAGATCACGGCGGAGACGGACGCCTACGTGATCACGGACGTCTGCCTGTGTGAGTACACCGATCACGGCCACTGCGGGGTCGTCGAGGCCGACGCTGACGAGGACCCCCACCTCACGGTCCGGAACGACGAGAGCGTCGAACTGCTGGCCGAGACGGCCGTCTCCCACGCCGAAGCGGGGGCGGACATGGTCGCGCCATCGGCGAGCCTCGACGGGATGGTGGGTGCGATCCGCGACGGCCTCGGTTCGGCGGGGTTCGGCGACCTCCCGATCATGTCCTACGCCGCGAAGTACGAGTCGGCGTTCTACGGCCCGTTCCGCGACGCGGCCGACGGCGCGCCAGCCTTCGGCGACCGCCGACACTACCAGATGGACCCCGCCAATTCCCGAGAAGCCCGCCGCGAGGTCGAACTGGACGTCGAGGAGGGCGCCGACGTGCTGATGGTCAAGCCAGCGCTCCCCTACCTCGACATCGTCGCCGACGTGCGCCGCGAGCACGACCACCCCGTGGCGGCGTACAACGTCTCCGGCGAGTACGCGATGCTGCACGCCGCCGCGGAGAAGGGCTGGCTCGACCTCGAGGCGGTCGCTCACGAGTCGTTGCTGTCGATCAAGCGTGCCGGCGCAGACCTGATCCTCACCTACTTCGCGGAGGACGTGGCCGAGTCGCTCTGAGACGGCGTGTCGGCACGGACCGTACAGGCGGCGTCCCCGGGTGTCACCGCTCGCAGGTCCGGGATGGATCCCCTCCTTCTCTCGTAGTCGGAGGTGGTGTTCATCATCCAGAGCCTGCCGTGGGATCGGTGGTGAACACGGAGTGGACAATAGCGTCCGCTCGGAGGGAGAGTACTCTGAAAAGTCGAGACCGTCCTCTGTCGCTGTGAGCGACAGGTGTGTCTCGGTGTTACTGTCGGACGACGTTCGCTGCGCGGGGCCCCTTGGGGGAGGACTCGATGTCGAACTCGATCTCGGTTCCTTCCGTGAGGTCCTCGCCGCCGACATCCTCCATATGGAAGAACACGTCTTCGTCGTCATCGAGGTCGCCGTCGTCAGTCGAAATGAAACCGTAGCCGCCCGTATCGTTGAAGAAATCAACCTTACCGTTTGCCATTACAACCAAACGGAGGGTGGTGTGCGGGATAACCCTTCCGAGGGTCGAGGTACCACGACTCCCCGCGTCGCGTTCGGAGGAGCTACTCAGCGATCCCGCTCTTCGTGATCGGGAACAAACGAAGCGGCAGTACCAGCCACTACTCTCGCCGGCGCTCTCGGTTCGTCGCCGACGAACCAAACGGTTTTGCGTCGCCGTGCAGACTCCCACCCATGGAGCCGTTCGACCGCGTGCTCGTCGCCGTCGACGGGAGCGAGGAGTCGACTCGGGCCGTCGAGTACGCCGTGACGGTCGCCGACGCCTACGACGCTGCGGTCCACGTCGTCTACGTACTCGGCGAGGACGTCGCGGACAACTACGAGGCCGAGGGGTACGCCGACACCGCCGAGGAGATCGCCGAGGAGCGCGGCGTCGACGTCTCGACCTCGACGGTCTCGGGGTTCTCGAAGAGTCGCCTCTCCCAGCACCCCGGCAGCGTCGTGCTCGACACCGCCGAGGAGGTCGGCGCCGACTTCCTCGTCGTCCCGCGGGAGCCACAGACCGGCAGCCGGGCGGCGGTACTGGAGAAGACGGCGGAGTACGTGCTGCGCTACGCGAGTCAGCCGGTGCTCTCGGTCTGAGCGTCGAGCCGGATCGCCATCTCCAGTTCGAAGCTCTCGGCGTCGGTGGTCTCGAACCCGATCTTCTCGTACAGCCCCACCGCCGCCCGGTTCCAGCGCTCGACAGTGAGCCAGACCTGTGAGATCCCCTGCTCGGCGCCGTAGCCCAGCGCGGACTCGATCAGCGCGGTGCCGATGCCTGCACCCTGGTGGGACTGGAGCACGAAGATCGCGAGCTCGTACGGCGACTCCGTCCCGTTTTCGGGCACCAGCGTCACGTGGCCGACGACGTCGTCGCCGTCCCACGCGAACACGTTGAAACACTCCTCGGAGAGGATTCGGTCGAGCCAGCCGCTCAACTTCGAGGGACGGCTCGGTGGGATCCCCTGTGCGCGGTCGGCGGGGTCGAACGACTCGTACATCGCCCGCAGCGCCTCGCGTTCCTCGTCGCTGCCGCCGTAGGCACGGATACTGATCTCCCGTCCCTCGGCGTCCTCGACGCTCTGTGGCGGCGACGGCAGGCCGTCGACCGGCTCGTCGGGGTAGCGGTCTGGTCCGGTCATGCTCACCGAACCAGCCTGACGGTCGTGTGCGCGTTCAGCAGGACGAACTCCGCGATACTGCCCACGTTGATCTTCCCCATCGGACTGGTCTGACCGCCGCCCAGCGCGATCTCGTCGAACCCTTCGCGCTCGGCGATGTCGACCAGTTCGCTGCCCGGGTCGCCCTCGATCTGTCGGACCTCCGCGTCCAGCCCGGCGTCGTCGAGCTCCTCGCGGGCTCGCTCGGCGATCTCCTCGCGCGAACGGGGCGATCGCGGGTTCTCGACGATCGCGATCGTGAGCTCGTCGCCGACGTCGGCCGCACGACCGACGACGCGTTCCAGCGCCCGGATCGAGTCGTCGCTCCCGCCGATGCCGAGCAGCACCTTCATGCTCGGCGGCACGACCGCTCGGCTGATAAACCCCGCGGGCCGGATCGGCCGGTCGCGGTGGACAGCCCTATGTCCGTGGCTGTGTCAGGGGGAGGCATGAGCGACGATCCGACGCCGGCGGGGGGCGACGACACGAGCGACCGCGAGTTCGAGATGGCGGGCGAAACGGCGAGTGACCCCGCCGAGAACGGGAGCGGCGACGAGGGGGTGGCCGACTCGGTGGGCACCGACGCCGACACCGAACGCGACGGCGCCGATACCGAACGCGCCGACGCCGACACTGAGAGCGAGGAAGCGGGGAGTCCGACCGCCTCGCACGACGTGGAGCTGCCCGAGGACGTGCCGGAGGACGTCGCCGAGTACGAGCGATTCACCAAGATGGATCGCGCGGACTACGACCGCGTCAACGAGTTCCTCCGGGATCGCACGTACATCACCGCCCGGGAGTGGGCGATCGCCCGGCTCTGTGCGGACTTCCGGACCGAGACGGGCGTCGAGATGACCAAGATCGGCGAGAACCTCCCGCGGCTGGTGCCGTTCATGACGGACACGTACACGCCGCAGGCGGTGAACCAGGCCCGCGCCTCCTTCGAGGAGAAAGTCACCAAGGCGGGTGCAACCTTCCTCTACGGCGCGATGTCGGGGTTCTACACCGCCGAGGAGCTCGACGAGACGATGTACGAGGTGACCGAGATCGCGAAGTTCCTGCTCGAGGTCGAGGGCGTGGATCTCTCCGTCGAGGAGGAGCTGGAGGCGGAGGACGAGATATCGCGGGTGATGCGCGAGGTGCGGGAGGCGTCGGCGGAGGTGCGCGGCGAGGAGGTGAAGTGCCCCGAGTGCGGGCACGTCCACGAGACGGAGTAGCGTCAGTACCGGTGTTTTTTCTCACTTCGGTTTTATTCGGTAAGTAATGTCTGGGCGGCTTCGAACGATGCTCGGGGAGTCGCTGACGACGGTGACCGTCGTCGGCGTCGCCTACCTCGCGCTCGTCGTCACGATCGGCGTCGCGTTCGGGTGGTACCCGTCAGTTGGGGATCTGCTTTCGCTTGCGAGCCCGTTCTTTGGGTTCATGCCCACGCTGGCCGGGACCCTCGGCGTGTTCCTCGTCGGTGCCGTGCCGGCGTACCTCTACGACCGGGCTGGCCTCGTCCTTCCGGCGCTCGTGCCAGTTGCGTTCCTCGTGCTGATCGCGGACACGGCCAATCCGGAGAGCTACACGGTGCTCGTCTTCTTCTACCCGCCGCTGGTCGCGGCTGTGGCGGCCGTACTGGGAATCATCGAGTCTGCTGTTCGAAGCGTGGCCGGCGAGTCGGATGGTGTCGACGCTCAGTGAAGGCCCATCGCTTCGGCGTCGAGTTCGGTCTCGACGTAGTCCCGGCCGTGGTCGGTGATGATGTAGCAGGACGCCACCTCGTCGAGTCGGCGGACGAGTCGGGTGTCCAGGAGCTCTCGGACGGCGTCGAGGACGGCGGTTCGGCTGGGCGGGTCGTCCATCCGGTCGTCGAGGTTGGCGGCGATGCCGCTGGGGGAGATGCCCACGCCGGACTGGTAGAGCAGTCGGAGCGTGGGAGCGACGGCGTCTGAGTCGAACTCGGGCATCGATCGGTGGTTGTGGCGTGTGGGTGAAAACGTTCGTTGTTCGTCGGTGTCGACGTTGGCTTCGATACCGTCTCTCGACTCGTCGATTACGCGACGGCGACGGCATCTCGATCGTTGGCAACTGGGACAGCAACCGCAACAGCATCTCGACCGTTAGCAACCGGGACAGCAACCGCAACGGCATCTCAACCGTTGGCAACTGGGACAGCAACCGCAACAGCGTCTCGAAGCATGACCACTTGTGACCGCAGGGTGCCGGGCACGAGGCCCGGCACAGCATGGACTCCCCACCCCTCCCCCCGCGCTCGCGACCGTTGCGAGCGCGAGGCGTCCACCGCCACCGCACCGCTGCCGCTGTCGGCGCGAAGCGCACGCGGCCTCGTGCCGCGTGTCAGCGCGAGGGACGAACGAGCGAAGTTCTCGTGAACGAAGTGAACGAGAGCACGGCAGAGCTTTGCTCTGCCGGAGCGAGTGAGTCGGCTGGGGAGGTTTGTGGGCTGTGCGGGGCGGTGCGGTCACAAGTGGTCATGCTCACTCCGCGGTGACGTTCGCAGACTGAACCGAACTGCACACCAACAAGGAGTACGCGTCATACTCACTCCGCGGTGATGTCTGCAGAGACGGAGAACGAAAACCGGCCGCCACCGAATTTACGCGCTACCCCTCAAAACCGTCCGCTCGCGGCTCACTCCGTTCACCGTCGCCGGCGGCTCCGCCGCCGGCTGTCACCGAAAGCCCCCGGCTTCCGGTTGCCCGAGGAGCTTCGCTCCTCCCTGCCAGCGGGATCTTCGATCCCGCCCTGCTCGCGTTCCGAGGTCGGTTTCCGCTCGCTCCCGAAGGTCGCTCGCGTTGCCCCGACCTCGCTACTCGAACCGGAACGTCCCGTTCCGCTGCACCACCTCCCCATCCACCTCCAGCCGCGAGTCCTCGCTCATGTCGGTGATCATGTCGACGTGAACCGCCGAGTCGTTCGCCTCGTCCTCTCTCCCCTCCGGGAAGTTCGACTCGTACGCCCGCCCGAGCGCCAGATGCACCGTGTCGCCCATCTTCTCGTCGAACAGGATGTTGTCGGTGAAGCGGTCGATCCCGCGGTTCATCCCGATGCCGAGTTCGCCCAGTCGCTTCGCACCCTCGTCCGTATCCAGCACCTCCGCGATGGCGTCCTCGTTCTGCTCGGCCGCGAAGTCGACGACCTCGCCGTCCTCGAAGGTGAGGTGGACGTTCCGCACACGCTGGCTGTTGATCGTCATCGGCACGTCGAAGAACACCTCCCCCTCCGTGGCGTGGGGCGCGGTAAACACCTCGCCGGAGGGGAGGTTGTGGGAGTCGTACGCCACGCTCGCCGCGGAGTTCACGGCGGTGCGGCCCTCGATGGACATCGTGAGGTCGGTGTCCTCCTTCACGATCCGGACCTCGCTCCCCTCGTCGAGGATCTCCTTCATCGTCGCCATCTTCTCGGCCAGCTCCGCCCAGTCCCGCAGGATCGCGTCGTAGACGAACTGCTGGTACTCCTCGTAGCTCATCCCGGCCTGCTGGGCCAGCGCGCGGGTGGGGTGGACCGTCGACACCCAGTCGGTGTCCATCCGCGCCTCGCGGATCCCCTGGCGAGCGCGGCCCTTGGCCTGCCGTTTCTCCGAGGGCACGTCCGCGCCCTCGGTGGTGTTCCGGCCGCCGCCGAGGCGGAGCACCGCGTCGGCGTGCTCGTACAGCGCGCGCTCGTACTCGGGGTCCTCGTCGAACTCGCCGCTGTGGGCCCGCGTGTACGCCCGGTCCACCTCGTCGGAGCCGTACAGCGTCACGACGTTCGCGTCGCGCTCCCCCAGTTCCTCGGCGACCGCGACGGCGAGGTCGTGTGCGCCTTCGGCGACGGAGAGCACCACGTCGTCGCCCGCCTCGATCCGGGCGCTCCAGTCCACCAAGGTCCTCGCGTGCTCGCGGATGCGTTCGTCCATGCCCGAGGCGTCGGCGCCGGGGCGCAAAAGCCCCGCGGGACGGGGGCGATCCGGCGCCGCTACACGTCCCCGCCGTCTCGGGACCGCAACGGCTACACGCCTCCCCTCACAGCCTCGGAGTATGGAACTGGGCGTCATCGGACTCGGGCGGATGGGGCAGATCGTCGTCGACCGATCTCTCGACGCGGGCCACGACGTGGTCGCGTTCGACCTGAGCGCTGAGGCGACCGCGGAGGCCGCGGAAGCGGGCGCGACCGCCGCCGACAGCGTTGAGGACCTCTGTGACCGACTGGGCTCGGAGAAGCGGATCTGGCTGATGGTGCCGGCGGGCGACCCCGTCGACGCCACGCTCGACGACCTCGAACCCCACGTCGGCGAGGACGACGTGATCGTCGACGGCGGGAACTCCCACTTCGAGGCGTCGGTCCGGCGCGCGGGGGACACCGACGCCGCCTACCTCGACTGCGGCACCTCCGGCGGCCCCGCCGGCGCCTATCTCGGCTTCTCGCTGATGGTCGGCGGCCCCGAGTGGGCGTACGAGGCGATGGTGCCCGTCTTCGACGCCGTCGCGACCGGGAACGCCGGTCACGAGCGCATGGGCCCCTCGGGGTCGGGCCACTACGTGAAGATGGTCCACAACGGCGTCGAGTACGCGCTGATGCAGGCGTACGGCGAAGGGTTCGAACTGCTCGCGAACGGTCGCTACGACCTCGACCTCGAAGCCGTCGCCCGAACGTGGAACAACGGCGCGGTGATCCGCTCGTGGCTGCTCGAACTCTGCGAGGAGGCGTTCCGCGAGGAGGGGAACGACCTCGGGGACGTGGCGGACCACGTCGCCGGCGGCTCGACGGGCACGTGGACGGTCCAGGAGGCGCTGGAGCAGGAGACGCCGGTGCCGCTGATCTATCAGGCGCTCGCCGAGCGGTTCGGCTCGCGGGCGCCCGAGGAGGGACGGTTCGCGCGACGGCTGGCGAACCGACTCCGCTACGGGTTCGGTCGCCACGAGGTCGAGCGAGAGGAGTAGTCAGTCCCCGTTCGGGGCCGTCTCGTTGCCGGCAGTGTCGTTCGGCGTCGCAGTCTCGTTGCCAGGCCCGTCCGGCGTCGTCTCGTTGCCGGCCGGGGTGTCCGTTCCGTTGTCTGCTGGGGTGTCAGTCCCGTTGTCTGCCGGGGTGTCCGTCTCGTTCCCGTCCGGCGTCTCGGTCCCGTCCTCGGGCGTGTCTGTTTCGTCACCGTTCTCCTCGTCAGCCACGAACTGGCCCACGGTGTCGAGCACGTCGGACTGGCTGCTCGCACCGTCGAACGCGTCCGGGAACGGCGACGTCCCGGCGAGTTGGTTCGCCAGCGCCGCGTGGCGCGCCTCGACGCTGTGGATCGACAGCGCGACGGCGAGCAGATCGGGGCTCTCGACGAACGGCGCGGCACCCGCGTACGCGGCGACCCCGGCGTTCTCGATCACCGCCGCCAGCGAGAAGAACTCGCCCACCTCCTCGAACCCGAACTCGTACTCCGCGGGCTCGGCGGGCTCGCCGCCGAGCAGTTCGACGGCCTCCGTGAGCACCTCGACGTGCTCGGCCTCGTGGTCCGCGAGCGTCTCGACGTAGCCGTACACCGTCTCGGCGTCGTACAGTTCGACGGCGTCCGAGTCGTCGAACGCCGCCTCGTCGAACGTCTCGAGCGCCGTTTCGTAGAACGCGCTCTCGAACTGCTCGAGCGACAGCGCGTAGTTCAGCACGTCGACGTCGGTTCCCTCCACGTCGTCGAACGCCTGCTCGGTGTCGGCGAGCGCGACGCCCGTGGCGCCGCCGAGGCTCAGCAGCGCGCCGCCGGCTACCGCCGAGGTGGTCAGAAAGTTCCGCCTGGACTGCCCGTCAGTCGAACCTGTGTCGTCTCTGTCGGTCATGGTTGTCGCCGGAATCCGGCAGGACAACCGTGTGAGCCGTGCCGATTAGTTATGCGCTACCGTCGAGTCGTAGGGGCGGACGAGGCCCAGTAGGGACGGTCGCGCGGCGGTCGTAACACCGCTCTACGTGGAGCGGATCAGGACCCACGAAGGGGACGGTAGTCGGATCCTTTTTCGACCCTACAGCTCCGCGTCGCGGAACCAGACGACACCGACCGCGAGCGGGACGGCCAGCCAGAGCAGCATCGCCGCCAGCACCACGCCGTCGGAGAACACCGGCGAGAGGTTCGGGCCGAGCGCCTGTGCGGCCTGCTGGTTCGGGATCATCCCCAGTAGCAGGCTGAACATCCGGACGCGGGCCTCGAAGTCGGAGAAGAACAGGCTGTCGACCAGCGACTTGTACGCCTGGATCGGGTTGAGGATCTTCAGCGCCAGCCGGAGCTGGAACTGCTGGGGCGTCGAGAGCCCGAACAGCTCCGTCGCCGCGCGGTTGACGCCGGTGACGAAGAAGTTCCAGAGGAACCAGAAGGTCGCGAACAGCCCGCCAGCGCCGACCAGCGCCTGCTGGTTCGTGTTCGCGGCGGCGGAGACGCCGACGGCGATGCCGACGAACACGACGCCCAGCAGCGCGGTCAGCAGCGCGAACTCGACGTAGACGAGGATGTCCAGCCCCGACGCCGCCGGCAGCAGCGCGAGGAAGGCGACGAGGAACCCGATCAGCACCGGCAGCGCGACGACGCCGCTGCGGCCGAGGAACTTCCCGAGCACCACGTCGTCCCGGGAGTGAGGTAGCGAGAGCAGGAGCTTGATCGTGCCCGACTCCCGCTCGCGGGTGATCGAGCCGTAGGCGATCACCAGCGCCGTCAGCGGGATGATGATCGCCGTCCCCTGTTTGAGGAAGAAGAGGAACGTGCGGAGCACGCCGCCGCCCTGCTGGCCGCCGCCGTAGTAGAGTCGGCCGATCGCCGCGCCGGCGAACACCAGGATCGACAGCGCCGACAGCACCCAGAGCCAGCGCGAGCGCACCGCATCCCGGAAATCCTTCCGCGCGACGGCCTCCCAGCTCATGGCTCCACCTCCTCGGCGGCGCCGTCGTCGGGCCCGTCGTTCGGCGTATCCCCCTCCGTGTACGCGAGGAACAGGTCCTCCAGCGACGACTCGCGGGTCGAGAAGTCCTCGACGACGACGCCCGCGTCCTCGAGCGCGCCGATGACGGCGGTCTTGGCCTCGGGGTCGCACTGGACCGTCACGGTCGCGCCGTCGGTCGAGGCGGCGTCGACGCCGTCGAGCGCCCGCACCGCGTCGAGCGCCGCGTCGTCGACGCCGTCGGCGGTGATCTCGAGCGTCGCGCCGGAGCCCACGGCGTCGCGCAGCCCTTCGACGGAGTCCTTCGCGACGAGCCGTCCCTCGCGGAGGATACCCACGCTGTCACAGACCGCCTCGACCTGCCCGAGCACGTGGCTGGAGAAAAAGACGGTCGCACCGCGATCGGCCTCCTCCCGGACGATATCGCGCATCTCCTTCGCCCCCGCAGGGTCGAGCCCGGAGGAGGGCTCGTCGAGGATCAGCAGGTCGGGGTCGCCCACGAGCGCCATCCCGAGCGCGAGGCGCTGGGCCATCCCCTTCGAGTAGCCGCCGGCCTTGCGGTCGCCGTCGCCGGCGAGCCCCACCCGCTCGAGCACGGCGTCGGGGTCGGCGTCGGCGTCCTTGGACTCGATCGCGAACTCGAGGTGTTCGCGGCCCGTCAGGCGCTCGTACGTCGAGAAACCCTCCGGGAGCACGCCAGTTCGCTCCCGGACGGCGACGCTGTCGGCCTGGGGGTCCATCCCGAGCACCTCCACGCGCCCCGCGGTGGGGCGCACGAAGTCGAGCAGGAGGTTGATCGTCGTCGACTTCCCGGCGCCGTTCGGGCCGAGGAAGCCGAACACCTCGCCCTCCTCCACGGTCAGATCGAGCGCGTCGACGGCGGTCACGTCGTCGAAGCGCTTCGTCACCCCGTCGAGTTCGATGGCGGCCATGGGCCGGCTTGCCGCGGTTCCCGATAAAGGGTTTCGGCTGCGTCGCGGGTGTAACTATCGCTCAGAGTACGTCTTCCGGGTCGTGTTCCGCCGCGACGCGCTGGGCTTCCGCCGCGTAGCGCTCCGCTGTCTCGGGGTCGTCGACGGGGTCAAGACGGTCGTCGTCGACGTCGACGGCGGCGGTCGGCGCGTCGCGACGGGCGAGACTGTCCAGCGCGGCCTGTCTGGAGAACGCTCGCTCGCCGTCCGGCGTGGCGTAGGTCATCGTCACGAGATTGCGGCTGTCGACGTCGCGGTCGACCAGCCAGACGCGGGTCATGGAACGTGGTTGTGGTGGGCGGGGTTTGTACTCGGCGGTCGGGGTGGTCACCCGTCGAGGGCCGCACCGGTGCGACGGGTCCCTAAGTCGTCGTGTCGTGGACATGGACAGCACTGTATCCGACGACACTCGGACACAGGTAGTGGCAGCACAGCTATCCGATCGCGCGTGCATTGGTATCACTGCCCAAAGGAGGGCGACGATCATGGCGACACAACAGACGGTCCAGGAGATCGAGGAAACGCTCGGACAGGTGCCGGGGTGGATGCAGCTCCTCGCGGAGCCCGCAAGCGACCACAGCTGGGGGATCTTCCGGGATCTCCTCCTCGGGGAGACCGAGCTCACCCCGCGGGAGAAGGCGCTCGTCGGCGTGAGCGCGGCCGCGGCGATGAACTGTCAGTACTGCTCGTACTTCCACAAGGAGGAGGCCCGGTTCGCGGGAGTCTCGGAGGCCGAACTCGCGGAAACGATCAACGTCGCCGGCGTCACCGAGTACTTCTCGACGGTGCTGCACGGCAACGAGTACGAACACGACACGTTCGTCACCGAGACGGACGAGGTGTTCGACCACCTCCGGGAACAGGGGATGGCCCCGGCCGACGACTGATTCGTCCAGGGCGTCACGCTCAAACGCGCCCACGCCCTACCCCGACTGAATGGACGCGAGCGAGGTCCGCGAACGCGCCGGCGACCTCCCCCGGGAGCCCGGCGTCTACCAGTTCCTCGACCGCGACGGCGACACGGTTCTCTACGTCGGCAAGGCGGTCGACATCCGCGACCGCGTGCGCTCCTACGCCGACCATCGAGGCGGCTTCGCCGCCTCGAGCCGCGCGAACGGCGAAGCCGTGAGCGGACCGCGGAGCGATCGCATCCGGAAGATGGTGGCCCGCGCCGACGCCGTCGACACCGCCGTCACCGACACCGAAACACAGGCGCTGCTGCTCGAAGCGAACCTGATCAAGCGCCACCAGCCGCGGTACAACGTCCGGCTGAAGGACGACAAATCCTACCCACTGGTGCAGTTGACCGACCACGAGTACCCCCGGATCGAGATCACCCGCGACCCCGACGACGCCGCCACGGTCTTCGGCCCGTACACCCGGAAGGGCGACGTCGAGACGGTCGTGAAGGCGATCCGGGAGACGTACGGGCTGCGGGGCTGTTCGGACCACAAGTTCAGCAACCGCGACCGTCCCTGCATCGACCACGAGATGGGACTCTGTTCGGCGCCCTGCGTCGACGCGATCGACGCCGAGAGCTACGCGGAGGACGTCGAGAGCGCGGTCCGCTTCTTCGAAGGTGAGACGGGCGTCCTCGCCGACCCGCTCCGCCGGGAGATGGAGAGCGCCGCACAGAGCGAGGAGTTCGAGCGCGCCGCCAACGCCCGGGACCGCCTCGAAGCGGTCGAGTCGTTCCACGGCGAGGGCGGCGAGGCGGTCTCCTCGCCCGGGAATCGCCAGGAAATCGACGTACTCGCGGCGGTCGTAGAGGGTGGTGACGCCACAGTCGCGCGACTCCACGCCGACGCCGGGCAGTTGGTGGACCGCTCCAGACACCGCCTCGACGCCCCGGAGGGCGAGGACCGCGTCGCGACGCTGCTCTCAGCGTTCCTCACCCAGTACTACGCCGAACGCGAACTCCCCGAGGCGATCCTGCTCTCGGAGCGGCCGGACGACCAGGACGTGCTCGACTGGCTCGAGACCGCCGGCGTCGACGTGTCGGTTCCGGGCGCAGGCCGGGAGGGGAAGCTCGTCGAACTCGCGCTGAAAAACGCCCGCAGCGGCGTCGGCGGCGCCGACGACCCCGTGGGCGCGCTCGGGCAGGCGCTCGACATCCCGCGCCCCGAGCGGATCGAGGGGTTCGACGTGAGCCACGCCCAAGGGAAGGCGGTCGTCGGCAGCGACGTCTGCTTCGTCGGCGGGAGCGCCGAGAAGTCGGGCTACCGGCGGAAGAAGCTGCCCGAGCGCAACGACGACTACGCCAACATGCGCGAACTGGTGCGCTGGCGGGCCGAACGCGCCGTCGACGGGATAGACGACCGCCCCGATCCGGACCTGCTGCTGATCGACGGCGGCGAGGGGCAGCTGGGCGCCGCGACGGACGCGCTCGACGAGGTCGGCTGGGACGTCCCCTGCATCGCGCTGGCGAAGTCGGAGGAGCTGGTGATCACGCCCGACAACGTGGAGCGGTTCGACGACGACGCCCCCCACCTCCACCTGCTCCAGCGGGTGCGCGACGAGGCCCACCGCTTCGCGGTCCAGTACCACCAGAGCGTCCGCGACGAGGTGACGACCGCGCTCGACGAGGTGGAGGGCGTGGGGCCGGCGACCCGGAAGCGGCTGCTCCGGCGGTTCGGCTCGGTCGACGCGATCCGCGAGGCCGGCGAGTCGGCGCTGCGGGACGTCGACGGCGTCGGGCCGACGACCGCCGAACGGATCGCCCGACGGCTGTGACCCGACCGGTCAATCAGCCGTTTCACTCTCCAGTAACTATTTCACGAACGCCGACAAATCGCCGCCCGTTCGCCGCTCTTGCCCTCCATGGCGAGTCGCCGGCGTACGCCATCCATGAAACGAACACTACTGATCGCGCTCCTCGTCGTGCTGGCCGGCGTGCCAGCCGCGGCGGCAGTCGCGCCGACCGGCGGCGCGACGGACGCACCGGTCCCCGCAGTGAACGACGCCGTATCGACCGACGAGAACGACCACGACAACTACACGCGGCTCTACGTCGACGCCCAGGACAGCTACCTCGACCTCAAGCCCGGGCAGAGCGGGACGTTCACCGTCGTCGTCGAGAACGGTGAGGACGAGACGGTCGACGTGAACCCCCACGTGTTCACGTCGCCGACCGACCGCAACCCGATCGAGGAGTCGTGGGTCGAGATCGACGGCCCCGACAGCATCGACGCGGGCGAGGAAGCCGAGTACGAGGTCAGCGTCGCGGTGCCTGAGGAGACCGAGATCGCGCGCTACACCGCCCAGATCGCGTTCACCGACGAGACCGTCTCGGCGGCCGGCGGGCCCGAGCGCCCGATCCACGCCGCCTACACGAGCGTGAACGTCTGGAAGGAGCCGACCGTCCAGATCCTCTCGAGTACGTACATCAACACGCAGGTCGAGGCGGGCGACTCGGTCAGCAAGCAGATCGTGATCGAGAACACCGGCGAAGAGGCGGTGCCGCTGAGCCCCGAGCGCGCCCAGCAGCAGGGCACCTGCATGGGCACCCACTGCCCGCAGCAGGTCGACCAGTCCTGGATCGACATCGACGCGCCGAGCCAGATCGCGCCGGGTGAGACCGCGACGGTGACGGTCACCGTCTCGCCCGACGCCGACGCCGATCGCGGGCGCTACGACACGTCGATCGACCTGGGGCTCGACGACCCCAACCGCCGTGACCGCAACGGCTACTGGCAGGAAGTCAGCCTGAGCTTCGTCGTCTGGGAACAGCCCGAGGAGGCGTACGAGGCCGAGTTCGACGTCTCGGAGCGGGCCGACAACGTCACGCTGACGCTGAACCCGCAGAACCGCCGCACCGCCGAGAACGCCGACGAGGCGAGCTTCGACGTGACGTTCGTCTCGCCCGACGGCGAACGCATCGAGGCCGAGCGCGTGCAGATCAGCCAGAGCGGTTACGTGAACCTCGGCGCCTCCCCGGAGCGCGGCGCCTCGCAGGACGGCGCCTACGCCACCAACGGCGGCGGGACCGAGTTCGTCTACGAGCTCGATGAGCCGGCCGCCGGCAAGTGGACCGCCGAGATCATGCCCGAGGACACGATCGGGTTCCAGTACGAGATCACGCAGAACGAGTCCGACGACGACGAGTCGGACGAGTAACCCCACCGTCTCCCCCATTTTTTGCGGTGCCGCGGCCGACCAGCGGCGCGTGTCGCGACCGCCGACCTCTCCCCCACGGAAGCCCAATCCTGGAGCGATGCCATCGGAGATGACCGCACACGTCGTCGAGGAGCACGGCGGCCCCGACGAGTTCACCGAGATCGAGCGGCCGGTGCCCGATCCCGGCCCCGAGGAGATCCGTGTCGAGGTCGTCGCCTCCAGTGTCAACCCCGTCGACTACAAGATCCGCCGGGGCGACATCCCCGACTTCGCCCCGGAGTTCCCCGCGACGCTGGGCTGTGACGTGTCGGGCGTCGTCGACGCGGTCGGCGACGACGTCCAGCGCTTCGAGGCGGGCGACGAGGTGTACGGGATGCCCGGCGGCGCGGGCCGACAGGGCGCGCTCGCGGAGTACGTCGTCGGCGACGCGGGCACGTTCGCCAACGCCCCCGAGTCGATCCCGCTTTCCGACGCCGCCGCGCTGCCGGTCGTCGCGCTCACGGCGTGGGAGTTGCTGACCGACAAGAGCGACGTGGGAATCGACGACGACGTGTTGGTGTACGGCGCCAGCGGCGGCGTCGGCCATATCGGCGTGCAGGTCGCCCGCTGGCTGGGCGCGAACGTCGTCGCCACCGGCTCGACCGCCGCGAAGCGCGACCTCGCGCGGGAACTGGGCGCCGACGCCGCCGTCGACTACACCGAGCGTTCGCCCGCCGAGTACGTCGACGAGCACACCGGCGGCGCGGGGTTCGACACCGTGTTCGACCCCGTCGGCGACGACCACCTCGAGACCGCGTTCGAGGCGGCCCGCCCGTTCGGCAGCGTCGTCACCACCGAGACAAGCGCCGCCGAGGACGTCTCGCTCGCAGCGCTGCACGAGAACTCGCTCGAACTCGGCGTCGTGCTGGTGATCCTCCCGGTGCTGCGCGGCGAGGGGGAGGAGCGGATCGGCACGGAACTGGCCGAGATCGCGTCGCTGGTCGACGACGGCGCGATCACCCCCCACATCGACGAGCGGTTCGCGTTCGACGAGGTGGCCGACGCCCACGAACTGGCCGAGTCCGGCGAGTTCGTCGGGAAGATCCTGCTCGAGAACGACTGATCAGTCCTGCTCGATCAGGAGTCGGTAGTCGGCGACCGTGCGGGCCTCGTCGCCGCTGCCGGGGTACAGCAGTTCGAGCTCCCACTCCCCGCCGGCGGCGAGTCGGTCGGTGTCCGCTTCGCTCTCGTCGAGCAGCGTTCCGTCCTCGTCGAAGAACCGAGCGATAGCGGTGACGCCGACCGCCGCCGACTCGCCCGTGTTCTCGATCGTGGCTTCGACGGCGACGAGTTCGTCCTCGCTCCCCTCGTTCGAGCGGGAGAGACCGTGTTCGACTACTGCGAGCGAGCCGCTCGCCGGCGTCCCGATCGTCGACGGCGTCGGGGTAGCTGTGGGGCTCGGACTGGGAGTCGACGAGTCGGTGGGGGTCCCGTCGCCGAAGCCGGAACAGCCGGCCAGCCCGGCGGCGGTGGTCAGGAGGGCGGTGCGCGCGAGGAGGGCACGACGGCGCATAGCGGTCGCTCGGACCGCGAACCCATAGCTCCTGTGCTACTTCCGGAGCAGCCACGCGGCGACGACCAGCCACGGCAGCGCCGCCAGCACGCCCACCGGCGTCGGTCCGAACAGGCTCTCGGGCTGGCCGACGACGAACAGCAGCGCGATCCCGGCGATGGCGTTGATCGCGCCGTGGCCGACGCTCGCGGGCCAGACGCTCCCCTCCCGAACCGTGAGTTCGGCGAGAAACGTTCCGGCGCCGACGGTGAACACGAGGAACGCAGCCATTCCGGTCCACGGGAACCCGGGGTAGTCGAACCCGTAGTTGTACCCCATCGCGAGGATCGGCCAGTGCCAGACGCCCCAGATCACGCCCGAGAGGAGGACCGCTGGCCGGTACCCCAGCGGCAGGAGCTTCGGCAGCAGGTACGCCCGCCAGCCGAGCTCCTCGCCGAACGCGAACAGGCCGTTGATCAGCGGCGCGACCGTGAGCGCGCTGACGATCTGGATCACCGCCAGGAGCCACGGATCCAGTCCCACGCCCATGCTCGCCATCTGCTCGCGGAACGCGGCCATCGTCGGGTCGAACTGGGCCGGGAAGACCGCGAAGTACAGCGCAGCCCCGACGACGGTCAGCCCCGCGGGCGCCAGCCACGCGGCGGCGTAGGTCCACATCGTCCCCTCGAACTCCGGGCGGAGGCGGTGGCGCTCCCACCCCTCCCCGGTCGCGAGCCGGGCGGCGACGGTGCCGATCGCGGGGCCGAACATGTACGCCGTCGGGAGGAGCACCGTCGCGAGCGTGATCCCCTCGGTGATCTCGGGGCTGTTGCGCAGGCCGCCAGTGGCCCAGATGGCCAGCGCCGTCGCCCAGGAGACGCCGAACGCGACCGCGAGGAAAACCGCGATCCGGCGGCGCTGGAGCGTCTCGGGCGCGTCGAGTCGACCGTTCATACTCGCTAACGAACCGGGGAGGGGAAAAACGGTGCCGGTGGGTCGCAGCCGTTGTGAGCGACCGCTACTCGATCTTCCCGTACTGGTCGCGGAGCTTCTCCGCGGCGTCGTCCATCAGGTCGGCCTCGTAGTCGGCGAGCTCCCACTCGATCACTTCCTCAACGCCGTCTGAGCCGAGCTTCAGCGGGACGCCGAACGCGGTGTCCTCGTAGCCGTACTCGCCGTCGAGCACGATACTCCCCGGCAGCACCTCGCCGGTGTCGCGGATCACCGACTCGGCCATGTGGGCGACGCCCGTCGCGGGCCCCCACTCGGTCGCGCCCTTGCGCTCGATCACGTCCATCGCGGACTGCTGGAGGTCGCCCAGGATCTCCTCGCGTTCCTCGGGAGAGAACTCGGGGTCGCGCCCGTCGACGCGCACCTTCGAGAAAGCGGGCACCTGCGCGTCGCCGTGTTCGCCGAGGATCGTCGCCTCGACGTTTTTGACCTGCGTGTCGAACCGCTCGGAGAGCACGTACCGGAACCGCGCGGAGTCGAGCCGGCCGCCGAAGCCGATCACCTTCGAGCGGTCGCGGTCGCCGGTCTCGTACAGGTGGCGGTTCAGCAGGTCGACGGGGTTGGAGGTGGTGATGGTGACGAAGTCGTCGTTGTGCTCGGCGAGCGAGGCGCCGATGTCCTCCATGATCGGCGCGTTGTCGCCCGCGAGGTCGATCCGACTCTGGCCCGGTTCGCGGGGGATGCCGGCGGTGATGATCACCACGTCAGAGCCGGCGGTGGCCTCGTAGCCGCCCTGCCGGACGGTCGTGTTCGAGTCGTACGCGACGCCGTGGTTGGCGTCGGCGGCCTGGCCGACGGTGACGTCCTCCTGCTCGGGGATGTCGACGTACACCAGTTCGTCGACGATATCCCGGAGCGCGAGGTTGTATCCCGCGGCCGCGCCGACGGTCCCTGCCGCACCGACTACGCTGACTTTCGTCATAACGCCTCGGAGTTGGGGCAGTTCGGGATTAAACGCACCGGTGGGCGGTCGGTAGAGGTGCTACTCCAGAACGGCCGCAGGCCCGTCCCACTCGCGTTCGAGCAGGCCGTAGTGGACGGCGTCGACGTGCGCGCCGTCGAGGAACCACGCCTCGCGGGCGGCGCCCTCCTCGACGAACCCCAGCCGCGCACAGAGCCGCCGCGAGGCGTCGTTGTCAGCCGCGACAGTCGCGGAGACGCGGTGGAGTCGGTGCGAGCGGAACCCGTAGTCGAGCAGTCGGGCGCCGGCTTCGAGCGCGAACCCGTCCCCCCACGCGTCGGGGTGGAGCCAGACGCCGAAGTTGGCGTAGCCGTCGGGCTGCTGGATCGGCGCGAGGCTGACGGAGCCGACTAGATCACCCCCGAACTCGCCGGATTTCGGGACCACGAGCAGTTCGACGCCGTCGTCGTCGTTCGACGGCGGCCAGCGCTCCTCGCGGTAGGTGGTCTCGTCGATCGGCGTTCGGAACCGGGAGACGTGGCGTCTGACTTGGGGGTGGTTCTCCGCCTCGACGAGGAACGGAACGTCGTCCTCGCAGGGTGGTCGGAGGTCGATACGGTCGCCGTCGACGAACGTCGTGTGTGACATCGGTGTCGCTGGTGGTCGGTTGGCGGACAGTACGAGACCGGCGCCGACCAGCCGCGACACCGCGGCGACGGCCGGCTCAGAACGAGGTCGAGCGGAGCATCGGTCAGCTCTGTGCGTCGGTGTGCTCGCCTCCCGGATAGCTGTTCTGGCTGTGTGAGTCGGGATGACGCGACGCGGTCGACGCCGTCGTGGGGGTGACGGGGGACGGATGCCGAACGGTTTTCACCGCGGCCCGGCTACCGTTCTCGAACATGAGTCCGATCCCGGCCCCGCTCGTCAGCCGCCCCGCGCCCCACCCCGATGCCGAGCGCTGACAGCATCCTCCACCGTTGTCACCTCCTGCTCGTGGGCGATACGCCGTGGCTCACGGGGTTTGCGGACGCGCTGGAGCGACGGACGGCCGCGACCGTCGACGTGGAGCCGGGCGCCGCGGCGGCGCTCGATCGGTTCCGGCAGGCCGACGTCGACTGTGTGCTCGGCGCCCAGCAGCTGGCCGACGGCTCCGGCGTCGAACTGCTCGCGACGATCCAGGAGGAGACGCCGGCGTTCCCGCTGGTGCTGGGCGCGCGGGACGGCTCCGAACGGCTGGCGAGCGACGCGATCGCCGCGGGCGTAACAGACTACGTCCCGATCGACGGGACGGGCGAAGCGACGTGGGAGACACTGTTCGAGCGGCTCGAACGCGCGCTCTGGTCGGCGCGCCACACCGCCACCCAGCGTGACCGCGCCAGACAGTTCGAGGCCGTGTTCCAGGACTCCAGAACCGCGACGTGGGTGCTCGACGTCGACGGGGAGCTGCTCCGCGTGAACCGGACCGCCCGGGGGATGACCGACGCGTCGGTCGAGGAGACCGTCGGCGAGCCGTTCTGGTCGCTGCCGTACTGGGACGACGCCACCGGGCGCGACGTACGCCGGCTCGTCGAGCGCGGGGCCGCCGGCGAGTTCGGCGACGTGGTCGTCGTCGACGGGCCGGCGTCGGCGGACCGGCGCGTGATCGAACTCTCCGTCCACCCCGTCGAGGACGAGCGCGGGACGGTCGTCTCGCTGGTCGTCGAGGGGCTGGACGTCTCCGAGCGGGTACGGCTGGAGCGCGACCTCAGACGCTCGGAGAAGCTCCACCGCGCGACGCTGAAGTACATGACCGACACGGTGTTGCTGACAGACGAGGCCGGCGAGTACGAGTACGTCTGTCCGAACGTCCACTTCATCTTCGGCTACACCGCCGAGGAGATCCGGGCCGACCACCCGATCGAGGAGCTGCTCGGCGACGACCTGTTCGACCGCGAGGAGCTGGCCGCCGAGGGCGTGCTCAAGAACATCGAGTGTACGGTGACCGACGAGGCCGGGCGGGAGCACACGCTGCTCGTCAACGTCCGGGAGGTGTCGATCCAGGACGGCCGCATCCTCTACACCTGCCGGGACATCACCACCCGGAAACAGCGCGAGCAGGCACTCACCACGCTCCAGGGGACGGCTCGGGAGTTCCTCTACGCCGAGACGCCCGGGGCGATCGCCCGCCACGTCGTCGACGACACGGCGGACGTGCTCGGCCTCGACGCCGCCGCCGTGTACCTGTACGACGCCGACGAGAACGCGCTCCGGCCCGAGAGCTGGTCGGCGGCGGTCGAG
Source organism: Halolamina sp. CBA1230 (assembly GCF_002025255.2). Lineage (GTDB taxonomy): Archaea > Halobacteriota > Halobacteria > Halobacteriales > Haloferacaceae > Halolamina. The sequence goes on from NZ_CP054587.1 coordinate 1,376,774, forward strand.
CGACTCCACGGCCCGCCGTCGACGGTGCGGGTCGACGCCGACAGCCCCGTCAACCGCTCGTTCGTCGGGGAGGAGACGCTGCGGTTCGCGGACGTGCACGACGCCCACGGCTTCGACGCGCCGGCGAGCGACCTCCGGCAGGCGGCGTTCGTCCCGCTGGGCGACCACGGCGTGCTCGTCGTCGGCTCGGCGGAGAGTCGGTCGTTCGACGACGTGACGGTCGAACTCGTGGACCTGCTGGCGGCGACCGCGGAGGCGGCGCTGGACCGGGTCGAACGGGAGTCCCGGCTCCGCCGGCAGGAGCGGGAGCTCCAGCAGCACAACAGCCGGCTCGCCCAGCTGAACCGGATCAACGAGACCATCCGCGGGATCGATCAGGCGCTCGTTCGCTCGGAGACCCGCGAGGAGATCGAACGCGGCGTCTGCGAGCGGCTCGCGGGCGACGACCGCTTCCCGTTCGCGTGGATCGGGACGGCCGACCCACAGGGCGACAGCGTCGAGCCGCGGCAGTGGGCCGGCGACGGCGGGGGGTATCTCGACAGCCGCTCGTTCCCGGTCCGCGAGGAGGGAGCGGAACCGGCCGGCCGCGCGGCCGCGACCGGCGAGCCAGCGGGCGTCGACGACGTGGCCGACGACCTGCGCCAGCCGTGGCGCAAGGACGCCCTCGCTCGGGAGTTCCGGTCGAGCCTGAGCGTACCGCTGCGGTACAACGACCTCTCCTACGGCGTGTTGACCGTCTACGCCGACGAGCGCGACGCGTTCGACGGGATGACGCGGTCGGTGGTGGCCGAACTCGGCGAGACCGTCGCCGCCGCGATCAGCGCGACCGAGCGCAAGAACGCGCTGTTGAGCCCCTCCCGGACCCGGCTCCAGTTCGCGGTCGACGACCCGAGCTTCGTGCTCGCTCGGCTGGCCCGGCGCGCCGACTGCACGCTCACCTACCGGGGTGGGGTGAGACAGACGATGGAGGGGAACGACGTGTTCGTCGCCGTCGAGAACGGCGACGCCGACGCCGTCGAGACCGCCGCCGCGGAGCTGGTCGCCGTCTCGGGGATCAAACGGATCACCACCGAGGGGGCACGCAGCGTGCTGCGGCTGCGGTTCGCCGACCAGTTCCTCGCGCTCGAACTCGCCGACCACGGCGCCGTGTTCCACAGCGCGACCGCGACGCCAACCGGGACGACGCTCACCGTCGACGTGCCCGAGAACGTCGACACCCGATCGGTGTCCGCGCTGATCACCGACGAGCTCGCCGAGGTCGAGCTCCGCTCGAAGCGCACCCTCGACGACGCCGCCGACCCCTACGCGGAGTTCCTCGACCGGCTGACCGAACGCCAGTTCGAGGTGCTCCAGACCGCCTACTACAGCGGCTACTTCGAGTCGCCGCGTGCCAGCTCCGGCGAGACGGTCGCCGAGACGCTGGACATCTCGCCACAGGCGTTCTACCGCCACGTCCGGACCGTCCAGCGCAAGCTGTTCGACACGCTGTTCGACGACGCCAGCGACGGCGGGGTTGTATAGTAAACCATGACGGTTCGATGACGTTCGATAGTGAACGGTCAGGCTCTGGCGGGAGGAGCCCGTGGGTCGAACCGGAGCGGCGGCCGACCGCCCTCCGAACACAAGATGAACGACGACAGCCACGATCCGACTCCCTACGAGTGTTTCTCGTGTGGGAACATCGTCCGAGCCGACAGCCAGCCGCTCACCTGCCCCGACTGCGGGGGGGAGATGCGCAACCGACGGACCACACTCGAGTGACAGTGAGTTCTACGACCGAAGACACGACGGGCGGGGAGGAGAGCGACGGCGCCGAACACGAGTCGGCGCTCGAGACGGCGAAGCGACAGCTCCACAGCGCGGCCGAGCACGTCGACGTGGACCCCAACGTGATCGAGCGGTTGAAACACCCGAAGAAGGTCCACGAGGTGACCGTGCCGATCGAACGCGACGACGGCTCCGTCGACGTGTTCACGGGGTATCGTGCCCAGCACGACAGCGTCCGCGGCCCGCACAAGGGCGGGCTGCGCTACCACCCCGAGGTGACCCGCGACGAGTGTGTGGGGCTCGGGATGTGGATGACCTGGAAATGTGCGGTGATGGATCTCCCGTTCGGCGGCGCGAAAGGCGGGATCGCGGTCAACCCCAAGGCGCTGAGCGAGGCCGAGACCGAGCGGCTCACCCGCCGGTTCGCGGAGGAGCTCCGGGGCGCCATCGGGCCGAACAAGGACATCCCCGCCCCCGACATGGGGACCAGCCCGCAGACGATGGCGTGGCTGATGGACGCCTACTCGATGCAGGAGGGGGAGACGACGCCGGGCGTCGTCACGGGGAAGCCGCCGGTGGTCGGCGGCAGCGAGGGGCGCGACGAGGCGCCCGGCCGGAGCGTCGCCATCGTCGCCCGCGAGGCGGCCGCCCACTACGACATGCCCCTGTCGGAGACCTCGATCGCGATCCAGGGGTACGGCAGCGTCGGCGCCAACGCGGCGCGGCTGCTCGACGAGTGGGGCGCGAACGTGGTCGCCGTCAGCGACGTGAACGGCGGCATCTACGACCCCAACGGGCTCGACACCTCGTCGATCCCCAGCCACCACGAGGAGCCCGAAGCGGTGCTCGGTCACCCTGCACCCCGGCAGGTCAGCAACGAGGAGCTGCTCGAACTCGACGCGGACGTGCTGATCCCCGCCGCCGTCGGGAACGTCATCACTGCCGACAACGCCGACGACGTGCGAGCCGACGTGGTCGTCGAGGGCGCCAACGGGCCGACGACCAGCACGGCCGACAGGATCCTCGAGGAGCGCGGCATCCCCGTGATCCCGGACATCCTCGCGAACGCCGGCGGGGTGACGGTGAGCTACTTCGAGTGGCTGCAGGACATCAACCGCCGCGCGTGGTCGCTGGAGCGCGTCCACCGCGAACTCGAAGAGGAGATGGTCGGCGCGTGGGAGACGGTTCGTGACCGCCGCGAGGAGTACGACGTGAGCTGGCGCGACGCCGCCTACATCGTCGCCCTCACGCGGGTCGCGGAGGCTCACGACGCCCGCGGTCTCTGGCCCTGAATCGGGGGATCGGCTACATCTGGCCGCCTTCCTCGTACGGCTGGACGACGACGAACCCCTCGGAGCCGGTGAACTCCATCTGCATCGACTCGCCGGACTGCTGGCCGAGCTCGATCATCTTGTTCCTCCCGATCGAGGGCGAGAGGTCAGAACTCCACGCGACGGTCGCGTCCGGGTCGGTCGTGACCGGCGGCGACATCACCAGCGGATCGCCGTGGGTCGAGATCGCCACGTCGCCGGGGCCGGAGAGGTAGACGTTCGTCAGCCCGCCGGCGGCGGCGCCGGAGAGGCTGCCGATCGTGCCGATCTCGTAGTCGACCTGCTCCTCGAAGGCGAGCACGTCGGTGCCGTTGACCGAGATCGACTCGCTCTCGTCGAGCGAGAGGATCTGGACCTTCTTGCCCTGGTCGGCGAGATACAGCGAGCCGGTTCCCTCCGCCTCCATCACCGGCGTTCCCTCGTCGGTGACCGCGTCCTTGACGAGCCCGGTGAGCCCGCCCTCCGCGGAGGACCTGCCGGTGAACGTCAAGTCGCCAGTGTAGGCGACCATCGTGCCCACCTTCACCGTGACGAGCCCGTCGACCGGGATCTTCAGCAGTCGGTTGTTCTCCTTCCGGAAGCCGGTACCAGCGTCCTCGGGGGCGTTCGCGTCGACGAACTGCTCTAGTTCCATGGGGACACCCCGAAATGTGTCCCGATCCCCGATAAACGTCGGGGACGTCCAGAACCACTAACCCCACGCCCGCCGGAGCCGATCAACATGGACCAGCTGTTCGCCCCCTGGCGCATCGACTGGGTCGAGCGCGACCCCGAGGACGAGGAGATCGACGGCTGCCCGTTCTGTGTTCTCCCGGAACGCGACGACGACCGCGAGAGCAAGATCGTCGCTCGCAGCGAGCACTCGTTCGTCCTGCTCAACAACGCCCCCTACGCGCCGGGCCACGTGATGGTCATCCCCGACCAGCACACCGGCGAGTGGGCCGACCTCTCGGACGCGGAACTGCTCGACCACGCGAAGCTGAAAGTCGCGACCATCGACGCGCTGGAGGCGGCGATGGACCCCGACGGCGTCAACGCCGGCGAGAACCTCGGCGGCGACGCCGCGGGCGGGTCGATCGACGACCACCTCCACACCCACCTGATCCCGCGCTGGTCGGGCGACACGAACTTCATGCCGATCGTCTCGGACACGAAAGTGATCGTCGAGGCGCTCGGGGACAGCTACGACAAGCTCCACGAGGCGTTCGCGGAACGGTCGGCCGCCGAGAGCGACGTCGAGCGGACCGAGGCGGTCGAACTGCGGTTCGACTAGGCGGCTACAGCAGCGACGACTCGGCGCCGTCGTCGAACGCGTGCGTGGAAAGATTAGTTAGATTAAATATCACAGCGGCTCCGAACGGTTTTTAACAAGCGAAGCGGACATGCCGTGGTAGAACATGGCAGAACGAGAAACGTGGACGACTCGAATCGGTTTCATCTTCGCCGCCGTGGGAAGTGCGGTCGGACTCGGGAACATCTGGTCGTTCCCGTTCCAGACCGGATCGAACGGAGGGGCCGCGTTCCTCATCGTCTACCTGCTGGCAGTGCTCCTCATCGGCTTCCCGGCGATGCTGATGGAGTTCGTCATCGGTCGCCGGTCCAGTAAGAACCCGATCTCCGCGTTCGGTGAACTGGGGTTCGGCAACTGGTCGTTCGCCGGCACGCTCGGCGTCCTCACGTCGATCGCGACGCTGGCGTTCTACAGCGTCGTCGGCGGCTGGGTGCTCAGCTACATCACCGGCAGCCTTACCGGCGCCTACTTCGGCGACGCGGGCGCGTTCTTCAGCGCCGTCTCCGCCGGTCCGACCGCGGTGTTGACCCACGCCGTCTTCATGGCGATCACCATCGGCATCGTCGCCTTCGGCGTCCAGAGTGGCATCGAGAAGGCGACCAAGGTGATGATCCCCGCCATCATCGTGTTGCTCGTCGGCCTCGCCGTCTGGGGGTTCACCCTCGACGGCGCGGCCGCCGGCTACGAGTACTACCTCTCCCCCGACTTCGGCTACCTCGCGGCCAACTTCGCCTCGATCGTCCCCTCGGCCGTCGGGCAGGCCTTTTTCACGCTCTCGCTCGGGTTCAGCGTGATGATCGCGTACGCCTCCTACCTCGGGCGGGACGATAGCCTCCCCGCCGACGGGGCCGCCATCGTCGTCGTGAACACGCTCGTCGCGCTGCTCGCCGGGTTCGTCATCTTCCCCGTGCTGTTCGCAATCGGCGTCGAACCCGGGTCCGGCGGCATGGGCGCGGCGTTCGTCAGCCTCGCGGGCGCGTTCGGCCAGATCCCCGGCGGCACGGTTCTCGGGTTCGTGTTCTTCGTCATCCTGCTGCTCGCCGCGCTGTCCAGCTCCATCAGCCTCCTCGAGACGCCGACGTCGTACGTCGTCGACAACTACGACTACGGCCGCAAGCAGGTCGCCATCGGCCTCGGCGCCGTCGTCTGGGCGATCGGCATCCCCACTGCGCTGTCGACGAACACGCTCGCCTGGTACAACGCCGTCGTGTTCAACCTCCTGCTGCCCATCGTCGTGTTGCTGTTCGCGGTGTTCGTCGGCTGGGTGGCGTTCGACCTCTCGTCGGACGAAGTCGGCCGCGGCACGTCACTCGGCGACGGCTTCGCCACCACGTGGCTGTGGTGGGTCCGCATCGTCATCCCCATCGCCATCGGGCTCACGCTCGTCCTCGGCATCCAGAGCCTGCTGATCAGAGCGGGGATCATCGAGACCGCGATCATCCTCGGCTAGGGACCGGCACCCCGAGTTCGAGAGTCCGGAACGGGCTCTCGGGCGCGCTCGACTGTGTGCCCACAGGTCGGGCATCTCGGCGGTTTTTCTGCCCGTGATCGTCGGCGCAAACGTAACGCCGGATACACGCAGGTCGGTAGCGACCACTCAAGTCAAGTACTGTCGCCCCCCGAATCCGGCCGCATGGAGCGCAAGGGGGCCGTCCGCCGCGTCGGCGTCGTCGTGCTCGCCGCCAACCTCGCGCTGGCGCTGCTGAAGACGAGCGTCTGGCTGGAGACGGGGAGCCTCGCGCTCGTCAGCGAGGCGGTCAACAGCGGCTCCGACGCCGTCTACAGCGCGGTCGTCGTCGCCGGCCTCTACCTCACGACTCAGCCGCCGGATTTCGAACACCCCCACGGCCACGAGCGGATCGAGCCGTTCGTCGCGCTGTTCGTCGCGGCGGGCGTGCTCGCCGCCGGCGTCGGGGTGGCGTACTCCGGGGCCACCTCACTGCTCGCCGGGTCGTACTCGGCAGTCTCTCCCCTTCCAGCGATCGTGCTCGGCGTCGGCGCCGCCGCGAAGTACGCGCTGTACCGCTACTGTCTGCGCGCCGGCGAGAACCACAGCTCGCCCGCGCTGATCGCCACGGCGAAGGACAACCGGACCGACGTGCTGACCGCGCTCGCGGCGCTCGTCGGCGCCGGCGGCGCCGCGTTCGGCTACCCCGTGCTCGACCCGATCGCCGCGCTGGTCGTCGCCGTCGGCGTCCTGCTCACCGGGGTGGACATCATCCGGGACAACGTCGGCTATCTCGTCGGCGCCGCGCCGCCCGAGGACCTCCGCCAGGAGATCGTCGCGGCAGCGCTCTCACACCCGGAAGTCGAGGGGGCCCACGACGTGGTCGCCCACTACGTCGGCCCGGAGGTCGACGTGAGCCTCCACATCGAGGTCGAGGGTGACATGACCGTCCGGGAGGCCCACGAGATCGAGACCGCGGTGATCAACGCGATCCGCGAACTCCCGGAGGTCGACGACGCGTTCGTCCACGTCGATCCGAAGGAGCTCGGCGAGTGGAAGGAAGACGACCGCTGGCGCGACGAACGCGTGGAGTGAGCGGGCGAGCGCTTATTCGGCTCCGTACCCCAGCACGGCCATGGCCGGCTACGAGGCGGGGTTCCGTGACCTGACCGAGGAGGTTCGGGACCGTGATCTGCCCGTCGAGGGGACGATCCCGGCGTGGCTCGACGGCGCGCTGTACCGCAACGGTCCGGCACGCTGGACCGTCGGCGACGCCGCGGCAGACCACTGGTTCGACGGGCTCACCCACCTCACGCGCTTCGCCTTCGACGACGGCGGGGTTCGGTACACCAACCGTTTCCCGCGGACCGAGGCGTACCGCGCCGCCGTCGAGGAGGGCAGCTTCGCCGGCCAGTTCTCCTCGACCGACGGCTACCTCGCCCGCGTGAAGTCGATGCTCACGGGCGAGTCGACCGACAACGCCAACGTCCACGTCGCCCGGATCGGCGGCGACCTGGTCGCGCTGACGGAGACGCCGAACTGGCTCCGGATCGACCCCGAGAGCCTGGAGAGCGCGGGAACGCTCGACTACGCCGACAACCTGACCGCCCACCACGTCACCGCGCACCTCCGGCAGGCCCCCGACAGCGGCGCCCACTGGGGGTACTTCACGAGGTTCGGCCGGACGAACGAGTACGTCCTGTTCCGGATTCCGGAGGGGACCACTCGCCGCGAACGCGTCGGGAGCGTCGCGGTGGAGAAGCCGGCGTACATGCACAGCTTCGCGCTCACCCCGGCGCACGCGGTGCTGGTCGAACCGCCGCTGGTCACCCACCCCGCGAAGTTCCTGCTGCCCGGTTCCGGCGGCTTCATCGACAGCTACGACTGGGAGCCCGATCGGGGCACGCGGTTCCTGATCCTCCGGCGCGACACGGGCGAACTGGTCCGCGAGGCGACGGTGCCGGCGTTTTTCACGTTCCACACGGCCAACGCGTTCGAGCGCGACGGGAGCCTCGTCGTCGACCTCGTGGCGTACGACGACGACAGCGCGGTGACGGACCTCTCGCTGGGCGCGCTCCGTGGCGGCGACGCCGGCTTCCCCTCGGGCGAACTCCGGCGCTACCGGCTCCCGCTCGACGGCGGCGGCCCCAGCCACGACCATCTCGCCGACGAGGTGGAGATGCCGCGGTTCTCGCCCGCGGTCCACACCCGCGAGTACGAGCACGCCTACGCGCAGTCGACGGAGATGGACGGCGGCAACGCGCTCGTCCGCGTGGACGTGGCGGAGGGCGGAGCGGTCGGCGGGCGATGGGAGGAGGCCGGCGTCTACTCGGGCGAACCGGTGTTCGTCCCCCATCCCGAGGGAGACGACGAGGCCGAGGGCGTCGTGCTCTCGCTCTGTCTCGACACCGACGCCGAGCGGTCCGTGCTGGTGGTGCTCGACGGCGATCTGACGGAGCTCGCGCGGGCGCCGCTGCCCCACGCCGTCCCCTTCGGCTTCCACGGGGAGTACTTCCGAGACTGACCCCGACCGCCGATCAGGCCGGCGTCGACGTGTTCTCGACGGTGATCTCCCGCTCGGCGCTCACGTACCCCGCGACCCGGAGCGTGACGGGGCCGTCCTCGCCAGTCGTGTACTCGGTGTCGATCGTGAGCGACGCCGTGACCGACTCCCCGGCGTCGACGGACTCCTCGATCAAGTGGGACTCGTCGTCGTCGGCGATCAGTTCGGTCGGCCAGTACACCGCCGCGAGGAAGCGCCCGTCCGTCTCGCTGGTGTTCGTCGCCGTGAGTTCTACCTGCATCGACTCGCCCTGCTGGACCGACTCGGGCGCGTCGAGCGAGTCGAGTTCGAACGACGGCGCCGACGCGGCGAGCGTCTCGCGGGCGTCGTCTGGCAGAGACCACTCCGCGGACTCGCCGCCGCGTTCGAGGACGATCCGCGGCTCCTCGGCGTCGAGCGGGGAGTCAAGTTCGAACGCGACGTACCGGGGTGGGTCGCCGCCGCCGAGTTCGGGGCTGCCGACGATCCCGCCCTCGTGGCCGGCGACGGCGTAGTTCTGGGCGCCCTCGTCGCCGGGATCGACCGCAGCCCACGACTCGCCGCCGGCGTCGAGGGAGAACGCGTCCGTCTCGAGTTCGGCGTCACTCCGGACGGAGGCGACGACGAACTGCCGACCCTCGGGCGCGACGACGCCGCCCGAACCCATGATCGACTGGTAGGTCACGGCTTTCTCGGTGACGATGTCGAACACCGCGACGTCGTCGCCGCCGACCGTTCGCTCGGCCGACGCCGGCGGCGGGGCCTCGGTTTCGGACGGGGACCCTTTCGGCTCGGTCGGAGTGTCGGTCGGCGACTCGGTGTCGCCGCCGGGGGAATCGCCGATACAGCCGGCGGTCACGAGCGCCCCGGCGAGGCCGAGGCTGCCCGCGAGGAACTCTCGTCTGGTGGAGGGCATCACGTCGAAAACGGACTGCCGAACGTAACAAGCCTTGTGGGGGCGATGCCGAGGAGTCAGACCGGCGTCCCGAACGCGTACACCGTCTGGTGGCTCGTCACCTCGACCTCGGCGAACTCGCCGGGTTCGAGGCCGTGTTCGCTCGCGTTCTGGACGACGATCTGGCGGTACGCCGAATCGCGGCACTTCACCGAGTCGCCCGTGCCCTCCTCGACGACAAGCACCTCGCGGGTGGTGCCGACCAGTTCCTCGTACGCTTCGGCGACGATCCCCTGTTTGAGTTCGCTCATCGCCTTCGAGCGGTCCTTCTTCGTCTGGCCGCCCAGGCCCTTCATGTCGGCGGCGTCGGTGCCGGGGCGCTTGGAGAAGCGCGTGACGTTCACCTTCTCCGGGCGGATCTCGCGGAACAGCGCCATCGACTGCTCGTGGTCGGCCTCGGTCTCGGTGGGGAAGCCGACGATGAAGTCCGTCGAGAGTGTCCAGTGGTCGAGCGTCTCGTCGAACGTCTCCACGATATCGACGAACTTGTCGACGCGGTGCTGCCGGCGCATGTCCTCGAGCACGTCGTCGCTCCCGGACTGCACGGGCGCGTGGAGGAAGTCGTACAGCTTCTCGTTCCGGTCGAACACGTCGGCCAGTTCCTCGCGGATCCCGTGGATGCCGCCGGGGTTGGCCATCCCCACGCGGACCCGGAACTCGCCGTCGATGTCGCAGATGCGGTCGAGCAGTTCGGGCAGGTCGCGCTCCCCGTCGTCCCAGCCGTAGACGCCGGTGTCCTGGCCCGTGACGCGGAGCTCCTTCGCGCCGGCGTGGACCAGCGCGCGGGCCTTCTCGACGTTCTCCTCGATCGAGGGGGAGTCGATCCGGCCCGTCGCCTGCTTCGTGATGCAGTACGAGCAGTTGCTCATGCAGCCCCGGGCGATGGGGAGGATGCCGACGACGCCGTCGAGGACGGGTTCGGTGCCCGGCCCGGGCGTGGGACACTCGCCGTTGGTGACGGCCTCGGGCACGTCGTCCCAGTGGAGCACCTGCGCGTCGAGGTCGGCCTGCTCGAACTCCTCGCTCTGGGCCAGCGCCATGCAGCCGGTGACGATCAGATCCGCCGTCTGCTCGTCGAGCTCCTCGGCACGGCGGAGCATGTTGCGCTCGGTCTTCTCGACGACCGTACAGGAGTTGAGGATGGAGACATCCGCCGCTTTGGGCCCGTCCACCCGGTAGTGGCCGGCGTCTCGCAGCGCGCTCTCGATCGACCGACTCTCACCCCGGTTCGACGTACAGCCGTACGTCTCGATGTGGTAACGGGCCATCCGTGTTCGAACTGGGCGAGCGGCGGGCAAAAGCGCGACGGTCCGCGCCCCGTCTACTCCGGCGCGCCCTCGAGAATTTCGACGCCCGAACTCGCGCCGATGCGCTCGGCGCCGGCGTCGAGCATCGCCATCGCGTCCTCGTAGCTCCCGACGCCGCCGGAGGCCTTGACGGGGAGGTACTCGCTCATCAGTTCCACGTCAGCCACCATCGCGCCGCTGTCAGCGAACCCCGTCGAGGTCTTGACCATGTCGGCGCCGGCGGCCTCGGCGGCCTCGCAGGCGGCGTGTTTCTCGTCATCCGAGAGTAGCGCGGTCTCGATGATCACCTTCACCGGCAGCGGCGTGGCGGCGACGACGCCGGCCAGCTCCTCCTGCACGGTGCCGGTTTCGAGGGACTTCAGCCGGCCGACGTTGATCACCACGTCGAGCTCGTCGGCGCCGTCCTCGTCGGCGACGACCGCCTCCTCGCGCTTGGCGGCGGGGGCGTTCTGGCCGTGGGGGAAGCCGATCACCGTCGCCAGCGTCACGTCGGGGGCGTACTGGGCGGCCTCGGCGACGTAACAGGGTGGGATGCAGGCGTTCATCTCGTGTTCGGCGGCCTCGTCGAGGACGCGCTTCGTGTCGGTCCACGTGGTCTCCGGGCCGAGAACGGTGTGGTCGATGTGGGCGGCGAGCTCGTCGCGGTACATGGCCGTCCCTGCGTGGTCCGCGGTGAAAAACACCGACGCTCCGAGTCGCCGCCCGGCGTCGTCGTGCCCGCGAGCGCTCCGTAACGCTTTCTGCCCCACCGCTCCCCCCGGGAACCATGGTACTCCCCGCCGGCTTCGCGCTGCCGCCGCTGCCGTACCTGCTCGGGCTGCTGCTCGCCGGCGGCGCCGTCGCCGCCGGCCTGTGGCGCCGCGACCCGCCGGTGTCGGACCGCCTCGTGCTCGCGCTCGTGCCGTGGATGCTCGCGGGCGCGTGGCTCCACGTGCTCGACGTGGTCGGCGCCGTCCCCGACGCGGTCGCCCCGCTGCTCGGCACCCCCGCGGCGTACGTCACCACCGCGATTCTCGCCGGCACGGTCTGGTTGGCGGTCAACGCTGACGACGGGAACGAACGCCCGTTCGCCGCCACCGGCGGCGTTCTCGCGCTGATCGCGCTCGTCGTCGGCTTCCGCTGGGGGTTCACTGAGGGGACGGTCGGCGTCGTCTGGCCGGCGGTCGCGGCCGTCCTCGGCGTCGCCGTCGGGATCGGCGTCTGGGTCGGTCTCCAGCGGCCCTACCCCGGGATCGCCGACGCCGGCGGCGCGGGCGCGCTGGCGGTCGTCGCCCACAGCCTTGACGGCGTCTCGACCGCCATCGGAATCGACGTGCTCGGCGCGACCGAGCGCACGCCGCTCTCGCGGGCGGTGATCGAGTTCGGCGCGACGCTCCCGACCGCGGAGCTGATCGGGAGCGCGTGGCTGTTCGTCCTCGTGAAGCTCGCACTCGGCGCGGGGATCACCGCACTGCTGGCCGAGTCGGTCCGAGAAGCGCCACGCGAGGGCCGACTGCTGCTCGCGTTCGTCGCGGCCGTCGGCCTCGGGCCGGGGGCGCACAACCTGCTGCTGTTCTCGATCACGGCGTGAGGGGGCCGTTTCGCCGGTTTGCGGTCAATGGTCCCCGTTTCGGTCGCTACTCGGTTACGAAAGCTCCGGAGCCTCGTCCTCGATCCGCCCGGAGAGTTCGACCTCGATCTCCAGTTCCGGCTCCCCGTCCCCCTCGAACTCGATGTCGAGTTTCACCGGTTCGCCGAACGCGAACGGCAGTTCCCAGTCGTCGCCCGTGAGGGTGATCTCGTCGTCGTCGTCGAACTGCTCACCGAGTTCGACCAGGAACTCCCCGGCGTCCTCGGCGTCGACGTAGTACTCTTCCTCGAAGTAGCCGTCCGTGATCGTCTCCACTGTCGGTTCGTCCGCTTCTTCGGTAGGTACTTCGGGCATCGTGCATTCGATACGTGCCACCCGAAATTGATAAATCTTCGTTGGAATATTATCTCCGTATGGACTCGCTCGACGTACTCGGATCGAAGCCACGACTCGAACTGCTCCGATTGCTCTCCCGACGCGACATGTACGTCTCCGAGTTGATGGAGGAGGTCGGCATGGACGGCAAGACCGCAACCCACCACCTCGACGTGCTCACGGAGGCAGGCCTCCTCGAGTCGTACAAGGACGGGCGTCGTCGCTACTACACGCTGGTTCGGGAGGTGAGAGTGGAGATCTCCCCGTCACCGAACCGACGGTTCGTCGCACGGTTTCCGGAGTCCGATGTGGAGTGAAAGACCGCTCCGAGGGTTCACCGGAGCCGACTGAGAACGTTCCGTCGTTCCCGCCTCAAAGCCGTCGATCCCGTCGGCGCTTGCTGTACCACTCGCGGTCGCGCCCCCAACTGCGCAGTCGCGAGCGCAGCGTCCCGTCGAGCATCCCGTGGCCCGGGTTCGCGATGAACTGGTAGATCGCGACCGCGAACACCGGGAGGCTCAGCGCGACGTTGAACGCCGTGAGCGCGAGGTACTGCTGGGTCACCAGGTCGACGAACAGCGCGATCGCCAGCAGCCGGAGGCCGGCGACGATCAGGAGCTCGTCGAGCCTGGCGAACAGCCGCTCACCGAGGCTCCGCCGGCCGGGCCTGCCGGAGTCGAACAGCAGCCGTTCGACGCGGTGGGGGAGGCGGGGCCGGAAGTACGCCCGGAGTGCACGGGAGCGATGCCGCTGGCGTCCCGACATGGCTCCGAGAACGGAAGCGAACGCTAAGAAAGCTCCGCCCGGACCGCGGTGTTTTTGCCCACGCCGCGGGCAACCGCGAGTATGGCCAAACAGCCCCATCTGCTCGTCGGCGACGGCGACGTGAACGAGATCGCGCTCATCCCGGGCGATCCGGGCCGCGTCGACCGCATCGCCGCCCAGTGTGAGAACGTCGAGGAGGTCTCCCAGAACCGCGAGTACAAAGTCGTCAACGCGGAGTACGACGGGACGCCGCTGACGATCTGTTCGACGGGGATCGGCTGCCCCTCCGCCGCCATCGCGATCGAGGAGCTGCACAACGTCGGCGTCGAGATCGTCCTCCGCGTGGGGACGACCGGCGCGCTGCAGGAGCAGATCGAAATCGGCGACATGGTCGTCGCCACCGGCGCCGCGAAGGAGGAGGGGACGAGCAAGCGCTACGAGTCCGCGACCTACCCCGCGACGCCGGACTACGACGTGCTCTCGAACCTCGTCGACGCCTCCGAGGCCAACGACGAGGACGTCCACGTCGGCCCGATCGTCTCCGACGACGCGTTCTACAACGAGAGCGACGAGTTCGTCGCCGACTGGGAGGAGGCGGGCCTGCTCTGCATCGAGATGGAGGCCGCCGCGGTGTTCTCGCTGGCCCGCCGCCGCGGGATGAAGGCGGGTGCCATCTGCACCGTCGACGGCAACCTCGTGAAAGGGACGCAGAAGGGCGAGACCGAGGACGAGGAGCTGCCCGAGAAGGCGAAGGACAACGTCGAACGCGCGATCGGGATCGCGCTCGACGCCGTCGACGCGCTCTAGGATGGGGCTCAGGGAGCGCGTCCGCGCGATCCTGCGGCGCGGCCGGTCGGTCGAACGCCGGGAGATGGGTGAGTTCCGTCGGTGGGTCGAGAACACCGACAACCTCGTCCACCTCTCGGTGGTGGTGTTCGTCCCGCTGCTGATCGCGCTGGTGACGCTGCTCTCGAACGCCGTCCAGGTGCTCCCCTACCTGCTGTTCCCGCCGCTCGCGTCGGGGGCGTACACGCTGTTCGTCCGGCCCGAGAGCCGCTACGCGTCGCCGCGGCGGTTCGTCGGCGGGATCACGACCGGCGCGCTCTGTGGCTGGCTCGCGTTCGCGGCCGCGGAGCGACTGCTCCCGGGCGCGGCGGGCGTCTCCGTCCCGCCCAGCGCGGCCGCCGGCGCCATCGCGCTCACCGCGGTGGTGACGTGGGTGCTGGATCTCGAGGAGCCCTCGGCCTTTTCCTCGGCGCTGCTGGTGCTCGTGGTCGACATGGGCAGCGGCGCCGTCGTCCTCCACCCGCTCCCGGATCTCGCCGTCACCGTCTCCCCGCGGGCGGCGTACGTCCTCAGCGTGCTGCTCTCGACGGCGATCGTGGCCGGCGCCTTCGCCGTCTGGGACAAGTCGTTCTACGAGCGCCGGGCGACGTACCTCTACGGCACCACCCACGGCGACGACCACGTGCTCGTGCCGGCCCGCGGCGCGAACGACCGCGAGACGGCGACGATGGCGGCCCGCATCGCCGCCGACCACGACGCCGGGAAGGTGGTGCTGCTCGACGTGCTGGCGGACGTCGATCCGGACGTGCTGGCCGCCCACCGCGGCGAGGGCGACCCGGAATCCATCCACGAGGGTGACGCCGAACGCGTCCGCGAGGCGGCCGAACGGCTGGACGAACTGGCCGAGGAGCTACGGGCGGAGTACGGCGTCCCCTGCGAGGTGATCGTCGCCAGCGGCGATCCCGCGGCGACGGTGATCGACACCGCCGACCGGGCGAACTGCGACCTCGTGATCACCCCCTACGAGACCGAGGACGGCGCGCTCGCGCCGTACGTCCGGAACGTGCTCTCGGGACCGATCGACGCCATCGTCCACCGCTCGACGGGGACGACGGACTGGCGTCGGGTGATGGTCCCCATCGCTCGGCCCGGGGACACCGCCCACGCGATGGTGGACTTCGCGACGCGACTGGCCGGCGAGCACGGCCGGGTGAGCGTCTGCACCTGCATCGACGCGGAGGGGTCGCGGCGCGCCGCCGAACACCGCCTCGCGAACGTGGTGGAGACGTTCGACGGGCCCGTGGAGACCCGGGTGGCGCGGGCGGAGATCACCGACTACATCGAGGAGAACGCCGGCGCGTACGACCTGGTGATGCTCGGCTCCTCGGGCGAGCGCTCGACGGCCTCGCGGCTGGTCTCGCCGCCGACGTTCAAGCGGTTGAAGGAGGTGGACTGTGACGTTGCGGTGGTGGATCGGGGGGACGTGAGGCAGTGATTATCTGGAGTAGTGAGGGGCGATTTCGGCGGTTGGTGGGTGTTCGCTGACTGCGACCGCGACAGCAACGGCGTCTCGATCGTTGGCAACTGAGACAGCAACCGCAACAGCATCTCGAAGCATGACCACTTGTGACCGCAGGGTGCCGGGCACGAGGCCCGGTTATCAGAAATCAGAGATTTCTGATTGGCAGACGAGAATCGAAGATTCTCGTCGACGGCACAGCATGGACTCCCCACCCCTCCCCCCGCGCTCGCCACGTTGGCGAGCGCGAGGCGTCCACCGCCACCGCACCGCCGCGGCTGTCGGCGCGTGACGTGAGTGCCTCCGTGCACGAACGAGCGCGCGAGGGACGAGTGACTGAGCGGTAGCGAAGGAACGAGTCGGCTGGGGAGGTCTGAGGGCTGTGCGGGGCGGTGCGGTCACAAGTGGTCATGCTCGCTCCGCGGTGACGTTCGCGGTCGCGGTAGCGAGGTCGAACACGCAGTCGACGTTCGCGGTCGCAGTAGCCACGTCGAAGCCAACCGTAGTCGAAAACGCTCCCCACACCCGAGAAATACATCCCTCGGCCAGGAACAGAAACGAAGAAACTCCTCCCGCTACTCCTCGCCCAGCAGATCGTTCGCTTCGCGCTCACTATCCCCCTGTCCCATCGCCGCCTCCACCAACAGATGCCCGCCGATGGCCGCGGGGCTGATCACCGTATCCGCGCCCGCCCGCTTCAGCTTGCTCACGTTCTCCCGCTGGGTCACGCCGACCGCGATGTGGATGTCGGGGTTGAGCTGGCGCGCCGTCAGGATCGAGAGCGCGTCCTCGGCGTCGCTGTTCGTGGCGGCGATGACGGCCCGCGCGCGGTCGATGCCGGCGTCCTCCAGCGGCTCCTCGTCGCTGGGGTCGGCCGTCAGCACGCGCACGTCGCGGTTCGCCAGCCGCCGGGTCGCCGCCTCGTCCTCGGTGATGACGACGAACTGCGCCTGGGCTTCGAGTTCTTCGAGGATCGGTTCCGTCAGGTCGCCGTAGCCGAGAACCAGCACGTGGTTCTCGAGCGTGTCGAGTTGTTGTTCGGTCATGCGTCCGAGTGCGGCGGAGAGGCGGGCCTCGATCATCGGCGTCAGTACGACACCGAGCGCGACCGCGAAGGAGGCCACCGAGAGCAGGATCGCCGACATGGCGAACAGCCGCGCCTGCTCGGTCTGGGCGTAGATGTCGCCGTACCCCACGGTGCTACCGGTGACGAGCGTGTAGTAGAACGCGTCGGTGAGGCTGTCGGCGCCGTGGAACTCGTCCCGCAGCGCGTAGGTGCCCGTGGTGCCGTACACCTGCGCGGCCACCAGCGAGCCGATCGCGGCGATCTGGGTGGTCGACAGATCGAGTTCGTTGTCGAACGTCCGGCGGTTGAGCAGCACCACCGGGAGCGCGAGCAGCGACAGCACGACCAGCGGGTAGGAGTAGCTGCTCGCCTGCAGCAACCCCTGGACGGCCGTGACCGGCAGCATCAACACCGTCAGGTACCAGCCGACGCGGTAGCGGTTCCGGAGCATGAACGCCCCGGCCAGTGTGAGAAACCCCGTCAGCGCGCCCGTAAAGCCGACCGTCTGCTGCACGATCGGCGGGACGAACTCAGCCAGCGGGCCGCCGACCGTCGTCGTCGAGATGTTGATGATCCCCGTCGCGACCGACAGCGCGGCGACGGCGAACGTCAACAGGATCGACGCGCGAACGCCCACCCAGTCACGGTCCCACTGCATACACGTCCGGGGACGGGCGGCGGCGTTAAAACCTCGGTCGATCGGCCGCCGCCGGTACGTCTATGTCCCCGCCGGCGTTTCCTCGGTGTATGAGTTCGTTCCCGCTCCAGATCCTGCTCGGGGTGTATCTCGGGCTGGTGACGGGGATCGTCCCCGCGCTGGTGTCGTGGGGGCTAGGGTTCACGTTCAAGTACTTCACCAACGTCACCATCCCCGGGTTCGGGACGGTCGTGCTCGCGCTCGCGATCGCTGGGGTCAACGGCGGCCTGCTCGCGCTCAACGACCGCGCGATCGTCGGCAGCACCAACGGCGTCGCCATCCTCGTCGCCATCGTCGTCGTGCTGATGCTGTCGATGTACGCCCACGCGAAGGGCGACCAGATGGGCGCGGCGACGCCGAAACGGCTCACGCTGAAGAAGCTGACCGACCGCACGCTATCGGCGGACGTGGTGGAGTTCGTCGGCAGCCGCGGCCAGGTGAAGCTGAAGATCACTGGCGAGGTGGGCGACCTCGAAGGCTACCCGCCGCTGCCGGCCGAACTCCGGACGCGGATCCGCGAAGCCGAGGTCGCACTCCCCGCGGATCTCCCCATCTCCGAACTCGAACACCGCGCCGAGGACCGCCTCCGAACGGAGTTCGACCTCGCGGACGCGTCGGTCCGGATCGACGAGCGCGGCCACGCCACCGTCGCCGCCGCGCCGCCGACCGCGGGCCTCTCCAAGCGCGTCCCCAACGGGCGCCGGGCGGTGTCGCTGACGACGCTCGTGCCGACGGGGCTGGCCGCCGGCGACGAGGTCCACCTCCGCACCGCCGAGAGCGAGTACGAGGGGACGGTCGTCAGCGTCCGCCCCGAGAAGGAAGCCGGGGCGAAGCCGGCAGTGACCGACGGCGGGACCGACGTCGCGCCACCGTCACCGCCCGCCGCCAAGACCGCCGCGGGTGGGCGCGACCGCGTGACCGTCGCCGTGAGCCGCGACGCCTCGCGGGCGCTCGTGGCCCAGGACGTGACCGGGCTGACGGTGCAGTCCCGCGGCGAGCGCGAGGAGTTCGAACTGCTGGCGCTGCTACGGCGCTCGGGGAAGCGGCTCCGGCGGGTGACAGTGACGGAGGGGGGCCCGCTCGACGGCAACGGGCTGGGCGAGGTCGGCGTCCGCTCGACGTACGGCGTGGCCGTCCTCGCGGCACGGAGTGACGGGAGCTGGACGGTCGTCCCCGGCAGCGAGTACGTCCCGAAAGCCGGCCAAGAGCTGTTCGTCGTCGGCACGCCGACGGATCTCGACGCGTTCGCGG
Source organism: Halolamina sp. CBA1230 (assembly GCF_002025255.2). GTDB lineage: Archaea > Halobacteriota > Halobacteria > Halobacteriales > Haloferacaceae > Halolamina. The sequence continues at coordinate 1,395,443 of NZ_CP054587.1, forward strand.
GGGTGGCAGCGTGATCCTCCAGATACTGCTCGGCGACGTGGATATCGTCGCGGCGCTGGGCGGGCTGTTCGGGCTCTCGGTGCTCGCCTTCCTCGTCTCGGGCGCGGTGTCGGCGGGGTATCGCTGGTACTTCCGGGAGCCGATCCCGCCGGGGCTGGCGGCGCTGTTCGGCGTCGCGACCGTCGCGCTCTACCTCAACACGGTGGGGCTGCTGGGCCGAGTGATCGGCGCCCCCGGCGGCGACCCGTTCGACGCGACCGGCGTGGGGATCGACCTGCTCACGCTGCTTTCGGCGTTCGTCGCGACCGTTCCGGGCCGCCGGCTCGGCGACGCGTTCCACTCCGGCGTGCTGACCGCGGCGGGCGCCCGCGAGGTGAACGCGAGCGTCGGCCGCGCGCTGCGTGGCGTCGCCCGGCTCTCGGCGGTCGAACTCCCCGCCGCCGACGAGATCAAGGACATGCAGAGCTACGACCCCGTCCCGACGGCGGTCAAGGAGGAGCTGGGCGGGAAGACGCTGCTGTTCCCCCGCAACACGACGGCGACGCTCCGAGATCGGCTGACGACCCGGCTGAAGGAGGACTACAACGTCGGCTACGTCGACGCCGAACTCGCCGACGACGGGACGGTGACGTATCTCGCACTGGGCTCCCGGCTGGCGGGGATCGGCCCCACGCTCGGTCCGGGCACCTGCGCCGTCGCCGTCGAGGCCGACCCCGCAACCGACGCCAGCCCGGGCGACATCGTGCAGGTGTGGACGACGCCCGATCCGCCCGCGGAGCCGTCGGAGAACGGCGAACCGGTCGAAAACACGGTCGAGACGGTCGAGTCCGACGACGCCGAAGCACCACGCCGCGTGACGACCGCGGAGCTGCGCGCGACAGCGGGTGAGACGGTGACGCTCGTCGTCGACGAGAACGACGCGGCGGCGCTGTCGCCAGAGGAGCGCTACCGGCTGGTGACGCTGCCCGTGGCGGCCCGGGCCGACCAGGAGTTCGCGTCGCTGCTTCGCACGGCCGACGAGACGCTCGGCGTCGTCGAGGTCCCCGAGGGGAGCCCGCTCGTCGGCGGCACGGTCGGCGACCTCGACACCACGATCGTCGCGATCAGGGGCGAGTCGGGCGCGCTCGACGCGCTGCCGACCCGCGAGCGCGCGCTCGACGCCGGCGACTCGGTGTACGCGATCGGCCGACCGGACGTGCTGCGCGGGCTGGAAGAGCGAGCCCGCGGCGAGTGAGCACACCGACTGACCGAGTGCGGGGTTCGATGCCTACGTCCTGAAACTACTGGTGTGCTCGTGGAGACGTGCGCAATCGGCGAACCGTTGGGCGGTGAAGATTGTCGAACGGCGACGGTGGCGAGTTCCACACCACCGATGAATCAGCGTCCTCGCCCGTGCGACATAATCATATCCGGATTGACCCCCGATATCGGCTGTCGCGCCCGCTCCCGGGTGCGTCGTGGATTTCATAATCGGATTTCGGCCCCGCAAGAGGTGTTCCCGTGGAATACGGTAGATGCATTCACACTGAGTTCGCTCGGCGCTGGCCCAGACAGCGAGTGCGCGGCGACGAGACGCCTCGGAACCGTCGAATTTGGTCAAATCAGGCTGACCGTCGACGGACGTCACGAAGGCGAATCGCCCGACTGAAACCGATTATGAAGAATTTTCGCGCCGGTTTCCGGGGTATCGTTGCCTACGACGATGGCGTCGACGCCGCCGAAGCGGCGTCTCGACCGTGATTTCGCCGGTTCATCGGTTTGGCGACGCCCAGTCTACCTCCGGTTTTGCCCACAGTACAGGGGCTACTTGCGGGGATCTGGCCCGATTATGATGGCGCCACAGACCTGAAGCGACGGGGCGAGAATTTCATAATCGGTTCCAGTCTATCGGTTCGATGGGTGGAAATCCGAGTATGGGTTTCATCTGCAGATTGCCCCGTGTGACTGCCTCCAGAGGGACTCGATCTGCGGGAGCCCCCATCGGCCACGGATACCGACGGTTCATCCTGGGTAGGCGTCGACTCACAGACGCGCTCGATACATTCCCGTCCAAGACTCGATGTACGCGATCGGCCGACCGGACGTGCTGTGCGGGCTGGAGGAGCGAGCCCGCGGCGAGTGAAGGGAGGTTGGGTAGTCCGATCGGTCGTCGACCGCTGGCCGGTCGGGACACGGTGGCTCGTCCCGAGAGCGCCGCTCCCGGGGCGAGCGTGTAGCGCCCTCACTCCCGGAGGGCCGTCGCCTCCCGCCACATCGTCCGGAACTGGCGTTCGAACTCGTCGACGACGGCGCCGTCGGTCACGCCGAGCACGCCGATACGGTCCGCAGCGTCTCGGGGGTGCGGGAGGTCGATCGTCGTGACCGCGCCGTCGACCACGTCGAAGGAGAGCGAGAGCTCCGGCAGCGTCCGGATCGCGGTCGTCGCCTCGTGGCGCTCGGCGAGCTCGACGGTCGAGTCGGGAAGCGACTCGGCGACCCGTTCGCTCAGGAGGAGTTCGACGTCGAGGTCCGCCCCGGCACCCTCGAAGAAGGCGTTCACCTCCCGTTCGAGCCGGTCCCACGACGCTGCCTCGTAGGGCGGGCCGACGACCGCGTGGACGGACTCCGTCGCGGTCCGGGCGTGCTCGTGGAGGGCGGTCTCCATCTCCGCGCCCCCGAGGCTGCCGAGCCAGACGCTCCCGTCGGTGGGGGCGGCCGGAAGGTGACTCGACCTGACCGACTCCGCGGCGTCGAGGTAGCGCGCCCACGCCCGCTCGAGGCCGACGTAGCGCTCGGCGAGCAGCGTCTCGACGGCGCTCTCCGGGTCGATCGCGGCGTACCGCGTCGGTTCCGTCGACTGTGTGGAGACGAGTCGGCGGTTCTCGAGACCGTTGAGCACGTCGTAGATCCGTCCGCGCGGCACGTCGCTGGCCTCGGCGAGTTCGGCCGCGGTCGCGGCGCCGGTCGCGAGCAGCGTCCGGTACACCGTCTCCTCGTAGCTGGAGAGCCCCAGTTCGTCGAGTTCGGTCATCGGTCGGGGGGTCGGCCCGAGCGCCCGTGAATCCGCCGGGACGCACGCGGCCGGCTCGTGACGTTACCGTCGCGAGTAGTCGAGTGTGATGCAATCCACTGCAAGAGACAGGCGGTTTGAGAACGGTCATACCCGGTGTCGCAGTAGCGACGGCCATGAACCCGTACCTACTACTCGCGGTGGCGATCCTCTCCGAACTGCTCGGAACGACGGCGCTCGAGCTCTCGGAGGGGTTCTCCCGGCCGCTGCCGAGCCTCGGCGTCGTCGTCGGCTACGGACTGGCGTTCTACCTCCTCTCGCTCACGCTGGAGGAGCTCCCCGTCGGCGCCGTCTACACGACGTGGGCAGCACTCGGCATCGTCGGCGTGGCGTCGATCGGCGTCGTCGCCTTCGACGAGCCGATCGATCTCGCGGGGGTCGTCGGAATGGGACTCGTCCTCTGTGGCGTCTACGTCGTGAACGTCATCTCCGAGATGTCGGTCCACTGATCGCTCGCGCGTCGGGGCCGTCGCTGTCGGGTACCCGCAACGCCTTTCTCCGCCCGCCGCCGACCGCCGGGCATGCAGTGGAAGCTCTTCGCTGATCTCGCCGAGGCGGCCGGCGATCGCACCGTCGAGGTCGACGTCGAGGACGACGCGACCGTCGGCGACGCGCTCGAATCGCTGCTGGCCGCGAAGCCGGCCCTCCGGGAGCGGGCGCTGACCGACGACGGCGAGCTCCGCGGGGACGTGAACCTCCTCAAGAACGGCGAGAGCGTCGACGCGGGTGCGAGTGTCCAGGCGGGCGACGAGCTCGCGCTGTTCCCGCCGGTCAGTGGCGGGTAGGCTGCGGCCCCGGGATCGCAGGGAGAAGGTTCCTAGAACGCTTCTTCCGACCTGTCGAGCGAGATTGTCGATGTGGTCACGACGATCGTACCCGTCGTCGGACGGCGATAGCACCGCGCTGTGCCCTCGCGTGGTCCGTTCCTGACTCATGGACCCTCCGGTCACCCGCCCCGCCGACACAGGCGAGACGTGAACCGATTGGCCCGACCGGCGCCATCAGCCGTACGCCCCCTGTCGGCGGCGAACCCGGGGTTTCAACTCAACTCCCCACGACGCGCCGGCCGAGATGGCGACGGCGACGCTGATCGCGGTCTGGATCCTCGCGCTGGGGACGCTCGGCGTCGGCGCCGTGCTGGCGTTCCGGGTCGAGCGAGCGCTCGCGCTCCAGGAACGGTTCGCGGAGTGGATCAGCTGGGTCCCGCCTTCGGAGAACCCGGCGTACTACGACGACACCCGCGAGTACCGGGAGTGGACGTTCCGGTTCGGCGGCGCCGTCCTGCTCGTCGTCGGCTGCCTGCTGCTCGCAGTGGCAGTGTACGGCACGGTGTTCGTCGAGTCGTTCCCGGCCTGAGCGACGCTCGATCGGCGACGAGGTGATCGCCGAGCCGTCTCACTCCTCGTGTGTCGGGTGTCGTGACGATACCCATGTTGTGTGCCCCAGTTCGTCACCTGATCGACACGGAACTGTCTCGGACATCTCGGCGCCGGACAGGTCACTTCCGTCTGGGCGTGGTACTTGCACGTATGGTCGACGTCCCGGACGAGGAGACCGCGGCCGAGATCGCGGAGCGCTACGCGGAGGCGGAGTGTACCGGCCAGTTCGGCACGGTCACCGACGTCGGGAAGCAGGACGCCGAGTGGGTCGTCGCGTTCGAGACCCACACGTTCTCGGAGACGTACACCCATCGCGTCCGGATCACCGAGCGCGTGGGGAACGTGATCGCCCACGAGCGGTCGAGCCGGTTCGAGTAACGGCGAAGAAGCGCGGCTCAGTCCCGCGGGAAGCCGACGTGCTCGGCGTCCGCAACGGCGCGGTCAGCCGCCTCGTCGATGTCGAACTCCCGGACGAGTTCGCCGTCGCGGAGCAGGGGCTCCAGCAGCGGTTCGCCGTCGGCGTCGCGGTCCGCGAGCGCGACGTGGTGGCCGCCGGGTTCGGTACGGTACACCTGCTTCGTCCCCGAGAGCTTCCCGCGCTTCGCGGCGGGGTCGCCCTCGACCGCGACGATATCCAGCGCGAAGTCGATCGGGTCGGCGTTGCTGACGTAGCCGCCGACGCCGAACCCGTCGGCGACGTCGCGGAGGTGGCGTAGGCTCTCGGGCGTGAGCCCGCCGCTGACGAACACGTCGACGTCCCCGTGGCCGCGGGCGTCGAGCTCCCACTGCACCTCCCGGACGATATGTCGGAAGTCACCGCGCCGGGAGCCAGTGGTGTCGAGGCGGACGCTGTCGAGATTCTCGCCCAGCGTCTCGACCGCGCGCAGCACCTCGTCGACCTCGTCGGAGTAGGTGTCACAGAGCGTCACGCGGGGGACGTCGGGGGCGACCGCCTCGTCGAACGCGCGCCAGGCGGCCTCCTGGTTCCCACGGCCGAAGCAGATCAGCAGCGCGTGGGGCATCGTCCCGCCGGCCTCGCGGTCGATCAGCTCGCCGGCAGCGACGTTCGAGACGCCGTCGAGCCCACCCACGAGCGCCGAGCGCTCGACCATCGCGCCGATCGAGGGGTGGACGTGTCGGGTGCCGAAAGAGAGCACGCGCGAGGCCGGTGCCGCCCGCCGGGCACGGAGCGCGTGTGTCGCGACCGCGGAGGCGTGGGAGAGGAACCCGAGAAGCGCCGTCTCGTACCGCGCGAAGTCGAGGTAGTTCCCCTCGATCCGGAGGACGGGCCCGCCGTCGAACAGCGTCCCCTCCGGCAGCGCGTCGGCGTCGATCGGCAGCCCTTCGAGCAGGTGGGCGGCGTCTTTCAGCCCGGCGAGCAGTTCGAACTCGCCGGTCGGGAACTGGTCGGCGGTGACCTCCGCGACGACGTGGGGGTTCCGTCCCGCGTGGGAGAGCGTCTCGGTCGTCCGGTCGAAGTAGGCGTCCGTCGCGTCGCCTGCCTGAATCGCCTCGGGTGGGATGATGTCGAACTCGCTCATGGTGTGGGTCCCGCACGCGCGGGAGACAGTCCGTGGGCGAACTCGGGGGCGTGTGAACAAAAAGTCCCGTCTATCGGCGACGGGTAGCGGTTGGCACTACTCCGACTCCAACTGCTCGGCTAGCGTCACCGCGTCGGCGGCGACAGTCGTGTAGTCCACGCCGGCCTCGTCCGACACTAGCCGGAGGTGGGAGGCAAGCAGCGAGAGCGCCTGCATCCCCTCTTCCTGGGCGTCGTCGGCCTGCTGGGCGAACGTGGAGTCGACCTCGCGCCCCTCGCGGACGACGCCGACGTAGAACGCGGTGGCGTCGTCGCCGATCAGCTCCCGAGCCTCCGCGACTCGGCGGGCGAACTCCTCGTCGTCCGCGTCGTTGCCGGCGTCCTCGCCGGCAGCGTGTGAGTCGCCTCCGGCATCGTCGCCGGCAGCGTGTGAGTCGCCCCCGGCATCGTCGCCGGCAGCGTGTGAGTCACCGTCGCCGGCGTCGGTCGGCGCGCCGTCCTCGGGGTCGTCGACCACGGGAATCAGTCAGGCCGCGGTCGGGCGACGAACAGCGTCTGGACGATGCTGAACGGGTCGTAGACGGACTGGTGGCAGGCACAGTAGACGCCGTCGGCGCCGCCGAAGGAGGCCGAGGAGGCGGTCTGTTTGTAGCCGGGGACACAGCAGAAGTGGGTACACTTGTTGAGCCACGCGATGAACCCGTCCTGCGTGCTGGCCTGGACCCAGTTCACGATCGACTGGTCGGCGTCGGTGTTCCCGTTGGCGATGTTCTCGATGATCGGGCTGCGGATCACCTGGATCGGGATGGTGTTCTCGGTGTCCTCCGAGCGCCAGCGACCGGTCGCGGGCTTGCCGAGGCCGGACTGGCCGATCCCGTTGCCCCAGGTCTCGTAGTTCTCGAACATGTCGATGTTGAGCCGGTCGCCCTCGCTGAGCTCCTCGCTCTGCCAGTCGTAGGCGGGGCCGGCGCCCGATCGGAAGTAGTTCTCGGACTCGTAGCTCGGAACGATCCCCTGGTAGGACTGGACGCCGCAGTACTGGAACCACTCGGAGGAGTAGGTCTGCCCCCCCATCTCGGTCTGGGCGACCTCGATCGTTCGGCCGCCCTGCTCGACCTCCTCGACCTCGGGCCAGACGCCCTTGAGATACCCCTCGTCGTCGATCTCGATGGGGATCTGGGGCATCCCGCGCGGCGCGGGGCCCGCGGTGTTCTCGATGGCCATCGCGGTGGTCGAACCGCCGCCCGACCCCGGCGACTGGGTCGCGGCGTTGATGCCGGTCGCACCGGTCATCCCGACGGCGGCCAGCCCCGCGCCGCCGACGACCCCTTTGACGAACCGCCGACGCCCGGACTCGGCGGGATACTTGTCCTCGTCTGCGCTCATGCCTAACAGGTCGGTGCCGCGTTCTCAAAAGCATGACGAAGCACCCATGCGGCGGCTCTCACCCGTCAGACCCCCTGTCGATCACTGCGACGCGCTCGGGAGCCGCCAACGTCCCCCTCGCGCTCGGGGTTCCCGTGATCGAGTCGCAGGGTTCGGAGCCATTGTGTTCTACTCCGCACGCGCGAGGCGGCCGCGGAGTCCGGCGAACCCTTTAGGCGCTACCGGGGGAACGATGTCGTATGGTTGAACTGACGCGTCGACGGGTCCTCCGGGCGGTCGGTATCGCCGGCGTCGCCGCGCTGGCGGGCTGTACCGACGGGACGGGCGATCGGATGGCGACCGACTCGGCGACGCGGACAGCGACCCCCAACGCCACTATGACCGACGACCCCGACACCGAGACCGACGAGGAACAGCGACTGACCGACGTCGAGACGACGATCCACCAGACTGCCCGCGCGCTCGACCGATCGTGGGAGCGCGAACAGCGCCCCGGGATCTGTGCCCTGTTCCGCTCCGCGGCGGCGGCCGAGGCGCTCGTCGAGGACGCCGACGAGGAGACGCGGTCGTTCGTCGACGACACCGAGTTCGAGTCGTCGGTGCTGGTGTACGTCGAGTCCGTCGGCCCCACGGGCTGCTACGACGAGATCGAGTTCTCGGAGCTGGGGCTCGACGACGACGCCGTGCTCCGCGGGAACGCCGCGGCGGTCGACACCTCTGACCGGATGACCGCGTGCCAGGACGTGATCACCTACGCCGGGGCGCTGGTGCGGGTGGAGGCAGAGGTTCGGAGCGCAGAGCTTCGCGTGTTCGACGGCTGGGGGCGGAGTGCGCTGGTGAGTTCGCGCAGCGAGCGGTAATGGCGGAGTTTTCGGGTCCTGCGTTGCTGCTCGCCGTCAGTACCGCGAAAAAATGACCGCGAGTCGCAGTTAGTTGCTCGTCTATTCCGCTGCTTGGACAGTGACCGTATCGCTGTCCTGAGTGTCGCTACTGACAGTAACGTTCACTTCCGGCACGTCACCGGGTCCAGTCGAGTAGGTGAACGAACTCCCAGTGTCCTGACCAGCGTCGATCTGGAGCGTGGTGCTGTCCACGCTGGAGCCGTTGATCAGGAGGTCGATCGACTTCTCTCCGATTACGTCACCGGTGTTGGTCACCGTGTAGTCGACGACGATGTCGTCGCCCTCGCTCACGGAGTCGTTGATCGAGTCGATCGTGACCTGGAAGTTCGCCGGTTCGCTCACGCTCAGCGTCCGCTGAGCCGAGTCGTCCGCCGAGGAGACGGTGACGTTCGCACCGTCGTCCGCGGCTGACGTCGTGTAGCTGAGTTCGACGGTCGTACTCGCCCCGCCGACGAGCGTGACTTCCTCAGTGACAGCCTCACTACCGCCGACGTCGAGGCTCACCGTCTGGGTGGCCTGCTGACTGCCGGTGTTCTCGATCGTGGCGTTCACGACCGCGTCCTCGCCGCCCACGACGTCGAGGCTACTGTCGGCGTCGTTGATGCTGACCTCGAAGTTCGCCGGCTCCTGAACCGTCAGTTCGGTCGAATTGGTGCTGTCGGCTGAACTGACTTCCACAGTGTACTCGCCCGTGGAGAGGCCGGAGACATCGAGGTTGTTGAACGGCAGGTCACGGCTCTCACCGGAGAACACCTGCACGTCCTGAAGCGTCCGGCTGATGCCGGTCTCGTTCCCCTCGGAGTCGAGGATGCGCAGGGTGATATCCTGCTCGCCGGTGACTTCACCGACGTTCTCGACGACCACGTCGGCGTCGATACTCTCAGTACCCACGTCGATCTGGTCGTCGCTCAGGCTCGGTTCCTGGACCTCGTACTCCGCGGAGACCACGTCGATCGTCGCGGAGTCCTGAAGGTCCTCGAATCCAGTGCCGGAAGCGACAGCGACCGTCTCACCGTCGACCTCAGCAGTCACGGTGACGTCGGTCTCGCCGCGCGCCAGCTCCTCGCCGAGAGTCACTTCAGCATCAGTGTTGGCGCCAGTGACCGTCTCGGTGCCCAGCGACTCGCCGCCGCTGGTCACGTTGAGGGTGAACTCTGCGCCGTCGTTGCTGCCGTCAAGCAGGGTCGCGGTCGACACCGTGATGGTGTCGAGATCGTCGGTCCCCTGCTCGAGCGTCTGATCGTCGACCGTCAGCTCGCCCGTGTACACCGTCGCGGTTGCGTTCACGCCACGAGGCGCGTCCGGATCGGGTGCCTCACCGGTCGCGTTCGGTTCGTGGATCGCGACCGTGTGGTTGCCGGGCGAAGCGTCCGACGCGTTCAGCATCACGTCGCCTCCGCTGAACTCGCCTTCGCTGAGTTCGCTGAACTGCTTGTAGTCGACGATCTCGCCGGTATCGGTGTCGATCAGCACCAGGAAGTCGCTCTGGGGCTCGACACCGGCTTCGGTCATCACCGTGTTCACGTCCACCGGCTGGACGTTCTCGACCACGACCTCGCCGTTCTCACCGACCGCCTGGTCGGCGAAGTCGACGTTGCCGTTGGTTGCCGTCTCGACGGTGACCGTCGCGCTGTCGGTCAGCGACTGGTACGACGACGTACCCGCCTGCGGGATCGCCCCGTCGGCGTCCACGAGCGTCGCGGTCACCTCGCTCGTCACGTTGATGGACTCGCTCAGCGAGACCGTCACGTCGTCGTTCTCGCCAGTCAGGCCCATCTCGGAGCCGATGACCTCGCCGTCGACGCTGATCTCGACGCCGAACGTGGTATCGTCGTTCGCGCCGTCGAGCAGGTCAGCGGTCGCGACCGTGACTTCGTCGGTCGAGTCCTGCACCGTCTGGTCCTCGACCGAGACGCTGGCGTCGTAGACGGTCGCGCTCACATTCGTCGTCACGTTGGCCGCGGTGGCCGCAGAGACGTTGTCACCCGGACCGTACTCGCTGCTGAGCTGGTCCGTCGGGATGACGTGGGCGGTGTGATCGCCCGGGAAGCCGCCGGCGTCCGCGACCGTGATCGAGACATTCGTCGGCTCGTCGCTCGCCGGGAACGCCGCCGTGCCAGCGATCGTGCGGTTCTCGCCGTAGGTGAGGACAACAGTGCTGTCCTCGGCCGCCTGCACGTCCTCGATCAGCACCTCGCTGCCGTCACCGAGGATCTGATCGTCGAACGCCGCGTCGCTCTCGATCGGCGTGATCGTCGCGGCGTCCGTGATCGTGCTCACGGAGCCGTCGTCAACCACGTTGATCGGAGCCAGCGCATCCGTCTCGTTGCTGAAGTGCAGCATCGCGACGTACTCGCCTTCCTCGTCGATCGACTCTTCGAGGCTGACGGTCACGTCGCTCTCCTCACCGGTCAGGTCCGTCTCCGTTCCGATGATGTCGCCGCTCGCGTTGTGGATGGCGACAGCGAACTGCGTGCTGTTGCCCATCCCGTCCATCAGGGCAGCCGTCTGGACCGTGACCTCAGTGGTGCTGCCGACGAACTCCTGGTCCTCGAAGGCCAGGTCGGCGTCGTACAGTTCACCCGTGTCGGTCACGATACCGTCGTCGCCCACCAGCTGCACGTCACTGGTGAGGTGGGCGCGGTACTCGCCCGGTTCGACGCTCTCGTCGAGTTCGACGACGAACTCCTCGTTGGCCGCGCGGTCCTCGAGCGCGTACGTACCAACGACGTTGAGGTCGTCGTCAGTGATCACGACGTACTGGCCTTCGTCGCCAGTCACGCCGTCGACGAACACGGAGTCGTTCCCGTTGTAGGAGCCGATCTCCTGGTTCGGGAGGTTGACGCTCGCGTCGAGTTCGCCAACGGTAATCGTCACCGTGGCGCTGTCGGAGACGTCCACGAAGCCAGTTTCGCTGGCCTCCTGGAACGTCTCGCCCGTCTCGTTGTTGACCAGCACGGCCTCGATGTCCGTCACACCTTCCGCGGTGATCGGGTCGTCGAGCGTGACCGTCACCGAGTTGCTGCCGGTCAGCACCTCGGACTCACCGATCATGTTGCCGCCCTGGTGAATCTCGACGGTGAAGTTCGTCTCAGTCGCTGCCTCGACATTCGCTGTCGAGACGTCGACCTCGGAGACTTCAGCCGTCTCGTCTTCCTCGAAGCTCTCACTCACGTCGTCGACAGTCACGTCAGCGTCGACGATGGTCGCCTGATCGTCCACCAGGCCCGGGCTATCGGCCATATCGCTCGTCTCCGTCGAGACGATGTGGGCGATGTACTGGCCCGGTTCCGAACCGGAGACATCGACGAGAACGGTCTCCTCGTTGATGTCACCGGCCTCGTCGTACTCACCGACGATGTTGAAGTCGGTGTCGGTCACGACGATCTTCTGGTCCGCGCTCGCGATGACGTCCTCGACGAGGACCTCACCGTCGGCGTTCATGGACTGGTCGTCGAACGTCAGCGTCGACTCGGCCACAGTCAGCGTGCCCGAGGCGGTGTCGTCCGGCGAGGAAGCCGTGTACTCCACGGTGTCGCCGGTCGACATGTTGCTCGTGTCGACGGTGAAGCTCGTGGTCGTCCAGTCGTCACCGTAGACGGAGACTTCCGAGCTCTTGGTTTCACCGTCGGCCGAGAAGTTGATCGTCGCGGTCTGGTCGATCAGCGCGTTATTGTAGACCTCGACGTCGACCAGCGTGCTGTCCGCGTCAGCGAACGCGAACTGGTCGTCGACATCCACGCCGATGGTCGTCTCCTCGATGGTGACCGTCTCGTTGGTCTCCTGCTCGCCGTCAGCGTTGAGCAGGCGGACCTCGACCGTGCTGTCCTCGATCATCGACGCGTTCACGTCGAGGGCGAGGTTCGTCGCGGTGCCGCTGTCGACGGCCGTGGTGTTGAGAACGGTGCCGTTGGAGACGAGTTCGACGCTCGCTGCGCCGTTGTAGTCGACCTGGCTGACCACGAACTCGTTGTCGAGCGTGAGCGCCTGGTCCTGCACGTACAGGCCCTCGTCACCAACGTCGACGGAGTCCGTCGCGCTGTCGCCCTCGGTCAGTGCCTCAACCGTGAGGCCGGGCACGTCGTCCTGCGAGAGCCTGTAGGTCAACGTGACCGTCTCGCTCTCGCCGTTCTCGAGCGTCACGCCGAGGCTGCGGTCGACGCGCTCGTCGGAGACGTTCAGGTCGACGAACTGCGTGTCGAGGCCACCGTAGTTCTCGACGGTGACGGTGACGGTGACTGCCTGCTCGTCACTTTCGAGCACCTGGTGGTTGTCCTCGGCCTGGTACTCGTCGCGCGGGACGACCGTCGCGTCGACGTTCGTGACCGTGAAGTTCGACTCCTCGATCCCGAGCACTTCCTCGCGGTCCCCAGTCTCGTAGGACGGCGAGATGATCGCGCGCTCGTAGCTGGTGTTCTCGTCGTTGTAGGCCCAGTAGGCCTCGTAGGAACCGATCTCCGTGCTACCGTCGTACTTCTGGTTGAACGTGGAGCTGAACACGCTGAGCTCGGACGGGTCGACCTCGAGGAGGTCCTCGTCGAGCGTACGCGTGTCCTGCATCTCGGTACTGTCGATCGCGAAGTTCGAACCCGTCAGCGTCCAGCCCTCTGCCAGGTCCGCCGTGCCGGCGACCGGCACGTCGTCGCTGAACGTGAAGCCGAGGCGGGCATCGTCAGCCGCCGCGGAGACGTACAGCCCCTGGTGGAGGTCGGACGGCGAGTCGAACTCGGACTGGGTGACCGACTCGTAGGTCACGCCCGAGGTGTTCCACGTGTTGATCGCGCTGACGTTGTCGGCGGAGAGTTCAGCGGCCTGCGGGACCGAGAGGAGGTTGTACCCTTCCTCCAGGTCGGCCGTCTCGTGGACCGTCTCCACCGTGTCCGTTTCGAGCACCATCATCTCCTCGACGCTGACCGTCAGCGTCTCGCCCGCGGACGCGTCGAGCGTCGCGGGGTCGAAGGAGGCCGTGGCGGTGCCGTTCTCGACCTCGGCGGTCGCGACCGGCTCGTCGCCGACGGTGAAGGTGATCATCTCGCCATCGACGAGTTCGCCGTCGGAGACGACGTCGTTGGCAGTCACGGTGACGCTCTCGGCGTCGTCGACCGTCCCGACGAAGTCGGCGTCGATCGAGGTCGAGCCGACGGCGTCAGTGACTATGCCGTCCTGCGCGACGCTCACGGCGTTCGCGAGCACGCGCGCGGCGTCGTCAGTGAACACGTCGACCGGTTCGTAGTTGTTCGGTGCGATACTGCTCAGCAGCACCGACCCGGAGTCCGGATCGACCGCCGCTGCGGGCCCGGCGGGGCTCTGCCCCTGCAGACCGGACTCCGCGAGCGTCTCGCCGCTGGCACCATTGAACCAGGTGTAGTCCGAGTCGCCACCGGTGTGGATCACGAAGCTCTCGCCCGCTTCAGCCACCCTCAGGGAGTGACGGTCAGCTCGCGGCAGGAACAGTCAACGAGGGTTCGCGCCGTCAGCCCAGCAGCCGCGAGCAGGAGCCACAGAGGTTCTCCTCCTTCACGTCGACCTCACGCACCGTCGGAGAGAACGACATCACGCATTTGCTGTTGTCGCAGTGTTCCAGCCCGAAGTTGTGGCCCATCTCGTGGACGACTTCCTTGCGGACGCGGTCGGCGAACACCTCCGAAGTGGGCTTGTTGGAGATGCCGCCGTCGGAGGAAGTGTTGAGCCGGTGGGTCGAGATCACCGACCCCCGACCGTTGAGGTAGGCGAGCCCGAACACGTAGTTGCGCTGCCGGTAGTAGAGATCCTCGGTGGTGATGGCGATGTTCTTGTCGCCGGTGCCGGCGTCGCCCGCCACCTCGATGAACCGCTCGGCGCGGTACTGGCTCCGGCCGCGGTCGAACGCGTCCTCCGGGATCGCCTGCTCGCTCCGAACGCCGACCTCGCAGTCGTAGACGGTCCGCAACGCCTCTGACGCCTCGCGTTTGGCGCGGCTCGGGACCGGCCCGACTGGAACGATGTCGACGTGCATATCCCGACCAACGCCGAGGATCAGCATAAACCCTCGGCATGACACGTGAAACCGACCCCCTGATCGTCCGACGGCTCCGCGACGCCGACCGCCTGCTCGAGGTCGGGATCGGCGACCGAACCGGCGTCGCAGCCAGCCTCGTCGCCGACAGTGTCGACGTGCGCGCGACGGACGTTCGTCCCGTCCCCGTCCCCGAGGGAGTCCGGTTCCGCGTCGAGGACGTGACGACCGTCGACGAGCCGGACGCGTTCCACCGTGTCGACGCCATCTACGCGCTCAACTGCCCGCCCGAACTCCATCGCCCGATTCGTGACCTCGCGCAGGCGGTGGGCGCGACGTTCCGGTTCACGACGTTGGGGTACGACGAGCCGGCGATCACCGTGGAGCGCGAGACGCTGGGTGGTGGCGATCGGCCCCGGGTGACACTGTACACCGCAGCAGAGCGACGACAGGGGCGCCGCTGACCGCGCTACGAGCCGCAAACGCCTTTCACCCCGGGGCCGGAGCGGGGGTATGCACGCTGACGCGGTCGTCCTCGACGTCGACGGGGTTCTGGTCGACGTCGCCGACTCCTACCGACGGGCGATCATCGAGACGATCGAACGGCGCCACGGCGACACCATCGAGCGCGCGACGATCCAGCGCTTCAAGGATGCCGGCGGGTTCAACAACGACTGGGAACTCACCGACGCGGCGACGCTGTTCGTGCTCGCCCGCGAGGCAGGCTACTCCGGTGATGCGGTCGAGTTCACCGACGCCATCGCCGCCCACGAGGAGGGCGGGCTCGCGGCTGCCCGCGCAGTCCTGCGCGAGGCCGCGGGGCGGGAGGGGTTCGACGGTCACGAATCGCGCAGCGATTCGTTAGCCACCGAGGGGCACGGCCCCTCGGGCAACCGGAAGCCGACGGCTTCCGGTGACAGCCAGAACGCCACGCGTTCTGGCGACGCTGATTCTGTCGAGGCCGAGTGGGACCCCGACGGCGTCAGGGAGACGTTCCAGGCGCTCTACCTCGGCACCGAGCTGTACCGCGAGATCGAGGGCGGCGAACCGCCGTTCGAGGCGCCGGGGTACATCCACGACGAGCCGGTCATCGTCGAACCGGGGACGATCGAGCGACTGCAGTCGGGGTTCTCGGTCGGCGTCCTCACCGGGCGCCCCGCCGCCGAGGCGGAGATCGCGCTCGAACGGGCCGGCCTGTCGGTGCCCGAGGAACACCGCTTCACGATGGACGACTGGGCGGAAGGTAAGCCTCACCCGCGCGCGTTGGTTACGCTCGCGGAGCGGTTTGACGGTCTCGAATCGCGTAGCGATTCGATAGCCAACCAGAACGCTTCGCGTTCTGGTGACGCCGACTCGGTCGTCACAGAGGGCGCGGCTGACAGTCGCCGCGCCTCAGTCGTCTTCGTCGGCGACACGCTCGACGACGTGCGAACCGCGACGAACGCCGCCGAGTCGGACCCCTCCCGCGAGTACCACGGTGTTGGCGTGCTCACCGGCGGGCTGACGGGCGAGTCGGGCCGCCGGAAGTACGAGGCCGAGGGCGCGGCGGCGGTGCTCGACTCCGTGAACGACCTGCCCGACCTGCTGGAGTAGCGTCGCCGCTCACGCAACCCTTACCTCGGAACCGACCGCAGCCTCACGCATGGACATCGCGATACTCGGCGGCACCGGCGACATCGGCGAGGGGCTGGCGCTGCGTTTGGCCTACCACACGAACCACGACGTGCTGATCGGCTCCCGTAACGCGGAGAAAGCCGAGACGAAGGCCGCGGAGTACGAGACCGAACTCGACTCCCGCGGCGTGGAGACGACGATCCGGGCCGGCGAGAACGCCGACGTGACCGCCGACGCGCGCGTGATCGTCGTCGCAGTCCCGCCGTACTACGTCGACGACACGATCGAACACGTCGCCGGCGACCTCGACGAGGGCGACATCGTCGTCTCGCCCGCGACGGGGATGGACCGCGACGACGACGGGTTCCACTACGCACCCCCGCCCGCGGGCAGCGTCACGGAGCACGCCGCGAGCGCGGTTCCCGAGGGGATCCATCTCGTCGGCGCGTTCCACAACCTCGCGGCCGCGCGGCTGGCGAACCTGGACGCCGACCTCGGCGTCGACACGTTCGTCGTCGGCGAGGACGAGGACGCGAAGGGGATCGTGACCGACATCGCCGAGGGGATCGAAGGGCTGCGCGCGCTCGACGCCGGCGGCCTCGCGAACGCCGCGGAGGTGGAGTCGATCACGCCGCTGCTCGTGAACGTCGCGATGCACAACGACGGACTGCACGATCTGGGGCTGGAGCTGAAGTAGGCGAATCCGTCGAGAATCTCGGCCAGTGATCGGTTTGTGGGATAGATCGACTGTGTTGTGTGGTACCACGCCCTACCCAGCTTTTTACTGTCGGTTCCACAACCAATGGGTGAGGTGACGACGACGTGCACTCACTCGATCCCACGAGCGTGCTTCTCCCCGGGCAGGGAACCCAGCCACGCGACCGTCGTCCGGTCGAAGGCTGGGAGTTCCGCGCCCTGCGCGTCGTCGTTGCCGCCGTCCGGTGGATGATCTGACGCAGTCTGTCCCCGACGGCCCCGTCCCGATCCTGGCTCGTTCGGGTTCGTAACCCCGGATATCCGGATACGGCGACGTGGCTCGTATCGCCCTGCTGACGCACGGTACGACCCTCCACAGACGATGTACGAACCACCGCAGACGATGGACTATCCGACGTATCGCCACCCACCCACGTTCGGAACGATGCTGCTGATCGCCGCCCTGCCGCTGGTGATGGTGTTCGCGGCGTCGTTCCCGGCGGCCACGGCCGGCTTGCTCGTCGGCGTGGTAGCGGGGGCGGCCCTCCAGCGATAGCCCTCTCACAGGGGTAACGCGGCGCCAGCCCTCGCTGTTCACGTGGGGAATCAATATCGCCGACAGTGACGACGAGCAGATAGCGGAGTCGTCCCGGCTAGAACCGCGACTCCAGCTCCTCCCGCAGGTCCTCCGGCTCCATCCCCTTCATCGAGAGCAGCACCAGCAGGTGGTAGAGGAAATCCGCGCTCTCGGCTGCTAGCTCCTCGTTGTCGTCGTCCTTGGCGGCGAGGATCAGCTCCGTGGTCTCCTCGCCCAGTTTCTCCAGTACGGCGTTCTCACCTTTCTCGTGGGTGAACAGCGAGGCGGTGTAGCTGTCCTCGGGCAGGTCGCGCTTGCGCTGCTCGATCGTCTCGAACAGGGCGTCGATGGTGTCGGCGTCGAGCGCCTCATCGGGATCGCTCACTGCCCGCTCACCTCGACGGTCTCGAAGAATGCGAGGTCGTGGATCCGGGAGTCCGACGTGAGTTCGGGGTGGAACGACGTGCCGACGACGGGGCCCTGCCGGACCGCGACGGGGTCGCCCTCCCAGCGCGCGAGCACCTCGACGGAGTCGCCGTCGTTGATCGGTGCGCCGGAGCCGTCGCCGCTGCTCGCGGGTCGTTCCTCCCCGCTCGCTTCCGAGGCGGTTTGCCGTCGCTCACTTCGTTCGCGCCGTTTTCCCGCCTCGCCCACCTCGTCGATCAGCGGGGCTCGGATGAACACCGCCGGGAACAGGGAGTCCAGCCCTTTCACGTCCAACGGCGCCTCGAAGGAGTCCTTCTGCCGGCCGAACGCGTTGCGGTCGACGGTCACGTCGATGAGGTCGAGCGTGTCGACGCGTTCGTCCTTCGCGTCGGTGGAGGCGACGATCAGGCCCGCACAGGTCGCGAGCACCGGCTTGCCGGCCGCGACGTGGTCGCGGATCTCCTCGTCGATCCCCTCGCGGGCGAGCAGCCGGGAGATGGCCGTCGACTCGCCGCCGGGCATGAGGAGCACGTCGCAGTCCGGAACGGTGCCGGACTGGCGGATCTCCACCACCTCGGCTTCCTCGCCGTGGGCCCGGGCGGCGCGCTCGATGGCGGCGGCGTGTTCGCTCACGTCGCCCTGGACCGCGATGACGCCTGCTTGCATGGCTGGAGGTGGGTGGGCGCCGCGCAAAAAGGGTGCGTTCGCCCGGGCTCAGAGCGCCCGGAGGACGAGAACCAGCACGCCGAACAGCATCCCCGAGGCGACGACGGTGCGGGGATCCATTCGGATGGCGTTGCGGTCCTCGGCGTCGAAGTAGCGGACCAGCCCCGCGCTGGACATCAGTCCGCCGTCGTTACTGCTCATACGCGACACTGCGTCGCTCGGACGCGTAAAACTTCCGGACGACACGTACCGCCACGAAGGCGATCGATCGTCAGCCGTCGGACGCCACCCGTCGAGGGGACGTGAAGCCTTCCGAACAATTTTGAGTCAACCGTTCACAATCGGAACTAATGGGCGATATCGTTCGCCGATCGAAACATCGGTTCGGACAGCTGTTCGCCGCCTTCCTGTTGTTGTTCACGCTCGCGTTCGTCCCCACTGGCTACGACATGTGGCAGGCGACGCCGGCGTTCGTCGATTACGAGCCGTTTTCGCTGGTCTACAACCTCGTGTTCTTCGCCGCCACAGCCATCCCGGTAGTGGTCGGGCTTTATTTGACACGGAACGCGTACCGGTGGTCGAAACGCCACGCATCGTGAGGCGACCACCGCCGGCGGAACCCTTATGCGCGGCCACGGTCAATTTCGGCTCACGCTATGACCGTCCGATTGAAGGATTTCTACGCCGACTGGTGTGGCCCGTGTAAGACCCAGGACCCGATCCTGGACGAACTCGAGGAGGAGTTCGGCGACGTCGAGTTCGAGAAGATCGACGTCGACTCCGACCAAGAGACCGCCAACGAGTACTCCGTGCGCTCGCTCCCGACGCTGGTGATCGAGAACGACGACGGCGTCGTCGAACGCTTCGTCGGCGTCACCCAGCGCGACGAGCTCGAGGAGGCGCTCAACCGCGCCCAGCAGGGCCAGCAGGCCGCCTGAGGAGTACGCCTCGTTTCTCCCCGCCGAACGCGAGCCCCGTAGCGGCGCGTCCCGCGCTCGGCCCGCAAGGTAAGCGTTAAACGCCCGCCGAGAGAACCCGGACGTATGGCTAAGTTCGAAGACGCGGAGGAGCGCATCCTCAACAAACTGATCTGCATGCGCTGTAACGCCCGCAACCCCCAGCGCGCCGACCAGTGCCGGAAGTGCGGCTACGGGAACCTCCGCCCGAAAGCGAAGGAACCGCGCTCGGCCTGATCACGCGTTCTCCAGTTTCTGCCGCTCTCCACGCTGCCAGCCACAGCACCGCCTACTCGTCGGGGTACTTCGGCTCTCGGCGCTCGGCCCGTTCGAGCGCGCGCTCGATCACGTCCCGCACTGAGTCCTCGCCCGCCTCGAACGGGTCGCCGTGGCCGGCGTACATCCCTGTCACTGAGTCGGGCAGCCGATCGAGGATCGTCCGCAGGCTCTCGATCAGGCGCTCGCGATCGCCCGTCGCGTGGTCGGTCCGCCCGAAGCTGCCGTCGTCGAACGCGCCGTCGTTGTACACCACCACGTCGCCGCTGAACAGCGCCGTCTCGCCGACGAACGCGACGTGGTCGTCGGCGTGCCCCGGCGTGTACACCACCTCGTGAGCCTCGTCGCCGATCTGCACCTCGTCACCGTCGGCGATCTCGTTGGTCCGTCGTGGGTGGTCGTCGTAGGCGTACAGCTCCGCGTCGAACGCGTCCAGCACCGCGTCCAACTGCTCGACGTGGTCGCCGTGCTGGTGGGTGAGGACCACGCGATCGAGGTCGTCGACGTGCTCGCGGATCTCCTCGACGACGCCGGGCATCGCGCCGGCGTCGACCAGCGTCGTGACCTCGCCGTCGACGAGGTAGGCGTTGCACGTGAACCGCTCGGCGTCGGCGGTGACGTTGATCGGGTTCATGGGCGGGCGTTGGGGCGAGTTCCGTAAAACGGCGGCGGCAGTGGCCGACGGTGATCGCCAACCGTCGGCGGCGGCAGCGGTCGCCGACACGCAGTCAGCCGGCGGCGGCGGCGGCAGCGGTCGCCGACAACGGTCAGTCAGCGACGGCGGCAGAGCCGGCAGCGATGGTCCCAGTGGTTGGTAGCACCGCTTCTTCGTTCAGAACTGGCTGTGGAACCGGCAGTAGAACGGATATTTCGGACACCGACGGACGACTCGGTCACCCGATCGAACGATGGCTCTCCCACGAGTAGTTCACTGATCTCGGTGCCAGAAACTCGGCTGGAGGATATAAGGATCAGACGTGCTACTCGTCTGTATGGACTGGGCGCTCAGAGTTCGAAAAGACGTCCCATCGTGGGTGTTCAAACTCGTACTGATCGGTTCCATCCTGTTGGTCGCCGGGCTCCAATACTTCGATGTGATTTGAACCGCCTTTCTCGTCATGAGAGATACGCTTATCGTCGGTGTTGTTCGATTGGATAGCCGATGACCGATTGGGAACGCGTGAAACGGGAGCTCCAGGATGCGGGCTACTCCGGGTTCGAGTTCGAAACTGGGGACACGGCAGTGCCGGGGTTAGCAGGGGAACGAGTGGTAGGAGAGATCGCGCGTGAAGGAGGGTTGAAACGCGAGAACCAACCGCTACCGGTGCGAGTTCTCGATACGCTATCGATTACTGGCGGTGCCGTCGATGCTGACCCGAAGCGCGCCCCGAACTCCGTTCGAAGAACTGCTACTCGACACGGGTTGGAAGTCCTGACATCCTCCCACGGCTAAAGCCGTGGGGTTCCCCCACTGGGGGTTGAACCCACGGACACGGAGAGGTTCGCAGGTTCGTCGTCGCGGTGGACGATGACCTGCGTTTCGGGCTGTGCCAGTACAGCCCCCGCCTCGGACAGCGGTTTCGAGAACTTGCCCAAGGCTCGTTTACCGATGTTCAGCGCACCGTTCTTGTCTGCGTTGTCGTCCAGCCCACACTCCGGACACTCAAAGCGACCCTGCGTCTCACGGACACCCTCGCAGACACAGCGGTTGCACGTCTGGGACGTGTCGTATTCGTCGACCAACTGTACGTCGATGCCTGCGCCGTGGGCTTTGTACTCGATGTAGTTGAGCAGGCAGGCGAACGGCATCTTGTGAGTCTTGTCGTTGACGTACCGCCCCTTGTCGTTGTCCTTGCGGATTCCGCCGAGATCGCCCACGACGATCACCGCGTTCCGTTTTTCGGCGTCCTCAACGATCTGGCGCGAAATCTTGTGGAGGCGGTCGTCCACTTTTCGTGCTTCAGCGTCACTGATACGCTCCACTACCTGCTGGCCCTGTCGGGGTTTCGCCTTCCCGATGGACTTCCGCAACTGCTTGTAGTGTTCGCGGATACGGCGCACTTCCTCGCCGTAGAACGTGGTTGTGCGGTCGGAGAGGAACGCACAGGTAGCGACCCAGCGTGCGCCCATGTCGATGGCCAGTACGTCGTCGTACTCGTCAGCCACGGTCACAGACCGCTTGACAACGAGATGGACGTACCAATCTCCGTCACGGAGCACGAGTTCGCTGTCCCGAATATCTCCCTCGCGAACGAGTTGGTCGTCCTTGTGTGGGACGTGGGCAGGACACCAGATGGAGTTACCTCGCCCACGCTCGGGATCGTAGACGGGAACTTTCACCCACCACGACGAGAGAACAGTATCCTCGTCGTGGGCCACGTCGAACACGTCGTTGCGGAGGACGACGGGTTGGTCGGTGTTGGGGTTCGGATCTTTCTGTCGCTGGACTTTCGACGCCTGCTGCTTGGTCGCGGAGTAGAGGTCGGTGTCTCCGTTGTGTACCTCGGTCTGGAACGCCTCGTACTCACGGGTGAGTAGATCGTCTTTCCTGTTCGTTAGCGAGTGGAGTTTGACTCGCACCGTGGTCGAGACAGTTCGTTGCACGACTACTCACCTGCTTGGGCGTCGATGTACTCCTCGATTACCTCGCTGGACACGTCGCCCGCACTTGAAACGAAGTACGAGCGCGTCCACAGCGAGGGGAGGCCGAAGTCGAACTCGTCGCGGAGATGGCGCGAGGAGTAGCCCTTGACCTGTTGCATGATCTTGTTCGGGGCAAGCGTCGGGTCGCCCGTGATGAACAAGTGAACGTAGTCGGGGCGAATTGCCAACTCCAGTATCTCTAGCCCGAGTTCGTCGGCTTTCTCCTCGATGAGTTCTTCAAGACGGTCGCGTACCTCACCCTCGAGCACCGACTTGCGGTATTTCGGACACCAGACGAAGTGGTACTGGAGTTTGTGGACGGTGGTCCGCTCCCTATCGAACCCACGGGGCATCGTCAGTATATAGAAACTACTCACCTAAAGATGTTACTCCAGTATTCAACCCCAGTCGTGGCTACGAGCGTGGAGAGATCCCCAGTTGTCGGCTTCATCCCACCCGTGAACGGGTGGCTTTCGCCTCGCTACCGCTGTAATCGTTAGTGTCTCAAAAGATACGGCTCGGGTTGCACTCTGTGAACCCTCGGAGTAACGCGTGCCCACAGACGGCGAGTTCGCTGTACCGACGTCTCACGCACGTCGCGGGGAGTTCCGAACAAAGTATCAGCCGTCGTAGTCGCCAGCGGTCAGCCGTCGCCAGTCCGCTACTCTCCACGCCGTGCCGGATCGAGCAGTTCCACGGGGTGGGTCGCCGACCGATCGAGCAGGTCGGTCAACTGCTCCTCGCAGGAGGTACCGCTCGCGACGACACGACGGACTCCGTCCTCGTCGCGTTCTCGAACCTCCTCGGCCAGCGACTCGCCGACGGCGACGCTGAGTTCGTAGTAGTCCGACTTGTAGCCGAAACTGCCCGCCATCCCGCAGCACTCCGCCTCGGTCGTCGCCACGTCGTACCCCAGCCGGCCCAGCACCGCCTCGGTGTGGGCGTCGAGGCCGAGCGTCCGCTGCTGACAGTGGGCGTGGTAGGTCAGTCGCTCCCCGTCGCCGCGGGTGAGTCCCTCAGGATCGACGCCGTTCTCCAGCAGGCCGTACACGTACTCCAGCACCTCGAAGCTCCCGTCGGCCAGCGCCTCCGCCCGCTCCTCGGGCAGGAGCTTCTCGTACTCCGCACGCACCATCGCGAGATCCGACGGTTCGACGAACACGATATCCCGGCCGGCGTCGACGTGTGGCTCCAGCGCGTCGGCGACCGCCTCTGCCCGGTCGCGCGCGGTGGCGAGCATCCCCTGCGAGAACGGCGCGCGGCCGCTCCCCACCTCGCCGGCGACGCGGACCGGCACGCCCAGCGCCTCCAAGACGCGGACGGCGGCCTTCCCGCGCGCCACGTCGACGTGGTTGGTGAACACGTCCGGGAACAGGATCGCCTCGCGGTCCGTCCGCGGGGTCCCGACGGCAGCGTCGCGCTGCTGGTCCCACCGCCGAAGCGTCTCGCGCCGGAACTCGGGGAGCCCTCGTCGGGCGTCGATTCCCAAGCGGCGTTCGATCACGCCCCGAACCGGCGCGCTGTCGGCGAGCCAGTTCGAGACCGGCGCGGTCGCGCTTCCCAGCCGTGCGAGTGTTCCGACGTTGCCGAACGCGCGTTTGCCCCAGTCCATCCCCGGCTCCTCGTCGTCGGGCACGAGCCCGTCGACGAGGCTGTCGACCGCGTCCGGCTCCGCGCCGCGGTTGATTCGGTCCCGGACGACGGTGTTGATCCACGGCACGTCGATCTTCACGGGACAGGCGTTCACGCAGCGCGAGCAGCCAGTGCAGAGGTCGTTGAACTCCGCCGCGGCTTCGGGGTCGATCGCGTCCTCGCCGGTGCCGGCCTCCCAGCCGGTCGCGATCCCGCCCGTGTACGTGTCGCCGCCGAACGCGTGGCCGCCGACGTGCTGGAAGTTCGCACAGGAGTTGCTGCAGGCGCCACAGCGCACGCAGTACAGCGTCTCCCGCAGGTCGTCGTCCCCGCGCATCTCGAAGCGGCCGTTGTCGACGAGCACGAGGTGGAACTCGCGGTCGTCCTGCCCGCCGCCGATCGGCTCCGCCGAGTCGAAGTCGATCGTCGGCGACTGGGTGGGCGGCGTGAGCAGCGAGACGTACTGGGCCATCTCCTGCCCGGTCGCGCTGCGGGCCAGCAGTTCGACGAACGGCGGCAGCTCGTCGATCGAGGGGAGGAGCTTCTCCACGCCCGCGACCGCGACGTGGGTGTCGGGCGTGACCGCACACTTGCGCGCGTTCCCCTCGTTCGTGACCAGCGCGAGCGTGCCGCTGTCGGCGAGCACGAAGTTCGCGCCGGTCATCCCCACGTCGGCCTCGCGGATGCGCCGCCCGACGTGGTCGCGTGCGAACGCGGTGAGTTCCTGGGACGTCTCCAGCGGGTCGTCGAGATCGAACTCGGCGTTGAACAGCGCCGCGATCTCGTCGGTCGACTTGTGGAACCCGGGCGTGATCAGGTGGGAGGGCGCCTCGTCGGCGACCTGGAGCACGAACTCCCCGAGATCCGTCTCGGTCACGTCGATCCCCGCCGCTTCGAGATGTTCGTTCACCGCCAACTCCTCCGTCGTCATCGACTTCGACTTCGCTACCGCGTTGGCGTCGGCACACACCTCGGCGATGTACTCGTTCGCGTCCGCCGCGTCGTCAGCGAGGTACACCGTTCCGCCGTTCTCCTCGACCCGCTCGCGGACGCTCTCGATCAGTTCGGGCAGGCGCTCGATGGCGTTTTCCTTGATCTCGCGGGCCTCGGTTCGGAGTTTCTCGCCGTCGACGTCGGCCATCGCCGCGTACCGGCCCTCGTTGAACCCCTGCGCGTTCTGCTTGACAGTGGGGCCCTCCGTCTCGAGCAGGCGGCGGATCTGCTCGGCGCGGCTCTCGTTGGGGGGCGTGTCGTCGGCGCTCATCGGTCGGTGAGGACGATCACGTGTACCTCGCGCGGCCCGTGGACGCCCTCGACGGTCGCGCCCATGTCCGCGGTCGCGCTCGCGCCCGTCGCGAGCACCGCACTCCCGCGTTCGGCCGTGATCCGCTCGCGCAGGCCGGCGGTCGCCTCGTCCACGTCCGCGACGAGGTCGCTCTCCCGCAGCACGGCGACGTGACGCTCGGGGTAGAGCGAGACGAGTTCGTCGCCCTCGGGGCGGGACTCGACGACGACGGTGCCGTAGTCGGCGATCCCGCCGAACGCCGGCGTGACGCCCGTCGTCGCCGCCTCCAGTTCGCCGGGCGTCGGCGGCACGGTCACGCCCTCGGGGAGCGAGACGCCGTCGAACGGGAGCGGCGTGCCGACCGCGGGCGGTTCGATCGCGTCGGCGAGCGCGGTCGAGAACTCGACGGCCGCCGTCCGCGTCAACCCGACGCCGATCCCGTCGAGCGCGTCGGCGAACGTCGATCCGAGCGACTGACTCATGGACTGGGGATAGGGCGTATGACCGATAAACTCTCGGCAGAACCTGTCGGTCACTAACGATACTGAACGGCCAAGCGTTTATCCATATCGGACACAAAGTATAGATGTAATGGGCTTCGGGAGCTACGATGAATCCGAGCAGGAGAATCAGCAGCTCGACATGAACGACGGCGACGACGCGGTCGACGCCGACGGCGGGACCCACGAAGGCACCGTCGAGTTCGACAACGGAGCCTCCAACGACGAACTCCTGGACCGGCTGCAGGACATCAAGGACGATTAAGCCGGGCCAGCGGGCGCTCGGCGTCGCCTTTTCCGACGCCGACGCCGTCTCGACCTGTGCGGGAGCCGTGGTCCGCGGCGACCGCACTGTCGACGGCCTCGCCTTCGAACGCTGTACCGTCGGCGGCGACGACGCGACCGATGCGGTGGTCGCGCTGGTCGGCCGCATCGACAGACCCGACGTCTCAGTACTTCTGCTCGCGGGGGTCGCCCCCGCGTGGTTCAACGTTCTCGACCTGCCCCGACTCCACGAAGGGACGGGTCTCCCGACGATCGCGATCTCCTTCGAGGCCAGCCCCGGCCTCGCGCCGGCGATCCGCGAGGAGTTCGACGGCGCGGCTCGGGACTGGCGCCTCGACGTCTACGAGTCACTGCCACCGCGGCGCTCGCTGACGGTCAACGACGAGCAGGTGTTCGTCCGCGGTGTCGGCGTCGAAACACCCGTCGCCGAGAGCGGCGACGCCGACGGCGCCGATGTCCCGCCCCTCGCGCCGAACTGCGAGGCCGCGCAGTTCGTCCGTGGGTTCACGCCCGAGGGCGGTCGACCCGAACCGCTCCGGGTAGCCCGACTCGCAGCGCGGGCGGGCCGCGAACTGGGTGAGCGACTCGATTCCTGACCCGCGAACGACGCCGATAAGCCCCGCCGCCACCAACCGCGACCGATGAGCGACGAGCCACCGGAGCCGTCGGTCGCGCCGCTGATCGAGGCGCTGTCGGTGCGGCGCAACGCCGCCGTCGGTGCCGCCGCAGGGGTCGCATTCGCGGTGCTGGCGTACGTCTTCCGGATCACCCGGGTCGCGGGCCCGTTCGCGGGCACGCGGGAGTTCCCCGTGCTCGGCGAGACTGGCTGGTTCCTGCTGCTCTCCGTCGTCCTCGCGTCGACGGCGGCGCTGCTGGTGACGACGCTTTTGACGCTCGGTTCGTTGATCCGGCTCGTTCGGGCAGAAGCGTAGCTACGCGTCGAACTCCCGGGGGTCGCCGGCCATCTCGGAGAGCCGCTCGGCGCCCGCCCGGGTCCCTTTCGCGACGAGCACGTCGCCCGCCGAGAGCCGGGTGTCGGCGTCGGGGGAGACCACCCACGACTGCTCGTCGCCCGGCCGGCGGACCGCGATCACGCGACAGCCCGTCTCGGTACCGAGTTCGAGCTCGCCCAGCGTTCGGTCGGCGATCTCGGCGCCCTCGCTCACGGTGAGCCGGACGATCACCTCGTCGCTCTCCTCGACGGCGGCGGCGACGACGGGGTGGGCGTCCAACCCCCGGAGCACCCCCTCGCTGATCTCCAGGGCGGCGTCGCTGATCACCTCCGTCGCGGCCGCGAGATGGACCAGCCCCCGGAGTTCGACGGGGTCGTCGACGCGCCCGGCCGCCCGCAGCGTCCACGCCTCCAGCCGGGATTTGAGCGCGTCGACCTCGGCTTCGAGTTCGACCACCTCCTCGGCGACCGCCTCGCTGTCGAACAGCACCGAGCCGTACGCGAGATCGACCGCGAGCTCGCTCGTGTCCTTCATCGTGACGATGGAGTCGACCGCGCGTTCGAGGTCGTCGATCGGCGCCGCGGCGGGTTCGGGCGGCTCGTACGCTCCGCCGGTCGCGTCCCGGTACACTGCGGCAAGCCCCTCGTCGAGCCCCCGCAGCAGGAGCACGTCGCCGGCGTCGATCCGCGTCTCGGCGTCGGGGTTGGTGATCCAGGCGCGCTTGCCCGTCTCGCTGGCCCGGCGGACGGCGATCACACGAACGCCGCGTTCGGTCTCCATGTTGATCTCGCCCAGCGTCCGCCCGGCGTACGCCGAGTCGGCGTCGACGGTCGCCCGGACCAGCGCCTCGGTCGCCTCGGGGATCGCCGCCCGCATCACCTCGGGCAGGCCGATATCCTCCAGCACGATCTTCGCGATGTCGCCCGACGCGTCGGCGATCTTCTCGGCGGCGCCGACGACGCCCAGCACCGGCGCCAACTGCTCGGCGTCCTCGGGGCTGCGGGCGGCCAGCAGCAGGCTCATCCGGGCCTGCAGCTGGAGCACGTCCATGCGCTCCTCCAGGGCGAGCACCTCCTCGGCCACCTCGTCGCTGCCCGACAGCACCGCGGAGTAGGAGAGGTCGATGAGTAGCTCCGCGGTGTCTTTCATCTCGGACAGCACCGCCTTCACGCTGACCGGCTCGTACTCGACGTCGGGCATACTCGGCGGTTCAGCCGGACGGGGGATAAGGGTTGTCGGCGCGCGGCCGGGACGGGGTTCGGATTCCACGGCCGAGCGGGCCGAACGGCAACGCTTTTTCGTCGACCCGACCAACCTACAGCCTATGTCAGGCGAGGTTCAGAAAGGTCTGGAGGGTGTGGTGGTCGCGGAGTCTCAACTCAGCTATATCGACGGGGACGAGGGGCAACTGATCTACCGCGGCCACGACATCGAGACGCTGGCGGAGCACGCCAGCTACGAGGAGGTTCTCTATCTGCTCTGGCACGGCTCGCTGCCGACCGCCGACGAGCTCGAGGCGTTCACGGCGACCATGGCCGAGGAACGAACCGTCGGCGACGACGTGCGCGCCGCGCTCGCCGATCTCGCCGCCGCCGACGAGGCGCCGATGGCCGCGCTGCGGACCGCGACGTCGATGCTGTCGGCCAGCGACCCCGAACCCGACGCCGACCCCGAGGACGGGGGCGCCCGGCTCCGACAGGGTCGCCGGATCACCGCCAAAATCCCGACGGTGCTCGCGGCCTACCAGCGCCTCCGCGACGGCGAGGAGCCGCTCGCACCCAAGGAGGATCTGAGCCACGCCGCGAACTTCCTCTACATGCTGACCGGCGAGGAGCCCGACGACGTCGCCGAGGAGACACTGGACATGGCGCTGATCCTCCACGCCGACCACGGACTGAACGCCTCGACGTTCACGTCGATGGTGATCTCCTCTACGCTAGCTGATACGTACGCCGCGGTCACCGGCGGCGTCGGCGCGCTCTCGGGGGCGCTCCACGGCGGCGCGAACCAGGACGTGATGGAGACGCTGATCGAGGTCGAGGAGTCCGACAAGGGCTCGATCGAGTGGGTGAAGGACGCGCTCGAGCAGGGGCGGAAGATCCCCGGCTTCGGCCACCGCGTGTACAACGTGAAGGACCCGCGGGCGGTGATCTTGGAGGAGAAGTCCCGCGAGCTTGGCGACGCCTCCGGCGAGCGCAAGTGGTACGACCACGCCAACGAGATCGAGCAGTACCTCGTGGAGGAGCAGAACTTCGCCGAGAAGGGGCTAGCGCCCAACGTCGACTTCTACTCCGGGACGGTGTACTACCAGCTGGGTATCCCGGTCGATATGTTCACGCCGATCTTCGCGATGAGCCGCGTCGGCGGCTGGGTTGCTCACGTGCTCGAACAGGTCGAGGACAACCGCATCATGCGGCCGCGGGCGAAGTACACAGGTGAGAAAGCGGCGGAGTGGGTGCCGATCGAGGAGCGGTAAGTCTGGGTCTCAGTTTTCGGGTTTGAGTGCGGGCAACAGTGTTTTCGGCGTTCGGAGGGATCGACTTCGGGGACTGCAACCGCGAACAGCACCGCAGGGTTCGGTGTTGTGATCGCCAACACGACCGCGGAGCGAGCATGGCCACTTGCGACCGCAACCGCCACGCACAGCCCACAGACCTCCCCAGCCGATTCGCTCACGTCCGTTCGCTCATCCCTCGCGCTGGTCGCGCCACAGAGGGCGCTCCTGCTTCGCGCCGACAGCCACGGCGGTGCGGTGGCGGTGGACGCCTCGCGCTCGCCAATGTGGCGAGCGCGGGGGGAGGGGTGGGGACTCTGGGCTGCGCCGTTGACGAGAATCTTCGATTCTCGTCTGCCAATCAGAAATCTCCGATTTCTGATGATGGACCTCGTGTCCGGCGCCTCGCGGTCACAAGTGGCCAACGATCGAGATTGCTGTTGCCGTCGCGGTTGCTGTCTCAGAAGTCAACGATCGAGATGCTGTCGCGGTTACGGTTTCTGTCTCAGAACTCTACGAGGGAGACACTGTCTAACCCTCGACCAACCGAGAAACACGAACCACACTCACCAACCACACAAAATCGACCGAACTCACTCCCGGCCACGAAGCACGATCACCGTACTGCTCAGCAACAGACAGCCCACCAGCCCCGCGAACGCGGTGTCGAAGTCGACGTACTGCCCGACGAAGCCGACGTACGTCGCGCCCAGCGAGCCGATCCCGATGTAGACGCTGCGCATCGCGCCCAGATCACCGCCCATGCTGTCGCCCGGGAACGAGTCCATCAGGTACGCCTGCATCACGGGCGGGTACGCCAGCAGCCCCGCCGCGAAGACGGCGACGCTCCCCAGCGCGATTACGGGCGTCGAGGAGACGACGAGACCGGCCAGGGCGGCGGCGGCGACGACCAGCACGGCCGGCGCGAGCAGCCCCCGCGGCACGTGGTCACCCAGCCCGCCGGCCAGCGGTTTCACGACGGCGCCGACGACGAACAGCACCGCGAGCGACGCGTTCGCGACGGCCGGGGAGAGATCCTTCGCCTGGAGATACGTCGGGAGAAACCCCGTGGCCGACTGCCAGGTGAACGCGTACAGCGCGTAGGCAAGAAGGAGCCAGCGCAGCCGCGACACGTCCCAGAGCCGGCGGAACGTGTCGCCGACCGCCAGATCCACGGAGGCGAGCTCGTACCCCTCCTCGCTCCAGACGTGGAGCAGCAGCGCGATCAACAGCAGCGCGGCCGCGATGGGGGCGAACGCTGCCCGCCACGTCGCCACCGCGATCACGACCGTTCCGATCCCGGCCGCCAGGATCCCGCCCACGTCGCCCGACGCGGTGTGGAGGCCGAACGCACGCCCCCGTTTGGCGACGAACAGGTCCGACACCAGCCCCCGCGCCGGCGTGGGGTAGAGGCCGACCCCGGCGCCGATCACGACCGCGCCGAACAGGAAGGCAGGGTACGTCGGCGCCGCCGAGAGCGTGAGAAAGCCGACGGCCGCGAGCGAGAGCCCCGCGACCAGCAGCGTCGTCCGGGAGAGGCGGTCCGAGAGCCGGCCGCTGGGGTACTGGAGGATCGCGTACGTCCCCCAGACGACCGTGATGGCGAACCCCGACGCGCCGCTGCCGATGCCCAGGTTCGTCTCGATGGCCGGCAGCAGCGGCGAGATGCTCAGCCGGCCGGCCTGCAGCAGTGCCCACCCCAGCGAGATGACGAGCAGCAGGCGCCCGGAGTACCCGCGGAACAAGTGCTCCTCGTCGGTCACGTGGCTCACGGCGTAGCTCCCGACGCCGAAGCACTTGAACACGGGCGTACCGGCTGTTCTCCCCTCTACCCCTCGTGGCGGTACGTCCGGGTGGGCTCGCCGCGGAACCGCGGGCCCGCACCGGCGGCCTCGAAGCCGACCGACTCCGCCGCCGAACGCATCGCGTCGTCGTCGTCCCGGAGCACGACTTCGACCGGCAGCCCCTCGGCGCGGGCGAACCGCAGCGGCTCCGCGAGCAGGCGCTCACAGGCTTCCCGGTCGCCGCCGAACTGGGTGACGAACACCGCGTCCTCCCGGGCGTCGAAGCTCACGAAGCCGCGGAGCGCCGACTCGTCGTCGGGATCGTCGTCCGCTGTGCCGTCCTCCTCGGCCAGCACGCGGACGCTCCGCTCGTGGATCACGTTCCTGAGCACCGGCTCCGGCGCGTCGGTCATGGCGGCCATCGCCGCCGCGTCGCGCTCGACCGCGTCGCGGACCTCCATTCGCCCGTCCCTTTCGGCCGTGCGGGCTTAAACGGCGGGGGCGAGCCACGGGATTGATGGCGACACCGACCGATTGCCGAACCATGACCGACGGTCCGAGCCCGCCGGTCGCGCTCGTGATCGCGCTGACCCTCGCCGTCGGCGGGCTCGTCGTGAGCACGATCACCGGACTCGTGGGGACGGTCGGCGGCGCGCTCGTCGGCGCCGGAACGAACCCCGACGCGGCGGTCCCCGTCCTCGTCGGCGTGGTGCTCGTCACCTCGGAAGCGGGGTTCCTCCTCGTCGGCTACGCGTTCCGGCAGACCGACGACGGAGGTGATCTCGTCGTCGACTGGATCGCCCGACACGGGCCGAGCGTTCGCGACGCCGGGCTGATCGCCGTCGCCACCGCCGGCCTCGCCGCGTTCAACCGACTCGCGTTCGCGGTCGGCTCGCTGTTCGGCGTCGATCCCACGACCGCCGTCTCGGCGCCCGAGGAGCTAACCGCCGCCGTCCTGGTGTTCGTGATCCCCGCGATGCTGTTCGCGGTCGGGCCGGCCGAGGAGTACCTGTTCCGCGGGGTGATCCAGGGGTACCTGCGGGAGTCGTTCTCCGCACGGGGCGCGGTCGGCTGGAGTTCGGTCCTGTTCACGCTGGTCCACCTGCCGAACCTCGTCGCCAACCCCGAGTCGGCCGTCGTCTCGATCCCGGTCTGGCTGGCCATCGGCGTCGTGCTGGGGTGGCTGTACGAGCGAACCGGGGCGCTGCTGGTGCCGATCGCGGTCCACGGGCTCTACAACACGATCGTGATCGCGCTGCTGTTCGCGGAGTGGGGGCTGCTCTAGGCGTCGAGCAGTTCGTCCAGCCCCCGCGCGGGGTAGCCGACGACCGTGTCGACGCCGGCGCCGTGGAGCCCCTCGACGCGCCCACGGACCGTCTCCTCGTCGCCGACGATCGCGAAGTCCTTGCTCGCGGCAAGCAGCACCTCGCGGGCGCGACCGGTCGCCGCCGAGTCGGTTTCGTACTCGTCGGGCAGCGCGCGCCGGACGGTCGCCCGCCGGGAGACGTACGCGCCGACGGCGTCGAGGATCGCGTCCTCGTCGTCGGTCAGCACGGTGGGCGCGTACACCGCGAGCTCGCCGTCGAAGCCGGCGGCCCGCAGCGCGCGGGCGTCGCGCTCGGTCGAGCGCGAGAGCAGTTCGAACTGGGGTGCGCCGGTCGCGAGCGCGATCCGTTCGACGCCCTCGGTGCCGACCCAGGCGTCAGGGTAGCGTTCGTGGGCCTCGCCGAACCGGGGGGCGACGGCGCGCTGGCTCTCCGCCTCCGAGAGGTACGCGCCGTTGCCCGCAACGAGCACGCGTCCGACCGCCTCGGGGATCGAGTCCGACAGCGAGTCGTCACCCAGCGGGTCGAACCCGTCCGCGCGGACGGGGGTGGTGACCAACACGTCGGCCGTCTCGGCCAGCGCCCGGAGCGTGCCGGCGTCGGGGAACGACTCGCGGCCCTCGTAGTCGACGACGAGCGTCGACGCCGCGAGGTCGGCCGCGCGCGAGACGTCGACCTCCGTGGGCTTGAGCGCGACTGCGTCGATACCGACACGCGGGAACGGCCCGACATCGCTGTCGCTCGTGGTTCGCCGGGCGGTGCTGTCGGGCTGTGTGGTGTCGGACGTGGTCATAGCTGAAGCTGGTCGGTGGTGCGGTGGCTGTACGAGAACGACGCGGATTTAGACTCGCGGAACGCGATCAATCGCCTGTGCGGCCATTACACCTCCCGGTACCCCGCTCACCCGGATAAGTGTGTCGTCGTTACTCCAACAGCAGCGTGAACCCCCACTCGACCCGCTCCTCGCCGGCGCCGAGGTCCTCGGGGTCGGCGTAGCGGGTGATCGTCGTCTCGAACCGGTGCTCCCCGACCGGGAGGCAGGCGTCGTCCTCGACGCCTGCTGCGTACAGTTCGAGATCCGAGGTGTGGCTCTCTCCCGGTTCGAGCGTCACCGTCCGGTACTCCATCGTCGTCCCGACGGCGGAGTCGAGCCGCCAGCAGCCGGGGTCGGCGTCGTACTCCCCGTCGGCGGGCAGGAGAGCGAGGAAGCCGCCGTCGGAGTACTGGTACTCGAACACCGCCGCCCGGGCCTCGCCGATCGCGATCGCCTCGTCGCCGTCGTTCGTGACCGACACCGCGAGCCGTGGCGGGTGCTCCTCTGTCGCGGCTGGCTCGGTGATCGTGACCTCGACGCCGAGCGGGAGATCCGGCGCGTCGTCGACGCTCGCGAGGGTGACCGCCGGGCCGCCAGTACCCTCGAGCCGGGTCTCGCCGCTGCTGCCGTTCCCGCCCGGGAGGTCGCCGGCCGAACCGTCGACCGTCGGCGCCGAGAGACAGCCCGAGAGGGTCAACAGCGAGGCGCCGGCGAGGAACGTTCGTCGGGTGTGCATACCGAGAAAACGTCGCGTAAGAGCTTGAACACTGCGTAGGGACAAACCCCGGCTTGTCTCACACACAACCACGACGGAGCGTGCGACGGGTCCCGCGCCGTGATCGGTCTACACACAGCCACGGCATCGGCTCCGAGACTGCGTTAACGAGAACTGTCGGTTCTCGTTCGCCAACCAGAACGCAACGCGTTCTGGTGACGGCACGGAGGCCGCAGTCGGTCGCTCGCCGTGAGTGGTCGGCACACAGCCACGGCGTCGGCTCCGTGGTGCCGACACGGAGGTCGGCACAGGTCGCTCGCCGTGGCTGGTTACACCGGGAACTCGGCCTCGGCGTCGACGACGCGGTCGGGGCTCTCCGGCGCGCGCCAGTCGGTAGTGAGTTCGAGCAGCTGCACCAGCATCCGGCCCGTCGCGCCCCAGACGGTGTAGTCGCCGACGTGGAAGTAGTGGACCCGGGTGTCGCCGACGCTCGTGCGCTCCCGACGCTCGGACTCGTAGTTCGCGGGGTCGGTCAGCTCGGCGACCGGCAGCGTCGTGATCTCGGCCACCTCGCGGTCGTCGGGCTCGTAGTCGCGGTCGGGCACCGACGCGACGAACGGCCGGA
This sequence comes from Halolamina sp. CBA1230, assembly GCF_002025255.2. GTDB lineage: Archaea > Halobacteriota > Halobacteria > Halobacteriales > Haloferacaceae > Halolamina. The sequence goes on from NZ_CP054587.1 coordinate 1,429,960, forward strand.
TCGCGTAGCCGGAGGTGGTGGTCGTGTCGTCGAGCTGCCCGACGATCGAGGGTTCGGACTCCAGGAGGCCGATCTCCTCGAACGCCTCCCGGCGGGCGGTGGCGGTCAGGTCCGGGTCGAACGGCTCGTGGCCGCCGCCGGGGAACGCCATCTGGCCGGGGTGGGAGCCGAGATGTTCGGCCCGCTTGATGAACAGCAGTGAGGGCTCGCCGTCCCGCTCGATCACCGGCGCGAGCACGCTGGCCCAGCGCTCCGCGTCGGTGACGGTTGCCGGCTCGTAGCCGCCGAGCCCCGACAGTTCCATACCGCACTGTCGGCGGTAGTCGGTCAAAAACGCTTCGTCGGTCTCAGTCGACGAGCTCGTGCAGGCGCTTGCGTGTCTCTCGGAGCTCCACCGCCCCCCACGCCTCCACGTCGTAGGTCACGTCCGCGAGCAGCGCCACGCGCGCCTCGTCACCCCCGTCGACGGCCGTCGCCGCCTCTCTACGCAGGCGTTCGGCGGCGTGCTCGGCCGCGGTCGCGCGGTCGACCGAGCGCTCGGGCACGTCGAGGATGTGGGGCAGATCCTCGCCCTCGTCGGGGAGCGTCGGGAACGCGACGGGGCCGACGACCAGCGCCGCGTCATCGATCTCGCCGTCGACCGCGTCGGCGGGGAGTTCGAGGAGGTAGTACTCGGCCACGGCCTCGTCGACGGCGTCGGCGACCGCTCCCTCGCGCACGTCGTCGCCGCGCCGGTAGGCGAGTTCGACCAGCGCCTGCGAGAGCTCCTCGCGGGTCAAGGCGTCGAACAGGTCGACGATCCCGGCCAGTTCGTCGTGGGTGGCCTCCTCCATCGGCCGGGAGTGGGGTTCCGGCGGGCATAAACGCCCGGGTCCGCAGGGGAGTCAGTCCGGCGTCGCCGTCCCCCCGTCGACGGTGACGCTGACCGTCGTCTCCCCCGCGGGCGTCCGGACGCCGTACTCGATCTCCTTGCCGTCCTCGGCGTCCCGGATCTCCGCCTCGACCGTGTCGGCGCCGGACGCGCCGGGATCGAGCGAAACAGCGAACCCCTTCGGCATGTACATCGGGTACGAGAAGTTCACCGCGCCGCGGAACGTCCCCGCTCCGTCGCCGACGTTCTCGGCGGTGACGGTGATCTCGAACGTGCTCTCCGGCTCGACCGTCTCCGGGGCATCGGCCGACCACTCCCACACCGGTGGCGGCGCGGTCGCCGTCTCGGCCTCGAGTTCCCACGTCGCCGGCCCGGAGTCCCGGTCCAGTCGAAGCGCGGGCGCGGCGTCGAGTTCGGCCGGCGTCTCGAAGGCGAGCCAGCCGCGGTCCTCGGAGTTGTCGTCGCCGACCGAGTACGCCCGCCCGGGCACGTCGATGGTGACGGGCATCCGGTGGGCCAGCTCCGTGGGCTCGTACTGCTCGCCGTCGGCGACCAGCGTGAACGCCGAGCGGGCGGGGACGGAGTCGGCCGGGCGTGCGTCGACGGTGACGAACACGAACTGGCCGTCGGCGGGCTGAATCCCGTTCCAGTCCACGTTCTCGATGTGGTGGTAGGAGTACTGGACCGCGGCCGCCTCGACGGCCACGTCCGGGGGTTCGCTGGTCCCGGGCGCCGTAGTGGCTGTCGGGCTGTCGCTCGGGGACTCGCTCGTTCCGGGGGTTTCGCCGACACAGCCGGCGAGTCCCGCGGCTACGAGGGCCGCGAGGTACGTGCGTCTGGAGGGCATCGCCACACGGTTCGGACGAACGGGGTAAGTGCTTTCTGCGGGTGGCAAACGAGAAAACACCCAAACGCTAAGACAGTAGACGGCCAAACAGAACCTATGTCCGGAGGCAGCATCGACATCACGGAGTTCGAATCCGGGGAGTCCGACGAGTTCGGCGGCGGGAACCCAACCGAACGGATCGTCGAGTTCCTCGCCAGCCACGACGACCGGGCCTGGAAGGCGGCGACGATCGCCGAACGGACGGGAATCGACGCCGAGACGGTGAGTTCGCTTCTCTCCCGGCTCAAGGAGCGGGAGCTCGTCCGGCACAAGAGTCCGTACTGGGCGATCACCGACGACGAGGAACGACTGGCCGAGGCTCGACGGACGCACGAGGCGACCGTCCGCTACGACGAGCAGTTCGGCGAGGAGGACGAGTCGGAGTGGGAGACTGAGGACTCGGAGGTGCTGGAGTGAGGGAGATCCGGAACGGCGACGTGATCTGGAGCGAGGACCTGTACAAGGACGGGAACGCCGGGCGGCCGCTGCTCGTGATCGGCAACGCGGAGATGACCGAACACGGGATGCAGTTCGTCTGCGTGAATCTGACGTCCAGAGGGTACCACGAACACTCCATCGCGATCAAGGAAGGCGAGTACGAAGACGCACCACTGCCGCTGGAGAGCCACGCCCTCCCGTGGGTGTTCCAGACGCTATCTCGGGAGCACGTCCGGAGCTACAAGACCTGTATCGTTGCGGAGAAGCTCCGAACGATCACGGAGGCCGCGAGGAGCTACCTCGGGCGCGAAGCGTAGCTACCGGACGCGAAAAACGGGAGAACGGGTAATCGACGGAGCGGTACGCGAGTCGGCGGGGGTGGGTGTGAAAGCGGACTAACGGCCTACTTTCACATCGCGCCGCCCATGCCGCCCATGCCGCCCATACCGCCCATACCGCCGCCGGGGCCGCCCTCGTCCTCGTCGCTCGAGGTCGAGAGGTCGCCCGCGGCGATGATGTCGTCGATTTTGAGCACGAGGTTCGCGGCCTCGGTGGCGCTGGAGACCGCCTGCTCCTTCGAGTGGGCGGGCTCGACGACGCCGCCCTCGTAGGTGTCTTCGACCTCGCCACTGTAGACGTTCAGGCCAGCGGTCTGGTCGCCGGCCTCGTGAGCGGCGCGCAGGTCGACCAGCGTGTCGATGGAGTCCAGCCCGGCGTTCTCCGCGAGCACGCGGGGGACGAGCTCCAGGGAGTCGGCGAACGCCTCGACGGCCAGCTGCTCGCGGCCGGTGACGCTGTCGGCGAACTCGCGCAGGCGGCTGGCGAGCTCGACCTCGATGGCGCCGCCGCCGGCGACCACGCGGCCGTCGGAGACGGTGGTGCCGACGACGTCCAGCGCGTCCTCGACGCCGCGCTCGAGCTCGTCGACGACGTGGTCGGTGGAGCCGCGCAGCAGGAGGGTGACGCCGTGGGAGTCGTCGCCCTCGACGTAGAACATCTCGTCGCCCTCGTCACGGCGCACCGAGCCGTGGCCGAGGTCGTCGGCGCTCAGCCCGTCGAACGTACTCACGACGTTGCCGCCGAGCACGTTCTTCAGGAAGCCGATGTCCGAGGACTTCACGCGGCGGATCGCGAGGACGCCCTCCTTGGCGAGGTAGTGCTGAGCGAGGTCGTCGATCCCCTTCTGGCAGAACACCACGTCGGCGCCGGTCTCGACGATCGCGTCGACCTTGTCGCGGAGCTCCTGCTCCTCTTGGTCGAGGAACGACTGGAGCTGGTCGGGCGAGTCGATGGAGACGTTGGTGTCGACGTCGGCCTCGTCGACCTCGATGGCCGCGTCGAGCAGGAGCGTGTCCGCGTCCTCGACCTCGCTCGGCATGTTGTCGTGGACGGGGTCCTTCGAGACGACCGCGCCGTTGAGCAGGTCGCTCTCGGAGACGCCCCGACCCTTCTGGGTCTCGATGTTGAGGTTCGCGAGGTCGACGACGTGGCTGCCGTCCTCGGCCTCGACGGTGACGGCCTCGATGGCCTCGACGATCAGCTGGGCGAGATGCTCCTTGTCGAGCTCCGCGCCCTTGCCGGTCATCGACGTCTCGGCGACTTTCGCGAGGAGTTCGGTGTCGGTCGCGTCGACCTGCCGGGAGATGTCCTCGACCTCCTCGCGGGCCTGCTCGCTCGCGAGGTGGAACCCTTTGATCACCGCGGTGGGGTGAATATCCTGCTCGAGGAGCTCCTCGGCGTTCTTCAGGAGCTCGCCCGCGATCGCGACGGCCGTGGTCGTCCCGTCGCCGGCCTCCTCCTCCTGGGTCTCGGCGACCTCGACGATCATCTCGGCCGTCGGGTTATCGATGTCCATCTCCTCGAGGATGGTGACGCCGTCGTTCGTGATGGTGACGTCGCCCATCGAGTCGACGAGCATCTTGTCCATCCCTTTCGGACCGAGGGTGGAGCGTACCGCCTCGGCCACCGCCCGGGCCGCGGAGATGTTGTACTCCTGTGCGTCCTTGTCCTTCACTCGCTGGGAGTCGTCGCCCATGATGATCATGGGCTGACCGCCGCCTCGCTGTCGTTGACTCATGTTCACTGGCGGATTGTCCGTGGTTCTATATAAATCTGTCGTTGCTGTCGGGTTGACCACCTCCGGCAGCCAGCCCCGCTACCCGCCGAAACCGGCAGCCAACGGGCCGAACGGCCATAAACATGTGTTGGTGTAGCATGCCATAGGAAGTCGATATTTTCCGCCTTTATGTACCGGTCGTGGGCACGCTCCGAAGGCTGGAAACGGGAGGTAAAGGAACCGACAGCGACGGGTCTACGCGGCGAAACCGCAGGCAAGAGAGGAAAGGAGAGGATGGTCGGTGGCCGATCAGTCAGCTCTCGGTGCCGTCACCTCCGTCCGGATCCACCAGATACTCGGCGTCGGCCGCGTCGGGCTCCGGGAGTTCGTCGTCGAACTCCGTCTCCGCATCGCGGGAGGCGAGACGGGACTCCAGCTGTCGACGCTTGTTCCGCCCTTTCCGCTCGCGACCGCTTTTCGTGTCTGGCATCGTCATCCGTGATAACACCACACACGGACATGAACGTTTCGGCGGTGTGCGAGCCGCTCCGGGAGTCTTTCACGAAAGTTCGGAGTGTTACGAGGGACAGAGTAATAAACGATGCGGTATACTCTCACATACAACCGTGTCAAAGAGTACCACGAACCGAACCGCCCGCCTCGCGGACCCGTCCGGGGCGCGGTCGAACTGCGGCGTCGGCGCCGTCGTCGATCTGGAGAGCGGGCCGTCCCACCGGACGGTCGCCGACGCGCTGGAACTGCTCGGCAACCTCGAACACCGCGGCGCGACCGGCGCCGACGCGGACACCGGCGACGGCGCCGGGATCATGCTCCAGCGGCCCGACCGCTTCTTCGAGGGCGTCCTCGACGCCGACCTCCCGGAGACGTACGCGGTCGGGAGCGTGTTCATGCCCGAGGACGCCGCCGCCCGCGAGTCGCTGATGGATCGCTTCGAAGAGCATCTCACCGCCAACGGGATCGAGCCCATCGCGTGGCGCGACGTCCCCACCGACAACGAGGATCTGGGCGAGACTGCCCTGGAGGCCGAACCGGACGTCTGGCAGTTGTTCGTCGCGCCCGACGGCCTCGACGTCGACGAGTTCGACCGCGCGCTGTACGTCGCCCGGAAGGAGACGGAGCACGCGATCGCCGAGGCCGACGTGCCGGGCGCCGAGCGCTTCTACGTCTGCTCGCTCGACCGCGAACGCCTGGTGTACAAGGGACTGCTCACCAGCGAACAGCTTCCCGAGTACTACCCGGATCTCACCGACGAGCGCGTCGAGTCCGAGATCGCGCTGGTCCACGCCCGGTTCTCCACGAACACGCTGGGTGCGTGGCATCTCGCCCACCCCTACAGGGGGATCGTCCACAACGGCGAGTTCAACACGATCCAGGGCAACGTGAACTGGATGCGCGCCCGCGAGACCGACCTCGCGGCCGACGCGTTCGGCGACGACCTCGAGACGCTGAAACCGATCGTCGACGACCCCGAACAGTCCGACACCGCCAGCGTCGACAACACGCTCGAACTGCTCACCAGCACCGGCCGCAGCGTCGAGCACGCCCTGCGGATGCTGATCCCCGAGGCGTACCGCGGCGACGACGAGATGCCGCCGGAACGCACGGCGTTCTACGACTACCACGCCAGCCTGATCGAACCCTGGGACGGCCCCGCGCTCGTCGTCGCCACCGACGGACAGAAAGTCGCCGCGGCGCTGGACCGCAACGGGCTGCGCCCCTGCCGCTACGACGTGACGGGCGACGGCCGGCTGATCATCTCCTCGGAGGTCGGCGCGCTCGACGTCGACGCGGCCGAGATCGAACGCCGCGAGCGCCTCTCGCCCGGGCAACTGCTCGTCGCCGACCCGGCGGAGGGCCGGGTCGTCCCCGACGACGAGGTGTTCGACGACCTCGCCGACGAGAACTACGCCGAGTGGGTCGAACGGGAGCAGCAACAGCTTCCGGAACGCGAGTCGTTCGCGCCGCGGGGCGACGGCGGTCCGCTCCGGGCCAGACAGGCCGCGTTCGGCTACACCCACGACCAACTGGAGCATATGATCGAGCCGATGGCCAGGGAGGGGAAGGACCCCGTGGGATCGATGGGCGACGACACGCCGATCTCCGCCCTCGCTGACCACGAGCGCCCGCTGTTCAGCTACTTCAAACAGCTGTTCGCGCAGGTGTCCAACCCCCCGATCGACTACATCCGGGAGGAGCTGGTCACCTCGCTGGAGACGCGGCTGGGCCACCAGCGCAATCTACTGGACGAGACGCCCGAGCACGCCCGACAGCTGGTGCTGGACTCCCCCGTGCTGACCGACGACACGACCGCGCGGATCAAGGATCTCGACGGCGACGGCGAACTGGGTTCGGCGGTGGTCGACACGACGTTCGAGCCCGACACCGACCTCGAGACGGCCGTCGAGAACCTCCGCGCCGACGCGACCGCCGCCATCGAGGACGGCGCCGACATCGTCGTGCTCTCGGACCGCCGGCTGGGGCCGGATCGGCTGGCGATCCCCAGCCTGCTCGCGACGGGCGCGGTCCACCACTCGCTGGTCCGGAACGGCCTCCGGAACCACGCGGGCATCGTCGTCGAGTCCGGCGACCCCCGGGAGGTCCACCACCTCGCGACGCTCGTGGGCTACGGCGCGGGCGCGGTGAACCCGTACCTCGCCTACGAGACCATCGAGGACGCCGTCGCCGGTCCCGACGGCGCCGACCGCGACGAGGCGATCGGCGCCTACGTCGAGGCGCTGGAGGACGGCCTGCTCAAGACGATGGCCAAGATGGGGATCTCGACGGTCGAGAGCTACCAGGGCGCCCAGCGGTTCGAGGCGCTGGGGCTCGACGACGACCTCGTGGCGGAGTACTTCGAAGGCACCCGCATCCGCACCGGCGGGATCGACCTCGACGGGATCGAGGACGACCTGCGCGCGCGCCACGCGGCCGGCTTCGACCGCGACCCCGAACTCGACCGCCAGGGCGAGTACGAGAGCCGCACGGGCGGCATCCGTCACGGCTGGAACCGGAAGACGGTCGGCACGATCCAGCAGGCGGTCCGGCAGGGCGACTACGGAATCTACGAGGAGTTCGCCGAGCTCGTCGAGGGCGGCGAGCGCGGCCCGGAGACGCTGCGCGGCCTGCTCGCGTTCGACAGCGACCGCGAGCCGGTCGATATCGGGGAGGTCGAGTCGATCGAGTCGCTGGTCGAACGGTTCTCGACGGCGGCGATGAGCCTCGGCAGCCTCTCGCCGGAGGCCCACGAGAACAACGCGATCGCGATGAGCCGCACCGGCGGGAAAGCCAACACCGGCGAGGGCGGCGAGCCGCCCGAGCGGTTCGACACCGAGCGCGCCTGCGAGGTCAAGCAGGTCGCCTCCGGCCGCTTCGGCGTCACCGCCGACTACCTCGCGAGCGCCGAGGAGCTCCAGATCAAGATGGCCCAGGGCTCGAAGCCCGGCGAGGGCGGCCACCTCCCGGGGAGCAAGGTGAACGAGATGATCGCCCACGTGCGCCACGCGACACCGGGGGTCGGCCTCATCTCGCCGCCACCGCTGCACGACATCTACTCGATCGAGGACCTGAAACAGCTGATCTTCGACCTGAAGTCGGCCAACCCCGACGCCGACGTGAACGTGAAGCTGGTGTCGGAGGACGGCATCGGCACCATCGCCGCCGGCGTGGCGAAGGCCAACGCCGACGTGCTGCACATCTCGGGCCACGACGGCGGCACCGGCGCGTCGCCGAAAACGTCGATCAAGAACGCCGGGCTCCCGTGGGAGTTGGGCCTCGCGGAGGCGAACCAGTTCCTCCGGCAGACGGGGATGCGCGACCGCATCCGGGTCAGCGTCGACGGCGGCTTCAAGACCGGCCGGGACGTGGCCGTCGCCGCCGCGCTTGGCGCCGAGGAGTACGTGTTCGGCACGGCGTCGCTGATCACCTCGGGCTGTGTGATGGCCCGTCAGTGCCACGAGAACACCTGTCCGGTCGGCGTCGCCACGCAGGACCCCGATCTGCGGGACCGCTTCCCGGGCGAGCCCGACCACGTCGTGAACTACGTGACGTTCGTCGCGCGCCACCTGCGGGAGATCATGGCCGAGCTGGGGTTCACCGAGCTCGACGAGATGGTCGGTCGGCCCGACCTGCTGACCCAGCCCGAGACCGACCACCCGCGGGCGAGCCAGCTCGACCTCTCGCCGATCCTGGCCGACCCCGGCCCCGAGCCGCGGCGCAAGGTGAAGGAGCAGACCCACCCCGGCGTCGACGACCACTACGACCGCGACCTGCTCGACGCCGCCGAGCCAGCCATCGAGTCGGGTGAGTCGGTCCACATCGACCGCGACGTGACGAACGCCGACCGCGCGGTCGGGACGATGCTGTCGAGCGAGATCGCCCAACAGGTCGGCCTCGACGGCCTTCCGGACGGGACGATCCGGGCCGACCTCACCGGCACCGCGGGCCAGTCCTTCGGCGCGTTCCTGAAGCGGGGCGTGACGCTGAGGCTGACCGGCGCCGCCAACGACTACGTGGGGAAGGGGCTCTCCGGCGGCCGGCTAGTGGTCCAGCCGCCCGACGACGCCGCGTTCGACCCCACGGAGAACGTGCTCGCGGGCAACGTCGCGCTGTACGGCGCGACCGACGGCGAACTGTACGTCAACGGCACCGCGGGCGAGCGCTTCGCGGTGCGCAACTCCGGCGCGACGGCGGTCGTCGAGGGCGTCGGCGACCACGGCTGTGAGTACATGACCGGCGGCATCGTCGCCGTGCTGGGCGACGTGGGCAAGAACTTCGCCGCCGGGATGTCCGGCGGCGTCGCCTACGTGTACGATCCCGAGGGCGACCTCGAACGACGCGCGAACACGGGGATGGTGACGCTCTCGACCCCGAGCGAGAAGGACGAGCGCGTGCTCCGGCGCCTGGTCGAGAACCACGTCGCCCACACCGACAGCGAGCGCGGCCGCGAACTGCTCGACGAGTGGGAGGCCACCCTCGCGGCGTTCACGAAGGTGATGCCCGACGCGTACAGCCGCGTGATCGAGGAGGAGGGTCGCGCCGACGTGCGCGACAGCCCGCCGGCGGCCGTCGCCGACGCCGCGACGCGTCCGCCACGCTCCGCGTCGACGGGCGACTGAGCCGGTCGGCCGGTTCGCGTGGTAACTACCCACACGCTTAACACGGTTCCCGCCCAACTGTCGCCTGCATGGTGCGTACGGTTCCACCGAACGAGGAAGCACGGAGCGTCTTCGAACGCCTCGGCTACGCCGTCTCCGGCGACGGACCGGAGTTCGTCGCGGAGCGGAAGTGGCGGTCCGTCCGGGTACGGACACTCTGCGCGGAGGATGCCGCCCGGCCGGTCGAGTTCGACGGAGAGTATGGCCTCGAATGCCTCGTAACGTGGACCGAATGCGTGGACGAACTCGACGAACACCTCGCCGAACGGTCGCCCGACGGGGAGTTGGCGATCATCGGCGTCGACGACGACGGCGGGTACGAAGTGCACAAAGCAGCATAGCTAACTGCCGCTGCTCCCACCTTTTTACGCGCGACAGCCGAGTGGTAGCCTATGCTGGCGCTCCAGTTCGGGATCGTCGAGGAGGGGATCGACCGGTTCGTCGGGGACATCACCGCCGCGATCCCGCGAATCCTCGCGGGGCTGATCTTCCTCGTGCTCGCGGGGATCCTCGCGAAACTCGTGATGACGGTGCTCCGCGGGTTCCTCCGCCGAACGCTCCCGGAGGACGACGAGGTGTACCGGCGGTTCATCGGCGCCGTCGTGGCCGCGTTCCTCTGGTTCGGGATCGGCCTCTCCTTCCTCTCGATCGTCGGCCTCGACCAGATCGCCGCCTCGATGGGCACCGCCGCCGGCTTCCTCGCGCTGGGGGTCTCCTACTCGCTGTCGAACATGATCGCCGACGCAGTCGCCGGGGTGTACCTCATCCGCGACCCGGACTTCGCGCCGGGCGACCGCGTGAAAGCCGGCGACGTGACCGGGACGGTTCGCGCCATCGAGCTCCGCAAGACGCGGTTCGACGACGAGAACGGCGACACGGTGGTCCGGAGCAACGCCGAGATCGAGAAGAAGTGGACCCGACTCGACGAGGATCTCGAGTCCACGACGACCGACGGCGACGAACGGACCGTGTAACCCGATAGCACGGGTTGCGGGAGACTTATCACCGCGAGTCGCGAATCTCGGCCGATGTTCGTCGGCCACGCGTTACTGGCGTTCGCGCTGGTAGGGGGAGCAGCGGCGCTGCTGGCCGACCGCCGGACCGCCCTCCGTCTAGGGATCGTCGCCGCGGCGTTCGCGGCGGTGCCCGACGTGGACATGGCCTACGCGCTGGTCGGGCTCGTCGGCGCCGACGGCGGCGTGATGGGGACGGTCCAATCGTTCTGGGCGGCCAGCACCGCCGTCCACCGCACGATCACTCACTCGCTGCTGGTCGCGCCCGTCGCCGCCGCGCTCGCGGCCGCGTGGCTGCACGGGCGACGCGACAGCACACACTCGTGGCTCAGCGTCGCGATCCTGCTCGGTGGGGGGCTGACCGCCGTCGCCGCCGCCGTCAGCGGCGCGCTCGGCGGGGCCGTGATGGCCGTGTTCGTGATCGCCGCCGCCCTCGTCGCCGAGGGGGTGGGGCGCTACACCACCTTCGGCGCCCGGGCGACGTTCGCCGTCGCCCTCGTCGGCCTGCTCTCACACCCGTTCGGCGATCTTGCGACCGGCGATCCGCCCGCGTTCCTCTACCCGCTGTCGGCGCCGCTGGTGACCGAGCGCGTCGCGCTCTCGGCGGACCCGACGCTCCACCTGCTCGGCGCGTTCGGCGTCGAACTCGCCGCGATCTGGGCCGGGCTGCTGGTAGCGATGTGGCTGCTCGAACGGCCGATCCGCGATGCGATCGACTTCCGAGCCGTCGCGGGCGCCGGCTACGCGCTGGCCGCGCTGGCGATCCCCGCACCGACGCTCGAGTTCTCCTACCCGTTCGTGTTCTCCGTGCTCTCGGTGGGGATGATCGGCGTCGTCCCCCGGGTCCGCCTACCGGACGTCGAGATCGAGCCTCCCGACGCCGTCGGCGCCGCGCTCACGGGGCTGGCGGCGGTGACGCTCGCCGGCGCCGCCTACGCCGTCGCGTACGTCGCGCTCTAGAGGCCGAGCGCCAGCGGGCCGAGCAACACCCCCATGAGGTACACCCGACGCGCGCCGATCCGGACCGCGATCAGCCCCACCAGCGTCGCGAGCGAGAACACCGCGACCCCCGCCGGCCCCGCGAACAGCGCCGAGAGGGCGACGAGCAGGCAGAGGACGGCGACCGCTAGCCGTCGCTGATCCAGTCGCGACACCACCCGGAACGCCGCGTCACCCAGTAGGCCGACGAGGACGAACCCCGTCGCGGCCGCGACGACGACCACCGGCAGGAGCACGGAGAGCGACAGCGGCACCCCCGCGTCGTCGACGGCGACGAGGACGCCCGATCGCGGCGCGCCGAGCGCGACCAGCGCGAACAGCGAGAACACGGCGGTCGAACTGTTCGCGCCGCTGGTGGCGACGACGAACCCCCGGAGGTCGCTGCGGGCCGGCACCGCGGGGAGCGAGACGGTCGCGGCGACGCCGGCCGAGACGCCCGGGAGGTAGCCCACCGCCGCCCCCGAGAACCCGCCCGCGGCTGCGGAGACCCCCAGGTCGAGCGGCGGGATCGCGAGCGCGGCGTCGTCCTGTTCGGGGACGCCGCCGCCGTGGAGCGCGTCGAGCAGCACGGGCGCGCCGAACAGCCCGCCGAACAGCGGGGCGAGCACGCCGCCCGTGATGGGTCCCGAGAGGGAGAGGCCGAGTACTGCTGCGCCGAGCGCCGTCGCCACCCCGAACGCGAGCAGGCCGGCCAGCCGCGCGCTGTGGGACGGTTCGGTGGCGAGCAGCACGGCGAGCACGGCCGCGGCGACCAGCGGGAACCACCGAGTCAGCAGCGGCGCCAGCCGGAGCATCGCCCACGTCACTGGGAACGCCAGCAGCGTGGCGACGGCGACCGCAGCACCCGACCCCAGCGCGGAGAGTCGGAGTGCCTCGCGTCCGCGGCCCCGGAGAACCAGCCGGTGGCCCGGGAGCGCGGCCGCAGCCATCGCGCCGTCGGGCACCCCCAGCGCGAGCGAGGGGACGATGTCGAGGAACGTGTGCACGACGCCGGCGGCGAGCATCGCCGCGCCGAGCGCCAGCGGATCGAGCGGGACCTGTGGCGCCGCACCCGCCAACAGCAGTGCGAAGTTGTTCGCGTGCAGCCCCGGCACCAGCCCCGAGCAGGTGCCGAGCAGACAGCCCGCGACCGTCGCGAGCGCGACGGGGACGAGCGCGGCGGTGTCGGCCCGGGGGCCCAGCGGGACGCCCGCGACGCTGCCGAGCACGCCGGCCGCGGCTGCGAGGAGATCGACGAGCGCGTGGGTGAGCGGCGGCGGGGACCACATCCGCGCAGGAGTGGTCCCGTCACCCTACTTCAACTTCGGGGTGTCGACGATGCCGTCCGGCCCTCACTGGATCGTCTCCCCCTCCGCGGAGACAGTGATCACCGTACAGTCGAGCTGTTCCTCCAGATACCGGCCCACGTCGGGCGACTCGAACAGCCGGTTCAGCATCTTCCGCCAGCGGCCGGCCTGTTTCGAGCCGATCACTACCACGTCGGCGTCCTCGTCGGCCACCTCCTCCATGATCGTCTCCTCGACCAGGAACCCCTGCCGGACGACGTAGCGCGCGCGGTCGATCTGCCCGACCTCGGACTCGACCTCGCGTTTGAGATCCACCCGGCTCACGTTGTGGTTGTTCTGGAACAGGTCGACGTGCAGCACCGTCAGGTCGGCGTCGCGCTCCTCGGCGATCCGGACGGCCTCCCCCAAGGTCGCCTTCGAGTGTTTCGAGAGCGGGTACCGAACGGGGACGACGACCAGCGTCATGGGAAGCACTGCGACGGGGGCGGACAAATGCGTACCGCTCAGGAGTCGAACGTCACGCGCCCCTCGACCGCGACGTCGAGGCCGCCGTTGCGGGCGTGCTCGGCGAGCACGTCGTGCTGGATCCCGACCTCGCCCGCGCGGTGGCGCTGCTCGATCGTCGGGAACTCGTGGTCGGAGTGGAGCAGGTACTCCGCGGTCGCGACGGTGTAGCGCCGGTCGGGGTCGATCGGCTCGCCGTCGACGTGGGCGTCGAGCAGTTCGCCCGCCTCGTCGTCCCAGCGCAGGCTGGCGCCGCTGAGGTGGGCGTGCCACCAGTGGGGTTCGCCGAACTGGAGTTCGGCGCCGTCGGCCTCGCTGAACGCTTCGAGCAGCTCCCGGCCCGTGAGCTCGACGACGACCACGGGCTCCTCGAAGGGGAGCACGCTCACCAGATCCGCGAGCGTTACCTCCCCTTGGAGTGGCGGCCCCTCACGGATCCCGCCGCCGTTCTGGAGCCCCACGTCGGCGTCGGCCGCGGTACGGTAGGCGTCGGCAACGAAGTTGCCGATCCGGGACTCGCCGCCGAACGTCGTCTCGTCGGTGCGTTCGAGCGGCTCGTCGACGGTCGCGACCGTCTCGTTCAGGCCGGCCGCCTCGCGGCGCCGCCGGAGCGCGTCGGTCAGTTCCTCGTGGACGGGACCGTCACTGGGATCGATCACGCGCGCGCTCGCGGCGCTGCCGCCGTCGCCCCGTGCGTCCGAGACTCCATCGCCGGCGCCGCCCGCCGGCGAGTTCGCCCCGAGTTCGACCTCGACGAACTCGTGGCCGTTCACGCCCGGGCGGGTGCAGAGCGTCCCGTCGACGTACTCGGTGCGGACGCTGTGGACGTGGCCGCCGAGAACCGCGTCGACGTCGACCCGGCGGGCGAGTTCGTCGTCGCCGCCGCCGAGATGCGAAAGCGCGACCACGTAGTCGACCCCCGCCGCGCGGAGTTCGTCGACCGCTTCCTCGGCAGCCTCGTACGGGTCGGTGAAGGTGAGCGGCGCCGCGGCGGGGTTGATCGAGTCGGTCGCAGGGTCGGTCAGGCCGAAGAAGCCGACGCGTTCGCCGTCGGCCGCCTCGATCGTCCACGGGACCACGCCCTCGTCGGCGCCGAAACGCTCGCCGTCCTCGTCGCGGGCGTTGGCGCTGACCCACGTGAAGGCGCTGTCGGCGACGATCTGCCGGGTCGTGTCGGGGCCGTAGTCGAAGTCGTGGTTGCCGAACGTGTCCGCGACGGTGTCGGCCGCGTCGGCGAAGTCGAGCACCTGCCGCCCGCTCGCGGCCAGCGACACCACGCCGGGCGCGCTGTTGTCGCCGGTGCCGACCACGAGCGCGTCGTCGCCGTCGAGTTCGCGCAGGCGGCCGGCGAACCGGCCTGCCCGCTCGGCGTCGTCGTAGAGGTTCTCGATATCTGAGTAGTGGAGGAGACGAACCATCGAGTACGCGGGAAGAAACGGCCGGCAAGCAAGAAGCCGTCGGGAGCGGGCCGTCAGTCCTGGAGTTGGAACGCGACCTCGACCTCGACCTGGTACTCCCGGTCATCGACGCTCGCGACCTCGACGCCGAGCTCCTGCACTTCAGCCCACTTCACGTTGTCCAGCGTGTCCTCCGCGCGGTCGATCGCGTTGTCGGCCGCGTCGTCGAAGCTCTCGCTGCTCGATCCGATCAGGGTGATCTTCTTGTGGACCATCACGTCCAGGTTCGGGGAGCGAGCACATAAACTGGGTGGCCGTCAGACGACCGCACGAGCGCCGTCGGTGGCGATAGTTTTTGCTTCCCTCCGTCCAACGGTCGGCTATGGAAACCGACAACAGCTACGTCAACGCCCTGATCGGGGCCGCCGTGACCGTGGTCCTCTCGTTCCTCGGGCTCTCGCCGCTGCTGGGCGGCGCGGCCGCGGGCTACCTCGAACGTCGGGACGGCGGGCGCGTCGGCGCGCTCGCGGGCCTGTTCGCCGCGCTCCCGATGGCGGGTGTGGTGGTACTACTCGGCGGGTTCCTCTTCGCCTTGCTCGGATTCGGCGACGCGTTCGCCGGCGGCATCGCGTTCCTGCTGCTAGGGGTGCTGTTCGTCGTCGTCTACACCGTCGCGCTCTCGACGGTCGGCGGCATCGTCGGCGTCTACCTCGCCGAGGAACTCCGCGACTGAGCGGTCGCTGATCGATCGACAGCCGCGCCGCTGGCGGGTCGCGAACGGCGGGAGAAGGGGACGGCCTTACAGGCGGCCGACCGAGTCGACGTCGATGCTCTCGACGCCCTCGACGTCGCGGAACGCCTCCTCGACGGCCTCGGTGCCGCCGGCGTCGTCGGGGACGACGACCGTCGGGAGCAGCGCGGTGAGGCCGAACGCGACGTCCTCGCGCTGGAACCCGCGGATCTCGGCGCCCTCGGGCAGCGCGTCCTCGAGCCGGTCCTCGAGCTCGTCGAGGTCGAGCTCGGGGCTCTCCGGCATCACCTTGATCTTGGCGGCGACGTCGCCCATGTTACGGCCCCCTGAACCCGCAGTCCGGGCACTCGTAGAGGTTGCTCTGCTTGCGACACTTCGCACACCGGAAGATGACGGTGCCACAGTCGGGACATTTGAACCGGGCGGCGTTGGTCCCCGTGACGGAGATCCCACAGGAGACACAGGAGCGCTCCTGTCTCGTTTCTGCTTCGCTCATGTCCCGAAAGGCGGGCGCGCGACGTTTAACCGTTACCTTCCCCGCCCGAGGGAGTGGAACCGCTCGGCGCGGGGGTGTACCGTCGGCGCCCCGGCCCGCTGGCCCCCGACGGGAGCGGGGCCGAAACGTTTTGTCCGTACCGGTGAACAGCGTGAGTATGGATACATCGGGGCTGGCGCTCGTCGAGGACGAGCGCAGCAACGCGCTGCTCTCGTGGGCGATCCTCCTGTTCCTCTTCGCGGCCGCAGCCGTCGAACTGGCCACGGGCGTGATCGTCTGGGCGGGGTTCGTGCTCTGTGTGGTCGCCCTCGGCGCGATGCCGGCGGTGCTGCACCGCGATCGGGAGGCGATGCTGCCGTGGGAGCTGCTCGCGCTGGCGGCGCTACCGATGGCCGGTCGGGTGTTCGTCGCCGGGCGGACCGTGGGGCAGATCACGCTCACCGGGCGGGTGATGACGTTCGTCGCCGTTGCCGCGGTGGCGCTGATCGTCGCCGTGCTGCTCGATCGGTTCACGCCGGTCCGGATGAACGACGCGTTCGCGACGGTGTTCGTCGTCGTCACCACCACCGCCGCGGCGGGCATCTGGGCGGTCGCACAGTGGCTCTCGGACATCTACCTCCGCACCGAGTTCCTGGATCGTCCCCACGCCGAGGAGGCGCTGATGTGGGATTTCACCGCCGCCACGCTGGCCGGCGTGCTCTCGGCACTGCTGTTCACCTTCTACTTCCGCCGGCGAGCGAACGGGCGGAACGGACCGCGTACGTCGAGCAGGGGTGAGCGACTGTGAAGCTCCGCGACCGACTCGGGCTGACCAAGCGTCACCAGCGGATCGCCGCCCAGGCGATGCAGTACGGCCTGTTCGGCATGATCGCCGTCGGCTTCTACGAGGGGAGCGTCGGCGTGATGGTCAACGCCGGCGTCGGCTTCGTGATCACGTACGTGCCGGCGCTGCTGGAGCGTGACTACGACATCCAGCTCGACCCGGCGCTTGTGCTCTGGATCACGCTCGCGGTGTTCCTCCACGGGTTCGGCACGGTCGGCCTCCCCGGCGCCGAGGCCCACCCGTACAGCTCGATCTGGTGGTGGGACCACATGACGCATATGTTCTCGGCCAGCCTGGTCGCCGGCGCGGGGTACGTCACCGTCCGCGCGCTCGACGAACACACCGACGCCGTCCGGTTCCCGCCGCGGTTCACCGTCGTGTTCATCCTGCTGTTCACCATGTCGTTCGGCGTGTTCTGGGAGGTGATCGAGTTCGCCATCGCGCTGGCTGCCGAGGCGACGGGCGCGCCGCGGGTGCTCACCCAGTACGGGCTGGAGGACACGATGAAGGACCTGCTGTTCGACACGCTGGGCGGCATCGTCGTCGGGCTCTGGGGGACGGCGTACCTCACCGGCCTCACCGAGTCGCTGACCGAACGGCTCGGCGCGAGCAGGGAGACGGAGTAGCGGCCGGGGCGACCGAAGAGTTTTCTCGCCGACCGCGGTACGAGAGTACATGGTCGACACGGCGCTTCTCTGGATCGGGGCGGTCCTCGCCGTCGGTATCGGCGCCGCCGCCGTCGCCGTCCGGCGCGACGCGGCGGGTGAACGCTCGCCCACCCCGTTCGTCGCCGTCGCGGCCGCGGTGGGCTACGCCGCCGAACTCGCCGGGGCGAACGGCTACCTCGGGTCGCTGCCGGCGAACCTACTTTCGGCCGCCGGCTTCCTGACGGCGGGCGCACTGCTCGGGAGGAACCTACTGCGGCGCTGGCGAGCGTGGGGCGAGGGGCGCGCCGACGCGTCGCTGTAGCGGGTCGAAAACGGAGAGAGAAACCGCGTTACGCTTCGGCGAACTGCTCGTCGTACTCGCCGGCGTCGATGCGCTCCTTGAACGTCCGGGCGTCCTCGCCCTCGATGGTGACGCCCAGCGAGACACACGTGCCCGCGACCTCCTTGGCCGCGTTCTTGGTGTCGTAGGCGAGCAGGTCCGAGGACTTCTGCTCGGCGATCTTTCGGAGCTGATCGGCGGTCAGGTTCGCGACGAAATCCTCCTGGGGCTCGCCGGAGCCGGTGTCGAAGCCGGCCTCGTCCTTGACGAGCTCCGCCGTCGGCGGGACACCGACCTCGATCGAGAACGAGCCGTCGTCCTCGTAGTCGATGGTGACGGGGACCTCCATCCCGTCGAACGCGTCGGTCTCCTCGTTGATCTCCTGCACGACCGCCTGCACGTCGACGGGTGTCGGACCCAGCTCGGGGCCGAGCGGCGGGCCAGGGTCGGCCTCGCCGCCCGCGACGAGCACTTCGATGGTTCCAGCCATACCCGAAAGGTGCCCGGCGCCCCGTAAAACGGTTTCTTTCCTGCCTCGGCCCGGAGCGACAGCGGTTTGCCCCTCGCCGCCGCAGCACAGCGGGATGGCCGCCCGCGCCCGGACGATCGCGCTCGTCGCCGGTGGAGGGTTCGCCGGCGCGAACGCGCGCTGGCTGCTCGCCGTCGCCCTCCCGGCACTGGGCGGCACGCTCGCGGCGAACGTCCTCGGCGCGTTCGCGCTCGGCGCCGTCGTCGCCACCGTCGCCGCGGGCCGCCTGACGCCCGCTACCCGCGCCGCGCTCGCGACGGGGTTTCTCTCGTCGTTCACCACGTACTCGACGTTCGCCGTCGAGTCCGCTCTCGCGGGCAGCCCCGCGCTCGTCGTCGGGAACGTGCTCGCGAACTACGCGCTGGGCTTTGCGGCCGCCGGGGTCGGACTGGCGGCCGGTCGCCGCCTCGTCGGGGGTGAGAACGCGTGATCGCATCCGCGCCGATTCTCGTCGGTCTCGGCGGCGCCGTCGGCGCCGTCCTCCGATACGCGGCGGGTGAACTGCTCGCCGACGCCGACGCACCGTTCCCGGCGTCGACGCTCGCGGTCAACACGCTGGGGACGTTCGCGCTCGGCCTGCTCACGTTCGCCGGGGCGGGCGACGAGGCGCTGCTCCTGCTCGGCACCGGAACCTGCGGCGCGTTCACGACGTTCTCCTCCTTTTCGGTGGAGACGGTGCGGGCGTGGGAGGGGGGAGACCGGGCGGTCGCGGCCGGCTACGCGGGCGGAACGTTGGTGCTCGCGGGCGTCGCACTCGGGATCGCGTGGCTGCTCGTCGGCTGAGCCGACCGTTCTTCCGCGTGCTGTCGGACGGATGGAGCGAGCCGACCCGCCCGTGACGTCCGAACTAGCCGGGTGAGTCCGTATACGGTACATTCAACCGTGTCGAACAGACAACCGTGAGGAAAGGCTACTGCACTTCACGCGACGACCGATCGGACAGCTTCCACCGTCCGGGTTCCGACGGAGTGCACTAACGTTCAGTCGATCACCGCAGTCGATCGATGGGACACGACGGACCGTAGTCAACGGATGCTACACGACGGCGAACGCACGTCCACGACTCGACAGTCGCATCGCGCAGCCGAGGGAAGGACCGACCGACGAGAACGGCAGCCGCCGGGGGTGTGGGATGGCTGACGGCGACGAGCAGGGTGGACTGACCGAGGGGCTCCAGACGGAGCTGTTCCACCCCGAGTCCGAGCGCGAACCGGGTGACACGAACATCCAGAAGTGGGGGTTCGACGTCCATCCGGTCGTCTTCCCGGTCGCCCTCCTGATCATCGCGCTGTTCGTCGGCGCCACGCTGGTCCTCGGCGACCAGGCGGCGACGGTGTACATGGCGGTCCGGAAGTTCTTCGAGAACACGTTCGACTGGTTCTTCCTGCTCTCGGTGAACGTGTTCATCGGGGCGCTGCTCTTCTTCGCGTTCAGCAAGTACGGGCAGATCCGGATCGGCGGCGTCGAGGCCGAGAAGGAGTTCAGCGACTTCGCCTGGATGGCGATGCTGTTCAGCGCCGGCATGGGCATCGGGCTGATGTTCTTCAGCGTCTCCGAACCCCTGAACTACTTCTCGGCCACCCCCGGGTTCTACGGCACCCAGTCGGGGACCGGGGAGGCCGGCGTCGCCGCGATGACACAGACGTTCTTCCACTGGGGGTTCCACCCGTGGGCGGTCTACGGGCTGGTCGGCCTCGGGCTGGCGTTCTTCTCGTTCAACCGGGGCCTCCCCCTGACCTTCCGGTCGATATTCTGGCCGCTGCTCGGCGAACGCATCTACGGCTGGCCCGGCCACCTCATCGACCTCGTGACGGTGTTCGCGACGCTGTTCGGCCTCGCGACATCGCTGGGCCTCGGCGTCAAACAGATCAACACCGGACTGGCGTACATCCTCGGTGACGTACTGGGCGTCGCGAGCGTCCCGACGGGCACGGGCCCACAGATATTCCTCATCGTCGCCATCACCGCCATCGCGACGGCCTCCGTCGCCGCCGGCCTGGAGGGCGGCGTCAAACGCCTGAGCACGCTGAACGTCTACCTGATGCTCGCGCTGCTCGGGTTCGTGCTCCTCGTCGGGCCGACCGTCTACATCCTCGGCGCCTGGGTGCAGGGGCTCGGGTCGTACCTCGGATCCCTCCCGCGACTCGCGTTCTTCACGGGCGCGCTCGGGGGCGGCCAGTCGACGGTCAACACCTGGACGGTGTTCTACTGGGCGTGGTGGATCGCGTGGTCGCCGTTCGTCGGGACGTTCATCGCGCGCATCTCGAAGGGACGGACCATCCGGGAGTTCGTCGTCGGCGTGCTCGTCATCCCGTCCGTGTTCTCCACGCTGTGGCTGGCGACCTTCGGCGGGAGCGCGCTGTTCAACTCCCTGCAGGGCAACGGCGCGGTGCTCGCGGCCTACGACCAGGCCGGCCAGACCGTCGCGATGTTCGCCCTGCTCGAGCAGTTCCCGTTCGGCGCTATCTCCGGGCTGTTCGCCGTCCTGCTCGTGGTCACGTTCTTCGTCACGTCCTCTGACTCGGGGTCGCTTGTCGTCGACCACCTGACCTCGGGGGGCAAACGCGACGTGCCGAAGATCCAGCGCATCTTCTGGGCGTCCGCCGAGGGCGGCGTCGCCGCCCTGCTGCTGTACGGCGGCGGCCTCAACGCGTTGCAGACGGCCGCCATCGCGACCGGCTTCCCGTTCGCCATCGTCCTCGTCGTGATGTGTTACACGCTCTACCTCGGCCTCGACAAGGAGTACGAACTCCTGCAGTCGGAGGAGTTCGTCAACCGCGTACAGGAGATCACCGACGAGGACGTCACCGAGTCGGAGGTCGACGTGGACACCTCCCGGTCGGAGGTCGTGACCGACATCCAGCGGAGTTCGTCGGACGGGGACGACTGAAGGATTCGTGAACGCCCCCACCCTCGACGAACGACCCTGTCAGGGGTGAGCGAAGGCGGTGAGGTCGCCGACCGAGACTCAGATCGCCACCGAAAACGGCGCGTGCTCGCCGGCCCGCTCGGCCATCCCGGCACACAGCGCCGCCACGGCGTCCAGATCCGCGAGATCCACTACCTCCACCGGCGTGTGCATGTAGCGGTTCGGGATCCCGACGTTCAGCGACGGCACACCGCTTTTCTGCGTGAACACGCCGTCGGCGTCGGTCCCCGTCCGGCTCCCTGCAGCCTGCAGTTGGTGGTCGACGCCGTCGGCGTCCCCCGACTCACGGGCCAACTCCACGAGGGTCGGGTGGTTCGCGCTCCCCCGCCCCACGACTGGCCCCTCGCCGAGTTCGACCGGGCCGCGCGCGCTGCCGGCCACGTCGGGGTTGTCGGTCGCGTGGGTCACGTCGACCGCGACGTACGCGTCCGGATCGACGTCGAAGCCGATCATGCGGGCGCCCTTCAGGCCGACCTCCTCCTGCACCGTCGAGACGGCGTAGACGGTCGCGTCGGCGCCGGCGTTCGCCGCCCGGCGCAGCGTCTCGGCGGCGACCCACGTCCCGGCGCGGTTGTCCACGCCGCGGGCCGCGATCCGGCCGTTCGCCAGCTCCTGGATCCCCGAGGAGAACGTCACCGGGTCGCCGACGGAGACCAGCTCCTCGGCGTCCTCCTCGCCCGCCACGCCGACGTCGACGAACTGCTCGCTGATGTCCTCGTACTCCTCGTCGCCCTGGCGCAGGTGGATCGCGGTCTGGCCGATCACGCCCTGCACGGGCCCGTGGTCGGCGTGAACCGTGACGTGTTGCCCCTTCGAGACCGTGCGGTCCGAGCCGCCGACGCGGGCGATTCGGAGGAACCCGTCGTCGACGATGTCCCGGACGATGAAGCCGATCTCGTCGGCATGGCCGCCGACCGCGAACTCGGTGTCGACCGTCGGGTCGCCCTCGTGGACCGCGACCGCGTTGCCGTACGCGTCGGTCTCGACGCGGTCAGCGAACTCGGAAACGTAGTCGACCCAGACCCGCTGGCCGCGCGTCTCGAACCCTGAGGGGCTCGGGGTGGTGAGCAGTTCGTCGAGGAACGCCCGCTGGCTGTCGTCCATGCGCTGGCTCTCGAAGTCGAGGCCAATGAGTCCGACGGTAGCCGCCGGGTTCCGGTCGCTCCGCGGACCAGACGGCGGGAACGTG